>CAWIFU010000011.1:0-373251 GCA_963835475.1 Candidatus Bathyarchaeota archaeon
TCACTGAAATAAGAAAAAGAAGTCTATCGAAAAACCAGTAACTTGAAGCAGTGACCTTTTCCTAAAGCAAGCATATAAAGTGAATTCCAATATAGCCTTCCTTAAAAATCAGGGTTATAGTTTGGAGTTTGAAATCGTCTTCTTTTACCATAATGATACATGGCAATAGCCCCTAAGATTGGAGCTATTAAAGTCGCAAAGCCTTGATACCACACACTCCAAAAGAAATCATAAAGAAGATTATGAGGTGCAAACGCTTTATCATAAACGCTTGATATGGCACTCAACGTAACGCCTACCCCAAAGTAAGCAATGACTAAACCGAGCATCAATCCGCCAAGAATGTACACAATTTTAGCTATGACAAGTTTTGTTTTTTTGGAAAGAACATCTCTTAAAATATGCTGTATCATGTATGCAATACCAATAGCTGAGAAGCCCCACAGCATGTTTTGATATAGTTCTGAAAAGCCAATATAGCCTAAAAAATACATTAAAAGATTTAAACCTACAAAGGCTAATGTTACAACACCAACCCCTATCCAAAAGGTTCGCCACCATTTAGGCTTACCCTGAGATTCAATTGGCTTATTTTCAGGAAACTCTAATAGCAATTTTGATGCAATTTTTCCCTTTTCTGTAAGCGCATAATGCCCTATTTCATCTTTTGCAAGAAGGTCTCCGAGAACTTTTAAATGGTAATTTAGTAGTCCAGTTGTCAGAAAACCCATATCATCCATTAAATCTGTATAAGTCAAACTACTTTTCTCATTTAGCAATAGCAAAATTTTTCTTCGTGTTGGGTCTTTGAGAATCTTTGTAAGCGGTTCAATACCTGAATGCATATACCTATTGTATGATGTTAGTAATTTGAATTTTTTTGACAAGAAATATTGTCATACTCATACCGTCCTAACCTTGCACGTACCTCATGATTTAAAAAATTTCCAAGACAAAACAGACCGCTTCCTTAAGCGATAAAGACCCGTTTCCCACGGTTGGGTGTATACTGTCCCTGTTGTTTGTCAAGAAATTTGACTAAATCTGCTAACTGTCAGTTCTAGCTTAGTCAAGAAAGTTTGACGAATTCCCTTATATTCATTCATGCATTCTAACAACATATTGAAAGGATGGATGGTATGAACAAAGGTTCAGTCTTAGCAATTGCTCTCATTTTTCTAATGTCATTGGGTGCGATTCCATTTGCTACAGTAAAGGCGCAATCAACAACGATTGTTGTTCCCGATAATTATCCATCAATTCAAGATGCGATAAATAACGCTAATGCAGGTGATACCATTTACATCAAGACTGGTACTTATGTTGAAAATCCAGTTGTAAATAAATCGGTTTCGCTGATTGGGGAAGATAGGGATAGAACCATAATTGATGTTACAGCAGGTCTGAAGGTAGAAAGAGATAATGTGACCGTAACAGGCTTGACCATATATGATGGTTGGCAAGGAATAACAGTATCTGCAAACAACTCTAAAATTTCAGGAAACAAAATAACAAATTCGCAATACGGTATAGTATTGCTAAGTTCACAAAACAGCACAATAACAGAAAACATTTTTCAATCAATCGGGCTTTCGGCAGCTATTCAGTTGAGCTATTCAAATAACAATTTGATTAAGAATAATTATATCGAATTGTGCACAGAGGGAATTCAGCTTAGAGCAGGCAGTTCCAATAATATGGTTATAGAAAACATCATAACAAACTGTCAAGATGTAGCTATCCGACTATTAGCAGAATACTCCCCACCAAGATGGTATAATCCAAACGGCAACACAATAATGCGGAATAACATCTCAAATTCAGGTTGTGGAACATCCGTTTATGGTTCAAGCAATAACATCATATCAAATAATGACTATGTTAACAACACCATACAGTTTTCTGCTAATGAAGACTATTATCTTACATGGGGCGGTAGTCATTCAACTAATATTATTGACCGAAACTATTGGAGTAACTATAACGGGACAGACGCTAATAGAGATGGCATCGGTGACACCCCATTCATTATAGACTCCTACAATAAAGATAACAATCCTGTTATGTCCCCAATTCCAGTTACTTTACCTAATTATGGTCCAACTTCCTCTCCAATCCCAACCATCAATACTGGTCCGCATATGCCAGAAACAGAGCCGTTCCCAACTTCAACAGTTTTAGTTGCTGCTTTGATTCTTTTAGCGGTTGTTATCGCATCAGTTTTGCTTTTTAGAAGGCATCAAAAACCGCTAACTTGAGCAAATAGACCTTTTCCTCACGCTTGGGTGTATCCACTCTCTATCTTTTTATACAACTTAAATAATTATGAGGCAATGGATAGCTATGTCAAGACAGTTTAAGCTAATGATTTCTGTCAACATTGTGCTAGGTGCATCTTTTCTTATCTGCAATTATGTTTACTTTTATTTTATTAACAGATTTGACGGACACGCTGCTTTATGGAGTCCTCTATCTTTGACCTTCGTTAATATGAAAGAAATTAGCGATGTAGGTTCTACTATTGGTGTACTTGAACCTAACTTTAGCTTCTACTTCTTTTGGGTAGTAATGGTTGTTAACATTTACTTCCTCTATAGGCTTCAAAAGAGTGCTAACACTAAGCAATGACCTTATCCCAAGCAAGGTGTATAGACCATTATCGTCTTTAGAATAAAATCTTTAAGCAAGGTCAAAACAAATAGAAATATTGATTGCCATGTCTAAACAGTTTAAGCTAATCATTTTGGTTAACGCCTTATTGATTTTGCTTTTTGTTTTAAGTGAATATCAAATCGGCAGCGAGTTGAACAGCTATCCTAACGACCTTCGTTATATTCGTTGGAGTCCTTTTGATATTCAAGATTCACATGCATATACTTTTGTCAATGGCAATTTGGTGGGAATAGGCGGTCATGTTTTGATGCTAAACTTTCCTTTTTGGCTTTTCTTTGCTGCAATAGCAATAAACATGTATTTTATCTATAGGCTTCAAAGAAGCAAAGAAACAAAACAAACTCCTTCTTAGAAAAACCCTATCAATAGACCTTTTCCAGCAATGTGGTTTTATAGCGAATAGCGTTAAATATAGCCTTGATATTGATAGCAAAACATTCAAGAAAGAGAAGACTGACAATCAGATTGAAAAAGCGATTATCAATAGTCCTTTCGCTTGTAATAGTAACCGTGATTATTATCTCAGCGTTTACAGCGATTGAGACATACAAATCTCCATTTACTCTTGCAATCAACAATAAGCCATTTTATGTCGGGGTAACTTACTGCGGTGACTCAGTTGATGAGGCTAAACAACTAATTGACAATATAAAGAATTACACTAACTTGTTTGTTTTGCAGTCAGGACCATTAATGTATAACGTTTCTGCCTCAGAAGAAATATGCGATTATGCAGTCCAGTCAGGACTAAATGTCATCATAAGCGGTAGCACCAACAGTCTAGGAAATAACTTGAATACGATATTCAGCATAGCAGAACAATGGGGAAATCACTTTCTTGGCTTGTACTTTAATGATGAACCTGCTGGTCATATGCTTGATTCTCCCTATATCCTTCTTAACGATAATAATACAAGCGTTAGCATATCAAAGAATTCTGACGTAATCATATCATTCAGTAACCAATCAGGGACGGGTTTGAATACAATTTCTACTCAGTATGAATTTGGCATTGGTTCAGGAACAATAACCAAAACAACAACAATTTCAACGATTACTCCCCATGATGCAATTCCCACGGTTACTAATATAACGATAAATGGAACACCTGTGATACCTGACCAAACTGTTTACTATCGCAATGGTACGATTACTTACGCAACAGATACAACGCTTATCTATGACCCTAACGGAAAAGTTTTTGATGAAAACGGTCAGGTTATAACTAATCAGGGAAACATTTCACAGTTTGTACCATACCAACAAGTCTGGAATTTAAATCCTATTTTAAATTGTACTGACGCTGCAAACTTCTTCGTAAATAATCTGAAAACCACTCTGTCTTCAATAGGTAACCAATCAAATGTCAAGCTTTACACTTCAGATTATGGGCTTTATTGGTTCGATTATGCAGGTGGATATGATACGGTATTCTCAGAATTTGGTTGGAATAATAGTAGACAAATGGTTATTTCTCAATGCAGAGGTGCGGCTACTACTCAGAATAAGGATTGGGGTGTTATGATAACTTGGACTTACGACCACACACCTTACCTTGAAAACGCCACCCAACTTTATGGTGATATGAAGTTAGCCTATGATAATGGAGCAAGTTATGTTGTGGTTTTTAACAGCGATGGCAAAAGTTGTGGAATCTTGGATAACGACCAATTGAATGCAATAAAGCAGTTTTGGCAATACGCTAAAAGTAACTCAAGAGAAGACAACTCAAACGACAGGGTTGCCTATGCTCTCCCTAATGGATATGGTTTCGGCTTCCGTTCAATCAACGATTCAATATGGGGAATATGGCATAATGATAATTTTTCAGATCAGCAATATACCGAAGTCAATAATGCTCTTGAGCAATACGGAAGCAAACTTGATATAATCTTTAACGACCAACCATTTAAAAGCAATTCAAACCTGTACTCAAAGACAATCTATTGGAATGCAACGTTAACTTAACTTTTAGGGAAGGCATCGAAAACCCACTAAGCCATGCCTACAAAAAGCCTTGACTAAAAAAATAGTCAACAAACCCTAAATCCATCCATAATCAATTAGCAATTATGTCAGGCTTAACCTCACTCCACAAGATTCTAAAAGATGAAACAAGGCAAAAAATAATCACTTTGCTAAATGAGAAAGGAAGCTTGGGTTATACTGAGTTAATGGATTCAACTGAAATAGGAAGCACGGGACTGCTCAACTACCATTTAAAAGTTCTGAGTGGTCTGATCACTAAAAATGAGTCTGGGCAATATCTGCTAACCGAGAAAGGTAAGTTAGCTTCAAAGCTTCTAATGGAGTTTCCAGAGGCAGATTACCAGTCACTAAAACGGAAAAGGCAAAAGCAATTCTGGACTGCAGCGGGAATCGTTCAGATTGTTTACCTAATTAGCGTTTTATCGTTGTATTACGTCAAATACATTGATTTTGGGAGATTAATAATTTACACTCTTTGGTTTATTGGTGGAATGATTTTAGCATATTTGGGTTACAGAGTGCAGAATGGGTCAATTTTGCTCATAAAAGATGAAAAGAAAAGAGTCAAATTAGTTTATGCTACTATTGGCGTAATGTCAGGAATAATTATTGCTTTCTTTGGTCCAATAGCCGTAATCTTAATAGCGAAAGTTTTGGGTGAACCTAACTTAGCTTATGCTCATTACGGCGGAGAAATATGGATTTCTTTGTTTTTGGTTTTACCTCTTATTGGAGCAATTGTAAGTTATTACATTGGGAAAAGAAATAGTTTTACTCTGCCCTCATGGATGACATATTAGCATACTTGAAGCAATGACCTTTTCCCAAGCAAGTTTAGATTGAATGCTAAATTATTTTTGTTTTGATGAATCTCTCCTGCTTGCATCAGCGCCTTTGGGGCTAAGAATGAAACGGCCAAAGCATTCTTTGCAATAACCAGTTTGGTTTTGGTAGGAAATCTTGCGGCCACATTTGCCTTTGCAGTATTTTGGCACTACGGACCTCCTGATTTCTGTTTAGGTATGTACTGAAGGGTTACGCTTAGGCGTCGTTTGCTGTTGCTCTTGGTGAGTTCTGAGTTTATTCTGGTGTCTTCGCTTCCAGCTGTGCCATGCCCAACACGCTTCACACGCCAGTTACCCAAGTTGCCTCGAACAAGCTGAGGATTCGAAGTAACCAAATAGAATGGCAGGTTGATTTGGGAAGTGTAGAGCTCAGCAATGAAATTGAGTAGCCGTTTTCCTAAGCCTATTCCTTGGTAATCGGGCAGAACCACGAGGCGACTCACCCGGAAGTAATTGGCTTTCATCCTTGTATGGACAATCGCAATAAAACCCACAGGTTTCTCGTTATAGACGGCAACATAACATCGTACTCCGGCTCCAAGTTTCCCATTCAAATAGTGATATTGCCGAAAGCTCTTCCACATGGAATTGCCGCACCGGTAAACTTTGAGCTCAACGGGCGGCCGACTTCTTTTTTTCGACTAAACTCCATTGTGTCTGTGTTATAGACCCAATCGACTTCTAACCAATCAATGACATCAAAGTGGCAGGTTACAGCTATGAACTGCTTTCCATGTTGTGCACGAACCGCTTTGCTGATGGCGTAGGATCCGATTTTTGCAACTTCACGATCCACGACGCTGGTGAACTCATCAAAGACAATGCGTTTCTGCGGTAGGCAAAGTGCCCTTGCAACGTCAACTCTCATCTTCTCACCCTGGCTTAGACAACTGTAAGCCTTCAGCCAATCAGGTGGAGAAGCAAACCCGACACTGCAGAGCATACGGGTAATCTCTGATGTGCTAAGCTCTTGCGGAAAGTCGTCGAGGATGCATTTGCCCTGGTAATCAAAATTAGTAATATACTCGTTGGGAAACAGTTTTTTTGCGATGCTGCTCTTTCCAGATCCGCTGCGGCCAACAATTATGCCTACCTGCCAATCGTCATCTTCAATGGGTAGGGATCCCTTGAAGTGTTTCTGCAACTTAACATCATTTAGGGTGAAACTGCCAACAACGCTTTGGGCTCGGAAACTGTCAGGCTCATTCCAGGTGTTATAGAAGTCGAAGTCCATTAGAGATTCAACACCCTCACAGAATACCCCTGAGCAGTTAATTGATCAAACTTGGCTTTCTGGTCAGTCTCATCTTTGCACTCAATGACCAACTCGTAGCTTTCAGGAATCAACAATGAACCCTCACGAGGTCCGCCTAGATCTTCAGGAATTTTCTCGCCGATCGCCGTCAACAACGCCTGTAAATCTTCTTTTTCGCCAGCTTCGATTATGCGCTTGTAATCGGCTTCATCAAGCTCTCGGTTGTGCTTACCTCTGAGTTTGTTAAGAGTCTGACGTAGCAGCCTCCTTTGAGAATCCGAGAGGGCAAGCCTAAGCACCGGTGCAAAAAACTCGCCATGATCTTTGCAAACTTGCACACGTTGTTCCCCATCCCCAAAGACCCCTTTCAAATCGGTAACTATGGGGTAGATCCAGCCGTGCTTTTGCAGGCTCTTCCATACCTGTTCTTTTTGCTTGTTAGTCATTTTGTTAGGGTTAGCTTCGTCTGATTTTAGCAGGCGGATATCTTCCAAAAGCCCCTTGTATGCATCGGGAACCTTTAGGATCGTTTTCTTCTCGCTCATGGATAAACCCCCAATTTCTTCAGTTCCAACCGTAATTCTTTTTGACGTTTCTTTGCTCTTTTTTTCTCATGACTTCCCACACAATCAACTCCATAATTATCAACGAACATACTCCTCAGAATCCTGCCCCTTTCCAAGTGGCACAGGGCTGCCCACATCTCCAAGCTTACCTAAAACATCGTTGAGCTTTGTGAGAGCGCCAAACATAGCCTCATTTAAGCGCTCAAGCTGCAAAAGCCTACTGTTAGCGTACTTTAGAGCTTCAGTATTGCGTTTGACCTCTTCACGAAGCTCAAATGCATGCTGAGATCTTTCGGTGTCAGCAAAACCCTTGGATATGGCTTGCTCAAAGCGGTTTACGCTCATGGGCTTTGTAATCTTCTGTTCCTTGCGAACAAGGGCTTCCTCTTTTTGATACACCCGCTCAACCATACCATAGAGGTCAATTTTGGTGATGCATTGAACGCCATCCAGCCTGATGCCATGATAGTCTTTGTTGCACTCAAAAGTCAAAATCTCTAAATCGTTAAGTTGGAACCCTAAGTGGTCGTTGACTAGGTCAAACCAACGATTAAGTGCCAGAAGACATGCGTCATGGCTCATGCCTCCGACGTCACAGGCGAGATATCCGCTGATTTTGCGGCGCTCCGAACCAAAACAAACATGAATCTTTACTCCCCCTACAATCTCATCTTTTTCCCAATGCTTGATGTCCTGGCAGACAAAACTTCGAAGGCTAATGTTGTGCACTGAGAGTGGCACGAACCGCACCCCGTAGGTGATTTTGTTGCAGTATGCTCCAGGGTAAGGCTGAATGATCAAGCCTTTTTGCAGCAATTTGGAGCAGAAAAAGCGAACCGTTGAATATTGACCAGGTGTTGGCTTGCGTGGAGCATGGATTTTTCGGGCTATCTCACATGGTTTAAGCTCAACTTCTGAAGCATCGATAATCTGATATGTTAGTGCTTCTATGCCTTTGGGCTTTGAGGAGTGCCAACTGTTGCAACACCTGTTGGTAGAGGTGTTGGCGGTGTTATCGGATGCTTCAACCAAAAAAAACAGCTCCTAAAGTTAATCCGCTTGAGCTGTAGACTTCTCTATAAGTTCTAAAGTGGCCTTCTTGTATCGTGGACTCAAATTCCCAAGCTTCTCTAAACCATTCTTTTTCAGTAACGTCTTAGCGGCAATCTTTTCCTCGTCAGAATAGCTTGGGGTACTGAAGCTGCTATACAAGTTAGGCGCCCAACGAACAAGCAAATCTGCAATCTCAAGTAACGTCTTTTTTGCAGGGGCACCCAGCGACTGCTGTTCTGCGGCAGCCTGCTCAAGCAAAGGCTGAAGAATATTTCGAGGACCCATACGAAAATAACCCAAACTAGGGACCTCCCAAATTATTTTCGGGGGGTAAAATTACTTCAGCGTCAATTACTCGGCGAGGAACTTCGCTCTGTCGGGAACCATAGAAAGGCAAGCTCTCCAGGGTATTTTTACTCATCAAATTTACGACGACATCGCCGACTGTTGACTGCTGGCCATTGGGCAGTTTCATTAAAAGCTCGCTGAGAAATTCTTTCTCAATTGTGCTAAGTCCCCAAACGACCGCTTCAATCTTGCTTTTTATCCAATGGAACAACAGCCGGTACTCCTGGTTAATGTTCTCAGACTCGACGAGTTTGCCATGAAGCTTCTTTTTGATAACAATATGAGGGGGCTTAACTGCAACGCCTAATTGCTTCTTAACACCATGCACTTGTGCTTCAATGATGAACTCTAAAGTATCATCCTGGCCTTCAAGAGTAGTCCAGCGAATGTTCTTTATCCCATAGCTTTTTAGTAGAATCTCAATTTCCGCTTTCGTGCGCTCATAAGGAACCGTTGTATCCAGATATGGCGGGTTGCGGTTTAGAACAAAACTAACTTTATTGCTCATCTTTGGTTTCTCCTTTCGTTACTTGGATTCGCTCCTCAACCGATGCGATCGTATCATGCTGAGCCCCACCATGGCTAATCAGGCAAACTTCACGGATCCTAAAGCCTCGGCTAGCACCCATCACGCGACTATGATAGCCAAAAGTGATAACCCAACCAAGAGGGGTCAAAATATAGGGCAGAACATCGAGAAGCTGCTTGAAACGACTGTTCTTGTGCCCATTGTAGAGCTCCATGCTTTTGCGGTAACTATACGGCGGGTCAAGCAAAATAACATCAAATAACTCGCCTAATTCGGTGAGACGTTTGGCGAAGTCCAGGGCATCCATCGAAAATAGCGTAGACGGCACGTTAGGGTCGATGTCGTTGGCGACTTCAATGCAACCCATCAATCGTGTGGGACCTGCAAACAGGTTAAGCACATACTTGCCCTTGCAGTGCTCCTCAACCCACGCCCTAGTTTTTGGAGCCTTGAACGTATAGCGATTAAGCGGCTGACGTAGGTAAGTAAAAGTGATGCTCAAGAAATAACCCTCCTAAAGCTCAGGGCATCCGCTAATAATGAAAAGGAACTGAAAAAAAATTCAGTACTTACTCCTATACAACTCTGCGAGTCCCGTCGGACCCGCCAAAATTCGCTGGTTCTTTTCCGTAACCTAAAAAAGAGCAGCTACCGACTAACATTTATGCCAAAACCTAATCCTCCTCACGAAACCCAAAAGTCAACATGTCTCTGGCTCGATGAATTAAGCACCAAAGAAGCAGCCCAAGCAGCCAAAGATGGCGTAGTCGTGATTTTTCCTGTAGGAAGTGTCGAGGAGCATGGCGAGCATTTGCCCCTTTGCACCGACAGCGTTCAACCAGAATACATTGCTTTGGAATTATCTAAGAAGACTGGCTGTTTAGTTGCTCCCCCGCTAAGATATGGTATTTGTAATGCAGCCCGAAATTTTACTGGAACAATAACTATAGAATTTGACACATTTTATAAGATGGTACACGAGATTTTGTCCGAGTTAATCCGAAACGGTTTCAACCGAATCATCGTACTTAGCGGTCACGCGGGGAATTCACACATGGTTGCATTGAGAATGGCAGCCCAAGACATCGCAATTAAAAACGATTCATTGAAATCAAAAAGGAAAACTCGGATTATGGTCCTCTCAGACTACGATTTCGCAAAAGAATTAACACCTAAGTATGCTTCAGAAAAGGATGGGCATGCGGGAACGCTTGAGACGGCACGAATGATGGCTATCAAACCAGATCTAATCAAATCAAAAGGCTTCGCCAGTTTTCCTGAGATGCCACGCTTTGAAGTAGTAGCACATCCTGAACTCTATTTCCCGAGCGGAGTCAACGGCGACCCAACAGCAGCAACTGCTGAAAAAGGACACAAAATAAACGAGTATATCATTGAACAAATGATAAAACTAGTAAAAACCATCAAAGAATAAAAAAAATTATGAGGATAACAAAGAAAAAGAGTTGTTACGAAAAATCTTGGGTACTTGATTATTTCTTTGGTTTTACAGGTGCCTTAACAGAAGTCTTAGAAGCAGCGCCTTTTGCTGGTGCTTTGACAGGCTTCATCGGCTGCTCACAACATACTAGTTCGCATGTTTCATCACATTCGCATGGATTTTCTATCAGCACAACAAGACCACATTCATCGCACTTGTACTGTTCGCCTTTCTTTTTTGCCAAAAAATCACCTTCTAAAAAGCCGTTATATAATGAATTGTTTTCTAAAAATATAAGAATTTCTAGGGTTTATTTATTCTCAGCGTTGCTAGGGTTTGATAAATCAGAAAAAGTTTAAAGGTTACCCAAAAGATAACTATTTAGTGATTTTATGCAGTTTTTCACTGTAACGGACCAATCAAGCGTTAAGCATAAGGTTCTCGTCGTACCCTTGAGCCAAACAGAAATGAATGAGCTCATGGGGAAATGCGAGAAATGTATGCCCTCAATCTCTATGTCAGCTATAATTCAAATTGGACACCCATACCTCACTGTTGATTTCGGCGGTGCTGATGCGTGGAAAACAGCCATAGCCCTTGACAAAGAATCCGAAGATGGACACAAAATTGGGGATGAACTTGAGGTTGGAGATATTCTAAATGTAATTTTAACCTCGGAACCAAAGGCGCTAAGTGTTTCTAAGGAAAGAGTTTACATGAACGTGCCTTTGGAATCAGTCTTAGCGTTCAGCATTCTCTACACCTCGGACATCGCAGAGACCTATGCACTGTTCAAGATGATCAAGCAGCCCAAAGCCGAATAGCCGATCGGCTATTAACGCAGGAAGCGCAGGAACCAATCAGTAGACAATTTAGCCACTTCTTCTAGAGTTCCCGGCTCCTCAAACAGATGTGTTGCTCCCGGAACTATAACCAGTTCCTTTTTTTCAGCGGTCATTTGAGCCATCGCTTCCCGATTAAGCTCAATCACTTCGGTATCTAAACCACCCACTAACATCAGAGTTGGTGCTGAAACGTTTGGAAGGTATTCTCCTGCGAGGTCTGGGCGTCCTCCTCGCGAAACAACAGCTGCAATGTCGCTTGGTAGTTTTGCAGCAGCAATCAAAGCTGCAGCGGCGCCCGTGCTTGCTCCGAAATACCCGAAAGCTAACTTCTTTGTTGGGGGGTCATTTCTAAGCCATTCAGTGGCTCCGATAAGACGTTTTGCCAATAACGGAATATTGAATCTGTACTCGGCGGTTACCATGTCTGTTTCTTCCTCTTCTTGGGTGAGAAGATCAAAAAGTAGCGTTCCGATTTTTGCTTTGTTGAATTCTTTTGCGACATATTTGTTTCTTGGGCTAAACCTACCGCTGCCGCTTCCATGGGCAAATAAAACAACCCCTTTGGCACCAGGAGGCAAAGTTAAGGTTCCTTCAACTATCACGGAGCTTATTGGAATTTTCATTTCTGTTTGTTGATGAATCATTCGACAACCTTCCCTTTTGACTTTTTAGAAATATTTTGGTTACTTTCACTCAAGAGTTTTATTACTTCGTCATCGGTGGTCTGAGAAAAATCTTTGTAGAATTGTCCGATAGCTTGAAAGTATTCTGGTGTGTAGAGGCACACGACCCGGTCTGCTATTTTATTTAGCTCTTCAATGGTTGAGGGTGGACCAACCGGAACCGCGACAGTAATGCTGGCGGCGCCTCTATTTTTTACCGAAGCTAAGGCTGCTTTCATGGTTGATCCCGTTGCGATACCATCATCCACAACTATAACGTCAAGTCCTTTGAGGATTGGGTACGATATGTCATGTCTGTAAAGTTTTAATCTACGCTCAATTTCCTTTTTTTGGCTTTCAGTCTCTTCTTTTACGTATTCTCGGTCGACACCAAGATATTTGATTAGGTGGTTGTCGAGAATTGCGGTTCCATCTTCGGCTACAGCCCCGATAGCCAATTCAGGGTTATCTGGAGCACCAATCTTGCGTGGAATAATCACATCCAGAGGCAAGTTAAGCGATTTAGCTATGACTGAACCCACGACTACACCTCCGCGGGGGATCGCTAAAACAATTCCCTTTTTGCCAGAAAAATCCTTTAGAATCGAAGCTAAACGATTGCCAGCATCAATACGGTCAACAAAAAAAGCCATTTGTATTCCTCAAAATTACCTGTTAAAATAATGAGTACATTGAAATATAAAAAGTGGTTGACCAAGTAGGTACGTAAGTCTGTAACTTGGTTTTGAGAGTTGGTATTTGGCAACCAGAATTAGGGTCTCTTAGTTAACACAAAGTTGTCCTTATCAAAAGCGTATTCGCCAAACCGCTGAGTATAGTAGAGTCTTAAGTATTCGGCGGCGAACCTTGGTGGGAACGGTAAATCCTGCGGTAAAAGCTGTTCTTTCACCTTTAGCCTTTCTTCGATGGCAGCTTCTGCCAAAGGATAATTCAGAAGGAACTCTTTGCGTTCGCTATAAACTGCTAGAGTCTGTACTGCTTCGTCAATATACGAGAGATATTGGGGTAAATTTTCCATTATTTGATTTATTTTGTAGTTTGAAGGGGCCGCTAGGGTTTCAGTGACTTTTTTTAGGCGTTCGCGCAGGTTTGAGTTTTTCTCCCAAAGATAATCTTTGGTTGGCAATAAACGATCGATTGCTTCTTCATGACTGATTAATCCAGTGTACAGCATGGATAAAATGTCATTCGAGATATTGATGAAACCTTGAACATCATCCTTCAAGGCTATAACGTCTAAAAGGTCCAGCTCGACTTTCTCAGCTCTTTTCTCAGCAGCAGCCTTCATTGCCTCAGCCTTCTGCGCGTAACCGAGAACTTTAGAAGTGTTCTCTCCGAAAACAGGAGCTAAATCTTCGCTTTGACTATTTAGAAGCGCTATCGGCGTTAACGAGCTTCTTAAGTACGTCATGGATGCCTTAATTTCTGTACCATATTGACGCTTCCAGTTATTGAGCGAATTATATAATGCCTCAATAGCGATCCAAGGCGCTTCTTTCTTGACCATTTTTTCCAGGGCGAATTCTACGGCCCGGCTTCTGTCTGGAAGAGAAGGATCATACAACGGTTTGATAATTGCGTAAATTGGTTCAGCAACCCCGATCACCTCTTTGGTAAGTGTTCGTCCGGCGTCTAAAACCTGTTTTATGGCTTCGATTCTCTGTTCCAGCGGCATCTCTTGTTGGTAGGCAGATTTCATTGTGGTTTTGATGTCTAAGCCTGCATCTTTGAGTTTGCCCATCCAATCTGAGAACTGGCAGTTGGAGAAAATTTGGTACTCCGCCAGTATAGTGTTAAGTTCAGTTTCTATAGCATCGATATCCTTACTCAAATTAGCTATCTCTCGAAGCTTCATGTCTAATTCTGACTGATCATAAGCTCGCATGAGGATATTCTTGAGCATTTCATCGACCGAATCTTTGATAACTAACATTTTGCCTTCAGGACCACTCACAATCACTGGAATGTTTTCCTTCACATTGTCCAATTGGCCTTCAAGAAGGCGCAGTTTATCCTTAAGCGCTTGAGCCTTCCGTGTAACCTCAGAGAACGACGTAGTCTGTTTTGGCGAAGTATCTATAAACATTACAGGAATTGTAAGAAGAAGTGTCCCAAAAATCCCGAGCACCATCGTCATAGCGCTAACATCTGCCGTAAACGCCAAAGGCACTTGAAGAGCACTCAATAAAACAAAGAATACCGCAGCCGCAATTGTAGCAGTAAAGCATTGGAAAAACTTGTCTCCAGCGCCGATGACGCCTTCTTTAACCATCATTCTTGTGAAAAACATAAGCGTCACAGCGAGTCCAACTACTATAACGACAAACATCAGCAAACCCGGAATAGAATCACGGTATTGAGTAACCGCATCGCCGATGGTTCGTCCAGGCCAATCAGGAATCCAAGTGGTTTGCCCGGCTATATCGTAGACAACTTTGGACATGTCGTAGAGTCGAAATTGATCCACGGAACCGCTAATATCTTTAGCAATCGAGGTTAATGGAACAAGAAGAGGCGGACTGGAGCCTGCTTCAAGCCACCAATCCGAACGAACAATTGGTTTTACCACATAAGTGTAATATTGCATGATCTGCAGGGGAACGGTAAGTAGCACGAAATAAACAACTGTGAAACTGACGTATTTTTTGAAGTAAACTGCTGAAGCCAAAATCAACGGGATAGCCAAGAAGTATAGGGGCGCGAAGAAAAGCATTGTGACCGACAATATTCCAAAGTCGATCGCGAGAGCGCTTTTGTATCGATTGGAAGTTACGGGTAAAGCTACAAACAACGCCAGCCAAACAACAACAAAGGCCACGCGAACCGGTGTGTCGCCGAGAAACGAGATGAAGTATAATTCAGCTAAATGGTACATTAATCCAAAACCGATAATGGCACCGCCTATGGGCATTCCTAAACGTGGACTTTTATAGACGACAAAAGCCACCAAAACTGCTAATAAAATTGGCAACGGTTGAGGAAAAATTGGGAGATAAGACATCCCCAAAGCCATAGCAATAGCAGTAATTAGAAAAGTAAACATTTTGAGTGAGGAAGATTCTAGGTTCCGTTCCAGTTCTTCTTTTTCTTTTCTTTTCTGCTTTGTGGTTTTGTACCACGATGTTACACCAGAAATCTTAAGCGAGGGCTTCTTCACTCGATCTACCTAAAACCTTATTTTAGGTAAACTCTTCTTAAAGCTTATGTAGGTACCGCGGATGAATGATGGCAAAGGCACTTTTAACGTGCTGGAAAGCATAGAAAACCACATCAAAGCCCTAAAAACACTACTGCCCAAACAAGCCATAGTCTGCATCGGCGAATACCCGATAAAAACCCTCCTAAAAGAACCTGAAACCAGTCAAGACTCTATGCCGATTTTGATTGAAAAATCAAGCGAAGAAATCTACAAATGGCTGCCAAAGGGCTACAGCCCAAATCTTGTTTTAGGATTTGAAGACAACCACATCGACACACACTTCTGGTATAACGTCTTACCAACCATTTCCAAGAACAATTCAATAATCGAGAGTTTGACAAAAAAAACAACTGAAAAACTCACCGGAGCAATAATTTTTTCGTCGATTTGGGATGGAATCGGCAGCGCTTCTATGCCAACATTGATCAGAAAATTCAAGGATGCAAGTATCGATTCTTTATCTATTGCGATCTTGCCCTCCAAAATACAGCCTACGGACTCCCACTTCAATGCCCTAGCTGCGCTAGAAATGTGTTTGGCATCTGATGTTGCGACAGTTCTGCTTATGGATAGAGACCAAGTTGAAACCTACGAAGGCGTAGACCGAAAGGGTGAACTAATCAAAGGAAACACTGTTACAAATTACCTCTTGAACCTGTTTTTAGCTAAAGAGTCACTTGTTGAGGAAATCTCGGAGTTATCTAGGACTTTCAACACGAAACTATTCGCTCCTATTGTCGTTACTGGTGCAAGTTACAGAATTTATGCTTCTTTAGAAAACATGTTGGACACTGCTTTGCTGAAACCATTGTTGAAGTTTGATTTGTCAAGTGCATCGTTGTTGTATGTCGTTTTGCGGATGCCTTTGAGTCTGAAAGATAAACTTTCAAAGGGAAAAATCGAGTTAGAGATAACAAAGTGGTTTAAGGAAAAAACAGTCCTTCAATCAATCTACATAACTGAACCCATCTATACTCAAGATATGAGCGACAGGATAGATGCTGTACTTTTTGTCGGCGGCTTTGACACTGCCAAGATGCTGTCTGATTTGGAGACTAAAGTTAAGTCGCTCAAGAATCAGGCAGTCGAGAAGGGGTTGATGACAGAAGATTGGCGTATTGAATTCAAAATTGAGGAACCTGCCAAGCCCGAATTACTCAAATGTGAAGAACAGCCAATAATAGCTCGAAGCTTTACCTCTGAATATTAATGAAGTAAAAGTGGAAACCGAATCATCAGTCATTAAAGAAACAGAAAACCTATCCACTTCTGAGAATACCTCGGAAGAAATGAAAACTCCAGAACCGCCAGCAATAGCTGTTGAAATACCGAAAATCGTAGAAGAGCCGCAAGTACCCATTGAACCTGCAATTATTGCCGAAGAGCCAAAGACTACCAAACCGAAGAGAACACGCAGAACCAAAAAACTATCTACAAATAAGAATGAGAAAATGGAAAAGGTTGATGAGCAGAATGAAAAAACTTCTGCTTAACTCAGTTTTTACTTTTTGTTATTGATCTCGTTGTTGTGGTTGCCGTTTAATCCTTTAATGATGTTGCTTGCATGTACTCCATGCTCCAGTAAGAATGAGCGTGAGAGGTATCTTTCGAAATCGCTGGATTTGTTGTATAGCAGTTGCATTTCGTCGAATGATTCCATGTCTTCCGGTTTGCCTCGTCCGCCGACTACCATGACTCTGGTTGTCCAAGCATCTCTTGACTCGATGACTCGTACAGTGATTGTTCTTGAGACTTCGCTGGTTACATATCCTGCTAGTGCAGTGTAGACTTCTTGTGAGAGGTCCTCGGACCACATGTGTGGTGGGGTTGAGATGGTTACCCAGATGTAGTCGGTCTTGTAGGTGGGTTTGAATCCCATGACGCTTGGTGTCTTGAAAGCTCGGATAACGCTTTTCATGTAGTCTTTGAAGTGGTCCATGTCGAGAATGTGCTTGAAGATTACTTCGCGTGTAAGGGTGTCTTCTTGTTCAGTGAGAATTTTGAAAATTATTTTTAGTTGTTCGCGTTCTGTTAAGTCAGCTGATTTTACGAAGTAGGGTTTTTGTGAACCTATTTCATCGATCTTTGCGTTGTATTCATGGTGTAAATCAACAATCTTGTTTAGTCGTTTTCGGTAGTCTGAAACCAATTCGAACCGTTTGGATAGTTTCTCGTAGAGTTTGATTGTGCTGTCGACTTTGTCGAGGTTCTCGATGGCAAAAGCTTCTTCCTGCTCTACTCGCTTGAGTTCTCTATCGATATTCAACAGTTGCTCTCGGGCATATCGTTTGCTGCTGAGGAACTTTCTGACTTGCCTCTCCATTTTAGTTTTGTCGAATTCTTTTCGTTTCTTGATTTCTTGGACTCTCATGACTTCGTTATCGAAGTTGCCTCTTTTCTGCATGCGCTGGGTTAAGATTTCGTTAACGTAAGTTAAGTGTTCGTCGATCATTTTGGCTTCGTCAGCTGGTGTTCTAAGCATGAGCTGAATTATTAGGTAGATTGTCCCAAGTTCAGTTTGGATGGCTTTTAAGTCTTCAAGTTCGGCTTTGCATTCTGGTAGTACTTCGTAGTACCGCATTAATGCGTCTGTTAGGTATCGGGTTTCATCGTAAAATTTGAGTATGGTAAGTGATTTTTCTGCGAGTTCAGCTATATTAACGAGGTCTTCGAGGACTTTCTTTTGTCGTAAAGTAAAGACTTGTGAACTTGGAATAAGCTGGTTTAAGCGTTCAACAATTATTGCTTTTCGTTGAGAGAACTCTAAGTGGGTCTTTGTTAGGGTTGTTAGTAAGACTTCTAGGTTGTCGAGTTTTCTGTTGCCGTCTTTGCGTAGTGTCAAGTTAATGATGGATTCTTCGATGGGACCTATCTTGCCCATGAGCTTTATGGTGGATAGGAACTTCATTATGTCGTCGAGCCAGTTTTTGACTTGTATCTCTGTTCCTTTTACGTGTAGAATTGTGTCGTCTTCTAATCTAGGGTTACTGTTTATGGTAGTTTTTAGTTTTTCTTCGAATTGTTCTTCGTTGTAGGTGCCTGTTTTTATGAGGTAATTCTTGAAGAGTTCTCGGGTAATTTCGCTGTCCACTTTGATTACGTTGTTGATTTCGTCGAGAATGTCAAGCTTTTCTTTTCTTGACTCTTGCAGCAGTTGCATTCCTTCAAAGTTTAGCTTGTAAGCCATGATATAGTCTTCAACTGGATACATCACTTTAGTCATGCCCAAAGTGTGCGCTGAATTGTTGGTAAGTCCCACTTCGGTGCCTATGCCGCCTAACAGATCTGCGAGGTCAAAGTCCATCAAAACATAGAGGAGGTCAACGACCATTTGGTCCATTTCTTGTCTGGCGCTAACAATGTTACCGACCTTTGAGAAGGCTGGTAACAAGGGTAAATAAATTAGCGCGTTGAGCGGGTTTCGGTATACTTCTCCAAATGTCTTAGTGACATACTCGTTGTAGTCTTTATTGAGTAACAGTGAAAGTTCGTTCATAGCTACAAAGGCTGAGCATCCTTTTGCTGGAGGGTCATCTCCGCCGCATGGAGTAATAACGAAGGCTATGATAGGCACACCAGAACCTAGCACTTTTCGCAGGTGTCTTGCAAAGTCAAAGAAGATTCCGCTTCCAGTGCCACCGCCAAGTCCATAAGTCAACACAACTGTCGGGGTGACTATGGATGAAAGAGCTTGTTCTTTGAAAGCGTTGATACAGTTACGGATGATGCCGAGTTGGTAGTAGTTTAATGCGTAGATGGCTTTGGCTAAGGCTCTTCTTCTGCCTGCGCCGCCTGCCATTGGTGGAATAGCCATCGTTGTTTGTAGCCAAGGGACGAAGTTTTCAAGTTTTGACCCCTCACTGATTAAGTATTCACCATATTTTTGGTTGACGAAGTCAAACATGGCTTCAGCAGTGGGAAACTTGACGGATTGAGCAATTAACCGCATTCGTTCGCGTGGAATGCCTGCTTTAATCATCGATCGGACTATTTGTTCGCTGGTTTCTTGGAGACTTCTAATTTCTGGGTCAGCTATGTCTATTGCTAAAAGAGAAAGACGGGTTAGGTCATTCTCCATTAGTTCTTTGGTTTTTTTGTTTGTTAGGAAAGTCTCAACGATGTTGGTGCCTGCTGAACCAAGCCCAATCAACTGTACGCTGTTTTGGTAGATTCGCGTAGGTTATCACATCCCAACTAATCTTTTTAGTCTGTCTTTGACTGATTCAAGGTTTGAGGACATTGCTCTGTCGATTTTGGAGGCTCTGAGTGTTAAGCCTTCTAAGTCTTTGATTTGGTCTTCTACTACAAGTTGGAAGTAGCTAACTTTTCCGCGTACTCTTAGGAACAATACTACGAAGATAACTGCTACTGCCGCTAGTACACCGACTATGGGTAGGAACAAGGTTTCCATCGTTGAAGATACCGGCGCATTAGAAGTGTTGAGTCCATTTAAGAGAGCCATAGCATCGGTGACATCTCCTGCGTTAGCTATGGTTCTTGAGGCGTTGAGAACATTTGTGAAAATGTCGAGGTAGCCTTGTGCAACTCCGTCGGATTTGAGTGTTTTCAGCTTTGTTTCTTGCTGAGCGTAGAGGACGTTAAAGTTGGCTAATCCTGCGCTGGTGGCTTGAACGGTTATTTGGTCAAGAGCAGTTCCACCGGAACCACTGTATAGGCTGACAACGCTGACAGTTTGGGCGACGTTTGAGGCGCTGTTTGGAACCTTACCATACAGAACCATGTCAAATGTTCCCTCCTTCCATTTGAAAGTTGTAGATTGTGATGCTGGATTGTAGGTGGAGCCCATGTCATACGTTGCGGTTTGCAGATCCCAGTAGCCGCTGGGGTTTGAGGTGGATTTTTGTAAGCTTGTTGAGAGTCTTAGTGTATCTGCGCCTAGTGCAATTACGTTGACCGTGAATGTTACTTTGATGTCGGTTCCAGGTAATACTGGGGCTAAAATGTTAGTTGAGTTGGAAACAGGATCGTATTGAACTAAAAGTTGCCCCGATGAATCTTCAATTTTATAGGTGGTTATCCATTGTCCTTCACCTACAGCCTTGACTGGAGGCGAAAATGAGACTATTATCATGGTTGTTAAGATGAGTAGAAGACTTAAAGCTAGAATTTTGTTTTTCAGTTTTGAACCCTCTTGATTTTTTCTATAGCTTGATGCATATAACACTTGCGCTACTCCGTTCCAAGAGAAAACTAAGCACGAAATCTTATTATTTCAAAACATAATCTGCTTTGTTTGCCCCTCGAAACTTAGCTCCGTCAGTTCTAAAGTTTCAACTTTTATTTTCCTTCTTTATTCTCCTTAAATTTTTAACCTAAATTAACACCCGTTTTATCCCTTTCCTGAATAGGACAAAGAATAAGAGAATTCAAGCGTAATAACCAAGTATTACAAGTTAGTAATGCAATGGAACAGCAACTCTGCACATCTACCTTGTTGTTCTTCCGATCAAATTACACGGTGACCAATATGGAAATCATAAACGTACGCTTACCCGACAAATTAACTCATGACATAGACAAATTAGCCAAGAAGCACAACCTCACCCGCTCAGAGGTTATGCGTCAAGCATTAACCATATACATACATTTAACGGAAAACGTTGGCACCATGCTAAGACCCATGAGCTTCCAAGTAAAACCCGCTCAAATAACCTATACAAGAAGAGGCGACGTATCAATCTTGAAAGTTCCCACAGGCCACGCCATCGTAGCGGGCTCAACCTCAAGCGGTGCTGTTGGACCAAAAGAAATGGATAAAGTAAAAGTCGATGGACATGTACTGGGAAAGTTCTTGGCAAGAGTCGCCTTGATGGATGTCACTGCGACGGGGGCGTTTCCACTTCTTTTGTCGGTAACTTTGGGTGTTGAGAAGGAACCAACAGGAAATTCTATTCTTGAGGGCATAAAGCGTGAAGCCAGGAGCATAGGTCTTGACCCAAATCAAGTTGTAATGGAGAATACAGAGGATAATTTTGATACTGTTCAGACAGGCGCTGGATTGACTGTAGTGGGTTTTGCGAATGAAGAGGAGTTAAGGCTTGGAAAAACCTGCCCCGGAGACTTAATCGTTGCTATTGGAAAACCCAAAGTGGGAGAAGAAGTCTTAGCGGCGGAAGGGCGAGGAGAAATAGCAGATCTCAAAAACGTCACCCAATTGTCCCAGAGGAAGTATGTCCATGATATTTGGCCTGTTGGAGGGTTTGGAATTGCCAGTGAAGCAAGAATGATGGCGTATGGTGTAGGCAGACAACTAAAACTCTGTGAGGTGCCGGGGCTGGATTTGAACAAATCAGCTGGCCCAGCAACAGTTATTCTAGTAACGATTGATAGGGAGAAGCTGGAAGATTTAACCTCGTTGATTCCAAAACCGATTAATGTTGTAGGAGAAATACTCTAACAAAAAAACAGTTATCTTTGCGTGCTCTTTAGCATGTGTCCGTTTCGGTCGATTTCTCCGCTGCGAATCCGAGTTGTAGAAATCGGTGAATTGTTCTCCGCTGGAACCATGTTTACCGCAACAATTTGTAGCGGCTCAAGCCCGGCGTTTTGGCGTTTTTCATTTATTTTTTCTGCAGTTTTCAAAGTCTCTTTGCTAACGACCAAGGCTTCCAAGCCTTTTCCAGAAATGGTTAAGCCAAAAGGGTCATTCAACGCCACTATTTCTGCTCGTTTTGTTAAGCCTAATTCTTTGAAATAAGCTTCGAGCTCTTTGCATCTTTCCAAGTACGATGCGGTTACGTGGGGTTTGCCCATTTTTGAGACAAATTCATCAGAAGATAAGCCAATGACAACTTTATCACCGACTTCGAAGGCCTTGTCAAGTAAGGATTTGTGTCCTCTATGGAGTTCATCGAATGTTCCGCCGACTGCAATCTTCTTGAATTTTTTCATTTTATTAGCCTTGCGCCTTGAAAATCGATCTTGCTTACTATTACTTGTTGTTGGGGCAAGGTTTGCTTAAAAGCTTCTGCTACCGAGTCGGCGTTCTCTTCATGTACTACCGCGTGGACGGCTTCTCCAATCATGTTTTGGGCTGCGCCCACTGCACCGGCCTTTTTTGCGGCTGATACTAGTTGGCGGATGTTTTGAGTTGCGAACCCTGCTTTTTGTGAGAACTCCCAGCAGCAATCCAGAAAATTCTCCAAACTAGGTTCATTTAAAATGGCTTCTAAAGTTTTTTTCCCGTAATTGTTTATTTCCCGCTTTTTCTCCGGCGAAGACAAAATGGATTTTTTTGGAATGCTTGATTTGCAAAAGCCCGCAACCAACCATATACTCGGGAGCTTAGCGGGATACGGTCAATTTGGCAAACGCCAGGCGCACCTGGTTCAACCACAAGCACGCAACCACCACTAAAAGACAGCGAACTCACTGTGCCCAAGCCGGTTAGACACTGGATCTCGGCTACGTGGGCGATTTTGCCAATCTGATTATACGTTAAAGGCAATGCTAAAGCTTCTCTGAATGCTAAGCCTGCGGTCAATGCTCCTCCTGCACTTGTGCCGAAGCCTGTTCCTATGGGCACTTCGATTTGGTGTTTAACAGTAACAATGTATTTTGTGGCTATCTTGTTAAGCAGGGTTTCTATTACCTTTTTTGTGGTTTTTGCTTCTGAGACAGGTTTAGAATTGATAAAGATGTTGATGCTGTTTTTTGGCGCTTCCCTTGCGGTTACTGTTGTTGTGACGCCTTTTTCAAGACCAAACCCTCCACCTATCGCGCCAACTTTCTCCAATTCAACAATTGGTTTTCCATCTTGCGTGTCGTGGATTTCAAAGAAGCTAGAGATTGCTGCTGGCGCGAAGGCTTTAGCTTTTTTCAAGGTCTGTCCCTTGGTTTTCCTTACGTCTCAAGCTAGGGAAGGCCCTGTAGCAAATTTTGATTATAGGTGGACCTGCAAGCAAAATGAATGGAAGTTCGGTGGCGAATGTCCAAACGAATATTGGAAAAATTAATGATGAAGAGAGGGGCGCTCCAAAGAAAGATAGGAAAAGAGGACTGACGCCCCACACAGTAATTGAAAGTAAACCTGCTCCCACAGCTTGCCCTACTACGGCTGCGATGGCGTAACTTCTCCATTCCTTCCAGCGAACTGCAACCGCAGCAATAATAGCAAGACTCAGAATGAATGTTAGTGTGAAAGACAGTAAGAACACTTCGGTTGATAGTCCAGTATATGCTGTGATGTCTGGAAGAAGAATAATCGTGGGCGCTAGTAATCCAACCGCCGCCACTATTACTCCTGCGAGGGCTTGTTTTAGGCTAATGTTTCGATAAGAGATGTAACCGATTAGAAAGAAGAGAATAAAGTTCGGTGGGACCCCAGCTACTAAACTTAAAGCGGCGTTGCCGTGTACAAACATGTCTCTTATGAAGATACCAATTGCTCCGCTGATGCCGCCCACCCAAGGACCATACAACATTGCGAAAACTGCAGGTATTACGACGGCAGGTAGAAAGCCTATGCCAAAAAAATTTACATTTGCTGTTGAGATTCCCACAATGGCATAAAGCGCTGCACAAATACCTATGACTGCGATGTCTTGTGTTTTCAATTGTAACCCCTTTGTACTATAAGCTTAACTTTCAGATAACGAGCGCCAATTAAGGATTCCGTTTATAATGTTTAAACACGATTAAACTGGTTCTTCAAGTGTTTGATCAGTTTTGACACTATTCTTTTTCTAATTCAGTACCGCCGAGATTATAAAAAAAGCCAAAAATAGTTAATTAAGAAATTCAAAAATTAGAAGTAAACTTACTATCCTACTTCTTGTGTCTTTTGATTCGTTCTTGTCGCTGAGTCTTCTTGCGCCAGTCTTTCTTTCGTTGAGTCTGCATTGAGAACCTTTCTTGCCGTGGTGTATCTAGCTTTCTATAGCGAGAAACGTTTCCATAAAAGGTTTCAGCGGATATTTTGTTATCTTTCAAATCTTGGATATTGTGGTTTAATTCCTCTTTAGATTCTGCATCGCTTGTTTTGTCAAAAGCATCTTCATAAACAACGTATGCAGCATGGAACTGAAAATTCGAGAGGTCATCGATTAAAAGTTTCTCTATTTGAGGGGATGATTCATTATTGTTGTTTTGCTCGTTGGGTTGTTGAGTCATGTATTATCCAGCTTTTTGAATAGAGCAATGATTGTTTTTCACCCTTTTATAGGTGTGCCTAATTCTTTAGCAATGGAACACTTGCTTTTTCTATTGTTCAGAAAAAACTGCACTCATTACGTTACAGAAAACCTCAATCCTAAGCATAGCTTGCCCTTTTTTAGAAGCGTTGCCTTATTTTTTCAGCGTCTTGCTCTAACTCCTCAGCGTTTCGTGGATTTGTGTGGTCACGGAAAGCCTTGCCATGAATAAAACCCTCATTTGGAGACATTGGAATAACATGAACATGTAAATGAAAAATAACTTGACCTGCCGCCCAACCATTATTCTGTACAATACGGATACCTTCAGCACCCGTCGCGTCTCTAACCGCATGAGCAACCCTCTTGGCAATCTTAAACAAGTAAGCCGCTTCTTCCTCAGGAATATCATAGATGTTCTCAAAGTGTTTTTTGGGAGCGACTAGGGTGTGTCCCTCATTTACTGGGCGGTTTGTCAAAAAAGCAATCACTTGGGAATCTTCGTAGACTATGCTTGCAGGTGCATCTTTGCTGATTATCTGGCAGAATACACATTCGGACATTGCAATCATACCTTTCAGCGGTTTGTTGGTAGGATATAGCTTTAATAGAATTTCTCCCGTCAATAATACTTTATGGACACTTTAGTTGACGACATAGGCAGTTTTCCTTTGCCAGCAAACGTTAAAAGAGAAACTTACAGCAAGGCGTATGAACTTGCAAGGGAAGCAATAATTAGCGGCGAAGATCCCTCAAAAGACGAGTTTATTAAACAAAACTTTTGTTCAGTGGTTGTTGATTCTTTTAGGAAAAAGATTTCTTCAGGCTTAGATGTAGTAAATTTTCCTCAGCATTACAGCGGAATCAGACAGGTCGGCGATGTCGTACATGAAGCGATGGAACATGGCTCTTTTGTTGTTGATCAAGAGAGAGCATTTCTGCCAGAAATATACGTCCTCAATCAAGAAGCCAAACATTTGAGCGAAGAGTTTGGCAAGAAGATCCAGTTGCGTGTTTCAATTTTTGGCCCGATCGAGCAGTATTTAGCTGAGGTCGGAACAACGGCTTTTCCTGATGTTTTAGATGGGTTTTCTCAAACAATAAATCGTTTCGCAAAAAACTCTATCCTAAACAACAAGTACATTGAAACCAAGGCAATATCAATCGATGAACCCAGCCTTGGTCATACTAACCTCTCGGCATCCTCAGATTTGGTTTGTTCAACTCTGCAAAAAGCCTTCAACTTTCAGGGACCGATAAAGCAGATTCATCTCCACTTCTCTACGGGAATATTCGATTTACTTGCTGTACAAGGTCTTGATGTGTTATCATTTGAATATGCCGCTTCTCCAAAAAACATTGAAGCGGTCCCAAAGAGCATACTAGAAAAAGCCGACAAACAAATCCGCGTAGGCGTTGCAAGAACAGACGTCGACTCCATTTGGGCTGAGCTCTACGAGAAAGGTATCACAAAACCATCAAATGAACAATTGGTGGATTCAGTCGATGTAATTGAAAAGAGGTTCCGGATTGCCAAAGAGAAATACGGGGAGCGGATGACTTTTACGGGTCCTGACTGCGGACTGGGGGGCTGGCCAAACCAAGAATCAGCCACGTTAGTGCTTGAGCGTACGGTGAAAGCGGTAAAAGCAAATTCGAAATTATAAAAAGAGAATTTGTTGAATCAAAGGAAAAGAAGAAAAAGCTTCTTACTCGGAGGTTTCCTCGGATGGGGCTGGTGGCAGGGGTTCCTCTCTTGGAATTGGTTTCTTCTTTGCCGCGTTTTCCAGTTGCGCCTTAGTTAAGTCTTTGAATCCATAGGTTCCAACTGGAGGCCAACCAGCTTCAGGCATAACCGCTGGCACTAACATAATGGTGTTTGTCTGCGATTGTTGACCTAACTCATAGAGGATGTTCATCCATCTAAGCCTCAGTCCTTCTGGGCTTGCTTCATACATTTTTGCTGCTTCAATCATTTTTGCTGAAGCTTCAAACTCGGCTGTGGCTAAAGTTACTCTTGCAATGCGTTCCCGTTCGGCCTGTGCTTGGCGACTCATCGCGTCTTGAAGGTTTGCTGGGATGATTACGTCTCGAACTTCAACGGATGTAACTTTTATTCCCCATGACTCAGTTTTTTCGTCGATAATTTCGCGCAGTCGAGCTCCGACTTTTTCGCGTTCCGCAAGTAACTCGTTGAGGCTAACTTTACCGATGACTTCCCTAAGGGTTGTTTGTGATGCCAATTGGGTAGCTTGGTAGTAATTTTCAACGGCCAATACTGCCTTCTCCAAATCTACTGGTTTCATGTACAGGACCGAATCTACGTTTACTGGGACGTTGTCTTTGGTTAGAGTGGATTCAGTGCGAAATTGAATGGTGTCTAGTCTTGTTGAGATTTTTAATGGTGCCCGATCAATTAATGGAACAAGATAGATAATGCCTGGACCTTTCAAGCCTACGTAGCGTCCGAGCCTTAAAACGGGCATACGTTCCCATTCTTTTAGCACACGAATTCCACTTAACAGAAAAAGTGCAACAACTATAGCAATAAAACCGATAATTGGAGTTAAAACATCAACCAATCTTCATTCCTCAACTAGTGGTATGTTAGTCCTGGAGAATTAAGCTTTTTGCTCGGCTGGTTTAACCACCAAAAACATGCCTTCCAAGCCAACAACTTCTATAGCTTGGCCTTCAGCTATTGTGGTTTCTTTGGCGGTGGCTTCCCAAAACTCGCCCATGACGCGGACTTCGCCTTTGGGTTTTAGGTCGGTCGTTGCTGTACCCGTGGCGCCGATTAAGGCTTCTTTTCCTGTTTTTACTCTTATAAACTGGGCTTTAACTCCCACGTAGAAAATTACCGCCACTATCAAAGCAACAATGATTAGGGTTATTCCAAGAGTTAATTCGACTGAAATGGCTAATCCATAGTAGGTTGTGCCTGTAATTGCTGCGAAAAATAGAAACGCCGCAAGAGTTACTAAAATTCCTACAACGAAAGCTAATCCCGCATGCATACAAACTACCTTGCTATTGGATTGTTAGAATCTGCTTATAAGCCTAATATAAGAAAACAGGAAAAAAGAAATTTTTGCTCTCTCCTCAATCAAAAATTGAGGGGAAAGCAGCTACTGGAGCAACTGCGCTAGCGTTGCCGAGTTGTGGGATTATGAATGGTTTTCTTCGGAGTGGTGGTGGCTGCATCGGTGATGGTGGTTCGATCTCTAATGGAATTTTGTTAATCAATCTTCTTCGCCTCCGTGAGTTGTTGGGACGATTGTTGTTTGGATGAGGCTTTCTCTGCGGATGATGGTTAGGGGGGTTTCTTTGTCGTTGACGTCTTCTGAGAGCAGTCTTGGTAGGTCGTAGAATTCGGTGACTGGTTTGCCGTTGAATTTGACGAGCACGTCTCCCATTGCTAAGCCTGCTTTTCGTGCTGGCGAGCCTGCTTCGACTGAGAAGATCATAACACCGGTTTCTTGTTCTAGTCCTGCTTGTTCAGCGATTTCTTCTGGGATGGCGACTGTGTTGGCGATTATTCCGAGGTATCCTCTTTGGGCGATTTTCCCAGTCATTAGGCGGTCTGCGATGCCTTTGACTTTGTTTGCTGGGATGGCTATGCCTCTTTGCCAGACGTAGGCGGTGTTTATGCCAATTAGTCTGCCCTGGACATCGATGAGTGGTCCGCCGCTGAAACCTGGGTTTAGTTGGGCGTCTGTTGCGATGACGTTTTCCATCTGTGCTGCGCCTCTCCAGCCTCGGATGGTGCTGTTTACGCTGGTTACCATGCCACTTGTGGCGGTTGGTTGACTGCGATTAAACGGGTTTGCCAACGCTAGGACGTATTGTCCTACGCTTAGTTTTTCTGAATCCGCCATCTCGATGGGTGTGAATTCGCCTTTCTCTGCTTTGAGAACAGCTACGTCGTTGTAAGGGTCGATGCCGACGATTTTTGCGTTGACAGTTTTTTCGCCCTGTCCAACCTTAACGGAATTGCATCCTGAAAGAACATGATTGCAGGTGACGATGTAGCCATCTTTGGTCAAAACTACTCCTGTGCCACGTGACATTTGCGCTTTTACGCTCACCACCGATTCAGAGGTTTTCTTGATTAAGGTGCTTGTTGCGTCTGAGAGCGATTTTAAGACTTCTAACGGATTTGTTAGTTGACTCATTTGGTTTTTCTCCAAAAGAGTAAAAGACAAAATGGTATTTGTTGACTAAGGAACCCACAAAGTCAGTCACAAAAATTAGGCGGTCATCATGGTACCGCCGTAATAGCCTACGTTTCTTGCTATGGCATGTTGTGTGGTTTGTGAGGATATAGCTAGCTTACCGATGAGTGACATTAACTGGTAGGAAGCTTTCAACGCTACATTTACATTGTTGCTGGTTAAGAATTTGGCTTCGATGTTTAGGGCTGTTCCTTGTATGTTTGCAGCTATTTGGATAGCGCCGTCTTCAGTGATCCATTTAAGGGTTATACCCTGGTTATTTTCTGATATACCGAGCCATCTTAGCATACCAAACCATTTGCCCTTTAGTGATAGGATAAGTTGTTGGGTCATTAGATCTGAGGGCAGAAAAGTCTGTATTAGGGGGGTTGTTGGGGTTTCTTTTTGAGGTTGACGGAGTTTGAGTTCGGTTATTTTTGGGGTTACTCGGTAGCCTTCACGCTCTTTTTTGACTATGCCTTCTTGTTCAAGTCTATTTAAGATCCGGGAAAGCGTTTCTGAGTGAAGACCTGTTCTTCTTTTTAGTCCATCAAATGTGAAGGTGGCTAAGTCTTCGGTTTCGATTAGCGCCAGCACATCCGCATCGCGCTCGCTAAGGCTGTAGTCGGCGGGGAGGCTTTGCCAATTAACATTCAGAACAGGTATCATTAAACAATGGAGTGTTGAAATGTCGCTTTTGAAGGTTACTCTAAAGTTTGACCAAAATCACGGACCACGGTACTTGCAATCAAGCTGTTTATAAACGTCGATTTAGCCTGGTTAAGGGTTAAGGGATAATCTGTGTTTTCTTCTTGTGTGGGTGTGGGGGGTTGGGGTTGCACTTCTTTTGGGTTTTGTTTTGGGTTGCTTTTTGATTTCTGATTGGTTTTTGGTTTGTGTCTGGTTGTGGAATGTTTGGTTTTTTTTCACTTCTATGTTGGATTTTGGATTGTTGGTGTGGGGTATGTGAAGTGGGGGGTAGTTTGGTTGACTTGGGTTAGATTTGATTCGGATGGTTTTTTGGCATATTTAAATGAAGTATGCTACGGCGAATGCGGTTAAGGCTATTTCAGACATCAGGATAGGTGGGCTTGTTTCGACGGCTTTGAAGACTCCTTGTTGAGGATGTTTGAGAAGACCAGGATGTGAAGAAAGATGGCGCCGCCCAGACAGCTTAAGCTCAAACTGTGGATGAGTAGGCTTATTCGGTGGTTGAATTGGCTGTCTATGGTCATTTTTTGTCGAAAAGCCTTGTTAGTTTATTAATACTTAATATTTATGAAAATGCAAACAGAATCCTGAATAATGCCCAAATTCAAAAAACTAAACTCCAAAACGGAGGTTTAGTCGGATTCTCGGCGAACCGAACATCTAACAAGATGGACAAGCACGCGGGAGTATAGGAGATATGTTCTTGGCTTGTTGGACGCTGGTCCGCCGAGCTTTTTTCTGTTGCTTTGCTATCTCGGCAAGCTTAGCGAAGTTGTTTATGCCTCTTAAGAGTTGCACCAATAATCTACATATTAACCAAACAAGGTTTTCCGGTTTACTGAAGTGTTATTAGCTTAGAATCATTCGCATGTCATCTGTTTGATAATCTCAGCCTTCAAAAATTCTGTGAACTCTGAAGATACACTATCTACAACTGTGTAGACCCTGTGGTCAACCACCGAATAGAGTCTCTTAGTGCTGTCCTTTCGGCATTTAATTAATCCGCAGTCTTTGAGAATCCTGAAATGTCTTGAAACAATCTGGTTGCGAGCAGATTAAGGTATGGCGTAATCTCACAAACACACTTTTCACCACTTCGCAAATACTCAAGAATTTCAAGCCTAATGTGGTCTGAAAGTGCATAGAATACCTTTGCCTTTAACCTGATTTGGTTTTCATTAAATAAAGCCATAAAATCGAGTAAGTCAATATAAATATTTAAATATTGCTATGAATACCATCTTGCCATGCCAATTGCAGACATGCAAAGTAAAAAACCTAAAACTCACCTATCATGGCTAAGCAAATTCTTGACAATCTGGATATTTCTCGCTATGCTTGGCGGCGTTCTTATTGGCTACGTTTATCCCAATACATCAACGTTCATTGGTTCTCTTAGCATCGGAACCACCTCAATCCCAATTGCCATCGGACTTATTCTGATGATGTATCCTCCTCTCGCCCGTGTTCGGTATGAGGACTTGCGTCACATAATTTCGTCTAAGGGCGCAAAGACAATGTTCGCAGAATCCCTCTCCTTGAACTGGATTATTGGACCATTGCTTATGTTTGCCTTAGCATGGCTGTTTCTTGGAGACTACCCAGCACTCCGAAATGGCATAATTCTCATAGGTTTAGCACGCTGCATCGCAATGGTCATTGTCTGGAATAACCTTGCAGAAGGAGACAACGAATGGACGGCAATCCTCGTTGCAGTTAACTCTATCTTCCAAATAGTAATGTACTCAGTCCTTGCTTACTTCTACATAACAATAGCTAGCTCATGGATATCCGGAACAAGCACAATCGTGAATATCTCACTGACCCAAGTTGCAGAATCAGTGGCAATCTACTTAGGCATACCCTTCTTCGCAGGGATTATAACACGATATTACTTCTTGAAAACTAAGGGCAAAGAGTGGTTAGAACATAAACTCATGCATAAACTTGGCCACGTTTCACTCATCGCATTATTATTCACAATAGTGGTCATGTTCTCTCTAAAAGGCGAATACATTGTAAGTTTACCTCTTGATGTGGTCAGAGTCGCAATCCCTCTTCTAATCTATTTCTTGATAATGTTCTTTGTAGCATTCGGAATAGGTTACTATTCAAAGTTAGGATACAAAAGAACAACTTCACTGTCATTCACAGCGGCAAGCAATAACTTTGAGCTAGCTATTGCTGTTGCTGTCGCAGTCTTTGGCTTAGCATCACAGGAAGCATTTGCGGCTGTAATTGGACCGCTAATAGAAGTTCCTGTTATGATAAGCTTGGTTAACGTTGCCTTCTGGTTAAGACGAAGATATTTCAAGGACGAAAACTCAAATAGTAAAAAGATAAAGGTGTGTTAATGACTAAAACCAAAGTCATTTTTTTGTGTAGCCATAACTCAGCACGAAGCCAAATGGCTGAAGCATTACTAACAAAATACGCTGGAGACTACTTTGAGGTATTTAGTGGAGGCTTCAAACCCCAACCAATCCATCCTTACACCTTCAAGGTAATGGAAGAAATTGGCAGCGACCTTTCCAAACAACAGCCTAAAGACCTCTGGGATATTGCAAAAGGTCAACATTTCGGAATAATCATAACCCTCTGCCAGAAAACAGAGAAAGACTGCCCAACCATTCCAGGAGCGTCAACAAGACTCTACTGGAATATTGAGGACCCCGCAGCCATCGTTGGTTCTGAAGAGGAAAAACTAGCCAAATTCAGACAAACAAGAGAACAAATCAACGAACAAATCAAAAACTTCTTAAACGAACGAAACATCCCAATCAAAACCTGAGGTTATTTTGTGCCTAAACCAAAAATACTCTTCATATGCACCCATAATTCTGCCCGCTCACAAATAGCTGAAGGGTTCCTACGATTCATATACAACGATAAATATGAAAGTTATAGTGCAGGTACAAACCCGACAAAAATCAATCCGCTAACAATCAAAGCCATGGCAGAAATAGGAATAGACATCTCAAAGCAGTATTCCAAAGGCTTAGACGAATTTGGTGAAACTGAAATCGACCTTGCAGTTTCAGTCTGCCAGAGCAGTGCAAAAATACTGTGCACACTTTGCTCATCACCAATGACAATGGGTAGACCGTTGATAATAAATGCCAAATTGCACAAAACAAAAAACTACATTGTCCACGGGTTTGAAGACCCATCAGAAGCCGAGGGAACTGAGGAAGAAAAACTTGCTGCATTTCGTCGCATAAGAGACCAAATCAAGACCTGGATAGTAGATTATTTCGCTGACCCAGAAAAAGTCATTAATACGCCAAAATGACTACCGAATCTCTCCTATCTGTTCGCTATTTCTTTTGTCCAATTCAGTATAGCTTCTAAGTATCTTAAATCATACCCTCCAGTTTTTGATTCTTTGTAGCCTTCACTTCAAATTTTGGCTTAATTAATGAGAATTTTCTTAAAGAACCAAGACATTTTGTTAAAAACATAACACCCTCCAAAGAAACCTAAAGCAATTGGAGCCACTTACGTTCTACCGCTTTAGTGCAAGAAGCTAAGACCTGAAATCTTAATCGAGACTTTCCTCATACAAGGGGTCTTTGTTCTGCCTGCGGTCCCTTTCTGTGTCACATACTGAACGCGGGTTTGGTGAATTAGATTTCGTCATTTTGTTTCACTCATTCATTCTATGGATGAATACGCTTTTAGAGCTACCCAGCATATTCTCTATATATGCTATATTATCAGTCAAGGAAGAACCCCGTTTTAATTTTTGGTTTGTCGAAATTTCGCTTCAAGACAACCCTTGCAAAGTCTACGCTAGTACTTTATTCTGCTGTATTCTTCAAATTCATTGTTACGTGAACTGCAAATCAACACAGGCCTTTCCAACTCAAGAAGCTTAAGCCTTTTCTCCAATTCAGTCTTGACTTTTTCATCTTTCTGCTGCTCAAGAGCTTCCCTTAGTAATTGTTAGCACAACTCGGCACTCTTCTCGCCAAATATCCTGCCAAACTCGCTCAGAGATTTACCTGGGTCAACAATTTTTTTAGGTAAAACGCAAACAAAATTTGATGGATACCCCTTGAGTTTGTTTGGGTCGATAACGGCAAAACGATACCTCCTCGACCAAGAACTCTTATCAGAAGGCTCAAAAAAGACTTGCAAACGATAGTCAGACATACCAGACACTTAAAAGAATCCAAAATCAATGATTTACCTAATATTGCTTCCCAACGTATACTCTATAGAACTTTATTGATCATTCGAACATAGTTTTTCTAATTGGGCATCTTAAGAATTCTTTAAGGGAATTCAGTTGGCGCAAGAAACAATAATTCTTTTAAACTAATTCAAGAAAAAGGCTTGTGGGTTAAGAAAACTGCCTTTTGGAAAATTACAAAAATCTTGAGATTTTTTGATTTCTCAAATTACAGGAAGCACTTTTAGTTCATTGAAGTGTTTAAGGACGTTAACGCCTTCCAGAGTAATCAAATACACCACTCTGTAATTGCAAACTTTTCGTTTATCGACCAAGCCCTGTTTCACAAGAAAGGTCAAGCACATTTTCAGATCCTTGGCACCTATGTTAAGCGCATCTGCAATCTTGCTGGTCTCAAATGAATAATTTTGAGATATGATCTTGAGAATATCAACGTATATTTCAAGTTTACTTTTCGGCATACCGAATCACTCTGCAAAGTATCAATTAATTCACCGTTAGTTGATCATAAAAGCTCCCAAAATAGATTATATAGAACTAATAGTCCCATTTCCTAATCGATGCTTACTTCATACAAGGGGTCTTTATTCTGTCTGCGGTCTCTTTCTGTATCGCAAACTGAACGCGGTTTTAGCGAGTAAGATTTTATCGTTTTTCATTCTCCTCATTGTCACTATGAGCGGGGACATTTTTAGGGTTACCCAGCATATTTTATATAGTCATGATTAAGGCTTAATACACTATAAAGGCTATTTAGTGAAAGTTTCTTGGTGAACCACTGCTTTCAGGGTATGTTGGCTTTCCAAACAGTTAATCCCTATTCAAGAAGAAAGGAGAAGAGCTTCAAAAATCGGAAACGGTTAGTTTGCTTGTTTGGTAAGCTTCCAACCCCTAACATCAACTCTTAATCTTCAAAACCGGGTTATTCGTTTTGCAATATCAACATTTTCAACTTTGGATAAATATGCCGTACTTCATTTAGATCATTAGAATATAAATTTGACTGTAAAATAGCCTTGACAATTAGAACTATCTTATTAAAACACTGCCAAATTTGACTTGAGTTAGAAAGAAAGAATGTCAGCAATCAAATTGGCGTTTTTTCTCGAACATTTGCATTCTACTGGGTCAAAATCGATAGCTAACATCCAATCAAACAATGCCGAATTACAATTCTTAATCTTCGTTTTGTCGTTCATCTTCTCCCTCTAACTCCTAAAGTATTAAATTCGGCGAAAATAGAACGGTTTTTCGTTTTGATTTTTTTCTTCGCGCTCAGCCTTTTTCTCCTTTTTCAGTTATATCACCTAAAAAAGTGTTGTCGGAAGTTTCTTATGTAATAATTCCAAATAGAATATAGTTATTAAGAAATCTATATAGTAACATAACAAAATAAACATGGAACTAAACTAATGTTTCATTTTCAAATAGCAAAAAAGCAAATGACGCGATCTCCAAAACTATGAGTGTTAAGAGGTTAACCAGCCAAACATGAGGTCAATCTAATGCGTTCAGTGGTAATTTGCTGATCAATGTCAGGATTTACAAAAAACACGAGTGGATTGCAAAAGAACTAATCACAGATATCTATGATATAAGAAACTTATACTTCACTATTTTCGACTACGACTTGGTCGTTTTAGACAGAAGCCTCCACGCAGTGAGCCTAAAGGAGCAAAACAATAAAACAAAAACTGCTCAAACTCAAAAACAAGAAAATCACAGTATTTCCTGTAGGTCTCCTACTCCAAGAGAAAATGTTCTAAACGAAATAAAGAACAAAAACTTCCAAAGAAGCTAAATATATAAAATCATTACAATTTTCTATATAGTTACTAAAGAATACAAACGTCTTTCTTAATTGATTCCGGGCAAATTATGTTTTAGAGGGAGATTAAACCTGGAAATATCAAATGAGACGATAATTTTTTTGTGCCCTGGATGTATGAAAAGGTTTGAATTTGATCTTGTCGGCGAACACCAATTAGTCTCGTGTCCATTGTGCGGAATAGAATTCATAACAGTTCAAAAAGGCGCCACACTTTTACTTGAATCATTTGAATTTAGCCAAAACGAAACCCTAATGGCAAAGGTCATAATGAGGTGAAAATGTTGCAAATAAAATGTATAGGATGCGAAAAGAAATTCAATGTTTTTCCCGAAATCTTTGGCAACTATGAAATAATATTCTGCCCTATCTGCGGATTAAACCATCAAGTCATAAAGAAAACTAGCCATGCAACTGTGAAATCAATCCAATACGCATGAAACCAAACATAAAAACCACCTATTTCGTTGATGAACCATAACAAAACAAATATCAATAAACCATGAGAAAAGTCTTAACTACAAAGAAGCTAAATCTTGATTATGGAAGAAATTGAAGCCAAGATCCTTGAAGTAGACCGCCCCAAGCTCGAGAGAACCCTCATGGGTTTGGGCGCCAAAAAAGTTTTCGATCACGAAATCTTAACTCTCCTCTACGACTTCAAGAACGGCACAATAATTGAGCAAAAAAACGTGCTTCGCCTGAGGAAAGAACAGGAAAAGGTTGAGTTAACCTTCAAGAAAGTTACCTATACCAGAACAGCCAAGACGGCGGAAGAATACTCCGTCGAAGTCTCAAACTTTGAAACCATGAAAGATAATATTGGAAAACTTGGGTCTATCGGTAATTGATAGCATGCAAAAGCACAGAGTCAGCTACATTCTTGGGGATGCACGCTTTGATTTTGACAAGTATGGTGGCGACTATGGGTATATTCCCGAGTTTATGGAAATAGAAGCAAAAAGTATCGATTGCAATCTACAAATATGCTACATTTTTGGGTTTTGAGGCGAAGGATTGCTTGCCATGGTCAACCACAGATTTAATTAAACACTATTCTTACAAAAAAACTAACAAGTAGGCAAGTTCAGCATCAAAAAGGAAATAGGGTTTTAAGGATTATTTACGTGTCGGACGAGCTTTCGTAACTTTTGGTGCTACTTTCGGCGTAGGCTGAGGTTTTGATGGAACCTTCTTTGAAACGTTCCATGAAGGGTATTCCCCGTGCTCTTTCTTGAATTTTTCAAGAAGTTCCTGTTGTGATAACTTTGGATCCTCACTTATCATCCAGCTAATTGTGACTTTTTCAAGATACCCGTCATTGAGAAGCATTGAATTGATTTTTCGGGTTGTTTTTCCCCCATATCCAGCTAGGTACCCACCCAAAACTCTCTTAGAAGGTTTCTTTGATTTGCCAATATATAAAATATCAGAGGCCGGTTTGCCAGTAAGTGTTGAGTCAGCTAAAATTAAAATGCTGCTTTTATCATTTGGCAGAACTGAAATGGATAGACCTTTAATGGGAACGAATTCGGCGAAGCCGCTTTCTTTAAGAGTCAAAGAATTCATATTGTTTAGTACAGATAGAGCGGGATTTAACCTTTCCTACATAGACTATTTATTGCTATATATTCTATTTTCGCAGCCCTTAATGATAAGCTCGGCTAATTAAAAGGCAGGTATGCTTAGAATGAACAAAAAAGTTCCACTTTTTGAGTATGAAATATTTACGGTTCGCAAAGCCAAATGCGCAGAAACCCACGATTCATTAAAGAAACGAGACCGTTAATAGAATATATACTACGATGGCAAAGATTTTTTTAGATTGCTACGTTGAATAAACTACAAGCGTTACTTGTCTGTTCTGACACACAAAAATAAACGATAGGAAGAGAACTTTTGTTAGCACTAAACAACCCCAATTCTGATGCAAAAGATGCCTCAAGCCAGCGAAAACTAGATGACCCAACCTATTTCCTTAACAGGGAACTTAGCTGGATAAGATTTAACGGACGGGTACTCGAGGAAGCACTTGACCTTTGGCATCCCTTGCTGGAGAGAGTCAAATTCATCGCAATCTGCGGCAGCAACCTCGACGAGTTCTTCATGACACGAGTTGCCCGGCTGGTCAAAAAAATCAAAGCCGGATCAGACGAAAAATCCATGGACGGAATGAGTTTTATCCAGCAAATCGATGCCACACGCAAGGAAATAATTCCGCTAATTGATAATCATTCTAAGTGCTGGCGAAATGAACTTATCCCAGCCTTGGAAAAAGAAGAAATCTACATTACAGACTTTAAAGATTTATCTGAAAAAGATAAGGAAAATTTGAGAGATTTTTTCAAAGCAGCCATTGTTCCATCGATAAGAGTTCCCAAAGTCGGTTTTGAAAGCATAACAATCGAGAACCTACACGTAACCCTATACATTTCAGGCTTTCATAATCAGTTTCCGAACTTTTGCATCTTGCTCGATGTTCCAACCGAAAAATTTGGAAGGCTGATAAGTGTCCCAAAGAGATTACATATTGCTGAAACGCAAGAAAGTAAAGAACATCATTTTGTATTGTTGGAAGATTTAATCATAAATAATCTAGATCTGATTTTTCCAACCGAAAAAAACCTGACAGCAAATCCGTTCAGGTTGACGCGTAATGGAGAAATAGATATCCTCATGGATGAATCAGCAGACTTCATTACATCCGTACAAAAAAGCCTTTCAACAAGGAAAGTCGGATTTCCAACTAGACTCGAGTTTGACAAGCAAACGCCCAAACCTGTAAGAGACATTATTGCTAAAAAATTGGGTTTACCAGATTATTTGATTTACGAGTTTGATGGACCACTCGGACTTGTTGACCTTTGGCAATTGCTCAAAATAGATCGCCCGGAATTAAAAGATAAAAGCTTCCTGCCATGTATTTCGCCTCTGTTGGTTTCAGAAGGGAACATTTTTGAGACTATCGCAAAACAAGATTTTGTTCTCTACCATCCTTATGATGGCTTCGAAGTAATCGTTGAGCTCCTAAAAGATGCAGGTTTAGACAGCGATGTTTCTGAGATCTGCATCACAATGTATCGGATGGATCATAAATCACCGGTTGTTGATGCGTTGATTGAGGCGGCCCGAAATGGCAAAAAAGTCACCGCCATAGTTGAGTTGAAGGCTAAATTTGACGAAGAAAACAACATACTTCTAGTCGACAAGCTCCGAAATGGCTGCGTTAACACTGTTTACAATTTCCCAAAGTTTAAGGTCCACGCGAAACTTTGCTTAATCACAAGAAAAGAAAAAGACAACATTATAAGATACTCACACATCGGCTCAGGAAATTATAACGCGGTGACCGCGAAAATTTATGGTGACATAGGCTACCTTACTGCAAACCCCGAAGTAGGGTTGGAACTCGAAGAATTATTCAAAGCAATAATCAATGGTCTTCAGCAAAAAGAAACAAAGCACCTGCTTATAGCTCCTAAAACTTTGAAGAGCGAAATCCTTAGACGAATAGATAGGGAGATAAGCTTTCACCAGAAAACGGGACAGGGCTACTTAGCTTTTAAACTCAACAATCTTGAGGAAAAAGAAATCATTCAAGCCCTCTACAAAGCGTCTAGGGCAGGTATCAAGATTGACCTCAACGTGCGAGGGTTATGCTGCCTAAGACCAGGAATTGAAGGAGTAAGCGACAACATTTCAGTCATATCGATAGTGGGACGATTCCTTGAACATGCAAGAATCTACTACTTCCGTTATGGCAATGAAAATGAAGTCCTTATCGGCAGTTCAGATATGATGTTTAGAAACCTCAACGAAAGAATCGAGGTTCTCTTGTCAGTTCCCGACCCTTACTTACGACAAACTATCCTCGAAGATATGCTTAAAATCCATCTTCAGGATAATGTGAAGGCAAGACGATTACTTTCCAACGGAACCTACGAAAGAGTTGACTGTTAAAGAAGGAGAAAAAGTCATCAATTCTCAAGCTTGGCTTATTCAAAACAGAGGTATCTGGAATGAACGCCTCAAATAGGCCTCAAACATGCCAAAGCGACGTGAGTTACTGTAAATTTGGGTGTGAAGCACTTCTAAAACTTCTCTTCGTTTTCGAAAACCAAATCGGTGGAGTGATTAAAAACGATGATATTGAATATGTTCATAAAACGCGTGTAACTTCTCGCAGACTCAGAGCTACAATGCCTCTTTTTAGAGGTTGTTTCCGCAGAAAAGAATACAAAAAATGGCTTTGGGAAATTAAGAAAGTTACGCGATTGCTGGGTGACGCAAGAGACTTAGACGTCCAAATAGTTTTCTTGGAGAAGTATATGGAGGAGCTGGAGTCTGCAACTGAAAAAGCGGGCATTGGCATTCTTGTTAAGAATCATAAAGATCGTAGAAGAAACATTCAACCATTTGTTGTAAGTGGATTGGAAGAACTGAAGGCAACCGACGTTTTAGAGGATATGTCCAAGTTTTGCGAACAAACGGTTAAGGAACAATCAAAGGAGGCTTTTGATCCCCAAAAGGTCCTAGAAAAAGCACGATGGCATATTTCCTTCAGGATAGACGATCTCTTAGAATTAGAAAACTATGTTCACCTGGAAAATGAAATTCTTAAACACCATCAAATGAGAATTTGTGCAAAGAGACTCCGCTACACCATGGAATCTTTTTCCTCATTATACCAAAACAAGCTCGCTCAAGAAATAGAAACAATCAAAGCTTTTCAAGATGACCTTGGCGAAATGCATGACTGCGATGTCTGGGCCGAGTACATCCCTAAATTCATGCAAGAAACTAAATCCAAAATTAAATCTAAAAGGAAGAAGAAAGCAGACATTGTAATGCAACGTGCTCTTTTGAATTTTCTTAATTTTGTTAAAGAAAAAAGAAAAGAACATTACGGACAATTTGTTAGTCTTTGGGATGAAACCAAAAATAAGGATTTTTTTGTTCAACTCAGAAAGACAATCAATTCAGAATTTAAAACCATAAATGAAGAAAGAATAAAAAAGGTTCTAGCAAATCCCACTGTTAAAATTGGTGTTTTATCGGACGTTCATGCTAACCTGCAAGCCTTGGAAGGTGTATTTCAAGATGCTGAAGAACGCAAAGTGGACATTTTTCTCAACGCTGGCGATTCGATAGGTTTTGGTGCTTTCCCGAATGAAGTTATTGAGTTGTTATGTGAGAAAAATGTGTTAAGCATTTTGGGAAACTATGATCTGGAGGTTATCGAAGGGAAGATTAGGGCTAAAGGCGAAAAAAAACTTGCTTTGAAATTTGTTAGAAAAGAGTTGGCAAAGTCGTGTGAGTGTTACCTTTATTCTTTGCCGCAGGAACTTAGGCTTGAAGTGGCAGGCAAAAAACTGCTTGTGACACATGGAAGTCCCGAGTCCATTGAGGAGCACGTTTACCATGACTCGCCAAATGAGCGGCTGAAAGTCCTTGGCGATGTCGCAAAAGCTGACGTGGTAGTTGTTGGGCATTCACATGAGCAGTTTTGGCGACAAGTAAGCAATACTAGTTTTGTCAACCCCGGGAGTGTGGGAAGGCCAAACGATGGAAACCCTCAGGCGGCATACGCTATTTTAAGCTTTAATCCAGTCAAAGTTGAGTTGGTTCGGTTGAACTATAACGTAAAGGTTGCTGCCAATGCCCTTAGAAAAAAGGGCTTACCTGAAAGTTTTCCTCAGATGTTACTTCGCGGCGTATCTCTTGATACAATTATCAAAGAGGACCAAACTAAGGAAGATTTGGTCGTTCAGAACTGCAAAGAAAAGGTGAAGACTTGCAGGGAGATCTCGGGAAAATATTGGCCTGATGTTGACCATTACTTTCAGGTTAGTAAGCTTTCATTGGAGCTCTTTAATGGTTTAATCAGGTTGCACAAGTTCGGCATGATGGAAAGATGCTGGCTTGAATGTGCCGCAATCCTTCATGATATTGGCTTGTCAAAATCCCGAAGGGGGCACCATAAAAAAACAGCCAAACTTATCCTAAACGATACTCAATTGCCGTTTAGCTCGCAGGAAAGAAGAATAATAGCTAACATCGCTCGATTTCACCGTTAAGCTTTGCCCAACAAAAAACATTACATCTTCGCAACCCTAGACCAGGAAACAAGGCATAAAGTAGAGATTTTATCAAGCCTTCTTCGCGTTGCAGACAGCTTAGATTACATACATGAGACAAACGTAGAAGCCTTAAATGTCAAGGCGGGCGCCAAGGGAATTCTTGTTGAATGTGTTTCTAAAACAAAATCTATGCTGGAAGAGCAGGCTTTTAATAAGAAGAAAGATTTGTTTGAAAAGGTCTTCGCCAAGAAAATGGTGCTGATATGGAAACAACCGCCAAAACCTCTGGACATATAGTTGGGTTTGTAGACATAGGAACAAACGCCATACGTCTTTTAGTGGTAAGGATAAACCCCAACTTCTCTTACACCATCATCAGCCAAGAAAAAGAGGTAGTTAGGCTCGGCGAAGATGAATTCAAAGATAACATACTAAAACCACAAGCAATGGAACGAGCAATTTTTGTTTGCGGAAAATTTGCCAACCTAGCCAAAACCTATGGCGCCTCTGAAATACTATCCGTTGGAACATCGGCAATTCGAGAAGCCCAAAACCAATGCGAGTTCCTACAAAAACTCCACGATAAAACAGGACTCAACGTAAATGTTATCTCGGGTCAAGAAGAGGCTCGCTTGATTTGTGTGGGAGTGGCAAGCGGAATTGATATTGGTGAAGAAAAAGCGATTTTCATAGATTTTGGTGGAGGAAGCACTGAAATTGCCGTCGGCAATCAGCACGAATGCTTCTCCGTGGACAGCCTCAGGCTTGGAGCAATAAGGTTAACAGCTCAATTCATCGGAGAAGGCTGGACTGGCCCCGTTGGAAATCACGTCTACAAGCAGATAAGACAGTACGCTTGCAGTAAAGTCCACCCTTTAAAGGCGAAAATCCGAGAGTCCGGTGCCAGAAGAGCATGGGGTTCATCGGGCACTATTATTAACTTGGCAGAAATCTCAAGCAAACTCTTCAAGAAGAATAGTAACGGAGGCGGCCTCACTCTCTCAAGGAAGAACTTGAAAAAGTTGGCGCCGATTCTTTGCTCTCTTTCCCTGGAAGAAAGAAAAAAGTTGCCCGCCATTAACCCTGATCGAGCCGACATTCTAATTGCTGGTGCGGCTACGATTGAGGCAATCATGGAAGAGTTCGGGTTGGAAGAAATCTGTGTCAGTCACAGAGAACTGCGGGATGGTCTACTTGTTGAATACCTCTCGAATTTTGAGGGTTTCCGGGAGTTGCAAAAGGCACCTATGAGAAATAGGAGCGTCCTTCATTTAGGGAGGTCTTGCAATTTTGATGAGAAGCATTCAGAAACCGTAGCTTCTTTGGCGTTGCAGCTTTTTGATAGCGCAAAGCAAATTGGACTGCACAATCTTGGCGAACCAGAGAAAGAGCTCCTCAAATACGCGGCAACTTTGCATGACGTAGGCGATTTTCTCTCGTTTAATAATCACCACCTACATGCCCACTACATAATCTGCAACGCTGAACTTCTTGGTTTTGAGCCGAACGAAGTTCTGATGATAGCTAATATTGCACGTTTTCACAGGAAGAAATTGCCCACTAAGAAAGCGCTTAAAACAATGGGGTTTGATGAAAAAACCGGCCATACCATTGCAATTCTTTCAACATTTCTTCGATTTGCAGAAAAACTTGACCGAAGCCATTGTTTCCTTGTGAAGAAAGCTGGATTCATCAAAGTCAATAAGGATCAAGTGTTGCTCTCATTCCTTTCCGATTCTGATTGTAGCTTAGAAGAGTGGAGCATCATCCAGAATCGACAAGCATTCTATGAAGCCTTCGGAAAAGAGTTAGATGCTCACTGCATCGTTACACCTAACATCCAATCAGATACTTGAGGTCAGTTATTCTTTGAGCAGTTCAGACTTTGCTTTTTCGAATGCTAAACATTGTTCTTTGGTTAAAGTGGGATATTTCAAATCCAACTTTTTGATTTGAGACACTATAATTTCAGAGATTGATGCGTGGGTGACCCATTTCTTGTCTGCTGGGATTACATACCATGGTGCCCAGTCGGTGCTTGTTTTGTTAAGCATTTCTTGGTATGCGTCCATGTAATCAGCCCATTTTGAACGTTCCGAAAGGTCAGTCAGCGAAAATTTCCATTCCTTGTCCGGCTGTTCAAGACGTTTTAGAAGACGCTGTTTTTGTTTGTCCTTGGAGATGTTAAGAAAGAATTTCAATACTAAGGTTCCATTTCGAACTAGGTGGCGTTCAAACAGGTTTATGTCCTCGTATCGTTGATTCCAGAAAGATTTTCCTTCATCGTTAGAAGGCAACTTCTGTTTTTCCAGAACTTCCGGTCGAACTTTTACTATTAACACGTCCTCATAGTAGGAACGATTGAAAATTCCTATGCGCCCTCTTTCTGGAAGAGCCTTCTCATGTCGCCATAAGAAATCATGGTTTAGTTCTTCTTCGGTTGGAGTTTTGAAGCTTGTGACTTGGCAGCCTTGTGGGTTAATCCCTGAAATTACATGTCCAATTGTGCTATCTTTGCCTGCAGCATCCATCCCTTGAAGAATAATTAACATCGAATATGTGCTGCTTGCCCAAAAAAGCTCTTGCATTTCAAATAGTTGCAACCTATTTTTTTTGAGAATATCTAATGCCTGTACCTTGACGCCTTTTTTGCCGTCTTTTTCTTCTTGTTTCTTTGCCCATTTTGGGACCCAACTTGAATCATAAGATTTCAAGGTCACCGTTTTTCCCGCAGGCACTTTAAAGTTTTCGCCATCAATAGACATCAAAAATCGTCTCTAAAGAGAATATGGTTTAGCGCCTAATAACGTCTATGTCAAAGGTAGATACGGCACCAATTATAGGTTAAATAAAAAAGGCGGTTGAATTTTTCTTGGACTATCCTAAGTTTACTTTTTCGCCTGTTACTATATATACGATAGATTCACAAATGTAAGTTGCGTGGTCAGCAATTCTTTCTAAATACCTTGTCATCAAAGCACTGGATATTACGCATTTACTGTTAGCTTGTTCTTCATTAATTAGCTTGTGCAGATAGTCGAAGTACATTTTGTCAACCTGACGCTCAGCTTCCGAGATTGTTTTGGCTAAGGTAATATCCTGTTTTTTGAGTGAGTCAATGCTTATTTTGACCATTGAAAGAACTTTCTCAGTCATTTCATTGATGTAGTCTTGTGTCCAAGATTCGCATTCTTTTAATCCATGCAGTTGGTCGTTGATGAATGATATGTCTAGGGCGTATCGGCCGTACCTTGCAAAATCGTTGCCAATTTTCATATAGGATTTTATCGTTCTAAGGTCAGTAGCAACTGGCTGGAAACGAGCAATTAACTGAAATCCTTCATCTTCGACCTTATCAGCCATCGAAAGAAGAATATCTGACATTTCCCGTACCTGTTCCTGGACGCTTTTGCCTTCGAGGTAGCCATGCATTGATAAGGCAAGGGTGTCGTAGGTTAATTCTCCCATCCTAACTATCAGGACTGCTTGTGACTCTAATCCACGGTCTATTATTCTGCTCATGATGTCTAACTCCTATCCGAATTCTCCAGTTATATATTTCTCCGTTAGCGGGTTCTTGGGAGACTCAAAAATATCTCTTGTTGGTCCAAACTCAATTAATTCGCCAAGGTACATAAAAGCCGTATAATCCGATACTCTTGAAGCTTGTTGCATATTATGGGTTACAATAGCGACTGTGTAATCACGCTTAAGCTCAACTACTAACCGCTCAATCTTCGCCGTTGCAATAGGGTCTAAAGCTGAACAGGGTTCATCCATCAAAATAACTTCTGGTCGCAAAGCAATTGCGCGCGCAATGCACAATCGTTGTTGCTGTCCTCCTGAAATGCTGGTTCCTGGCTTCCTCAAGTCATCCTTAACCTCATCCCAAAGTGTTGCACGCTCCAAACTGCGTTTGACTACCTCATCGAGGTTTTGACCCTTCTTGGTGCCAGTCAGCTTTAACCCTGCTGCAACATTGTCGTATATTGACATAGTTGGGAATGGGTTTGGTTTTTGAAAAACCATGCCTACTCTTCGGCGTACCTGAACAGGATCTGTTTGTTTGTCGTAGATGTTTTCGCCATCGAGCAGTATTTGGCCGGTCATTTTTGCGTTTGGTGTGAGTTCATGCATTCTGTTTAGGCATCGAATGAAAGTGGATTTACCGCATCCGGAGGGTCCAATAATGGCTGTTACAGCGTTTGCCTTAATGTCTATGTTTATGTTTTTTAGGGCTTGTTTTTGTCCAAACCAGGCATTCACGTCTATGCTCTGTATTTTCATTTCTGGGTTAACGGTTTTTTCTTGAGTACTAATTGTGCTTGTCATCTTTTGCGTCTACCTCTGCTTGCTAATCTAACTATTATGTTTAGGCTTAGAACCATGAGAATCAAAATGAGGGCTGCTCCCCAACCCTGTGCCTGCAGGCTGGCTTGAGGCTGTAGAGAATCGCGCCAGATTTCAAGGGGCAAAGCAGCCATTGGTTGATTTAATCCCTGGAAAAAGTATCTGTTACCCAAGATAGTCATGATTAATGGGGCGGTTTCTCCTGCGATTCGGGCAACTGCAAGAAGGGTTCCGGTTAAAAGCCCTGCTTTGGCGGTGGGCAAGACAACACTGAGAGTGGTGCGCCATTTGTGGGCGCCTAGAGCGAGTGACGCTTCTCTTACGCTGTTTGGAACGAGTTTCAAGGATTCTTCGGTTGTTCTGGCCACTATCGGGATTAATATGAAGGATAATGCGATTGCGCCCGCTATTGCTGAGTAGTGCCCGATTAGTGCGATTACGATTACTCCGTAAGCTGTTATGCCTACAACTATTGAGGGAAACTCTGTTAGTACATCGTTGATTGACCGCATTGTAGTTGCGTACTTGTTGTTTCCAAACTCGGCAAGGTACACGCCTGAAAGTATTCCTACTGGGATGCCAATTAGGCTGGTTAATCCAATCAAGATGAGTGTGCCTTGTATTGCTGGTCCGATGCCGCCGTTGGTGTTGTTTGCTATTAGGAAGTTGAGGCTTATTTGTGGAGCACCCCTTGAGATGACTTCCCAAAGGATACTGAGCAAAGGAATAACTGCTACAATTACGCAAACAGCGCACAGAACAAAGAACAGGCGGTTCTTGAATTTTCGGAAGCTGGAATTGGAGATTATTCGATTGCGCCTCCCTTAACTTTCAAAACGCGTGAAACAAGAAGCCCCGCGCCAATGTTAATGACCAAGCTCATTATAAGCAGGATTAAACCTACACCGATGTAAGCTGCAACCTGCAAAGTACCAGTGGCTTCTAAGAACCCATTAGCGATTAGTGAAGCCATAGTTTGGCTGGGTCTGAAAAGCGATGTCGGCATAGCCGCAGGACCAGTAGCGTTACCAATAAGCATTGAAACCGCCATAGTCTCACCCACAGCTCTACCCAAGCCAAGGATAACAGCACCGAAAATGCCCGATCGCCCATAACTGATTACCCAGTGGCGAATTACTTCCCATTTTGTTGCTCCGATGCTGTAGGCACCTTCACGGATACTGTTGGGAACCGCACTTATGACTTCTTTTGATATGGATGCGACCGTAGGAATTATCATGATCGCTAAAATTACTCCAGCCGTAAAAACATCTAAGCCAAATGGCGTCCCGCTGAAAATAGGAATCCAGCCAAGATAGGTGGAAATTGGTTTTTCTACATAATCGAGAATCCAGAATCTGAAGATGAACAATCCCCAAAGCCCATAGATGACACTTGGAACAGCCGCCAGCAGCTCGACTAGGTAGCCGATTGGGACTCTGAGTGTTCTTGGTGACATCTCTACTAGAAAAACTGCAATTCCTAAACTCAAGGGCACTCCGATTAGAAGCGCGATACCTGAAGTGACAAGGGTACCCATAACATATGGAAGGGCGCCGTAGATTTCTCTGCCTTCAACTGGGTTCCAAGCGCTGCCAAAGAAAAAGTTTGCGCCAAACTTTTGGACTGCTGGCACGGAGCCACTTGCGAGAACGTAACCTGTTATGATTAAGATAACGATTGCTGAAGCTGCAACTATAGCGGCGAGGTTCTTGAAAATGAAGTCGCCTGTTAATTTTGATTTTATTTTAGTAAGAAAGTTTTGGGGGTGGTGCTTTTTCAGAGCGTTATCCACCTTAAGTTGTTGGGAGAGTTTGTCCGTTGAACGTAATGGATTTTATTGTTGTTTCGTCTATCTGGACCACGTTGGAGGGCAATTTTGCGTAAGAGAGCCCTGGCGCCAAGTTTTGACCATCATGCACTACATACCAGAGGAACTGAACGAGCGCTGTCGACTTAGTCTGAGTCATATCAGAAAGTACGTTGAGCTCTTTGTATACAATTAGGTAGGTGAAGCTGACGATGGGGTATGCGTTTGGATCGGGAGCATTTAGAAGACTTACGCCAGTCCAACTTGCGTCGCCTGCTGGTAAACCGCTTGAAGCGCCTGATTGCACAGCTAACTGAGTGGATTCAAGACTTGGCAAAACCCAGTTTCCAGATGGGTTCTGGACTGCAGCTATTGTCATTTTGTTCTCGAGCACATAGGCTAATTCGACGTACCCAATAGAGTAAAGGTTCCCTTGTACCGTTGAAGCTACGCCGGTGTTGCCGCTTGAGCCGGTTCCGACTGGCCATGCCACTGACTTACCTTGTCCGACCGAGCTGTTCCAGGATGCGCTTGATGCAGAAAGGTATCCTGTGAAGATGAAGGTGGTACCTGAACCGTCAGAGCGGTGAGCAGTGTTAATTGTTTGCGCTGGAAGAGTTATGCTTGGATTTAGGTTTTGAATTGCTGGGTCGTTCCATTTTGTTATTGTTCCTTGAAAAATATCTGCTATGACTTTACCCGTTAAGTGTAAACCAGAAGGCACACCTGGCAGATTATAAGCAATTGTTACTGCACCGATTGTTTCCGGAATGTGGAGTGCGTTGGGGATATTGGCTGCGTCAGTCGCAGAAAGTGGAGCGTCAGAGGCAGCAAAATCCACGGTTGCTTGAGACAGTTTGTAAGCGGATATTCCTCCTCCGCTACCGATTGGTTGATAATTTACTTGGACGTTAGGTTTCACATTCGCTGTGTAATTCGTTATTATCGAGTTTAGGAGCGGATAGGGGAATGTTGCTCCGGCGCCTTGCAAGTTTATTGATGGAGTTGTCGCCGTTGGCTGTGAAAAAATGTATGCCGCTACTGAACCGAGTATTATTACGATTGCAACTATTGCAACCACGATGGCATATTTAGTGTTCATATTTCTTATCCTCGTTTGCGTATAACTAATGAACACACTTTAGTTATATAGCCAATCTACATAAAAGTTATAGACTATATAGATATACCTAATATAATGACTCGACTAACAAGTAGTTACTTGGCGTCAAGCGTGACTAAAGAACCAGAAAAACTAAACGAAGAACAACGTAAACTTCAGGTAACGGGCGGCTCAACATTCATTCTTTCTCTACCCAAAGATTGGGCAACCAGAAACGAACTCAAAAGAGGCAGCTCAATGATCGTCCGAGAGGAAGAAAACGGCTCACTATCCATAGCACCATCAAGTTTTCCAAAACAAGAAAAACAAGACGAAGCCCATATCAAAGCATCCTTAAACGACAACCCCGACGCGATTATGCGAACAGCCATATCCGCTTATTTGAGCGGCTATAACGTTTTGCACATAAGAGCGCAACAGCAAAAAGTGCTCTCATCAAAACTTAGAAACCACCTCAAAAACTTCGCCAGAAATTACCTGGTTGGAACAGAAATAGTCATCGACACCCCAACTGAGCTAACTCTTCAGGTTTTGCTCAATTATCCCGAATTAACAGTTCAAAACGCGTTAAGCAGAATGTCCATAATCGCCTCATCAATGCATAAAGAGGCAATTGCAGCATTAAAAAAACTCGATTACTCTAGCGCCAAAGCAGTTATTGAAACCGACCGTGAAGTAAACCGCTTCGGCCTATACATCGTACGGCTTCTAAAGCTAGCTGTTTCCAACCAAAGAATTGTTAAAGAAATCGGGTTAAATAGCCAAAGAGACTGCTTAGGATACAGACTCATAGCTAAGTCAGTAGAAAGAACAGCTGATCATGCAACAAAAATTGCTGAAAACACATTACTACTTAAAGACCCCGTGAATGAAGAACTTTTAGAAAGGATAAGCCAGTTGAGTGGTTTGGCTAATTCAATGTTTGAAAGTTCCGTAGAAGCCTTATTTAAACACGATTTCAACTTGGCAGAAAGTGTAATTGAAAAGCTAAGCCAGGTTCATAAGGTTGAGAAGGAGACTGTCTTGTACTCGCATAACGCGAAAATTGAAGAAATCGTAAATTTGAGACTGCTAATTGAGAGTGTTAGACGAACGGCGGAGTATGCGACCGATATTTCTGAAGTTGTTCTAAACCTAAATGTTGAATCGGTACTAAGTTAGTTTAGGTTTTTCTCTAATTTTGTTTTTAGCAAGAAAAGCAGAATATTTTATAGGCTATTATGAAGTGAACGCCTTTGCAAATCTTCTTTCAGTTCTCTCGCAACATTTCTTACAGTTATGAAAACGCCTGGAGCCAAAGAAAGTTTGGAGAATGAAATATGGACTTTGTTTTGTTAAAGAAAAAATAAAAAATAAAAAGTTGGGTTGATTATTTTAAGTCGTGGGCAGTGTTTGACCGTTAAAGGTTATTGATTGAATGGTTGCTTCATCGATTTGAACTACGTTTGCTGGTAATTGTGCATAGGCTTGTGCGGGTGCTTGATCTTGGCCGTTGTGAACTACATACCAGAGGAATTGTACGAGCCCGGTGGCGTCGTTTTGTGTCATGCCTGGAATAACATTGAGTTCTTTGTACACTATTATGTAGCTAAAGCTGACGATGGGGTAGGCGGTTGGTTCTGGGGCATTGAGTATGTTTACACTTGTCCAGCTGGCGCTTCCTGCGGGTAACCCTGCTGACGCAACTGATTGACCGGCTATTGTTGTTGATTGCAGCGATGGTAGGATGAAGTTTCCTGTGGGGTTTTGTACTGCAGCAACTGTCATGCTGTTTTGAAGCGCGTATGCTAATTCTACGTAACCTATAGTGTATGGTGTTCCTTGAACTAATGCTGCTACACCGGTGTTACCGTTGGAGCCGAGACCTGTTGGCCATGCTACTGATTTGCCTTGTCCGACTGCGGTGTTCCATGCTGTACTTGATGCGCTAAGGTAACCGGTGAAGACAAATGAAGTTCCTGAGCTGTCTGAGCGGTGAGCTACAACTATGCTTTTTGCTGGTAAGGTTACGTTCGTGTTTAGGTTTGCGATGGCTGGGTCATTCCACGTTGTTATTGTGCCTTGGTAGATGTCGGCGATGATTTTGCCTGTTAAGTGGAGGCCTGAGGCGATGCCGGGTAGGTTGTATGCTACTGTAACTGAGCCAATTGTCTCTGGAATGTGTAGTGCGTTTGGAATGTTTGCAGCATCTGTTGCACTTAGTGGAGCGTCTGAGGCTCCGAAGTCGACTGTTTTTTGTGTTAGTGCTGATATTCCACCGCCGCTTCCTATGGATTGATAGTTTACTTGAACGTTGGTTTTAACGTGTGTATAGTTGTTTATCATAGCGTTAAGCAATGGATACGGGAATGTAGCTCCTGCGCCTGTCAATGATACTGGGGCTGGAGTTGGTGTTGGACTTGGTGAGGCTGTTGGAGCTAGCTGTTGGAGTTGGGGAAGCAGTTGGTTTTACTGTAGTTGAAGGTGCTGTGGTGGGGCTAGCGGTTGGTGAAGCAGTGGGAGAAGTAGTAGGAGTAGGCGTTGGTGTGGGGGTAGGTTGTGCTGCTGAATTTGAGCCTAAGTAAGTATAGGCTGCTACTGAACCGATTATTATGGCGATTACAACTATTGCTATTGCGATTGAATATGTTGATTTCATATTTTTTCCCGTTTGAATTTATAGAAAACGAGGTAATATAGTCACTCAACATAGAATACAAAAGGCAACATAGTACAATATATAATATATAGAAAAATGCAATTTATTGAATCATAACAGTTTAAAATAACAAATAAACGATTAGAATTAAAAAATAAAAATCTATTCGATATTAGGGATTATAGTAGCGTTATGCTACCGACTCACTGCGAAGCTTGCAGGAAACAGATTACTTCTGGGTTTTGATTTACGCTGGAACTATCAATTAAGTGGGCCGTGCCGTCGGGGCAGTAAACTTTGTCGCCTTTTATGGCTTTTTGGTACCGATTTCTACATTCTTTAAGTTTGGAGCAGCCATCACAATCTCGTGATAACATTTTCAATTCACCTTCCATTTATTCAACCCATAATACCCAAAAGTCACCTATAGAGATAGCCACCATAATCTATATATAAAAAATAGAGCCAACAAACAAAAGCTGCCAAAATACACGGGAACCTTTAAGAAACCAAGGAAACACTCAACCTCAGACATTAATGAACCAGAAAAGATGGAAAGCAAAAGGCATTTTCTTGGACTTAGACGGCACCTTAGTTGATTCCTCAGGAGCATACATAGAAGCAGGTAGAATTGCCTTCCGAGCCATGAAGAAAAAAGCACCTGGAACCAAAGTTCTCCTTGAAATTCCCCGTAGAATAGAGCAACACCTTACAATCGACGACATAACTCAGGGTAACACAAAAGAGTTCATGAAAACCTACTTGGAAGCATACTATTCAGCAACTGAAGCAAAAACCAAACTCATGCCCAACATCGCTGAAACGCTTCAAACACTCTCAGAAAAAGCTAAACTGGCCTTAATAACCATGCGATATTGCCCAAACCAAGTCATACTCAAAGAACTCGACTACTTTGGCATCGCACAATACTTCACCCATATCGTAACCTCCATGGACACTGCTAAGCCCAAGCCTTCGCCTGAAGCATTAATCAAATGCGTCAAAGCACTTGACGTTGAAATGTGTGAGTGCATCATTGCAGGAGACTCAGTCAACGACGTACGTGCAGGCAAAGCAGCAGGCGCAAGAACCGTTGCGGTGCTCTCAGGGCTTTTTAAGCGGAAAGAACTCGCCAAAGAATGCCCAGATTTGATCTTGCCTAATGTAAGTTCACTACCAGAGTTCATCGAATAAAGTCCTTTTTTGTATATCAAAAACAAGAATATTGCTAGAATCCGCCTAACGCAGTTATATGCCTTTGAAAAAATAAGGTTTAATTAAAACCTCAATCTTAAGTGAATATGAGAAGGCTTCAGCGGGAATCATCATGAACTTTGTGGAGATTATGTTAGGGGAGAAATTGAAGGACGCGGATCCAGCGCTCGATATCATGGGCTCTGACCGTAAGGTTTTGCAGGTAGCCTGTCAAGACTTCACCAACTACTTAAAATTCCATTGGAACCTCATCGGAAAGGAGGCAAACCAATGCGAACTTGTCGAGAAAATAGACAATCTGTTCAAAGAAGACCCTGCAGAATTGAACGCATTCTTGACAGTTTGGACAGGGATTTGGTTGAAGAAATGGAAGGAACGAGTAAAGCTACTCATCGGCAACCAGAACGCCAACAAATGGAACAAGATGTCCAAAACCCTCACAGATGTAGAACCCATATGGAGAAAAATTGAACACAAGCAAGAACTCCAAGAAGTCGTGATATCTACTCTAATAAAAAACGGAGAGGTTTGTGGAACTGAAATCTTAGCCGAGAACCTTTTAAAGATGGAGCTTGGAGAAAAGAACGTCCAAAACATTAGCGACAAAGAACGACTCTTCACGACTCTGAACAATGCACTACGAAAAGCTCGAGAAATGGCCCAGAGCCGAGGTCCACTAATCTTCGTCAAAATAGACAAAGGCTATTATGATACAGCAAGCGACTAAACTCGCTTACCACTTTTATCCTTAAAACAGTTCTATTTTTACTAGAACATCAAAACTATCTTTTAAATGGTTAACAAAAAACCGAAGTAATATCTATAAAATTTAAAAATAATATTGTTGACGGTTTAGCAGATTCTTTGTCTTTGTAGAGTCTTGGTTCGCCAATTGTACCGTCTAATGGTTGCTTGTTCGCCGAACCCGCAAGCCGCACAACGTTTATGTCGTACGTGGTATGCGCGTCTTCCGCAGCGCCGGCACATGATGTGAACAGTCTTGCCCTGGCGCTTGCCCATTGATGGAGTTCCTTTTCCCATTCAACTCACCTGGGTGGGGGTGAAATAAGGACTACGTTGTCTCCGCGGACGATTATAAGTCCCAGTTTCTTTTGGTCTTCAACGACTGTTGTGTCTTCTGTTTCTTCTAGAACTAGGTTTAAGTGCTGATCGAAACCCTTCAGCCTGCCTCTGAGGCTTTTACCGCCTTTTAAGCGTACGAGTACGATTTTGCTGAGATTTTGTTCAAGGATTTCGGTTGTCATTTCGCTCATATTGGAATCCTCATGGTATCATTATCTCTCTATACTTTATCTCTCCCAATTTAAACCTATCTCACGGACCAAACTCTAAATCCGTAATAACTGAAAAGGTTTTAAGATTCATCAGAAACCATAAAGATGTATAATCTGGATAATTTTTTGAGTTTCATATCCGCTCTTGACTAGACGATAAATGACATCTTTTATGATTTCTATGATTTCTGACTCACAAATTGCAACGGCACACAGAACTACTACAGTAGCACCGATTAGCAATGTAATCATTTTTTCCCACTGCCTGATTTAGATTAGCCGCAAACCAATTAATATGTATTACGATTTAATAAATAGCGACTGGTGACCCACTCAATTATGACTTTTTTAAAGAGCGTTTACTCAGGTGTCCCCATTATTCGTTCTAAACACCCATAAGAATAAATCGAGATTGCATCCAACTATAAATTAACTTGCCCGGTACATCCAATAATTACACACAAACGAATATTCAAAACATAACTGTATCCTAGGTTTAGCGGATTGAAGCCTCTGCTCAAAGCTACTTAAACCACCGAGATTCGCCCCGGGTTTTACATTTCCCGACTTCTTTTTTATTGAGGGCTAAGTAGTTCTGCGAGACCCTTACTCAATTTCTTTTCCCTTTACTATAGCCATTGGTTCGCTGAAAAGAAAGTCGATTCGCTAATAAGGTTCGATGCTCGTTTTGTCTCGACATTCAATGGGCTACAAACTATGTGTAGTTTTCTTGAATAGTATAAGTGGTTTTTAAAAAAATTTTTAAGCAAGATAGTAACTCATATATTAAGACACGTACTACAATATACAATTAAGGACTCGAAGTTGTTAACATGCCCCCAAGCCATGGTAAATCAAAAATAAACAAGCAAACAGACAGCCAAAAAGAAAAAGAAACGCAAAAACCAAATTCAATTGAAACCGTAATTCTAGACCTTCTACAATCCAAGAACAATGAGCAAAAACTTTGGCTAAATTTCCAAGACCTTATCGATGGGTTCCAAAACAAACCCGTACTTATCGATTATTGGAATAAACCAGATGAATTCAGAACAGACCTCATGAAAGCTCTAAGTACCTTAGAAACAAAAGGAAAAATAGAAAAGAAAACATTTGAACAAGAGTCTTACTTTTCAAGCATTTCTCACCAGTTTTAAACGTTTTGAGACTTGTACTTATAAGTTCGAAACGACCTAATTTTTTAGGAGAGCAAGTGGGCAGTTAGAATGGTAGCAATAATTGAGTTTGTAATCTTTTTTCTGACTGCCTTTGGTTTCAACTTGATTCCATTCGCCGGTCCCTCAAATTTGCTCATAGCTTCAACCTTTGCCATTGGTTTGATAACTCCTGACACAACCACCTTACTTATTGTTGGTTTTCTTGTTGCGTTTGCCGCCGCTTTGGCGAAGGGCATTCATTATATGATTACTTTCTTCGTTGGAGGACGTCTGAGCGAGAAAAAACGCGCCCGTCTTGATGCTGACGGAGCGAAAGTTAAACGTTGGGCGTTTGGTCTGCTCTTCCTTGCTGCAGCCACCCCCATTCCTGATGAGCCAGTTGTTATTCCGCTTGGGCTAATGAAGTATAGTCCAGCAAAATTTTTCCTATCCTATTTCCTTGGCAAACTATCGATCGCCGTGGCAGGAGCATTTTTGGGCAATTTTAGTGAAGGCTACTTCTCCCAGTGGTTCAGCCCCGAGGTCATGGTTGGAATCTCGATTGCCTTAACGGTCGTCATCACCGTTGTCATGTTGAAGGTTGATTTGGGCAAACTTTCAAAAAGATTCACGAAGAAAAAATCTGCAGAAAAAGCCGAAGATGAGTCAAGAAAAACTAAATAACCCACCAATGACGCAATAGTGAAGGTTACCTATGCCCACAAAACAACGCAGATATCCTCTGAAAGCAAAAGAAGCCAAGCAAATCATAGAAGACGCCTCACAAAAACTTAGGCTTGACTTGGAAGCGCTTTTTGGAGCTAAAGCTAACGTGGAAGTCGTTGAATCAGATGTTGGGGAAATCTACCTCATTGATGGAAAACCGGTATTGTACAAGACAGGCAAGGTGGTTTTGCCAACGTTGCTCTTTGCTGAATTTAATGCTAAAGCGCCCAAAATCGTAGTTGACATGGGAGCTATTCCATATGTCTGCAAAGGCGCCACCGTGATGGCCCCCGGCATCGTACGCTTTGAAGGCGAATTCGGCAAAGGAGATCTCGTACTTGTAGTGGATATGAAACATGGCAAAGCATTAGCGCTGGGTGAAAGCCTAATCGACGCAGAAGCTGCCAGAGCCACCAAAAAGGGACCAGTAGTCAAAACTCTTCACTATGTCAGCGACAAAATCTGGGATTACATCAAAACTTTAAATGATTAAGGTAAATTTTAGAGCTCAAAAAGTTTCCAAAGCGATTTCTTAATTTTTTCCGGTGTTTCGCCTGTTTTCTCAGCTATCTCATTCAGAGTTAACTCTTTATGTTCGGTTTCGAGTACAAGCACAGTTTTTCTGTCGGTTTTAGTGAGTTTTTGCATGTTCCTTTCTTCTTTCGCTTTTAATCCTTAAAACGGAGGGGTAATAATTTTACAGCGCATACTATTGTTATTGTTTTAGACTTTGCTTAAAAGCTCAGTAGCGCACTTCTATTTTCTAAGAGTAACTCAACAATATAACTGTTTAGGCTTTCTTCAAAGTTTGGCAATTCATGATTCCTTTAGCATGCATGACTTGTGGGATCAAGTTTTGCCAGTGGGAATTCAAGCCTGAAACAAGTACCTTTTCCAACTTCACTTTCAACGCTTACTCTACCGTTTAGAGCTTCAGTCATCTTCTTGACGACTGCCAAACCGAATCCTTGCCCCTTAGCTTTGGTCGTAAATAAGGGCTTGAAAAGTTTATCTCTAGTTTCCATTGGTATGCCAAGACCAGTGTCTGCAACGCTGATAATTACTCTACCATCTTTGTGGACAGCATCTAATGTCAAGGTTCCGCCTTTGGGCATGGCTTGAATTGCGTTGGAACACAAATTTGTCAATATGCGTTTCATTGCTGAAGGGTCAGTAACTAACTTGTTAAAGAAAGGTTCTATAGAATAAGCTGTTTTCGTGTTCTCAGGAATTTTTAAAGCTAAAAGAACGTCATCAACGAGCTTTGTTAAGTCTGTTTCTTCGAGTGAGGGCCTTAACGGTTTAGCGAAGTCTTGAAGGTCGGTCACAATCTTGTTTATGTAAAAAGTATTGTCCTCAATAGACTGCAAGCAATCTTTTAGGCAAGTCTTAACATAACCTTCAGGCAAGCTGTCCAGTTCTTTTTTTGAAAGAAATAAATCTCCAATTATTGCTTGCAATGGATTGCGGATATCATGACCAACCATTCCTGCGGTAGCGCCTATTGCTGCTAAGCGCTCAGAATCTTGCAATTGCCTCTCTAAAGTCCTACGCTGAGTTACATCGTTAAACAAAATTGCAACTTTATGGATTTTTCCATCGCCCACAGGAAAAGCAAAAACATCATAGTATCGATTCAACGCTTTGGCCTCGTTCGTAAACCGCATTGATTCTCCGGTAAGGGCAACTTTACCGTAAATCTCATACCAATACGACTCATGGTTTGGAGCTAGAATACGCATCAGTTTTCCTTGTGCATCACGTAATCCTGTCTGCCGCTCAAATGACGCATTGACTTCCAAAAAACGATAATCTATAGGTTTACAATTCTCATCAAAAATCATTTCAACAATGCAAAAACCCTCATCAATCGAATCGAATAATGTTCGATACTTCTCTTCGCTTAATTTTGCTGACAGTGTGCGATTTTCGATCGTTTCCTGCAGTTTCTTCCGTTCAATAGCATAGTTAATTGCCCGAAATAGTAAGGCACCGTCAATTTTTCCTTTTATCAGGTAATCTTGAGCGCCATTACGCACTGCTTCCAATGCTAATTGATCGTTTGTATACGCGGTTAAAATAAGAATTGGCACATTTTTAGCTGCAGCCTGTATCTTTTCAAAAGTAGGTAATCCCTGGCTGTCAGGCAATCCAAGGTCCAACAGAACCGCATCTACATTTCCTGCAGTCAGACGGTCTAAACCTTTTGAAAGCCTGTCAACCCGCTCGACTTCGATAGCACTAATTTTTTGTTCTTTGAGCATCTCTTGAATGAGCCGGGCATCGCCAGCGTTGTCTTCAACTAAGAGAATTTTTAACTTTTATTACTCCTTTGGAGGAAGTTTTACAATTGTAAACCAGAATTCTTCAAGAGTGTGCATAATCTCAACAAAACGGTTCAGGTCAACTGGTTTTGTTATGTAAGCGTTTGCATGAAGATTGTAGGTCTTAACTATGTCTTCGTCGGCCTTAGAAGTTGTTAACACAACAACGGGAATATGACATAGTTTAGGATCTTGTTTGATATCAGCCAATACTTCCCGCCCATCCTTGCGGGGCAAGTTAAGGTCGAGTAGAATCAGATCAGGCATGGGCGCATTTTTAAACGAACCTTCACGATGAACAAATTGCATAGCTTCAACACCATCTCTAGCCACATGAATCTCATTAAGCACTTTAGCGTCCTTTAGGGCTTCCCTGGTTAAGCGTACGTCTCCAGGATTGTCCTCTACCAACAGAATGTCTATGGGGCGATTTTCTATTTTTTGGGCTATGCTTCGCTTCATTTTCGTTAATCACTCTTTTTTCTTTTACTTAATGTAAAGTAAATAGTTGAACCTTTTCCCACTTCTGATTCTATCCAAATACGTCCGCCATGACGCTCCACGATTTTCTTGCAAACAGCAAGGCCGATTCCAGAACCCGAATATTCCTCTCTTGTATGCAGGCGCTGGAATATCTTGAATAACCGATCGTAATATTCTAGAGCTATACCAATACCGTTATCGCGGATGGCAAACAAAAATTCTGTCTCCTTATCCTCAACGGAAACATGTACGCGCGGCGTTTCTTTGCCGTGAAACTTTATTGCATTCCCAATCAAGTTTTGGAAGAGTTGAACGAGTTGCCCTCCATCAGCCACAACAGTCGGAAGTTTATCATGCGTCACTACAGCATTACTTTCAGCGATAGACGTTTTCAAATTCAGAAGCACAATTTCAAGCGTATCTTCGAGCTTTGTTGTTTCAAAAGGCTTGCCTAATCTGCCTACACGTGAGTAAGTGAGGAGGTCGTCAATTAATCCTCGCATTCGGTTGGCACCGTCGACAGCGTAGCCGATGAACTCGTCGGCATCCGAATCTAGTTTGCCCTTGTACCTCCGCTCTAATAATTGCACATAACTAGCTACCATGCGCAGAGGCTCTTGCAAGTCATGTGATGCAACATAAGCGAACTGTTCCAGTTCAGCGTTGGATTGTTGGAGTTTTTCTAAGGTCTGTTTGATTTCATTCTCCATAGCTTTGCGTTCAGTTACATCTCGTGCAGCTGCAAAAACGCCTTGTATCTCGCCCTGAGGATTTAGATAAACCGATGCATTGTACAAAACATCCGTTATTCTACCAGATTTGGCTCTAATTGCAAGAGGGTAATCCTTAACCAGACCTTCCATGAAGACCTTTTGATAGCCTGCTCTTGCCTCATCTGGCGCAGTAAAATAATTGGAAAAATCACTACCAATAAGTTCTTCACGAGAGCAACCAGTAACATTTTCAGTAGCCTTGTTAACATCGGTAATTTTCCCTTCTTTGCTAATTGTTACCAATGGGTCCAGACTTGCTTCAAGTAAACTTCTGGAATAAAGAGAAGCAGCCAACAATTTTTGTTCAGCAAGTTTACGGTTCACTGTCATCTGGTTGAATGCGTATGAAAGCTCACTTACCTCGTCCTGACGCTTTGTTTCTATAACGTAATCAAGGTTTCCTGAGCTTACCTTGTTTATTCCATTTTGGAGTTCTGTCACCGATTTTAAGGTTCTTCGGAAGACTAGTAGGTAAATTGTTGCTAAGAGGGCTCCGAATGTGCCAACAAGAGACACTGTGAGATAGGTGTTTGTATCGTCTGCTTGGTGAGCTTCAGTGTCAAAGGAAATTGATAGCTGAGAGGCGTCAATGTTAAGTGCTTGACTTTGGTTTGTCATGCTTGACCACTTATCCTGAAAAACAGGGTCAATCCTAACACTTACAATTCGAGAAGCATTTTGTAAGTAAGAAACTACTTCTCCAAAAGTCGTGTTTAACCCTTGCAGGTCTCGGCTAATGTTGGTTGCGAGCTGTTGTTGTTGGTCATTGTTGAGTTTTATGTTTGACAAATCATTGGAGAGGTAAGAAAAGTTAGTATACCATAGAGAAAGTGTGCTGTCTTGTTGGTAGAGGAAGTAATCGATAGAAACACTGCTCAAGTTGCCTGCGCCTCGTTGGATGTTATTGGCGATATTCTCTTGGGTTTTAAGTTGGGCTACGTGCTGTGTGCTCGTTGCAACAGAGGCAGCGATAATAACCAATATAACGGTGAAGACGACGATGCAGATAATAAACTGGGTTTTAATTTTCATCGGGCACACCCAAAAGAAATTGCGCTCATCGAGCCATGTTGAACTTGAACAAACTCTAGCTTACTTAGCTCGGCACTAACGGTTTTTTCCAAATAAATTGAGCCTTCGAAATAAACCTATTGAATTAGTATAAAAAAACCATTTTTTCATAAAAACATTTCCATTTGATTAAACAAAAAACCTTATCCGGAGATACTTCTAAAAATGGTCTTTGCTGCAATGGTAATTACTCGTGTAGACCTTGTTTGAGGTTTAACTGAGTTGACAGCTATTGTTTGGAAGTTTCATTGTAAATTTCGCACCGATTCCTGGTTCCCCACATTCCTCTATAATCCATCCGTATGCATCAACTATTCGTTTTATCATGTAAAGTCCAATTCCGCTACCAGTGCCGAACCCCTTCTCGAAAAGATGCAATCTATTTTCTACGGTTATTCCTTTGCCGTTGTCTTCGTAAATTAACAAAAGATTATTTGGATCTTTTTTGCAGTAAAGTTTAATCGTTGTTGCTTTTTCGCCATGTTTAAGGGTGTTATCAATTAAGTTGTAAATTAGCTGCCTTAGAAGAGAATCCGCGCGCACCTCTAGCCCATCACACAAACAATACATCTTAATACCCTTAGAATCGGAGACCAGAGCAACAGCTTCATCGAACAATTTACGTATATTAACAAACTTTAATTCCTCTGAACCAACCTGCTCATAGATCCGCTCAAACTCCAAAATATCAAGCAACTGCTTAGAAACTTTTTCCATTTCACTCAAATACTGTAAAGATGCTTGGCTATCGCCAATTTTCTTCTTCAACAAGAACATGCAGGCGTTCAACGCTGAAAGCTTGTTTCGCACATCATGCCTTGTTAAGCCACCAACAACCCGAAGCTTATCGTTTAATTCATTAATTTTTTCTGAACTGATTGAAAGAGCATCCACATAGCCTGCCAATTCATGTTCCATATTCTTTTGGTCAGTTATGTCTGTATAGATATTAATTGATCCAATAAACTCGTCATTTTCAACGATAACGGGATAACGATTGACAATTACAGGCACAACAGAATTATCGCGACATTTAACTTGAATCTCACTCGACCAGCACTCCCCAGCAGACAAACGTTCATAAATTTCAAAAGCTTCCTCAGAAGAGAATTCAGTTAACAACTCACCAAAGTCACGACCAATAGCCTCTTCTGCCGACCATCCATAAAGCGTCTTAGCGCCATTATTCCAGTAACGGATAACTTGGTCCTTGTCGGTAGCAATTATAGCTTGGCCCACCGCCTCAAGCAATTGAGCTTGAAAAGAAAGCTTGTCAATTGTTCTTTTCTGCTCAGAAATATCCATCACCAAACCCCGCATTCCTACAGTTTTTCCTTCAGATTTAATGGGTATTCCTTTAATCATGGCAGGAAAGGTGCTCCCATCTTTTTTTACAAAAGAATACTCATTGACTGTAGGCGTAGAAGTAATCATGGATTTGGTAAAGTTAGTTCTTGCCCGCTCCAAATCTTTGGGTGCAAAAAAATCGAAGCTACAGACGCCTTTATGAAAGTCTTCGTGGGTGTAACCAGTTAACTCAAACGCCTTCCGATTAACATAAGTTAGTTTCCCGGTTAAGTCTGTTTCAAAAACAACCTCAGGTAGACAGTCAGCTAACGTCAGGAACCGTTCAAAACTGCTCTTCAACAATGCTTCATTTGCTTTTCGGTCTGTAATGTTCTCGAATATTGCTACAAAAAAACTTTTTCTGGGACTGTAAACGGATATAAAAAACCATTTTTGAAGCGGTTTGAGGAAGAGTTCAAAGCGCTCACTCCTTCCAGTTGATGCTACTCGCCCATAAATGTCAAACAACTCAGGATTGGCTTCTTTTATTCCAGGGATCGCTTCAGTTACTTCTTTTCCAACAACGACTTCTTTTTTTAGTCCGGTTAGTTCTTCAAAAACACTGTTAACCTGAAGATAAACAAAATCTACAGGCTTACCTTGATTGTCAAATATCATTCTGCAGTAGGCGAACCCGTTTAACATGTTTTCAAATAAGGAGGAGTATTCTTCGAAAGATACAGCCGCAGTTTCCGGTAACGTATTAATTTCTGCTGCATTCACGAAGACAGGTTCCCTTTGATTGCTCATAACATGTTCTTGAAAATATCGTTGCTGATAGGTAATTAGGAGTTGTGTAGCCAAACTATAGAGCATCAATCAAGTATTTTTAACTCAGCAAGATAACTTTCTTAAACGGCTCCTAAAATACCATTGCAATTTTAACTTAATCATGTCGTTCTCTTTCCGTCCTTAAGATTCTTTACGGTTCGACGGATGAAGATGTTTGATCAATCAAAATCGCATAATGTCAAAGGCAGAAAATTCCACAGAACAAAAAGAGAAAAGATGTTTGTTTGAAACCCGTTGTTTAGGAGCTATATTGCTAATGTTACTGGGCTTTGACGTATCCTGTGTTCTGCTCAATGTTCTCCTTGCTCCTCCAATCAAGCATATACATGCTTTTTACTTAGGAGGTGATCCGGCCGCAGGTTCCCCTACGGCCACCTTGTTACGACTTTTCCCTCCTTACGAAACTTAGATTCGACGCCGCCATGAAAGACGGCGCCTCACCCAAGAGTCGCTCGGATGGAACGACGGGCGGTGTGTGCAAGGAGCAGGGACGTATTCACCGCGCGCTAATGACACGCGATTACTAGGGATTCCATGTTCACGAGGGCGGGTTTCAGCCCTCGATCCCAACTACGGCAGGCTTTCGAGATTGCCTTCCCCTTTCGAGGTCGGAACCCATTGTACCTGCCATTGCAGCTCGCGTGTGGCCCAGGAGATTCGGGGCATACTGACCTGCCGTGGCCCGCTCCTTCCTCCACTTTATCAGTGGCGGTCTCCTCAGTGTGCCCAGCACAAGGCTAGTTGCAACAGAGGACGCGGGTCTCGATCGTTGCCTGACTTAACAGGACACCTCACGGCACGAACTGGCGACGGCCATGCACCTCCTCTCAGCTCGTCTAGCAAGACCTTTAATCTGGCCTTCATACTGCTGTCGCTCCTGGTGAGATTTCCGGCGTTGACTCCAATTAAACCGCAAGCTTCACCCCTTGTGGTGCTCCCCCGCCAATTCCTTTAAGTTTCAATCTTGCGATCGTACTCCCCAGGCGGCAGGCTTAACAGCTTCCCTGCGGCACTAGAACGGCACGTGGCCGTCCAAACACCTAGCCTGCATCGTTTACAGCTGGGACTACCCGGGTATCTAATCCGGTTCGCTCCCCCAGCTTTCATCCCTCACCGTCGGGCGCGTTCTAGCAGACAGCCTTCGCCACTGGTGGTCTTCCCGGGATTATAGGATTTCACCCCTACCCCGGAAATACCGTCTGCCTCTCTCGTCCCCTAGCCAAGCAGTATCCCCCGCAATCCAACGATTAATTCGGTGGATTTAACAAGGGACTAACTTAGCCAGCTACGGATGCTTTAGGCCCAATAAACATCCACACCACTCGGAGAGCTGGTATTACCGCGGCGGCTGACACCAGACTTGCCCTCTCCTTATTCCCCCAGCGTTCTAGACTGGGTAAAAGCCTTCCTCAGCGGATGGCACTCGGGATAGCCCTGTCACACTTTCGTGTATTGCAAAGTTTTCGCGACTGCTGCGCCCCGTAGGGCCTGGGCCCTTGTCTCAGTGCCCATCTCCGGGCTCCCGCTCTCACGGCCCGCACCGGTAAAAGGCTTGGTGAGCCATTACCTCACCAACAACCTGATCGGTCGCGGCCTCATCCTTGGGCGACACCTACGAGCATAACGCAAGCGTCTATTTGGCGAAGACTCATTCCAGAGTTCTTCACCTATCGAGAATTAGCCCCAGTTTCCCGGGGGTGTTCCGGTCCCAAGGGCAGATTAGCCACGTGTTACTGAGCTGTGCGCCGCGCTCCCGTATTGGCTGGAAGCGCTCGACTAGCATGTCTTAGTCCTATCCCGATAGCAGTGGGGTCCGGCAGGATCAACCGGAGTTATGCACTCCGTTTTGATTTCTGCGGATCTTTACTATCTTGTTTTTTGTGTGGTACGTTCTGCACTATTCGCATTATCTATGCCTAACTGGATTTGGAGGAAGAAACATCCACATTATACGTCAAAGCCCAATTCAGACCTAACTGAGCAATTAGTCAGGTCCACATTTCCTATTTTTTTTTGTCCCCGCAATTGGAGGCCAACTCCGTCATTCCTGCAAGGCGTAATCGCCGTTTCGGTAGGGGTTGAGCCGCCGCCATGTGAAAATTGCGGGGCTAGCAATTATAGCTGAATTCTTACAGAAGTCTAGTCAAGTGATATAAACGTTTCTTTTCCATTCGCTTAAAGAATATTTTATGGTCGAAATTGAGGATATGAGGTATTGAAATCACAAACTAACAACTTTTAATGATTTTCTGTTACTTTTAATGGCTATTTGGTTGCAGTTTACTTTTTTTGTGTGCACGGTTTGAGGTTTTAAACAGGGTTGAAAACCGATGCTTTGTTCAGTTTTTTGTAGGAACCAGATTTTATTTGTTCCCAGAAAGGACTTTTGAACAAGGTTTTTCGCAATTTTTCCGCGCGGAGACATCCTTTTGATGTCTTTTAAGAGAAAATCGGCATCAAAAATTATGTTCCAAATAAGAAGAAAAGGACGTTTGGTTTTGATTTTCGGATTTTTCGACCCAGACAGATTGATAAAGGACTAACAAGAAATAGAAACCAACTCCAACAAAATTTAAGCGATAAGAAGGCGGTTGTGATTCCAAGCATTGAACTCATAATTGGGGCGTTTCTGCTCGTTGCTTTCGTAGCCGCCGTCCTATCAAATAAGCTTAAAGTACCCTACACTCTAATTTTGGTCTTAACCGGGGTAGCAATCACCGTAATTGCATTTTTGCTCGCATTAATAGGCGGTCCAGATATTGCTTCCCAATTGAGGTCAATATATACTCAACTTATTGGAGGAGGGCTATTCGTGGGACTAGTGGTTCCACCATTGATATTTGAAGCCATGATTCACCTTCGCGCAAGCGATCTACGAGCTGTAATAAAACCTTCATTGGCTTTGGCGACCATTGGAGTCTTGATAGCAACTTTTGTCGGTGGACTTTTCTTGTGGAAAATCGTTGGTCTTTCCCCGTACGTTTCTTTTCTTTTTGCAGCACTAATCGCTCCAACCGACACAGTAACTGTCTTGGAGGTTTTCCGACGAGTAAAAGTACCCTCCAAACTATCTACACTACTCGATACTGAAGCAGCATTTAACGACGCCACAGGCATCGTTCTTTTCACAATCATTCTGTCAACCATTGGTCTTCAACAATTCTCGTTTACTCAAACAGTGCTAAATTTCGGCTTCACTCTAGGGCAGGTATCCTAATCGGATTGGCGGTTGCTTTTTTAGGTGAAATACTTTCAAGCTTGATCGAAGACAGAGTGGCAGAAACCATACTTGCGATTGCAGTAGTTTACGGGTCCTATTCTTTAGCCACAGGAATAGGAGCATCAGGACTCATAGCGGTCGCCGTTGCAGGCTTATATTTTGGCAACTACACCATGCGCTCAGCCATGGAACCCGCCACAAGAGAAACCGTAACAACCTTCTGGGCCATAGCCGCCTTCTTAGGAAACACAATTGCGTTTCTAATCATCGGCTTCCAAACAAACATAATCACTCTTTCACAATCAATTCTAATCGTAATTGCCGCCTTCACCGCAATAACAATAGCTAGAGCTGCCACGATTTATCCGATCCTTGGATTCTTCAACAAATTCGGCAATAAAATATCCTTAGTATGGAGCAACGTCGCGATGCTTGGAGGAGTAAAAGGCGCTCTGTCAATAGCGTTAGCAGCAACAATCACAACTTCCGCTGTCATTTCTCTGGGAGATATTCAAACAATAAACACGATGGTTCTCGGAGTTGCATTCATTTCGATCGTTATCCAAGTGCCTCTGCTTTTTCGATACGTAAGAAAAAGAATACCACAAACTGGAATTAGCTCAGATCCGGAGATTGATGAACAATTTGAGTTAATGTCCGCACATGTTGAAGAATTGAGAAAACTGAAAACTGAGGGTAAAATATCCAATGAAGAATTCACTCGAAGAATAGAAGAAAACAAGAAGAAGCTCGACGAACTTATTGCAAAATCGCCCGTTACAGTTGAAACAAAGAAAATTATTCGAGCAAGAGCATCCGCGTTGTATGCTTCTTTGCCGAAGATTCCTAAACGGAAATCCAAAGAAAAAACCTATAAGTCAAAACCCGAAATCATCGAACGAAGAGTAATTCAATCGGTTTCGGATGAGAAGTTAATAGGAGTTGTTTCAAATCCAATTTGATTCTTCTGAAATCAAAAGATACATCCAAAACTTGTAACTGTGTAAGTACAGTCACATCATTATTTATTGTTCAAAGGTGCCTGTAGTGCCAGGAAAAGGTTAGCTTAAATGCAGGCGAAGTGTTTCCCCCTCTCTCTTCCTTATTTCGCTTGCGTTTAAGCTAGCCTTTCTCTCTTCTCAAACCTGAGTTATTTTTTATTGGAATCATTAATAAAAACTTAGTTACAGCGGCTTTTTTGCTTGGTTTATTTCTGTTATGGCGTCCCTTGCAACAAATCAGTTTTTTTAGCTAGTGCAAACCTTATTTTAATACCTCAGCTTCAGCTATTGTGCCGCCTATCCGGTTAATCTTTATTTTCACATGATCTTTGGGCTTAGTGTGGGGAACGTGTATTGCTAAGCCTTGAACTCTTGCTATGCCTTCTCCTTTTGGGCTCAATTCAACAATATCCACTTCTAATTCTTCGCCCAACTCGACTGGGCAACGCTTAAAACCTTTGCCGTGACCTTGCCGGCCTTCATAATTGCCGCCTTGTCTTTTAGAATAACCCATAAACATCACTTTTCCGCAAAAATATCTTTACTAATAACAATGACTTCAAATGTTTTAAGCATTATCTACTGAACCTTAAACGTTTACGCGAAATGCCCAATGCATATACGCACTAATGTCTCTTGAAAGCACCAAAGAAGGCTCAACATAACAGTGGAGGCTACACCTTTGGCAGTTTTCTATTTTTTTCCAGTCAAAATCAGAAACGGCAGCCCTAATCCCATTTTCAGATATAGGAGTACTACTTGCATAATCATTGTGGACATAACAGGGCAAAACTACGTTTCCGTGGGGATCAATGTTTATCATTGTCCAAGGTTTGCATTGCCATTTTTTCTCTTTTGCCATAACTTTGAAGTACCCCATTGAGTTGGCCACAGGATAACCCTTTCGCTTCATTTCCATTAGTCTATGGGCTATTTTCGGTATTTTGCTTGCTGCTGGTGAGGACGCGTTTGCATTGCAATACTCGTGAGCTACAGCTACGGATATTTTTGTGCCCAACTCCTTTGCCAGCTCCACCATGCTTTCTATTTCATCAATATTTTCAGACATCACAGTGGTGTTGATGGTTACGGCAACTTTTTTTTTCGCCGCACTTATGCCCCGTAACGCTTTTTTAAAGGTTCCATTAACACCTCTGATAGCATCATGAGTTTTTTCCTGTCCATCTAAGGAAACGTAAACGACACCATTAATGTATGGCGCTATCTCGTCTATTCTGGATTCAAGCAGAGTACCATTAGTTATTAGGCTGGTATGCAGAGGCAAAGACCGAGAAAAAGCAAGAATCGCGCCCAAATCACATCTAAGCAAAGGTTCCCCCCCTTCAAACGCTACTCCTAGGGCGCCCGAATTGTAGATCTGTTTTAGAATCGCTTTCTCCTGATGCTAAACTTGAATCCTTACTGGGGCGTTTCCAGAATGGGCACATCTTGCAACGAAGATTACAATTGTAAGTCAACTTGTGCCCGCAGAAAAAAGGAACACGCGCACCTAACAAATTTGAGACCAAGCCACTATATACCCTAAATCCCATCCGCAAGTTTTCCGAGAAATGGGGCGAGTTTTTTTCTAAAACAGAATTAGTGGATACTTGCTTCATCCTTGGGGCCTACTGAATTTTGAAATTTGTAAAACGAAGGGAGTTTTGAAATGAAATTACTCTTGCGTTTCCTTTAAACCTAACGCTCTTTTATGTCTGATAAACTTGAAAGCTGCCGAGGCAATTTCTCCTTAAAAGATAGATATTTGGTGGTAATTACTTATCTAATTTTGAAATATCCCAATAATTATTATTATAACTCCAACAGTTGCCCTTATCATTCTAATTAGTTGTTCAGGCAAACTTTGCTTAGGATATTTGACTATACTTAAAATGCCATCTACAATTAGCCAAAGACCTAAACCAACCAGAATTACCGAGATAGAATTCAAATAATTATCCTTCTAAGCCCTTCTTGTTTATTGAGGACCATTGTTCGTTCAATAAGATGTTTCTCATTCTCAATCAAGTTAATCTTTTCGGAACTCATGGCTCCGTCGAACATTTGCTTAAGTCCTTGACGATTAAATATTTTTGCTGCCAAGCTGGCTTCTAATTTATCTTAGCGCTAAGTATTTATGTAATGCCAGTCAAATGATAATTGTAAGAATTTTTGTGGCAGCATTAACTAAGACTAATTGTAAACAGAAGTCAGTTTTCACCAAATAATTGAAAACTACTTGCTATTCAGACCGTTTGTTGCCTCAAACAGTTCTAAATACTCTATTTAGTACATAAGGGAGGTGAATTCGTATATGTCAGAAATTTCACGATTAGCATACTACTTAACGCTTATAGGAGGAATACTGCTAGTACTCTTCGGATTACTATCACTCATCGGATATGCTTTCACATACCTTGGACCATTTATTTCATTTGGCTTTGCTTACTTCGGAATTGTCACAATCATCTGCGGCGTTATAGCTATCATTGGCGCAAGAAGTGTAACTACTCTCGTTTGGGCAATTGTACTCATAATAGTTGGAATCATTGGCGGTGGACTCGGCGGACTGCTAGTAATCCTCGGGGGACTCGTTGGACTCATTGTAGCGTTAACCAAAAAAGCATAGATACAACCTAAATTTGTTACACCTTCATCAGAAGTCCTATTTTTCTTAGTATCTGGAGTCAAGCTCCAGACATATTTGAGTTTTCACAAAAAGAAAAAGCAGATTCCCAACGGACCTTGTTAAGCTTAGCGGAAAAGAAATGGACAGAATAAAACAGAATTAAAAGATTGGTAAAGGAATATTAAGATTACACCAGCGAATTCGATGAAATCACAGATTTGATTGAAAGAAAAAGGAGTTGGGAGTCCTATAATTTTCCCGATTTCAACATTTAGTCCCATCATTTAATGATTTTATTTGGTCATTTTTGGCTATGAAAGAACAGCTACACGCATTTAATTTAGCCTTGTTTTACAAGTAAGTTTTAGAATTTCACCCTCTTGTAGAAAATTCTCTTTACCACTTCGCCCAATATTATGTAGCATACAACAATAATTGACATCAAAGCAAGAACCAAGAGCGACGGCTGGGCAAAACCAAATAGTGGCCCAAGCGGAGTGAACGGGAAGATAAGTGTAGCAGCTATAATCACAATGGTGGTTAACAACAAGTACTTCCCCGGAAAACTTTTAAAGAAGGGTTTGCGGCTCCGAATAACTAGCACTATTAAACTTGCGGAAAGAACCGATTCTATGAACCATCCAGTCCTAAACAGCTCCATAGGAGCTTGCAGAACAAAAAGTAGTACGCCAAATGCAATGTAATCAAAAACTGAACTTAAGATGCCGAAAACTATCATGAAATTACGGATGAATTTGACGTTCCAACGCCTAGGTTGTTCAACCATTTCGCTGTCCACGTTGTCTGTGCCTATGGTTGTCTCAGGGAAATCTGTCATCAGATTAGTAAGTAAAATCTGCCTTGGCAAGAGAGGCAGAAATGACAAAAAGAGGGACGCACCTGCCATGCTGAACATGTTTCCGAAATTTGCGCTTGTTGCCATAAACACGTATTTTAGGGTATTAGCGAAGGTTTTCCTTCCTTCCTTCACTCCATTAGCCAGTACACCTAAGTCTTTTTCGAGCAGAACAATATCGGCGGATTCTTTGGCAACATCCACAGCGCTGTCGACTGATAGACCAACATCAGCTGCATGAAGAGCAGAAGCATCGTTGATTCCATCACCCATGTAGCCAACAACGTTTCCAGCTTTCTTGAGTGCAAGAATGATACGTTCTTTCTGGTTTGGTTCAACCTCCGCAAAAACATTTATTTCATTCACTTGCCGAAGCAATGCCTCATCACTTAAGATGCGGAGATCTGAACCCGCAAGAATTTTTGGAGTTGGAAACCCGACTTGCTGACTAATGCTGGCTGCAACCAACCGGTTATCGCCAGTAACAATTTTTAGGGAAATTCCTAGCTGCTTCAACTCTTTAATAGTCTCTGCGATTTTTGGCTTGGCTGGATCAAAGAGAACAAGGAATCCTAAGAAAGTCATGCTGACTTCACTGTCTTTGGCAATTCGTTTGTCAGAGCCGATGTCTTTGTAAGCAATCCCCAGAACGCGAAAACCTTTGCTGCTCAGTTCCTCAAATCGTTGCTGGATCTGCTTTTGCACCTCAGCTATTGGCACAATCGTTGCTTCGGAAGTTTCAACTGAAGCGCACACATCAAGCACGTTTTGCAAGGCGCCTTTGGTGACCATCAAATTTTTGTTGTCTTTTGACACCAAGATGCTGAGTCGTTTCCGAATAAAATCGTACGGCACCTCATCCAACTTTGCGAACCCAGAAACATCAACCTGAGCTCCACAAATGGCATCATCAATCGGATTTGTAAAACCTGTTTGATTAGAAGCGTTTAGATATGCGTAGAGTTGTGCTTTTGGACTTGGGTTCCCATTAAAGTCAAGGATAGACTGTATTTTTATGATACCTTCAGTAAGGGTGCCCGTTTTGTCGGAGCAAAGCACGTTCATGCTGCCGAAGTTCTCAATAGATGCGAGGCGTTTAACAATTACCTTCTGGGTCGCCATAATCTTGGCGCCGTGAGCTAAGTTAATGCTGATAATAGCAGGCAGCAGTTGAGGGGTTAGTCCGACTGCGAGTGCTAAGGAAAAGAGAAGAGAATCTAGGACAGAACGGGCAAAATACACATTTATTGCTAAAGTGACGACAACCAGTATCAGCGTCACTTCCATTAGGAGATAACCGAAATGTCGAACACCACTTTCAAACTCTGTTTCAGGTGGTCTGAGTTTTAGGCGTTCGGAAACTTTTCCGAACTCCGTTTGTAACCCAGTTCCTACAATAACTGCTTGGCCGTCGCCACTAACCACATTGGTTCCCATGAAAAGACTATTTGTCCGTTGACTGAGTGACGTTACTTGAGGCAGGATTCCAGCAGTTTTTTCAGCCGGGAAAGTTTCTCCAGTCAAAGATGCTTCATTAACGAAAAGATCTTTTGAGTCTAGAATTATTGAGTCTCCAGGTATTAAATCCCCAGCGTTGAGGTGAATCACGTCACCTGGCACAATTTCTTCAACAGGAATTTCTTTTTGGGTTCCATCACGAAATACACTCGCTTTGGTCTGAACTATGGCCAACAGCTTTTCGACAGCGTTTGCTGCGCCCCTCTCCTGCCAAAATCCAAGAAGACTGCTTATGAGGATAATTGTCAGAATAATTGCAGCATTCACTGAATCGCCAAGGAAGAATGATAACCCGCCTGCAAAGATAAGGATGAGAATAAGGGGGCTCTTAAATTGAGTTAGCAGGAGTGTTAGCGTGTCGGATCTTTTCTTGGGCTTAAGAAGATTTGAGCCATATTTTGTGAGCCTTTTTTCGGCTTCATCTTGAGTCAAGCCTTTTGATGAAGTCTGCAGTTGCTGAAGAAGTTCAGAAGTTTGAACGCTCCATGATGATTGATGAATTTGGCTATCTTGATTACTCAGAGAAATCGCCTGGCAATCGCTCTTTTGATTTGCCTAAAATGATTAAGTGAAAGCTTGTCTATAAATCGTTTTATTGAAGGTTCAGCGCGGGCGTATAGATCGAGAGGTTAACTTTAGTTTTCAAGGTAATTTCTCTTCAAGATACTAACCCGGAACGAGCCTCAAGGAAAACAAAAAAGATTAACCAGCATTTTCCGAAATAGATATATTATTAAGAACCTGAGTAAAATTAGGTGTTTCTTGATGTTTTTCAAATTATATCGAAATAACAATAATATTGGGGACGATTGATCAATAATGATTTCACCAGATCAATTAACATCTTTTGAAAATCCTTTGTTTTTAATGCCGTGATTGTTTGGGGAAACGTGTTTTAGACATCGTTGATTCGTTAAGATTAAGAATTATTCAGTTGACCAACCCAAGGGAGCGAAAAATTAACATCGACGTGTTTGCTAATCCCGAGAAGTACTTACTGCGGTTGCCAATAGAAAGAATCGTCGCTGACACAAAAGTCGACCCTGAAGCTATAGAGATGTACAAAAAGAAGATCGAAAACGGGGAAAAAATTGCCCCCTTAATCGTGGTTAAACATCCAAAATTTGATGTATATGCAGTTTTGGATGGTCATCATAGGTATTATGCGCTTTTAGAATCGGGAAAGAAAGAAGTTGATTGTGCCCTGGCGGGAGATTTCTCAAGCCTAATGTTTTACATGACTGAACAAGGTTATTTTCAACCAAAACCGGAAACCAAGGAAGAAAATCAAAAAAAGATTATCCATTTACACGAAAATGTCCAGGATTTTCTTCAAAATTTTTTGAAAGATCCAGACAAGTTAAGCAAACCTAAAAGAGAAAATCAATCGAATATTTAGTCTATAAAGTCTATAATTCAGAACCTCGAAGATAATTTGACCCTGGGAAAACAAGCGCTGAAACAAAATTTTTTATATATGAAAAGTTGTTCCGCCAATCAAAGTAAAAGCTCGGCTAAAAAACACAATAGGGATGCAATAATCCATCCTTATAAAATTAATATAAATGGCCCTGTTGAGTTAATGTTTACAAAAAGTTGGGAAGCAGCTTATGGCACTGCTTAAGGTTTTGTTTGCAGTTCGGCTTCTGTTATACTCTCCGTCCTGAAAGCAGTCGGACAAGTATTATGATGATGGCTACGACAAGCAGCAACCATATTATGGTGCCAAGATTGAATAAGACAAAGCCAAGAAGCCAGAGAATGATAAGTACCGCTGCAACTACGAAAAGTAAATCAAGTAATCCCATTTTAAAAACCTCACTTACAATTAACTCTGAAGCCGTCTTTTTAAGATATGTGACTGTGAATAAACAGCCACAGCATATACCAATTCATTTAATTGCTAAAGCAAATTTGTTTATTTTCGCTTCTAAACTATGAATGAAAGTCAACGAATTGACATCGTTTTTTCTGCAGTCACAATCTTAAAATAGATTCCAACGTAAACTAAGTATGAAAATTTTGATAGCCCTAACTCTGCTATCTGACTGCAAAACGCGGTTTTGAGGGCAATCTAATTTTTGGAAGAGGAGTTGTTAAAAGATGTCAGAAAAGATATCATTAAGGGAAATAATCGGTGCAATTCTAAGTGAGATAAAAGCTATCCTCAAAGCATATATGAATGAAGCGGAGGCAGCTTTTAAGAAACGCATCAAAAGACTTCTAATCATAAGTATAGTTGGCAGTGTTTTGATGGCTCTTGGAATTTCATTCATCGGTTCAGCTTCTCTGTTCATACTTATCGGGTCGTTCAAGTATCTTAGCACATCTATGCCAGCCTGGGAAGCCCTATATATTATGGGCATCACCTCGGGCATCGTAGCAGGCGTGCTCTTTTTTGGGCTTTTCATAATCATACGAAATCAATTGAGATCTCCGGAAAAACCTGATGCACAAAAATAAGTTACGGATTTTTTTCGCTCGGAAAGATGGGTAATGAAGTTGACTCACCGAAAAAGAAGAGTTATAAATAACTTATAAAAAATATTCAACACATTTATTTTTCTAAAGCCAGCCGCTATTTTAGCTATTTTGGGAGGGCAAACGTATTATGAATTTAGTTCCCTTGCCCACTTCACTTTCAAAGGATACATTGCCACAAAGTGCAACAATCATCCGCTTAATGACAACTAAGCCCAAGCCTTGTCCCGTAGATTTAGTCGTAAACAGTGGTGTGAAGAGTTTTGGCTTTATCGCTTCTGGAATTCCCGCGCCCGTATCCTGGACAGTTATTACCACATTGTCTGCTTCTTGAAATGCATGAATACCGATTTTTCCACCTTCAGGCATAGCTTGAACCGCATTATTTACTAGATTACTTAAAATCCGTTGCAACATTGCCGGATCGGTAATCAGTCTCTTGGCTTCTTTTTCCACATTGCATGTTGCATCAATGTTTTTTGGAAGGACATTCTTGAACAATACTTCTTGGCAGAGTTTCTCCAAATCCATTTCCTGCATGGTCGGCTTAAGCGGCTTTACAAAATCCTGTAGGTCCTGGACAACTTTGTTTATGTACTCAGTGTTCTTCTCAATACTACCTAAACTTTCTTTAAGTCCTTCTTTTTCATCGCCTTCAGGCATTACAGCCAAATCAGTCTTTGCTAAGTAAATATTGCTGGCAATTGCTTGCAATGGATTTCGAATGTCATGTCCTACCATGGCTGCAGTTGCGCCTATGGCAGCAAACCTTTCCGACTGGACAAGTTCCTTCGATTGTTCTACAACTTGCTTTTCGAGGTTCTCAGTATGTTGCTTCCGCACATTTTCCAACTGCTTTCTGTCAGTGATATCTAAGAACGACAAAATGGCGCCGTCAATTTTCTTCTCAGCAGTTAAATATGGTCTTATCTGCATCTCATACCAATGCCCTTGAAGACCTTCAATTTCTTCCTTTAAACTAGTAAGTTTGTTGATTACGTCGATTAATGCTCTTTCAAAGTTTTTGATTTGAAGACCAAGATGGATACTAGTTATAGGACGCCCTACGTCTGCAGGAAAAATCTTCAGTAACTCTTGAGCCGAAGAAGTTAACAGTCTTATCTTAAGGCTACTGTCAACCATGACCACGGCCACATTGACGTTCTCAAGCAGATTCCCTAAGTCGTCATTCAAGTGACCAAGGGCTTGATTACGATTTCTTAGCTCTTCGTTGAGTGTCTGCAGTTCCTCATTACTTGACTGCAACTCTTCCTTTGCCGTTTCAAGCTCTTCATTTGTGCTTTGCAACTCTTCATTACTTGACTGCGCTTCCTCCATAGTTGACCTCAATTCTTCATTAGTTGCTTCATGAACTTCAATAATTGTCTGCAAAGACTGCTTGGTTGACTCCAAGTCTTCCCCGAGTTCTCTAATCTGTTTATCTTTTGCAGTCTCCAACCCGCCAGAGACACCAATAGATTCAAATTTATTATTTTCATGTGAATGTAGCATAGCTACTTCTTCTAGCGTTATTAAGAAAAATGGTTCTTCGAATTCAGACGTTCTCAGGGGTTTAACCTGAATGTTTATGGTCTTATTTTGCCCTTCATTTTTGAAATCTACAGTGGCCTTGAGCACCTTGTTTTCTTTTCTTGCCCGATAAATTACAGTTTGAATTTCAGATCTCAACTCTTTCCGTATTATCTTAGTTAGGTTCAAGCTTGCCGTTCCAGATTCATGGGTTAGATAGGGGTTTACCTGACCGCGAAAAACTAGAATATCCAAATTATTGTTAACCAACAGCGTTGCGGGGACATATTCTGATATAAGCAACCGGTCGACTTCTTCTTTCAAAAAGATCAAGGAATTGGCTTTTTCAGGTAGCTTTGATGTCTTCTTTATCGCAGAATAGGGCACAAATTTCTCAGCCTGCCAAAATGCTTGGGGCTGCGTTCTTTTCTTTTTGTAAATTATGCCTTTTGGAGTTGTAGGTTCAAATAGGTGCTGAAATTTGCCGATGCTTTCAGCTTCGCCTAAAACAAGAAAACCGTTGGGCTTTAACCCATAATGGAAGATTGGAAATATTCTCTCGTGAAGTACTGAATCAAAATAAATTAGAACGTTTCGGCATACTATGAGGTCCAAGTTGGAAAATGGAGGGTCGCTTGTTAAGTCCTGTTTCGCGAATATGCACATATCCCTAATGAGTTTTGTTATCTGGTAGTTTCCATTGGAACAGGTGAAGAATCGTTTCAACCTGTTTTCGGAAACATGATCTTCAATAGTCTTTGGGTACACTCCCTGGCGGGCTTTCTCGATGTTTTTCTCGTTTGCGTCAGTTCCGAAAAATTGGATTCTTAAGTCTGAGATATTTTTTTCCTCAAGAAATTCTTGAAGCGCCATAGCAAGGGAATAGACTTCTTCACCTGTTGAGCAACCTGGAACCCAAGCACGGATTGTATCGTTGGTAGGCTTGTCTTGGACTATTTCCGGAAAAACTTTTTCCCTTAAAGCCGAAAAGGTTTCTGGTTCTCTGAAGAACCTGGTGACCCCTATTAAAAGGTCATCAAATAGGGTCTGCTGCTCATCCGGGTTTTTCCGCAAAATCGCCACGTACATTTTCATGCTTTCAATCTTGTTGATTACCATGCGGCGTGCGATACGTCGGTTTATGGTAGTTTCTTTGTAATGAGTAAAATCAACTCCAAACGCTGTTCTCAAAGTTGTGAGAATTTGTTTTAGGTCAGTTTCATCTTTAGCTGTTTCTGGTATTGGTGATTCAATTCGGGTAAGATGGGGATTTTTGGTTATGCTTACTATCTCTTTGACTATGTTTTCAGGTGAAAGCACAAAATGCACTGTTTCTGCTGCGATGGCGTTTCGGGGCATATCAGTGTATTGGGCCGTTTCAGGGTCCTGAGCGAAAGTTATTCCACCTTCGGCCTTGATTGCCCTTAAACCTTCGGTTCCATCGTTGCCTGTTCCTGAGAGTACAATTCCGATTGCTTGAGTTTTTAGCTCTGAGGCTAAAGAAATCAGGAAGTCGTCAATAGGTTTGAGAGCCATGCCTTTGGGAACAAGCTTTAGAAAACCGTTCTTAAGTGTCATTATTGTTCCGGGAGTTATGACGTAAACGTGATCCTGTTCGACTTTCATCCCGTCTTCGACTTGGAGAACTTTCATCTTTGTGGATCTGGAGAGGATTTCAGGCAACATGCTTTCTTGTCCCTGAGCCAGATGTTGAATAACTACAAACGAGATACCCGTATCTATTGGTAAAGTGTCTAGTAGCTTCCTGATTGGGTCTAAGCCGCCTGCAGAGGCGCCAATGCCAACAATCGGAAACTCATTTGTGGCTTTGGTTTCAGAAGAGTTTTGCAGGTTCAAACCGTTCTTTTCAGTTTTCACTTGCAACCCCCATCCAACAAACAGAACACACTCCTAAGATTATGTGCACGCTTAATTTAAAACTTGGCACTTAAGGGCTGAAAAGTAATCAAGAGCACTTGACAAATACCTGTAGATTTTCCACAAAAAACATATTCTGTCCTTCCTATTTTTCAAGACTAAGCAATCCTTTTTCGAAATTACTTTTACTAGTGCCTCAAGCGGTGATAAAACTGTTGAACAAGTAAACTGACCTCTCCAAAATCTGGAGCTTAATTCGGGGAATCAACTGTTGACCATATCATCCTTTGTCAGGCTCTTTTGCTGTCAACATTTCCGCTACTAAACTGGTTTTATAGAAGCGGCAATCTAACAAAGACAGACAAAACCTACCAATAAGCCATCTTTTGTTTCTTAAAGAATTAAAAAAGTGAGTGAGCATAAAAATGCCACTTTCCCATTATTTCACTTCTACTTTGTGCTTTTTAGGCGCAGGTGCAATTGTCTTCTTTGGTATACAGACTTCAAGTAATCCATCCTTAAACGTGGATTCTGCTTTCTCAGGGATTACTTCTTCGGGGAACGAGAGCTGTTTGTAAACATGTGAGTATGCGCGTTCTCTGACAACATAGTTCTTCTCTTTGTCTTCTTTTTCCACATCTGTTTCAGCTGAGATTTCGATGCCATCACTGGTCAGGGCTACATCGATCTTGTCTTTTGCTACACCAGGCAATTCAGCATGAACAACAAACCTGTTTCCTTCATCAACCAAATCTACAGTTGCCTCACGAACTGGAACAACGGGTTCAAGACTTACCCACTCAATTGGATAAGCTACACTCTCAATGAAATTTCTTCGAAAATCATCAACCAAGTCATCGAAGGTCGTTAGAACATGTACTGCTGGAACCTGCTTTGCGGGAACTCGTCTGACAGGAAGATGTTTACTTGGTATATTTTTTGTTGGTTTTACTGCGATTGCGGCCTTTTCGATTGCTTTGACCTGTGCCTTTTTTTCTTCTTTACTCATTTTTTTCACCTCGATATTATTAATAAGAATAACAACTTTACTTTCTCAATTCTTTTAGCAACATTATCTTGTTGCAGTTTTTTTTGAAAGGGCATTTAAAATAAATGTGGCGCGAGTTTATCCTCTGTTGGGGGCAAGTTTGAATTGTCTTCGTTGTTTTTTTCCTCGAGATTGTCGGGTGCCAGTTTCTGTTTCATTAACCTTCGGAGTTTCATTTTTGCTCTTCTCACTACTGTATCTTCCTTGCTGTTTTTTTGGATGCGATGTTTGCGGTGGTGCTTCTTGCTCTTTAGATTTTATGTTCTCTTTTTCACTCATTATTTTTTCACCTCTGCTTAGGTTTTAGGAAGAATAGGTTTTTTGATAAGGTAATGTCAAGGTTTTAGGTCTCTATCTTCGTTGTAGTCTCTATCCTCGTGAGCTTCCTCTTCAGCTTCATCTTCGTTTTCTTCTTCAGCTTCGCTTGCTTTTTCGCCCTCAGCACTTGACATGTCTTCAGCTTGACCTTTTGGCGGATAAGTCTTATCCAACCAAACCTCGAACTGCACTTTATAATCAGGGCTGGAAAAAGCCCATTCACATAGTCCACTTATAACTTGGCTAAGCTCGATGTCGTGGTCTTCAGCTAGACCCTTCAAAAACTCTTCCCACTTTGTAGGTAAAGAGATAGATAAACTATTCATAAAAAATGATCTCCATTATTTTGTAGTGTTAAGTTGTATTTTAAGCTTCAAAAGGATGCAGAAATGAAATGTTTCTACCGTTGATCTTTTAGTAATTGTAGTCGTTTAGCGACTTCTTTGGAAACTTTTTCTAAACCTTCCGCTAAATCTTCACGATCAACTTCATCGATGGGGTACCATTTCCCTTCCTTATCAATGAAAACAATTTCTAATTTTCCAACTTTTTTGTTGACCATATTTTCCACCTTGTTAACAAAATTTTTCGTATTCGAACGTCTAATTTTTTTTGTTATAGTAAACGATTTTAGCTGAATAATTCCTTTTGGACACAAGTCTGAAGGGGATCTCACAGTTAGATTGCCCATAAATCAATTTTTTTAGGCTAACTGTTTCCCTGTGCCCATTGCCGAGGCATTCTTAACAATTTAGTTATTGGGTTTTAGGAGGGGCGACTTCATTCTTTACTGATTTTGTCGATCCATGTTTTTACTGCCTCCTGGATGGCTCGGGATAAGTCGCCTTTTTTGCCTCCGAATCTTTCTACGGTTGTTAATCTTAGCTGTTTTTCTAAGTCGTCTGAGATGTCAACGTTAATTCGGCCCAAGTTTAGTCACTTTTTGCATGTCTTTGTTTTTAACATTACATAATATGTGTTATGGTGCTTATAAGTGTATGTGTATATACGCATAAATGTTTATGCACATAAGCCTTAATCTCACAGTATTCCATTTCCAAAACGTTCATTAGCAAAAATGTTTTATAATTTCGACGTCCTAAGAGCTTCCTATGCCAATGTTCGAATGTATCGTATGCGGCCACAAAACAAGGCGCGAATTTGAAATTTCTTGCACAGGCGATACTAAGCGTAATGTGGAGAAGGCGCCCTGGTGTTGCGGCAAACAAATGAACGAAATTCTCGACGATTAACCAATGAGCAATCCGATGGCAAAGCTCAGCAACGGCGCAATTACCCAGCCAGCAGCAATTTTTAGGAAAGGTTTTGCCGACACAAGTCTAGTTTTGTAAGATAATCCTGTTCCGAGAACAGCTATGGATGTGGTTTGTGTTATTGATAGGGGGATGTTGAAGAGGGTGGCTATTTCCACCAGAACTGTTGAAGTTACTAGGGTTATAGCTGCGTTTGCGTAACGCATTAGAAAGAATTCTTCTGAAACTCTTCTTATTGGTCCTTCGCTGAGGAAAACTGACCCGACGAAAATCGCGGCTACAGCGGCTAAAATTGTGGCTGGATCAAATCCTCCCGCGGCTACAATTATCCCAAGGGTGTTTGCTCCAGTTACGTAGGCGGTGGTGAATGATGCTACAATAATCAACAGTTTGTAGGCTTGAAGGCGATGCCACAGGTTTGAAGGCCAAGTTTTGTTTAATATGCGAATTAATCCGAAAGCTAAACCAAACGCTATCAATGGCACTATGACCCACGTCAAAACCACTTCACTCACGTACAAACCGTTAGCAAGTGACTTTCCAGCAACGGAGAGACCGGCCAAAAGACCCACCAACGCCATACTTAGCGACATAGGCACCCGAATTTTGAATGCTATTAAAAAGATAATAATTGCCACAAGCAAAGCCTCAGCCCTAAGCGTAGATGAAGCATTAGGCAACAACATGCCCACGGAATGTACCATTGCTGAACCTTGAACTAAGAGTCCAGCAGAGAATCCGGTTGCACCCACAAGCACCCCAAATCGTTTGGTAACTATTCTTGACCCTATTGCGGGACCCACACAGGCGGATAAGTTGTTGCCTGCCACCAGCATAACAGCTACAAACACTAAAATAACAAGGACAACCGATAACAACAACATACTATTCACTTGAGAATGGATGTTACTATTGAAACGATTACATCGGAGAGGTCTTCACAACCATCCAAGATGTCGTCGGTTTTATGCAACATTTCACTGAAGTGGTAGAACTGGAGAAAATGCAACCCAGAAGCTAAAGAGTAGAGTTTATCAAACCCAGCATCCTTGATGTCGTCACCTTGCTCTTCGAGGGTTTCGATTTCTTTGCGTAACTGCAGAATCTGAGGAACGTTATTTGCGGATAACATCTGCTGCAGTTTAGATAACGTTTGGTCACCGAGCGCCAGCATTTGAGTGTAAACTTCCGCCCATTCTGCCTCCTTATGAACTAAAGCGTCAGAAGTATTGGCTTTCGCTATCCTGGAAAGCTCACGACTCAAATAAAAGATGGTGTCAACTATGTTGTCGGCTAAATGTGTGCTTTCGATCAGGTTGTCGATCAAGTTGGGGCTTATTGCTCCAGCAGTGATGTCTTCACTTAACCTGAAAGCGATTTCGTCTGATTTCTTCTCTAGATCACGAACAACACGCATTTTTTCGGTCAATGCTTGCTTGTCTGCACTGTCATTGAACATAGATTTCAATATGGTGTTGGCTTGCGCAGCGACAGAGATGACCTGAGATAATTCACTGAAAATGTTTCTTTCGCCAAGCACCAAGATGCCTTTAAAGTTCTTCAACGCAAAAGCCCCGCTCAATTAATTGACTTCATGGGCAATATTAACATTGACTAGTTGAGTTGGTTTGAGTTCCAATAAATGCAAATATACCAAAGTAAACTAAGCCTAACTTGTGGGTGCTTTGTTACAGTCACTTAATCTTAAGTATGTCGAAATCAAAGCAAGTATGCGCAAACTCGCATACCTTACACTCTTAACTATTTAGAAGGCTATCTATGGAAAGTATAATCTCTCGAAAGATCAAACGAACCACCGGAAAAGATGTCTGGCGGCAAAACTTGCGTTTAGCAATCTTCGCTGCTGATAAAGTCCGAAGCACTCTCGGACCTAAAGGCGCCTACAAGTTGGTTGTTTACAACCGTGGACCCGAACAAGTCGTCAAAATCACTAAGGACGCTATTTCCATTTTAGAAGAGTTGGTAATTCAGTATCCTCCGGCTGTCATAATATCAGAAGCCGCTAAACTTCAAAGGGAAGAGGCAGGAGATGGGGTAACTGGGTTCGTCATATTATTGTCAGCATTTCTCAAAAAGGCAGATGAACTACAAACGATGGGCATTCACGCCAACACCATTATTCACGGCTACAATCTTGCAACGGAAAAATCACTCGAAATCCTTGAAAACCAAGCCATTTCAAATAGCAAAACGAGCGACGTTTTGGACATAGTGGATTGCCAAAGAAACCTCTTAATTCCTAAGGTTCGCTCCATGATTAAGCAAGCATACCCACTCACTTTGGTTGACGGCAGGTTTGAGAAGGAAAATGTCAAGTTTATCCAGAAAAAAGGTGGCGACCTGCAAGACTCAAGCTTAATCGATGGAGTTGTAATAAAAAAAGAAAAAGCCCATCCAAACATGCCAAACCAACTCATTAACCTTAGAATCGCAATTACAAGCGGCAGGTTGGGAATTAACCGTTTAGAAATCAAAATGCCTGGGCAAGGACCAGCTCACATACAATTAAATGTTAACTCACCAAAACAAATCAGCGAATACAAAGAAACTGAATACAGGCTAAAGACTCGACCCATTGAAAAATTAGCTCAGATGAACGTCAATGTTCTGCTTTGTGAACAACCCCTTGACACGTTGCAGAAAGAAAAATTGTCTGCTCTGGGGATCTTTGCATTAGAGAACGTTGACAAGAAAGACACCCAAGCGGTTTCGAAGGCGACAGGCGCTAAAATCGTCGGGAACCTAAACGAACTCTCCGAAGGAGACATAGGCATCGCAGAAACGCTTTCAACCGACAGAATAGAGCTTGAAAAAACAGTCACTATACAGGGTTGTAAAGGCGCAACCTTCTTGCTCAGAGGAACCACACCTCAAATTATGGATGAGCTTGAGGTTGCAATCAAAAATAGCTTTGTAATGCTCAAGTTATCTGGAGACGACGGTAGGGTTTTGCCGGGCAGCGGAGCCATAGAAGCCGAAATTGCTCAGGAACTGAAAAGTTATTCTAGAGAGTTTGCTACTCGAGAACAATTAGTAATCGATGCTTTCGCTGGGGCGTTGATGGATATTCCAAGGTGCCTCGCCGAAAACTATGGTTTAAACCCCACAGACGCTATTCTTGAACTAAAAAAACGCCATGCTGAGGGCTTCCGCAATTTTGGGGTAGATGAGTTAAACTGTAGCGATAAGGTATGCCAAGAGCCGCTAAAAGTCAAACGTTCAGTTTTAAGACGGGCCTACGAGGTTTCAACGTTTATGTTACGGATAGATGAACTCTTGATTTCGAAAGAGATACCAAAATTCCACAAAAAGTAATGCGGGTCTCTTTTATTGGTAGAACAACAAGAGTTGAAAAAAATTGTTTGTTATTGTTCTCTTTCTCTGAAAAGAAGAAGGTTGGGAAAATTTGCCTTTCTTCTTCTACCGGTCAAAACCAAGAGCACGGAGAATGCTTGTCTTTCTGTGAAGGTTAACTTTGCAGTTTTGGCTTAACAGTAGTTGTTGCAACCGGTCTGCCGAAGGCTATTACAACAACAACTTCTCCGCGCGCCTATTGATCAAACAATTAGAATTTGTTTAGTTCTGAAAGATGCAACAGTCGATTTGCCGAATTATGTTGCTGCTGTTGTTGCTGTTGCTTCTTCTCCGGCTCCGGTTGCAGGTCCGCTCTTGTCGTCATTTCGGATTAGTAAGTAATGATCCTAGAAGTCTTCAAAAGAGAAGTACAGCATTCCTGTAGGAAGATTTTTTCTTCTTCCAAATCTGAATATCAAGACCTTACGGAAGAAAAAGAACTGGAACCTGATTGGAGCAGTTTTTCGCTTCTAACTTGGCATAGTATAATAGACTACTGCACCCAACACAATGCTCACTAACCACAGGATCGCTGTGATTTTCATCCATTTTTTAGTTGGCTGGGGTAAATCATTGAATAGATACATAACGGTCAAAATTACAGGTGGAACACCAATCGCGGAATGAACTATCTGCAAAATTGAGAAAGACGAAAGAAAGTTGATGCTTGGAGCAATATAGTAAATGATTAAGGATGGAAACATTACAAAAAATATCGATACCAGGGTTAGTACTGTTGCTCCCCCCATTACCCAACGATGAAGTTGAAGAGATTCCTTACTTTTAAGCCGAGCATACCCTATTCCCAAGATTGCTAAACCCAAAGCTACGAACATCAAAGATATAGATTCTTGAACTAGAAACGAGTTCAGGTAATTTATCGTCGAACCTACGTTCATACTCATGGTTTGATTCTCCGAAGACTAAATACTCGTGCCTTAGCTAAACTGTTAAAAAACAACTAAAACACTTACAAGTACTTGGAAACGGCTGTCTATTAAATTTTCGCTAATACCTCAATCAAGATTGCGCTTGTTTGTGGTTGCATACTTGACGACACATACATTTAAACGATAGTTCTTACAAGTTTTTTTAGTTATAAATAAATCATTTTTAAGGTGAAACAAATGTCTAAAGGTAAAAGCAAAACAGGTTTGTACGCAATCATAGCTATCATCGTCATAGTAATTGTTGTAGTAGGCGTTGTCTTTGTGCTAATGAATCCAGCGGCTAAAGGCACACCACTAACATTGTACGCAGGAGAAGTCAGCACAGCAGCATACGGTTTCGGAAACAGCGCTAACTCCATAGCTTCCAATCCGGGTCCAACTTTAACTCTTAAACAAGGAACAAGCTACACAATGACAGTAAATAACGTCGGAACAATGCCTCACGCATGGGAAATAAGCAGCCAAAAAGCTGCAGGCTCAGTACTTTTCGGAGCCCAAATTGACTCAACTAGCTACATACAACCCGGAGCATCTGGATCAGTAACTTTCACTCCTAACCAAAGCGGAAACTTTTTCTATGTTTGTCCTGTCCCAGGTCATGTTGCACTTGGAATGTGGGGCAACGTAGTAGTTACACCGTAACAATAAACGTACACTAAAAAATTGCCTTAATCGCAATTTCCCCCCCCCCCATTTTCCATTATTTCTTTAGAAAAAATGGTGACAAAAAGGAGATCTTCAAAATATCAACACCGCTTCCGCCTTCGACTGTAGACTGGAATAATCTGTTCAATTTAGCTGCTTTCATAGCAGTAATAGCCGTTGTAATTGTTATTGGTGCAATGGTTTTTTTTGCAGTAAAATATCGTGAGAAAAAGGGCCAACCAAAATTTATTCCGCAAATTGGCTTATCCAGATCTCGAGCCAGAGAAGCTGTAATTTTTGCATCTATTTCAATTATTCTTTTGGCCAGTTTAACAGTGGCTTCGTATCGACTTACACCTAATGCTAGGTTTCCGTCACCTGCCTCCGAGAGTTTAGTCATAAATGTAACAGCTTTCCAGTGGAATTTTAGGTTCTTCTACCCGAATGGAGTAACTACACTTGGAGAATGCTATGTACCCGCAAACAGAAGCATTATTTTTAACGTAACCAGTAGTGACGTCATGCATAATTTTGGGTTAATGGATTTCCGAGTAAAAATTGATGCAATACCTGGCAGATATAATGTCGTTGGCGTATCAACTCCGCCGCTAGATGGAAACAGCCAACTAAACTATACTATCCGTTGTTACGAACTTTGCGGCAGCATTCACACGTACATGATGGCGCCACTTACCGTTTTAGATCCAGCGGTTTTCAATGAGTGGCTAAGCAATCAGACAATAACAAATACAACCACTCCAGGAGGCTAAAAAGACGTACAACGAATTCTCAATTAAAGAGTGGTTAACCACAACCAATCACAAACGAGTCGGAATACTGTATGTCGTTACAGCAGTGTTCTTTCTAATCGTTGCTGGCTCCCTTGGCATGCTTATGAGAACTCAGCTTGCCGCGCCGAATGAAAATTTCCTAAACCCCTTCACGTATGACCAAGTCGTAACTCTACATGGACTATTAATGATACTATGGGTTCTTACCCCTCTTGCTGCTGGATTGGCAAACTACATCGTGCCGCTCCAGATTGGTGCAAAGGATCTGGCGTTTCCACGTTTAAACGCTACAAGCTATTGGACGTATCTCTTCAGCGGTTTACTCCTTGTAGGCACAGTATTTCTTCCAGGTGGATCGGCAAACACTGGCTGGACACTCTATGCACCCTTAAACACTATACAGTTCTCTCCGCAGCCAGGAGCAACACTTGCCATCTTGGCGCTCGCGTTATTTGCTGTCTCAGTCACCATGTCATCAATTAACTTTATCACAACTATCATAAAAAACCGAGCTAAAGGTGTAACATGGACACGTCTACCAATCTTTACATGGTCAATTTTGATGACCATGGCATTAGCACTCTTTGCTTTTCCTCCGTTAGCGGCAGGATTGACTCTATTAACAACTGACCGAATTTTTGGTACAGTCTTTTTCAGTTCCACCCAAGGGGGCAGTATATTATGGGATGAACTTTTCTGGTTTTTCGGACACCCAGAAGTGTACATAGTTGTGTTGCCGGCTCTGGGCATAATTGCTGAGGTTTTTATGACCTTTGCCAAAAGACCTCTTTTTGCCAGAAAAATTTTCATAGCAGAGCTTGCCGCAGTGACAATTCTTAGTGTGGGCGTCTGGATGCACCACATGTTCACTACAGGCGTGAACTACGATGTGCTCCAAGCATTCTCCATAACAACCATGGCTATTTCCATACCCTTTGAAGGATTAGTCGTCGGGTTAGTATTGACTCTATACAAATCCAGAATAAAGTTGTCAGCTCCTATGCTGTATTGCTTAGCAGCAATCTTCACAGTAACCCTTGGCGGCGTAACAGGAGTCTTGCAGGCTTTTCCAGTTTTAGACTATGCGTTCCGAGGCACCTACTGGATAGTAGGACATTTCCACTATGTAATGGCTGGAACGGCTCTATTCGCGCTTATTGCAGGACTTTACTATTGGTGGCCAAAAATAACGAAGCGAAAATACAATGAAAACTTCGCCAAAGTCACCTTTGCAATCTCGTTTATCGGATTTAACGTCCTCTATTTCCCATATTTCTTCTTGTTGGACATGCCAAGAAGAATAGCGACCTACTCTGTTACGTCAGGATTCGCATCTTTGAATTTTGACGCAACAGTCGGCGCATTTGTGTTCGGACCAGCCATCCTACTAACCCTGCTAAATCTTATGTTAAGCTACAGAAAGAATGAACCCTGCGAACCAAACCCTTGGGAAGCTAAAGAGATGGAGTGGACAGGCAACTACAGCGGATCATCTGATGAGTCGACAACCGACAACTCTGCGGTTTCTAAAAAAGGTGATACAACATGAACGAGGATACTAAAGATAGCAAATCATCCTACTTGCCCCTGATAATTACAGTAGGAGTAGCAATATTCATGCTAGGACTTGCGATATACATTCCACTTCTCTTTGCTGGACTATTAATCATAGTGGGGTCTGTAGTCAAATTATTTGTAGACGGTGCTAAAGAAAAGTTCGCCAAATCAAACGAAGCAGAAGAAGAAACGTATCCACTTGAATCAGTATCACATGAGAAACTTGGAATGTGGATTTTCCTTGCTTCGGAAATATTGATTTTTGGATCACTCATCGTTGCTTATACATATGTACGAGTAAACAGCGGGTCATGGCCTATCGCTGCCCAAACGCATAACGTACTTCTCGGAATGACAAACACAATTATCTTGCTTACAAGCAGCTTGGCCATGATTTTGGCACTTTACTCAATTAAGGCCGGGAACGTGAGGGGATTAAAAATTAGCTTAGGAGGCGCGTTTGCTTTGGGTATTGCTTTCCTCACAATAAAGCTTGGATTTGAGTGGCCTGAACTCATAGGCAAGGGCTTTACCATAAACAGCGGCTTGCCTGCCTCCAGCTACTTTGTGTTAACTGGTCTTCACGCTGTTCACGTTGCGGTGGGGCTCATTGCTGTTGGATATCTTATGTTTAGAGTTTATTATCGTGGCTTTACTAGCACAAACCATGTTGCGGTTGAGAATGTTGGGCTGTATTGGCACTTCGTCGACATCGTTTGGATGTTTCTGTTTCCGCTATTCTACTTAATTTAGGTGAAAAACATGACTGGAATTAAACTCTACATTGGAATCTGGCTTGGGCTTGTAGTAGCAACCATCATGGAAGTTGTTGTTAAATCATTGCCTGGACCAGCATCAATTTTTGTGTTTATAATACTTCTAATTGCTTCAGTGAAAGCTATTGCCATATCACTGTACTACCAGAATCTGCGTTATGAAGGAATCAGACTTGCCACTCTACCGTTGGCAGCTATTGTAGGCCTTGTTTTTCTGGCGGTCTCAGCTGGGCTGACTATCACCATGGGGATGTAAAAACATGCGAAAATCGTATTTACCCATAGTTGCAGTCATTGTACTTGCAGCAATTCTTTACTCTGCAACTATGGTTGTACTCGTCTTTAATCTCCAACCCCCATTAACGATCAACTCAAACTCAAACAAAACACCCACCGTAAATGTCGTTCTCTATGAAGGAGAAATTTCAACAACAAAATATGGGTTTGGCAACACTTCAACCCTCTTAACTTCTCCCGGACCCACCTTGAGATTCAACTTGACTGATGTTGTAAATATTACTGTCGTAAATGTTGGATCGATGCCTCATGCTTTTGCTATAACCCAAACACCCAAATCAGGGGCCACCGTCCTCTTCAATGCTGAAATCGGCGCAAGCAGTTACTTGGAACCGGGCAAGCAAGGAACAGTTATTTTTACACCAAATAACGCTGGCTCATTCTTCTATATTTGTCCAGTTCCAGGGCACGCTGAGCTTGGAATGTACGGATCAGTTGTAATCTCAGGTTGATGAGCTCTTAATGGATGGCGTTAGAGAAAAATTTGGCAAGTATCTGGAGTTGACAAAGCCAAAGGTTACAATGTTAAACTTACTTGTTGGAGTAACTTGCTTCGTCTTGGCCGCTTACCCAACAGTTGATTGGCTAAAACTAGCAGCTTTTTCCTTAGTAGGTTATTTGGCGGCCGGTGGCTGTGGAGTTCTAAACAGCGTTTACGATCGAGACGTGGACAGATTAATGACGCGTACCTCAAAAAGAGCCATTCCTTCAGGCTACATAACAACTGCCAATGCTCTAACCTTCGGCACTGGGTTAATCGCGATAAGTTTTGTTGCCGCTTACTTTTTGTTTAACCCATTAACATTTCTGATGCTTGCGTTCGGGTTAGTTTTCTATCTGCTTGTTTACACTGTGTGGCTCAAACGTACAAGCTCTTGGAATGTGGTAATCGGCGGCTTCGCAGGCTGTTTTGCAGGTTTCGCGGGTTGGGCAGCGGCGACTGGAACGTTGAGTCTAACGGCGTTGCTTATTGCAGCACTGGATTTCTTGTGGACGCCTGGGCATCTTTGGGGCTTGGCAATTAAGAAAATGAGGGAATACAAATCTGCAAGGATTCCGATGTTACCTGTTAAAGTTGGACTAAGAAAAGCTGCACTAATTGTTCTCTTTTTAAATGCTGTGACAGTGGCTTTCTCGTTTCTGCTTCCGCTGTTGCGGTTAACTGGTGCAATTTACTTGGGATTTGCAATCTTTGCTGGGTGTGGTTTTCTTTTTCAAAATCGGGGATTACTGTTTTCCGCTTCCGAGGCTAACGGCTTCAAAGCATTTATTGCGTCAATGCCTTATCTTGCCTTATTAATGTCGGGATTAATCTTGGATAAAATCTTTCTGATTTAAGAGTTATTTTAACTCATGAGGTTTTAATATTTTAGATATTTTTTCTACCCGATCCATCCAGCCCAACATTTGGTACAAATCATAAAGTATAGCAAGAGGTGTCACAGCAATTTTTTTTCCAGTGACACAAACGTATTCCGGTTCAAAATCGAAAACGTCGCCCCAATCCCAATTGCCAACTTTGAATTGTAAGTCACCTTCAACTTTAACTGTTACATCCTTTACCATGAACTCAAAACAATGACTCCTAGAGTAAATCGGAAATTCTTTACCCCCAATCACTGCGTTCCTTGACAACTGTTTTGTTTGAACACCTGCTTTCTGTGGCTTAAATTCTTGAACCGCTTGATTAATTTGCGATGCTCCATCCTTAGAGGTAACAACTTCTACAAAATCAGGGTCGACCTTAACAAGCCTTAGGCGCTCAGCTAAGTCGCCATTTACAACCCACTTGATATTTTTATCATCAAGTTTGCTTTGCAAAGTTAGCAATACATAGACATAATTTTGTGGGATAAATGTTATGAAAGGACTAAGCTGATCTAAGAAGTCTTGATTCAATTTGCTCAATCTAAACAACTCAAAAGAAAAAAAAGATAGATGAGATATTTTAGACTAGTGCACCTGGACTTTGCAAATACTTCTTTATGCCATCAGCCGCTAAGTAAGCCATTGGTCCTGCTACATGGGTGCCTGCAGTCAAATTGTCTCCAAAAGTATCGCATATTTCTCCTGCTGCAAACAAGTTTTCGCTGGTCCAGCATTGCATCCACTTATTGAACACTGAAGTTGCTGGGTTTGCGCCTGTTCTTGCCCCGCCTCTCTGGTGGTGTCCCCACCAATCTACATGCTGTGTGAGCTCGGCAACAGGGTTTACTTTTACTGTTGAAGGATCACCCATCTTTTTAAGAATATCAGTGATAAGGGTTGTTTTGTTCACTAAGTAGTTTGATACGCGATAAGTGTTTGCATCCCAGTCTAATGTAACTCTAGCGCTCGGATCCCCATAAATGTCAGTATAATGCGGATCCAAATCAACGTAATTTTCAAGAAGCGGCAAATTGGGGCCGGTACCAGATAGTGTTGCCGTAACATTTTTAATTAGTTTTTCGTCTTTAAGCCCTGCTTTCCATGTGCTACCAAAATTAGTCCTGCTAGGCAAGTGACCCGAGAAAGTGCTTGGCCCGCTTCCCAAATAGGTTCCAAAACCAAGATTAACACCACCCATAAAAGTCAAATCGTCTTTATGATTAAAGGCTGGGTTAACTTCATTAAGGTCCATTATGCTGTATCCGCCTCCGGCTCCGTTTCCACTTACGTAAGCATTTGCGCCCACATTCAGCTTGACGCTTGCACTTGATGTTGAGGGAGTGTAGCCATTAGCTAATCCTCTACCTAGTGATCCTGTATGTTTCACAGGGTCGTATGGTGTACCTATTCCGGATAAGCTCATCAACCGAATGAGGTTAAAGCCCCATATTCCGTTGAACACAACCTTCGCTGGCTGAACATGAACCCTTCCCATCGTGTCATAATAACGTACTCCAGTGGCTTTCCCTGAGCTATCGGTATCTATCCGGAATATGTATGAGTCAAGGCGCATGTCAAATTTACCTGTGGCAATAGCGGCAGGGACTGTTGTGACGTGAGAACTGCTCTTTGCGCCTACTTCGCACGGGTAGTTACATTTTCCTGCGCACCAACCGCAATAAACACAGCCATTACGTCCTATTCCATATTGGTTTACGTATCCTCCACTTATCAAGCCGCTTACCGTTGAAAATGGAGTGTACCCTAAGCTTTGGACGGCATTTTTATAGATAGTTGCATGCGGAGTGGGCGGATGAGGGGGCATGGGAAACCTCGCATTAGGAATAAAGGGGTCTTGTCCAGTTTGTTGGTCTCCTACAACACCGATGGCTTTTTCCCAAGAGTTATAGTATGGCACCATTTCTTCGTAGGTAACTGGCCAGTCTTCTAGATCTGGTGTGCCGCCTTTGACGTTGCTTATGATTGTGTTGTAGCCAGCATCTCCATATTTTGCTTTCGTCATTGTGACGGGTTGATAGGACCATGGGGAAAACCTGCCTAAACCGCCGCCATAATGAGTTCCGACTCCTCCTACCCCGTGACCTAAAGCATGATATTGTACGTTTTTGGTGTATCGTCTTACGGGTAAAGCAAACTGGTTTTGGTTATTTCTCAGTGTGAATGTAGAAATATATAGTGGGTGGTCAAACTTTCTTTCGACAGTGATTGCCCATTCATCATCTTTTTGGTCTTGTCTCCAATCAGTGGCGTATTGCCAGAAGGGACCTTTTTCTATTCCTACAACTTGGTATCCTGCTGTGGTGAGTTCTGCGGCTACTGGACCACCCATGTGTCCTAAGCCGCAAACAACTACGTCTGTTTGAGGGTGATTGATTGTACTTGACATTTTATAGTCCTCCGCCTTCTTTTTGTAGTTCGCCAAGACTCTTTGGGGGCAATCTGGTGGGTGAACTTGCAACCATCAGCTTCATGGCGCCTAATCCTATGTCGTCTCCCCAGTAATTTGCGTTAAAACCTATGAATTTCCAACCGACCATACCTTGGTTTCCGCCGTAAATTGGGTCAGACCAGAAACCCGCGGTTACTAAGTCGTGGATTTCATTAAAAAACTCAGCTGCGTTTGGACCTTGGAAAGCATTTTGAAGGTCTGTGTTATCGGCCTTATTGTCGAACATTTCTTGAAGAACCGTTATTTGTGTTGTCGAAGGAAGAGTTTCAAACTTTCCTCCTTTAGCAGCTGTGCAGTAGTCTTCTAGTGCTACTAGACCACGTCTCCAGAATTCTCTAGGATTAAAAGCATACTGGTAAGCTGTACCAGCTTGTAATCCTGGTTTTATCGTTCCACCTGAATAAGTAATTGCACTTTTTGTTTGTGCAGGATAAACAGCCCCCATTACTGTGACTGAGCCTGATTGGGGAATCATGAAGGGTCCCTGAAGAAACATATTGCCACCTTTACCATAATTTCCCGCTAGCATGCGATCAATGAAATAAATTACCCCTGCTTCTTTTGCGCCGGGACCAGAGCTATCAGAGGGAATTACGGCTTCAGCTAAAGCCTCTACTATAACCTGTTCGGTTGGGTTTAAAGTTAGAAAGGCTTGGCTTTGTGTTATCTGGGTTTGAAGTTGCTTAATTTTTGTGTCATCGTTATTTATGGAGTTTTGCAAAATGGGAATTTCGATTGCACTTGCTACTCCAAATCCGATTGCACCCGCTGCTCCAATTTTGATAAATTCTCGCCTATTCATTGGCAATAAAAGCACCTTAATATTAGAAATAATATACTGCATTTAAGGATATGTTGTTGCATGGCACTTGCAACAACGACTAAGAGCTAAAAAGCTTAATGCTGCTTAATAACGCTAATTTAAAAATAAGGCAATTAAGCTTTAGGAGTTACCGTTTGGTCTTTTCCTTCGGAATCCTGTGCTTTTTCTACTATAATGACAAGTCCTTTTAGGGCTTTAACAGTGACGTTCTCATTTTTTTGAATGTTACCTGAAGAGGATTCAGCCCGCCAGATTTCTCCTAAAACGCGAACTTCGCCTTTTGGCGTGAGGTCCGTTACCGTAGCACCTGTTTTACCAATCATGACTTCTGGACCTGTGAGTTTGCTGCGACGCCTAAGGGGGGCAATGATCCACCGTATGTACAAACCTATGATTACACCGAAGACAACTAGAACGCTTAACTCTATTTCCACCAAACCGGTTATTGGCGAGGGCGAATATTGCAAACCAAAAGATAAATAATAGATGCCAAATGCCCCCAACACCACTCCTGCCATTAACGCGAAACCGTGACCTAACTTTAACTCTAAAATAATCAAAGCTGCAGCAAGAACTAAAATGACGAGGCCAAGCACTGAGGCGTCGATCACTTCAGCACCGATTAATCCAGCGACGATCGCTATTGCGCCAGTAATTGTTAAAACAATTGTCGGATGATAAATGTCAAGAACAATTGCTATGACGCCGATGAGAATTAGGATACCGTCGAGAATACTGTTACTTAGTGCGCTGATTATCTGTTCATAGAGATTCTCTCCGAGCTTTTCTTGAGGATTATTCGACAATCCGAGTTGGACAACCGCTGCAGAAAATGAGTCAGAGGTCCCGTCCGCTATGTGAACCGAAACAGCAGCATTCGCTGAGAATGCCTGATCATATTGAACCATAGCATAAACAGCAGTTGTGTTTCGCCCCCACTTCTCTGCTAAACTCGTCATATAATCGAGCATGGCAGCTTGAGTATGATTTTGTTCAAGTGTAGATCCGCCAACTACGATTGGAGTGCTTGGCCCAATCTCACTGCCAGGCGCCATTAATATCTGGTTCGTTGCCATTGCGATGTAGCTACCAGCCGACGCACCTAAACCGTTGGGCACAATGAATGTGTAAGTTGGAATGCCGGATTGATTCGCTGTAGTAATTGAGCCTACGATTGAAATCATGTCACTCAACAAACCACCCGGCGTATTCATTTCTATTAAGATAGCAGCAGCATGTTGACTTTGCGCAGTGCTAACGACACGTGACATAAAAGCAGAAGAACCTGGATCCACAGGAACACTAAAATCAACAACTAAAACTGTACCGACCGATGTATCCACCTGAGTAGATGTATTCAAGGAATTAGTTGCGGAAGCAAATAAGAAACCTGACAAAACAATTAAAAATAATAAGAAACAGAAAAATATCAGTGCTTTTCGAGCATGAAAAAAGTTAACTATTAAACGTGTCAAGTTCTTCAATATCTGGCTTAGTCTTAAGATCCCTATAAGGGTTAGCTTAAAACTTTTTGGCAACATACCTTTGCTTTAGCAGTGATCGGAACCAGTAATTAGCATTTAAGGCTAAACCCAAATCAAGAAGCTTCTAAGAACTCTTTAGCCCTAAAACTCTGGAACATTATCAAAGTTGTCTGAGGCAACGTTATTTGAGTCAGTTCTAAGAAAATCTTCACCTTCAACATTTACAAGATGAACCTCTTGACCTTTGCGCCATTTACCAATTGCAGTTCTAAAAACTGTCGCATAAGTGCGTCCCTTCTTCATGTTTACGATAAGATCAGTTCTTGAAAGAATGAGGTTCTCACATACAACACAGCCGAAGTCCGAATGACATTCTATAGAGTCTATACGTTTCTGGTCAGGGCCAGTTCTTACCCCAGAGACTAGATAATCAGCCCATTTATCCATCATTTCGCCTTCCGCTCTCTTATTTCGACGTATTATTTAACGTTTATTGCATGTAGGAGGTAAAAGCTGAGAAAAATATCAGCCCCCAACAGTCAAAAACAACAATTAAGTAAATCAGAAGTACTCTAAAGGCATTTAAAACTGCCTCAAGCTTAAATAAAGTTTTCAATCGGCTTTAATATAAACTAAAAAGGGATAAACTGGCTTCTGCCAGCAAATATCTGGGTTTTAAGGAACTCTTCTACAGTTTTAGCCAAAGAAGAATACCCATAATCAAACCATAAATTGCTAACGCTTCAGCCAACGCCACAATCAAGAAGCTTCTAAAGAATGTTTCAGGTTTCTCAGCTAATGCACTAATTGCTGCACTACCAGCCGCAGAAATTGCTAACCCTGCACCTAATCCGGGCAACCCTATTGCCAAGGCAGCACTGATTGCGATGCCAACTCTGTCGAATTGTCCAGTTGTCGTCGCAGTCGTAGTTTGACTTTGAATCGTGTCGATTGTTAAAGCAGCTGCGACGCCCATGAGAGGCAGAAGCACAAGCGGAAGTATAATGAGCACTAATAGTTTAGTTTTCAAGCTACGTCACTCCATTAACACTGGACACATCAAGCTTAGCTATTAACTTTTTTCTCAATTAACTTCTTTTCTCTTCATTGGAGGAATGACTCAACAGCTCTTCATTCATCTTGTTGGCTTTTTCCTTAAGTGCGTTGATTTCTTCGCGTAGTCTATCCAATTCTTTTTCGGCTGCCCGCTCAATGTTCAAGTTAAATTTGATGAAGTCTTCATCTAACTTGGCCTTATATGTCAAAGATTAGATGCTCCAACGTTTATTTTACAACTAGGACAGGACAACGAGCATATTCAATCACACGCTCGGCTACGCTACCGATGAGAATCCTTTCTGCGCCCCTTCTTCCATAAGTTCCTAGAACAATTAAATCTATTTCTAAGCCATCAGAAAGATGCACAATCTGTTCAAACGGCCTGCCCTTAGCAATCAAAGAAGTTGCTTTAACGCCTTCTTTCTCAGCTAAACCTAAGATGTAATTGACGTATCGTTGACCATCAGCTTTGAGTTCCCTTTCAATATCTTCGCGTTCTGTTATTTTTGAAAATCTGTCGATAACAACTTCATCCAGCACGTAAACAACCATAATCTGTGCATCATGTGTTTTGGCAATACTTATGGCGTATTCTGCTGCATGAATACTGTAGTCAGATCCGTCGGTGGGAACCAATATTTTTTTAATAGTTTGAGAACTGAACTTCATTTTATTTTACGCTCCTTAATTACACGTTTGATTATTTTAGTCCTAACAAATTCTTCTCTGTCTTTTTCTTCTAGCACTAGCTCAATCCATTTGGCTGTTTTACGATACCTTGGGATGAGGACATAGTTTAATGCGTTGACTCGACGCTGGGTTCTACGCACATCGTTGGCAATTTGGAATGTAGCTCCTTCAGCTTCAGCTAAATCAGCTATTAAGTTTAGAACCCCATAAAATTGTTTGAACGCTTTGTCTAGTTCTACGCTGGTGTTGGCAAAGCCGTAATCTGGCTTCACAGTAGGTTCACTTTGAAATTCTAAGGAAGGCACAGTTACGCCCATGATGCTTTTGTAATCCGTGAGATAGCGAGCTTTCGTATTCGAGCTCAAAGCAACGCTGGCAACTGTCTCTGAACCCTTAACCATGTTTGCGTCTCTAAGATTTTGGTAAGCTTTCCCAAGAGCCCCCAACAATTCTTCGCGGGCTCTTTCAGCCTCGTAGATGCTGTTTCTTAATTCTCTTAGCAAAATGTCGCGTTTGCGTTCAAGGACTTCGCGACCAGCCTCTGCAAGATTCAACGTCTTCTTTGTTTGAATCAGGTTTATTCTTGTTGGGCTAATGTTTTCAGAGGACAATTTTGTTACTTGACCTCGCTGGCAAACTTCGGGTAATATTTTTTAATGTATTCAGGCTTGATGCTAGTTAATTCTTCGTCAGGCAATAATGATAGTACGTCCCAAGCGATTGAAAGTGTCTGTTCAATTGTTCGGTTCTCGTTTTTCCCTTGGTTGATTAGGGTTTTTTCGAAGGATTCGCCGAAGCGTAGGTATTCTTTGTCTCTTTGACCCAAGCCTTCTTCGCCAATAATTGTTACAAGAGATTTTACTGAGTTGTATTGCGCATATGCGGAATAAAGCTGGCTTGAAACGTTAGCGTGATCTTCCCTTGTGCTATCTTTGCCGATTCCATCTTTCATCAGTCGAGAAAGACTTGTAGACACGTAGATGGGTGGATAGATGCCTTGTTTCTCTAAAGAGCGAGACAAAACGATTTGTCCTTCGGTAATGTATCCTGTAAGGTCAGGTATTGGGTGAGTAATGTCGTCGTTTGGCATGGTTAAAATTGGCATCTGTGTGATGGAGCCTTTTTTGCCGTGGATTCTACCTGCCCGCTCGTATATGCTTGCTAAATCACTGTACATGTAACCGGGGTAACCTTTCCTGCTTGGCACTTCTTCCATTGAGGCACTGACTTCTCTAAGAGCCTCACAGTAGTTGGTCATGTCAGTTAAGAGAACTAACACATGAGTGTCTTGTTCATATGCAAGATACTCTGCTAAACTCAAACCAGCCCTTGGAGTAATAATACGTTCCACAGGGGGGTCGTCAGCTAAGTTGAGGAACATTGCAACGTTTTTTATGGCTCCTGTTTCCTCAAAGCTCTTGCGGAAAAAAGCGGCATCATCATGCTCTAAGCCCATAGCAATGAAAACTATGGAGAAGTCTTCCCCTCCACTGCGAATCTGCGCTTGCCTCACAATTTGGGCTGCAAGTTCATTGTGAGCAAGACCTGGACCACTGAAGACTGGAAGTTTTTGTCCACGAACAAGGCTAGTTAATCCGTCAATGGCAGATATTCCGGTTTGAATGAACTCCTTGGGGTATTCTCGAGCTACCGGATTTAGTGGAAACCCGTTTACGTCACGTTTTTCTTCCGTGAAGAAGCGTGGGTGGCCATCAATGGGTTCGCCATAACTATTCATGACGCGCCCAAGCATTTCTGTTGAGACCGGAACTTCTAATGGATGACCGAGGAAGCGCGTACGTGTTTCAGAGGGTGATAGACCAGTTGTACCTTCGAAAACTTGCACGGTTACGGCTTTCTTGGTGATTTGGATAACTTTTCCTAGCCGTGTTTCGCCTCGTTGAGTTTTAACTGCAACAAGTTCATCATAACCTACACCCTGCACGTTCTCAACGACGATGATTGGGCCTGAAATTGAAGCTACACCCTTGTATTCCAATCCTGATCCAGTTTTTGACATAATAATTACCTCAATGTTGCTTCTAACAATCCAAAACTTTCATACATTCGCTTCTCTAAATCGTCTAACAACTCGCCCTTATCGTTTGGTATCGAAGATTTCATACGCATAATTTCCTCAGTGATAGGCAATTCTGAAACCTTGAAGATTGGCGCACCCATACTTACAACGTTGTCTGCCAATCGATGGTAGTCTACGATTATTTTTAGCATCTTGAACTGTTTGTGTGGAGAACTGTAGGTGTCGATGGGGTCTAACGCGTTCTGCTGCAGGAAAGCTATTCGGATTATTCGGGCAGTTTCCAAGATTAAGCGTTGTTTGTCAGGCAGAGCTTCTGGGACCTACTAGTTTAACGATGTTTTTAAGATCATCTTCAGCCTGTAGTATGCGCATGGCTTCTTCGCGGTAGCTGTTCCAGTTTCTATCGACCTGTTTATGCCACCACTCTGCGAGGTCTTGGATGTAACCACTGTAGCTTGACATCCAATTGATGGATGGATAGTGTCTTGCGGCTGCAAGTTCAGCATCAAGAGCCCAGAAAACGCGGGTGAAACGTTTCGTATGCTGGGTAACTGGTTCTGAGAAGTCGCCTCCTGGGTGGAGAGACGGCTCCGATCGCGCAGATTGAGCCCACTCGTTTATCTGAACCTAAAGTTTCGACGACTCCTGTACGCTCGTAGAATTCAGCGAGACGTGACGGCAGGTAGCTTGGGAAGCCTTCTTCAGCAGGCATCTCTTCAAGTCGACCCGATACTTCGCGGAGGGCTTCTGCCCATCTGCTAGTTGAGTCAGCCATTAACGCAACCGCGTAGCCCATATCGCGGAAGTATTCTGCAAGGGTGATACCAGTGTAAATGCTAGCTTCCCGAGCGGAGACCGGCATGTTGCTTGTATTAGCGACAAGGACAGTTCGCTCCATGAGTGGGCGCCCAGATGTTGGATCAATTAGTTTTGGAAAGCTATCTAACACATCGACCATTTCGTTACCGCGTTCTCCACAGCCAACGTAAATGACGACGCTAGCATCTGACCATTTAGCCAGTTGCTGCTGAGTCACGGTTTTTCCTGAACCGAAAGGACCAGGGATGGATGCACTTCCGCCTTTAGCGACGGGGAAGAAAGTGTCGATGACACGTTGTCCAGTGATTAATGGAGAAGTCGCACCAAGCCTTCGAGTATGAGGGCGGGGTTCTCTGACCGGCCACTTCTGAAGCATAGGCAAATCAACTTCAGCGCCATTTGATTCGAGGGTAGCGATTGTTTCTGTAATTGTATAATCGCCTTTCGGAGCGATCTTAACCAGTTTACCTTGAACGTTAACTGGGACTAGAATGCGATGCTCAAAGAGGGCGGTTTCTTGAACTGTTCCAAGTATGTCGCCACCCATAAGTTCAGCTCCAACCTTTGCGGTAGGAACAAAAGTCCATTTCTTAGTTCTAGAAAGGGGTGTAATTCCAGCTGCATGCTTAATGAAGGCGCCTGTAAGGTTTTTTAATTCTTCAAGGGGTCTTTGGATACCGTCAAAAACGTTACCCACGATTCCTGGAGCTAATTCCACTGAAAGGGGACTTCCCGTGCCCAAGACGGGTTCGTCGAGTTTGAGTCCAGTGGTGTTTTGGTAGACTTGAATTGTGGCTTGTTCGCCCTCTAAACGAATGATTTCGCCAATTAAACGGTCGTTACCAACTTCGACCATCTCGTGCATAACTGCTTGTGCCATTCCTGTAGCTTCGACAACTGGGCCTGCAACTCTAATTACGCTTCCTTCAACGAGCATTTTTTGATACCGCCTCTCCAAACAAGATTTTTGCCAATTCAACACGTAAAACTGGTTTAAGTTCCAGTAACCGATTATCCAAAGTAACATCAAAGATTATTTTCCCATCTTCAGTTTGGATTATACATCCCCCAAGGTAATCTCCAGTTTTTTCGGATAGTCTCAATTCACAATGCAAGTTCTTAGATAAACGTTTCAGCACAACTGGCGTTAACCAATCCTTGTCTTTTGCGTTTACCTGAATGACCAGATCTTTTTGCCCGATTCTTTCAGCGGCACTTTGCATAATCTTAAGAAGATAACTATGGTAATCGTTAGTGTCTACAAAATTTTTAAGTTGAACCAAAGCTTTCTCAAAAGCAGCATCAACCAAATCTTCTTTTGTCTGAAGCAGCCGATTCCTCATTTCCACCTCAGTTACAGAAGCGATTTTCCGCTTTTCAGCTTCTGCTTTCGATTTGGCTTGGGTAATTTTTGCTTTGTAGTTGTGGTCTGCTTGCTCCTTGGCTGCCTTCAAGGTTTCTTTCGCTTCATGTTCCGCAGCTGAAATTACTGTTTCTGCTTCTTTCTGTACATCACCCAAAACATCTTTTGCAATCGCTGAAAGACCATCTTTAGCCGTCATATCTAATCACCATTACACCTTGATCCCCAAAATTTTGCTAACCAAATCGGAGAGCTGCATTTTGTTTGCACTTCCCTTACTACCAGGAATCTCCACGATTATTGGAGTTACGCGTTCCTGACGTAATTTGCTAACTTCCTCTCGCATTGTGGGGTCAGTGGAAAATGCCTCGCTAATAATTATCACGCCAACATCGCTCCGTGTAAGCGCTCTATTCAGGGCTTGCTTGGCCTCATCAGCTGTTGAGACTTCGATACCTTCAACCCCGACGAGCCTAAAGCCAGTAATCATGTCACTGTCCCCAATTACGTAGCCAATCATTCCATCGCCAAATATAACTTTAAATGTTCGTGGTAAAACAAACATTCTGTTAAAAATGTTCCGACCAGAAAGAATGACCTCTACATCGATAATCTGCGTAAAGAAAGACATAGAGCCGATTTTGGAAGCATTGAGTAACTTTGGAGAATTCCACATAGAACACACGGCTCAAGACAACGCAGATTTGTCTGACTACAACCAGAGTATACAGAAGGTGGAAGGGTCACTCGCTGACGTCAACGTCTTGATTAATCAGCTTATAACAGAAAAATCAAGTCCCCTTGGCATTTTCAAGTTGCCCCAAATCACTAAAACCCAGATTACTACAGAGAATTGGCAGGCTCTCTCGGAAGCCACCACCCAAAAAATTCTAGCAATAAAAAAAGAAACAGACAATCTCAATGAAGCCATTTCTTGCATGCAAGAAAAAACAGAACAACTCAACCATCTCAAAGACATGTTAGAAAGGCTAAGAATAATGGATGCAGACCTTGCCGCGATGGAAGATTTAAAGCTAATTTATGTTGCTGTGGCAAGTGTACCAACTAAAAACTTTTCTGGGTTAGAAACGGCTCTCCAAGGAGTCCCAATTTTCATCAATCGTTGCTCTCTAACAAAACAAGTCACATTTGTATGCTTAGCACTCCCAGTAAAACATCAGTCAGGCGTCGAAAAAATCCTAAGAACCCATCATGCTGAAGTCTTCCATATTCCCAAAGAGTTGCCGCATGATGTAACTGAAGCACTTAAAGAAGTTAGCAAGCAGCTAAAAGAAAACTCTGACAAAGAAAAGGCGCTTTGCAATGCACTGAAAAAATTAGGTGAAGAAAACAGGCATAATCTTGCCTCCTTGAAGGAAACTTCAGAAAATATTCTTGCTCTGCTGCAGGCTGAAAGAAAAATACTCAAGTCAGGTCGGCTCGCAACTGTCAAAGGATTCGTGCCACAGAAAAAATTCCAAGCACTCAACGAAAAAGTCACAGGAATGCTGGAAGGAAAAGTTTTAGTTTTGAAAAACGAAGTGGCAGAAACTGCAAATCCACCTACATTGATTACTAATAACAGATTTGTGAAACCTTTTGAAGAACTTACTAAACTCTACGGTTTGCCTCATTACGAGGAATTAGATCCGACCCCTTTAATTGCGATAACTTTTCCAATTCTTTTCGGGTTAATGTTCGGAGACCTTGGTCACGGATTAGTTCTGCTTTTTGGTGGATTAACCGTTGGAAAATTAATTAAAGGCAACCAAGGAATAAAAAACGTATGCTTCATTATGGCTGCTTGCGGATTCGCAGCGTGTGTTACTGGAGTTTTGTTCGGCGAGTTTTTTGGACTTTCTTGGATATCCCTCGGACTATCGTGGGGACCCCTGTGGTTTAGCCCATTCGAGAGCGTATTTACATTCCTGATCTTTGCCCTCATAGTTGGTATAGTACAGATAATCAGCGGTATTGTCTTGGAGGGGGTAAATTTCGCGTTAAAGCACAATGTAGCTGACGCTCTCTTGACTTCACTGCCGAAAATTGGGTTTTTCTTAGGAGGAGTTTACCTAATTGCCGTCTATCAGCTAAACTTTGGAGCGTGGTTTAGCGGTCCAATATTAGCTGCAATAATCCCATTTATCTTCTTAATCGTTGGAAAACCAGCATACTTAGCTATAGCAAAACCGAAAATACATACTGAAGCGGAGCATGCTGAAATGGACACTATTTCAGGAAGATTGTTTGAAGGCGGAGACTTAGTAACACGTTTACTCAGCAACACCATATCATATTCAAGAATTCTCGCCTTGCTAATGGCTCATTGGGCACTAATGCTAGTAACCTACACCATAGCAGGATTGGTCGGAACCGCCTCAATTTTAACCTTGGTCCTAAGTGGCATAATCATAGTCGGCGGAAACATATTCGTATTGGCGCTCGAAGGCTTAATAGTGTTCATTCACACGTTAAGACTTCATTTCTACGAGTGGTTTAGTAAGTTCTACAGAGGCACCGGATCAGAGTTCAACCCATTCAAACAGAAATTCATCCACACCAACTTGGTTCTTGAGCGAAAAAAGACTCAGCAAGCACCCAAAAACAGGAAAATATTATGTCAAAAGTTGGTTTCGAATTTCTTCTGGCTTCATCGCGGAATCTACACCCAAACTTAAAACCGTAAGGTTGTAAACTTCTGCTTCTTTTTGTGTCAAGAAGGCGAGTGGTGAACCGATGTTGAAAGTTTCAGTGATAGCGCTTGATTTGGCGTGGTGAAATACTGCTTTCTTGAAGGCTTTTCCCGAGGTCGCTATTGTTTCCTCTGGAGATTGAGCTTTTGCAAAATATTTTGCATAGTAACTGTCGAGAACGATTTTAAGTGCTGCTTCAAAATCTTCAGCAGTTACTAAATCCTCTACTGTTGACTTATTAAGGTTGAAATAGTTTCCAGGAACCACGAGTCGTAGCCAATTGGATTCGTAGTTCAATGCTTTTCCCCTCAACAAGGTCACCAATGTGAAGCCATCGTTTTCCATACTTGCATAAAAGTTTGCGTAATTTTGCTCTTTTTTGCTAAGGCCCCAATAGCCTTCGTATAGTTTTTCGTAAAAGAGCTTGTCTACAAATACGTCAAAAAATGCCGTTGAGCCGTTTTCTTCATAGTTTTTCAGGCCCATATTCAACGGTAAAAAGTACTCAGTATCTTTTAGGATGTGGATTATTTGATTTGGAGTGGAAGATTTAGCTGCTTCTTCAATGACTGCGTGTTTCTTAAGGTAATCTTCCACGGAAAAGTAAATTTTCATTGATTTTTGTTCGGGACTCAATTTGGCACTGGTTGCTTTCATTAAGCGTTTTTATGTGCTCAATTTCGAAGCGTAGAAGGTACAAACTTAGATATTTTCTTACGTTTTTAGGGGAATACTTGATAATTTTTATGTAAGTGCCGATGAGGTTTTCGTTGAATGCTCTTTCCAGTTTACGGCTTGTTAGGGGTAGGGACAATTTGGAGATTTGTTCTTGGTAACTTGTATCTCGAAGTTGAGCGGCTAATTCAGTGAGGTTTTTGTTTTCTGCTAAGGCTTTAAGTCTCGTTTCACCAATAAGATTACTTCTTTCTGCGCCGATCTTGGCTAGAACAGATGCATAACGTGTTGTCTGAGTCAAGGTTAATTGTCCTCAAGTACGGCATTCACTACCGCTGAAACTGCTTTATCCATACGTTTTTCGGCTGTTAATTTCAGGTTCTCAGTGGCTTCCGCACTATCCTTCAAGTTTTCATCTCGTTCCTGATTAGCTTCATCTATGGCTTTTGTCTGAAGTCTTTGAGACTCAGCTTCAGCGTAAGTCTTGCTGTTTTCAACCAGTTTTTCAGCATCCTGCTTTGCGAGAAGAACCATTTTTTTTGCCCTATCTTGAGCATCGTTCTGGATTTGCTCTGCTTGGGCTTCGATTTTTTTTAATTCATCCCAAACTTTTTCCATTGTTCCACAGGCGTTATAGGTTTGAAGGTCTTTTAAGTTTCTTGCGGTTTCTAAAGTTTCCTTTTTACCGTCGCAGGATTGTCTATTAAGAAATGTATGTTTAATCGAGCGTCATTTCTTTAGACGAATTGGGAAAAGGCATTTAAAATGGCTTATAGAAGGTAATTGGAAAGCAGGGCGATTAGATAATGGTTAAGAAGGAAGACGAAGTCAAAAAGCTCCATCTTGAAAAATTGAAGCTTGACTTGAACTTCGACTACCATTCTTCACGGTTCTTCTCTCTGCTCTTCTTAGGAATTTACGTTGTAGCGATAACAATCTTCTGTGTGGAATACAGCATTATTCCTGGACCAGAATTTCTTGTCTTAGGAATTCTATTTTATGCTTCTTACAATCAACGAACATGGCGTGCCTTGAAGGATTGGCTCCCATTCGTTACTGTGTTTATCTCCTATGAAATAATGTACAGCTTCGTGGGCACCATCTCCCTGTATAATCTTCATTCTGGACCTCGAAATTTTGAGGTGCAATTATTTGGTCAGCTTCCTACCTTAGTGCTGCAACAGAGTTTTAGGTTTCCAGCTTTAGATTACATGGGAGCTGTTTTCTACGGAATATATTTCTTCGTGCCAACTTTATTCGCGTTTGTCATCTGGAAAAAAAGCCCTCGGAACTATTGGAAATACATAGTCGCTTTCGGAGTACTCACCTACTCAGCTTTGATAACTTTCCTCTTTTATCCCGTGGCACCGCCGTGGTATCAGTTTAATTCACTATTTACTTCATCTTATGTTGGACCTGTCGTCCAAAGAGTCTTGACTAGTTCGGTTGATGTTAACTTAGGACTTCCTGTTTACAAAACATTATTTGACGTTTTAGGTGGAAACCTGTTCGCTGCATTTCCTAGCATGCATTCAGCCATGCCTTGGCTAGTTTTTCTCTTTGCGTTTAAAATTTGGAAATGGAAAGCGCTTCCAGTAGTGATTATTCCTGTAGGAACGTGGTTTAGTGCGGTATACCTTGGCGAACATTATTTCATTGATGTTTTAGGTGGAATCGCATACGCAACAATTGCATTTATTGCGGTAGAGAAACTCTTGCCAATACTTTCTGCGAGAAGCAGTTTCCTCAGAAAACATATGCCTACCTAAATTGCCGTGGCCAGAATGTGCAAACTCGCATTTTTATAGAGAGCAAACATTACGTATCTTCAAAATTAATTGATAGCAAACAGAATTATTTGGGTCAAATTTAAATTCTACAATATCCTAAGGCACATAGCAAACGGTAGTATTCATGAGAAGGATTCCAACGCAGTTCTTCAGACCAGTATGCAAAAACCCCGACTTAGTGAAGAGTTTAAGCAGGGGAGCATATAGACAGTTTATTAAATCCAAAATGGATTATCGAAATGAAGATGGAAGCAGTTCTTCTCTTTGGTTGTTGAGTCTAAGAATTACGCATCGCTGCAACCACAGATGTGCAATCTGTGCACAATGGGGAAAAAACGGATACAACGCCAGAGAAGATACACCCAAAGTTACCGGCGAAGTCCCAGTTGAAATTTACAAAAAAGTAATAGATGAAGTTGCCCCAAAAAAAGTTCACGTTTACATAACAGGCGGAGAACCATTTCTCTATGAACCATTAATCCCACTTGTCAACTACATGAAACAAAAAGGACTAACGGTTCAAATAGTCACAAACGGGGTTGGATTAGAAAAAAACGCAGAAACCATCGTTGAAAACGGATGGGACATGATTTGTGTTTCTTTTGACGGCCCAAGAGAAATTCACGATAAATGCCGAGGCGTCCCAGGAGCGCTAGACACCGCGACCCGAGGAATAATGGCGATCCAAAAAATTAAGAAAGAGAAAAAAACCAACAAACCCGGCATTTTCGTTATAACAACAATCTCCAAAAATAACGAATCCACATTAGTTGACACAGTTAAAGAAGCCGAAAAACTTGGCGCAGACGGCATGACAGTCTACTACTCATGGTTTACCAAAGAATCGATAGGACAAAAACACACAAAAATAGCCGAAGAAAAGTTAGGCATAACACCATTCGCCTGGAAAGGTTACGTCCGCGATACCTCAAATTTAAACATAGAAAAAATTGCTGAACAAGTACAAGCAATTAAAGACCAAAAATTCCACACCCCAGTTCTTTTTGTACCAAACCTCGATCCTGAGCAAATTCGCACATACTATACTGAACCCGAAAATTTCTTCGGATACAAGAAATGTGTTTCACCTTGGTTCCAATTAGACATAATGCCAAACGGAGACACAGTAACATGCAGAGACTTTCCAGACTTCGTCACAGGAAACATCAAAGAAACAAGTATCCTAGAAATATATAATAACGAAAAACACCGTCAATTCAGGCAAGCCCTAAAAAGCTGTGACAACGGAGTTTTTCCAATCTGCTCACGTTGCTGTGGCTTAATGGGATACTAAAAACCGCTTTCCCCTGAGAAGGAGAAGACATTCGATGAATCAGCAATTACCGGTTCAGACAAAAAAAGATGGCCACGGCAAACAACTATACCCTTTTTCTGCGATAAAGGGTCCTATTGATGTTGCAATTCTGACCATGAACAGCGAACGAAAGCTCAGGGAATGCATCGATTCTGTTTACAAAAACGTACCTGTTAACAACCTAATTATTATCGATGGCTTCTCAACTGATAATACGGAGAGCATAGTGAAGGAGTTCCAAGAAAAATATGGGAACGTCATCTTTTTTCAGGAAAAAGGAACCAGAGGAAGCGCTAGGCAAACAGCTATTCAGATGGTAAAAAGTGAATGGTTCATGTTTGTTGATAGCGATGTTACTTTGTCAAAGAACTGGTTTGCTGAGGCAGAAAAACTGGTAAAAGATGATGTGGGCGCAGTCTGGGGAATTGAAATCTGGTCAGTGCTCAAGGGTATGAAGATTTTGAGTTTATTTGAGAGGGTTACTCTTAAAATCTTTGATAAGAGAGGCGGCACCCATGACCTTTTGGTTCGACGAAAAACAGTTGAAGACATAAAAATCCCGTTTCACCTTCATACTTACGAAGATGGATTTATCAAAGACTGGATTGAGAAAAAAGACTACAAGGTACTGGGCGTCTATGAACCCTATTGCCTTCATTTTCGACCTGAAACTGTTTGGACCGTTCAAAAACACATCGAATTCATGGTCAGCGACTTAAAGTATGCTGTTCATCGCCCCATACTTCTACTTTCTTATGGCTTCTACTCGGCCATTGTTGGCTTCCAAATTGTTGCAAGTAGAACCACTCGGCCTAATGGAGATAAACAAAAGAAGCAATCAGTGGAATCCTCCAAGTAAACAAAAGCTCTAATCAAATTAAACGGTTTTTAGGTAACTATTAAGAGATATTAAATAATAGAATCTCGAACCAGAGTCTCTCAAAGTTAAGCTCTTGAAGATTACGTTCCTTTAAAGACCAGAGGTTATCTTTTAACACATTTACCCGAAGTTTGGTCATAGTGGTTGCTTTTGGAGTAGTCGCAGTTTTTACAGTCATTTGTTATGTCTTGTCCAAAAGGACAATCTTTCAAGTCTGCCATTCTTTGCACCAGTTTGTAGTTCTATTGCAATTTTGTTATATAAATTGAACTCAAAAATTTAATAATTGCTTCGATACAAGAAAACCAAGCTACAGCGTAAATTTTGGCTAACAATTGAATAACTAAGTATTATGAAAACTTTCTTAGTTCCTTAATTTTATGAATCTCGATCGAATTACTAGCATGTTTCATAGTTGTTCTCATAGCAGCGGTGAACAACACGGTCTCTTCATCATTAACCAGATGCAATTCGTGAAGTCGATTTGCAACCGCAGATATTCGATCTTTTTCTTCGGGATAGTTAATCAAAATCGGATATACACCAAAAATTAGTTCTAGTTGTTTTTTGACTTTGATATCAGGGGTGACAGCAATTATGGGCTGGGCAATCTTGAATCGTGCTATCATTCTGGCTGTGTAACCTGATCGAGTAAGAGGAATGACTTTGTTAATCGACATGCTTTGGCTTATTCTCTGTATTGCTCTGCTCACAGTGTCTGAAATGTTGATAAACGCTGTATCTTCAACATTAGTCTTCACAGCTTTTTCTGTTTCATTTGCTATCCGAGTCATCATATCAACAGCGTCAACTGGATATTGACCAACTGCTGTTTCACCCGAGAGCATTATGGCATCCGAACCGTCGAGTATAGCGTTTGCGACGTCACTTACTTCAGCTCTTGTGGGAGCGGGCTGATTAATCATTGATTCAAGCATCTCTGTTGCTGTAACAACAAGTTTGCCTTTTTGATTGCATAATTTAATGAGAGACTTCTGAACTAAAGGTACTTTTTCTGGCTCAATTTCAACACCCAAGTCGCCTCTTGCAACCATTAATCCACTTGCAGCATCCAAGATCTCTTCGGCGTTCTGCACCCCTTCAGAGTTCTCAATTTTTGCAATTATACCGCCCTCAAAACTGTTGGTTTGTGAAAGGTTTCTAACATCTTTTGCATTTCTTGTAAATGAAAGCGCAACGAATTCAATATCATGCTTTTTTGCGAATTGGATTATTTCCAAGTCACTGTCTGGGAATGTTGGAACTGAAAGAGACTTATTTGGAATGTTAACTCCCTTTCCATCTTCTATAACACCATTGTTTAAGGCGAGAAGGCTAAGTTTCCGGTCTTTTTTGTCAACCACCCGGGTTCTTATTTTTCCATTGTCAATAAGCACTTCATCATCAATTTGCATTTTGTCGAAAAAATCATGGTTGAAACAGAAGTCTTCGCCGTTAAAACCTACTTCTATAGTATCTCCTTTACACAACATTTTTTGTTGAGATGCCCTGATCCTGATTTCTGGCCCTTTTATATCAATTATTATTGGAATATCTGCAACTTCTCGCACTGTTTCTATAACTAATCTATATTGGGTGAGGTTTCCATATGCGGTGTTGATTCTTGCACCGTTCATGCCTGCTTGAAACATCTTTTTTACGGTTTGCTTCGATGAGCTGGCAGGACCCACAGTGCATATAATCTTTGTTTTCTTCAAACAAAACATCTCAAGTAACATACTTTAGTGGATGGTAGCCCGGGAGAGATTCGAACTCTCGTCGGCGGGTCCAAAGCCCACTATGCTTGACCACTACACCACCGGGCTGCACGCTTTCAATAAACACTTGTTTTATTTATTGTTAGAGGTTTAATGGTTGGGTTTTTTGTTAATAAGCGTTCTGACTCTGATTTCTGGATTTCTATTTGTTGTTTTAGTTTTGTTTCTTGAAGTTGAACTTTATGAAGCAAGCTTTGGGATGTGCTTTGTTTTGTATAGCCGCATTTTACACTTTTTTATGTCATTTTCCATGGATGTTTTTTTCTTTTGCTATGTAATTCTAATCCATTGTGTGCAATAAGTTTAATAAACCACAAAGCTTAAATATTAAATCTGTACCTTTGGTTAGTTTGCGCGGGCCGAATGTACTATTTTCTAGCCAGATTGGCCTATGGTGACGGTTCTACGCATATCAAAATTGAGGTAGAAGAGAATTGAGCAAAAAAGAAACACCTAAGACTCCACAGCGCTTGCAGGACAAGTGCCCTGAGTGCGGTAGCGAGAATTTAGTTCACGATTACGATACTGGAGAAACCGTATGCGGCGACTGCGGATTGGTCGTGTACGAGCAAATGATGGATAAAGGGCCCGAATGGCGTGCCTTCACCCAGGAAGAAAAAGCTTCCAGAAGCCGAGTTGGTGTTCCCACTTCTTATTCTGTTCATGACAAAGGCTTATCCACAGCCATTAGCCAGGTGGATCGAGACGCGTTTGGAAGGAAACTGCCCCTTTCCACAAGATTGCAGATGTGGCGTCTTAGGAAATGGCAAATACGTAGCCGAGTTCACTCATCAATCGACCGAAACCTCGCCCAAGCTATGGCTGAACTCGATCGTTTATCAGACAAAGTCTACATTCCCCCACCAATTAAAGAAAAAGCGGCCGTCGTCTACAGAAAAGCACTCGATAAAGGCTTAGTACGAGGCAGGTCAATAGCCGCCATCGCCGCTGCAGCCCTTTATGCTGCTTGCCGCGGAAGCGGAACCCCACGTACACTACGCGAAATCGCAGAAGCCAGCCTCGTCGACAAAAAAGACGTCGCAAGATGCTACCGACTTCTATTGCGAGAACTCGATGTCCACATGCCAATAGCTGATCCGTTAACTTACGTCTCAAAGATCGCTGAAAAAACAGGCATCTCAGGCAAAACCCAAGGAGCAGCCATACAAATCCTAAGAGAAGCAAGACGAAAGCGCGCTGCCGCTGGAAAAGACCCGATGGGCTTAGCCGCAGCTGCCCTCTACATCGCTTGTCTGCAAAACAACGAAAAGAAAACACAAAAAGACATCGCTGAAGCCGCCGGAGTAACAGAAGTAACCGTACGCAACCGTTACAAGACACTTAAAAAACAACTAAACCTTGAATTGCCCGATTAAGGGCGCTTTTCTTAAAAAAAGTAAAATTAAGTTTCTTCTTTTTCTTTTTCGTCGTCTTTTTCAAGTTCCATAATAATAATGCCACGGTAACCGCAGTTTTCACAATAGTATTCTTTAGGTGTTAGCCAAACTGCGAGGCTGCTTGATAATTCGATTTTTGGGCTGGCACATCGTGGACAATAGATTTGGGTGGGTTTTCGATGTTTTGTGTTTTTTAAAATATCGCGTATGCCATCTGCTTTTTTCACTTAGAACATCCACCGTTAACGTTAAGGGACTATTAGGGTTATTGCAGTTCAATGTTTTCTTGTGGATAACCCATCTTTACCAGGAATTCGCGAACCCGGTCGCGGTGGTCTCCTTGAAGCATGATTTGCCCGTTTTTGTGGGTTCCGCCGCATGCGCAGTATGTTTTGAGTTTTTGAGCAATGCTTGTCAAATTCGAGTTCTTATCATCCATTCCATCGATGATGGTGGTTGCTTTGCCGAATTTTCGGGTTTCAAGCCGTATACGAATGCGCTGTTGCTCTTTCTCTATTTCTCCACAAACGCACAGGTCTTTAGGTAGTCCGCATGTTGAACAAACTTCAGCCATGACACTCAACAGAGAATTATCATGAGCAATATATAAGAGTTTCAAGGATTAGGAGCTGATTTTTTCTATTTAATACTTCACAATAAGCGTTTGCAGTCTTTAGTTGTGCTTTTTTCGACATTGATTTAATCAGGGAGTATTCGTCCACACAGGTGTCACAGTCCAATTAGTAACATAGCCTTCGTGATAAATAGCTGAATCAGCACCAACTAATTGCCCGCTATAAACGAGATCCAAGCTCAAACGAGCTGCTGCTACTAACTCCTAAAGCTTGAGCCTCAGTTGCGTTGTTTGTTCCAAACACCCCAAACCCAAATGGAACAGCTTATGTTTATTTCTAAAGTACCTTGAGCATCATAAGCAACTACATATAGTCCAGAGTTGTAAGCGGTGCCCTTTCCCGTATTGTTTACTTGACCAGAAATGTAGAGGTGATTATACGGTTGAACAATGATGTTGTGTGAAGAATTTCCCAAAACTTCGGTCACTCCCAACGCGGTTACTAGATTTGCAGTTGTTAAGTTCGTTATTTGATCATGAAGGCTTGAGATTTGGCTGATTAGTTTTGCCGTTTGGTTGTTGTAATAGATAGTTGTTCCAACAAATAGGCTAAGAAATAATACAGCGATTATCCAAGCCGTTGTGGCTTTTCCATTGTTACCCATACTAAATCTTACAATCAGTTTGCATTAAAAGACTTATTCCATTACTGTGTTTCGCTTTCTGGTTTGACAAATTTACGGACAACAAACACCAAAAGTATAGCCGCCCATATTATCCCCAACACTACTAGTACGATTTTGGCTATGTTTGTAATGTCAAAAAGTGCTATGGCTTCAGCAAACGATGAGCCGCCCAGACTCAACGGTGACCCAGGCATAATTTTAGGAGTGGGGCTCGGCGTCGGTAAGGGAGTTGGGGAAGGAGTTGGTGTTATAGTTGGAATAGGCGTCGGAGTTGAGGTGACTATTGGAGCTATAGTGATGTTTGGTCTTGGGGTTACATAGTTTGTTGGATAGGGATATTGGGTGTTTGTTAGGGCTGGAATTGTAGTTGGGTAAGGTGTCGGAGTTGGGTTAGGGGTGTAATTTATGCTTTCGAGGGCAGGTGCTTGGGTGTTGGGTTGGGGTAAGAATGGGGTAAAGTTGACGATGCCCAAAGTTAAGGAGGTTGTGGAGTTTTTGGAATCATAGATCGTTTGATTAATAGCCGCTACGTCATTGGTTCCCCACCAGTTATTCGTTGCATCAGTATTATTTGACGTCGTTGTTCCAACGTTGTATTGTTTGTTGTTTAAGAAATTGTTTTGGTTAATGTTACACGGAGTGATGGCTAAGCTTACACCTACGCCGTTATTTCCAATTGTGTTATTTTGTATGGTTCCCCCGCCCATGATTCCCGCGCTATTATTGGCAATGATATTGTTTTGGATCGTTACCAAAGGGTTGTAAGCATAAATGCCGATGGTATTGTTTGTGATTAGGTTTCTTGATATAGTTGAGTTGCCTGTGGCATAAACTCCCATGTAGCAGCCGGTAATGTTGTTGTCCGAGATGTAAGCGTTGTTGTTTCCAGCTGAAATTCCGTAATTGGTAGTTGCACTATTTTTGATAAAGTTGAAAGAAATCGTGGGTGAAGCAGAAGAACCACTACTTATACTTATAGCCGTTGATTGACAATCAAATGAGTTATTCAGAATTAAAACAGAACCGCCAGAAACGCTAATTGCGGTTATTTTGTTATTGGTAAAATAGTTATTACTTATTTTGGGAGAGCTGCCACTGACAGTTATGCCGGCAGAGTTGAAGATAGCATTATCAACTATGCAGCCAGAGCCGTCTGAACTTTTCCAATTCGTACTGGTTGATAAAAACTGGACTCGAACAGAAGAATACCAATATGATGTTTGAAAGACTATTTCTTTATCGCTTGCGCCTTTAGCGTTCAATGTACCACCCACTAAAAGTGAATACGAGGAAAGGTCCACTGTTACGCCGGGTTCAACAGTTAAGGTTACGCCGCTATTTACTGTGACGAATCCTGTAAGAAGGTAAGGGCTGTTTGCTATAGTCCAAGTTGTGTCTTGGTTGATGGTTCCGCTGACTTGGGTAGAAGCTTGAACATTGGAAACAATAAGAGTACTGCTTACCAATATTGCTGCAATTAGGGTTAGCCAGATGAGCTTTCTCAAGCGTTCACCACTTAAGAGTTACGGCTTGAAAATTTAAAACTATCCAGAATCCAAAAGAAGTAAAAAAAGAAAAGGCCTATGCTTGAAAGAAATTATGCGGGTGTTGCTTCTGGCGGTTCAGGAAGTGCTTGTTTGCTTTCTGAAACGGCTTTTTCTTGTTGCTTTGGTTCTTTTTTTTCTTGGGGAGGTTCGGGAAGTTTTAGTTGCGCGCAGCGAAAGTCTATGTCTTCTTCTTTGAGATTCAAAGTTGCTTTGACTGTTCCGTCGGTTAAGTATTCAATCTTGAAACCCATCTTCTTTGTTAAGCTGAGAGCGCGGTAATTGTCTTGCAGAATGATTGCGTGAACTTTTTCCATGCCTTTTTCTTTTGCAATGTCAAGCACGTAGTCAACCATTTTTGTTCCTAAACCTAAACCTTGCCAATAGTCACTAACGAGGAAAGCCATTTCACTATTCTTTTCGTCGGATTCAATGCTAAGGCGGCTTACGCCTAGTATTTTGCGTTTTCCGTTTTCAACCATTTCGGCGACTATTGCGATTTCACGGTCGTAGTCAACGTTGCAGTAGCGAACGCGAACTTCGTGGGGTGTGTCTTTTAGCATTTGGAAGAATCGGTAGCGTATGGATTCCTCAGAGAGGCTCTGGAACATTTCCAGCCATAGTGGTTCGTCTTCAGGTTTTATGGGTCGTAATAGCACTTCTTGTCCGTTCTTGAGTAACCACAGGATTTCGTATTTTTTGGGGTAGGGGCTGATGACCATGTGTTCGTGGGGTTCAAATCTCCTGCAAACTTTATCTTTGTCAAGGACTATGCGTGCGTCTAGGACAGTTGCGTCTTTTTCGTTGATTAACAATGGGTTTATGTCGATTTCTTTTATCTGTGGAAAATCAACGAGTAATTGGGAGAACATTAGCACAGTTTCATCGAGTTTTTTTAGGTCTACTGCTGGTGCGTTACGCCATCCCTTCAATAAGCGGTAGACTTTGGTTTCTTCCATCATGCGGTGAATGAGGGTTGTGTTTAGTGGTGGAAGTCCAATTGAGTAGTCTTTGAAGAGTTCTACGCCGACTCCGCCCATTCCGAAGAGAATAACAGGTCCGAAAACTGGATCAGTTTTTCCGCCGAGAATGATTTCATGACCTTTCTTTTCGATCATTGGCTGAACGGTGACACCGATTATTTGGGCATTCGGGTTGTAGGCTGTTGCTCTTTGAATTAGAATTTCGAAGGCTTCTCGAACTTGACTTGGGGAGTTGACGTTTAGGATTACTCCGCCTGCGTCGCTTTTATGGATGATTTGGGGTGACAGAATCTTTAAGACTACTGGAAAGCCCATTTCTTGTGCAAACGCAACTGCCTCATCAACGTTGTTGGCGACTGAAGTTTTTACGACCGGAAAATTATAGTATTTGAGTATTTTTTTGGCTTCGTCCTCGGTTAAGATTTCGCGGTCTTCGAATGCGGCGTTTCTTAGAATAGCCATGATGGGGCGTTTTGGCGGTGAAGAGTCTACAGGTAATTCTTCAGGGGTTTCGTAGAGTAGGTCGACGTTGCGTTGGTAAGTGTACATGTACATGTATGTTCTGATTGCTTGTTCAGGAGTTGTGTAAGTTGGAATGTTATTTGCGTTTAGAATACTATTTGCTTCTTGCACTGCGCCATAACCCATGAATGAAGTTAGGATTGTTTTGTTCTGGTAAGATTTACCGCGTACAAGCTCAACTATGTTTTTAGCTATTTCAACTGATTCGGAAACTGCTTGTTGAGTAAAAACAATACATATTCCATCAATGTTTTCGTCGTTCAGGCAGGCTTCAACTGCGGCTTTGTATCGCTCAGATTTAGCGTCTCCAAGAACGTCGATGGGGTTGCCATGGCTCCAGAATGGAGGCAAAACGGCATTAAGAGAATCCATTGTTTTCTGGCTTAACTTTGCCAATTTGCCGCCCTGTCCAATTAATGCGTCAGTTGCCATTACTCCAGGTCCTCCTGCGTTAGTAATTATAGCGAGCCTGGGTCCTTTTGGCAAGGGTTGAGTTCCTAAAACTTCAGCCGCATTAAACAGGTCAGCAATTTCATTAACTCGAACTATGCCCGCTCGTTTGAATGCTGCATCATAAATGCTGTCTTCCCCTGAAAGCGAACCTGTGTGGGAAGCAGCTGCCTTTGCGCTTTCCGAAAATTTGCCTGATTTAACAACTATGATCGGTTTGGTTCTTGCGAAGTGTCTTGCTGCACTCATGAATTTGCGGGCTTCGGTTATACCTTCAACGTACATGAGAATACTCTTAGTTTTCGGGTCCGAACCAAAATAATCAATCAAATCGCCGAAGTCTACATCAATCATGGATCCGACGGATACGAAGTTGCTGAACCCGATGTTTTCGTGGAGTGCCCAGTCAAGGATTGCGGAGCCCAAAGCGCCGCTTTGTGAGAGAAACGCTACATTGCCTGGTTTTGGCATTTTATCGAGGAAGGTTGCGTTTAGGTTTATTCTCGGGCGGATTAAGCCTATGCAGTTTGGACCGATAACCCTGATGCCGTATTTTTTTGATGCTGCAGAAATTTTTTCTTCTAATGCTTTGCCTGCAGGACCCGTTTCTTTGAAACCTGCAGAAACAATTATTACTCCTTTAACTTGCGCTTTGCCACATTCGTCCATGACATCTGGAACGGTTTTGGCTGGAGTAGCAATTATAGCTAAATCAACAGGTTCAGGAATTTGGTCAACCGAAGGGTATGTTTTGACACCCAATATCTCCGGCTTACGAATGTTAACAAAATAAACTTTTCCAGTGTAGCCCATCTTGGTAAAATTCTTAACTATAGCATATCCGACTGAGCCTTCAGCGTCACTGGCTCCGATGATGGCTACGCTTTGAGGATTGAAGATCTTTTCAAGGTTTGTGGTAACCATTAATTTAACCTCTGCTTAGGGTCGTGCGATGGGATAAATTAAAGCTTATTGTTCCAGAATCAATATTCTTTGAATATAAACGTCAATCTAGTAGAAAAAGCAGGTTTTAAAAGATTATGCAGCAGGGAAACCCAGATTTTAAAAAAATGTAGCTACTGAAAATACTTTTTAATTTCAGCAAGCGAAAGAACTGCTACGCCGTTATCCGTCAACATTTGTTCTGCCTTCTCAACGTTACTGGGCCGTAAAATCAATGCAACTTTTCCATCCACATGAATAGCCGATGAATAAGCATATTCTATGTTTATACCTCCGTCGCCTAAGATTTTTGTAATCTTCGAGAGAGTATTTTCTTCAGAAATGAAAGTGGCAGTAACTTCAGTGTTCTTCTTTGACTTGGCGAGATTAAACTCGGCAGTCTCCAAGAGCTTTTGAGCTTTCTCGGGCTCCTCAGTTATCAACCTTACCAACCCAAACTCGCCAGCGTCGGCAATTGATAATGCAAATACTTTGATTTTATTCTTGTCAAGATGCGACATAGTTTCAAAAAGGGAACCAGGATGGTTATCGAGAAAGACGCTTACTTGCGTTATAGGCAAACATTACACCTACATCTCATTAGTTTAAGTTAATATTTAACTTTAACCAAATTTTTGTGAAATTATTGTTTTCCGCCAACCTTTATATTTGCACATGAATAATTCCTTGCTATTCGGAGATAGCGAGTTTGCTAAAATGCACCGAGGTTTCTAAGCAGTTTGGAGGACTTCAAGCTTTAAAAAACGTCGACTTCACAATTAACGACGGCGAGATAGTTGGGCTTGTCGGTCCTAACGGGTCGGGCAAATCGACTCTTTTAAACCTCATCAGCGGTGTTTACAAACCAGATTCTGGACAAATCCTCTTTCAAGATGAAGAAATCTCGAAGCTTCCTCCATACAAAATCTGTGCTAAAGGCATCACTAAAACGGCACAAACCGTCCAGTCTTTCCCAGAAATGACGGCTGCTGAAAACGTGTTAACAAGCGTCATGTTCAACCAAAAAAAATACGCTGGCAAAACTGATGCCTTGCATAGGGCTCAGGAACTTTTGGGATTTGTTGGTTTAGGCAAAGAAAAGTTTGACCTGCCAGCAAAAAAACTAAACGTCGTTGAATTGCGACGTATCCAACTTGCGAAAGCATTGGCCACTAACCCTAAGCTACTTTTGTTGGATGAGTTGTTGACTGGTTTAACCCCAAAAGAATCTGACGAGTCAATAGAACTAATCAAGGTAATTAACAAACAAGGAGTTTCAGTACTAATAGTAGAGCACATTATGCGAATAATAATGGGATTATGTGATCGAGTGATTGTCTTGAACCATGGCGAAAAAATCTGTGAAGGCCCGCCTAAACAAGTTGTTTGTAATGAAAACGTCGTGAAGGTTTACTTGGGCAAGCGGTTTACGTTTGGTGAGGAATAGTTAGTGCTTGAAATTGAAAACTTATCGTCCGCTTATGGCATGGTGCAAATCCTCAACGGCGTCAACTTTAAAGTTGAAGAGAAAGAAATCGTAAGTATCATAGGACCTAACGGTGCTGGAAAAACAACTCTCGTAAAAACCATCATGGGTTTTCTACATCCAAAAACCGGCTCAATCAAGTTTAAGGGCGAAAATATCGACAAAATGTCTACGTATGAAATAGTTAAAAAAGGACTAACTATGATTCCTGAAGGCAGAGAAATCTTTCCCCGAATGTCCGTGGAAGAAAACCTGCAACTTGGAGCCTACAGCATAAAAGACAAAGCCAAAGTTAAAGAAACTAAGGAAAAAGTTTTTGATATTTTTCCTGTCTTAAAGAAAAAAGAGAAGGCGCTGGCTCAAACTCTTAGTGGCGGTGAGCAGCAGATGCTTGTTATTTGCCGAAGCCTAATGTCCAACCCACAATTGCTAATTCTAGATGAGCCTTCACTGGGGTTGGCTCCGATCATCGTTGAAAAAGTTCTCGACACCGTGCGTACGATCAACGAGGAAGGTGTCACAATCCTTTTAGTGGAACAAAATATTCACGACAGTTTAAACGTGGCAGACAGAGGTTATGTTCTTGAGGAAGGCAAGATAATCTTAGAAGGGAAGAGTAGGGAACTTTTATCTAATAGCCATATAAAAGAAGTGTATCTAGGCCTTTAAATCAGAGAGGGACAAAACTTGGCTGATGGCAAATACTGGAACGAAAAAATAGAAACCATGCCTACTGAGGAAATAAAAAAGCTTCAGCTCCAAAAACTCAAAGAACAAGTCAAACATTGCTATGAACACAGCACTTTTTACCGTAAAAAGTTTGATAGTATTGGTCTAAAACCCGAAGATATACGGTCGCTTAACGATTTACAAAAGATTCCTTTTACTATAAAGAGTGATTTAAGGGATAATTACCCATTTGGAATGGTTGCCGCCAAATCCGATGAGATTGTAGAGATTCATGCTTCAAGCGGAACCACTGGAAACCCAATCATAGGCGCTTACACTAAAAGCGACATGGATATGTGGCAAGAACTCATGGCACGTTCAATCTATACTGTAGGAGGAAGACGCCAAGACGTTATCCACATCGCCTATGGTTACGGCTTATTCACGGGCGGCTTAGGTTTTCACTACGGTGCACAAAAAGTCGGAGCCAAAATTGTTCCAGCCAGCGGCGGTATGACCCAACGACAAATCAAACTAATGAAAGACTTAGATGTCACCATATTAGCATGCACTCCCAGCTTTGCTGTTTACCTTTCTGAAACGATGACTCAGGAAGGCATTGTTCCCCAAAAGGACCTTAAGCTAAGATTAGGAATGTTTGGAGCTGAACCTTGGTCGGATAAAATCAGGGAACGGCTTGAAAAAGAAACGGGTATTCAAGCTTTCGATGTTTATGGGTTGACTGAGCTTTGCGGTCCAGGTGTCTCCATCGAATGCCCTGAACATAAAGGGTTACACGTATGGGAAGACCATTTCATCGTGGAAACGATTGACCCTGACACTGGTAAAGTGTTGCCTGCTGGGGAAGAAGGCGAATTAGTCTTTACGGCGCTTAGCAAAGTTGGTTTACCAATGCTTCGGTATAGGACAAGAGACATCTCAAAAGTCGATACAAGCATATGTGCTTGTGGAAGAACTCATACCCGAATGGAACGCGTTCATGGAAGATCAGATGACATGTTGATTATACGCGGAGTCAATGTGTTTCCATCTCAAATTGAGTACGCAGTAATGTGCTTCTCAGAATTAGCAACCCAATACCTAATCGTACTTGACAGACCAGGAGCATTGGACACTTTCGTAGTAAAGGTTGAATTGTCTGAGCAAGCAGCCAAAAATCCCCATATGGATAAGAATGCTTTAAAAAATGACATCCAAAAAAGAATCCACATTGTAACAGGCATATCGGCTGATGTAGAAATTGTGAAGCCAGGCGAACTCCCAAGAACAGAGGGAAAAGCCAAAAGAGTTTTGGATCTTCGTAAGGGCAAGATGTAAAGGACAAGTTTATGACTTCCAAGATTGCATCAGGAAAGCCGGGCAGTTTTGCCTTGCTTAACGGTGATGAAGCGGTTGCACGCGGGGCAGTAGAAGCAACCGTTAAAGTCGCAGCCTCGTATCCTGGAACACCGGCTACGGAAATTTTGGAAACCATAGCAGAAGTTGCAAAAGATTTGGGCATTTACGCTGAATGGAGCATTAACGAGATTGTAGCTGCTGAAGTTGCTGCAGGCGCTTCAATGACTGGAGTGCGCTCTATCGTTTCTATGAAGCATGTTGGCTTGAACGTTGCTGCAGACGCCGCTATGACTTTAGCTTATACAGGCGTCGAAGGTGGACTGGTGATCGCCGTCTGTGATGACCCAGCCTTGCATAGCAGCCAAAACGAGCAAGATACCCGGTTCTTTGCAGTCCACTCGAAGCTACCGTTGCTGGATGCTGGCAGTCCTCAAGAAGCTCTAGATATGGCCAAGGATGCTTTTGAAATTAGCGAAAAACTCAAACTACCAGTTATTTTGAGGCTTACAACTAGAGTCGCTCATGGAAAGGCAAGAGTAAAGCTGGGCGACTTTCAGAAAATCAACAGACGAGCAGCATTTGACAAGAAAGGTTCTAAATGGGTTATGGTTCCTTCAAACGCTATTAGACAGCATCGAGTTTTGGAGGGCAAGTTGGCTGAGGCAAAACGACTGGCAAATGAATCAAAGTTCAACGTTGTTGAAGATAACGAAAGCGAGATAGGTATTGTTGGTAGCGGAGTTGGCTACTACTATGCAAGATCGATTTTAGATACCAAAAAGTTTTCCTGGCTAAAATTGGGGTTCGTTCACCCTTTCCCAGCTGAAATGGTAAAGGCATTCGCCTCCAAAGTAAAAAAGATCATAGTTGTCGAAGAATTAAGACCCTACCTCGAAGAAAACCTTCAAAGGCTAAACATTCAAGTTTCTGGGAAGAGTCAGTTGGGTTTAGAAGAAATCGGTGAATTTACTCCTGACAACGTGCGTCAAGCCTTCGCTAAGTTAGACTTGACTACTCAAGCTGAGAAGCAAGTACCTTTGGATTTACCACCCAGACCTCCAGCTCTTTGCCCAGGATGCCCCCACAGAGCATTCTACTATGCCCTAAACATGGTAAACCAACACGTCGATTGTGACAACGAGAAATGTGTGGGTTGCGACATTTGTGAGTATGCGTGCTCGTTCGAGAAAGAAAAAGTCTTCAATCCCCTCAAATCAAGGATACGCTCGATTAGAGTTGGACAAATCTTAAACACAGCAGTAACCTGCAAAGGCTGTATCGATATGCCGTGCATTGCTGCTTGCCCTGAAAAGGCTATTACCCGAACAAGAGATTTTGGAACAATTGCTATTGATGAAGCCAAATGCAAGGGCTGTGATTGGTGTATTGACTCTTGCAAGTTTGGAGCCATTACTCTACATCCGACGAGTCACAAAGCAATAGTTTGCGATATCTGCGGAGGCAACCCCAAATGCATCCCCGCGTGCCCAGAGAGTGCATTAAGTCTAACTGGGAAATCAGACGACAAAATCGTTACTGGGGATATCGGCTGCTATACGCTCGGAGTTTTGCCTCCTGTGAATGCTGTTCAATCGTGTCTTTGCATGGGCGGTGGAATTTCTCAGGCTGCTGGGATGATTCACGCGGGAGTAAAAGACAAGGTATTCGCTGTAATTGGCGACTCCACGTTTTTCCATGCTGGAATGCCCGGTTTGTTGAATATCGTTTACAACAAGGCTAACGTTTGCGTAATTATCTTGGACAATAGCGTGGTTGCTATGACTGGACATCAACCGACGCCGGGTTCAGGAAAAACCGCCATGGGTGCTGATGTAAAAATCATAAGAATTCAAGACATCGCAAAAGCAGTCGGCATAGAGAAAGTCGAAGTAATCGACCCTTACGACCTCAAAGTCGCCATCACCAAAATCAAAGAAACATTAGATTATGAAGGCCCATCAGTAATCATTTCTCAGCGACCCTGTCCCCTATTAGTCGAAAGAGGTAAACCCCGAGAAGTCAAAGAAGAATGTAACGCCTGTGGAGTTTGCGTAAAAGCCTTCGGTTGTCCAGCCATTAGCCTAAAAAGTGATCATGCCGAAATCGATGCTACTCTCTGCTACGGCTGCGGCGTCTGTGAAACCGTCTGCCCGTTCGAATCCATTAGGAGAAGAGAAAAATGAACCTGGATATAGTCTTTAGCGGGGTTGGCGGACAGGGAGTTGTAGTTCTAAGCGACATTTATTGCGAAGCCGCAATGCTTGACGGTTTTGATGTCGCCAAAGCAGAGATTCATGGAATGGCTCAACGAGGCGGTTCAATCGTAGCTTACGCCCGAATCGGCAGCAAAGTTGAGGCACCTCTTATTGAAACTGGGAAAGCTGATGCGGTTGTGGGTTTTGAAATATTGGAAACAGCAAGAGCGCTTCCAATGCTTAAGAAGAATGGCGTTGTAATCGTAAACATGAAGTACATTCCGCCCAATTGTATGGCTTCAGGCGTGAAGCCAAAAAAGATTGAAGAACTGATGGCAATGCTACGTGCTAAGGCATTAGTTCATGAAGTTGATGGAGCGGGTATAGCAGAAAAATTGGGAAACATGCTGGTAGTTAACACAATTCTTCTCGGAGCTTTATCGGCACTTCCCGAGATACCCGTGAAGGTAGAGTCTTTTGAGCAAGCTATTGCAGGCAGGCTTAAAGAAAAATACATCAATTTAAACCTCAAAGCCTTCCATCTGGGCAGAGAAAGTGTGTTAAAGAGTTAATTTTATTAAGCGATTGCTTTTATATAGCAAAGAAAAAAGAAAGGATGTTTAAAATTGCAGAGAAAAATTCTAGCAATAATTGTCGTTGTAATAATCATCATTTCAGCCATTGCAGCCATTGAATTATCATCAAAACCAGCACCATCAGCCGAAGCTCGAAACATAAAGATAGGCTTAGTCGCCCCAATGAGCACATCAATTGGACAGGACATGTTTAACGCAGCAACCATGGCAGTAAACGAAATCAACAATGCAGGCGGCATCTACGTTTCCGGCTGGAACACAAAAGTTAACATCACATTAGTAACCGCAAACACCATCGACGACGCACCAGGCAACGCAAAAACACCCGTAGTCCAAGCAGTAGAATCAGACAAAGTGGACTTGCTAATCGGAGGCTATGGCAGTGCGGGAACCCTTGCCAACGAAGTCGTAGCAGTCCAAGACAAAGTCCCATACATAATCACAGGTGCCTCAAACCAACTTGTCACCCGAAGAGGACCCCAAGGAGACTACGGAGGCTTTGGTCCAAATGGAGCAAACAGCATTAGTGACGCTGAAGGAATGAGCTACATTTTCCACTATTGCACCACAACTTACCACTACAGCAAAACAGTCGTTGATTTCTTCGCAACCGTGATGAAACCGATGGTTGCACCAGACCGAAACTTCAGCTTAGCAATAATCTACCGAAATGACGCCTTTGGACAAGGAGTAGACCAAGCAACAAAGTACTGGATACAGAACGAAAGCCTACCCATCACTTTAACTGAAAGAAGCTATGACCCAGCAACCACAAACTACCAAACCGACCTATCGGTAATCAAACAAGCAAATCCAGATGCAGTATTCGTTGTAGATAACCCTGACAAAACACCTAACATAATCAAACAAGGATGGAACGACGTTGGCTTAAAGAGTGTGTACATCGCAGTAGAAAACAATCAAGACCCAACATTCTATTCAATCCTTGGAAGCAACGGTGACGGACAACTTCTAGAATCAAAGATGGATCCCTTCATGACTCCCTCATACTCGTCAGCGGTTGAAACTTACACTCAATCCTATAGCAAAGCCTACCCGCACTTAATGCCTGGAATGATGGGTGCTGACACATACGACGCCTTCTACATTGCCAAAGATGCAATTCAAAGCGCGGGAACCATCGACAAAGCAGCGGTGCGACAAGCAATCGAAAATACAGACATAAACCAGATGCTAATCCAGACAAAGACAGGCAAAGTACAATTCAGCTTAGGTGTAAACTATCACGAAATTGATCCTGTAACATTCATTGAACAACTTAAGTATGATGCGTCAACTCTCCATCTGACAGCACAAATCGTTTGGTCACCACCAGGCTCAACAAACTTAAAACAAGCAGACTTTACCCTGCCAACTGGATATCAACCCGGACAATAGAAGACTATTTTCAAAACCCTCTCTTTTCTTTTGTTTCTCGTATATCTTAAATAGTTAACTTGATAATTTATTTCAACCGCTTATTGGTGAAAGAGGAGAATTTACAATGGACATAACGGCACCAACAATCATTCTAACATTAGTCTGGGGCGTCGCCATTGGCTGCATATACATTCTCCTCGCAACAGGATTAAACATAATATTTGGTGTAATGAAGCTCGTTAACTTTGCCCACGGGCAATTGCTGATGATAGGAGCTTTCTTAACATGGACTCTCTCAGTTTCAGCAGGATTAAACGCTTATGCAGCTATTCTCATTTCGATGGTAGTCGTCGCTGCTTTGGGAGTTGTTGTCGAACGACTTACTTTTCGCAGGGTCTTGGGAGGTGATAAGCTCAACGAGATTTTCGTCAGTTTGGGGTTGATTTACATCTTTGAGAACGCTGCCATGCTTATTTGGGGAGCTGGCTCAAAGCAGATTTCAAGTCCATTATATGGCTTGAGTTTAGCTTTGCCAAGCATTTCGATAACATTCGATCGTTTGGTCGCTATGTTCGTGGTGGTTGCTGCTTTAGTAGTATTTGGCTTGTTGATACAGAAAACAAAACTCGGCTTAGCCATGAGAGCAACCAGTCAAAGAAACACCACTGCGATGCTTATGGGCATAAATATCGAAAAAATTTACATGTTCACATTCGCAATCGGGGCAGCCCTAGCAGCTCTTGCTGGAGGACTTTACGGGATAATTTTCTCCTTTGACTACCAAGTTGGTGCCATGCCCACAATCATAGCTTTCGCCATCATAATCTTGGGTGGCTTAGGAAGCATCAAAGGAGCCATAATCGGAGGATTGCTATACGGTATTGCTGAACAATTAGCCACGTTGTTTTTGGGAGGAATCTGGGGAAGTGCAGTCGCATTCGCCATGCTTATCGTGGTTCTAATTATCAGGCCAAATGGAATATTCGGTGAAAAAGGAGAATAAAATGCAGATAAAACAATTTCTCACCGCATTCTTGCATTCCAGAGGCTTCCAAATATTGCTTGTTGCATTCGCAATCTTGGCAGTTCTGCCAATAGTTGAAACCGACAGCTTCTTCCTATACATTCTAACGCTCATCTTTGTCTTCGCGATTTACGCGGCAAGCTGGAATTTTCTCGCAAATTCAGGACAAGGCTCCCTTGGGCACGCGGTCTTCCTCGGCATCGGAGGTTTTTCGTCAGCAATCATTGGCGGCAGTATCTCGAGGGCCTTGGTTGGAGCATTAGGTGTAACTATAATGCCGATTGGTGCCTTATCGGTCTTTGTTCAGGTTGTGGTACTTCTTGTGGGTGGCTTGGTTTCAGCTGGAATCGGCTTGTTGATAGGTTTAGCGTGTGTTAGGTTGAAGGCATGGTATTTGGCTATGGTGACATTTGGTTTTTCAGTAATCGCGAGCACTCTTTCAAGCCAGTTTGACTCCTTTACCAACGGCATAAACGGGTTTACTCCAGTCACCCTTGTACCCAAAGGATTCCCATTCTACATCTTGGTAATCTCTTTCACGTTAGCATCAATCACAACGATGTATCTGATTATGAGATCACGGATGGGACTCGCATTTAGGGCAATCCATGGAAACGAAGCAGAAGCCAAAATGATTGGAATCAACACTTCAAAGTACAAGCTCATCGCGTTTGTAATAAGCACTTTCTTCGCCGGCATCGCTGGCGGATTGTACTCGTATTTCTTGACGTTTGTGGACAATTCCATTTTCTCTCCCGCCAACTCTTTCTTACCCCTCATCATGACGGTCATCGGAGGTTTAGGAACGGTTGTTGGACCAATCATCGGCGCCATTTTTCTAGTTTCAATACAGCAAATTTTAGCGCTCCCGGGTGTTGTTGATTCCCTACGAGCATCTCTTGGCTCGTTCTTCCCAGGAGTGAGCAACGTCGGCCCACCTCTAAGCTACTTAATCATCGGAGTAATCCTACTATTGATAGTCATTTTCGCTCCCAAAGGGCTGGTGTCATTTTTCCGAAAATTCTACATTTACCTAAAAACCCCTGAACAGAAAAAAGGCGCCAAAACCAAATGAAAGGAACAGACTATTTTGCTGAAGCATTAGGAATCCAAGTTCTGGAGGCAAAAGAGGGCTACTCAAAAGTGTCTATGAAAGTTGAAAAGTCCCACACCAATGCTTTGGGCTTCACTCATGGGGGCGCAATCTTTTCTCTTGCAGATTATGCCTTTGCCCAGGCATGCAATTTTGGCGACAACATCGCCGTAGCCGTTCAAGTGAGCATAAATTTTCTTAAACCTTCAGCAGAAGGTGACTTACTTACGGCTGAGGCAACTCGGATTTCAGACGGCAAGACCATAGGGTTGTATCAAGTTACCGTTCGTAAAGAAGACAAAACCATAGCCTTATTCACAGGTTTAGCCTTCAAAAAATAACTCGCCAACCAACCGCTATATAGACATTGTAGAAGAAGAAACCAAGCCAACAATATTTTTATTGTAGACTTCGACCTAGGTTTATGATGCTGGGGTGGCCGAACGGTTCAGGCGGTAGCCTGCAGAGCTGCTCTATATGGGTTCAACTCCCATCCCCAGCTCCATAGATGATTTCCCAGACTATTTGGGTTGAACAATGAAGATTTAACTGCCAAAATTAATTTGCTCAAATATTTTGATTTGTTAATAATGCAAGTCCTTAAGTTTTATTTGAGAAGTTATAGCCGAGTTTTACTATACGTGCATAAACTCATTAACGACGCTTACTGGGTTTAGGGGTTGTCTTACATCTTGATCTTCAATCGAAAGAAAGGTTGGATTTTTAGATAATAAATCAAGTATTCATTTTCAAAGAGCTTTTTAAAAGAAGGAGCGATTTGAGGGAGACGCAAAATCAAAGTTAGTTTTCTGTGCTTTGGGCAATAATCAGAGGTTTTATCAAACTTCACAAACTTTGTTAAATTGAGTTCGCAAAATCTTCATAGAAATTGGCAACTGACGTTAATTTGCTTCTCAAGAGCCGTAAAATACGTCGAACGATAAGTGAAAATGATGAAGAAAAATGACGGATAAACCAATCTATGGCGGCATTGCATGGTTCCTGTTTAAACAAGCTAAGAAAGACAGAGAAACAGAAAATAATGTTACAGATTTGGAAGTTAAGGTGATAGCGAAATGAAGTTAACTATCAAATATGGCAGACTTTACGATGTTCATGCTAGAGAGTTTGTTGAGGCACTTGTAGACTGGATAGGGCATGGTGACCATGATAAGACTCCTGTTAAAAAGACAAAGAAAATTTCCTTTATTCCTTACAGATGCGAGTGTGGAGCCATTCTATCGGATTTACATGAAAGCTCGCTCTTCAAAGACTGAAAGCATCTCCCCTTGTTTATTACATTTAAAATTTAAACCTCAAATCAGACTATCAGCAGTTAACACTAATAGTAACTCAAAAAAGAACAAAACAAGATTCATGAGTGAGATTTCTACAATTGAAGAAAATTCAACTCCCAGTTCAAGCTCTTTAGGATAATAAGTTTTTTGGCAAATTTCTTCTAAGAAACTCTACCTGTATATTGTACAAAAAAAAGGAAGGGAAAGATGAGTTGGCTTTAGAAGCTAAGGTTTTCTTCTAAGCATAAGCATTGCAAGGATTGCGCCTATTACAATAATCACGACTATTATCGCTGCTACTCCTAAAGTGAAGTCTGTCGGCGTCAAGTTTGCTGCAATTGTTGTTGAAATCGGTGTTGATGTTGCCGCTGATTCGGTGGCGTGGAAGGCTGTTGCTGCTGACGATGGATAGTATCCTCCTGAGCCTGCGAAGGTTGCAGTAACTGTGTAATTGCCTGAAATGTCTGGGGTCCAGGTTAGACTGTACGTGCCATATGCATTGCTTGTAGTTGTGCCGATATCTCTGTAGTTGCCGTTAGAGTCTGTGACAGATATTGTTACTGGCACTCCGGTTACGTTATGTGGCATTTCCTGTTGCTCATAAACTGCTTCCATGAAGTGAGACATGCTACCATCAGAAACGCAGGGTAATCCGTTAGGGAAGTTTGCTGCGACGGCTTCTTGCTGTGAACCTGCAGAGATATCAGTTACTGAGCCTGTAATTGTTACTGGTGTAGCGGTTGTTACGCCGAGCTGTGGTGCGTTAATGGTTGTCTTGCTTGGTCCTCTAGCATAAGCGTAAATCTGGCCATCGTATGAGTTAAATGTCGTCAATACGCCGTATGCTACTGCTGTTGCCGTATCGTCGAATGCAAGATTACTCCAAATTAGTTCTCCAGTGGTGCCATTTAGTGCAAATCTATGTGCGTTGTGGAATAGTGGTGGACTGTACTCGTGACCTTCAGAGAGGTATAGTATTGGGCTCGGACTGCCAGCTAAAGCTTCGTCAGAGAAGACCCATATTGGGTAGATACCGTAGGGTGTTTCAGTGCCTGCGTCTCCATTAACCTGTTCGGTGCTAAACGACCAAAGGATGTTGCCATTCTTCATGTCAACTGCCCACACGTCTCCTCCTAAGGCCCAAGTGTACAATATGCCGTTTGTTGTATCTGGAACGCATCGGAAGCCATATTCGTCGTAAGTGTTTGGCATTTTGCCGTTAGACATTGGCACATTAAGACTCTTTTCCCATACTTGTTGGCCTGTAGCTAGAGAGAATGCTTGCATGTCATATGTTGCAAAGTTTATTTCAACGTAGACTCCTGCCGCGGCTGATGGTGGCCCGTTTGTTCTTGTGAAGGGCGTAAATACGCCTCCGGTCCTGTTTTGTATCCACAGTAATGAGCCATCTGTTGCGCTAAAGCCTGCTTCGACTTGCCATCCGAGGTTTTCTTGCACAGAAGTAGTTCCAATAGTCATGACTAGTGTGTTGCCTGACCATGCCGAATAGCCAAAAGAAGAAGTTCCGAGACCTGCCGTGACAATGCCGTTGACAACTGGAGGCAATGATTGAGTAACCCATTCTAGTCCGTCTTGCCATGAATATGAAGCGCCTTGAGCAATACCCCAGTTTAAAGCGGTTTGCTGCATAGCTGCTGTTAAATTGAACATTTCCAATGCGGGTCCGTAGATAGTGGTATTCTTAATAGTGTATGACACGCCAGGAATAGGATTACCAAAAGCACCGGCTCTTCCGTTAGGGTAGGCGAGCATTGTTCCTGCAGTATTGTTGAAAGCGTAGCCGATTATGTTTCCGTTTGCATCTTGGCCAAGGAAAATGAATGAAGGAGTATTGGTAATTTTGCAGAGATATTGTCCTGTCATGCCATCATAGATTTTCCAGTCGCCTGGCGGTGCAAAAAGTCCTCCGCCCCCTTGGGTAATAATGTACGGACCAACAACTCCATATTGGTTAATGTTTTCAAAGTTAACCATCATTCCGCATCTTAGCGGATCAGTCGTATTTATTACCCACATAGTCTCTCCGGTGAATAAGTTCGTGGCTAAAATTCCTTGTTGACTGCTAGTGGTAGTAGTGTACCATGTTGAGTACATTATGCCGTTCATTATGACTGGAGCAAATTTGGGGTTGTACTGCGAGGTTGTCCAAAAGGCGCTGTTTTGTTCGTCGTTTCCGAGTTCTCTTCCGGCTACGCCGCCTATGCACCAAGGCTTTGTCCAGAGTATATGGGCGGTGGTTGGCGCTGTTGTGTATGGGTTATAGTTGCCTGTAGCATTGTATCCACCAGTATTGGCGAAAGTGTTTGCAGCGTATCCCATCCAAGCTCCACCAATAGCAGCCCAATTTTGAACGTTTTCAGCGTTAATTGGAGTCTGCCACCAGTTTGTTGGAAGGGGAGTAAATGGAATGCCAGTCGCTGCACTTTGTTGCACTAGAAGAGTTATGGTGCACTTTTGCTTGGTAGGTTAACGTATCCTGCAAATGTAGGACCTCCGAAAGCGTTAGGGGCTCCAACAAGTGTTTGTCCGCCATAGATGAATTGGAATGTATAGTTGCCAAGTGCTGAGGGAGTGTAGCGAGTAAATGTGCCTCCGGTGAGATCGGAAGTAAATGGTCCAAGTGTTTCAGTGGTTCCATCTGGGTGCGTTACAAGAACTGTCATGTTGGTGACAAGGCTTTGGTCCGCGTTTGGTACAGCAAGCCAAAAGTTAACTGTCACTGTTTGGCCGACGCCGCATGGGTTAGGGGCTACGTTAATGTAGGCATATGTTTGAATCGTGTTTGCAGCCTGAGCATTTCCTATCTGTGATACTACTGCTGATCCGATTGAAACGATCATAAGCATACTGATTACAATTGCTATGTTTTTCTTTGTTAGATTGCGTATATTCATTTTGTTTTTTCTTCCTTTCAAGTTATTTTAGTTGAGAAAAGTGTTGAAAAAAAACTTTAACTGAAAAGGAGCTTTTCTCAACCTACTTCTATATAGCCTGTTTTAATTTAAATATTTTTTGTAGGATGACAGTGGAATATTAAAATAAATTTTCCTATAGAGCTTCAAAAAAGAGAATGAAAATGATTTTGCCAGACTAATAATTGAATAATTCCGTCAGCGTAACAATCATGTGATATTGCTCGCTTTGTTTCATAAAAGTAGTAGCTTATCTAATTGTTTTTCTGCTACTTTGTTAGAAGAAGAAAAACATCTGTTTTCTTGGGAAAGTGTCCTTCTTCTGCCAATAACAACTTCACTTCTCACGCTCGAAGCATCTTGTTGATTGAAAGAAGAAGACTGCGATTGTGCAGATACTTTCTTCTTTCAGAACTTATTCAGTCCATTTTAGCTTCAGTCGCTCAATAAGAGGAGCTTAGAAGTTGCTGCTGCTGATGCTGCTGCAACTGAATTCTGCAAATCGACAGTTGCATCTTTCAGAAATAACCCCGAATTAAGCAATGACCGGCCCAAGTTAATTGGTTGTGAGCAAACAGGAGCTGGAGAAGTTGTTGTTATTGTTGTTGTTGCAACCGCTCCCCCACCAACAGTTGCAACAATCAATCCATCTGTATTAACTCAAATCTGAAGCCAAACCCAACAACGACAACAAAACTTTGCCAAGACGCTATCATCTTAAAGCGACAATCTAAGGGTTTTCTTCAACCTCTAGAAACTTACAAAGTTGAACTTAATAATTGAAACTACGCCCCAAAGATTCACCAATATGCTCAGAATTATCAGGGCCTTTTCTTCCCACCCCAAGTTTTCCCTCATCCCCTTGGCTGCCAGCAGCATCAGGAAAGGCGTGAAATCGAGGCTGAAGCGGTAGCCGAACTGAGTGAACCCGACAGTGCCATGCGTAATTAAGATTGGGAGAATACAAGCAACTGCTAAAGCAGCATACTTGCTCAGTTTGTTCCAAGGTCCCTTAAAGATGTAGATGAACGCTGGCGTTGTGAAGAACAAGCCCAAGCCCATCCAGTTTGGCTCGAAGTAAGGAAAGTTGTTTAGGAGGATGGGGCCTTGGAAGAAAATCGCGTAGACATTGCGTGGGATGTAGCTGAGATTAAAGATGCCTTGTGTAAAATAGGGGTCTTGCTGAATCCCAGGAATTAAGTTGTACCCAATGTCGGAGAAGACGCCCCAGCGACCAAAATTATACAGCTCATACACGGCAACGATTATCCCTAAACCTATGAGAAAATAGGCAGCTTGTTTTAATCGTGGCTTCCAAGCGCTGTTATAATCATAGATTAGAAGCAGGAAGAACGGAAAGGAGAGAACTACTGGGAGCCTTGATAGGAATGCGAAGCCTAAGAGCAAGCCTGAGAGGAACGGGCTTTTCTTGTATAAAGTAATAATTATAGCTAAGGTTAGAAAAAGAACCGCAACCACATGTTCAATGTACCATGACGAACCGACAGAAGCAATGAACCAAAAACATGTTCCGAAACCGAAAAGCGCTGTTAACCATAACACTTTGTTTCCATTTAGTCCAGTTTTCCTCAACATGACCCAAGTTGCTGCAAGGGCGAGGCTCGCTAGAAAAATCGACAGTAACCCTTGGTCAACGCTTGTGCCGAAAAGTGCCACAAAGGGTAACAGAAGAACCGCGGGCATCGGCGGATAAACAACGAAGTAGTTGCCGTTGAAAGGAACGATTTCAGCAAGGACTGTCCCCCCACCAGTCACACCTAACCTACCATGAAGGAAAGCATCAGCTAAATAGACAAAATGATTCTGACCCGGAGGCGGACCCCTGGAAAGAAAAAAAATGAACAAAGCAACAGAAACAATTATCAGAAGTTTCCAGCGAATTCTCAAAGACACTAATTTGCAGTAAACTCGAGAGATTCCCCGAACAACCTTGTCCATTAACAGTACCTAAAGGATTTTTGAACTTAGCAGATAATTTAAAGCTTTATTAGGTTTTCCAAATTGCATGGCAAGTTTTTTAAATCCAGACAACCTAATACTTATCGGAGGGTATCTTAGTGGCTACTCTTGAATGTCCTTTCTGCTTTGAAATCCTCGAAGTTAGTCCACCTGATCGACTACATTCCGCATTTTCCTTCGATAAGCCCATTGCCAAAAAGTTACTACAGCAGTGTTGTGAAGAAGAGATACAAGTGCCAAAATCCCGAGTGCAAGAAACCGATTGCGATTTTCTGGTATGCTCCGCTCGAATACTTCAACCGGTTATAGCAGTCTATTTGAGGTTAGAAGTGGAAAGCTTAAATCTAAAATGCGTCAAATAGCGTTGAGGCTGAGAACTTATGGATGAAAATGTTTTGGTTTCAATTACGGTGAGCCGAAAAAAAGATGAAATAGTCTACAAAGTCGATTGTGCAAAAGACGTAAAAAGCGAAGAGTTAGCGCATTATCTAGACGAGATAATCGAAGGCATATGCAATTGGAAACCAGAAGTCTGTGAGGAAACTGTACAAACCATTATTGGAACCATCAAAGCACCCATCAGAAAAAAATAAAAAATTTTTAATACTTTGAAAATATTCCCAGGGGCTCAAAACATCCTGCACAACGGACATAGAAAGTTAAGCTTTGGGTTTTTTGCTAAAGTATTTTTTTAGAGGCTCCCAATAGAATTCTGTCCAACCATCAGCCGTATCGGCCTCTTGATCTTTTGGAACGTTTGAGTGTACCATAACAATTTCTGTTCCTTTAGGCACTTCACAGAAGGTCAACTCCAACTTAGATGGCGGGTAATCTTCTGGAAAATCAGTAGAAGTCCACTCTTGAACCACACGCTTTCCATCTTCAAGCTCTAAGAATTTGCCAGAAATGTAGCCATCCCAAGCGGTAAATTTGCCCCCGACCACTGGTTTACCCGTTGCTTTGCTGTCAGTAAATTCACTATGTTTTTTGGGGTCCACGTAGGCTTCGTAGACTTGTTTGGGAGTTGCTTTTGGGATGATAACTTTTTGGGTTATTGTTGTGACTTCAAAGTTTTTCAAAAAATAACACGACCACTAGAATAGAATGCTGGAAGGGTTTTTTAACTTTAACGTTTAGTTATCAATGAGCAAAAATGGGAAGATGTACAGTTACTAAAGGTCAACGTAGGATAGGAAGAACTATTCGAAAGCTTGAAAACAGCGTCGAGTTAAGCAGCAAAGAAGGAAAGGCGAAGCTGGAAGAACAAAAGTTCAAGCAGAAAACCCAGACTTCATTGGGTTACACAGATGATTCACCAATACAGAACCTACGAGACCAGGCAAATCGCCAAAAAGATGCTTCTAAACTGTAAAATGAACTGAAAATCAGAGTCAGCGACAAAAAAAATTTACACTAATCAGCCGCAAATTCAGAACTATTTTCGAAAGAGTTTTCCATTTCTTGGTTTCAAGTCTGAATCCTTTAGCATTAGAGACTTGTGACTGCTATAGTGTAACCACACATGCTTAATTGTTTTAACCCACACCCAAAGTATATTGGTGAATTAGTTTTGATGACAGAAAAAATGCCTGACCCATTAGAAGTTGCAAATAACGTTTACAAGTTAAAAATGGAAAACGACCGAGTTCGAGTGTTTGACGTGACATTCAGGATTGGCGACAAAGCTGTAATGCATCATCACCCAGACCATGTTGTTTACGTAATTGAAGGCGGCAAACTAAAGTTAACTTCTGAAGGCAAAACCGACATTTTAGACCTAATTGATGGAGACGCAGTTTATCTAAAAGCACAGTCACATGAAGCAGAAAACATCGGGCAATCGACCGTTTCGCTTTTAGTGGTTGAATTAAAAAAATAATATAAAATAGTTGGTTAGTGCATTATTTTTTTAGGGAGTCTAATTGTCAGCATCATTGAATCAGCAAACAGATTGGAACTACCGAAAAACAGACCAACGGCTAATCGTAGTGAAAACAAAAAACGAAAACGTCCATAAAGCAGCCGTACTAGACGTTTTAACCAACTTGACTTTTGCAATAAACGTCCCAGAAAACATTTCCATGGAAGATTTGGACCTGGAGAAGGAATACTTGGCACAATTGAAGGTATTCACTTCGAAGAGTCTTGAGGGAATCGATAAAGAGTTCTTCAATTTCTTTGACACCCTGGACGTTGACCAAGCCATGGAAGATTTCATAAAAGCTTACTGGATTTACCCCAGCAAAATACGCTTTGAACTGGCTGAAGTCGAAGAGCCATAGTTATGCAACAATTGATATTTTCTTAAGTGAATGTTACGGTTCCAGCAACATCGGTCAATGCTCCAGCGGATAACTCGTAAACCATTACATATTGATCAGGAATCGAAGGAACATGCTTAATCCCGAAAAGCATGGTTGACTTAAAGCCGAATCTACTGTAATACGCAGGGTCACCAACAACAAAAACAGCTTTATAGCCAAAACTTTTGGCTAAATCAAAGCTTTCCTTAACAAGTTTTGAGCCAATTCCACGATTACGATGCTCTAATTCCACAGAAAGAGGTGCCAACAAAAGCGCTTCAAATTTCGAACCACTCGTCACAACGCAAGTTTTAGTTAGCATAATGTGCCCAAGAAACTTTCCACCCTCTTCCGCTACCAAAGCCAATTCAGGAATATAATTGCCGCTTACACGGAGTTTATCAACAAAATCTTGTTCTTTTCCATTAGCTACTTTGGCCGTTTGAAAAGCAACTTTTACAAAATCGTAGATTTTTTGGAAATCAGACGGTTTTTCTTGTCTAATTATCAAACGTTTCAACCTCTAAACAAGAAAAGCGTGAAAGGTCTAACGCAGTACCATGTTGACGAATTTTTCTGGATTAAACAGTTCTAGATCCTTATAGGTTTGCCCCACTCCGATGAACAGGATCGGTTTTTGAGTCACGTAGGTTACGCTAAGCGCTGAACCACCTTTCACGTCTGCATCTACTTTAGTGAGTATCGTCGCGTCAACTCCAATCGCCTTGTTGAACTCTTCAGCCTGCATAACCGCATCGTTACCGATGAGCGAATCGACTACAAAAACCGTCAAGTCTGGAGCAACTACACGCTTAACTTTAACCAATTCATTCATCAAATTCTGGTTAGTCTGCATCCTACCTGCAGTGTCAATCAAAACAATGTTTATTCCATGAGCTTTTGCGTGACTCACCGCGTCATAAGCAACTGCTGCAGGGTCACCTCCATATATGCTCTTTATGACACGCATTCCTAACCGTTTGCCGTGCTCCTCTAACTGTTCAATGGAGCCTGCACGATAAGTATCGGCGGCAGCAAGCAAAACAGAATAACTTTTGTCTCGCAAGAACTGCGCCACCTTAGCGATTGTGGTGGTCTTCCCAGTGCCATTGATGCCGACAAACATTAAAACAAAGGGTTCCTTTTTCTTGCGTTTTTCATCCGCTATTTTAAGCAAGTCCATTCTTTCTTTAGTCAGCATAACTTCTAAGAGGACTTGTCTGAGATTATCTTCAACAATTTTTTTGCGATCATCCAACCGCTTAACTTGAACGCCAGCTAAACGTTTTTCCAATTCATCACAAATTTTATCCGCCACTGGAAAAGCAACATCGTTCTCTGCCAGGCTCATTTTAAAATCTGATAAAATAGGAGCTAGATTTTCGGCTTTAAGTTCGGTTGTGGTTACTTTATTTACTAAGCCTTTAAAACCAGATTTAAGCTTTTCAAACATCGAACTATTGGTTCCCTTCTCGTGCGCTGGCAAGCATGTTTTCAAGTCTACTTCTGCCCGAGTTGATGCGCTCAGCCACTTGACTAAACTGTTGCTGGGCTGCATGCATCGTTTTCTCGAGTTCTTCTAGACGTTCTTTTAGAGTTGCCTTTGCCTGTGGAAGGGTTTGCTCGACTGATACACCTGAACCTAAGCCAATAATAATTTTGTCTGAATCTGCAAGCTTCACTTTAACGTAAGAGCTTCCGCCGATTGGGATTAGTAACTCTGAGTTTTCTTTTTCTTTTTCAATGCCGTCCAAGGTCATGTTTGCATAGTTTATGTCGGTTAGAGCTGCATTTACCATGCTTATGCGTTGCTGCAGAGCGTCTGCTGTTTGTTCTAGGTAACGCATTTCCATGCTGAGTCTGCGGAGTTCTTCTTCAGCTTGAGCTCTTTGCGCCAAGTGATTATTCCCCACTTACTATTTTCTTTAGAATGGGGTTTTTGATTTGGTCTGCAGAAACTTCTTCTGAGCTTATGATTTTGATGTGGTGTCTTTTTACGCGGTGTCTGCTTCCTATTTCTGCGTAGACTTTTTCTACTGCGTGTTCGCTCTTGTCGGCTAAGAGTTCTCTAACGAAAGGTGTTGCCAACCTGGGTTTGTTGATTTTGCCAGTTACTTTGTAAGCTTTCATTTTTCTTCGTCCTGCACAACATCCAGTGCGTTCCCAATTATAAACATCTCGGGTCCAGTTGTCATAGAACCAGCAACGGCTGCATGACTATTCGCTAACAAGCCTGTGCCAACGTACGGGACACCACAATTTACGGTCCCCACATCAACAGGAACTTTAAACACGGTTTCCAAGATCTTTCTTTCCTCATCTTTCAATAATGGATGAGCCAGCACACCTTTGTTTGTAACTGCAGCTAAGGAACCGACATAAGGTAACCCAGCGATTTCAGTCGGCACCGCTTCAACACCCAACGCAGCAGAGATTTTTTTGATTTCAGTCTCTTTGAATCTCGGATCAACCACTGCACCTTTATCGCTAGCTAAAACCAAGTTGCCGTAAGCAGTTTTTCTGGAATCCATGATTATGATGCTTCCTTCAAAAACAGATTTTATCGCCGCCAACTCTTCTTCTCGAATAGCATTTGAAACTATCATTCCGTTGGAGTTTGCACATACCAATGCTCCAGCCAAAACTGAGCCGCTGATGGATGTGTAAGCAAGTTTTACTTTTAACCAGTCTGCGAACTCTTGCGCTTTTTCCAAAGGCACCATTCGCGGAATCAACACTAAGTTCTCGGTCGCCAACGAGTACACACCTATACTTGCGCTTCCAACTATGCTTGATAAGTAAACAGTCAAGAATTAAATCTCCTGATGAAGGTTCTATTAGCGGAAAGTTTCATGCGATACTCCTTTTTTTAGATTGCGGTAAATTTTCACGGAATAAGAAAAACAATTTTTGGGATTTGCTCATTTAAGGCTATTTGTTAAATAAAAATTTCTCAAAAACAATATCCGGGCAAACTCTAAACGATTGAATAAAACGAAATATAACAAAAAGAAAAAGCTATTGTGTTTCTGCTAAGTAGACGGTTACATTGCCGTCTTTGTCTTTGGTCACACGTGTCTTAATCTTGCGTGGAGGCTTCTCTATTCCTCTGTCCCAAATCTTTTCGTTAACTTCTTTGCTAATGACCAGTTGAGGCAACTCTTCTTCTTCCTCTTCCTCAGAAACCTTCATTTCAAGCTTCATGTGCTTGGTAACGAAGATTTTGACAAGTTGCATGGCACGTGGAGCACGCTTCTTTGGAGGTCTAACCAACGCTCTCGACAAAGGTATTGTGTAGAACCTTTCTTCAACGATCTCTTCTTCTTTCTTCTTTTTCTTAGGCTTAGCTTTCTCTACAGCCTCTTCCTCAGGCGCTTTTTCTTCAGCTGGAGCTTGCTCTTTGGCAACTTCTTCTGTTCCAAGTTCTTCTTCGGGTAAAGCTAATTCTTCTATTTCTTCGTCTTTTATAGCTTGCTTAACTTTAGTTTCATTGGCCATTGCAACCTAATTCTCCTATGCCTTTATTTTCCTGGTTCTCCAGTTGCGTCTCTGCTTAGGGTTATTCCTAACTTTTCCATCAGTTCTGGCAATTACCCATGTTGGAACCGACTGTGATTCTTTGCCAGCTTTGGCTAATCTGAGTTTTTTTGCTGTTGGTTTAACTCTCGCCATCTTTATATCCTTCTGATTTTTGTCTCTCGCTTCCGTGATTGAAGCTGAACTAGGATCTGTTTGAGCTGTGCATCTGACAACGGAATGGGCAACTTTCCCGTTTGCGCCATCTCAATCAGCTGCATCTCAATCTGATCAGCAAACTCTTGCCTAACCATTTTCAGGTTATTTAGCCTTTGCCGAGCTTCAGGCGCCAATATTTTACTAAGCAACGCCTGTTTCTGCTGTTCATATTGCTGTTCTGCTTGAGCCTGCCTTTGCTCATCACTCATGCGACGATTCTGCATCGACAAAAGTTTTCGCTTACGAATCTGGTCAAGCTCATCATCAGACATTGTCACTATTCGCCTTGATACTTCTTGAGCTCAGGTATAGTTTTAACTATTTCTTTCGATAAGTCTCCAGCTACTTCTTGGAGAAGCTTACGTCCTTTAGGAGTCATAATTCTTCCCTTGGGCTTTGAAATCTGGATTAAACCCGCAGTTTCAAGTTGTTGTAGAACCTTGCGAATGTCACTTCCGCCTGCTTTAACTACGCGGTTAGGTTTACTGCCTCTATTCTTTTTTCCGCCGTAATCAGCACGAAGCTTTTCGAGCCCGATTGGACCGTGAATGTATACTTTGCGCAGAATGGAAGCGCTTCTTGTGTACCACCAGTTTGGGTTCTGTGGTTGCTTCTCAACATGCATGCCTGTTTTAGCGAAAGTAGCCCATGGAAGGGGTTGAACTTCGTCAACGTTTTCCCTGAGATACTTTGCTAATCTATCGATGAATTTTGAAGCTGGAACGTCATGAGGAGTCGTCAAAGAGTCTCTATCCTTTGGTTTTTCCTTGCAGTTAAACAATGAAGCCTAATATAAATATTCTCTGAACAACTATCGCTCACAAAGACTATACCGCACTGATTATAGCCCCAATTTTTAGGGGGTTTTGAGACACTTAAAATTAAGATTGGAGGTTTATTCGGCTGTTTCTTCGGCTTTACGCTTTCGGAATAAAATGAACACGTGGCCTCTAACTTCAACCAAAGCAGCGTCAGTTTGCTCTGCAGCGTTAGCAGCAATTATTTGAGCAGTAACCTCACCTTGCAACGCAGCTGGCAAAATTCGCACTTTAACCATTTTATTCCTCTGAAGCTGCTTCTCAATTTCAGTAGCTAACTGAGGCGTCAAACCTTCCTTACCAACCCAAATCGTCGGGTTCTCATCTTTCAAAACGTGCCTAACATGACGCTTCATTCGAGTAGTTATCTTGCTCAAGTTCCTTTGACTCCATTTTCTTCTTTAACAGTATACGAGCTTGTTTCCCGCAGTTTAAACATGTTACTACAACGTGAGGCTCCCTTTTCTGCTTTATCCTAACTCGACAATTAAAGCCTTGAACAAGCAAACTGCTGCATTCTTTGCAGGTTTCACGCTTAAACTCAGCGGGCAAATGAATCTTAGCTGCCATAGCAATCTTTCTTGACGACAAAACATATTGTTTCGCCAAATTTGGGTTGGCTTTGGAAACTATTTTGGCTTGCTCAAAAAGAATTTGGATTCGTTGCTGCGCAATTTGCTTCACATTGGTTTGATGTTTCATCGGGTTTACCAAACAATCCCAAATGTTAGTTCATTTCACAATCCTCTGTGTTAATCAGAGTTCTTTTCCGCGAGCTCAAGCTTCAATTGCTTAAGCGCGTCAGCCATCTCAAGGGGTTTTTTCTGCAAAGCTTGCTGGGCTTTCGACGTGTCAAGTGAGGAATCCATGGGGCGTTTAGCTGGCCAAGTGAATTGTGAAGATAAAACCTTGTCGATCAAGCTTTTGTCTAAGTCGAAGGCATCCGCGATCTGCTCTGCGAATTCGTACCTGCTAACCTTTGTTGCACCACATAAATGGTAAATCCCAGTTAACCTGCGGTCCATGACTTCCAGAGTCATTTCAGCTAAGTTAGTGTTGAGCGTAGGTGTGTTCCATTGGTCGGTAACGATTTTGACGCGTTCATCTTTCTGCAGGGTTTCGATTAGCCAGAGGGCGAAGTTGACTTTTCCAGCTGCTGGGGTTGAACCGTAAATAACGCTGGGTCGAGCAATGAAGTATTCGGCTTGGGTTTGGATGATTTCTTCAGCTTTCAGTTTGGTTAACCCGTAGTAGTTGATGGGGTCGGGTTTGTCGGTTTCTTTGTAGCCGCCTTTTTCGCCGCTGAAAACATAGTCGGTAGATATGTAAATTAAAAATGAACCGGAATTCTTTGCTGCTTCAACGATGTTTTTTGTGCCTTCAACGTTTACTTTCCAGGCGAGCTCTTTGTTTGTCTCGCATTTATCCACGTCAGTTAAGGTCGCTGCATGAACTACTACATCGGGCTTTATGTTTTTGAATGCTTCATCAACCTGCGCTTTCCCTGAAATGTCCAATTTTACAAAGTTGCCGTAAACTGACAAACTCTGAATATCTGATGAATAAACCTCAATTTTCTTGGCAAGAGCCAACTGAGCTAGTTTTGAACCATAAAGCCCACTAGCTCCCGTGATTAAGAGCTTCAATGGAGTCCACCTATTTTCCATGGTGTTGGATGTAAGATAACTTCAGTTGCGAATGGAGTCCACCAATGCTCGTTATCAAGGTACCACTTAACAGTCGACTCCAAAGATTCTTCAAAATGACAGGTTGGTTTCCAGCCCAACTCAGTTCGGGTTTTTGTGGAATCTAAACTGTAGCGGACATCATGTCCGGGACGATCTTCAACGAAAGTGATTAGGCTTTCAGGTTTATGAAGTAAGGCGATTATTTTTTTGGCGATTTCGATGTTTTGGATTTCGTTACCAGCTGAAACATTATAAATTTCTCCAGCTTTACCTTTTTCAAGCACCGTTCTTATGGCTTCGCAGTGATCTTTTACATAAATCCAGTCACGAATGTTGGTTCCTTTGCCGTAAATTGGAATTGGCAGGTCTCTTAAGGCGCGGATTACAGTTTTTGGAATTAATTTTTCGGGAAGTTGGTAGGGTCCGAAATTGTTGGTGCAACGCGTGATTGATACGTTTAAGCCAAAGGTTTTGTAATAGGATAGAACGAACATGTCTGCTGCTGCTTTTGAAGCTGAATAAGGATTGGATGGCTTAGGAGGGGTGTTTTCTGTGAAGGAGCCTTCTATGGCTTCCCCGTAAACCTCGTCTGTTGATACCTGCAACAACCTGGCTTTATGATTGTGCCTTCGTATGGCTTCCAGAATTGTAAATGTGCCAATGGTGTTGTTTTGCAGGAATATGTTTGGGTCAGAGATGCTTCGATCAACATGAGTTTCAGCCGCAATGTTCACAACTGCATCCACTTGGTGGATCAAACGGTTCATGAGCTGTGGGTTACAAATGTCACCCTTTATGAAAGTGTAGCGTTTATCATTTTCAATGTCATGCAAATTAGCGGGGTTAGCGCCTATGCCCATCTTGTCAACGTTTATCAATTCGTAATCGGGGTGCTTTTCAAGAATGAGCCTGCAGAAGTTGCTCCCGATAAATCCTAAACCGCCAGTAACTAACAGTTTCATAATTCATCACTTGTGGGGGAGACTGTTCCAGTCCCAAGGTTTACCAACACGTGAATCGTTCTTTTTCCCATTAACGCTTTTAGGAATAAGTGTTGGGTCATTCCATTCGCGACGCTCCTCATCCGGATTTGCAGGGTCATAAAGGTTAGTAGTAAAATATAGCAGCATAGCGGGTTCATTTCCTAGTGCTTTGAAGCCATGCCAGTAGTGGCCAGGCATACGAACAACTTGTAAGTCGAAACCACTTGAAATGATCTCGTTGACTTCTTCTGTCTCGTCGTCAAAGGCGCAGATTTTAATCAAGCCTTTAAGCGCCAAAAAGTAATCTATTTGTCCTCTGACATGTCTGTGCCATGCACGAATAACATCAGGATATGTGAATGAAAAGTTTGCTTGAGCAACTTTGTCTTCTCCGAAAAGGTCTTTCCAGTCTTTACGCATGACCTCAGAGAAGAAGCCTCTCTCGTCTGGAAAACGTTTTATCGGTTTAATTCTTATTCCTTGCAACATGAGTTATTCCTTGTTTTCAGTTAAACAATCATTTAAAAAACTTTATAATGGTTCCTATTTTCCGGCGTTAAACTTCGATCTCTGAGTAATCGCCCACATGCAACTTTATGGTGCGGTTTCTTTGGTTGCGAGTTACTTTAGCGTTTTTGCCGATTAAACTGTCTTCCAACCGCTCAACATCTTTAACGATGACACAATCCTGAACCACACAGTATTGAAGGTTGGAATTGCAAATTTTGGAGCCGTCTCCGATGCTGGTATAGGGCCCTATGAAAGAGTCTTCCACCAAAACACCTTTGCCTATAACGCATGGCCCTCTGATAGTGCTGTTCACTATCTTTGCTTCAGGCTCCACTTTAACTCGACCGTCGACCACACTGTTAGTTACTGTCCCCTTAATATCACGCTGAATGTACTCGTCAAGTATTCTGGCGTTAGCCGATAAGATGTCGTCTTTTTTGCCTGTGTCCAGCCACCAGGAATTCAAGATTTCAGCCTTAACTATAAAGCCCATGTTGATCATTTCTTGGATGGCATCAGTTATTTCAAGTTCTCCGCGCCAGGAGGGTTTGATTCGTTCTATGGCTTCATGAACTTTGTTTGAGAACAAATACGTACCAATGATAGCCAGGTTTCCAATAGGAGTTTTTGGCTTCTCGACTAGTTTGATTATGTTGCCTTTGTCATCCAATTGAGCAATACCAAAACTCGATGGATTATCAACTTCCTTGAGGATGATAAGTGCGTCAAGGTGTTCACTTTTGAATCTTTTGACGAAAGATTCCAAGCCTTGACCAGTGACGTTGTCACCCAAACACATGACAAAAGAATCAGAGCCCAAAAAACGCTTTGCCGTCTTAACCGCGTGTGCCAAGCCAAGCGGTTCTTGAGGGATGTAGGAAACACTGAGGTTCCAGCTGGATCCATCTTTAACGTAATCCTCGACAAATTGCCCCGTTTCATGCGCCGTGATTATGCCAACTTTCTTTATTTTGGTTGATGCGACCTGGTCGAGAACGTAACCCAAGATGGGCTTGTTTGCGACAGGAATAAGCTGTTTAGCACAGGTGAAAGTTAAAGGCCTAAGACGGGTTCCCTTACCACCGCTAAGAACAAGTGCTTTCATATCAATCCCTCAATCATGTCACTCTTAAAGTAAGACTTGTGGTTCCCCTATTAAATAATTACACTAAACAATTGTAGTAACATTGATACAACCACATAATTCTATTAACAAAAAACCAATAACAACAATGTCAAGCCCTCATCTGCTTAGTAAGGGGAAGAGAATTATGAACAAATCTAAAGAAATATCGTTGGTTTCTCTGATAAATCGAAAATCAAAGTGCAAATTTACCCGTTCATGCGGTTTATTTTCAAACATGAGTTACACATGTACCCACACTGGCGGAAGTTACTGTGGCAAATACAGAAAACTAAGCAACAGCCTAGAGGAAAGCTTTACAACCCTAACAAAAAAACACCTAATAGAAGTTCCTCAGTAAACTAATATTACCTTTTTTATAAGAAATAAACAGCCATTAATTTCAAGGTATGACTTTCACTGTCTCATTCCTTTTGAACAATATTTATTAACTTCTCAATTAAGCGAAGCATCAAAATCAACAGTTTTCTTAAAGGTCCTAGGGCGTTCGCAATTGCCCTTACGTTTTCTAAGTCAACCCTGTTTAATGTTCGAGTGACAACTGATAGAAGCAGGAAGGCAATCACAAAAATGACGACACCAATAATCAATCGTACTGGATTGCTGAATGGTAATTGAGTTATTGAAAAATATGTTAATATTCCAGCAACAGCCGAGGAAAGTGTAATCTTTGCAGAGTATACCCAATCCATGGAGACGCCGAAATTTTTCTTAATAAAACGCAGGCTTAAGAATAAGCTTGGAAGACTAACAATTGTGGTTGTGACGATTAAGCCAATTATGCCGAATTGAGAAACCAACACAAAACTCAATGGAAACCCTATTGCTACCGTTAGAAGGGTTAATTTAAGGTTGTATTTTGTATATCCTTGACCGTTTATTAGATTACCCGCGCTTAGGCTTCCAAGAGCTGTAAAGAGGTATATCACTGACAATAATCCGAGGTAAAGTGGAGCTTGAACATATTTATCTTCGAATATGGTGCCGATAGCTGGCTGCGCCAGAGCCATAACCATCATTGTAACAGGCATAACAATTAGAGCTGCATACTTGACTGAATATTGGAAAACATTCTTGAGAGTTTCCCTGTCCTTTTGAGCATCCAACTTAGAGAATGCGGGAAACAGCATGGTCGTTACTGGTGTGGCAAAAAAAGTAATCAAGACAACAAAGTTCACTGCCACGGAATAATTTCCTATCGAGGCATTATCAGTTACGAAAAACGCCATAATGAAACTATAGAATTGTGTAAGAAATCCAGATAGAATTGCTCCTATTGAGAGGGGCAATCCATATTTAAGTTGGGTCTTAATCGTCTTTGTCAACTCGAGTTTGCCATTGGTTGGCTTTGGCAGTGACCGATACATTGTAAACATGAGTAACACTCCTATTACTCCTGCAAATAGGACACCAACCGAAAAACCGATAACGGCTCCAAGAGTACCTAAACCTAAAGCCACAAGCCCAATTATTACTATAGTCTTAACAATTGACTGCACAATTAGCATGATACTGTTTAGGTGCATTTTTTCCATGCCAGTGAAGGCTGAAGTCGCAGTGTTTACCAACGCGCCAGTTAAGATAAAAAAGGATGCGATTTGGATTAGTTGAACTATTGCTGGACGCCCATAGAAATCGGCCAAAAATTGTGAAAGCACTAAAGATAAAACCGAAAGGGCGAGACCGACTATGATTTCGAAAGCTAGTCCAGAGACAAATATGCTTCTTATTTTTGCGACGTTATTTTCGCTGTTGTATTCAGCGGAATACTTTATCATGGCAGTGTTTACGCCCCAATCTCTAAATGTGGAGATGAGGTTTGGGGCAGCTAAAGCGATCGCGTATAGTCCCATATTGTCCGGACCTAGAAGTCTGGCGATAACTATTGTTCCAACGGCAGAGATTACAGTAGACAATACTAGACCCCAAAGTAGGTGAAAGCCTCCTTTGGCTGAAACCCGAGCCATCTCTGTTGCCTTAGACATGTCCTTCTTCCGATCGGAATATTCTTTTAAGTTAACAGTTGTTTGTCTTGTGCTGTTTATCATTTTTGGTTTTTTAACGGGAGTAGTTGTGATTTTCCTTGTCAATAGTTTTTGTGCCGGCGCGGATTAGTCGCTATGCCGCAAGTTTGGAAAATCAGATAGTCTTAATATTAGAATTGCTTTGAAAAGTGCTTTTTGCTAAAAATAGGAAACACCAAATTTCTATGCTTAAATGAAAAGACAGAAAAAGCTTTTCAAATTGGCTGAGACATTTCCCAGAATTTGTAAAAATAAAGTGAGATTGTTGTTTCAATATGTAACCACATTATTTTATATCATTTATCACGCCAACTGTTGGGAGAAAGAAGAAGGATTAACTAAGAGCCAAAGTTTGTTGGGCGGATCTGGCTGCTAACGTCCGATAAAGCGTTGTCCACATAACTTTTACACTTTATCGATGTTGGCGCATGGTTAAATCCGCTTAACTCTATTTTTACCCTCTGAACGAATGTACAATGCATGATAGAATTCTTCCTGCTTGGACTCCAAACATGAAGAAAAAAAGGAAATGGCGTCTCATTTTTTCTCGCAGGAGTTTACCGTCTCAAACCTGAACCCGATTTAGAATCTATAGACCTTTTTCTTTCATTAAAGCCCTCAAACCATCGCTCAAAGAAACCTTTGGCTCGTAGTCTAAAAGTCTTTTAGCTTTAGAAATATCGGCATAACTATCTTTAATATCGCCGGCTCGAGATTTTTGGTACTTAATTTCTAAATTTTTGCCGGCTAAATCTAAAACCGTTTTAGCCAACGTTTTGATTGAGGTAGGTTTGCCTGAACCAATGTTAAGAATTTCACCCTTAGCTTCAACCTTCATCATGGAAACAAAAACTGCGTCAGCAACATCTTTTACATTTACGAAATCTCTTGTTTGGGAGCCATCACCATAAACCGTCAAAGGCAACCCTTGACGACAACGCTCGATAAACAGTGTAATAACTCCGCTGTAGTCATTCATCGTCTGCCTTGGACCATATACGTTAAAGAAACGCAAAACAACCGCCTCCAAAAGCGCTCGTTCACCGTAGCCCAAACAGTAACGTTCGGCCAAAAGCTTCGAGTCAGCATAAGGCGAAATCGGATTAGTTTGAGCCTCCTCTGTGACGGGCAAAGATTTTGTGTCACCCAGAACGGCACAACTCGAAATAAACACAAATCGTTTGATTTTCTCTTTAGCGCATAAGTTAATCAGATTCAATGTTCCCAGTAGGTTCACATCGAAGGTTGATTTGGGATCCTCTATTGAGAGGGGCACACTCACTAAGGCCGCCAAATGGGCAACAGCATCAACGCCAACGAGACTCTTCTTAACAATCGAAGAATCACGTATATCGCCCTCAACAAAATCCACTTTACCAGAACGTAAAGGACCATCGATGTTTTCCAGTTTGCCTGAAGCTAAATTATCCAAAACTACAACATGATAACCGTCGTTGACTAATCGTTCAACCAAATGACTGCCAATGAAGCCAGCCCCACCAGTTACTAAAACCTTTGAATCTGGCTTAAGTATACCTTCCATACATGTCCCACTATTGGAGGATTACTATTTGCTCTTTCTTCTTAAGGTTTTCATACTAATTTTAGAAATGACTAATTCAAAAAAATTTTATGATTGGCGCATGATGGAGAAATATTGCTAACTGGAAGATTGACCCAACCCTAAGGCAACGAAAGTGATTTTTCTTCCGAAGATCTCTGGGTCATAAACTCTTCGTCCATCAATAAGCACTGGTTGCCGCATGTTCTTTATGAAATCTTCGGGTGTGAGCTTCTTGAATTCAGGCCATTCTGTCACAAGTATGCAGCAATCCATATTTTTGAGGCAGTTTATTGCTGAAGCAGCGAATTCGATTTGATTTTTGAATAGGGATTTAGCGATGGGCATGGCAACTGGATCGTAAGCAGTTACGCTGGCACCTTCTTTGAGCAGTTGGTTAATTATGGGTATAACCCGCGCTTCCCTCATGTCATCGGTATCCGGCTTGAACGCTAAACCTAGAATAGCGATCTTTTTTCCCTCAAGATTACCCAGCTTTTCTTTACAGAACTCGACAGCTTTCAAAGGTTGCATTTTGTTCACTTGCTCGACGGAATCCAAAAGCTCAGGATCATAACCCAAACTCTTCGAGCAAACAATGAGTGCTTTTATGTCCTTGGGAAAACATGAACCCCCATAACCTAATCCCGCATCCAAGAAAAGTGGACCAATACGCTTGTCCAAACCCATAGCAGAAGCCACTACCTTTACGTCAGCGCCAGGAATTTGCTCACAAATGTTAGCGATAGTGTTAATGAAGCTGATTTTAGTGGCAAGCATTGAGTTACTCGCATACTTGATTAATTCAGCTGTAGAAAGACTCGTTCTAATAATCGTGGGCAGATGAGCGCTGTAAAAGCCTTTGTACAAATCTTCCAAAACATCACCTGAACGCTCATCAATTGAGCCAATAACTACGCGGTCAGCGTTTACGGTATCTTGGAATGCTGAGCCCTGACGTAAAAACTCAGGATTCATACACAACCCGAAGTCTGTGCCCGCGGCTTTTTTTGATTCTTTCTCAAGGATAGGTTTGACGGTGTTTTGGGTTGTTCCGGGCACGACCGTGCTTTTGATTATGGTGACGTGATAGGTATCTTTTTGTTTAAGGGCCTTGCCGATGTCACAGGAGGAAGATTCGATGTATTTTAGGTCTATGCTGCCGTCGGGTTTACTGGGCGTTCCCACTGCAACAAATGTCAAATCGGTTTCCAAAATAACTCGGTCAATTTGACCCACAACTCCATTTAAGTTACCTCTCTGAATACTCTGTGTGAGTTTTTCTTTTAGACCAGGCTCATGAAAAGGAGGAATGCCCTCGGCTATTTTTTCTATCTTCTCTTTATCCACATCGCAAGCAACAACACTATATCCTTTGCTTGCAAAACCCACTGCCGTGCATAAACCAACGTAACCTGCACCAATGACTGAAATTTTTGGTTTTTTCAACCTAATCTCTTCCCTAATCAGACTTCAATCAGCAATTGATAATTCATTAAATATATATTGCTTGTTTAAGAATGAAAGAAGGAGAAGACCAATGATTCGAAAAGTCATAATACCCGCAGCAGGACTCGGAACCCGATTGTTCCCAGCCACCAAAGAACAACCAAAAGAAATGCTGCCCATCTTCTCTGATTCATCCAGCCACGGCATATCAGTAAAACCCGTTGTTCAATTGGTCTTTGAACAATTACATGAAGCTGGACTCCGAGAATTCTGCTTTGTCGTCGGCAGAGGAAAAAGGGGCATAGAAGACCACTTCACACCCGACGTTAACTGTATTAGAACGTTAGAAGAACTAGGAAAGAACGGTCAAGTCACCGACTTAGAAAAGTTTTATGAAAAGCTTAATTGTTCAACGATCATGTGGGTTAATCAGCCTGAGGCGAAAGGCTTTGGAAACGCCGTTTTAATGGCTCAACCATTCGTGCAAAATGAGTGCTGTCTTGTACACGCCGGGGACAGCTGCATTATCTCAGAAAATATGGATTACATAAAAAAATTGTTTGATGCTTATGAGCGGTTCAAAGCTGATGCAGCATTCATCGTCTTAGAGATTGAGAATCCAAAACAGTATGGAATAGTAGAAGGAGAAGAAGTTGAATCGGGAATTTTCAAAGTTAATAGAGTAGTCGAGAAACCAGATAAACCCGCAACAAACTTGGCAATTATGGCGATGTACATTTTTCACCCGAACATATTCAAGGCTTTGGAGGCAACTAAACCTGGCAAAAACGGAGAAATCCAGTTAACAGACGCAATCCAGAAACTTGTCGATTGGGGATTAAATGTGTATGCTGTAAAATTAAACGCAGAATATTCACATTTAGATATTGGCAGTCCTCAGAGATATTGGGAAGCTTTGGAACTGTCGCATAAGCAATTCTGTAAAAGGTAAACCCAATGATGGATTCAATAATTGAGGCAGACATTCAAAAAATTAGAAGAACCCTTGAAGCAGAATTCTTCGCTAGTAAGAGTGTGCTCGTGACTGGTGGTGCTGGCTTTATCGGAAGTTGGCTATCCGACGTTATGATTAGTTTAAACGCGCAAGTCACAGTTGTAGATAACCTATCAACCGGACGAATAAAGAACATAGAAGATCTCAGATTAAATAAGCAATTCCAACTAATAGAAAATGATGTCAGCATTTTTCAAAGCGACGAAAAATTCGACATCATTTTCCATATGGCTGCACACGCATCCCCCGAAGAATACATGCTTCACCCAATCGAAACATTACAGACCAGCGCATCAGGTACTCAAAACATTGCGGAATTAGCCAGAAAGAACGATGCGACTTTGCTATTTGCATCTACCTCTGAGGTTTACGGGGACGCAGAAATCGTGCCAACTCCTGAAAGTTATTGGGGGAAGGTTAACCCAATTGGTCCACGGTCTTGTTATGATGAGGGGAAACGTTTTGCCGAAGCGTTGCTAATGGCTTACTATAAGCAATATGGTTTGGACGTTAGGGTGCCTAGGATTTTTAATACTTATGGTCCTCGTTTGCGTGAGGATGGTTTTTATGGAAGGGCTATGTCCCGTTTCATAATGCAGGCTCTTTCAGAGAAACCTATAACGGTTTATGGGGATGGAAAACAAACAAGATCTTTCTGTTACATAACTGACACCATCACGGGGTTAATGTTGCTAACTTCAAGCGGTGAAGCCAAAGGCGAAGTTGTCAATGTCGGCAACACCCAAGAGCTATCTATACTGGAGCTTGCAGAAAGGATCAGGGAAGCAACTGAATTTAAGTCCGCGATAGAGTTTTGCCCGTTACCTAAAGATGACCCGAAAAGACGCTGCCCAAACATAAGGAAGTTGGAAAGCTTGGTTGGTTGGAAGCCAAATGTAAATTTTGAGGACGGACTCAAAAAGACGGTTGCATGGTTTTCTACATAGTTTGGTTATTTCGTCTGAATGTGGTTTTAGCGCTACTTTTTTGAAGTTGTATCTCATCGCTACAATTGGCTAAGTACCCTCATCATATACCTTAAAAAGTAAAAGAGTTATCGCAAGATAACTGCTAAGAAGGGGTCAGTCGCAATGTTCGCCGCAGCATAAACCGGTAGCGCTATGCTCCAGAACACGTCGTCATAAGTTCCCAAGGGTTGCGAAAAACCAACAGCACTATCTCTGCGTAGACCACAACTTTCAACATTGAGTTCGGTGCAGATTTCTCCAGGGTAGGATCATTCCCAACTCCAGAAATAAACATTTGTTCAGTATCCGTTGCTTAGCAAACTCGCCATATCACTTTTTCTTTGCACACTAAAGTTAGCGTACTCAACGTTTTCGGTACCTGCATTTTATCCACATTAGGGATTATGCTGGGTCCTTTCCGTGTGAAATCCACTCTTATTTTTTCAAATCCCCATAGCGATCCAGCAAAGCCTTGGTGCATCAGGTAAACAGACTACCCATAAGGCTGCACTCTCAACCAGGGAGGCAATTAAGAAAGTACAACAGCAAAAGCTTGTTTAATGAAAAGACTAATACGCCCTTTAATTTCAGATCATACGTCAAAGGGTATCTTTTGCTCCAATATTCCTAAGGCATTCAAATAGGTCTTCCAGTAAGTCATTATTGGGAGAAAGGAAGGTTACGCGTAGAATAGTCAGAGTTGTAGCTGAGCATTTATTTATCGCACTACTGCTAATAAGCTCTGTTTCAGCATATGAAGTTCTCAACTCGCCGCCTCAGCACTCCGTAGATCAGACTCAAAGCGACACTCTGATTGATACTCCTAAAATCGATGTTGTCGAAAATCAAACCGTAACAACTTTTGTTGTTCCAATCGAAAATAATTCAGCTAAAACACCTGACGAAAATCATAACGCCAGAGAGTACAACAGACCAGCGATTGAGAAAGAAACTCAATCACAATTAGTATCTAACGAAACAATCTTGCTATCGGTAATAGATGCCTTACGAGCAACCGGCGGTCATATCGTTTTGGAAAATAACATAACTATTATGGACAATGATGTTTTACTCCCAAGCAATATCGAACTCTCAGGAGCCAACCCTCAAATAACAATTTCCTTTGCAGGCAAAAACCTGCAAGTAGCGTCTAAAGCACAGAACGTTACCCTAAAAGACTTAACAATTGATGCATCAAACTTAGGAGAACGCTACGGCTTTGTAATTGGTCAAAACGCATCAAACATCTCTGTTGACAATATTGCTTTCCGCAATTATTTTGCAAGAGAAGCTTGCCTTCTTAATATGGGAAATAATGTAACAATAAACAACACATCCTTCACCAATGTCACTCAAGCCTACCCAATTCAGATTAACGGATCCGATGCTAACGTAACAAATAGCAATTCAAACGACAACTCAATCTATTCATTGGTAAATGTAGGTGGTGGTTTGTATGATATTAATGTAATTAATAACTCTGCAATCAATAGACCTCTATTCTATGCCAACTACGGCGCAACCCCTACAAAAAACATGCTAATCGAAAACAACATCATGTATTTCCCTAATTCAACATATGGTATCTTAGTTAGAGGTGGCATGGGCGATTATTTACCAGTTTCAGACGAGAACGTCATTGTCAGAGGCAACTCTATTCAAGCTGCAACAGGAGCTTGGAACGCAATCGCAATTTATGGATTGACATGCAACGTTCTGGTCGAAAATAACACAGTAGATATGTCCCAATCAGGCCACAACGGTATCGGAGTCTCCTCAGGCATCAACGTAACCGTTACATCAAACAATGTCTTTGGCTCAACAGAATCAACTGAAGGAGGCATAGAGGTAGAGAGTAACCCTGTACATAACCGAGCCGTTGGCATTAGCGAAAACGTCACTGTTACTAAAAACACCGTTTACAATTCAACTTGGGGCATCTACGTTCGCGTGATGGACCCTAATAATGCAAATTGGAACGGTACAATCCTGAGATCCAAAAATATAGTTATCGAAAACAATACAGTATATGCTTGCGGTGTTGGAGTTAACCTTCTCTACGGCGAGAACTTGATAGTTAGATACAACGAAATCACAGCTAACACGGTTACATTTAAGGTGGATACCTTAAACGTTTTTAACTATACCGTGAAAGACAATATTGGGTTTCCCTAACGACTTAGGGCTGCCACTCGCCATTAACATAATTGCTGACAACAGCAGCGTTGCATGAATGAATACTAAACATAGATAGCTCATTTATATCAGAAGCAATATTGTTTGTAAACAATATGTTATTGCTCGGGCTACTGGCACCTCCACCGCCAACACGTAAAACCAAGCCAATATTTCGGAATGTATTTCCAGAGATGCTCAAGGTATCAACAGGAGTAACATACCCTACTTCTAATGCGACACCATTTGGCATATCTGAAAAAGTATTATCTGATACAACGTTATTAAAAATCAAGTAATTAGAGGGTCTCACGGTCGCACCAAAAGATATGGCGGCTGTACTAATACAGTTGAATGTGTTACCGCTAATGACTGAATCAAGAAATTGAGCGTCACACACAATTCCAACGCTGTATCCATAATCATTTACGGAAAAATCATTATTCACAATTTTCAGTCTGTCGCTGTCCAAAACCTGTAAGCCATAAGTTGACGTCTCATGATTGCCTAAAATAAAGAAATTGTTTGATATTATGCTTCCGTGATCGTTTGCTACGATTATGCAGTGTTGGCAATCCGCGAAACTATTTCCTGTAATCTGTGAGCCTAAAGAGAAAAGATATAATCCTGCACTAAAGTTGGTAAATCGGTTTAATTTCAAGATTAAATTGTCGACGCCGACATAAGAACCGTCGACAACTTTGTACATCTGCAATGCCGTGTTACTATTAATTGAGTTTCCGATGAAATTTATTCCTTGTATTTCCACATCAACTGTATTATTTTGCGATTCAGGAATTTCAAAAAGGTTTGTTCCACCGTCTAGGTAGAGATTTGCTCCTTCACCAATTATGCGTGTGTAACTTGGAATTTCGACATTATGAACTCCGCTAATATTCCCTCTTAGGATTACTGTTTCTTTCCATGTTCTATCAGGTGATAATTGAGCCAATGCATTCTCAATTGCTTGTTTACCATCAGTGTTGGTATAGATTACCTGGTTAGTCACTCCGTTAATTATATTGTACGAGCCTTGCTCGTTTGATTCTATAATATAGGTTGTGTTGGCTGCTACTGGCTTAAAATTAAAAGTGATAGCAGTTGCCAAGAGGATTGTAGTAATTAGGATGACCATTAACTTACGTAATCTGTTCATTTTTACTTACCTGCTCATCTTTAGCTATTTGATTAAAGATAATAGTCTTATGAATGAAGACTCAATATTCAAAATAAAAAACTGCACAATTCCAAAAGAGCAAAAAAACTCTGGAAATAAATCAAGATTCGCTTTAAGCAAAACCGCTCACAAAACCTCTTTGCTAAACTCGCTAACATCTTCGAATTACCATCAATATCTGTCTTAAAAGTTCATAAAATTAAAATAATTAAGAAAAAATGATAGTCTCTCAATGAAGCAACCAAAGGTAACAGCCACTTGGATCGTGAAGAATGAAGATAAGTGGATTTGGTACTCAATTAAGTCAGTAATAAAATACGTAGACAACATCTTAGTTTACGATACAGGTTCTACTGACGACACTGTAAAGATAATAGAGTCAATTAAAGACCCGAAGATAACTTTGAAGTTAAAAGGACCCGTTAATTCTAAAGAATTTGTGAAGTTAAGGCAGCAACAACTAGAAGAAATCGATTCAGATTGGTTTCTTGTGGTAGATGGGGATGAAATCTACCCTGAAGATACAATTAAATCAATAAGCGACGAAATAAACGCATCTCAGGAACAAACTGAGTGTATAGCAACTAGATTCTATAATTGCGTCGGCGACGTTTATCACCATAATCCGAAAGGCAATTACAGAATTTTAGGTAACGTAGGCAATTTAACTATAAGAGCAATTCGCTGCAATATTGAGGGTTTACATTACGGAGGCTTATATTCGGAAGGCACCGAAGGCCTCTTTGATGGTAAAGGGGTTCTCATCCAAGACAGGGAACGTAACATAAAACTGCTAAACAAATACTACTTTCATATGCATAGTTTATGTAGAAGCTCGAAAAATTGTCCAACGATGAGACGAGACAGGGCTAAAGAATGGCGTACTTACCATTTCGGTGTGGGCAAACCTTTCGATGAAAACGTGGCATTACCAGAAGTCTTTTTCGCAAAGCGACCGCCAATCGTACCGAATGCAACCGAAAGATTACCAAGCCATATATCGATAAAGAATTTCATGTTTCACCTGTTTCACAAAGTTACATCTAAAACTCGAATAAGTGGTAACAAAAAATTACCTTAAAGCTATTTGATTTTTCGAAGCCAAAAACTTCCTGGCTGACTCCTGTTCCTATCGTAGGAACCAAAGGCAAATTCTAGCTTGTCGGGATACTTGGAATGTATGTAATTGCTCGCCCATAATACCTCAAAACTTTCATTAAAGCTGAGAAATGCCTGAAGTAAGTATTGCTCGTTCCAGAAAATGTGATTTTTCAAAACCCATTTTTTTGGATACTCTTTTGGCAAGAAAATGTCGTGAACATGGATAATTACGCCTTTGTTAAGTCGGGGAAATATCTCCAAGTATTCATACTGCACATCGCTGCCAATTTTTAAAATATGACTTGAATCAATGAAAAGTATATCATTCTCTTGTAATTCTTCAAAAGTAGAGAAAGGAACTTCCTGGACTTTTTGAGGAATTAACTTTGTCAACCCCTGAAATCCTGCTTGTAAATTCTCATTCGGATAAGGCTCAATCGAAACCAATTCACATTCAGATGTGCATTCTTTATTCCTTGTAACGGCGTTAGCAGAAAGAAATGTCGAAAACCCCGAACCTATTTCTATAATTATTTTGGGTTTGAACTTTCGGACCACGCAGTAGAGAATTTCGCCATCAACACTTTCGAAAACTCCATTATTCACGAAATATTCACATGAAACCCCGGTGTTTTCTCTTGGAAATCGTTGATATTCATCTTTAAACTCAGAGGCAAAAGTCGATAAAAGTTCCAGCTGTCTTTGATCGTTCATATTTATGCCAACAAGTTGGGAATTCATAGACCACAACTCGTCTTTCAAAGAAGTGGTATCGGGTATAGGTTCATAAAAATTATTGGGCGTTACATGAATGCCTATTCTTTGCCAAAAACCGAATGATTCTTTTATTAATCTATTTAATGTCCCTGCACACTTCTGTTTAACAGTCATATACGCCACTCATTTTGAATTCTAACGCTAACGTCAAGCTTAGTGCTCTATGATTGAAAACCCTACTTTTGTTAAACCATTTAAATATTGTGAAAAACACTAGGTGGCCATAAGAAAACTACGTTAAAGAAGGCAACAAAAATCTAATGTACAATAATGTATATTAAAGAACTTACCCATAGATCGAGAGATTGGGCAATAATGAAAATTGCAGTATTCTTTGACCGCTATTCTCCTGAACATGAATTCAAGGACCCAGGGCAGATCCCTTTGGGACTTAAAGAAATAGGTTTAGCCAATTGCCTACTAACTTTAAAAAAATCGAATCTAGTCAATCACAATCCTTCAATTACTATCTTGCAAGAGGAAGAGAAGGATTTTAATCTAGAAGAATATTGGCTAAAAAACGATTCTGACGTAATTATTGCTTATACTTGGTTATCAGGTGCCTACAATGAAATTTTAATTAGAATGAAAAAAAGCGGAAAAAAAGTTCTAATCAAAGCCGACAGCGATGGATTAATTGGGTATCCATTGCCAAATCGTAATCTAAGAGTTCCTATTTTTGAGGGAGGAACAATTCCTTTGAGCCTCGCTTTAAGAATAAGCTGGCACAGACCATTCAAATTCCTATTCTCAAAAAGAACAAAACGCATAATTAAGGAAGTTGAACTAAGCGATGGAGTTATCATAGAAAGCCCTGAAGCACTTTCCAACCTTAACTATTTTCTATCCGCATGGGGAAGAACGGATTTAATCAGCAAAAACCATTTCATCCCAAACCCAACAGCCCAAGAATTCATAAATTCTGAAATTAAACCAAAAGAAGACATCGCTGTAGCATTTGGACGATGGGACGATCGTAAACAAAAGAATACCAAAACAATGGCAGAAACGGTTGTTGATTTTCTAAAAGAGAGACCAAACTTCAGATTTCTTATATTTGGATCAGGAACTGAATTGGTCAGGAGCATAGTTACTAAAGCACCGACTAAGGTAAGAAGTAGAATAACGATTCTTGGTTTTGTTGAACGTGAAAAAATCAAAGTTCTGCTAGCAAACGCGAAAATATTTTTCGTACCTTCCAGGTGGGAGAGTTTCTCAATCGCCTCAGGTGAAGCCCTTTGCATGGGCTGTTCAGTAGTTGGAACGCCCTTAGAGTGTCTCCGTTATCTTTCAATGCAAGGTTTCTCCGGCACTACTGCGACTTCCTTTAAACGGGAAGACCTTTTAGCGGCTTTACTTCAAGATACGATAAAATGGGAAAACGGACTCTACCAGCCAGAAAAAACAGCAGCCTTTTGGAAGGCTAAACTTAATAGAGCAAAAATTGCATTGGAAATAGAAAATCTGGCCCTCAAAATTAGTGAGGCAGCTGACAAAACATAGAGAAATAAACTAAAGATGGCATGACAATTTGAATTTTAAGCCCTCGATAAAAGAAGTTTTGCCAAAAGAAGCAGATAATCTATTAACATATTCCTCGGGATAATTTTTTAGATCATTATTGTCTGGATAATAATTAACTTCTTTATACCTATCAATAGTCTCTTTATCATTAATTAGCCCTTTTTTACTTAGCAACTCAACATATAGCTTCTCAACCATCTTTGTAATTTTCTTAGCATCAAATTCACCGCATGCTTTTTCCTGAGCTAGCTGACCCATTTTTTGAGCTTCAGCTTTATTATTGATTAGATAAGCTACAGCATCGGCATAAGTTTTAGGTGTGTTAGCAATTAATCCAGTTTTGCCGTAATCCAATATTTCTATTTGTGCATTGTCAGCCCAAGGAGTAGAATTAACAACAACAGGCTTTCCAGCAACCATTGCTTCAGCAATTGTATACCCAAAAGATTCGCCTATTCGAGAACTGTGAACCAAGATATCGATAGAATAATAGGCCAAAATCAAATCACTCTCTGAAACAAGACCAATATTAACAAAATTTCTCTCTAAGCCCAGTTTCTTAATTTTGAGGTTAACCTCGTCCAAGTCTCCACCCACAATCAAAAATTTTACATTAGGAATCATCTTGACAAGTTGAATCATCATATCAATCGAGAATTTGCTCCATTTCCATATATCCGGCCTTCCAATCCGGCAAATTAACGGATCTTCTTTACCTACCCCAAGTTCATTTCTAAATTGTTCGATCCGTTGCTGACTTGGCTTAAATCGCTCAAAATCTTCAAGGTTAACAGGATTATAAATCACTCTACCTTTTGCCAAAAAGCTTTCAAGTGACATATGCGCTTTTTCGAGATACTTTAAAGTCGCCGTTTTACTGACCAAAAGGTGGAAATCAATCATCTTCTCGGTTTCACCATTGTCACTTAGGCCAAAAACGTTAGTTTCTACTATAACACGAACACCAGCTTTTTTCGCAACCTGTATAACAAAGCCCTCGTTTTTTCCGCTTCTATGAATGTGAAGCACATCAATTTTTTTGTCTTTCAAATAGTTGAAGAATTTTGTTTGATCACCAAAAAAGACTGTTGTTTCAATGCCTTTTTCTCTTAAAGTTTTTTCACGGACACCTCCGTTAAGAATTCCGCATGCAAAGACATTAAAAAAATCTTTGTTAAGATAATCCGCAAACGTTTCAAGTGCTTTTTCGGTTCCGCCAATACTCAGTTGATTGCAAGCCTGCAAAACATTAATCTTATTCATGTTTCTCACGTTTGAATATCTAACGGGCGATCCTTTCTCAAAGGAACCCTTTGGTCACTCTTGTATGCAAATATTACTACAATCAAAACTATTATCGGTATAATCATCATACAATAGGCAATTAGCAGGCTAGAGGGAATATTGGGGATTTCCACCGAAAGAAAACCTGGCCAATTTTCTTGTTGTCCGATGGCTAAACTTGCATTGGTCGTTGAGTCTGGTCCAAGAAGGAAATTATTAATAAAAACTCTTTCGTTGTCTGCACCAACTAAGCCAAAAGTTAACTCGCCTACCACAACTCTGCTTTTGTAAACCCCACCAAATTGCTCAATATTATTTTTCAACGCGTCAGTCAGATAGAAAAGAGGGTTATTCATAGTTGTATTTCCAGAAGTCTCAATTGAAAGGGGCACTTTTCCAAAAACCAGAGGATACGACGAGGTCACATCTACAAATTTTACACTGCCAACATAGACAATCTGGTGAAAAACACCTTCTCGATCAACAATGGTAATGTTTGCAGGAGAAATATTTGAATTGGCAACTGTGTAATTGTAGCTTTCGGTAAAGAGGTAGACATACCCTTCACAAGGCATTGCTGCAATTATAACGCCATTAGTCTCAATCGTTGCAACCGCTGTAGGGTTGATAAAGTTACCAAATATTGTTACATTTGAGAGATCAAACGATTGCATAGGCACATTATCAACCGTCACTTTTTCAGCTTGACGCAAATCCAGCAAGTTCACATGCAAACCATTTCTTAAATAACGATCAGACTCAGGAAGAGCAAAACTACCAACAATCTTTGTCTGACCCGCAAGAGTTAGGTTTTCACTTGTTATCCCAAATCCAGACGATAGATATTGTGAAGGCGCTATCAGTTTGTATATGATATTTCCAGAAGCATTAAAGTTGACAGGAAGTTGAGAAATTGCTTCTTTGCAGAAATAAGATTTATTGTAATTTTGCTGCAAAGTTTTGAATCCTTCATCACTCAAGTAGATGTACTGGACATTCCATGTTGAGGCTATGCCGAAAAATGTAGCTGGGCCTGATGCTTCAAAAAATTGCTTATTCATGTCAGGGCCTACTCCTGCGAGGGTTGGCAAACCAGCTAGTGATACCAGATCATCGTCTCCACTCCAAGGTACAGTGGCAATGGTTGCGTTAGGAGCAGCGTTTAACCTCAAAAAGTTCAAAGCATCCGTGTATCCGGCAGGAATTTCTTTGCTTCCACCCCACGGACTAGTTGTTAGAGCCCAAACTTCAGGAGAGAGTAAAGATCCAAACGATCCAGAAACTAAAACTATAGCTATCAGAACGCTACCGAAAATCATATTTAAAGTCTTCGAACGTATGAAACGCAAGCGCGATAAGTTGAATAAGAATCTATAGAAAACCCAGCCTGTAGTTAGTGCCAAGAAAGGAAACATAACATCAACTACACGCATTTCTTCATACGGTAGAGAAAATAATGAAGTCTTAATGTAACTTACTAACATTCCAAAGAGTATTAACGCCAGTACGGCAATTAGCAAGAATTTGATTTTTGACGGTAACCGTTTCTTATTTTGAACTAATAATCCGATTCCCAAGACGGTGATCAATCCGGCGATCCCAAGTTTGAGTGGATAAAGAAACCAAGGGACAACTCGCCCAATCAGCATGTCGCCAGCATATTGGAAATTACTCATTAAATAGGTAACAATGGCTACAAAATATGCAGCAACAAAGAAAACTATCGCTACCGTTGAAAAATTGTTTGAAAAAGAAACACTCAAAGCCTTCAATTTCTCAGAGATTCGAGATTTAAATAATAATACGGCACTAGTCAGTAATGCAAAAACCATGAAGTAACTAAGGTATGTCTGAGCATAATAGTGGTAAATCGAAAAGAAGTCAAGGAGATATACAATAGCTAAACCAGCGGTTACAGAGAGAGAAATTAAGACATTATCCCTGTCTGACCTACTTTTTGAAAACCACGCGACAATTGGCCAGATTACTAGAACGAATATGGCTGCCTCATAGACGTGGAATAGATAGCTAAAAGCAACCAAGAAAGCGGTCGATAACCAAATGCGTTTTACTGAAAGCTTTTTGCTTAATAGTATTGACAAAAGCACAAGGAGGGAAATAAAAGCTAGAGATCTTTCAACGGAGATATCGTTAGCCCAGAAGCCGAAGGGTTTAGAAATGGACCAAGGTACCGCGAGATCTCCACCACTCAAAATATCCAACCTGTTAGAGACAGGCCCCAACCAACTTGGCGAGCTTAAAACATATATCCAACCGAAACCAGAAAAGAGAGACCACACAACGGTTGAAATTATTGCCGAATCGATGCTTCTAAAGAAGCTTTTTGCCAAAGAATAGAAAGCAATAGCTGAAAAAATATTCAAAAACGCCAATAAAATGTAAGCATTAATCAACGGGAAATTTGAAATAGAAAACAAAGTTGTTAAATAAAATCCAGGCCAATACACGTACCAAAGAGGCGAGCCATAAACATTTCTCATCAATTCAGGAGTCAAATTAGAAAATTTAGAAGCAATAGCAAATTCCCGCCACATATCACCCTTCAAAAAACTATTACTTGTAAAGAAAGCAATGAAAATAGCAGTTAAAATTATCAAAATCAAAATAAACAGAATTGATAATTTATTCAGATCATAAACCTTTTCTCGCACTATTTTGAAAATCTCTTTTTTGGAATTGAATCTAAGGCTATAGAATACGGCTAAAACAGCATTTGCCGCAATAATAAATGAAGATATGTTAGCAAGGGAGCAAGCGATCATGAAAGTAACGAATGCTATTATTGATGAGAAGAAAACACTCACCAAAGGAACAAGTACTATGAAAGAAGGTTTGGAAAAGGATTCGCCTTTATTACCTAACGCTCCGAGAATAAAGAATCCTGGAAGAAATGTCGTTAAGAGAATCGATGCACTTACACTCAACCAATTGGTAAACGAAAAAGAATCCCAAGTCGAAAACAGCGAATTAATTGAAGAGCCGCCGATAAGAACGATTACTGAGAAAATAAGTGCAGCTATGGGCAAAAAGAATAAGGCAGTTGAGATTCCAAAACCAGTTTTCAGCGACAACTTGAAGCTGGAACGCAAAACAAAACATTCATACAGTAAATAAATAAGCGCTGCCACTTCAATGGACAAAAATATTTTTAGGGAAGATGCTAAAACAAAATAAAGCAGTATAGCAGAAATAGCGCTAATAAGCAGGCCTAAACCTCTATTAAGCATCGTTATCCAACCACTTTCCTTATTCTGATGCGCCTTACCCCAAATTAAACCTGCACTAACCATAGCTACAACCAAAAACTGGAGCTTTAACGAAGGCCATCATAAATCGCTGTAAAATAGATCTGCATTAGCCTAGCATCCCTACGTAATACTATTAAGGATAGCATTGTAGACGTGAAATCCTCAAGGAAAAAGAACAAAAAAACCAAGAATCTCAAGTTTGAAGCCCGTTTACGCATAAACCAAAAACGGTTCCGAGTTAGATAATAAAGCTTTAATCCATGAATCTTTTTTTCAGTGGAACCATACTTGTGTAATATTTTTGAGGTCAAACTAGTACAAATTAGCCAACCTTTCTGTTTTGCCCTAACACACCAATCAGTTTCTTCGTAATAGCAAAAATAGTCAGGGTCCATAAACCCCACGTCATCGATCATCTTGGATCGAAACAACAAACAACTACCTGGAACTTCATCAAATTCAAGACTTAATTTTCCTTCGGAGGACTCCGGAAGTGACTTAGAAATATTAGTCCTTCCTCTTTTCCAGTCAATATTTTCGCCTACAGCGAGTATTGTATTCGGTGAATAATATGAAAAATTAACAGGCCCAACGATACCTATCCGATTATTACTGTCAATCAGATTTACAAGATTTTTCAGAAAAGAACTGTCAACTACTGTATCATTATTGAGAAGAAGAATGTAATCAGGTATAGACATTTTCAATGCATATTTTATGGCATTGTTATTTCCAATTGCAAATCCATAATTTCTTTGATTTTTAATTAGGGTTAACTGTTTGGACATTAAAGATTGAGGTTTTTTATCATTAATGATAGGCTCAACCTCTTTTTCGCCAATTTCAAAAAAGCCTAACCTAGTTGTACGTCGATTGCTAGCAAAATCTTTGCTATTTTCTTCGGATACTGAGTTTGCCCAATTCTTAATAATTTGTGCAGAATCATCTGTAGAACCGTTGTCAACAACAATTACCTCATAGTTAGCGTAGTCAATTGCTAATACGGATTCTAGGCACTCAATTGTATCTTTCCACCCATTCCAATTGAGAATTATTATCACTACTTTTTTCGAATTCATTCTAGGTCTTGGTTCTCTCTTTCATGTTGTCGAGTTCGGCTAATAGAGGAATTATAACTTTTTTCCAGTCGAATTCTTCTACAGCTAACTTGCGAGCATTTATCCCCATCTGAATCCGCTCTTCCTTAGACGCAGATTTCAAAGCAAGCAAGCCATTCCTTAGAGTAAGAGATTGATTATCTTTTACTACAAACCCACATTTGTACTTCCGCACTAAACATGCAGCATCACCCACATCCGTAACTAACACCGGTTTGCCAATAGCACAGTATTCAGAAAACTTTGTAGGAGAAGCAATTTCTGTCGCTATATGTTTGGGTCTTGGAAGTATAAACGCATCACAAACAGAATAATAATCTATAATTTGACTAAAAGGGATTTTACCTGTAAAGAAAAAACTATTTTTTCTGTATACCTTATCGCCCCCGACGATCATAAATGCCATATCGGAAGCGGGACAATCCTCTGCCGCTTCAATAAAATTCTCGACGCCTTGATATTTTGAAAAAGAACCGATGTAACCCACAAGAAATTTGTTACCAAAACTATTGCGCAACTGACGGGTTCTTTCATTGTCAATTTGCCTAAAGTAAGCAAGATCAACTCCCATCGGCAAATAAAGCATTTTTTTAGGGCTAACGCCCTTTTCAATTTTGAGGTAATCCATCATTTTCGATGAAACGCAGATTACTTTATCAGAACAAAATAGGTTAAGAGAATCCGGAATCTTATTTCTAATGTAACTAACTAAAAATGAGCCATCTCGTCTCTCCAATAACTCTTCGTAGTTGCCTCCATGCATATCAAAAATCAGAGGTTTACTCGATATTTTACCTAACAATGAAAAAAAAGTGCCGCCATGCGAATTTCCATAAACAACATCATAGTTATTATGCAAGATTCGACGAAGATGACGGAGATGAACTGTCAAAATTGCTATTGAACGGTATTCCCAAGGATAAGAAGCAAAATCAACTCTATGACCCGCGGCTCGAAGTTGGTTAGCTATTGAATCTGCTCTCCGCCAAAATGCCGAATCGTGATTAACAAATGAATCGTCACCTTGTCTCGGAGATACAACACTTAAAATCTTCATTTGAAACCCTAAAAGAACATTTTAACCCAATAACTAAACATCAAAATTGCAGCTCGGGCTCCGGTCTATAAAAATCTCTCAACTATACGTGCTTGCTCTAATAGAATATGGTCTTCACTAAATTGAGTAACATGCTCCTTACCATTAGCAACAAGGTTTTTCGCAATGTCAGCTTCAAGCGCCCTTAGAATTGAAGTTGCCAATTGCTCTTTTGAAGGCAAATTAAAAAGTAAACCATCTACTCCATCAGCTATCAAATTATCAATCCCAGCAACTTTTGAGGCAACAACAGGGACTCCACAAGCCCAAGCTTCCAAAACAACGCGAGGTTGACCTTCCGCAATTGATGGCAAAACGAATACGTCGGCGGCTTTCATATATTTTAGAACAACCTCTTTGCGTTGAAACCCTTTAAAGGCAACTCTATGGCTGATGCCTAAATATGAAGATAGATTCATTAATTTTTCTTTATCCGGTCCATCCCCCAAAACAAATAGACGACAGGACTGCAAATGGTCTGATGCCAATGATTTTAGAAGAAGAGATAGGTTTTTTGTAGGATGCAGGCGACCAACAAAAAGAACTACATTTTCCTTTAGTCCAATCCCCAGTTTCTCACGCAAAATAGATTTCTCGCTGATTCTACTTATTGAGTCAACATTTACAAAATTGGGAATGATTTTTACAGATCTAGCACCAACAGATAAAGCTTCATCACACAATTTATGATTTGGAGCTATAACAACAGTGCAGTTCTTTATGCAAAAAAACTCAATCCACTTGAATAATGGTGACAGCATATTTCGCCCAAGAAGTGATTGCTCAGCATAAGCAAAATACTGAAGATAAAGAATCACGGGCTTATGAAAAAGAAAATTGGCAAGTGCCCCGTGCAAAGAGGCAGTACCCTGAGACACAATAACATTGACTTGTCTTTCCCTTTTTAAGAAAGAAAAGAAACCTATTCCAAAAAAAAGTGCAGCAGCCAATGACTTGCCAATAGTTGTGTCAGGTAAATTAAAAAACATAGAAGATATATGAGAAACTCTACCTTTGAACAATTGCGAAAATGAGTGCCTATCTTTTGTAGAAAGAAAAACGTGATACGTTTTGGAGAGGTTTTCAACTTCCAATCGCATCTGATCAAAATTCCCTTTTGCAATAACGCTCTCTATGCTAACATCTATTCCATAAATAAAGAAGATTATCAAAATTTTTCCTCAGATATGTGGGTATTTGGCGATTTCTTATAGGTAAAATAAAAGTCCAAAAGCTTTACAGACATTAATCTAATTTTTTCCACTAACGACGTCTGAATATATTTTATCCAAAGATGATTGTACCGTTTTCCAACTGTTATTTTGAATTACATAATTTCTTGCGTTGACACCAAGTTCCTTTCGTTTAGCCTTACTATTTAATAGATATATGATTGCTTCCGTTAATTGCTGAGAATTTCTAGTTTGAACCATCAATCCTGTTTTTTCATTATCAATAATTTCAGCTATTCCAGGCACATTAAATGCAACTACAGGCAGTTCACATGACATTGCCTCAAGCAAACTAATAGACATCCCTTCTTTTGAGGAGGGGAATACAAAAACTGTTGCCTTTCCAAGAATTTGCGCAATTTTATCTCGACCAAAAGGTCCTTCTATGAATACCGATTTATTCAGTAATCCTAATCTAAACGCCAGGTCAATTATTTTTCCCTTCAAAGGGCCATAGCCAATTAACAAAATTTTTGCATCAGGGCGATTTATTGAAATATTTCTTGCAGCTTCAATTAAGTATTTTACCCCTTTTTCTTCCACAAAGCGACCCGCCCAAACAATCAAATTATCATTTCTATTCTTAAGAGGCTTGAAAAAATCTGTATCAACGGCGTTTTGCACAATCGCTATCTTTTCTGACCGACAACCCAGTTTTTCAATTTGTGATGCGTCGCTTTTTGTTAAACAAATGACTTTATCTGCTGATCTAAGAGCTGACAAACCTATTGTACGGAGATAAATATTTTGAGCTAAATTAATTTCAAATCCTCTGTCAGCAAAAACCCCATGGACTGTAATTACGCATGGAATTTTTAATTTCTTTGCTTTCCTTAGAGCTTGAATTGTCGGCAAAAAAAGGTGTGATTCTCCATGAACAACATCTGGTCTAACTTGCTCCAGTTTAGAGGGCAGAAACGGCAAAAACGGATAATCTTGTTCAACAAAGGTAGGCACTAAATTGAAGCCATTAAGCCTGTGAACATAAAAATTATCTTCAATTTTCTCTTTGGAAAGATTTTTAGGGTTTTTTAGCCAAGTAATTACGTCAACGATGTGCCCAGATTTGACTTGCATGCTGGACAACTCATAAAAATAGTCGCGAGGCATATCAGGATAAAACAGATGCCTGATTCTTGCAATTTTCATTTAAATTTGCCTATTTATAAGAACTATTTTTTTCAGACAGCCGAGAAATAACTGCTATCTTGTTTATGCTAACTATGGATGTATCATTAATAATTCAAACAACAACCGTACTTAACAAGCGATCACAATGTGATAACTAATTAACATAGCACCAATAGTTACTAAAACTCTGATTGCCACCTGAATATATTCTTGATTGGAGCATCGTGGAGTCACCTATTTGTATGCATTATAGCCAAGAAGAGGGCAAACGAGGAATCAGAAGCCCATTTTTTCGCCGAATGATTGCCTAGACTCTGAGCTAACTCACTAAGTTTCTCAGCTAGCGGGCGACCAATTAACCTAAAGGACTTCAATACACTGCTTTGCAAGACTTCTTCCAACTTACTTACGACTTCTAAGAGGCTTTTTATTAAATTTGGACTGCGTATATTTTTGGCTACCTTTATTGTTAAATCAACAAGCACCCTATCAATCCGTGGCAAAGCTCTGAACCATACGCCTAAACGTATGGCTTTACGCTTGATTTTCATTAGTTGCAGATTATTAAGCGAGTTGAAAGAGCCATCATGCGAAGTAGTTACATGCGTCGAGGTTACATCCTGTTTTAACAATATTCGCATGATAAATCCTAAAAAGCTTGCGGCATCAAACCAACAAATACGCTAAAGTGACTATGGACACAAGATTAAAAAAGAATAGACAACTTGATGAAGACAGTTATGACAACCGACGGCAGAAAAACCGCTACAAGAAAAATGAAGGTTTTATGAGGGCAATCTATTTTTTCTAAATTTCAAGCTTAATAATATTGTTACAAAAAGCAACACTATATTGAAAGGCGATAGCAAGATATCAACCCAAGGAAGAGCATATTGTTGCGGATTATTTGATTGAGGTGCTGGAAGTCTCAATTGATCAAAAAATAAATAGTTATTGTCATCATAAGTCAAATTGAGCCATGTTTCCCCTACAAATTCTGAAGTACTCGAGGTTTTTTGCGTCAAGTTAGTACTCCCGTTTACATAAATCGATGGATTTTTAATCACCAACGACGCCAGGTTTGAGTCAAATGTTACCGACCCGCCGCTATTAACGGTAATTGATCCTTTGTTTGTTCGAAGTTCTATAGTGGACCCATTAACTGGTTTAATAGTTACTGAGCAATTGGCAAGTTGAACCGGAAAATAGGTAGGGATTGAATTCTTACTAGTTGTTGAAGCAAGACTTTCCGCACGAACAATAAGGTTAGCTACGCCTTTGACACTTACATTATCTATTGCCAGGTTTTCAAATGAGTTCACTGTACTCTGATCCAATGAAACTTTGTAGGCCAAGAAAGTTGTTGGTACAAAATAGGAGCCTGAAAGAGTCGAATTAATCAGTATTTCGCCTTGGGCTGCAAAATTCTTTTCCACGTGCCCAGGCCATTGATTTACTGCATATTGATTCCAAAGAATCTTATCCGAATTTTCTGTTGAATAATTGCCAAATCCCCAACTGGCGATTGCCTGATTGATAACCGACGAGAAGTTAGAATTAAAAATTATGCTTCCTTTCGTTTCGCTGCTAATATTGTAAATCGGGTCAAGGTAAAGGTAAAGTATGCTGCCCTCTCCAAAACTCGCTTCAACGGCAAGGGGGCAAACATTTTTCCCATTGAATTGGTAATAACCAAGAATGTTCTCATCTGCAGGATACGCAAGAAGCCCTAAATCAATAGTTTCATTCAATTGAAAGCTTGATTCATCGGTCTTTATAGAGTCTGCTTTGATTTGGTGACCAGTATCATTAAGCCTCAAGACACCGTTTAACTCACCTTTCCCGCCAAACATAACTAGTCGGCCACCTGCTTTCACCCAATTCATTATTGAATCAACATTCAAGACATAGTTTACGTCACTTGGCACACTCTCGATATTCCATGTTGCACCACGAATAATGCCTAAGCTTGAATGATTAAAGCCATCGTGAAGTTGGTTCCCTTCACCCTCATTAATAGGTAACCATAGGCTCAGACCATTCTTAGAAAGGTAGGAGTCGAAAGATAAAGAGTTCGAAGTTATCTCACTTTGAGATAACGCACGCTCATATACGCAAACGTTAGACATAGAACCATTAAAAAAGAAGCTCTCCCCATTCTCAGAACCTAAAGTAAAATCCAAGTTATTTGCTAACGTTTCTATAACTCTAGGAAGTACAGTTATACCCTCAAGTTTGCCGTCAACATAAATTGAAAGATATTTCTGATCAAGTACAGCTATAACGTTGTGCCAAAAGCCATCATTATGCTCTGCGCCGGTCACGCCAACTGTCCCAGAACCATCATTTACCTCAGCAGAAATCAAATTGTTCGATAAAATCATAAGCCTAAATCCAACCTGAGAAGAACCACTCAACCGCTTATTTATTAAACTCATATCAGACCCAGAAGCAGATGTTTTAAACCAAGTAGATATTGAAAATTCGTCAGATGTGAGGTTAAGGTTGCCAACGTCAACGTCTTGATTAACACCATTAAACCTAAGAACCGATTGCCCAGAAGGTTCAGATGGAAGTAAAAGCACTGACTTGCCGTAGGTGTCACTGTTTACCAATTGGTAAGAAATATTTAGTGACGAGATAACAAAATAGGAAGGAATAATAGCGCTACCATATTGCAGTGGTGCAACGTAACCGATTTTGGATTCTAAAGAAGATGGCTGTAAAATAGGCAGCTCATAAATCGAATACTTTGAATTGTTAAAAACAACCGGAAGACTTTCAAGAACTGAAGTTATCGCTGGTTGGAAATTTTGAATTTTATCAAGCAAGAGATATCTATCTTGTACTGAAAGAAGAGCAATGGTTTCAGGCCTATCTAATTGCATTAGATTGGGGTAATTGTCTGTAGTACCCCCAGCAAGATGGACAAGGGCATCTGAATTAGAATTCATTTCTCCTACAGCAACTCTTGAATCAACTGGAATGTGGGAAAGGAAGTTGACTAATTGAATATCCTCGGCGTTTGTATACATCTCTCCATAAGGACTTACGTTACTCACCATCCAGTACTCTGAAGCTAAGAGAGTACTTGGTATGCCTAGAATAATTACGGATAGAAGAACCATGACTGAAACAAGCCTACGGTTAATGCGAACAGAGGTTGCTTTTCTAATAATTCTCAAGTGAAAACTGCTATTTTTTTGCTCTGAATTAAAGAGTTTAAATAGCACCCAGCCTGCAAAAAAAGAACTCACTGCGGGAATAATTCTATAAACAATTCGCCATTCTTTCGTTGTGGTAGCAAAAACGTACGTATTAAAGAATGATAAAAGAACTCCAAAAGTCATCAAAAAGACAGTAATTAACAAAAATAATGAAATATTCCTATCTTTTTCGAAGTCTAGGAGGGAGCCGATCAAGAAAAGCACACCAACCATCCCTAAAGACATAGGGTAATAATACCACGGAAAAGAAGAACTAAGGGCAACTATACTATAGCTATATAAAGATGTCATGTTAGGATAGCCATAGAAAACGAGAACGTATACAGCCAAACCGAAAACATAGAAAATCAACGATACCAGCAGTGTCTTATAGTTCAAAAGAAAAATCTTTAACGAAGTTTTAATATTAAAATTTATGAAAGTTAAACCGATATATAAAGCAAGGACCCCTAAAGAAATTAATAAAGTTTTAAAAATAACATTTTGCAAGGATACATTGGCGATAAAAACATTAAATAATAGTATAACTGCAAAACCGATGGTTAATCCGACAAGATTATTTCTTAAAGCTTTCACCTTTGTAGATAAAATTAAAAACGCAGGAACAATCGCCAAAGTGAAAATTAATGCTTCTTCGATATGATATTCAAAAGCGAAAGCAATAGTCAAAGCAATCAATGTAATGCGGATTTTCGAAGGTAAATCGCTTTTAAAGAGATACAACAAAACAAAAATAGCCAATAAACCGAACGCGTAAGTTTTGATCCCTTCGGAAAATACGCCTTGTGGTTGAGTAATGTCATTGAGCACCTTTGGAGCAAGCGTATTAATGACAGTAAGGAACTGAGAAGGGGAATAAGAGGAAAAAGCAAGCCCAAGTTTTTGGCTTACAAATGGCAGCCAACCAAAGCCAGAAACAAGCACAAAAATAAATGTTGACAATATTGACTGTTTGGCATTTTGAGTATATTTTAAACACATAACATAGAAAGCTAAAGGAAACAAAATAGCAAAGACAACGCTAAATAGCATAAGAGAATTCACAGGCGGAAAACCGCTAAGACTTGTGAGTGCTGATAAGAATACGTCGAAGAAATGGGCAGGACCTGTATAAAACCATCCGGCGGGAACATAACTAAAGATCCCCCTTGAAACCGAATATGAATTGCCAATATAAGTCCAACTATCACCTCTAACAAACGGTTGATACACAAATTCTTGCAAAACAATGAACACGACAAAAATAGTTATTACAGCAAGCAATGGCAAAATGACATTTAAACTCAGAGTCTTTTTTGGGGAAAATGCATACGAAGGGACGGCCCTAAACTTGACAGAATAAAGTAAAATCAATACGAATTGAAAGATGGCAAAAAAACAAAACGGCAAAACACCGGATAAAGAGAAAAACTTAACAAAAAACCAAAAAATCGAAGTTGAAAACATACTAACTAGAACACTAAACACAACTGAAGCGGAAAAAGGCACACGCGAGTGAACACCCAATAAGTTTATAATAATGAATCCAGATGCGAAAAACGTAAAGAAAAGTGATAAAGCAAAACTAAACCAATTAACGAACTCCAAAGAAAACCAGTTAACGACAAAGATGCTATTAACCGGCAAAAAAAAGTACGTCAGCAAAAAAAGCAAAAAAACTAATAGCAAAAATTTTCCGGTCGGCAGACGTGGCTTGTTGATTTGAATTGTGAAAGCTCGATCTGTGAAAACAAAAAAGGCTACAATTCCACAACAAACCCCGACAAGCAAAGAAACGACAATTTTTATTGGATTATCTGAAATCAAATAAACCCAAACGCTTGTAATACTGGCAATCAAGACTGCAATTAGACTGCTATTGGAAAATAGCTTTTCATACATCAGACAAGTTCATCTTAATTCGTTTTTTTGGCATAATTTGTCTTAAACTTGAACTCAATGGAACAATAATCTTAATTGAAAAACTTAAAGAGTTTACGGTTATTCCCTGGAGATAGTTCATAGAATTTAATAGACCTGCTTTCGCAAATCAACTTTTCAAGCAGAAATGCGTAGAGCTTCTGTCGCATTAAACTCAAAGAGCCAGGCATTCCCAACTTCCTTAGTCAAAGTGAAATATGGCGTAGAAAGAAACTGCGTCGAATTGAAAGCTCTATAATATGGATATTGAAGACCATATGCAGTGGCTTTCGAACCAATGTAAACATAAGAAACGTTATAGTCAACTAGAAATGGAATGGCCCTTAAATCAGAAGAATTATAGGATAACAGCCCAATCAAATCACTATAATTAGTTAAACGACTATTAAGCGAAATAGTTTGACGTTGAGTTACAGCCGCTAGATACTGACCACTATCACCAGACGAAACCAAAAAATACTTATCAGACGTAACATTGGCATGAATCCAATTCATCAAAGAAACATCGTCCCTTCCAAGCGTTTGGTATGCAGAACATAAAGCGCTTGCTTGATTATACACACCTTGCTCTTCAGTTAATATTGGAACAATCAATACAATAACACTACAGGCTAACAATATTATCAGTCCAATAGCGAAAAACCTAGATTTACTAAGTTTGCTTGTTCCATCTACGATAGTCTTACTTTTGACCATAAAACAATCGCTTAAAAAAGGAATAAAATAGACAACAACCGAAGAAGATTACGACCGCTGTCAAAATTATCCCAGGCACAGAAACAAACTGCAAAACACGAGAGGGATCAAAAAAAGCAGTTATAAAATCAATGGGCAAGAAGAGGGTCAAAGTCAGGTAACTCATGATTAGCAGCATAAAAGAATAAACAAGCAAAAGGCTCCGTCGATAATCCTTTGAAGGAAAAAATGAACCAACTTTTAAAGATAGCTTTGGAATGAATAGACCAATAAGCAAAATCAAAGATAAAGGTGCTAATGCAAGCACTCGACCAAAATCTGAAAAGAAAATCCAAAGTGCTGGAAGATCAAACAACCAATTAAAAGAAATACGATTTTTAATAACTCCAGACCAACCAGAAACTATATTGATTAAACTATTCTGAACAGAGCTAAAATTGTTTGTCAAGATTGCATAAAAATAAGGGAGTGCTAGCAAAATAGGGACTAAAAAGCAAACAAAAAGAAAGACGTTCTTTCTTTGGATAACTGAGCGAAAAGGAAAAGAGAATTTGGCTGCCTTAATGCCACTAAACAACTTAAAACCGAAAACAAGCAAGAACCAAAATGAAATAAATAACAATGCCACCGGATAAGTCTGAGAAGCAGCAAAGAAAATGAGGCCCAAAAGAAAAGCAGTCAACCATGTCATCTTAATCTTAAAAGAAGAAAGAAAAATCAAACCCATAGCACTAACGGAAAAATAAAGAGATAATAAAAGAGGCAGGCCTCCCCAAGAAATAGGAGACAAAAACAAGCCAATGGTAAAGAACCCAGCAATTGTCAAAGCTAAAATCGAAAGGACTTTACTATTAAATAAACACTTTAGAGTAGAATAGAAAGAAAGAGCAATTAACGCAGGGAAAACAGCAGTCATCAAAATAACGATTTTCTGAATAGCCACATCCAGCGAAGTTACCAGAAAAGCGCTCAGTATATGAGTCCCTAAAGGATATCTAATCAAAAAGTTAGCATACTGCTGCCCGGAACGTGTTATCAATACATTCGGATTGTCCAATACTATTCGTGTCATCAAGGTGTGGTCTGCACCATCATCATTTGTCGAGGCGTAAGAACCGCTAATTACCATCGACGAAAGAAAAATCGAGATAACAAGCAAAATTAAAACAACAATCAATAAGTAATATCTTCTAAAACGAAAGTCGTTGAGCAGCCTTAACTTACTAGGCTTAGCTTTGAAGATAGCAAGAACTAAGCCCAAGCCAACTATTGTAACAATTACCAAAGAAGATATCAAAAAAGAAAAGCCAAAAAACGAAAGAAGAAAAACGAAAAGAACTATAAAAATAAAACCGAAAAGAACTCTAAAGGTGACCTTTTGAAAAAAATCTAGTGAAGAAAAAGGATCGCTCAACTTGCCAAAAAAAGATAACAATTTCAAGAAGGCAAAGCCAACAAGATATAAAATAACAATAGTAACAAATGAAAAGAAAACTGACTCCAATACACTAATCTGAGCCGAATCCCACCACATGTTACTCTAACGATACTTCAATAGATGAGGTATAAGTTTTTCCCGAACAAACAACAATTTTCGGCTTTAAGGATAGTCAATATTCCCTGTTACCGTGAAATTAGAAACATTGGTTACATCTACAGCAAAGGGAACCATGTTATCCATAATATTATTGTTCCTCACAGTCAAATTATCACCGTATAACAAGTTAACCCCAACTTGGCAATCATAAACTGTATTATTTTCGACAACGATATTTTTTGATAATAAAACTGTTCCATTCCAATTTGGATGATCAGGGCACATAACACGAACGTAAATCCCCCAAGTTGAATTGTAAACAGTGTTGTCGACAACTGTTACGTTGTCACTAAAACCTACTTGACGGTTATGAACGGGATTGCTTTCAACCTCGATTCCTCCTTCGGTAAGTTCGTTACAACCAAAAACAACATTTTTGGTAACTGTAACATTAATTCCTGAAGAAATGGCAATGCCATTATGACCTGACAAGGACATGTCCACCGTGTTACCAATGACAGTTGCGTTTGTTGTTAAGCCATAAATTGCAATTGCATTAAAGGCACCTGGCGCTGCCTTTATAAAATTGCCCTTGACAGTTACATTTGCGTGGGATATGGGTAAATAATCTCCCATTCCACCCATTATCAGCAGTGCATATGTTCCATTGGGAAAAAATACCGTATTGTTTTCAATCCATAGATTCTTGGTTGAAGCTAAACCATAATTCGCCGAAAACAAAGGTCTATTTGACGCAGCGTTTCCAATAACGCTAATATTAGAAAGCCCACCACCAACAGCGATTAGAGGAAAAAGTGAATTATCGCTTGAAACGCAATCACTAACAGAAACGTTTGATCCATTGATCAAAATCGGATAAACATTTTGGATATTATTAAAAGAAATATTTCTTAGCGTTACTTGATTGCCGAAATTAAGCAGGCAACCAGCAGCTCCTAAAAAATTCCTGAAAATTATGTTTTCCACTAGAACATTGGTAGCATTTTCCGCAATGATGAAGGTTTGATCACCTAAACCGGAACCGTCAATTGTCAAATCTTTGAAAGTAACATTAGTTGCGTTTGCTGCCACGCCAAGACTGTGGCCAGATAGAAAAATGGTAATTTTGTCGTTGCTACCGGTTAACGTAATATTACTAGGAAGAATAATATCGTGATTAATAGCTAAGTCGCTTTGCAAAACGATGGAGCCCCCAGTTGTTCTCAAAAGATTTATTGCAGACAATAAGACAGTTTCGTTTAGGACTATATACGACTCAGATGTTGGTTGCGGTGTTGGTTGCTCAGCAACTGGACCAAAAATGGTTATGCTATTGGGTTTTGCTTCTGGTACATCAGGAATAACGCTTCGGTTAGGAACAGGAGAGTCAGTTACCTTTGGAGTCTCAGTTGTAGTTGTATTGCTATAGTATGTTGTTTTATCGAAACCTGCTAAACTAGAAATGTTCGATGAATTTTGCTGTTGAGTGCTCTCAGTAACGGCATGATCAAAATCATAAAACAAGAAGGAACTAACAACCAGTAAGGCAATTACTAAGATGCTGACTGCACGCCCACGATTACCGATGCAGAACATGCTCAACCCCGCCAATAATTGATCCGTCATTGTATTTAAGTTCTACACATAGATTCCAAAGCGTGATTAAACAGCAAACTCCAATCGTAAAACCCACGTGACAACTATTTTAAGCCAAAAAACTATGAGAAAAAGAACTAAACGTTACCCTGATTATTCTTAAACCACTCAATAGTCTTTTTCAACCCTGAAGCAAGATCTGTTTTAGCCTCAAAGCCAAACTCAGCTTTGGCTCTTGTAACATCAAGACGTCTTCTCGGTTGACCATCCGGCTTTGATTTATCCCAAATGATTTGTCCCCTAAATTTCGTTAACTTAGCTACTAAATTAACTAAATCGTTAATAGTTATCTCTTTACCGGAGCCAAGGTTTACCGGGGCAGCCTTATCATACCTCTCAGTTGCAGAAATTATTCCTTCAGCCGCATCCTCAACAAAAAGAAACTCACGCGATGCCTTGCCAGTTCCCCACACAGTTACCGACTGCTCTTCTCTTTCTTGAGCATTTATAAACTTCCTAACGAAGGCTGGAATAACATGAGAAGACTCTAAATCAAAATTGTCACCCGGACCATAAAGATTCACTGGCAACAGATATATCACATTCATTCCATATTGCTGGCGATACGCCTGTGCCATTACGAGAAGGGCTTTTTTTGCTATACCATAAGGGGCGTTTGTCTCTTCAGGATACCCATTCCAAAGGTCGTCTTCTTTAAACGGGGTAGGCGTAAACTTAGGGTAAGCACACACTGTCCCCACCTGCACAAATTTTCCAACACATGCAAGCCGTGAAGCCTCCATAAGCAGCGTACCCATCATAATATTATCAAAGAAAAGAGTGCCAGGATATTTCTGATTAAACCCTATTCCACCAACACGAGCAGCAAGATGAATAACCACGTCCATATTTTCGACAGCTTTTTCGCAATTAGATCGCACCCTCAAATCAGAATCCTTTCTATTAGGAACGAAAATCTGGCTGGGCGAAATATCCTTTTCTTCAACAAGCTTTTGATAAATATGAGAACCTAAAAAACCATTTCCACCAGTCAGCAAAATCTTTTTGCCTTTCCAAAAAGACAATTAATCCACCTTCCACCAGCGATTAGGAAATTGTTTGGCTAAAATCTTATCCCCATCACCGATTGGCTTCAAGCCAATTCTACGCATATCAGCATCAACCATGATTTTGACCAAATCCTCAAACTTAATTTTAGGCTGCCAGCCTAATACTTTCCTAATTTTAGTGGAGTCAGCCGCTAAATCCTCTGTTTCAGTTGGTCTAAAATACCGAAGGTCACTTTTCACATAGTGGTCCCAATCTAGACCAGCATAGGAAAAAGCTTCCTCAACAAATTCTTGCACAGAATGCTGTTCACCTGTACCAATTACAAAATCATCAGGTTTTTCTAGCTGCAAAATCCGCCACATTATTTCAACATATTCAGGGGCAAATCCCCAATCTCTTTTCGGCTCAAGGTTTCCCAGATACAATGCCTGTTGCTTTTTAGCTAAGATATTTGCAAGAGCCATAGTTACCTTTCTTGTAACAAAAGTTTCTCCTCTCCGAACTGATTCATGATTAAACAAGATACCATTACAGGCAAACATTCCATAGCCTAGTCGATAATTTTTGGTCATCCAATAAGCAAAGACTTTAGCAGCGGCATACGGACTCGTAGGACTAAAAGGAGTCTCCTCGTTTTGAGGAGAACACGCTCTACCGAACATTTCGCTACTTGATGCCTGATAAAACTTCACTTTATTACCACTGCGCCTAATAGATTCTAAAAGCCTGACCGTTCCTAGAGCAGTAACGTTTCCAGTATATTCAGGCATGCTAAAACTGACTTTAACATGACTCTGAGCACCCAAATGATAAACTTCGTCAGGTTTTACGTTATGAATAATATCTGAGATTTGTTCGGAATCAGATAGATCACCGTAATGCAAAAAGAATCGAGCATTAGGTTCGTGAGGATCCACATAAAAGTGATCTATTCTACCAGTGTTAAACGTGCTGGCACGGCGTATAATGCCATGTACTTCATAGCCTCTAAAGAGCAAGAACTCAGCCAAATAAGAGCCATCCTGACCCGTAACACCAGTAATAAATGCTTTTTTCATAGCACCCAACTGAGATCTAAATTACTCAACGATGCTATTAATATTTTGACAAAACAGAATAGACATCAACAGAAAAATAGAGACTTAGAATACTCAAAAAAAACAAAAACCTAATTTGTCAAAAGCAGCTAACAAAATGGAGAAGCCACATTTAGATTCTAATAATCAACCAAAATATTTTTCAGCATTAGAGTCTTATACTCAAAGCAGAATTCGTATAGTTTTTCTCTCTTTTCTTCATATGCATCTACTCCTGTTTGAAGTATCGAAGAAACAGATTTTAGCATTTCATTGAAATCATGTGCAATCAAACCAGGCACAAATTCGTTATAATCAAAATAGAAGCATCGGGCAGACGTCTGATATGTCTTAAGGTCATATGGATAAAAAATGATAGGGCGATTAAAGGGCAAAAAATCGAAGAATATCGAAGAATAATCTGTTATTAATACATCACATAAACTCAAAATCTCGTAAATGTCAAAGCCGTTAGGAAGAAAAATGATATTTTTCTTACTCACATTCCCTAATTTAATCACATCTGCCTCATGAAATTTAACAATTAACACACTCTGGTTATCCATAAGAAATTTTTCAAAAACCGCTAAGTCAATCGCCTTATGAGTAATCGGATTACCACCATAATCTCTGAAAGTAGGAATATAGAATAACAATTTTTTGCCCTCAGTCTTAAGATTCCTAATTTTTTCATTCAACCCTTTCTGAAGAGAGTAAATGCTCAGCATGGGTGCTTCCTGAAAAACATTCCTTGGATACCCACTTAACAGGACTTTTTTTTCTGAAACCCCAAAAGACTCAGCCATTAATCGACCAAATAACCGAGAGGAAGCAACAAAATAATAGTTCGTGAAAAGATTAAACAAATTAGCCTTGGCCAAAACCGCGAGAAAGCTGCCTATTCCTGATTGGTGCTTATTTCCGACAAGACCAACAGAATCCAACCTCTTAAGAGGTACACCATGCCACAACTGAATAATCTTTGCACCGCCAGACAACCAAAGATTCGTTGGAGCAAAAAAACCGCCGTATAGAGGTGCATGGTCAATAAAATAATACTTAGCTCTCAATCCATAAAGAACTGCTTGAATTTGGAAAGTATAATACGCCTTGAAACCTTTTCTTCTAAGTGAATGCACCAAAGCAGTATTGTTTGAAATCCAAATTGGCTTAACAGCAGGCGACAATTTTTGAGATGCAAGGAAAAGATATTTTGGATTATCCAAGAAAACCTTTCCATCCCAACTTCCAAAAATCCAGATAGTCTTATCACGTATAGATAGAAAAGACACCCAATGCATGATATTGAGCAATACAAGCTTTACAATATTAGATGGTATTAATAGGTCTGCTTTTGCCAAATAATCTTCACGTTTTAGAGGGGGTTTCGGAGAGGTTTAAGTACCGTTTAGTTGAAACTAAATAGATAACGCCCAGCAGTATAAGAAATGTTATGTTAAAAGGCGATAATAAAATATCCTTTAGAGGAATTGCCACAATTTCTGGAGTGCTTGGTTGCCAAGTTGGATAGATGTAGTTATCAAAGAAAACGTATTGGGCATCTCCATATGCTATGTGAAATTTAGTTTGCCCTCGCAAATCAACGTTGTCCGACCATACAGAAGCAATTGATGGAAGAGAAATTCTAGTGAAATGCACTGTACCATTAACTTCTATGAAAGGGCTATGCATAATAAACGACGTGTTGTTTGAGGTAAAACTGGCCTCGTCTACAGCAAAGGTTCCTTTATCACTTTCTACTTTCAACAAGCCCCCATTCACCGATTTTATTTTCACCGAGCAATTATCAACTTTAAATGAAAAATAATTTGGGACCAATAATTCGTTTGAAGAAATAAGTTGAGCTGAATGAATTTCAACACTTGCTTGACCTCTTATAGTAATATTGTATAAAATAGTGTTTGAACTATTTTGAACTTCAACTTGATTAAAAGTCAAACTGTTTACAGCAGTTCTATTTTGAAGAATATAATCACCTGAAATTGAAGATTTAATATTTATATCACCAATAGCAGAAAAGCTATTTTCAGCGTAGCTCGTGTATTCAGATAACCACCGGTCGCTAATAGGAGCAGATTCAGCGCTTATCTGAATTAAATTCAAGCCAAGATTATTTAATGAACCATGAATTATTGAAGAAATATCAGCAATAGGCAAGGTATCATATGACTGATTGGTGGCAACATACAAAGGATCAACATTAAAGTAGACCACACTTCCATTGCCAACCTGTTTTTCAACCGCGAAGGGACAAACGTTGCCTCCATCCAATTGATAATAACTTAATACCGTAATTTTGCTAGCATCAAAAGACCAACCATTCACATTGACAGTACCATTTAACCTATAGATTGTCGACCCAATGCTTACTGAATTTGTCCTTGAATAGCTATGAATGTCGGCGGTAACACCTATGCTCTTAAATATGTCACCGGTTCCACCAAAAACAACTAAATGACCACCTTCGTTTACCCAGTTAAGCATTACCTGTGGGTCTTGAAAGTCAGGCTCTCCAAGATAGCCCTGTTGTTTTGCAGTAAGATCATGAGGCAAAATAAGCATTGACTTATTGAAAAAATCATCACAAACTAACTGGTATGAAATATTCTGGGAAGAAATCAACATGTATGAAAGAAGAGAGGAGTTGTCGTAAAATATTGGTGCAATATACCCGATTGTTGATTCGGCAGCTGAAGACTGCAAATAAGGCAATCGATAAACCACATACTTGGAATTATCAAAAACTACCTTGAGATAACTTAACATAGGAAAATCTTCTGTTGTACCGCTTAACTTATCCAGCACAATATACCGAACATCAGAAGAAAGCAATGCAACAGTCTCAGGTCTAGTCAAATCTGTTGGATTTGCATACGCACTTTGTATAGCGGTGGTAACCCCCCCTAGACGAACAAGAGCATTTGAACCGACACTAAAAACAGCTGCTCTATCAGTCAAAGGCAAATGAGAAAAGAAATTAGATAACTCCACATCAGCAGCCCCCGGATGAATGTCACCATTAGGATTCAGACCAGTTGCCATCCAATACTCAGAAGCTATAATCGTGCTGGGAATGCCCAAAATAATCACAAACAAGAAAACAATAGGCCCTAACAAACGCATATTCACACGCAGTTTGGGCAACTGCCTGACTGAAAAAACCTTAACCTCAAACCGCCTACCGCTCAATTCAACAAGACGATACAGTACCCATCCTCCAAAAACAGAGGATGGAATGGGAATAACTCGATAAATAACTCGCCATTCTTTAGCACCCGTTAATAACACATTACCATTAAACCAAGATAAAAGTGCTCCAAAAACCATTAACGAAATAACCATAAGAAGAAAACCTGTAATTTTGCGGTCACCCTCAAAAGCCATCAATAAACCAATAATCATCAACAACCCCACAACACCTAAACTCATTGGATAGTAATACCAAGGAAAAGATAATCCTTGAAACACAACCCCAATACTGTAAGCAGAAGACATACGTGGATAACCATAAAAAACGAGAACAAAAGCAAGCAAACCAACAAGATAACAAACTATTAAGAAAATTCCAATTTTAAATTTACTTGCAAACGCCTTAAGAAGACTCCCTAGGGAGTTAATTTTCAAGTAAGTAAAAGCAAAAAAGACACCCATTGCAGCAATAGAAACCAAATCGAGACTGACACTACTCACAACTTTCGCATGATTAGAGATGAAACTAATTAACAATGCAATAAGCAGACCACAGGTAACGCCCCCCAAATTATACCTGATTGTTTTTCTTTCACCCTTCGATAAGATGACAAGAATCAAATATACCGGAATGAAAGCAAGAGCAAAAATAATTGCTTCCTCAACATGATATTGAAAAGCAAATCCTACAAGCAGAGCAATCAATGGAATACGTGCTTTAAAATTTAGCTCACTCTCAAAAAGATATAACAACATTATTACAGCTAAGACACCGAAGGCATAAGTTTTAAGACCCTCTGAGAGAACACCCTGCGGCTGGGTAACGTCATAGATAACCTTTGGAGCTAAACTGTCAATAGCATAGACTAAGCCAACAGTGGAATAAGAGACACCTGAAGCTAACTTCTCACCTACGAATGGAATCCAACCAAACCCAGAAGCAACAACAAAAAGAAGAGTAGATAACAAACCAACTTTGGAATTCTTCGTATACTTAGTAGACATTACGTAAAAAGCAGCAGGCAACAACACTGCCACAATCAAGCTCAAAATCAACAAAGAATTAACTGGTGGAAAACCACTAAAACGCCCTACCGCAGAAAGAAATGTCTCAAAAAAACTCGGGGAATTGAGTAAATAAAATTTACCTGCAGAAACTAGATTAAAACCACCTTTAGTTATTGCAAGGGAAGTACCTACATAATCCCAACTATCACCTCTAACAAACGATGAGTAAACAAACTCCTGCAAAACGATCAAAGAAACAAAAATACAAGCAATAGCCAACAATGGAATAATGACATTTAAATTAAGAGTCCTTATTTGTTTGTTTTCGTTATTGTCATCCTTTGTTCTAACATAATACAGCAAAAGCAAAGTAAATTGAGCCAAAGAAAAGAAACCGAAAGAAAGAGTATCACTTAAAGATAACAATCTGGCGATAAACCAAAAAGTTGAAGTAAAAAACATGCTTAATAGAACACTTAAAATGACGCTGGCAAGCAACAACATCTTTTGATGCACGTGAATTAAATTCAAAAATATGAAACCCGGCACAAACATTGCAAAAACAAGGGATAAAACAAAACTTAGCCAATTTAGCAAGGGTAAAGAAAACCAGTTTGCAAATACACTATTGCTAGGCGCAATTAGATAACTAAGCAAAAATAGAACAAACAAAACAACAAAGATTTTTTTAACAGAATGATTGCGAATGGTTATTCTTAGGTTAAGATTCTGATAGCCTAGAACAAAAAATAACACTATGCCGCAGCAAAGACCAACAATTATTGATAAAATAACGCTTATTGGATTATCAGAAATTACGTAAACCCATAATCCTACGACGATAGCAATAATGACAGAAGTTAAAGCCGTTAATGATGTAGGTAACCTGAATTTCAACAACTAACAAACCACGAAGGCAACAATTATTTTAGATAGCTACTTAACGCATGAAAAGTCTTTTAATGGAATAGAATTCATGCTCTTCCAAAGAGAAGAAAAGGCACGATAAGCATTTGTTCCATCAATTATACTATAAACAAATTCTGTAACAGGAGCAGAAATACCATTCTTCAAAGCCAAGCTCCTAATTAATTTAATATTGTTCTTACCCTCCGAAAGAAACGAATTTTCCGAACTACTAGAAACTTTTTTTGCTAATAATAAACCGAGCAAATAATTTCTACTCTTGCTACTAAAAGCTGTAGTCACAGCGTCACCAAGACAGGCTGGACCCAACAAGGTTGATGACTTAGCCCCAAAAACTTTAGTTCCGATCTCCAGCGCTTCTGAAATACAAAGCGGAAAGATGGCTCCTCTAGTGTTCGCGCCAAATCCTAACCCATCCACAATACCCATACTTATGGCCAAAATATTCTTGAAAATTGCTGAAATCTCAACCCCTGACACATCATCAGAAAAATAAATATGCAAATACTCTGATTCCAGATAATCCTTAAAAGCAGAGACAATATCACGGTTACAAGAAGCAATAACCATAACAGACGGCGTTTTTTCAGCCAACTCAGCAGCAAAATTCGGACCGGACAACACAGCAATATTGGAAGCCGAGATTGCCAAGTTACTGCTAATCAAAGATGAAATTCGGTTTCCGCTTTGTATATCCAGCCCCTTAACAACCGAAAGAATACGAACTTTCTCAGGATTGAATCGCCCATGCATTTGCATAAGCAACGGTAGCACAGCGTTTGAAGGAACAGCCACAACTAAATTTTCAGACTGCTTTAATGCAAGTGCAAGATCACTTGTTGCCACCAAATTTTCAGGCAGCGTTATACCCATCAAATATTCCGAATTATGATGCGACCTATTAATAACCCCAGCTTTTTCAGGGTTGCGCATCCACATTAAGACATCTCGCCTACCGCCATTAGACAAGAGATAAGCCATTGAAGTCCCCATGGCGCCTCCGCCTAAAACAACAAAGTCATACATAAACGATCACTATCCTCAAATTACCTATCCTTAAAGCAAAAGACTATATTCGCCTTCTCAAAGTCTTGAAGAGAATCTATCTCCATAACATTGCAATCTGTCAAATTGACAGTCTTTATAGAGTGCTTACTTAGCAATGATTGTATTACATCATCATAGTAAATGCCAATTTTTCCGTTTCCTACGGCAATATCAAGCGCTTCGCGATAGTCTTGACCCACCTCTTGAGTAAACTTAGCAACTCCAACATACTCACAATCAACCTCAAGAGGATCGAGCCCTTTACCAATACTAACAACTTTCTCATGTTGAAGCCGAACTTTAACTTCTTCTTTCCCACAAGTATGTTTACTTAAACCCAAACAAGTACTATTACAAGACAACATCCTAGCGATACTTTCACTGGTTAACATCAAGTCACCGTTTATGACCAGAGTAGAAACGTTGGATAGAATACGTGAGGCTAACCACAAAGAATAAACTGTATTAGTCTTAGCAAACAATGGATTGAAAATATAATCTATTTCACAGTCAGGATAAGGAAAACTTTTTGATAAATGCCTCATAATACTTGAAGCCCTGTATCCGACCACTAAAGTAATTCGCATAATGCCGTTGCTTAATAAAGAAGCAATTTGTCGGTCAACAATAGCTTGCCCCGCAACAACAACAAGAGCCTTAGGTTTAAAGGAGGTTAAGGGTCGCAAACGTGAACCTATGCCAGCCGCTAAAATTATCGCAGCAGTCTTGTTATGTGGGCCTAGTTTATTTAACATAAAGTCAACCAGGGATTAGAGAATATGATTTACTTCAGTATTCTTAAAGATATTCCGATCAGAAACTTGTCGAAGTTGTTGAATGAAATATCTCTTTTTTGCGTAAACTCGCAAGTTTGCCAGAAAACCGAAGAAACCTTTTGCTAATGTGGTAAAATATTCAGCTTCTTTTCCTCTATAGAAGTCGGGTGGGCGAGTAACAACTCGGTGAATAAACCAACCAATATGCATAGACGGAACGAGCAAGAACATAACAATCGGAAAACGAAAAATAAGATTTGGCAATTCATAATTTTTAAAATAAGTAGAAAGCATGTTTTTATAAACTCTAACAAAGCGTTTAGGCGATGACCCAGCAGAACCACCGCCTAAATGAAGAACTAAAGGCACGGGTATGTACACTGACCTATAACCTGAAATATTTGTACGAAAACCTAAATCGTAATCCTCCCAGTCAGTCCAGAAATCTTCATCGAAACCCCCAATTTTAGCGATTAAATCTGATCGATAAAGAACGGCACACCCAGAATTTGCAAGATTTGTCGAAGGACTATTGTATAGGTCGTTTAGCAAGTCTCTTGCAAAAGCCTGCATAAAGAATGGAACAATAAACCCTCGATGCGTGAAGTATTGGCCAAACCATACAGAACCATCATAATGTAATATTTTGCAACTTACGCTACCTATGGTTCTATCTGCCTCAGCTACTGCCACAAGCTCAGAAACAAAATTAGGTTCAACTTCTGTATCATTATTTAACATTATCAAATACTTTCCCAGGGCATGTGACATCCCTAAATTATTACCTTTTGAAAAACCAAAGTTATAACCCAGATCAATAATTCGCAATCTTGGATTATCACCGAAATGTGAGCGCACAAATTCAATACTATCGTCACAAGAGCCATTATCAACAAAGAGTACTTCATAGTTATAGTAATTTTGATTAAGTAATGAGGCGATACATTTATTCAGAAAACGTTTACCATTCCAGTTCAGCACAATCACGGAAGCGACTGGACTTTTATGTTCTTTATTAAACATTCATTTAAGCCTGAGGGGTAAGCTTGCTGAGACGGCTATATTCCCTAAAGGTTTCGCTCAAGGTTGCAAGAAAGCCCATATCTAGCAGCCATTTGTCAGAAAATTTTCTGTTGTTTTGAATAGATTGCCTCTTTCGTAGAATATTCGTTAAATTGTGTATTAGCCAAAAATATGCTTTTAGTTTCATTCCTAAACATTCTGAGTTGCTACTCCTTACCAGAAGTAAGACCTCAACTAAGTCATAGGATAAGGCAAGAATGAAACCGAAAAACAAGTTCTTTAACTCCAAATTCTTCAATATGGTGATCATTGGTCCCTTCGTACCATGGAAAGTTTTTAGAGGGGAAATTCTACCCTCACCCACAGTGCCGCCATAATAATGGTAAACAAACGATGACGGACAAAAAAGAGTTTTATACCCTGATAACCATCCTCGCCACCCCAAATCTGTGTCGTCCAAACAAGCAAAATAGGTTTCATCAAATCCACCTAACTCACGGAAAACTGTTGCGTTAACCAGCATGGAAGCTGCACAGGGATAGGCTGTAAAAAAGCAACCTTTCTTGTCGTCATCTGGTTTTAAAAAGCCAACGCTATAACCTCGACCATTAATTGTGAATTTTCCGCCGGCATAATCGATAAGATTGGGGTTTTTCATCAAAACAGTCTTGCCTGCGCAAATGGAAACTGAATTATCGATAGAAGCTTTAACAAGTTCAATTAACCAGTCCTTCGATACTTGAGTATCGTTATTAAGAAAAGCAATATAATCTCCCTTCGCAAACTTTGCACCTCTATTATTTCCTCCACCAAAACCGAAATTTTGACTTAACCTAATGATACGCACCCAAGGGAACTCTTTTGCAACGAACTCTGCACTACCATCCGTTGATCCATTATCAACAAGTAGGACTTCATACTGGGACTTAGGATAATTAATGAATCCAAGGGAAGAGAAACAATTTCCAAGAAACCTCTTACCATTATAATTCAGAACTATGACAGTAACAAACGGTTCTAAACTCAATCAAATCACAGAGATTTAGTTTTTGGCTGTTAATTTGGCAAATAAGGCTTTTGCCTTTGCACCAATTACTGCGATATCCACTTCACGCTCAACAAATCTTCGTCCATTCTCACCCATTTGTCGGGCAATTTTCAGGTTAGCAAACAAATATGTAACGGCTTGAGCCAATTCCTGAGAACTTTCCGGTTTCACTACAATACCTGAATTTGAACTCCTAATGTACTTAGCAGGTTCCCCTTCAGCGCAACATATAATGGGCTTTCCTACTGCTTGGTATTCATACAGTTTTGAAGGGATTCCAGGATAAGGGGCGCCATAGTCCTTGAGAGGCAAAATTAAAGCATCAGCTCCATTCAATAAACAAGCAACCTCCTTTCGAGAGCTAAGAAGTTTATCACTTACTATGACATTCGTTAAATTGAGTTCTTTAAGCCGACTTTTAATTGATCCTAAACACTCGCCTGCACCGTGAAGAATGAACTGAACATCTATTCGTTTGTTTTCTAGAATTTTTGCGGCGCCAAAAACCTGTTCAAAATCATAACCAACCCCTAATACGCCAGCATAAATTATTTTGTAAGGTCCCTTTCGCAAACCAACTTTCCTATCGTCATTGAATTCAGTAGAATCAACTCCAACTGGAATAACGCTTATTCTATCTCTTTTTACCGAATATTTGTTGACGATTGTTTCAACGTAACCTGGACTTATAGGGGCGATCACGTCACCTTTCACATAAAAGAACCGGTAAATTGTTGAAGCGATTTTCAAAAGCAATGAGTCTTTTTTAGCAATTTTTAGCAAGGGCAAATCTTCAACTGTCAAATCACAAACGTCTAATACTACAGGGATCCGTTTTAGCTTACTGTAGAGAAGACCTGGTACCCAGCTTCCACCCCAAATTATGTCGGCTTTACCACAAAAAGGCAACGCGAATAATGAGGAGATTCCAAAGGACACCATTAAAATCAGTCTTTTAGCAATACCTTCCGATTTAATTGGTGGCATATATGTCCGTATAATCTTGATCTTATCGATCCCTTCGACTTTAACTAGAACTGACTTATATTTCAGGGGTATGGTCCCGTGGGGGTAATGAGGAAAAGCTGTAATAATTGTTAAGTTACAGCCGTTCAAAGATAATCCCTTAGATAAATTGCTATTCCGTGTCGCCGCCCCACCGAGATCTGGAGGAAAATATTGAGTAATTAGCAGCACGTTCAAAAAGCTAAACCTTGCCAAAAGCTCAATTTAGGTATAGTTTGTTGGAATTAATAGCGCTTTGTAGCTGCGTTGATTCGTTCAATGCATGTATTCATATCAAAATCTATTGCTTGCCCATACCATTCTATTGACTTAAACCTAGGCTTATTTTCTTCTTTAACTATTCTATACGCTTGCTCTCTAGTTAGTTTACCCTCGCGTATTTGATGACTTCTAAAAATGTCGAATTCAGTAAATCCAGCCATTGTCAAATAGATGTAATTGTAGAATGCTGCTGTTCCATCATCTGTACGCCAAGTCGCTATTGTATCCGTTTCTTTTTCCCAATTGAATTTATCGACTATTGTATTTACTATGGTTTTTTCGTCCCAGTCTAAGTAGTGGAAGAGATAAAGATAATCATCTTTCAACACGTAAGAGGCGTAGAAAGCAAATAATGTGTCTATAATCGACTTATTAATATATGCAGGGTTTTTTATAAACTGAGATAAATAATAGTACATAATTTTCAGTTTATTTTTTCTTGAAATGCCAGTCATTCTTTTTAGGGCATTCTTGTTGCCCTGGGTTGTAACGTTGCAGAAACCATACTTGAAAAGACCAGTCCCTTCTTCGCCTTCATAGCCACCGCAGAAAATGAATAGTTTGATGCCTGTTTGCCTTCTAACTTTATGGAAATAATAGTAAAATTGTTTATCTCCAGCCATCAAGATAGGGACCATTCCTAAATCAGGTCTTTTCAACCAAGCCTTCAGGTTCTTGCGAATGTTCAGGCGTTTTGTTCTGATATCTGCTGAAATGACTATGTGTTCTATTCCAAGTTTTCCGACAACTCTTGCTTGATTTCTGCGTGCAAGATCGTTAACCATTCCCCAGTCATAAGTGAAAGTTATAGGATGTAATCTTAAAGTATTTTTGATAAAATCTAGTCCGTATGCGCTATCTCGCCCGCCGCTAAATCCGATTAGAACATCTGGTTCGCCTGAAGTATTACGGTATTGTGAAATGAACTCTTCAAGCGCTTTTTCGCCTTTTAAGTAATTGCCTCGGGTCTCATAGTCTCTACAGTAGCTACATACGCCTTTTTCGTCAAAGCTTATGTAAGGCATTGTTTCAGGCAAGAGGCATCTGTTGCATCTTTTTAGCCTATTTTCGTTTGAGTAGAGTGCATCCCAGTTTTGCATCATCGATTGTTTGATATCTTCTCGTAAAAGGTATTGACGTGGGTCTATAGGGGGTTGTGTTTGCGGGTCGTATAGTTCAAATATGCTGGTTTTTGATTTCAGGATGTCACCAGGGTCTTCATCAACTGAGTTGCCTTTAAGAGAAAACATTTGTTTTCTTGATAAAGCGAGATCTAGGAGATAGCCTTGACCTGCGATGACCTGTTTTATAGATTTACCTGTGAACATGTTCCTGAACAGTCTGTTACTGAGGATTTGTTGAAGAATGTATTTTTCTGAAGCAAAAACCAAGATTTTCTCATTCTGGCTCAAAGCCACATACAGAGAGCCTGTATTTGTTGCTAGCATGAGACTATTTTCATCATCAAACTGAACCGCTACCGATGCTGAACCTTCGATTTTCTCGAAAACAAGTCGAACGGAATCCACTATTGATTTGCCTTGAGACCTAAACAATTGGAGGAGGCTGAGAAAAACTTCAGTATCCACATCATACTTCTTTTCTAGAGCTGGAAATGATTTCCATAACTTATCATCATTAACGATGATTCCGTTGTGAACTCCGATTGCACCGTCTTTAACGACTGGTTGATTGTTTGCGTTGATTTCGCTTTGCCCATTTGTTTGCAATCGAGAATGCCCAAGAACTAAAATTGGAGCTTGAAGTTGATTATCGCAAAAGTCTTCATTTTTCAACGTTTTAGTGAATAGGTTCTTGTAATTAGCGGTTTTAACCAGTCTTGACGAAGTTACGGGTTCTTTAAGAACATAAATTGACTCCTTAAATCTGAGGGCCAAGCCTGACGCTTCTTTGCCTCTCGATTCTGAAAGCTTAAACATGTTATTTACGATTTGCATAAGCTCCTCAGGTGAAATGTGGAGTTTCTCGCTGATTAATAGCCCAAATATTCCGCACATACATTTCATCTTAAAAATTTACTTGCGACATGAAGGAACTATTATTCCAGTTAAAAGTCAACGTTACGGTAATGCTAAAGTACTCTTGATTATTTGCCAAATTTTTCGGACATTCTAGCAATAGCATACAATGTGATAGCAGTCGATAACATAAAGAACCCAACGAGAATAAACGCAATCGAAGCTAGTGCAATATTTGTTTCAATAATTTTTATTGTGGCATAAATTTGCAACATCCACACACCAAAACCAATACCAGCTAACAAACACAACAAACTGGGAACACCCAGAAACAACAATGGTCTTTCTTCGACGATTAGACGAATTAGTGAGAAAACTACGCCCATAGCATGGGTTACAGGATGTTCAGAAGAAGTTTCTGCACCACCGGTGTTATATTTGCACGTACTTGGAACCTCTACAATGCGCAAATCCTGTTTGCTGGCTTTAAGCAATATTTCGACGCTGGCGCCCATGCCATCCTCAAAGAAGTTTAAACGGTCCATTGCTAGGTGGCTATAAGCTCTAAAACCACTTTGAGAATCGGACACGCCGTTTTTTGCTGAACCGTTGACTATTTTGGTGATCAGTTTAGCGCCAAGTTGCCTATAGAGAGGCATCTCGGTTGTTCCATTTTTATCGATAAATCGACTACCAATCACCACGTCAGCGGTGTCGTCGAGGATGGGCTTAATAACAATAGGTATCTCGTTGGGCTCATGCTGTCCATCAGCATCTAAAGTAACAAAAACATCAGCGCCAAGCTCATGGGCCCGTAAGAATAGACTTTTAATTGATGCACCATAACCACTGTTCTTCTGGTGCCTAACAACATCGGCGCCTAAGCTTTCGGCAATTCTTGCTGTATAATCAGTAGATCCATCATCGCAGACAACAACTTTAATAGCAAATTTTTGAGCTTCCAGAATTACGCGTGCAATAGTTTGCTCTTCATTAAATGCTGGGATGCCGACGACTACAAATGGTTTCATCTTACCTACTGAGTTCATCTCGAATGCTTGCATTTCTACCATTACGTCTTAGTTCCTTGACAACCATTAACATACGTAATGTGTAGTGTATAACTAAATTTAAAAAGGCTACGCAACTAGAGCGCTTTTAGCAGTTTTAAAGACCCAAGCAGCCAGATAATCATTGGTCAACCATTTTTTCTTTAAACAATAACTGTAGTCCCTCTCTTAAAGAGACTTTAGGCTCATAATTGAAGAATTTTTTAGCTTTAGTGATATCTGCATAGCTATCCTTGATGTCGCCTGCTCGAGGGTTTTCGTAATAGATTTTTGAGTTTGCACCTGTCAACTCCAAAATTTCCTGCGCTAGCTCGTTAATGGTTGTAGGTTTGCCAGAACCGATGTTGAAAACTTCTCCTTCGAGCTTGCTGTTTTTAATTAAAGCCAAAATTGCTTCAGCGACATCCTCTACGTTAACAAAGTCTCTTGTTTGTGAACCATCACCATAAATCGTCAAAGGCAACTTTTGTGCACAGCGGTCAATGAAACGTGTTATGACTCCGCTGTAATCGTTCATGCCTTGTCTTGTACCATAAACATTGAAGAAACGCAACACGACTGACCGCAGAAGTTGCCGTTCGCTAAAGCCCAAGGAATAACGTTCGCCAATGAGCTTTGATTCTGCATATGGCGAAATCGGGTTCGGTTGCGCTTCCTCAGTAACTGGTAATGTCGTGGGTTCGCCGCAAACGGCACAGCTGGAAATAAACACAAACCGATCGATGTGCTTCTGAATGCTTGAGCGGAGTAAATTTAGGGTTCCTAATAGGTTAATATCGAAAGTTAAATTAGGATTCTCAACTGAGAGAGGAACACTAACTAAAGCAGCCATGTGTATAACAGCATTAATGCCGTCAAGACTCTTGGTCACAAGCACAGCGTCGCGAATGTCACCCTTAACAAACTCAACTTTGCCTGAATCTAAGTGTCTTTGGATATTGGCCAGTTTACCGGTAGATAAGTTGTCGAGAACTCTAACTTCGTGACCTTCTTCGACTAATCGGTCAACAACATGGCTACCTATGAATCCAGCGCCGCCAGTAACCAAAACTTTCGAATACAAAGGAATTATTTACCTATTAAATGTTCCATGGAGTCATCTGTTTGTATGCATTACAGCTAAGAAAAACGCAAACGATGAGTCTTCAGCCCAACTTTTAGCCGACGTATTGCCCAATTTTTGAGCTGTTAGACTGATTTTTTCGGCAAGCGGGCGACCAAACAGCCTTAATGACTTAAAGATACTACTTTCCAATAACCCCTCCAGCTTACCCACGACAGCGAAGATACTCTTGGCTAAAAATGCACTTCGTATGGTTTCAGCTACTTTTATCGTTAAATCAACAAGCACTCTATCAAGTCTAGGCAAAGCTTTGAACCATACGCCAGCGCGCATGGCTTTTACTCGTAGTTTTATCAGTTGTGTTCGATTTAGTGGGCTGGTAGGATTATTTTGCATTAAAGTTTGAACCGCCATCAATCATGGACGAATATTCCATACTGCACGCGGTTTGCCTAAAAAGACTTTCTATTAACAACAACAAAAATACAAATTCGCAAACTCAAGCAACTAAATTATTCATATTTTTATCGTCTTTTAAGTTAATACTAAACAACTAGAAATAAAGTTTGTGATTTTCTTCAATCAAAGAAGAAATATAATTAACCTTTGAAATCTCGAGACTTGGATAAAGCGGGAGACACAAAATTCTATCAGCGACCGCGATAGCATTTGCAAGCCCATATTTTTCAACCAAATTTGGGCCTGTTTTTTTGAAATAATCAAAATTCACCGTAAGAGGATAGAAGTATTTTCTAGGTTTAATATTCTTAATAACTAACAGAGAATATACTGAATCTCTCTCTTCTGCAGAGTCAAATAAAATCGGCATATAGCTGAAATTGTACTTCGATGCAACGAGTTTTTGGAAACGAATGGATAAACCTGACAAACGCTCGACATACTGTTCATATAGCGTTTTTCTCAAGTTAATTGCATCATCAACTAGGTCAATATTGCACAACCCCATAGCAGCTTGAAACTCATTCATTTTAGCATTAATTCCAGGAAGAACAACTTCAGACTCTGATTTGATACCATGATTTCTCATCAACTTTAATTTCTCAACAACTCTATCATCGCTAGAAATCACTGCGCCGCCCTCAATAGTGTTAAAAACCTTAGTAGCGTGAAAGCTCAAAGTGGAAATGTCGCCAAAACCAACAACGGGTTCATAATCATATTCAACACCAAAAGCGTGGGCGGCATCATAAATGATTTTTAGATTATACTTTTCAGCAACTGCTTGAAGCTGCTTCACATAACATGGATTACCATAAACATGTACAGCAAGTATTGCGCTTGTTTTATCAGTTATTTTCTTTTCAACATCAATCGGGTCAATATTGTATGTCTCAGAATCTATGTCGGCGAAGACTGGAGTCAGCCCTTCCCACATGAGCACATTTGTAGTGGCGGCAAAAGTGAAAGGAGTCGTAATAACTTCACCTTTTATATCTAGCGCTTTTAATGCAATTTGAAGCGTCAACGTACCATTAGACATGAGAACTAAATTTTTGATTTTTAAGTATTCCTCTAGCCGTTTTGCAAGAAGTTGAACAAGTTCACCGTCATTAGTAAGCCAATGGCTATCCCAAATTTTCTTTAAATATTCAACGTATTTTTCTAGCGACGGAAGATCCGACTTAGTGACAGGAATCATGTTCTAGACCAATTTTGATTCTTATATTCTAAGGTATCACATATTTAGTTTTATTTGGGTTTAGCTGTCCAGTCGTAAAAACCTTGTCCGGTTTTGCGGCCCAAAAGTCCTTGTTTAACCATTTTCTCTAAAAGTGGACTGGGTGAATATTTTGTGCCGAGCTCTTTCTTCAGCACTTCGCAGATTGCTAACGCGGTATCTTCTCCAACGTAGTCAAGCAAAGCTAAAGGACCCATAGGCCAATTTAGCCCCAGTTTTATGGCTTTATCAATATCCTCGGGGCTCCCCACGCCTTCATCTACCAAAAAGGCGGCTTCGTTTAGAGCTAAAATGAATATACGGTTAACGATGAACCCCGCTGTATCTTTTTTTATTATTACAGGTTCCTTACCCATCATCTTTGCTATTTCAACTATTGCATCAATTGTCTCATCTGAAGTTTTGGAGCCACGAATTACCTCAACTAGCTTCATGGTTTGCGGTGGATTGAAAAAGTGCATTCCAGCAAATCTTTCAGGTCGCTTTGCAGCCAAAGCCAATTCAGAAATTTTAATGGAAGATGTATTGGAAGCTATGTAAGCTGTGGGCGATGCATTTTTATCAACTTCAGCTATCAAGGCTTCTTTAACTTCTTTATTCTCGGTAACGGATTCAATGATTAAATCAGCGTTTGTTACTGCTGCTTTAAGGTCTGTGACTGGGTGAATTCTGCTAAGAACTAGTTTGACTTCGGCTGAGCTAATTTCTTTCTTTGCCATTATCCTTTCAAGATTGTTTTTTATCTGCGCAAGCCCTTTATCGACAAATTCTTGTTTTAGGTCATGCATGTAAATTTCACAGTTGATGGTTTGCGCCAATGCTTGGGTAATTCCGTTACCCATTAAACCAGCACCAATAACCGCTATTTTTTTAATTACCATATTGAGCCCTTTTCACCCTTACCATGGCTTTTCTTGTTCTGTTAAGTAGGTTTTTTTAATTTCAGCAGGAACACCAGCTACCAAGGACATTCCCGGAACATCCTTTGTAACGACTGCTCCCCCAGCAATTATTGCACCGCTTCCAACTTTTATGCCATTGAGGACTGTTGCATTAGCGCCAACGTACACCTGTTCACCTAAAGCAGCATGACCCATGATTTCCACACCAGGGGAGAGCGTTGTGAAATTTCCAATAGTAACATCATGGCCAATTCGAGCGCCAAGGTTGACGATAACATGTCGTCCTATTTCAATTTGACACGTCATTATTACCCCTGGCGTGATTATGGATCCGTCACCGATTTTGACCCATCGTGAATGAATTACACTTTGATGCACAATAGTGTCGAATTCAAAACCGTTATTCTCAAGGTTTGTCAACAACCGTTTTCGTTTTGTTGATCCCATGGCGCCTATAAGTAAAAAATCATTTTTTGGCTCTTCAAAAGTGGTCAAATAAGAGATATCATGAACTTGACGCCCATTCAGCAATTCCCCGTCTATTTTGCAATTCTCCTCTAAAAAACCGAGAACATCTTGTTCCCTTTTCAAGTCAATGTATACGTCAAGAGTTTCTCTGGCAAATCCACCAGCACCGATTATGAATACTTTCTTAGTCATCAGACCACTCGTTCTTAACCGTCTATTTTGCAGGTTAGTATTTAACTACTTTTCTGAGTATTGATTTTTGAAAAGTTCGGCCTCGAATATATGTTAGTTTTCCAGCCTAACTTGCCAGATTTTTCATCCACTTCTAGCTTTTAAGCAAACGTGTATTTCCCTCTGTAAAAAAGCTCCAAGTTTCTAACATAATTAGCATGATTATATTCGTTAGCGCAAAGTTCAAATTGTTGTCTTTGATAAACGTCGTACTTGACCGGGTCATCAAGGATCCTGATATCTGAGCATATCTTTTCCTTCAAAGCATCGTAACTCGCGTAAACTGTCGGAAGAAGTTGAAACTCCTTAGTGAAAAATTCAGGTCTATAAACACTAAAACTTATTGCGCCGCTGAATACAGGTTCCACGAAGTACCCGTCTAACCCTTCGCCAAAAGTTAAAGCCCACTTTGCATACGAAATAGTCTCTTTATACTCCTCATAAGTCAAATTTCTAATAATCTTTATTTGCAACTGAGGAAATTCGCTTTGAATCAGTCGTAAAATTTCAGATTTTCTTGTGGAACGATCAGGCGAAACAATCATCAAATCCTGTTTTTCAGAGTACTTTCTCATGTGGTACTGTTCTGGACTAACGTAAGCGGATAATTTATGAAGAGGAAAACCAAGTTTATTCCTTAGGTCAATTGTTGAATACTTTGTGTGAGCTGTGGTGCCAGTTAGTTTTCCGAACCGCCTAAGGGTTATTATATATTTGTTTGAGGGCAAAAAATCGATGTTTTGAATCAAGATGTTAATCTGGACATTCTTTATTTTGCTCATCAAATCTTTATCTTGTTTTTTGTTGAACCAGTAGAAGCGGTATATGAAATGCTCAGGGACATGAATTACGAGGTTTTCCAAATTCTTAAAGTATCGCAGAGAATCAGAAAAATTTAGTAGCACGTTACGGTTCTCGAACTTTGTGTATTTCAGAAGCGGGGGATCACTTGGATAGGAACAAAGAATTGCTTCTGAACCATGTATGCTTTCTAGTTGTTTAGTTTCTTCAAAAAGCGAAGTAACCGAAAGAATTCCGCCATTGACCATGTCTATTCCTGGCGTCAAGAAAATTATCAAGTTTTGGGTTTCTTTCGCAAAATTTTTCTGCAAATAAACCTTTTGAGATTGTCTAATTTCTTTTGATTTTGACCCGATTGAAGCGATGTACCCTCTTGTAACCTCAAACCCTTCATTAACTAAACGAAAGAGCCTCTTTGGGAAACGATGAGAGGATTTCTTGAAGAATTCGAAATACTTTTCTGACTGGCTCATTAGTTGAACTCCTCAGATTTGGCGGTTAAGCCTAGTCAGGGATGCCTTGATTGTTTTTCTGTTCAGGTACGCTAAGCCTATGCAGAGTAGTAACACGGTTGCAGAGGAAATTGTTAAACAGTAATTAAACCAGTCTTGAGGCTGATAAACGATTGTCACATCGAATTGTCCTGTTTCATTTATCAAGAACCCCTTGAGACCAAGATAAACTGGTGTAGGGATAACTTTCTGACCATTCGCGTAGGCAACCCAAAATTTATCTAAAGTTTGAGTGGTTGCGAGAACAAAAGGTTGAGTTGCGTTAACCTTTACGATAGTTTTTTCTGGGCTAATATTCTGTACATACAAAACCTCCGCGCCGGCGACTTTAATCGAGTCCCAATTGAGGTATTGAAGGTTAGTCATGTCTAGAGTTGTAACGCTGCCAGTTACCCCAATTTTATCCAAAAGCAAAGAACTATTGTTGTTCTTAGTGGAATCCAAATAATTCCAAAACTGAATATTGAAGAATTTTGTTGATGAATTTTTGGGTTCAAATGGATAATTAACAATATTATAATCTGTGAAATTTCCATAAATCATAGCAATAGTGGTATTAGTTAGAATCTTCATGTCCTCTGAATATTCCGCTATTTTTACATCTACACGACGATTGTTTACACCTGTTGCATTGACAGTCACTAAATAATTACTTTCGATTTCGGCAGGCAAGGTGGGTGAATTAACTGTAATCCAACCACTTGTTATCTGTGACATACTAGCTTCCAATTGATTTCCTTCTTGGTTTATCGAGCAAGACCCTAACGATTGATTGGAAACAACTGAGCTACTCCAGTTACTGACATCATCTTTGGAAGAAAAACTCCATTTCTGATCTAGAATAGGGTAGGTGTTAATATGAACATCTGCTTTTTGCAGTGTTAAAGGCAATATCGTATAAAGTGAAGGTTTAGCTTCTGTATACTCGTAAATGTCTAGTTTACCGAAGTCTTGACCTGGAGAAGCCTTAACCAATTTTAGATATGGTTGTTCTACGAAGAAAGAATGCAGCTCACTTGGAGACTTCAAATCTCGGGGAACAGTGTCATTTTGCACATCGTTTGGCGGTACAGGAGAACTAAAGTCACTTTGAATATCGTTTCGCTGCACAATATACTTGATGTTCAGCAGATCTAACAGAGCTTTGAATTCAGCTGTTTGATTGAACCTTACAGAAGCCCGTATTTGGTTCAAATCCGCTGTTGTGTTAGGATTAGTTACATACCCGTCTAGAGCGGCAGTTGAAATTATAGGTTTTTCAAAAAGCCTTTCTAATAACTGGTCTGACCCATAATAACCCCAAGTGTAGGGCATTTGATAATAGTCGTTGAGCGGAGTTAATAGGACCTTCCAGTCGCCAGGTTGACTGTTAATCCAGTCTGTTGCTTGGTACCAGTATTGAGGAATCCGAATATACGAAGAATCCGGCTCAAAAACTGGCCCTGTTTTCAGTTGATACCCGGTATTCAATAGCGGAAAAGAGGAAATTACAAAACTGACCGCCAAAAATAACAAAACAAAAGCCTTAATAGATTTCAGCATATTTGGCCTAATTTTCAACTTCATATTTAGTGACTTAATATTCAATATGCTCTCAGCTGAATAACCGACAAGTAAAGCCAAAAAAGGGATAATTAACAAGGTAAACTTGGATGCTGGCTCTCTGAACATACTAAACAAAGGAATTCTCTGATAGAGAAACAGATTAAAATCCTGAATTATCTGGTAGTGGACACCGGTAGCTAGTAAAATGAAAAAAAGAATAGTGCCCATAATGTAGGCATTAAAGCGTGACCTGTTACTTTTGAAAAGTAATGCCGCCCCAGCTGCAAGAAAGGGAACAAATGATAGAATTGCGACGATACGCTCTGAGTAATAACTAATGAACGGAACGTACTCAGGGAACCAACCCCAAGTTCCATTAAACCAAAACAAGTTCAAGAAGGAAGCCCGCGCATGCGTCCAACTCCAAGAAGCAACATTGACTTGTGAATTGAGTCCTGCGGGAGAAAAAATGAAGGTGTTCAGCATGGGGTACATCCACCAGATGTTAATGGGGATTGTGACTGCTGCCATTTTGACAACGACAAGTAGGAAGGGCAATAGATTTTTTCTGTGCTTAATTAAGAAGTAAACTGCAAAAACTGACATAGCAAACAGAAACAATGCAATGTTTGCGGGGTTAACGCTTGCCACAGATAATGCGAGAACCGAAGCTAAACCAAAACAAATTATTCCCGTGTTTGATGATTTCTTATCTTCCCTGTACGTTGCATTCACCGTCCTGACAAACAAGGCCAAGAGCAGCGGAAGGAAAGTGTAGAGCCAGGCAAAGCCAAGGTTGAACCTGCTGTTCAAAACAAAGAAATTAAACATGTAAAAGAAGGCAGCAAAAAACGGTGCGATTTTATGGTCGGGGTATATTGTTTTTGAGAATAAATACATCGAGAACCCCGCGCCCATGTAAAGCAGTACTTGGATTATTATCTGGACTAAACCCACGCTCACCCCCAGAATCCCTAAAATTGCAGCGAAATAGGTATCGAAAAGGTAGGCGGGGTTGGGGCTAGCGTATCCAAGGTAATCAGGAGACCACATGTTTGTTGAAGAACTGAAAGCTTTATCTGCGTTCAAAGACGGAGGAATATTGTCTCCATTGCTGATAATATATCCGGGATGGAACCACAAAATCGGAACTAAGCCTACTACGAAAAGTAAGACTATTCCGATGGCTGTAAGCTTTTTCATGATCTAGAACCTTTCGGAGTAAACCGTAACCAGTTTTATGCCTGTAATGTATTTAAGAACTTCGGGATTTTGAATCAGACAAAACATTTGTTAGATTAAGGAGGAGTTGACTTTTGAGAATCAACAACAGTGGGAACGCCGATGCTTTGAAAGATACTGAGCTTTGAGTAACCGGGCGTTATCATTGCAGCTATTTCTTTGTCGTTTACTTTCCGCATGTTTTGAACAAAACCTCGTTGTTGTAAGGTATCGGGGAGAAACTTGATGTTCCAAGCAACCGCTTTCAAAATGCTCTTTAAAGTATTTGGTTTAAGTAGAATCGACCAAAACGTAGCTTCAACCAAAAGTAAAAACACATAAAAAGGAACAATTATAATCATTCTAGAAGTTCCATAATTTTTTAGAAGCGTTCGAATCGTATTCCTTTCCCTTAAAAAAATCCGTTTAAAACTAGTTTTATAAGTTGACCCTTTAAGGTTCCCCCCTGAAATGCTTCCGCCGCTTGCATGGTAGATTTTTGCTGCTTCAACCACGGTTATTTTGTACCCCGCAAGCCATCCGCGCCAACACAAATCAAAGTCTTCTGCAAACATGAAATATTTTTCGTCAAATAGCCCTACTTTGTGCAGTACCTCGGATTTAACCATCATAGCGCAACCTGAAACAAAAAATAATCGAGCACTTTTTTCAGACGTACTTTTAATGGCAATAGGATAACCAAATTTATCCACCGCCATTCCAATTTCAAGAACAGAATTTTTGTTTTTTAAATCAAATACAGCTGGACCCACGATACCAATCGACACTTCGCCTTCAGCAGCTCTGACCAACTTTTTAAGTAAATCGGGTTCAGCTTCAGTGTCGTTGTTGACTAAGAAAATGTATTTGGCCTTCTGCTCCAAAGCGTATGTTATGGCTAGGTTGTTTCCTTTTGCGAAACCGTAATTCTTTTTCTCTTGAATGAGGAAAATTTTGGGAAAATATTTTGTGGTGAATTCTACAGAGTTGTCGGTTGAAGAGTTGTCGAGCATAATTATTCTATAATTTGTGTAGGTTTGATGTTCAAGTGAGGAGAGGCAGGTTTTAAGATATTTTATACCGTTGTAGTTTACTACAATCACAAACACCAAAGGAAGATTATTCATCGGTTATCAGCTTCATGAATTCATCAGCCGTTTTTTCCCAACTAAACTGTTTAGAGTATTCTAAGGCTTCTAAACTAAGCTTTTCCCTTAGCAAATTATCAGTCAGAACATGAACAGTTTTTTCTGCAAGGTCTTCAATGCTACCATCTTTGGCCAGCAATCCTGTTTGCTGGTTCTTCACACTGTCCCGTAACCCAGGCACATCATATGCAACTGCGGGTACACCTAAAGCATTTGCTTCAACGATGTTTAAACCCCATCCTTCACGAACCCCAGGAACGATTAAAACCCAACTCTTGGATAGCAATTCACGTCGTTCAAAACTATCCAGGTTTCCAAAAAATCTAACTCCGTCGCCTGCGTTACGCTCAAGTGTTTGTCGGAATTGTCCATCACCAAAAACCCATAATTCAGCATTCGAAAGCTTTTCTTTCACAATTCTAAACGCTTTAATCGCGTGATCGGGACGTTTTGCACGTTTCAAACGACCCGAAAAAACCATAATTGGCTTTTCATCTTTCATGGCTAGAACTTTCAATGATTTAAAATTCAAGCCTTCGGGCACAATTGATACGTTCTTGAAACCTAAATCTGACAAATCGCTACATGTACTTTCAGATACTGTTACTGTAGGCACGTCAACATATTGTTTTAACCAATGGTTCTCAAGAAAATGAAAGCCTATGTAATTGACTGGAAATGGAGTTTCATAGAACCAGAATTCCCGTGCTAGCTGATGAATTAAAGCAATAACTCTCTCGCCGTTTTTTACGAATTTCGGGGCAAAAAAAGGCTGAGTATTGATTTCGTCGATAACAACGTCGAACCCTTCATGTTTAAAACGCTTGGAGTAAAATTTTTTGGCTTGACGATAAACTGTTAACCGTCCGCCTGCTCTAACGATTTTTATTCCATCCACGGTTTCTTCTTCTTTGCTACCTGGATATTTTGAAGTGAATAATGTTACCTCATGCCCAGCTGCAACCCAGCGTTTAGCGACTTCATAAGTGAAAACTTCTGCTCCACCCATGGCGGGGTTTAGCCAGCAACGCCAATTTAGCCAAAGTATCTTCATAGGTTTCACATGAAGGCTATTTTCCTAAGTTTCTTTTGGGGGAAATTTGGCGTTGATACCACCGAATTATCCTTAATCTGTAGGCGATTCCGAGCAAATCTACAAACATGCGCCAAGCGTCTCTTGACTTAAATGAAGAAGTTAAATTGAGCTTTACGGGCATTTCCACAATTTTTAAATCATATAGATGGGCCAATGCTAGCAATTCAACGTCGAAGGCGTAGCGTTTCACTGCTAGCCTTGGAAAAATCTTTTCGACGGCGCTCCTTTTCATCACTTTTAATCCCACTTGTGTGTCTTTGAGTTTAAAACCTATGAGGATTCTTACTATTACGTTAAAAGTTCGACTAAGCATTCTTCGACTGAGCGGCATCGATACAGTTGAGTTTGGATGCCATTTGGTGGCAATAACTATGTCAGAATCCTTTAGAGCCTTGATATAGCTTGTAATAGTGTTTAGATCTATTTCCATATCGCCATCAACAAAAATAACTACGTCGCCGATAGATTCCATAACGCCTGTCTTTATGGCAAAGCCTTTTCCAACGTTTCTTGCATAACGAATGACTCTTACATGCCCATTTCTCTTAGAGTATTGTAGAGCTTTAGTGAAGGTTTGGTCTTTGCTGCCGTCATCTACGACAACAATTTCGTACTGAAGAGTTTTTTCTTTAATAACTAAATCCAGCGACCCAAGGGTATCTTCGATGAAGACTTCTTCATTGTAAGCGGGAATGACAAAGGATAGTTCAACCTGACCCATCAAAAAACCGCTCCGTTTTTGTCTTATTTTTTTCCGAATGTACAAGACCCAATGCAATTTTTAGTTTCTTTATCCGCGCGATTGATTTAAGAGCTGTCTTGGAGTTTACGTTGCCAAGCTCAAACACAACACCTATCGCCAACGCAAAATAAGCGACGATGGCCGAGTCTTCCGCCAAGGTCGCCATTGTTTGAGCCAATAAAATCGATCCTTGCTCCAAACAGTAGTTCGAATATGCTAGCATTAAGGCCGCAACAATTAAGAATAGTAAAAAACTTGAAATTAAAGGAAAACTCCAGTGTTCACTAGCATTTCGCATGACCGTTAGTCGAGCCTGGTTGAAATAAGTGCGGAATTTTGTCACAATTATTTGTCCGCTTTGTTTTGTTGAGAATAATAACATGATTGAATTTAACATTTCCCCATAATTATGTTCTGAATTGGATTGCTGGCTTCGTGCAACAAAATTGAATGGCTTTCATAGATGATGTTCTTCAATTTAGCTTGCTGCCGCATATTGATATATGGCGATGTCTCCGCTTTGATAGAGTTCCTTGAATGATGCGGGTGCAGAAGGTTGACCGTACCAGCCTTTGCCATTAACCCACCAAATTAAGTATAGAGAGAGAGTGGAGTTGTTTTCAAGCAATGTGTTCGTTACAGCTGTCAAGTTTCCGAAGAAGTAAGGCACCAAGCGATTGTTATCAAAATCTAACATGGCCGATCCATAGAATGCTGCATGAACAAGCAGGTATCCATTTCCCGGCATATTGTTTTGCGCCCATAATAACGCATTAGTGGTATCTTGACAATCGCTTAGCTGCAAGGTGTTCTGTAACATAGATTTTGGCACATACGTTGGGTAGGCTCCAAAGTAATTTAGAGCCCCGTTGTTCGGTAAAACCAGAAAACTTACACTTAGTAACATTATAAGGACAACTATAGCAGCTTTGAAAGCAGATTTGTACCAGTTCCATTTGATTGAGAAAAGCCCTTCCACTGCATAGAAACACAAAGGGTAAGTTAGCAATAGAATCCAGCGGTAGGGTAGAATTCCACCTACAAAAAACGAGTTGGGACTAACAATTACTATTAACAGAGGGATGAATAACCAAATTATCCAGGCTTCAAGATGGATATTTCTTTTTAATTTTTTAAATCCAAATACGAACAAAGGTACAAGTGGCAAGTAACAAAAAGCAAGGAACCCCAATGTGTCAAGAATTAAGTTTACATGGGTAATGGTTGCGAGTCCCTCGAATCCTCCTGAATAATTAATTGAATACCCCAATACCGGAGATGAAAAAATGAAATAGTTAATGTAAATTATTATGGCAATCAAGAAGGCAGCGGGAACCGAACAAATTATGATATTTCGTAATTCATTTTTTTTCTTTTTGAGGAAGAAATCAATGATTGTAGCCATTATTATTGCAAGCATAATAATTGCGATAAGTTGATGGGAAAGAACTGTTAAGGCCATTGTTGCTGAAAGCAAAATGCTCTTTTTGAGATTGTTGCTATTTTTTTGCAGAATTATCAAAGTTAAAAATAGAAATATAAGTGCAAGTTCACTTCGAAACATATCCCAAGATATTCTTAAAGCAACAAAATACAACGTTGAGAGGAGTGCTACAGTCAGGCTCTTTTTTGATGACCAGTTCAAGCCTTTGTTAGCGTAAAAGTAGGTAGCAAGTGCTAGAAGACCGAGAAGTAAAGGCCCTAGGACCTTGAGCGTTACTACGAGTGGAGCACCTACAAAAGTGATGCCCATTAACAATATGTACAACAAGGGTGAAGACGATATAAGACCCACATAACTAACTCCATGTCCTAACCACGTAAGGATGTTTGGAACATAGTACCCAATAGTATCAAATCCTACCAAATACTTCCCCATCAGTACTTCGGGTACGGCTCGCACAATTAGAGGGATAACGAAAGCCAAGAACGGAAATAGAACGTATTCATTTTTGCGAAACCAATTCTTGGCTGAAGTGCGCACATGAGTCACTTTTTAATCTCCGAAAGGCACGTAGGTATTTATTGCTTTATAAGCTGATGTGTGCCATCCTAAATGCCTTACGCTTTTACGATTAAAACGTTGTTATTTGCTCAGTTGATTTGGTAGACGATATATTGTACTTAGTTTCCTTTTTGTTCAACAATTAAATTGTTGAATTTGTCAATAGTCCAAAGTCGCTAGGAATAAATTCAAAAAATTAAAAGCTCATGGATGTTGTTGAATGGCGTATAAAGCTGCAGATAAGATTAGACCATTTGAATTACTTCCAACCCCATTAAGCGGTGTTCCGGATTCATCCACTCCTTCACCGTAACCTATCGAAGGTACTGGAAGGTTGCGTTCGAGATAAATAGACATATTCGTTGCGAAAGTTGTGTTGTAGAGAGCAAGAAAACTCAGGGCTATCTTTGTGTAAATCATAGGCGGCATGTTAGTAGGTTGATAATTGCTATTCAGGACGACCCAAGTTTGACCTCCATAAACCACCCACTCATATTCCCAATCGGTTGAGAGCGAGGGACCCTCTCCAAAAGCTCGATACTGACCGGTGGAATTGTAATAAGATTCGTGAGCCAAGTAAACTTGATTCGCCAAATTCATTAATCTCGAATCATTGTTTCCCAACTCAAATATTGAACAAAGAAGTGGGTCTCCAGTAATTGCTAAATTCGGCAAAGTGACATTAGAGACAGTTACGGTACCAGATGATTGTATGTTACTCAAAATATGACTCGGTGCAGTAGCTAGGTCATTGGGCCAAAAAGCCGCGTATCCACTGGAAACATAGTAAGCATAAATGCTAGTTGAGGTTGCGGTGTCACTTTTGACACTGGGCACTAAAGCGGCGTAATTTGATCGATTACCGTTGACGTTGTAGACAAAATTATTAACTCGCGATGCCCAGCTTGAGTTGATAGCTCGGAGGTTGTTGAGGGCGACAAACAATCTTCCCGTGTCAACACCATCAACAGGAGATGTAGACTTGTCAGAAGCGTCATGATATACTTTTGCATTCGTCGCTTGATAGAACCAGTATGGATAACTTGCATTGTTCAATTCACGATTTTCCAAAAAAGTTAAAACCTTGTCCATTCGTGCGTTAAACCCCCAGTCGCCATCGGCACTTGTCAAATTCAACTTCAAAGCATCAATAACGGTTTGGACGTAGACACCTAAGTCCCAATCTGTAATATTGGGAGAGCCATACCCTGCCCATGGAAGCCCAGTATTAGTGTCAACCCCAGTTCCAGGTTGGAAATACCCCCAAGCATTCGCTGCAATCTGACGCCAAATTGTGCTGTTAATCGTTTGAGCAGACTCAATTAAACCAGGCGCTCTAGGAGTTACAGCTTGCGCAATCGTGTCACCAAATCCAGACATAAAGCGGGAAATCTGTGAAAATGGGTCACTTGGACTTGGTTGACTAGTTGCCTGAGGCAGGGCGGTTGGCGAAGCAGTCGAGCTATTAGTGCTTTGAGGTAAGATGACAGGGATTTTTTGGTCTCCTTTTGGAAAGAACGCGAAGACAGAAACCAACATTATAACCACTAATGCAATTGACAAAACATATTTTGCCTTCTTGCCGATCTTCACCGGATTTCGTCCAAAAAATTTTCGTTTTCCATCATTCAACGATGGCGTAGGAAGAGCGTTATGCAAAGCCACAAGTGGGGTAGGTTTTTGTATTTTGATCAAGTTAGACATTTTCATGCAAGCTCTTCCGTTGTTTTAGCCAGGCATTTACCTGTTAATTTAAACGACCCGCTCCCCCGATCGAACATGGCTAACATTTTACATGTATAAGTGTGATTTAAAATTATGGTTCATAAAGTCTCCAAGAATATAGTGAATCGAATAGCAGCCTTTTATCAATTGACTTTCTAATAAGAAATTTGTTTTTTTAAAACAATTCAAAAAAGGAACATTCTTGGATTTAAGGAAACGAAGCATTCTTACCGAGATCGTCAATATCTACGGTTCCTTTTTTGATCGTTTTTGTCCAAACTCTCTTACGTCTAAATACAAGTTTGAGAAATGCCCAACTAGCAATAAACATCTGAAGTAGCCAATAAATGTAAATGAATGGTATCCAGAGAACATTCCGTGTTTTTATGGGTTTTTCAGACGCCATTAAAGCAACTCCGATAGAAACGAGAGAAACGGCAGTTAAAGCTATCACTAATCCCGTAAAGTTTATGATGGGGTTGCTTTGGGAAAGGAATAATGCTACGAAGAACCAGTTTATGTAACTTAGCAGCGATACGACCATCATGAATGGTCCAGCCATCGAAATTTCAGCATCGATTGTTCGTCTATTGAGAGTATCTAGAAGACGCCCATATTTTATGGCCGTTTCCATATAGCCTCGATACCAACGAATCCTCTGCTTAAACAGAGGACCCAATGTGTTTGGTGTTTCTTGTCCCGAACAAACATCAGGAGCGTATTTTATAATATGTTTCTTTTCGACAAGCCGCAGTGCTAATTCGACGTCTTCTGTTAGTGAGTTCTCGTCCCAACCGCCTAATTCTTCAAGAACGTTGGTTCGGACGAATTGGCAGCTTCCATTTAGAGGTATAAATAATTTGAGGTTTTCTCTTCCGTTAAGTAAGGCTTGGAACCATGCTTTCTCCTCCATCGATATGACACGTGTAAGAGCGTTGTCTTTTTCATTTATCGAAGTGGTTCTACCTTGTAATGCCATTATTTTTTTGTCCTCGAAGTATGAAGCAACTTTCATTAAGACATCTTTTTCTGGAAGGCTGTCAGCGTCAAAGGTTCCTACTATGTCCCCATTAATGTGTGGTAACGCAAGGTTGAGGGCTGCAGGCTTTCCTTTGGCGGTTTTCTCGCTAATAATTTTGATGTTTTGAGGGTACTTTTCTGAAAACTCCCCCAATATTTTACATGTGTTATCGCCGGATTTTCCGTCTACAACTATTACTTGCAGTTTATCCTTTGGGTAATCCATGTTAAATATGCCATCTAAGCAACGTTGGATTACTGTTTCTTCATTTTTGGTTGGGACGATGATTGAAAACTTTGGAAAGTCTATGATTTCGTTACATGCTGGCGCGGACGTTTGTTTCCGTTTAGCCCTTACGCCCAAGTAGATTATTGAGCCGTTGTATACGGTCCAAAAGAGCAAGACCATAAGTAAGGTTATGGAAATGATGTCGGTAACTATCATTGGTATCCAGCCTGATACATTTTTTCGCTGGATAGCAGGTGGGCTAACGAACTAACCGATGGATTTATCTTCGACACAGACTTCGGGCACCCAGAAGTATCAGCCGTAAACGTGACAATTCGAGTTTGCTTGGGAAAGATAAATCTCTTTTTCATTACGTTCACATATACTTACTTAATCTTTTAAGTTTTGTTTTCCTTTGAGGTATCTAAGATAAGCCTTTTAAACCCATTGTTTAGAACAGGATTAATAAAAGAGTATCTGAATAAACGCGACTTATTTAGGTCTAAAATTAAAGTTTGACAAAACTTTTTGGCTATTCTATCAAATTATCAGGATGAGTTGGATTAGCCTTTTTGATATTCTTGAAATCCGTCGTTTTTAAGAAAACTTAAAGGGAGCAGTTACTTTTTAATTTAGAGGAAACAGATGCGCAGATTTTTGTATGTTTTGTGGATTTCAAGTTTAGTTTTGGCGGCGTGTTTTCTTAGCAATAGCACGGTTCAGGGACAAAAGCAGAATAATTATTCCTTAGCACTTCAAGGGTTTGTATGGAACCACACCACATTAGATGCTCTTATCGTGACAGCAAATAATGAGTCCTGGTGGAACCCCGATTTCCAGAACACTGCTCTACGCGTCATCGGCCAATGGAATGACGCCATAGCCGCCTTTGCATCAAACTACTCCTACTATTCATACCTGTCTAACTTGAGAATTCAACCAACAGTTTCAAACCAATCGCAACCAGGATTTGACATCTATATTGTTTGGAGCGAAACCCCACTGAGCAACATTACAGACGAGCTAGGAACATCCCAAATTTTTCCTAATTACCAAAGTGTAATCACTAATTGTACGGTCAATCTTGCAGCCCACACGTCCCATGGAGATTCATTGGATGAAGGGGATCAGCAGAATGTTGCTCTTCACGAGTTGGGGCACAGTTTAGGGTTAGGGCATAGCAATTACACGGGCGATTTGATGTATGCCTATTATACTAGGGGAAGTGCTCCTGAAGCTGTTTCCACATTAGATGCATATGGAGTTGCTACGCTTTTTGCCTGGGAACAAAACATAACCAGGTTTTACCCAGTTAACAATTGGTTAAATGAGAATTCAGTGATTTTGCCCTTCGACATTGCTTATAGGGGATTACCTGTTTCAACCCAAAATGCTCTTCCCCAAACCCTTGCCAACAACTCCGTAGTTCAAACATTGGTTTTGATGTTTGAGATTCTGATCCATCCAGAAATTTTTGCTATCGTCGTTCTGTTCATTGCTGTTCTAATTATAATCGCAATGATCCCGAGAAGGAAACGTGTTAAGGCTGACTCATGAATTCCATGAAATCTTTGAGGCTTCTTGGTTGCAAGGTGTAGTTTGTCTTCTTTTCTTCCCCGATCGTCGATGTTGGCTTAGGTCCATAGTCGTGTCCGGGGCAAACTTCCACGTTATCGTCTAACGTTAAGAGCTTATTGAAAAGGCTCTCGTACATACTCTTCGAGTTGCCCCCGACAAAATCTGTTCTTCCGCACTCGCCAACAAACAAAGTGTCACCCGTCAATAGCTTTTGATTGTTTATTAGTAGGCAGATGCTATCGAGAGTGTGTCCAGGAGTATAAAGAATTTTAATTGAAATTTTGCCGATGTTCAAGACCTCGTTGTCTTCGAGTGGAATGTCATAAGGTATTTTGGATAGTTTATGTGCAACCACTTTTGCTCCAAAGATTGAGACTAATTCTGTGTTGCCAGCGGTGTGGTCTGAGTGTCCATGAGTGTTTAAGATATATTTTAAGTGGAGTTTTTGGGTTTTTATGATTTTTATTATTTCGTCGGCGTTGAAGCTTGAGTCAACAACTGCTGCTTCTTTGGTGCTCTCGTCGGCTATTATGTAGGAGAAGTTGTCGCTGTGCTGTTGGATTTGCTTAAAAAACACAATTTAGACCTCTTATTCAATTTTTTGTTCTTTTCTTCTCTGAACCAGAGCTTGCTTTGCTAACTCTCGCCCTTTTTGGCTATAGATTAGATTGACTATTTTGTTCCAATCAAACCCATCTTGAGCATTATAGTATGGGTATTCTTGGGAGGAAAACATGACTAGCTTATCAGAATCATACAGTGAACGAAAAGGTTCCGAAGGGTTGTCAGGATGATCGTGGTGAGTGCTGATTATCTGGCAAACTTGTTCGATGAAGGATTCGGGACAACCCAGCTTTTTCAGGATGCTGGTCGCAATTTGTGGTCCTTTTTCATATTGATCCTTTATTGTGCTTCCGCCAATATCATGCAGAATTATGGCGGAGTAGGTTAAGTTTTGGAGCTCGGGTTTAACTGGAAAGTTTTGTTTTGCAATCTCAAAAACTCTTTTGGTGTGAGCGACTCCAAAATCGTTTTTCATCAAGAAGGGAGTTGCTAACTCCAACAATTTGTCAGCGTCCATTTGTTTCACCAGCTTCAATTAAACATTCTTTGTAAGGTTATTTAGCTGTTCATTTCTCTATTTCGAAGCATTTTTTTGAGCATAGAATATTTCGTTGGCAAAGTTGCTTCTAAGCTTTAGCCAAATTAATTTGTAGATTAGCAACATCTGAAGGTGGATATCCAGAGAAGTATTTCCCGAAGTATCCGAAAACTTCCATTTTGGATTCGAATGGTTTGATACTGCCAGACACCAATTCTAGGTCTTCAGTCCTGTCGACTTCTATTTTGCCCATGGTACCGTTGACTTTTTTTCTGTCGCCTTCCCACCTAAAGTACAAAAAATCCGCCGTAATTTCGCTGATTTGCGCCATGAGAGGACGATCAGTCCAAGCCAAAGCGGTTTTGTTAGCTTTTAAACTTGAGTAAAACTCTTCGTTAAGCCAACTATTGTTTCTGACTTCAACAACGTAACGGTGACGCTTGGGCAGTTTTTCCAGGAAAATGTTCAAAATAGGCAAATGCTCAATTCCAAAGTTTGGTGGAAACTGCAAAAGCAAAGGTCCCAACTTTTCCTCGAGCAGGCTTGCTCGGTCAAGAAAGACACTTGTTTCGTTTTGGCAGTCTTTGAGCATCTTTATGTGGGTTATTACTTGGGGAAATTTTAGTGAGAACTGAAAGTTTTTTGGGGTTTGTTGCTTCCAATTGACGACTGTCTGAGTGGTTGGGATTCGGTAAAAAGTGCTGTCAGCTTCAACTGTGTTAAACTGTGTTGAGTAGTAGGCTAAATAGTCTTTTGCGTGGGTTTTTTGAGTGTAGAATTTGCCCTTCCAGAAGTTGTAGCTCCAGCCAATCGTGCCCAAATGGATGCTTTGCATACTACTCTTTCCCTTTAAGCATCAGCCAATCTTTGTCGCCAGCCCTCTTTAGACGTACCAAAATATATCGTCCTTGGAGGCGTTGACCGTTAAGAATGACTTCGATCTTGTCGCCTTCCCAAAACTTTGTTTCGTAATGTCCTTTATCCCAAATTTTGACGGTTCCTGCGCCGTATTGTCCTTTTGGGATTTCGCCCTCGAAACTTCCGTATTCGTATGGGTGGTCTTCGGTTTCAACTGCCAAAACTTTTTGTCCAGCCTCAGGTATCCCTTTTGGAACCGCCCAACTCTTCAAAACTCCATCTTTTTCCAGCCTAAAGTCGTAGTGGAGTCTTCTTGCATGGTGCTCTTGGATAACAAAGATTTGTTTTTCCTTTTTTTCTTCCACTTTTGCTTTGGGTTCTGGGGTTTCTTCAAAATGTCGTTTTGAGGCATATTCTGATAACTGGTCTTGGTTTGAAGTTTTGTCGTTAACTGTTTTTTTGGTTTCGATGATTTGGTCGATAGTACAATCTGAGGGTGGTTTGTCGTCTCGCAGGCGTTTAAATCGCGCCATTCTTAGCCTCCGGTCGCGTGTCAGCACTTGATACGCTACTTCGCAGACGAGTTTCGGCTCAAGCCAAGTCACCACGTCACCAGCTTCAGGCTTGAAGGGTGCATGGTCAGTTGTTACTTTTTCGAATTTATCCATTAAAAGTCTAATTAAGGCTTGCGTAAAACCAGTACCAACCTTGCCCACATAAACGGGTTTGCCTTCATCATAGACACCAAGCAGCAATGCACCAAATGTTGCTCCTCTAGTTTCGTTCCCTTTTGTATAGCCAAATATTACGCAATCACAAGTTTTGAGTTTCTTTATCTTTAACCAACTCCCCGTTCGCAAACCTTCCTCATACACACTATCCTTCTTCTTAGCAACAACCCCCTCCAAACCCTTTTCTAAAGCCAACTTGAAGTAGGTTTCTCCCTTCTCTTCTATAAAATCGCACAAAAGCACGTTGGAGCCTTCCTTCAAAGAGTCTTTGAGGATTGCTTTGCGTTCCATCAAGGGTAACTCGGTGAGCGATTTGCCTTCTTTCTCTAATATGTCAAACACGATGTAAACTGCTGGTGCTCTATCTTCCTGCCTTTGGACTTCCTTCGTCGAAACTGCTTGCCCCCGCTCCAGTAAAGACTGAAAATCGGGTTTGCCTTCGCGCATAACGATGATTTCACCGTCAACGACTATGTTACGGGATAGCTTGTTTAATTCCTGTAGCTCGGGAAAATTTTGTTTTAGCTCCTTTCCGTTTCGACTCTGGAGGCTAAAAGGTTCCTCGACATAGGCAACGGCTCGAAAACCGTCCCACTTAACCTCAAAGATCCAATCTTTATCGGAAAAAGCCTCTTCTGCAACTTTTGCAAGCATAGGCAAATAGATGTGGCGACTCATTTTTGCTCCAACTGCTTGAGGGTTTCCCGCAAGGCAACCATGAGGCCTTTGGCTTCGACTTCTGGGGGTCTCTCTATATGGATTTTTTCACCCTTTACTTTTTGTTTTACGAGTTCTTGGACACGTTTCAGGTAAGTGTCTTCGAATTCTGTTATGTCGAATTCGCCTGAAAGATCTGTGACAATTTTTACTGCGAGATCCAATTCGGCTTTCTGTGGGGTTTCGAGTTTGTGCAGGGGTTCAAAATCCGCAGGATTTACAACGTCGTATGCATACCGTAGAGTTGTCAGGACCAATGCGCCTTTGTAAGTATGGAGGAGCGCGGGATATTCTTTTGTTCGTAGAGTAATTCGTCCGGCACCCGCTTTGTTGGTTTTCTCCAAAGCCCTAAGCAATAACCCGTATGCATCTTTGCTCTTATCTGGCAACAAAGCATAAGTTCTATCAAAGTAAACTGGATCTACTGAGAAGTAATCGACAAACTTGCTGATACGAATACGCTTGTCAGATTCAGGTTTTGCCGCGTCGAGCTCTTTTTGGTCAAAAGTAATGTACTCGTTTTTGGCAACTTCGTAGCCGCGGACAACTTCATTCCAGGGCACAATCTTATCATCTTTAGTGCACATTTTAACGTATTTTAAGGGTTGACCATCCGTCTTATGCAGAAAATGAAAAGCTATCCCCTTATCGTAAATCATTGAAAATAGTTTAACCGGGACATTTACTAAGCCAATTGTAATGTTGCCTGACCAGATGGATCTGCTTGGAGCAGAAGCACTAGTTTTCTCCTCAGAAGTTTCTTCAACGTTTTCTTGTTCCATAACTTAAATCTCCAATTTACATCTCTTTTCAAAAATATCTTTCCACGGATTTCCAGCCCGTTTAGTTACACTTGAAATAGTGTAGTCGGAAGGGTTTATTCCTTTCTTCACTTCGCTCCATTCCAAAGGCGTTGAAACGGTGGCTTCGGGAGTGGGGCGCAGACTGTAGGGAACAACCATCGTTCGCAGGGGAGAATTCTGGAGGTAATCGGCGAAGACTTTGCCGGGTTTTTTTGTGTCTTTGAATTCGGAAACTATCTTGTCGCTTTCTTTTGCCAATTCGACGCCGATTCCATGCACAAACGTCCTCGCTTTCTCGAAAGTATGCTCGGGAACTATTGGGATCACGACGTGTAAGCCTTTCTTGCCGGAAGTTTTGACGAATGGAGTGAGTCCTAAATCGAGAAGTTTGTCTTTGAGTAGAAGTGAAGCCTCGGCTGCGTCGCTTAAAGTTGCGGGTGGTTCTGGGTCAACATCAAAAAAAAGTAAGTCAGGCTTGTCTAAGTTGTCGATTTTGGAGAAAGGCATGTGGATTTCTAGTGCTGCCAAGTTTGCTAGCCAAATAAGCGTGTCGAGATCATTGCATACGATGTAGTTAACATCGCGTTTTGAAGTTGGTGAGTAGATGGTTTTTATTTTAACCCAGTTAGGTGTTCCCTCAGGAGCATTTTTTTCAAAAAAACTCATCGTTTCTCCTTCGATACCGTCGGGGTAACGGGTTAAGACCAAAGGCCTGTTCGATATTATGGGAAGCATTTTTGGAGCCATTCGTATATAGTACTCAACGACTTGGCCTTTGGTTACTTTGTTTTCAGGAAAGAAGATTTTGTTTAGGTTCTTTAACTCAACTTTAGTTAAGTCTTTGAGGTTATCGGTAGTCATAATTTTGCTCCAAAAAGGCTTATCTAAACGTTATGTAAAGCTAGGCTTTTGTGCTTTTTGGCAAATCAGGCATGCCTTTGGCGATGTTACAAAAAAGAGGGATATTTCCCGTGGAAAATGCGTTTTTTTATAGTTACACCTATATATCTAAGTGGGTTTAGTATTAAATTGCGGAAGTTAATCTAGAAAAAGTAAATTTTGGGGCAACTTAGTTTGCTGTTTCCAAGATTATTCGCTAAATTAAAAGGAGAATAGAATAGAGTATGAAACCAAAAAAGCCCACCCTAGAAGATCAACTTGCATTCATCGCAACGCAGCATGAGGTTTACCCAACCGAACTATTCCAAGCCCTTGTAGACGCAAAAGAGCAGGGCAAATCCATGAGTGTTTCAGATTTAACAGTTGAGTACCGTGGAAATGTAACTAACCAAGCTATCTTCCTAATAACAAAAGACAAAAAAGTTGTTGCACAGTTCCGAGTTCCAGAAGAAACGCTCGCAAGAACGGATGTTTCATTCGATAACTCGATGGATACTAACAAAGTCCGCAAAGAGATCGCTAGACAAAACCCGGCGCCTTCACACTTCAAGATTGAAGATTTGCGTGTTGGCATGAAAAAAATCAACGTCCACGCAGAAGTTCTTCAAACTGCTGAACCTTCAAAAGTTCATACCCAATTTAGGGACAACGCAGTTGTTTCGAACGCTTCAGTTGGGGATGAGACTGGAAAAATCCTGCTTTGCCTTTGGGACCAACAAATAAACAGCGTTCACACCGGTGACTGTATCGAAATCAAGAATGCCCATGTTGCTATGTTTAAGGGTGAAAAGCAGTTGCGGCTTGGAAAGAATGGGACAATCACAATTCTCGAAAAGCCCATAGGAAACTGACCTCAACTTATAGACCTTTATTTCTTAAAGTAGAATTGCTAACTTTTAGTTCCTAAAATTTATTATAAAAATTATGCTAAAAATAAATAATTAAAAATAAAAATGTTGGATGGAAGTTAATGTTTTTAAACGTATTTTTTGTCGTTATAGCAGTACCATCGTTGGTATTGCGGAATCCAGGTTAAGGGTCTGCTGCATGTTGGGCAAAGTGGCTGAGTTGACTGCTGAGCTGATTGCTGCTGTGGCTGAGAAGTTGAAACCTGTTGTGCCATCTTGGGCTTTAATATTATGAAGTCCGATGCTGCTTGAACATCTTCCCATGCTACATGTTCTGTTTCTCCAGCATCGTTTTCCACAGTGAGAGCAATCCCCGTTTTTCCAACTGCGAAAGCAACATCCTTTACTTTTCCAACTAATTTTCCCTTTGCATCTATAACTTGCATTGAGACTAAGGCATCTCTAGTTAGAGGTTTATCGGTTTTTTCCATCTTTGACACACTCTGCTTTTGATTAGGGGTTTGTTGTTTAAAGTTTTTTCGTTTCTTACTCAGCCAGATATCAATTATTGCAGCGGAATTTCCCAGTAGCTGATGATGTCGCCTTTAACCCATTTGCCGCCCAAACTCCTCACAACCTCGTTGATGTCGTCCCATTCGGCTTTTAAAAACATCACAGGCTTAACCACTACACAATCCTCCTTAACGGTAAAACTGAGGAGTTTGCGTTGTTCGGGGCTGAATTCATTCTCCATTTTAGAGCCCATACGATTTGATTGTGGTTGTGGTAGCTTTGCAATCATTGATTTAGGTTCAGTGGAGACTTGGGGTTTGACGGATACGACAGGTTTAGCAATAGGCTTGGATTCAACGGTTCTTGAAAGCTGGAATTCAGGGATTGGAAGGTTTTCAGCAACATCCTCAAAGCTATCGCTTCTAACAACAACGGATACTTGCTTGGTAAATAGGTCCATTTTTATATCTAAAATTTCGGCATCACTTGGCAGGTTAGTGATAAAATTGGATAGTTTGCCCTGTAGCAACCCAGCTAAGGATTCTGGGGTTAGTTTGATTATTCTAATTTTCATCTTTTAGGCGCTCAAGGTGCCTTAAGGGTCAAAGAACTTAAAAGTATTTTCCATTTTAGCGAAAAAAGAAGGGTTGGGCAAGTTTATATTGGATTTGTTTTACGACTTCGCCATTCAGCGAAACTGCCAGAGTACATGCCCCAAGTTCTTAGTTTTGGCGATACCGTTCTAATCAGCAGTGGGCAAGTGATCAAGACTATTGGCAGGTTTATCAGGAACGTCGGTACGAGGATTACTAATGCTTCCGATGCTGTGAAGAGTTGAGGCAGAATGGTGTATTGAAAGAGTATGTAGCTTGTGCCCGCGAGAAGACTTACAGTTAGTACGCCTAGAAGAGCAACGAAGTTGAGTTTGTTTTTGTCTTCAGCTGCTTTTTTGGGAATAAGTGCCCAGTTGATGAGGTAGATGATAAGTGCGACAACGGCTTCGAAAACGCCTAGGAAGCCTAGGCCTTCTACGAAAGCGCCGCCGATAAATCCTCCAAGCATAGCTCCGACTAATCCGCTCCAGCCAAACCACATCGGAAAAACTCCCAGCAAGATGATGGGTAAGTAAAGAAGGGTGAAGTTTGGCAAGGTTACTGAGTATGATAGGAAGAAGAAGACTACGTAGAGAGCTGTTGTTACGGCGATTATAGAGGCTCGTTTCGCGCTACTTTGTTTTCGTGTTATCATTACAGTTCAATCCTTTGGTTTTTTGCGATTAGTGGCTTCAAGGGAAGGTATTGCATAAAAGCGTTTACATGTGTGTTACGTCATGTAATACAAAATAAAACATTGTGCTTTGCGAGAACTGAACAACCAAGTATAAGAGTTCCCAACACGTCAAATAAAACTATAAACCGCAATCACTGAGAAAAAAAATGACTCATCAATCGTGCAAAAGCAAAACCATCTTAATTATTGCAATAATCGTGCTCATCACTCTAAACCTCTACATCTTCATAGCCGCGTATCCAGAAACTTACACGCCCAGCCCAGGCATAAACACCCAAGGCAGCATATTAGCCAAAGATTTCTCAGCCTACTATGTTGGCACTTGGAGACTCTGGCACAACCCTTCACAGGTTTACCATTTTGGCACTCTAGGAGGAGCTGAACCAGCAACCCCTCCTTACCCTGAAGCCTACAAATACCTACCAAACTTTCTACTTTTTACCTCCCCGTTCCTTTTGTTAAGTTATCAACAAGCGTTGCTTGCCTTTGACATAGTCCAATTCATACTTCTAGCAGCCGTGGCGTTCATGCTCTACAAGCTCTTGGAGAATAAGCATCTTGCCGTCACGCTTTTAGTCATGGTTATCGCTCTACTTCTACCGCTCCCAACCTCCTCTCAGGCGGGATGGTTTCCCAGCTACTACTGGCAGTGGGGCGAAGGACAAGCCAAAGTATTCCTCACTACTCTGTTGCTTTTCAGCTTCTTTTTGGGCAGCCGAAATCGACCAATCTTCTCGGGTATTGCTTTAGCTTTTGGTTTTTTTGACGTAAGGTTCGGCTTATTGGCAATTCCGCTCTTCATAATGTATAATCGCAAAAACCTGAAAACCGCAACTGTAAGTGCAATGGGTGCATTGATTCTGTCGAATTTGATGCTTCTTTACCCAGGCATGGGCTCGGGTTTAATAACTATGGTTGTTGGCTCAGGCATAACCACGCCTATTTATTATTACTCGTACATACCGCTCGTCACTTTGCTGGCGCTTACTTTTGTTAACTTCAAAGAGTTGGTTGCAGCATTGGACTACAAAGGAGCCTTCGCCAACTTCACAGGTGCGTCAAAACAACAAAATATGTCCTAGCTACTTCTTGGAATGTTTAGACAAAACCAAAACGACCCACTATTAACACAGCTCCGGAAAGGATGGCAGAATAAGCCAGCCAGTAGTTTGAGCCAATCGGGTCAAAAACGTCCGTAGTAGCCTCGTTTAATCCAAAGATTATAGTAACAACTCCTAAAACTGCAATTAGAATTTTAAGCAATAATGATGATTCAAGCTTCAACTTTTTCTAAGAACTCCTTGATTTTGCCATCTTTTCTAGTTGTTCTATGGGAGGTTTTTGTCGCACATAAGGATTATTTATGATGAAATTGGGGTTTCATAAGAACTACAGATATTAGCTGGGCAAGTGCATTCTATACGTGTGGGTGTGTTATGAAGTTCAAATTACAGATTTTCACTCAAGATAGTGTCGAGGGCAACTACGTGGGCCGGCACTACCGGTTTGCCGTTGTTGACTCAGACAAATCAAAGAGTTATCCATCAAATTTTATTTGCATGTTACCATCTCAAATAAGTGTTGATCAAAAAAAGAACAATGTCTTTTCGAAGATGTTTGGCGAACAATGTGAAGAACAAGCCAAAACGCTACTAACGCATGCTTTGGTTAGTGAAAACGATTCAGATGTTAAGACCGAGATTGAACGAAGACTCAAGCTGCTCGATCCAAAAACAGTTAACCAAATAAAGTGCAGTTCATGCGGAAAACTCTTTCAGCCTCGTCGGATAAAAAGGTTTAAGCGAAATTATTGTCAGGACTGCATGAACAAAAGTTACGGCAACCGAGGATAAAAAAAGAAAAGACGAAACTTTTCCTATTTCGCGATTGAAAAACCTCTGTGTGTAAAGCCGGTGCATATTTTTCTGAAGAAAGTTAGGCATTTACCTTGGTTTTGCTTTGAGCAGCTGAAGCAGCACCGACCGAACCCGCAAGACTTGAATTGCTACCGGCAACCTGAACATTAGCTTGCCCTGTCTGCAGTTTATAGGCGTCAACGAGAGTTGTTTTCACATTCTGATGACTCGAATAGACGTTGCGAGCACCCGGATTGCTATTGATCTCCGTGGCGTCAAGCACTCTTAAACTTAAGCTGACGCTAACACGGATAGGGTTTAGGGAAATGTCAAAAGCTTTTTCATCGACACTCATACTGACGATGCGAACTGCCAAAGAACGTTTAGCGCCCCACTTGAATATAACAATGGGCAAGAAAGTTTGCTTTCCTACCACCTGCGGCTGCATCATTAACTCAAGCATTGCTAAAGCTGGATGTAGACCAAGATCTGATAAACTCTGACTCTGAGATGAAGATTCAATGTCTAAGCTGTCGAGTTCGAAAGTTAAGTAGAAAAGCTCTGCAGGTAGACCTTGCGAGTCTAAGGATGGGTTCGCTCCAGACGCCGATGGTAAGGTTTGGCTAAATGTATGAAGGAGTTTTTCTGGGTTGTATTGGAAAGTAAAAAAGACATTTTTTGTAGAGATAGAAGCGTCTGTTGCATTTGGGGCGAGCAGGATTAAGGTTCCTCTGTTAACGCTGGGTTGACTTGGCAAAGGGTTTGCATCCTAACGGCGGTTCTATGCTTCTTTAGGCTCAACAACGCCGGTGTCTCTTTCCCAGCCCTCATGCTCGATAGTTACGCTCTGTATAGCTACTGCATTTTCGCCCGCATCCAAATCAGGCAGGGCAGTGTACTCTGAGACCCAACACCGGTAAACTTTGTAAGCTAACACTGGAACTCCCGCTTCGTTGAGCAACTCAATAACTATGTCTTTGCGGAAGTTCTTAAGAGACATGGAACCGCTGCTTTTATTAAACACTAAATTTGCCCAAGCCTCAAACTCAATATCATGTGTTACTCCTCGTTCCAAAACTATGGGGGCATAATGGGTTTTGCCTGGAGATTTCCGCTCGACATTAGCATCGCCACCCTCTCTGTGAGTGATTACGTCTGTGGTCCGTTTCAGCGCACTCATCTTGGAGACGCCTGCAACAACTTTGCTATCCCACTTTACTAGAAATTTGAATTTCTTATAAGGATCAATTCTGCTTGGATTAACTGTAAATTGTGGCATATGTTTTCCCTTGTCTCTTTCTTTACGAGTTTAGCTTATTACGTTTGTGGTTTTTGCCTGCTCTTTGGCAACGCGGATACAATTTAGATGCCAGGATTGGGTAAATTATCTTGCTGGAGTTTTCGATTGAGTGGTAAGTAATGGTTGACTGATGAAGAGTAGCCTCAACGGTAACTTATCGAAGGAAAGGCATCAATAAAATTTCATAATCTTTGGGAAAGACTTGTCTTTCGATAAGGTTAACATCAATTTGGCTTTACGCTGGTTGTTGCAACCCAGCCTGCCGAACGCAGTTGCAACAACAACAGCAACAACAACTTCGGCTCCTGTGAACTCATCCAATTAAAACCTTAGCCGAGTAAGCTGATGATTGGGGTTAGTTTTAGAAGAAGCAACAGTTAATGTGCAGAATTATGTTGTAGCAGCAACTTCTCAGGTTCTCGTCGTCAACCCACTTGGCTTGATTGATGGTTTTGCGGGGATTTGAAATTTAAAACTGTAAGTTGATAAACACGCAAACTTGAAATTTAAAATTGACTTCTTAGACCACTTTTCTCCAGTAGTGCTCTTTAAGACTAAAAAAGGGGAGGAATTGATTTGTTTTTGCGGTTTTACTACCGTTTTCTTAGCATCAGCAGTATAGCTGTGCCGATGATGACTAAGATGACTATTATGGCGATGCCTGTGCCTAAGACGTATGTGTCAGTCATCGATGCTGTTGGGGCGGTGGTTGGCGCTAACGTTGAATGTGGCTGTTCGACAGCGAATGTGGTTTCCGTAGTCGATGGCCAATAGCCGTTAGTGCCGTGGAAAGTTGCGACGACCTTGAAGTTCCCTGGAATGTCTGGAGTCCAGGTTAGGCTGTAAAGACCAGTGTTGTCGGTTTTTGTTGTGCCTATGTTTCTGTAGTTGCCATTGGAGTCGATGACGTCAACTGTTACATCGACACCTGTGAAGTTGCTTGGAAGTGGTTTCTGTTGGTATATGTAACCCATCCAATCCTTCATTGATGCGTCTGATGCAACTGGAACACCGTTGGGGAAATCGGCTACTTGCTGAGATTGCTTTGTGCCTGCTGAAGTATCTGTTAGCGTACCGCGTATGACTACGGATGTACCAAACCCTTCGGCGTTTGCTGTGATAGCGCTTGATCCTCTACCTATGCTGTAGATGTTGTTATCTAAGCCGTTCATGGCTACAGTGAAGCCGTCTGCTGTTGCCCATTGTGGTGCGCCGCTCGCTTGCCATTCGCTTGGGTACAGGGAGAGTGTCCATATTTCTGTTCCGTCTGTGGCGTTGATGGCCGTTGCGAGAGACCCCTTGTAGAATGGGTTGGGCATTGTGTGTTCGTCAGTTGCTGTGTAAACTACGCCGTTGGCGATGGCTTGTATTTGAGATGGGTATACACCGTAGAAAACGTTTAAGCCAGCTTGGGTACTGTTGCCTGCGCCGCCGTTGCCGTAAGTCCATTTAAGATGCCCTGTTATTGCATCGTAGCAGTAGAGTGTTCCTCCGAATCCGTCGACGTAGAAGTTTCCGTATGCAGTTGTGCCTGTGACTGGTTGTCCGGGGTCAGCGTAGTAGTTCCAAGCTACTTCTGGGTCTGTTGTCCATAATGGTGCACCTGAATCTAGGCTATACCCTTCGAATTTGACTGTTTCAAGTTCATTTAGGATAAATACGCGTGAGTCGAAGTCAACTGCGCTCTGTTGTAAGGAGATGTTGCCTGCTGGTGGATTGTATGTCTTCATCCAAAGAATGCTGCCGATTGCGCCTCTTGATATGTTCAGGTTGATCGTGAAGTATGTGTATGGAAGTTGTGGATAGCCAGTTTTAGTTGCGCCAAATCCAGTTGGCAAAGAGCCGTTTCTGCAAAGTATTACGTCGCCTGCTTTAGCGGCTAGAATGGTTACTGGGTTTGCTCCTGGGGGTGGCTGCACAATTTGTCCTGTAACTGCACTGATGCTTGGATATGGTGGAGGCATCGTGCCAATTATTGGCATGGAAATGTTCCAGTCGTATGTGGTTGTCCCGTGACCGTTAAGGGTCCCGCCAACTGTTGTGGAGTTTATCGGGATGTTTGCATTTACAAGAATTGAGGATCCTTTTGGAACGTAAAGGTTAGCGCCTGTAGGCAGAACGACGTTTTCGCCCAGCAGTGGGATGGGCAGGTTTGGAATTAGGGCTCCGTTTGTCATGTTGATTGGGTCTGGTGAAGTGCTTCCGCCTCCTGTATAGGGGTTAATGTCGTATTGCCATAGCTTGGACATGTTCCATTGAGCCAAATAGTACTGCGGATTGGCAGTTGTGCCTGCATTGTAGATGACGTATTTTAGTTCTTCACCATTTGGTCCAAGGATGTTATTGCTTACGGCTGCATTTGGAATAACAGCTGATGAGGGGATGTTGGTAACGTTAAAGAGTGGTTCTCCTGTGTATGCATCATAGAGTTGCCATTGACCTCCTGTGGCTGTGTTGACGAAGTTGTTTGTTGCAACTAATACTGGTGGATAAGTTCCGTGTTGGTCTGGATCCCATAGGTTAAATATGTATCCGAATGAGAGTGGTGCTACGTCGGCGCGTGACCATAGTTCTTGTCCAGTTCTTAGATCCACAGCAGTAACTGCTCCACTGTTTGGTCCTGTGAATGACGCGGGCTTTGTGTAAAATAGCATTCCGTTTATAATTATTGGGTTTACGAATCTTGGTTGGTATGATGATCCTTCAAAGTATTGAACGCCAAGAGCTGCACCGTTGGGGTATGAACCACCATCAGTATACTGATTGCCGCCAACAACGCCTCCGAATTGAAGAGGCTTTGTCCACATTACGTGGGAAGTTAAAGGTCCTACGGCATCAGATCGGTATAATGCTGCGTTTGCAGTTGCACCGTATCCGTTTGGTGGACCAGCAGCTGAGCCAAGCCAGTTTGATGAGATTGCCCACCAGTCAGTGTTCTCTCCATAAATTGGGTGAGACCAATAGGCTTCTGGAAGTGGGTAGCTGTTAATGGCTGCAGGTATGGGGGCCGATTGAACAATAAGTGTTGTTGTTGCGCTACTGGATAGGTAAGTGTCGTTTACCAAAACTGAGCCTTCATAATGTTCGTATGTCGCATATGCTTGTCCTGGGAAATCAAATGTAAAAGTGTATTTTCCTGTTTGCGATGGGGTGTATTGTACGAATTGTGATGATGTTGTATCAGTTACTGTTTCAAAGGTCTGTGTCGAGGTAGTTCCATCTGGAGCTGTAATAGTAAGTTTGTAGTTGTGGAATCGATAGTTGTTGCCAAGTAATGATGCGCTGGCTGTGGAGGCGTTGGTTCCGATCGACGCGGTGGTTCCGCCTGCTGCTCCAAAGACAGCTGTAAGCCACATGTAAACGTGTACTGTTTGACCGACGCCTACTGGATCTGGCGCCGCTATAATGTAAGCTTGAGTTGGAATTTGCCATCCTGGACTATGAGCGCTAGTATTCTGTATTAGTAGTGCTGATGCGGTCATTGAAAGCATTAAGAATATAGAGATAACTATAGCGCCTGTTTTACTTAATTTATTAGACATTTTTCTTACTCCTTTCACTAAAAAGATTTTAAATTTGTTACCTATTTAATATTTCTCTGGAAGCGAATTTCACTCTACAAAATAGCCATTTGCATATTAAAAAAGCACAAATGGAAATTTTGGGAGAAGCTTTACATAGGCAAAAACTTTTTCATCGCTAAAATGGCTACGCGATATCAGAGCTACAAAAATTATTAAAGCACATATTCGTGAAATCTAGAAGCGATGAAAAAGACGGGTTTGCTGAGGCTCTGGCTTTTGGGAGAAAAAGAGCAAATGCAAAAACTCTTTTTAACTATAGCTATTTCGTTAGTAGTTGCCAGATCCTTATCAGCCTCTGTCTTTTTCTCAAATGTTTTTTTCTTTAAAAGACTAAAAAAGGGGAAGGGTGATTGTTGATTGGTTTCTTTATGGTCGTTTCTTCATCATCAATACTACTAGCAAAGCTAGTACAATGATGACTAAGACAAATAGGCCTGCGATTGCTGGAACAAAGTATTGGTCAGCTGTTGACGCTGGTTGAGGTGTTGCTGTTACGGTTGCTGCTGGTTGATCTTCAACGAAGAATGCACTTTGAGCGACTGATCCATAGTATGCTTCAGAGCCTGCAAATGTGACGTAGACTGTGTATGAACCTGAGATGTCTGGTTTCCAACTGAATTTATATGCGCCAGTCAGGTCGCTTGTGGTTGTGCCAACTATACGGTTGTTTCCGTTAGCGTCAAGGACACTGACAATTAATGGAACACCACTTGCGTTGGTTGGGCATTCGAATTGTTTGTAGACATATAGCATCCATGCACTTTGGCTTGCGTCAGAGACAGCTGGAACACCATTTGGAAAACGCATTTTGACAGCATCTGTTTGAGTGCCGGGTGAAATATCAGTTACTGAACCCTGTATTACGATTGTTTTGCCGAAATCAGCTGATACACTAGGCGCGTTGACTGTTAGAGCTGATGGGCCTTTGCCGATTGCGTAGATACGCTGGTCATATGTATCCATGGTTGTAATGATGCTGTCGCCGATGATGCCGTTTCCACCCCAACGAGTCTCACGGTACATTCCGTTAACGCGCCAAATTTCTGTGCCATCGGTTGCGTTGACGCAAATGTAGGGTGCGCCTCGTGGTAGGGGTTGTTCAGCTGAGTGTTCTAAAGTGCCTATGTAGATTTTGCCGTCAGCAATTAAGTCAATCCAGCCCCACCAGTTCTCACCGGTAACAGGTTCTTTGTAGGCATCGGTTAATTTGTAGGTCCAAGCTGTTTGGCCAGTTTTCAGGTCGTAAGCGTATAGTATACCTGCGACACCTACTGAGTAGAGTTTGCCATATGCATAGTACCAAGTGTGCTCAACGTTACCCCAACCGTACATATCTAAGTAGTTTTCAGAGGCAGTTGCCCAGAGGTATTTGCCAGTTGTAACGCTGAAGCCGTAGTGGGTTCTTAGTTCTTTGTCCCAGACTGCGATTACGCCGTCACCATATGTTGGGTCTGAAACATAGTTGGTTGCTCCTGAATAGTGCAGTGTGTTTGAGCCTGTGAGCCATTCAGAGGGTGCTGACCACCATTCATTGAAGAGTAGTGATGTTGAAGTTGAAGTTGAAGTTAAGCCAGCAATGTTCAATGCCCATACTTCAACCTTTGTTTGGTTGAAGAATATTGACATAATTCTGTCTTCAGAGTAGACTTTTGCAAATGGCGCGAAGAAGGATGTACCAGCTTGTAATCCTGCGGGGATTGATACGTTCCATGAGTAGCATTTTGAATTTGATGCATCGAGTGTCTTTTGGTGGACGTTGCTTGCCCAACTACCCAGGTCTGGAGAGTTTGGCGCCGCGGTTTGTAGTCCACAGAGTGTCGAGTTCCAAAGCGCCATCCTATTCCGTACGAAGTCTATTTGGTAGATTAGAATTTCACCGCTTGGACCTCGGGTAGTGGCTATGCCGCTGGGAACATTCGTGAAGGAGAATTCCCATTCGCCAGTGAAAGGATCATATGCATTCCATGTTGAACCAGTATTTGCATAAACGTATGTGTAAACACCGTCTACGTTGTAGCTGTTCCAATATAGAATTTGGCCGAATGATAAGGTTGTGTCGTTCTTGAACCAAAGGTCTTTTCCTGTGTGTAGGTCAACTGCTTGGATTCCAGGAACATCGAGAGCTCCGTCTGCGACGTTGTAGTAGAGTATTCCGTTCATTATTATTGAGCCTGTGAATTTGCCTTCGTATGCGTCCCCTGATTCAGAAGATGCTGGAATTTGTCCGTCACCCCATAATCCACCGGTCATTCCGCCAGTGGTTAATTCTTTAGTCCAAAGAGTGTGAGCAGTCGTCGGTGCGTCGTCGTTGTAGAGTGCTATTGAATTGTCTGGAATTGTTACCCAGTTGCCTGAGATAGAGTACCATTCTCGAAGCTGTGGATCGATTGGGCGACTCCAATATTCAGTTGGAAGAGCATGACCAGGATAGTATACTAATGGCTCGGTGGTGACCTCAAGAGTCATTGTAGCTGTGCTTGCTAACATTACGGTGCCTGGAGCAATATAGGAGCCTCTTTCATAATCCAAGAAACCAGGGACTGCTACTGTGTTATTGGGAAAGTTTGTCTTTATTGTGTAGTTTCCAACTTCGGTAGGTGTGTATTGAGTAAAGCTAGAGCCAGTGGAGTCTGTGCTAAATGGCCCGAGCGTTTCTGTTGTACCGTCAGGTTTTGTAATAGTCATTGTAATACCTGTCCACTTCAGATCAGCGGAGCCTAGGGCTTGAGAGATACCGTATTTGAGTAGTGTTGCTTGTCCAACTCCTGTTGGGTTTGGTATAGCATCAACTATAGCGTATGTTTGCTGTGTAGTTGTCGCTTGTGCATTTACCGTATTTAATTTTACTGATGTTGCAAAGGAAATTAGAAATGCAAATATCAACAATATTGCGATGGTTTTTTTTGTGTTCATTTTTTTTCCTCTTTGTATTTTTCTTTTAATTTTATATGATAACCAATTTATTGCTAACTTGGTCATCTTGTTGGTTTATTTGAAGCTGAGCTTATAAATTTATGCAAATCTTGTTTATTTAGTCGACAATTTTGCTTCTTTTGTAAGAAAATAGCTATAACATCTACATTTCGTGTCTCTCTCTAATTGGGATAGGGAAATAAGTAAATGCTAAATACACGATTACTTGATTATAATGAAAATTATTAGAGGGTATATGACTTAATCGAGCAAGTAAATGCACTCCAAGCAAAAATCCTTAAAGAATTACTAGTTGATGGTCGGAAGACTCAAACTGAAATAGCAAAAAAATTAGATTTAACAAAAGAAGATGTTAAGAAAAATTATATTCAAATGGAAGAAGCCGGCATCATAACAGGCTCCACGATCCATATTAATTATAAAAGTTTTGGATACATGGCAGTTGCACACCTCTTAGTCAACGTAGAGGCTCAACAAGCAGACAAACTTCTCGAACACTTGCAAAGAATGCCAGAAGTATATTCTTTTTACAATAGAGGAGTAAGGGGAAACATCGATGTGCTTGTAATTCTCAAAACACTCGACCAATTAAACGAGATCAAGGAGTCTATTAAAAGACGATTCTCGATTTTAGAGATGAAAACTGCTATCTGGACAGACGTAAAAGAAATGAACCAAAACTTGGCAATAAATCTAGATGATTTGAAAAATACGGTAAAAATCGAACATGCTGATAAGTTTAAGGAAAAAAACAATTTTATAGTTAATCCTATAGATGAAATCGATCAAAAAATAGCGGACAAACTTGCTGAAAATGGTCGAATTTCGATGGATATGCTTGGCAAGGCAATTGGACTCTCCCCTAATACTGCCAAAAGAAGATATGAAAAACTGAAGACGAATGGCATACTAAAAGTCACAGTTCAAATTAATCCAATCAAAATTGGATACCAAGCGTTATGTGTTTTTTTCACCACTACTTCAAATGAGAAGTCTTGTTTGATTGTCGACGAAATCAGCAAGATACCTAATATCATAAGCATTATGAAAACATCTGGGGACTATGATCTACAGATTTGGGCGATGGTTAAGGACATCGGTCAATTGCTTAACATCCAAGAGCAAATTGGAAAGATCCCTGGAATAAGTAAAATCGAAACAGAAATTTTGAAAATCGGCGAAGAATTGAAGAAATGGCCTAGCCCACGCCAATATATATCTACTTTCTAACAAATGAAACAAAATTAGTTATTCATTCGAATTATTTAGAATTTATAAGTCAGAAATTTGTATAGAAATATGTACATCAAAATAATAAATGTTAAATGTCCAATGCACGAACAAAAGATTGGATGAAAAAGAGAGCAATGCTAAAAATAAATGAGCTTGACTCGGAAATCCTTAAAATTCTGTTAATGGATGGGCGAACTCCAGTAGATTTGATAGCCAAAGAATGTGGAGAACCAAAAAACAAAATCTGGAAACGCTGCAAAGCTTTGGAAAAGAAAGGGGTAATTAGAGGAGCTACAGTTCAGATAAATTTTGGACAATTGGGATATGCGGCGCTTGCAACTTTTCTAGTCAGCGTAGAGTCTCAGCAAATGGAGCAAGCTATGGGATTTACAGAGAAAATAACTGAGGTACGCGCTTATCGACAGTACAATAGCGTTTATAATGTTAGAGCAGTCGCAACGTTAAAGGATCTTAACGAATTGGATCATATTAAACAGTTGATTAAGTGGAAACTGCCAATTACTGGGTTAAAGACTTACATATGGGCCGGTGTGAGGAATATTCCTGAAAACTTGAAGTTTGCTTGCTCCAAATGCGCCTTTGAGAGCAGCAAACAGAATTTAACCCCGTCAATAAATAGGTCGACTAAGGAAATTAGAATTGACGATTTAGATAAACAAATAGTCCAAGAATTAACTGTCAACGGGCGTATGTCATTTACAAGAATTGCAAAGGAAATAGGCCTATCAACCGATACAGTAGCAAAAAGGTATCGTAAGCTCAAAGAAAATGGCGCTATTAAAGTTTCAATTCAGATAAATCCTAACATAGTTGGATATGCTTCGATATTGGATTTCAACATAGCTTTTACAACCTCTGACGGCTTGACAAATACTATAGTGGAATCATTGTCAAAAATACCGGACGTAATTATTATAACAAAAACCAGCGGTGATTACGATCTTCATTTAACTGCAATGGTGAGGGATATAGCGCATTCATTTGACATTCAAGACCAAATTTCCAGAGTTTGTGGAATAACAAAAATTGAAGCTAGCGCCAGAAAAATTCCCGATAGGTGGCCTACTCCCCAACAGCACATATCTACGTTCTAACTATTGAAAAAACTGAAGAAATAGTCTCACCATATTCTTCTATAAAATGGACCCATAGTCAATAAGGCATAAACTAAATACTCCAAGAGTGATACGTTTGTTTATGGGTTACCAACCTCGCGCGAAGTCTCATAGGAGCACGATTCACGGATACAATAAGAGTCTGCGCGAAAAGCGCAAAAATAGAAAACGTTTGCATAGACATGTTGGCAGACCAATACTGGAAGAAAAGCTTATTGCATCTGAAAGTGAGGTTTCAGAAAATACTCTTAAGCGAATTCATACTTTGGGTATTCAGAAGTTTGGTTCTTCCCCGTTCAGCGAACATTTTGATCGTTGGCTCGTGAATGTAACTGTTGTTTTGGAGGAATTTAAGGCTCATCCGAACATAGAAATAGATGATCAATTTGTTACAGAGTGCGCCCAGACAATTTCCGATATCAAGCATAAACTTGAGTATATTCAACGCAGGGAAACTGTGCTTGATCAAGAACTAAACAGTCTATCAGATTGTAGAAGCCGCCTCAAACAAATCAATAAGGAATATGCAATTTTAACAGGGACAATTAAAGCTCAAAGAAACCGCCAAATCAAGCGTCTCTACAACGACATAAACCTTCTGAAAAAAGAGCAGGATGAGATTATTCGGATGAAAACCGGATTTTTTCGCGGTGTTTCCAGAAAGAAAAGGGAAAAAAAAGAAATTGAGATTACGCAAGAATTAAACGATAAACAAAGTGAACTAGAATTGGTCATGCTAGATGCTAGCTCAAAGCAAAAGGAATTGCGCGTTGATTATGAAGGAAAAAGGGATCCGGTGCTGGAGGAAATTAAGAAATTCCGAGGAATAATCCAGACCATGGAAACGGATGGTTCTTTGGAAGAGCGATGGTTTGCTTGTGAAGCCCTCATAGATGCAATCAATTCATTTCTGCAAAGAAAAGCAGTCAAGCCCTCTGAGAGGTCAAACTAAAAATCTTCTTTTACCAAACGGTACAAAAACCACTCCAAACATTGTGCTTTATTCTTTTCATAGAATTCTTGTGCTGACTTGTTCCATTTCAAAACGGTAAACTCTATCCTGCCGCATCCTTCTCGTTTAGCTGTTTCTTTCAAGAAATCAAACATTTTTTGGCCTACCCCTTTTCGTCTGTACGCCTCTAGAACAAAAATATCTTCGAGAAAAAGAGTTGGCAAAGCAAGAAAGCTGGAATAAGTAAAGAAGAAAATTACGTAAGAAATGTATTTTCCGCCAATTTTTCCAATAAACGCTTGATATTTTGGCTTCCCAGACAAACAATCTCTCCGTAACCTTATTCTCGCTTGTTCATCAGGAGGAGCCAGCTTTTCGTACTCGGCAAGTTTGTCAATTAAACCTAAAAAATTATCAAAGGTTTCTGAATTAACTTTTTCGATAACTACCAAATTGGCTTCTTTATCCATGAAAGATATTGGTGATGTTAAGATAAAAGATTATTGTCAAAGTGGACGCATACGAAATAAGACACCTTCCGGTATTATTTCTGATATTTTTTTATTGAGAGGACTTTGAATTTGATGCGACTCCCTTTCCTTTTTAGTGTTTAAGGATTGTCTTGAATCCGCGACGACCTTGAAAACAAAGTTAAAGATGAGTTGTATTGATTGTATCAAATAAACGCTTAAGGTTTGCTGAGGCTTTGGCAAGGAAAGAACAAAATGCAAAATGTTCAGTTCACTATAGCTATTCTTTAAGTAGATTTTTTCTCCAAAGCCTACTCAGCCCCAACTTCTCTCTTCTCAAAGTGTTTTTTTGGACTAAAAAAGGGGAAAGGTTGTTTATTGTTTTTTCAAGGTGTTATGCTTTCTTTCGTAGCATCAACAATGCCAGTACGACACCGATTACGATGATTGCGACGAATAGGCCCGCGATTGCTGGAACGAAATATTGATCAGCGATTGATTTCTCAGCTATTGGTAATTGGGTTGGTGTTGGTGCGGCTGGGTCAACTGCAAAGGCTGTTGTTGCTTGAGATGGCCAGTAAGAGTTGCTACCGTCGAATGAGGCGTAGACCGTGTATTTGCCGTCGATGTCTGGTTTCCATTGGTAGCTGTAGAAGCCGTTTACGTCACTTGTTGTGGTGCCGATTGTTCTTAGGTTGCCGTTAGCATCCATTACACTCAATGTAACTGTGACGCCTGTGGCATTCATTGGCTTTGGCTGCTGCATGTAGACGTATTCCATCCATGCGCTTTGGCTTTCTTCAGAGATAGCTGCTACTCCGTCGGGGAATCGGGCGGTTCTGTCACTGTCTTTTGTGCCGGTTGATTGATCTAGAACAGTACCGGTAATCACGACGCTGTTACCGAAAGGTACCGAACTAGTTGCAACTGAGGTTGTCAAAGACGTTGGTCCTTTGCCGAAGGTGTAGATTTGGCAGTCGTAGCTGTCCCATGAGACTAAGTAGCCATCTGCAATTGCGCCTGGTTCACGACCGTCGAAGTTGAGGACGCTCCAAACGAGTGAGCCGTCAGTGCAGTTTATGGCAAGTCTGTGTGCGTTGGGGAATAGTGGTGGGTCGTACATGCGGCTTTCTGCGAGGAAAAGTTTTCCGTCGGCTATACTGTGTGACCCGAAGTGCCATAGTGGATTGATTCCGTAGGGGGTATCGTATCCAACACTCTTGGGTACATAGGTCCAGTTGAGGGTTCCTGTTTTAAGGTCGATTGCATTTACGTATCCGCCGAAGTCCCAGATGTAACATTTGCCATATGCGATAGCTCCACCGCGTGCTAGAGTGCTCAAAGCAGTGCCTTGAAGTGCGATTGGTCCGCCGATTTGTTGTCCTGTTTGCAGGTTGAAGACGGTTGCTATGTTTGTGTCTTTGTCGTGTTCTACGTAGTAGTTGTCGCCGACCGCTATCACGCTTACTTCATCGAATCTTGTCAATGTTCTGTTGACTGGTCCCCATAGCAGTGCGCCATTTGTTGCGTTCATTGCGGCTTCGATGCATGAACCTTCTCCGAATTCTACTGCGAAGGTTGATACTGCTGCAGCATATGATCGTAGAAGTATTACATCATTAGTTCTTCCAGCGATGCTTAATGTTGGGGTGATTGTTGTATTATCGGACATCTTTGTGGGAATGGGTATTGACCATTGATAACCTCTTGTGTAGTTTATGTTTCCCGAAGGTCTGATAGTTGATGTTCCAGTTGGACCAACTAAGCACAGGGTTGAGTTCCACATAGTTAAAGTGGGTCCAGTGGTGCCGTTGATGGTGTGTATGTATATTGTTCCTTGTGGGTTGCCTTCTCTGGTTTCGACTAAACCTGCCGCTACTGTATTTGGCACGCTGGTAATGTTGGCTATAAAGTATCCTGTCATTGGGTCGAATAGCTGCCAAACGCTATAAGATGGGCTACCAGCGCTTGGACCTTGGGCAACTAGCCAAGTTTGCGTTCCATATTCCTGAATCGTATGGAATTGAAGCACCATGCCGAAGTTTAATGTGTCATTGGTGTCTTTGTGCCATAGAAGTTCGCCAGTACGCAAGTCTACTGCATTCCAACCAGGTGTTCCGCCGGAACTAGTTAGAGTTGTGGGAACGTTGGGGTATAGTTTGTAGTAGATTATGCCGTTGAGGATGATGGGTTCGAATTGTCTGTAGAGAATTGAGGTTGAGGTGTACTGGTCTTCTTGGTTTCCGGTTACTGGTAAACCAGGTTGGCCGCCGAAGGCTGTTGGTTTAACCCACATAATGTGGCCTGAGTTTGGCGCTAATGAGTATGGGTTGAAATTGTTGCCTTGAGCATCGTATCCGCCTGTGTCAGTAAATGATGGTTTTCCTAGACCCCACCAGTTTCCCCCTAGCTGTGCCCAATTCCAGTTTGTTGCAAAAATTGGACGCGACCAGTATTCAGTTGGAAGTGGAGGAGTGGCATAGCTTGTGATTGCATCTTGCTGTACTGTAAAGGTATCGGGCTCGCTTAAGGTGGCAATTAAGTGGTCACCAGTGGTAATGTTTTGGCCAGGATAGAAAGCTTGTACTGTGTAGTTACCGACTACTGTTGGCACGAATTGGATTCCGCCCACACCGCCGGTAGTATCCGCTGTATATGGTCCATAGGTTTTGTTTGTTCCATCTGGATAAACTAGATTAAATGTCAAGCCAGTGTAGTACTGTCCAGCTACGTTTGGGATTGGTTTAGTAAAGAAGAGGCTTATGAATTCCGTTTGACCAATGCCAACGGGGTTAGGTTCAGCATGAATTTTGAGGTAAACGGGAACGTTCAAGTTTGCAGCTTGCGCAAATTGTGTTTGAGATACTTGTATCATCATTGGTATGGTTAATACAATCATAAGAATTATCGCAATCAAAGGTTTTTTTTGCATTTTTCTTACTCCTTAAATTTTATGAAGTAAGGTCGTCTCAAATTCTTTATAAGTATTTGCAGAATTGGGGAAAGTGCCTCATTTTATTTAAGTAAAAGCACTAATTTTCTTAATATAAAGACAAGTATACTATTCTTTTTGACTTTTCAGTTAAGCTTTATCTGATTGAATTCGTTTACTTGCATCGAATTACATGGAAAAACCCGTTGAAATCGACGAAATTGATGACAAGATCTTACATATCTTGATACAAGACGCCCGCACCAGCATGAAGAAAATAGGCAAACAATGCGGCATCTCGTCAGTTTCAGTATTAAACAGAATAAACCGATTAAAGAAGTTAGGTGTAATTACGGGTGCAACAATCTTTCCCTCTCTCAATAAATTAGGATTCAATATAGTTGCAACGCTTGGAATAGAAACAGATTCTGACTCAGATGAAATTCTAAAAATGCTAAGTCGGCATACAACGCTTATTGAGCCTGCCACTAGCGTAGGAGAATATGATTTATGTGCTTTAGTATATGCTGAAAGCCTTACCAGCTTAACCGAAAAGTTAGAGGCAATTAGAAGCCATTTTAACATAAGAAAGATCACTGTTAACGTTTGGTCAGGTATACCCCACATTAATTTTGAGAATATTCAATTAAACGCTATCAGAGAGTGACTAATTTGGATAAGCTTGATTACCTTTTACTTAGCGAATTGCTCAACGAAGCAACGCTTTCGTTTGTTAAAATTGGCAAAAAATTAGGAGCATCCCCGTACACTATTCGAAGAAGGTACGAGAAGCTGAAAGAGAATGGGATTATTCACAGATCAATTATTTCCATTGACTTAGCAAAAATAGGTTACCAGGGTAAAGCCTTTCTATTCATTACTGTTGGACCTAATGCTATCAGGTCTGAGACGATTTCATACCTTAAAACGGTAAAAAATATAATAGTGGTAACTGAATTAATCGGTCCCTATGAGATACTGGCCATCGCACCGATTAGCGATTTAAAGAGTATCCAAAATCTGGTCAAAGAAGCTAGAAGGGCTCCAAATATTTGGCAAATAAAAATTGCTTGTATTAACAACGCAGATTTTCCTATAGGTCCAAACTTTGGTAAATTGCTCAGCAAAAAAGCAGAACTTGAATAATAGTTGAATTTACCGAAGGTTGCGCTTTAATTAAGAACCTTCAATTTACCTTTTTTTGGAAAAAAATAGCTATCTTATAGAAGATAGTATATAATTTTGCAAGGTTTTAAATATAAAGAAAAAGCTCTGGTTCACTTTCAATGAATAGCAAAACAATTAGCATAATTATTGCTTTTACAGCCTTGACAACAGCGTTAAACTTTGCTAAGATTCCAGTGCCCTACATGCCAACGTTTAGTTATACTATGGGTGACATCGTGATTGTTATAGCGCTTCTGCTTTTTGGAGCAAAACCTGGGGTTGCAGTCGCCTTTCTGAGCACAATAATAACCATGATTATACTTCCCGGACCTGCAGGTATAGTTGGTCCTCCATATTATTTTATATCAGTTTCCACTATGCTCATTGGCGTCTACATTGCCATCAGGCTTGTTGTAAAGAGTACAAAGCTTCAGGTTCCCGCCAAAACAGTAATTCTGCTCACAGTACTGGCAGTTCTAACTAGAACATTAATCATGTTTCCCTTAGACTACACGGTCTATGGGGCTTTAGTGTCCATAGTGTCGGGTTTGAGCTTGGCGACATCTTATGCCATCGTTATTGCGACAATGCCTGGAATTATACTTTATAATATTACAGTGCCGCTTTATGTAATTCCAATTAGTTATTACATTGCAAAAAAACTTTCCAAGAGCCTAAAAATACAAAATACCTTTTGGTTGCATTGATAAATTCATCCTTGCCCACCTAAACTCTATCGATGAGAATTTTTTGGGGTTAGGGTTTGCTGAGGCTCTGGCTTTTAAGAGGAAAGGAGCAAATGCAAAAGCTCTTTTCAACTACAGCCATTTCGTAAGTTACCGCCAGAGCCTACTCAGCCCACATTTTTCTCGATTTTTTTGGACTAAAAAAGGGGAAGAATGATTTTTGTTTGTTTTTTTAAGGTTTTTTGCGTAGCATCAGAACTGCAAGTAGAGCGCCGATTACAACAATTGCAACGATTGTCAGTATTGACATTGGTAGGAAGTATGTGTCAGCTACTGAGGCTGGTTCCGGTGTTGGTGAAGCGTGCGCAGCTGCTGGTGAAAGGAAGGTCATGTGAGTTTGTGCTGATGAGGTAAAGTACGAGTTTGATCCTCCGAATGTCGCGGTGATTTCGTAGGCGCCTGGTATGTCAGGTTTGAAGTTGAATGAGTATTGTCCTTTTGCATCGGATGTGGTTGTTCCCATAACGTAGTAGTTGTTGTTGGGGTCGACGTATGACAGTGTGACTGGGACTCCGGTTGCGTTTGTCGGCTTTGGTGATTGCATGTAGAGGTATTCCATCCACTGGCTCATGTATTGGTCATCTATTGCGGGAGTTCCGGCTGCAGGTATGCCTAAGCAGGTTTGGCCTGGGGATTGATCGGTGACTGTGCCACTGATTTGGATTTCGGTGTTACTGTTAATGACTGGATCAGTTGTTACTGTGGTCTTGGTTTGTCCTTTGCCGTAGCAGTAAATTTGGTTGTCGTAAGCGTTGAATGATAGCATATAGCCGTAAGCTACTGGTAGGCTTGAGCCGCTGGCAAAGTTTAGTATATCCCAGATTGGTACTCCTGTTGTGGCGTTTAGTGCGTAGATTTTTGCTCCACTGAATAGCGGTGGTCCGTAGTCGTGGCCAGTTTCTACATAAAAGATTCCGTCGGCAACGGTTGCTTCGAAGTTACCGATGATCCATAGTGGGTTTACACCGTAAGGAGTGTTTGCTCCTGCGTCTCCTGTGCTCCAGTTCCAGATCTTTGCGCCAGTTGTCATGTTATAGCAGTAGACTTCGCCGCCAAATGTCCATGTGAATAGGCATCCGTATGCGGTTACTGAACTGGTTTGGTCATAGTAAGCCAATGGATTAACTAAGGGTTCAGTTGGACCCCAAACTTTTTGGCCTGTTGCGGTGCTGTAACCAGTGAAAGTCATTTCTTCTTTTAGGTATTCGGCGTAGATGCCATTTGATGCACCTGGCATCATCATTGTGACTGCGAAGGGTGTTTCAGTTTGGTTCTTTATCCAAAGTTGGGTTCCATCGCTCATTTTGTATGCTGATTCCATAAGCCAGCCAGGGTTCCATCCGTATGAGGCCACCATGCCTGTTCCACCTTGCAAAATGAATATGTTGTTGTCTTTGTCCCAGGTTGAGTGACCAGCATCATCGAGGATCCAACTTGGCATTGGGGCGCCAGTTGAGGTTTGGTTGGGTAGTAGTGTTGACCACATTATTCCTGTGTTATATGGGTAGTTTCCGTTTTGTTGGAAGTTGAAGAATTGGCTGTCGGTTGGGTTTACGCAGTGGCTAGAGTTCCACAGGGTTAAAGATTGTCTTGTTGCGCCGCCCACGTTTGAGGAGTTCAGGTATAATTGTAGTAGGCTGCCATCTGTGCCTTGGAAGTTTTGTCTTCCGAAGGATCCTCCACCACCTCCGCCCCAAACTGTGAATAGGAAGTTTCCAGTTGCTGCATCAAAGACATCGAGGTTTGTGCTGCTTCCATTAGTTCTTGTTGCCCAGAGATATGCTTGTCCGCCGTAAGTGTTCATTGTTTTGTAAACGTAAATTTGTCCGCATAACAGAACGTCTTGTGAGCCGTTTGCAAAGTAGTTGTTGTAGTTCTTGGTCCAAATTGTTTCTCCTGTTCTCAAATCCTTGGCGACGAAGCCCTGAGTTAGTGAGTTGAAGTTTGGCATGTGCTTGGTAGTAGAGTATGCCGTTCATTATGATTGGACCGAATTTAGGTTGGTATTGGAAGCCTGAGTAGAAGTTACTTTCTGCGGTGCCACCGAATTCGCCTCCCATTTGACCTCCTGGAGATCCAGGGATCAAAGGTTGTGCCCATACTACGTGTCCGGTTAATGGCGCTTCAGTGTAGGGGTTGAAGTTGCCTGCAAAGTCGTAGTTTCCTGTGTTTGCAAATTCGACAGACTGCAATTCCAAGCCAGTTGCCCGAAATTTGTGACCATAGGTGGTTAAATGCTTGAACGGGGTTTTGCCAGTAATCTGTTGGAAGAGGATTCTCAGGAATCGTAGAGTATGGCTCTTGTGTGACTGTAAAGTGCACCATATTGCTTGTGGAAGATCCGTAAACATCGCCGACTGCTCCAGTGATTGATGGGAAGCCATCGTTCCCAAGAGAACCAGTTAGGGTTTCGCCAGGGAATACCATTACTGCAGAGTAAACACCAAGTTTAGTGGGAACATAGTTAGCAGTGTAGCCGCCTGCGTCGTCAGACTTGAAAGGTCCTAACGTCACAATGGTTCCGTCTGGATCTGTGATTTTAAGTGTCATGTTTACCCATCGGTCGCCTAATATGCCGTTGGCAGTTGGTGGAGGTTTGTCAATCCACATAACCATCAAAGCGTTTTGACCGAGTCCAACTTGGTCAGGGACAACCTGAAGATATGCCCAAGTGGGAATCGTGGTTCCGGGGAAGTTTGCTGCGTTAGTCTTCTGGAATGTTATTGCAGTAGCCATTGAAAGTGTCAAAAGTAAAGTAATTACAATTGCTGAAGTTTTGTTTTTATAATTTATGCATTTTTTCTTACTCCATAATTTTTATGACAAGAAGTAGCCATTGTTGGTTTACTCAAGTCATGGACTTTCGCTACAACAGTTTAACTATAAATGATTTGCGGAAAAAGCAAAAATAAATCTATTTTTATTAACTAAATTAGCACTATTGCTTAACTAAAAGATGATCAATACATGCCAATTGTTATTCACTTTTGGCTCAGAGAAAAAATGATTTAGAAGATAGCCCTTCTTATGTATAGTTGAAATATTTTTGGCACTGCTGCTTTAGATTTTGGATCTTTTGAAGAGTATTCTTAATAGGATTTATAGGGTTAGATTTGGTAATTTGAACTAACATAGGGAGGGATATTGGATATTGGGAGAGGTAATTGCAGTCAAAAACCTGACAAAGAAGTACAAAGATTTTTGCGCAGTAAAAAATTTGAATCTTAGTATAAATTCGGGGGAGATCTTTGGTTTTCTTGGACCCAACGGGGCGGGTAAAACAACAACTATACGCGTTCTCACAGCATTAAGCAAACCCTCATCGGGATCTATTTGGGTTTCCGGCTTTGATGTAGAGAAAGAGCCTTCAAAAGTCAAAAAGGTAATCGGTGTAGTACAGCAGCATTTAACATTTGACTTAGACTTGAATCTAAGGGAAAATATGGAACTGCATGCCAGATTGCATCATATTTCTTCAATTGAGCGTAAGCAACGCATCGCTGAGCTCCTTGAATTTGTTGGTTTATCCGAACAGAGTGAGAAGATGGTTGAAGAGTTGTCCGGGGGAATGAAGAAGGCGGCGATGATTGCTCGCGCTTTAATACACAAGCCGAAGGTACTTTTCCTGGACGAACCCACAGTAGGTTTGGATGTTCAGGTTCGACGTCGGATGTGGGATTTGATTCGTAGCTTAAGTCGAAATGGAACCACAGTTTTTTTGACTACGCATTATATAGAAGAAGCCGAAGCGTTATGTCAAAGAGTTGGCATTGTTAACAAAGGCCATTTGATTGCTTTGGGAAAACCTTCCGAACTTCGACGAACAGTAGGCATGGTGACAGTTGAGATTCTAGTCGACGGCGCATCTACCCGTTACAAGTATTTTTCAGATCGTGAAGCTGCAAACCTTTATGTTCAGAGTCTTTCTTCGGAGGGCAAAACTATCGTAATTCGTGATTCGAGTCTTGAAGATGTTTTTGTTGAATTAACAGGTAAGAAAGTAGGCGATGATTAAATGCTGAACACTCTTCAGGACATATATGCTGTCGTTTGGGTTGACTTGCGTTTTCTAAGTCGTAACTTGGGCAAAACCATGGCTCTAACGCTTGTCGCACCAATTCTGTACCTTTTAGCTTTTGGTTATGGCTTGGGAAATGGTGCCAATGTTGAGGGTTTTAGTTATATTGAGTTCGTTATTCCAGGAATTTTGGCTCTTACTGCGATGACGACATCTTTTAACACTTCAGGCTTGAAGCTGCATGTGGATCGCTTGTTTTACAAGTGTTTTGACGAAACTTTGATGTCGCCGGTAAGTGCTTTTTCGATAATTATTGGCAAAGCCCTTATTGGGGTTTTACGAGGTTTGCTTAGTTCAGCGGCTTTACTTTTGGCGTGTCTTGTTTTTTCGCCTTTGCCAAGTGCAAGTTTGCTTTTTCCACTAAGTCTTGTCTTGACTTGTTTTGTATTCTCGTTTTTAGGTGTCGTTGTTGCTTTTCTTGCTAAAACTCATCAGGATATGACTCTGTTTATGAGCTTGGTTGTTCTACCTATGGCTTTTCTGAGCGGTACCTTCTTTTCTTTAAGCCAAGTTCCGGAGGCTTTGAGTGTTATCCTTTATTTGTCGCCACTTACGCATGCAAGTTTAATCCTGAGAGCTTCCATTCTTGGGCAACCATTTCCCTGGCTTTCTCTATTTATTCTAATAGCCTTTGGAATTGCATTTTTTGCGCTTTGTTTTGTTGCTCTTAAAAGGTCTAGCAAATGATTATCACCCAATTGCAGAGTTGAATGGGTCTAAAACCGCGACCTGTAGTACGTGAATTTTAAATGCTGTTATATTGAAGGAAAAAAGAATTTGTTGAGAAAAAATTAGAAAAGGCGTGGTTTGGATTATTAACCCATTCAAGATCCATACCAACTATAGCCGTGAGGTTGTCGTTGTATTTGTGAAAAGGCTCGCGAGTTTTCATTTTAGTTGGCTGGCGACTACAACTACTGCTACCGTGATTAGCACGATGGTTTTTCTTCTGTTCATTTTTATCCACTTCCTTTATCTTGCTTTGAGAGCTCGGGAAAACAGCACAGTCGGTTAATTGTTTGCAAGATTCTATAAAATGACACGCGTCATAAGTTACTTATACGACTTTCTGCTAAAAATCAGGAAAACCACATTAGTTGTCAGGGTGCATGCAATGGTTAACTTAGCGAATTAACGATTGTTTTCTTGTAGAGTTTAAAATTGCCATTGAAGCGATTGGACGGTTGTGGTTGTAGTTAGGCAATCACAGAGTCTTAAAGCCACGTCTTTACAGAATAAGAATGGTGTTTTAAATGGAAAAAAGCATGATGAAATATCAAGTTTTAATCAAGACAATTTCTGGAAAAGGCGGCGAGTTCTGGGGAGCATTCGAAAAGATGCCCACCGAGCCAATGAAAGGAGTAATGATAGAGTCTTCCTGGAGTTTATACGGATATTGGGATTTCGTTCTGTTCTTCAAAGCCGACAGCAACGATAACAGCCTGCACTTCGTTGGAGAAATCCTGCGAGCCATGCCGGGCATCGCCGAGACAAGCACGTCACCGATGACCGTTCTTAAAGAACATAAAATGTAGTAAGCAGCTGCTTTTGAAGCTGTTTCTTCTTTTCTTTAAATCTTACACTTTAAGATTCAAATTTTGTTAATCCGTTAACCCTTCTTCTTGATTCTAAAGATTAAATTTTAATAATTATCTGGCTTAAGAATAGCCATGAAGAATTCTGAATGCACAATCTACATCATGTTCAAAGATAAGTGGCTGCAGAAGTTTAGAAAAGAAGCGGAGGGTTGGAAGGAATACAGCCGAAATGGTACAGTTCGTCCGTGCACTGCGGAACAATTTATCTCCCACATTCTTCCACCTTTAGCCGGAATAAAAGGACCAAATGTTAGTGTCAAGGTTGAACCCGACAATAAGATACAAATTTAGCTTTAGGTTAATCAATCATTTGAATAGAAACGGCATACTATTCTGAACAAAAAGAACTTAAATACTAAAACATGACATAGCGCTTACTTGATCACCATGAACAAATCAGATAAAGCAGCAACTAAAGTAGTCAAAGAAGTACCATCAAACCCTTTGCCCGATAATACGAAAGCAGCAGAATACATTCGAAGAAGACGAACACAATAAAAGCCCAATTTACTTTGGCTTTTTTCTATTTTTATACAAATTCGATGTTACATTGATTTTTAGCTATATACATTCAAAAACTTACAGAATCCTTCTTTGTTGGAATTAATAAGTGGTGCCGGGGGTGGGACTTGAACCCACGAAGGCCTGCGCCAGAGGATCTTAAGTCCTCCTCCATATCTTAGGCAATCAAATTATCTGGCCGCCTATTTAGACCTGGCTCGGATACCCCGGCACCAGCACCGATACACACAGCGCGGTATTGTTTAAGTTTTTTGCATTCACTTGGTACTTTTCTAATTGTAGGTTTGAGGCGCAAACTACGCTCACATCAATTAATGTATTTACAAAATAAATCTCCAACAGAGCAATAGTACGTATTCTGCATTCATAATGTTCAAATATTTTTTGTATAAAGAGAAGTTGATCAAAATGACACATTGCCCCAGTTGTGGAAAAATAGTTGAAAAACCTTTCAGCGTTCTCAAAAATCAATGCTTCACTATTGAAGCATACAAATGCGGTAGATGCCACCATAGTTTCAAAGTTACAATTAATCAATCAATGTACATAGTTTGATTTTCTTTCTTTTCAATAGAATCTAAATCATTAACGAGGCCCACAATTTTTTATCAAATTCGTTGAGGAAACACATTCGGAAGAAAAAAAGGCACAGATGCTAATTAGCAAACAGCTGACAATAAATGCTTCATCATTCCTTAGAATGCCATTAAAAATAAAGAAAACTTAAATCACTGACAACAACTGCTTTAAAAAAGGTTGACAAAAATGAATTTTTGGAGCGGCATTCCATCGGGTGATAATCCACCTGAACTTTTGAACATGGTTATCGAAGTTGCCAGTGGGTCACGAGACAAATATGAGTACGACTTAAAATGGGAAGCCTTCATACTAGACAGGGTTATTCCTTCATCTGTGGTGTTCCCAGTTGAGTATGGGTTTGTTCCGCAGACTTGGTTTGACGATGATGACCCCTTAGATATTATGGTGCTCAGCTATGCCCCTCTAAAGGCAGGTTTCATAGTTAAAGTCCGTGTTATAGGCGCGTTAATAATCGAAGATGAAGGAGGACTTGATGCAAAGATCCTTTCCGTTCTAGTCAACGATGCCCGCTTCGAAGGCTACCACGATATAACCGACGTCCATAAACATCGATTAATCGAAATTCAAGAATTCTTCGAAACTTACAAACGACTAGAGCCACATAAATGGGTGAAAATCAGAGATTGGAAAAACGCACAAGATGCGCGAAAAATCGTAGAATACTCTATGGAAAAGTACCGTGAACTAAGTGAAAAATCACCTAAAGATTACAAATAGCGCTGTTTCTTTTTACGACTCGCTTTTTAGAAATACATATACTTTGTTTGATGAGCATTCATGCACAAACTTGTGTCTTTGCTATGGTTAGGTTTTTGGATTAAGAGTTCGACATTAACTTTGATTGTTGATTTGAATTCTTAATTTTCTTCGCATAGTTGGCATATTATGCCTGCATCTACAATTCATCTTCTTTCATTGGGTCTCTGCATTGTCGACGATCACGCTCGGTGTCGCAGACGCTTCTTGGGGCATGTCTTCCATAAGTGAAAATATCCCGACTAAGAACTTTAGAAGATTCTACTTTGAAAGTCGAATGGTGCAAACTTTGAGATTTTTTAACACCCATTTTTTAATACACCTCTCTATGTTGTTTTTGAAACACTTATAACAATGTTATACACAGAATTAAACTTACCGTCCAGCTGAACATGTTTACAATTAGCCTCCAAAAAGCAATAGCCTGCCAAAAACAACAAATAGACAATGGCGTGTTGATTCCAAATAGGCAATTCTCCACAAGGAAGTCAAGATAACATGTTTTTGGTCGAAACCTCAACCAAAAGTTTTTGCAGTTCAATCCTTGTTCCCTTTTTTAGCGAGCAACGTTCCGATAATTTATCATTCTGATTTTTTGTTGGACAATTTCTTTTTTGACACTATAAATCGCAAGGCTTTTTAGAATAATTAATCTCGAAATAAAATGGCCTGTGAGCTATTAGCTATTACTCAAATAAACGCCAACAAGGAAATATCGTACATCTACGAGCCAGAGTTTGAAAACCTCTTAAAAGGATGAAGAAAAATGAGTTGCCCAAAATGTCGAAGCCGCAAAAACGTTCTTTGCTTAGCCGGCGGCATACTATTGGCGCATACACAACAAACACCTCTTTACTGCGCATCGTGTAAAAAGAATTTTATCGTAACCAACAAAACAGAACTAAAACCTGAGTCTCAACACCTATCACTTGAGGTTTTAGCCACAAACAAAAAACTCTTGCTCCCGCACAACATCAGGCAACGATTGAAACGTTGAACACGTAGTTATTTGGCTTTTTTGAATAGCATTGTTCCATCGGTGGTCTAGCGATCGCCAATTCTATCTCTTGGGGATTGCCCAAGTTTGGATTTCTAACTAAAACCGCTACTTTCTCAATCTTAAAAAGTTGGTCGATAGGTATTTGTTTAGCTAAGCCAACCTTAGCTTTTAGTTGGGCGAGTAGCTCAGTACGGATAGAGCACCAGCCTCCTAAGTTGGGGGTCGAGGGTTCAAATCCCTCCCCGCCCGCCAAAAGCCCATTTTGGCAATTCCATGGAGTTACAATGTTGATTCTTAATTTATGTCTCTAATTTCTGTTAGTAATCTCTTAAGCGTTTGAACCCTCGTACAGCCTCAAATGTGGCATCTATTTTGTGATGAGTTTAATTATTAAATGAAGATTCAAAACTCTTACAGGGCTATGACCGATAGAGACCCAACCTGGTTCAGGATTGAGCGCGCTTTGGCTGATTTTTGAGACCCTTCTCTTCATTAGAGAATTAGATAATTGAACCTTATTTGTAAGCCAATTTACCGTTTAGCTCCTTGGGGGGGCAAACGTACAATGAAAGTGGTTCCTTTTCCTTCGGTGCTTTCAAAAGTTACTGTTCCGCCTAAACCTTCAGACATGCGCTTAACAACTGCTAACCCGAAACCTTGACCCTTAGATTTAGTCGTCATCATAGGCGTAAAAAGCTTAGGCCTAATATCCTCAGGAATACCAACACCCGTATCCTCAACAGTTATCAAAGTATCATTAGTTTGCTTATCGGCATAGGCGCGGATAGTCAGTTTGCCTCCATTTGGCATAGCCTGCACGGCGTTTAGAGTCAAATTGGCAGCTATACGCTTAAGATAGTCTGGGTCAGCCATAATTTTCTCAGTTTTTTCTTCAATCTTAACGTCTACTTTGATGTTTTTTGGGAGCCCATTTTTGGAGAGCACTTCATTGAATATCCATTTTATGTTTGCCTCTTGAGCTCGTGGATTGAGCGGTCTAGCGTAGTCTTGCAGATCAGCCACTATCTTGTTAATGTAGTCAATATTGCTCTGTATTTCATCCAAGCTCTCTAACGCATTTTTCTTTTGCTCGTTATCGGGAAGCTCTGTCAACTCCGTCTTCGCCAAATATAGATCCCCAGTTATAGCTTGCAATGGATTCCGAATGTCATGCCCAACCATGCCTGCAGTGGCTCCAATGGCGGCTAACCGCTCAGAGTCTTTTAATTTCTTTGCTGCATCTTGAGCTTGCTCTTCAGCCTTTTTGAGTTCAGTGACGTCTCTTGCTGCGGCGAAAACACCTTGTATTTTGCCTTCCTCATTAGCATAAACAGTCGCATTGTACAAAACATTGGTTATTTTTCCAGATTTGCTTTTAATCGACAATGGATAATCTCGCACAAAGCCCTCTTTGAAAACCTGTTTGTATCCAGCATTAGCTTTTTCAGGTTCAGAAAAATAGTCTGAGAAGTCGCTGCCAATCAACTGCTCTCTTGAGCAGTCCGTTACGATTTCGGTTGCTTTGTTGACATCAGTAATTTTGCCTTCAACACTGATAGTAACTAATGGGTCAAGACTAGCTTCAATCAGATTTCGAGCATATAGTGAGCTGATCTCAAGTTTTTTAGTTCGTTCTTCAACAAGTCGTTCAAGATCCGTTGCATATTCCTTCAGCTTAGCTTGTGCTTCGCTTAGTCCTCTTTCTGTCTCTCGCAGTTTTGTAGAGTCGAAGTAATAGCAGATGACGCCGTACTGCCCGTCTAGAAGCCTTATGCGTTGAAGCTCCCACTCGTAGGCTTCAACGATTTCAACGTCGTGGCGCGGATGGATAAATTTAGGTGAGTAATATGGCTCGCCAGTTTCAAGAGTGTGACGGAAATGGGAGAGGATTTCTGAAGCGGTTGGCTCAGGCCAGAGTATATGCATAGCCTCAGAAAAGTCACGTCCGATTATTGGTCGTACATTGATGAAGGCTCCATTCTGCGAACCTTTGTTCATCTGTGCTATGCGGAATTGCGAATTAATTACATAAATACCAAATGGAGCACGTTCAATCAGTTCAAGAAAAGTTTTCTCACTTTCCTTTAACGCTTCTTCAGCTTTCTTGCGCTCAGTGATGTCTTTTACCAACCCAATCATCTGCACTACCGCATGGTTCTCATCGAATTTTGGTCTACCCTGAGCCCAAATCCACCGTTGCTGTCCATCATGTCTTTGAATGCGGCATTCAAAATTCCATTCAGTTCCCATGGAGATCGCGCCTCCAAACTTTTCATCCACCATAGCACGATCTTCAGGTAACACATGGCAGAGAAACATTTGGTAGGTCCATTCTGTCAGTAAACTGTTATAGCCAAAAATTTTGTCATGCTGAAGAGTTCTCCACGCTTTTCCTGTGATGACATCTAGTCCCCATAGCCCAAGCTCACCCGCTTCCAACGCGTGCTGTAAGCGCTCTCCACTATCTTTGAGCGCCTCTTCAGCTTTCTTGCGTTCAGTAATATCCAGTGAGAAGCCGATTACCCCAATGATGTTGCCCTCTGCGTCTCGGTATGGAATTTTGTCAGTTTGAACCCAACGCTGCCCCTGCTTGGACTGCATCTTCTCTTCAATGCCGACCTTAGCTTTGCCAGATGCAAAAACTTGTTTGTCGTCACTCCAAAAGGCTTCAGCCTCTTCCTTAGGATAAACCTCAAAAAGCGACCGCCCTTCAAGTTGCTCTTTAGGCAAACCCATAATCTCGGCAAACGCCTTGTTTACCCGAACGAAATGGTTTGCTCGGTCCTTGTAGAAAATTAACCCTTGTGATGAGTCAATTATTGTTTGCAGTTCATCCTGATTTTTCGACAAAGCTTCTTCGGCTTTCTTGCGCTCAGAGATGTCTCGGAATATGAGTACGACGCCTGTTGTCTTCCCGTCTTTATCTTTTACGGGTGCTCCACTATCGTCAATTGGAATTTCCGACCCATCTTTTCGTATCAAAACGGTATGGTTAGCCAAACCTACCACTAAACCTTCCCTAAGAACTTTAGCGATGGGGCTCTCAACCTCCAAACGGGTTTGCTCGTTTACGATATTGAAAACCTCTTTCACCGGCTTCTGCGAACCTTCACTCAATGTCCAACCGGTCAATTCCTCAGCCACGCGGTTCATGAACATTGTTTTGCCTGATGTGTCTGTTGCGATTACTGCATCGCCAATACTAGATAACGTTGTTGACCAACGCTGTTCACTCTCTTGCAACGCGATCTCCGTGCGTTTCATATCTGTTAGGTCAATAGTTGCGCTTGAAACGCCGATTATTTGACCTTTCGAGTCACAGAGAGGCGTCCAGGTTACGTTTAAAAAGATTGGACCAGACGGTCTACTAAACCACTGTTGCTCACGTAATTCAACGCCTTCTTTTAGAACCCTACGCTTAATGACGTCTAAATGCGCAGCCTCTTCTGGTGTGAAGATTTCGCTGTCCAGTCGGCCTAGAATTTGTTCAGGATTTGCCGTCTTTTGATTATATGCCCAAATATACCTAAGCTCACAATCTTGCACCGCCACAGAAACGGGCGCATTCTTAAGTGCAATACGGAACCTCTCCTCACTTTGCTTCAATTTCTCTTCGGCTTTCTTGCGATCAGTCATGTCCACTATGAATGAGAAATACGAGGTTACGTTTCCTTCTTTATCAAGGAATGGATGTACCGTTAGCTCTATTGGAACCCTTGAGCCATCTTTACGAATGTATTCTTTCTCATAACGGATTGGCTTTTTTGTTTGGTTTACTTCAGTTAACTTTGCTTTTTCATATTCTCTGTATTCAGACGGCGTCAAAATAACGTTCCAATTAATTTTTTGCAGTTCTTGTTCACTATAACCTGTAAGCGTTTGAAAAGCTGCGTTAACCATTCCTAATCTGCCATCGGGGTAACCTATTCCTACAGCAACCGAGGCATTCCTTACAATTTCTGCAAGAAAATGTTCCCTTTCCAGGCTCTCAGTTAATTCCGCTTCAGCTTTCTTGCGCTCAGTAATTTCACTAAAAATTATTGCTACTCTGTTTTGACCTCTTTCTACCTTAAACATAGTAACATCATAAAACTTGTCTAATGCTACACTATAATTCTCAATATGCACCGATTTTCCAGTCTTGTTAACTTGGCTAAGCGACTCAATCCAATAATCTTCAACTACGCCAAACAATTTCTTTGCCCGTCTGCCAACCATCTGCTCTCTGCTCATACCTGATAGTCTTTCAGTAGCTGGATTGACATCACGATAATAGAAATCCACAGCTTTCCCATATTCATCATATATAACTTCGAGTACCTGATACATCTCACTCATAGATGTAAAAAGTTCTCGATATTTCTCCTCATTCTCTTTAAGTGCTTGTTCAGCTTTCTTACGCTCAGTGACGTCTCGTCCTATGCCAACAATTATTTGTTTTTCAGTTAGCGGATGGGAGTTCCAGGATATCCATCTGTACGAGCCATCTTTGCAGCGGTATCGGTTTTCGAATTGAATTGCATTTTTGCCTGTCTCGTGGGCTCTAGTCTCAGCTTGGGTTTTTTCAATGTCATCGGGATGAAGAAAATCATAAAACGGCTTTGAGATTACCTCTTCTTTTGTCCAGCCTAGAATTTCTTCGAACGAGGGACTCACTTGTTTAATACGGTTGTCAAATCCGACAAGAACCAGCAAATCCAAAGAGTAGTCAAAAAACAGGTCAAGTTCTAGCTTTGTTGGGTTGTTTTCAATGTTTGCAGGATTACTTTCTTTACTTTCAGGCAAAGAATTCACCAGATCAGCAATGAAATAACCTGTTCGCACGCAAGACTAAAAGACTTTTCCAATTAAGCGGTGATTTTCGGATATCAAAAGAGTATTGCACTTTTAGGGCAGAATACTAATGAAAAAGTAGGCATTATTGTTTCTGAATTATTTCCTCGTGAAAAAACAAAATCAATTGATTTCATCTATATCCTTTCCACACCCTTCAAGTCCAAAACTTGTCAATGCCCAGTGCCAACCTCTCTTTTCAGCAATACTCCCGCCAAATCAGTTAGCAAATTTCAGGGCAACCAGCATTCTTAAATAATTGTAAATAATTTACTATTTACTGATGAGGATTCATGAGAGCAAGTTGCACTTTAGCGTCACCTCTAAGCCAAAAGCAAAAGACTGTTTGGTCGCTACTAAGTAAAGGCTTATCTGCAGTAGCAATCTCAGAAAAACTTAACACCACAAGGCAGTTCATCAACCAAACCAAACTATCCGCAGAAGCCAGGTTATCAACAACCCTTTTAGATGTCGCACAAGCGAACGACCTCCAAATCACAAAACTATACCCAAAAGAAGGCATACTTTTGGGCTATCACCCAGCATTAAAACGCAAAGCTATCCTCACTTATAGCACAAATTATGGAATAAAAGTCTGGTATTGGCACGACAATCCCGAAGAAGTCACAGACACAGCCTTCCTAAACCAAACACGACATTACTTACTCGACATTGCCAAAGAAAGAGGCATTGAAATCGAAGAAGCAGAAAAAATTCATCCAGCCAATTTGGCGCGTACAATATTCAGTCAACTTATCCCGGAGTTGAAAGCATGAATGTCAAAAAAAGTTTAGAATCACGAATTAGAGGCTGGCTCCCCAGAGAGCCAGTCTTTGGCAGCACTCAAACTAAGAATAAAACACACATTAACAAAGAAATGATAGAAAACAAGAGAATCGGTTTAAGGATTCTTGACGTTATTGGAATTACTCTGTTGGGATTCTCAATTTACGTTTATTTGGTTGACTCTCATGCATGGCGTTTGGCATGGGTTACGAATGTGTCTTTTGTGGTTATCGGAGTAATTGCAATCGCTTCGACTATTTTCATTTGGCGAAGAGCCCGAAGACAAATGAGTTGAAAACATGAACCTGAAGAGCGGCATTATTAATTTTGTTCGAGGATGGCTTCCCCAAGAACCAATTTTGCCCGCCCACGCTCTGCCAAACCAAAAGAAAACAGGCAAAATACGATTAATTTTACTAAACCTGTTCATATGTTTTCTAGCAATTGCTGGTTTGTTGTCAGCTATGATACTTATTGACTCATGGATAAAACTTGTTCTTTTAGGCTCAATTTTGGTTGGCGGATTAGTTTGGCGTTTCACTCATGGAAACGTAAAGAAAGCCCTAAAATTTTTTGTAATTGTAGTCCTTATTTTCTCGATAAGTCTTACTGCAGTTGAATTCAATTTGAATTGGAATGCGGGTTATCCGCCTACTTACACATTAGCTCAACCGGGTATCACTATTTCAAAAGCAAATATTCTAAACACCTCTTTAATCCAGATTGTGCAAGACATCGAAAAAACACCTACCTACGAGCTTCTAACAATCCAATTTGGGGTTACGACGGCTGAGACAATTAAATTGGACACGGCATTTCCTTCTCGTGGTGGATTGGTCCAAGTGGATTTTTACGGAAAGACCTCAGACGCATATTTTTACTTCAGTTCAAGTTCTGGTTATCCTTACCATGTGAACGTTGGTAGTTCCAAAACTACTTTGACCACTAGATTCCATCCGCAAGCACAGCCAGCCAAAGACTCATTTTCACAAATTGATGACTTAGGTCTTCAATGGTTCTATGATCGCTCCTTAGAGATAGCCCAAAACAGAACAGGCAGCATTCCAAAAATCGATGCGTTGTCCTTCACGATGACATTTGAAGACAACGGCTACATAGGCTTTGACAGAACCCACATAAGCTATGAAGGCATAACAGTACAAATCACCGGAAGTCAACAAACAATCTTGCCAGATGGCAGTATAACTGGTCACGGGGTTCTAATTGCAGATTTTGAGCCCAACGGAAACCTAATTTACATGTCACAACCGCAATGAGCTAACCTTTCTTTGGTTTGTTGCTGTTAAAGTTGAAAATAAATGAAAATCTCTTCAAAGTCGTTCAAGACTTCTATTGATGATTTTACGAGTAAATTGGAGCTAAAATCACCCACCCAGCGCATAGAGAAAAAAATCAGCGGTCAAGTGTTAAGAAAAGTTTTGAACCATTTTGGGTCTGGGGACGGGCAGCTTCAAACTTGGTAAAATTTGCCAAGATTAGTCTTATTCAATGAGTTTAAGTAAGGGACTCATGCCGTGTAGGGGGTAAGCCTGGTACGACTCAGCCCCGCAGTTACCCGAGGGTTCAAACGAGGGCTCAATGCTATCCCCGCCCGCCAAGAGCTTATTTTGGCAAATAAATGATTTCTATAAAAAGAACTGCTTTTTTGACTCATTTTATTGCTTATATTTCAATTTAGCGTTTGAACCCTCGGGGTTAGCATGCAAAATTACCCAGTGTTAGTGAAACTATCGGAGCTTTCAAGTTGAGTTCATGCTCTTCCAAGATTAATGAGCAAGCCCATCGGTTCAAGTCCAACGTAACCAACCTTGCAAATGCGCCTTTTATGCTACTTTTCCACTTTTTGAGTTTCAAGCCCCGCGGTCTCACCAACTCAAGCAAGAAAAAGTACTGTTTTTTCTTCTTTATCCTCAATTCTATCTACTTTTTCTTAACATGGCGGTTCGCCCTATCCCTGGAAAATGTTGATTTCTGAATGCGCTAGACTTTGTTTCAATCTTTCGCGAAAGTTATATGTAGTTAAAACGAAGGATTAATAATAAAATGGGACCGTTCAAGCTATCTTTACAAAAAGTGGCATTAATCCCACCGATCGGTCTCGTGGTTCTCTACCTGATAATGGCACTGCTTAACATAGGTGAGGTGACGGTCTATCCATCACCCAACCTCCTGTTCGCACTTAACACTCTGTTCTTGACGGTTTCAGGTCTAATTGTCGCTATCCTCTCTGCATGGAGTTACCATTCTGAAGGAGACTTGAGTTTGCTGTTTTTAGGAATGGCAACTGCAGTGGGCGGAGTGTTAGCTTCAGTCGCAGGGTTTGCAGCTTCAATATCCGTAAATGATAACGTAGCCCTCTTCAACCTTGGTTTTCTCTTTTCTGGCGGTTTTCAGCTATTGAGCGCCGTACTAATCGTGGCCGGTGCCATCCCTAGCTCGCAAAGCCGTCGCAAACATCTCTTGTTCTTTGGCTATGTTGCAGTTGCAACGCTTGTTATTGCCTCAACTGTTCTAGTTATTGGCGGTTTCGCACCCACGTTTTTTGCAGCATCAGGTCCCACTGCTATTCGGCAATGGATTATCGTTGGAGCTGGAGCATTGAGCGCAGTTAGCAGTGTCCTTCTAGGTTGGCAATATCGACTTTCAAAATCGAAGGTTGTTTTCTGGTACGCATTGGCATTGGCACTTCTCGCAATATCTCTGGTGGGCTTGGCGACCTACAAAACACCCAACGGTCCATATAACTGGGCTACTAGAGTGTCGTATTGGCTTGCAGGCGTCTATTTCTTGGTGGCTATCTTGATGGCTCGCCCTAGATCTGGTTTGGATTCAAGTTCTGAATTAGGGGTTTCATCTAATTGGGCTGAGGCATTCCGCAATGACAGTCGACAGTTGGAAAACTTGTTTTCAAGTATGTTCGACGGCTTTTCTTACCATAAAATCTTGGTCAAAGAAGGACGACCGGTGGACTACGTCTACATTGCCGTCAATGATGCATTCGAGAAAATGACCGGACTAAATCGTAAAGATGTCATTGGAAAAAGAGTAACGGAAATCTTGCCTGGAATAGAGAAAGACCCTGCTGACTGGATAGGAGTGTATGGGAAAGTCGCGATTACAGGTCAACCCGTGATTTTCGAGAATTACGCAGCACAACTAGACCGATGGTACTCGGTTTCAGCATACTGTCCAAGAAAGGGCTATTTTGTCGCAATTTTTGAGGACATAACAACGCGCAAGAAAGCCGAAGAAGCATTAAGAGAAAGTGAAGCGCGGTTCCACAGCACATTAGACAGCATGATTGAAGGCGGTCAAATAATTGGTCATGATTGGCGGTATATTTACATCAATAAGGCGGCTGAAATTCAGAACCGCAAATCAAACAAAGAACTATTGGGAAATCGGTATATGGATATGTGGCCAGGCGTTGAATTCACCGAAGGCTTTGTCAAATTGAAGTGCTGTATGGAGGAGAGAATTCCTCAAGAAATGGAGAACTTTTTCGTTTTTCCCGACAAAACCTCTGGATGGTATGACCTAAGGATAACACCTGTTCCTGAAGGCATTTTTATTTTATCAGTAGATATTACTGAGCGTAAGACAGCTGAATTGAATCTGAAACACAAAACAGAGGAATTAGAGAATACCCAAAGAAAGCTTGAAGAAAATGCTGTAGAGCTTGAGGAATACTCCAGTCAATTGGAGGAGCTTGCAGAACAGAGAGCAAATAAGCTCAAAGATTCAGAACGTTTGGCCGCTATTGGCGCCACTGCAGGTATGGTGGGGCATGATATTCGAAACCCATTGCAAGCCATAATTAGCGATGTGTTCTTAGCTAAAACAGAGTTAGCTTCCATACCCGATAGTGAAGAGAAGAAGAATGCTTTGGAGAGTATGGATGAAATCGAGAAAAATATTGATTATATTAACAAAATTGTTCAGGACCTTCAGGATTATGCTCGACCTCTTAACCCAAAGATTGAAGAAAGCGATTTGAAGTCGATCGTTGAGGCATTCATTGCAAAAAACGGTTTGCCCAAAAATATTACGGTTAAGGTAAAAATAGCAGATGAAGCGAGAAGGATTAGAGCTGACTCGTACTACTTGAACCGAATCTTGTTTAACTTGGTCACGAATGCGGTTCAGGCAATGCCGGACGGAGGCAAGTTAACGATAGATGCACATAAAGAAACTGATGTTACCGTTTTATCGGTTAAGGATACGGGCGTTGGAATTCCCAGGGAAATTCAGGATAAAATGTTTACGCTCATGTTTACAACAAAGTCCAAAGGTCAAGGCTTTGGTTTGCCAGTTGTTAAAAGGATGACAGAATCCTTGGGTGGCACCGTTTCCTTCACGAGCCAAGAAGGCAAAGGCACATCTTTCACAGTATGTTTGCCTCCCCCAAAGAGCTAAACGGTAAATGGGCCTACAAATGAGTTTGCGATAGTTTTTAAGTATAAGGCTATTTCTACTGCGCTCGATATTTGGGCCAACGCTAGCTCCAAAGCTATTTCTATTTTGCCACTTCAACCAAAAGCTGCGTGCAGTCTTCACTGACATTACGACCCGAGGGTTCAACCGAGGGCTCATAGCTATCCCCGCCCGCCAAATGTCGATTTCTGCAATTCCATGAAATTATGATTCTAATTTTCTATTTCTGGCTTAAATAATAGTTATTATTCATTTCAGCGTTTGAACCCTCGGGTAAACACGCAAAATTACCCAGTGCAAGTGAAGCTATTGGGACGGGAATCAATACGCAAAGGTGATTCTTCACTCACCCTTTTTCTTTTTCTGACTAAATTTTACGTATGATAACAATGCTAGAAGCGTTTTGTTCTTTGGCGTCTTCTTTTTAGTCATGGGATTTTTCTCAATTTATTCCTATATGTTGGCCTCAGGAATCTTGTTGCTCGTATTGGTAATGAATATGGACTAAAACCATTTTTTGACATCCCATTTCTATATATTCAAGCTGTGAATCTTTTTAAGTATCGACCTGCAATCTTCCAGACCCTTTTCAGTTATCTCCACAACCTGGTGCATGCCACCCCAAGACTTAACCGACCGAACTCTGATTAAGCCAGCCGCCTCCAGCTTTGCCAAATGATTTTCCAAACTACCCTTTCCCAACCCTACGAAAGAACGCAACTCCACAGAAGTCAACTTCTTGTTCATTGCAAGCAGGATCAAAATCAGTATTCTGGTTGATGATTTGAAGGTAGGGTCGTTTAGCTGCTCGTTTAATGATTTAATCGTGTCTGTGATGGGGATTTTGAAGTTGGGTTGTTCGTCGGTTACCAATTTTGGGGATCCTCCGAAGAGATGGGAGGTTTCCGTCTGCGTGCATATGCAGAAGCCCAGACAAGAATTACAAGAAAGATTACCCAAAGAATCAGGTAAAAGCCCGCATTGGCTTTTATGAGAGAAACAACAAAACCCCCTAACGTGTAAATAGTTAATGCCGACACAACAGCTATACTTTCTCGTGGTAGCCGCTCAGGGAACGAACCTTTAAACGCAAAGAATAACGGAATCACTGTTGTGGCCAAAAGTCCGAATCTAAAAACCAAAAACTCGTGGCGCAGCAAGAAAATTGCGGCAAGAACCGGCAAATAGTAGGCTGTCCAAACTAACGCTATCCACGAAGGCCTCAGCAATTTAGTCCATATTGAATCCATAATTTCCCTGCGTATGAGCATGGAGTTATAAGCCTTCTTGAAAATCCAAGCAATCATGGCAGCGCCCACAATGCTCACCGCTGTGTTAACCGCAATCGCAACAACAAGAAAATAGCCAGCTGAAACCCCAAGGAATAGGATAATCGAGGGCAGAAAAGTTATAAGGACAATTTCAGCGGCGACTGCAGCATAACAGAGTCCCCAAGCTCTCTCTAGTATGTACTGTTCTATAACTAGGGCTTTTTCTGCGACCCGCTTAATATGCTCTGGTGAAATGTCCTCGACCATACTTTAGCTCCTTAATTTCTATATCTGAGTGCTACGGCTCTTTTGACTTTTATCTTCCCGGTACAAATTTTGTACCCGTGGAACCTTATTTATAAAACACCAGCCTCTTACTAACAAACAATGGGCTGCAGTAGTCCAAGGGGTAATCGCATTGATAGATACTGAGGGCATTACAAAAAAGTTTGGGGATCTAACAGCCGTAGACAATCTTACTCTTCATGTTAACGATGGCGAAGTCTTCGGTTTTCTCGGTCCGAACGGCGCAGGGAAAACTACGACTGTCAGAATGCTTTGTTGCCTAATATCAAAAACTAGTGGGAACGCAAGCGTAGGCGGCTATGACATAGGAAAAAAGGAAGACTCAATTAAAATCCGCAAAATTATCGGGTTTGTCTCTGATAACGTTGGATTATCTGAAAATCTGACAGCCTACGACAACCTAGACTTTTTTGCAAAGATATACGATTGTCCGGAAACCCAAAGAAAAGAGAACATTAAGCGTTTTCTTGAGATGTTGGGGCTTTGGGAGAAGAGGAATGTTTTGGCAGGAACTTTTTCCAAGGGCATGAAACAGAAACTTGCAATAGCCCGAGCCCTAATTCATGAACCACAAGTCATTTTTATGGACGAACCTACCGCGAATCTAGATCCTGAGGCTTCAAAAACAGTGCGAGATTTCATTCTTCAATTGAAAAAAGAGAAGAAGACAATCTTTCTAAACACACACAACCTCGACGAGGCGCAGAGAATCTGCGACAAAGTAGCAATAATGAATACGAGTCTTAGGGCAATCGGGACTCCGCAGGAATTAGAAAGGTCCGTTAGCGGCAAAAAGACAGTTATTGGATTGGAGCAGCAAGTGAACGATGCAGTTTTGGGGGCATTGAAAAAACTGGCATTCAAAAACCTGTCCACCAGTGGCGACACAATAACGTTCGACGTGGAAAACCCAGACAAGGAAAATTCACCTGTTATAGAGGCTATAGTGCTGGCGGGCGGTCATGTCAAATCGATCAATGTGGTGGGCTCAACTTTGGAAGATACCTATCTAAAACTTGTGAGGAAATAAATATGCGGCTCTCAAAGGCGTGGATTGTTGCAGCTAGGGATTTCAAGATATTTAGGCGAGTAAAAAACGTCTGGACCTCTATCATTATTTTCCCGGTTGTTATCTCGGTCCTGTTTCCTGTGATACTGGAATATTTAACAATAAGGGGGAACCACGGACTCGCAGCGCCGACTGTGCTTCCAAATTTGCTTACCTCCTTTTCCTTCTTTTTAGTCATAGGAGCAGCCTACGTTCCCTTGGGAATTGCCTCCTACAGTATAGTGGGGGAGAAAGTAGAGAAAAGCCTAGAACCGCTTTTAGCCACTCCCCTTACTGATGGAGAAATATTGCTTGGAAAAGCCATCTCCGCAATTATTCCAACTTTAGTAGCAATGTATGCGGCTGCAGCAGTTTTCATGGTGGGCATTGATGAAGCTACTTTCCATACGCTTGGCACCTATTATTTTCCAAACTGGAACATCGCCACTTTGCTATTAGTTCTGATGCCGGCCGCCATTGTTATGAGTGTTCTGTTTGCCGTTATTGTTTCATCGAGAGTTAATGATGTGCGCAGCGCTAACAGCTTTGGAGTTTTTATCCTCTTCCCCCTTCTGGGCATATACCTTCTCAGCGAGACAAGCATAATAACCCTTGACGTTAACAGCCTGCTCATAATCTCAGGTATACTTTTAGCGGTTGATGTGGCGCTTTTCTTTGTCAGCACCAAGACTTTCCAAAGGGAGGAAATATTGACAAAATGGAAGTAAAGGCTCTTCGCCAAGAAATGAAAAGCACATATGAGAGGTATTTGTAAATGACAAAAGCTAAGTTTGAAATAGGAGAAAATGAAAAACATACCATTATTGTTAATGCGAGCGCGCTTCTAAAATACATCAAGATAGAAGTGGATAGCAAAAAAGTCGTTAATGAATCATCCTTTTCGTCATTGCCAAAAAAGTTCCAGGTTGAAGCACTAAACACCGAAAAAAATTACGCTCGCGCTAAATGGAAGTGTTTAGACTTAGACACTAAAAATGGAGGTGAGAGTAACGACTGAAGTAACAATTGTAATAATTATCGTTGTAACCATTGCTCTTATGTTAATAGGTTATTTTCTTATAGGACCACCTGGTAACCGCAGATGGAATAAGAGAAAAAATTAACACTGGACCGTTCTCGCCTATCATACTATTCGTGGACGGAAAAGAACTCAAAAAACCTGAAAGTGCGTCGCTAGCCCAAAAGGTTGAAATTTAGCCAACTAACCGGTAATCTTTTCCGGTGTAAATATCGGAGCAAGGCAGCGCTCGCTAAAGTTGAAGCAACCAAGTTGGAAGCGAAGACGGAGGAGGCGTGAAAAATGGTGGACATGAAAGATTATTATCAAACAAACAAAGGGCGACTCCTTGGAATTGGGGAAATATTAATTCTCGTGGGGCTTGTCCTCTATTTTGTAAGACACCAAGAAGCAGTGCTCGTATTACCCATCGTTGGGATTGTGTTGTTCATTGCCGGTGTTATTTATAAACCGCGCAAGAAGAAAATAGAGAACTTAACTAGCACACCCTAGGCGCGACCACGACCGCTGGGTGTCAACTTCCCATTGGTCTATTTTTTTCTTATTTTTAATTCTATTTGCAGAATCGGTAGTTTTTTAGTTAGATGCTAATCTACTGCGCCGAAACTTGGCAGGGAAGCTCCAGCTCCAGCGCCCCTTCATCCAAAAGTTGGGAGAACGGTCTTCAACGCCATTACGACCCGAGGGTTCAACCGAGGGCTCATAGCTATCCCCGCCCGCCACGCCTAATTGACGAAGTTATATTTAGTATTCATATTCTCTGTTCATAACCCTTATTTTAATTTGACAAGTAAAGATCATTGAAGAAATTTGCGAATCAACGAAAAAACTTTAGGCTCTTTCGCTGTTATGTTCCTGAGTTTGGGGTGCGTTCCTGCTTATTTCAATTTAATGTTTTATGCCATAATACTGTGGATAGTTGGTTTTGCCATTATGAACATTCATGTTTTTGTTTTTTCCCATAAATAATTGTAAAAAGCATTTGACTTTTATGCGGTTCTGTTTTGGATTTCTTTTGTTTGAGTGTTGTACAGACATCCAGATCGCATATTAAATCGTAATGTTTAATATAATTAATTACAAAACACTTGCGGAGACGTTTCAATGGGTGTACTTAAAAAAACAATATCCGCTTGCGCCCTCATTTTTGCAGCACTTTTTATCATCTCTATTTCCGTTGGGTATTTAGGCGCACCAGACTTATCCAGTTTGCAATCAGCCGAAAAAGCTACGATACAACAGGTTTCATTCGATGGCGCTGACCACAGCACAATATTGCTTAACGTACAATCAACTTCCAGCAAAACTATCATCTTTTCAACGGCAATTGTTAGAAATTCAGAGCACCAAACCATTGTGGCAGTTTGTCCAATTCAAACGGAATTGCCAAGTTATGAGAATGTGACCGTGGCAGTTGGCTTGAATAATATTTTGACTAGTGGAAATTACACTGTAACCCTGGAGACTACAAAGGGAAACAAGTTCGTCTCTCCACTCTTCAAAGTACCATAAAATAAAGCTAACAGTTTACTTGAAAACTTCAGATTCCTCTATGGCGGCGATTTTTTTGTCGAGCTAATCGGACTTCTCTAATTGAGTCCAAAACTTAGCGAGATAGGAAATAGAATCGAGTAGCCGTTCAATAATATTGAGTCGTACTTCATAAGGTTAAAATGTAAAACGGCATGTAACGCGTTTAGATGAGGGTGCACATGCAAAAACTAAAAGTCATCAGCTTATTCTCTAAATTCGAAGGCAAAGTTACTCCGCTTATAATTGTTACTCCAATTATGCTAGTCATATTGATGGTTGGCGCATTCGTACCGCCCATCTCTGCTCAGCTTAGTCCTACCAGGGATTTAACTGGCACTTGGAGAAGCGGAGTCTCTGGCACCTACTATAGTATGGATCCGTCCGATTCTACCATGCGCATGGATGACATAACCGCCACCTTCAAGATGGATATAACCCAAAAGGGTAATGCGATAACAATAGTATTCTACACGTATCCTACAAGTTGGAAAACAAGCGCCGCCTACTGGGACATGTACGGCATGAACGGTGTCCCTCCAGTAAGTGGAGGAGATATTGTCTTTAAAGGAACAGTTTCGGGAGCAAGTTTCACGGCTGATGAATATCCAGCAAGTCCATCAACACAAGAGCATCTAACGGGAACATTTACAACCGACATCATAACGGCAACTCTTACCGGACTCTTAGATACAAGCGACACTAACGGCATAATAGTACTTAGAGAAGGCTCATCTGCAACGGTGCCGCCAATGGCCACTCCAGCACCCACGCCCGCTCTGCCGACATCAAACAATTTAGCCAGCGTTACTCAAGTTCAGGGTATAACATGGTTATCAGAAACTGGTTTACCGCCAAATGAACAAAGTCAAATAGGTACAGGAACAGAAGTTCAAACCGGCAATGACGGAGTTGTAGGTTTCAATTATCCAGACCAAGGAGGGACATTATTCTTAGGAGCAAACTCCGACGCAGCATGGGTTTTCCTTCAACCACAAACGGATTCTACAACTGGAAACATAACATACATTGTAGTTCCCTCTCCAACGACGGGTTCTGTTCCATTTGAAACAGGAATTGAATCTGATGAGTTTGGTCAGATAGCGATAACGCTTCCGATAGAAATCGGCGTCGGTATGCTCGTGCTTGGCGAGACGCTTCCGATTGCTTTAACGGGTGCATCCGTCGTAGAAGGAACTATACTGTTGGGGACAGGCATCGCATACGTTTATGAACAACTATCTCCCCAGGAAGGAACCTTTAATGTAAGACCTGTTCAGGTACCTCAAGGAATGATTATGGGTACTGGAGGCGACTATGTCGTGACAGTTTCCAACGGTTCAACAACGGTGCAAGTTATGGATGGCTCAGTCATTTTCGTTGATCAATACACCAACAGCTCGACAAGTGTTGGAGCAAACCAGATGTTGACTCTTCCGTCTGGATCACATGCTGGATTTAGTCAAACAGAATTGCAGTTTTATGTGTCTGCTTACGACGCATCTTCAATTAACCAGTGGTGGATCCAAATTACGCCCACTGCCACACCGGTTATTGTGATTAATACAACACCGACAACAAATCCCGAGAATGGACCATCTAGCTTTCTATCTCAACCGATGTACTTAGCAGCAGCCATCATAGTAGTAATTATCATAGTAGCAGCATTACTTACGAGCGCAAGCAGGAAAAAACGCTCAAACCAGCTGGGCGAACAAAGGAAAACAAGCAAACAAAAAATGCCCCCAACCACGAATGAATACCCAGCAATTGCACCAACCATAGAAACATCAGCCGCTACCTCCACAAAACCAAATAACACATCCTTCTGTCCCAACTGCGGAAACCAACTTCTCAACACCAAAGGATCCTGTCCCTTCTGCAACTCGGACCTTACACAATGGTTCTCAAACGCCAAAAAATAGCAGCTATCCAAGGGTTTGATTCCAATAATATAATTGCTTGTACCCTTTACCTTGAATTGGAAATTGGGAATCGTCATAGATAATATCTATGCCTGTGCCGTATTGGGCAAGAAGTTTTTCCTTGATGCTCCAAATCTGATCCGAAGTTGCATCGGGAGCCCAAATACCCCAGATCTTATCTTGCTGCGACCTCATGCCCCAACCATAATCGTGCGGCATCACAAAGGCAACTTTTGGTGGACCATTGGCCGCCAGGGTTTGTATTACGTTCCAGAATCGTTCTAATGCCGTTAACTGGTCATCCGTTAATATACCGTAGGGATTGTCGCCGATTTGTGGGTAATCGAAGATTACGCTATATTTTGCCCCAGCGAGATATGATTGTATGAGTTGGTTGTACATTTCCGCGCCGTTTACCAAGTACGGAGGGTGGTCGTAGGTCCATGTTATTATGGTTCCCCAGGTTTTGTTCTGCATCCTTGCGGCGCCTCGAGCTAAATCGATAGTTTGGACGGTGCTTTGGTTGGAGCCTAATTCAGCGAAGATGTTATCATAACCGCCTTGATAATCAAACCAGTACAAGGCATAATCGCTGGTGAATGAGGGAATTGAGCGAGTCTGCAATTGTTTTAGCCCTAATTCTGCCTTTATTATGGAAATGAAATGTGAGGTTGCGGATACGTTTTCCATTGGAAGCGACCCGTTTAGGGCAAGGTCAATCCCCGGTTGATGCATGAAGTAGGCAGAAGGATAGCTAATTCTTAATTGTTTAAAGGCAGCTGTTTGATTCTCATCTATAACTTGGCCGCCAGGCTCATCGAACAAATAAACGCCCAATAAGTTGCTGCCCCAGGTTGCTTTAGCGTAATCCAGCCAGGGGATTTGCCAGGTATAGTTTGGGTTAAAAAAGCCGAAGTACACAATTACATCCAATTTGGCGTCGACAGCGTAGTTGACGATTTCATTCATGGAAGTTTCATTCACGCTGACTGGACCAGACTGCACCACAAAGAGATTTGTGAAGTTTTTTACCCTATCAATCAGGAGTTCAGCTTGTGCGGTTGTGTTGCCGTTGAAAGAAACCCCGACGTGAAAGCCAGATTTTTGAAATGCTGGAGGCTGATTATTCTTGAGGAGCAACTGTGTTGTTGCAAAAATGGAGGCTAAAACGATGATGATTACTAGTGAAACAACTGCGAGTCGCTTTTTCAATAAACTGCCTCCGAAAATAACGCCATTTTGTTGTCAATAGTAAATTGCAGTTCCAAATAAAAATAGGTTACTTATCGCTTACTACCAACAATTTTTATCAAAAAAGCCTTCTACTTTATCCAATCCTTGCAAAACAGGGGAAATGATTCAAGAGACTATAGTTAGTTTATGGGTTTTTTCCAACCACCGTTACTGAAGCGTGCAATGCAGCCGAAGGGAAAAGCCAACAAAACAAGGTCGATTATAGCAACATAAGTGAAAGACAAATTTAGTGTGGTTTGCAAAACGAGGTTTATTGTTGAGAAGGTTATGAGCAAGAATACTCCATTAAGCCAGAAACCCACTTGCCAACCCTTAATTCCGTACAGCGTATTTATGAGGAAAATGTTTAGGACACCCAGCAGAATCGGCTGAACAAAATACGTTGTAAAAACCAAAAGGGCGAAGCCAATCGGCGGCATGTAATCCATGAAAGATTGCTCCGCGCCATCTAACTGCCCCTGGGCAACGACTAATACGATAGCTAAAATTAACCCTTGAATTAAGAGCTTCTCGATTAAACGTAAATTTCGCAAATGTTTAAAGATTCTATTTTCAGTTAGCGTTCTTAGCAATCCATTCACCTACTGCTTGTTCTGCGGTTCTGCCCCGAATTCCATAATTATCAAAAGCGCTGTTCCAGTAAACTAGCCAGCATCCTTTGAGTCCCATGCTTTTGAAGAGGTCAAGTCCCTTTATTATGAAGTTACTTTGAGCTTGGCTATCACTTGTTGTCATACCGAACTCTGTAATGATCACTTCTCTGTTGGTTATCTGATGCAAGTTCTGAATAAAATGTGGGGATAGCACAAGGAATGAATCCATGAATATGTCTAGGCCGACGAAATCGAGTTTTTTGCTCAACTCAATTGGCACATTGCTTCGCAGGATATAACCGATGCCAAAGTTGGTATAGAGTTGAGCTGAAAGATGGTGGGCTTCAACGGTTGCATACATGTTGTCAAAATTCGTAACGATTTCGTCGTCACTGAAAATTGACCCAACAGACCACGTTGAGGACAATTCGGGTTCATTCATTACCTGGATGTATTTGAGGTGGGTTCCCCAACGGCTAAGATAATAGTCAACTTTGTCGGCTGAATCCAAGTTTTGGATTACTAAAGCTACAGCTAAACCGTAATTGTCGGTTGCTGAAAAGAATTCATCAGTCTTTTGGTTTTGCAGATCATCGTAAATGAGCGGGTTGCATTCAAGCGTTATACGTATGGCTCTAAACCCTAAACTGTGAATCTGTGTCACTTGTCCGAAAATTTGGTCGAGGTTGTCTTGTTCGTAAACATAATGGATTCCGACTTGGAAGGGGGAGTTCGCATTCCTCTGAGCCGACGCATAATATTGGTAAGGATAGAAGATTTGGATGAAGATAAACAAGACACAGAGTGTGATAACTATGAGATTTTTTATCAAACTCTTATTTGTGAAGCCGACAAAGCCTCGCACGAGGTTTACCAAGAGCTTGCTCATGCTGTACAATAAAGACTGATATTCTTTTAAGGTTTAATGAATTAGCGCTTAAAAAGGAAAAACAAATAAAAAGAAAAAGAAAGCTTTTTAGTAAAAGCTTTGAATCGGTGATTCTTCGCTGCGTTCGGTTGTTACGGGTCTGATTTCTTCGATTCGGGTCTTCGTTAAGGATTTGATTTGGTTAAAGTTCGACATTTCGCCGTAGCTAACCAAGGTTATTGCCGTGCCTTCTTCGCCTTTGCGTGCGGTTCTGCCTATGCGGTGGAAGTAAACTGGGGCATCGTTTGGTACGTCATAGTTGATTATGTGTGTTATGCCTCCTATGTCTAAGCCTCTTGCTGCAACGTCAGTTGCTACTAGTAGGTTTAGTCGGCCTGCCTTGAAGTCGTTGATTGCGCGGTCTCTTTGAGCTTGTGTAAAACCTGCATGGAGTGCTTGTACTCGGCAGCCTTTGCGGTAGAGTTGGTCTGAGAGACGGCTAGTTTCTCTGCGTGTTCTGCAGAAAATGATAGCTTTGTCCACTCGGTCGTCATGAAGAATATCGCAAAGTGCTCCAAATTTGCCGTTTTGATTTACGACTGTGTAGAACTGTTTCATCTGGGTTAATGCGATTTCATCTTTGCTAACGAGGATTTTCTGTGGGTCCTTCATGTATTTGTTGCATACGCGCATAACTGATTGTTCAATGGTTGCGCTAAAAAGGCTTGTTTGCCTGTCTCTGGGTGTTTTTGAGAGAATGAACTCAACATCTTCAGTGAAGCCCATGTCAAGCATACGGTCAGCTTCGTCAAGAACCACAACCTTCACAGTTGAAAGATTTAACACACGCCTTTCCATAAGGTCGATTAATCTTCCAGGAGTACCCACAACGATGTGGACTCCACCGGCTAATGAGTGGATTTGTTTGTTGATTGATTCTCCACCGTAAACAGCTAAAACCTTCAGTTTAGCGTATTTTGAAAAAAGCGCCATCTGTTCTGCTACTTGGACGGCTAATTCGCGGGTTGGAACTAAAATCAATCCTTGAACGCCACGGATTTCGCGGTTTAAACGTTGAACCATGGGTACGCCGAAAGCGGCTGTTTTTCCTGTTCCGGTTTGTGCTTGCCCAATGACATCCTTGCCTTCGAGTAATGGGATTATTGCTTGAGCTTGAATTGGAAAAAGACTATCAAACCCGAGTTCTGCTATACTTTTTAGGACTTCTCCTGATAATGGCAAGTCCTTAAATGATTGAATTTGCATACTTTTTTTGTCTTCTGCCACAGGATTTTCATGATGTCTCTAAAAGCTTAGTAGCTTTGGTGATAGCATGATTAATGTGACAGCCCAAAAATGGTTCGGCACGTATAAAAAGGTTTAGCAACATTTCAGTTAAAGGGCACGTTTAAGAGTTAATTTTCTTTAGAGAGAATTACTTGCAGACAGAAATCACCTATTTTTCTTAAATTTTTACTAATTTTGCAATCAAATTCTAAATTTGAAAACCATAAAGATGGTTTTTTGTGACTGTCAAGACTCAATCACATAGTCATAAAAGTAATTGCATGCACAAGTTGAATCAGATTAACCTTTAGTTTGAACGCTTAAAACAGGAGAGAAAAATACAAATGAGTAAAGCCAAGAAAAAGCCTCAACCTCACTTCTACACTGGAGATCCCAAACCAGACCAAGAAGATGAAGCCGAAGACATCTACAACTCAAAAGAAAGAGAAGAAATGCTCGACGACGATGAAATCACCGCTGCCGAAGAAGGCTTCATGAAGGGAAGAGAAGATGAAGGGCCAAGCAAGAAAGAAACACGCAAGAACGCCGTAGGCCACGATGACCAAGTGGCAGTGGAGTTAGCAAAAGAAGATAGTCAAGAGGACTAACCGTTCCCCTTCAAATCTGTTTTTAATTACTTAATAATCAACATCAATTCTTTTGACAGCTACCAACTTGTTTTTTTTAGTTTGCGTACCACTAACCATAATAAGAAGAAAAGAGAATCTTGTGAATGAGGGTTACCTAGAAGTAATGTCATTTAGAGATCCTGTTTGCGGAACGGTTCTAGACGAGAATACAGCGAAATTTAAAATTTCTTATGACGGAGAAACATACTATTTTTGCAGTCTCGTATGTAAGAAGCGTTTCAAAAGGCATTCTACAAAATTCGTCAAATAATTTTTAAAAAAAAACAAAAAGGAATTAATTGCTTTTAGTTTTGTTTAAAGATCTTCCAGACGATAGCAGCTAAGATTCCGCCGATTATAGGTGCAACGATGAACACCCAAAGCTGACTTAATGCTGTACCACCGACAAAGAGTGCTGGTCCTAAGCTTCTTGCTGGGTTCACGGATGTGCCATCGATTGGTATTGCTACAAGGTGGATAAGTACAAGGGTTAAGCCGATTGCTAAGCCTGCGAATCCTTTAGGAGCTCGTTCACTGGTCGAGCCAAAAATGACGAGCAAGAATATGAAGGTTAACACTATTTCAGCGATAAAAGCAGATACTAAGTTGTAATGTGCTGGAGATGCGGCGGCGTAACCGTTTTGCCCCAAACCGTTTATAGCGATGTCGAAATTTGATTGTCCCACGGCTATCGAGTAGAGAATACCTGCACCAATTATTGCGCCAACGCATTGAAAAACAACGTATAAAGCTGTGTCTTTTGCGCTTAGTTTTCCAGCAACGAACATAGATATTGAAATTGCAGGGTTAATGTGACAACCGGAAATTGCGCCTATCGCATAAACCATGGCCAATACTGCAAGACCAAAGGCAAACGCTATTCCCACATTTCCGATGGCGTAACCTGCAATGACAGCGCTACCGCATCCCATCAGCACCAGAACCATTGTTCCGATCAGTTCAGCAATGTATTTTTTTGTTGGTGAAATTGGAGTCGGTAATGTAATTGTTTTTTCTACTTCAGTCATTCTTTTTTTCCTCTTGTTTTTTGAATTAGGCTTTCAGTTTCTATCTATAACTTTATAATTGTTTTCATCAAGAAAGAGCTAAAAAGGAAAATTGGGTTAGAGTTTTTCGCTAGCAGAAATATCCATCATCATCAAACCCGAAACCAACTTTGGATAAAAATCTGTACTTTTCTCGGGTAAGAGTTCGTGTTGTTGCGCTATTTCTGCAACTGTTTTGGCATTAATAGGGTTGACTAGGAATGCGATGCTGGCTTCGCCTCGATCAACTTTTTCCACCGCCGTTTTGGTCCAACGCACATAAAGAATGTTATCGTCAATGTTTAACTCACCAGTTTTTAGGATAAACTTGAAGACAATATCACGTAGAATAACCACGTCAAAGATTTTAGTTTCTTTCGACACGTTGGCATTTACGAATTCATAGACGGCTTTATCGTGTTTCAATATCAATCCATAAGCTTTTGAGCCAACGTAAATACAAAAGGCGTGCTCGTCCACATGATTCTTTAGAAAGGATTCCAGTGCGTCGACAGTGGATACAACTTCTTGAACTTCAAAGAAAAACTTGAAGACCTGTAACAAATCATCGGTCAACGTGTAATCTTTCAGCAACCTGTGAGTAGGCAAAACGATAAGCCCTTCTTCTTGAACGGGCACCAAGTAGCTCATATGGAAATTGAAAGCTGAATCTTCTGTCCAATTGCCTTTGCTACGCATTTCATCTCGGTAAGCCAAAGCGCTCTCGTAACGATGATGACCATCGGTAATTACCATGGTTTTTGTGCTCAAGACTGATTGCAACTGTTTGATTTTGTCTGGATCCGTCACTATCCAAACGGTATGCTTCACCTGCAATGAATCTGTAACTTGAACATCTGGCACAGTCTTTGCCGTTTCCTCCAAGAAAGCCAACGTTTTCTTTTCAGGGTCTTGGTAGATTAAGAAGACCGGTTCAAGGTCCTTCTGTACAGTGCGCAACATGTTTAAACGATCGACTTTGGGCGCCTTATAAGTTGCTTCATGAGGAAACACCTCATTTTCGCTGTACAAGTAGAGACGCAACGCAGCAATTATTCCAGTACGTGAATATTTTTTTCCATCGAGAATGAATTCTTGACGCGAAACAAAAATCGATGGCTGGGTTTCTTTGGCCATTATTCCTTCTTTTAGCCATTCTGTGATGCGTGCTTTGGCAACTTGGTATTTGTTTTCTTCCAAAGGTAAGATCAAGCGGCAATAATTATAGGACGACTTCGCATAGTAAGCTTTCTGCATTTCGGGGTCTATTTTATCGTATGGTTGCGTAATAAGGTTCTCTGCATCGCCGGCTTTCTGTGTGTATCTTATTGCTTTGAAGGGTCTAATGTCAACCAAACGGTTCAGCTCACATTTTTTTCCAGCGCTTCGATGACGGCTTTAGCTATTTGCAGGCTTGCCTTGAACTGTGCTTCATGCGTTTGTGCACCCATATGAGGCGTGGCAATAACATTGTTTAGAGTTAAGAGTTTACTGTTTTTGGGTGGTTCTTCCTCGAAAACGTCAAGTGCTGCACCAGCTACTTTGCCCGAGATGAGGGCTTGGTAGAGTGCTTCTTGATCAACTACGCCGCCTCGCGAACAATCAATTAGCTTAACTCCTTTTTTCATGAGGTTGAATTCTTTTGTCGATATCATGTGTCGTGTGTGGGGTGTTAGTGGGACGTGGATGGTAATGAAGTCTGCTTGAGGCAACATTTCTCCGAGGGGAACGAAACGGTCGTAGACACATTCTTCCACAGGTAAAACCTTCATGCCTAAAGCTAATGCCAAGCGTTCAACCGTTTTGCCGATGAAGCCACAGCCGATAACCCCTAAAGTTTTACCGTTAACCTCGTGACCCATTAATTCTTCTTTTTCCCACTTACCTTCACGTAGGCTAGTGGTTCCCTGCACAATGTTCCTCGACAGAGCCAATATATGACCGATGGTCAGTTCGGCAACACTAATGTATGAAACATGAGGTGTATTTACGAGGGCAATGCCTAAGGTTTTGGCCCTTTCATAGTCAACATTGTCCAATCCTTCGCCAGCACGTCCGATTATTCGGAGTTTTTTGGCGTTGTCGAGCAATTCACCTTTGACTTTGGTAGCTGACCGAACAATCAAAACATCATAATCAGCGATGATGTTTGGCAACTCAGATTTTGGCACATCCCATGCGCGAGTGACTTGGTAGCCTTTTTCTTCGAGAAGTTTTATTCCTTCGTCAAATATCTTGTCACTGACTAGGATTTTTATAGTCACTTTAATCCCCAAATTTGGTCAATTAAACCAATAACTTCCGTGATCCCGTCAAGCGTCCATTCGCCCATGTGACCGATGCGGAATGTTTTCTCAGCCAATTTTCCGTAGCCTCCAGAAATCATGTAGCCTTTTTCGGCAAGTTTCTGGTTGAGCTCTTTGACGTTCTTTCCTTGGGTATTGTGAACGCAACTAACGGTTATGGATTCGTAGCCAGGTTCTGGGAACATCGCGAAATGCTTCTTTGCCCATTTTTGGGTATATTCTGCCATTTGTTTGTGGCGTTGGTAAACCTTATCATAGGTTTCGTCAAGCAAAAGGTCCAGGCGTTTGTTCAAAGCGTACAATAAGGATATGTTTGGGGTGAAGGGTGTTTGGTGTTTTTTTTCAAACTCGAAGATATCTATTAGGTCGGTGTATGCACCCCTGTTTGGAACCTGTCTGGCGCGCTCGATAGCGCGGTCGTTGACGAGAGCAACCGCTAAGCCGGGGGGGAGAGCGAAACATTTTTGGGTTGAACCGAAAACGATGTCGCAGCCAATTTCGCTGGGCAATGTTTTATCTCCTGCCATCGAAGAAACCGCATCCACAGCGTAGATAACTTCAGGGTATTCTTTGCGCATCATCTTGCCAATCTCGGCAATTGGGCTTCTTACCCCCGTTGAGGTTTCGTTGTGGCAAACCGTTAAAGTGTCGTAGTCGCCGCCGTCAAGTTTAGAAGCAATAATTTCGGGCTTAACAGCCTTACCCCACTCAACATCTAAAACGTCTGCTTGTTTTCCGCATGAAGCCAAAGTTTGGGCGCACCGCTGCGAGAAGGCTCCATTGACGCACACTAGCGCTTTTTGTTTTACGATGCTACGACCCACAATGTCAAACCACAATGTTCCAGATGAGGTGGTTACTGTTGGTTTGCAGTCTGGCTTTAACTCGAAAAACTTGGAAAGTTTCCCAGTTATTCCGCCGTAAAATTCGGAGAACTCCTTCTCTCGGTGACCAATCATCGGATGAGTTTGCTCACTGAGCATTTCTTGGCTTACTTCGGTTGGGCCAGGAATTAAGAGTTTCTTGTGCATGCACAAAGCCTTCAGCAAAAGAGGTTTAACCTTTAAAATATAAGGCTTATGCGAATAAAACGTTGACTTTTAACCTTTAATTTCTTTTAGAAAAATGGGGAATGAACAAAGATCACCTGATTTTGAAGGTGAAAATATTAATCGAATGTTTGTATCAGTCTACTTAGCAAATGACTCATAGAATGAGAGCTTTTTGCTGTCGTTATTGAAATATATCGAATTTAGCAATCTTATTCTTAAGCCCTGATAACAGACTGCGTTTTGGGAAGAAAGAAGAAGCAAAGGAAAAGGAGAGGCTTCAATGTACAACTTAAGAGCAGACGTATTTCCTAGTTTATTTATAATCCTGTTGGGCTCAATCGACTGCGTAACTACCGTTATAGGCGTCTTGTACTTTGGGGCTGCCGAATTGAACCCCTTCTTAACTGGAATTGTTAGCACAAGCATCGTCGCTTTTTTGGTGTTAAAATTAACTGCGACTTTCTTGATAGGTTTCACGTATATTTTAGCTAAAAGAATCTTGAACAAATCGACCGACAAAGAAAGCCGCACTTTCAAATATTCAAACAGGATCATGAACATAGGCTATGCAGGTTTAACGATTTTCTTAATTGTAGTTGTCATAAACAACGTTACAATCCTATTAACCTAAAATAGATGATTTCACCAAAAAATGTTGCGTTAAAAACTTCCCAAGCCACAACCTTCCTATCTTACTCACTAAAAAACATAAAATGGGAAATAAAAAACACAAATCAAATATTTAGGTGCCAAACAATCTAAAATATAGAAGAATCACTAAGACCAAATAAAGAAACGCTTAACTGGCAAAGCATAGATATTAGTGGGTTTAGAGGAGAAAAAAATGCCGTTCAAATTATTCCATAAAAAGAAACAACAAGAACCAGAAATACCAGCCGTTCCTCCTCAAGAAGAACCTCCCCAAGAAACGCCAGCACCGCCCATAGAGGAAACACCAATTGAACCGGCAGCCCTTGCCACAGAACCCATGCTGGAACCAATCGTTACATCCGAAGAAACAACACCGCCAATCCCGGAGCCGCCACCAGAAACTGTGCCAGCACCGGCAGAAGAAAAGCCGACAGCCCCAGAACCACCAAACAAAACCTACCTCAAAGCCATGCCCCTTAGAGATTTATCAGACCTTGAAAACATTAAGACCGAGGTCCAAAACGGCAACATCATAATTTTACGGGTTACTCCTCTTGCAGGGAAAAGCATAGAAGATGTCAAGACCGCAGTTAACGATCTTTTCCAGTTTGCAGAAGCCATAGGCGGCGACATTGCGCGTTTAGGCGAAGAAAGAGTCGTCATATGCCCAAAAACAATAAGGATTTGGAGAGAAAAAACTCCAGCGCCAATCACACGTTCCAATGAGCCTTTGCCAACAGCAGCCTAAACTTAAGATTTTATTTTCTTATTCTTACATCAGCCTGTAAGTTTCCAGTATTGCTGGAACCACAGTATTAATGCCTGCTTTGTTGTCCATAAAGTTGGCGAAATTCATAGTTTTCTGTTTTTCACCGTGGACTACAAAAATGCGTTCAGGTTTCGGTGTCAAGTGAGTAAGGTAATTAACCAATTGGCGCCTGTCAGAGTGACCTGAAAAGCCCTCAATGGATTCTACCTGCAATTTGACTGATAACGCTGCCATTTTGCCCTCGTTATCCATCATGGTTACTTCACCCACACCTTTCTGAACACGTTTACCCATGGTGCCTTCAATTTGGTAGCTGACAAAAATAATTGTGTTTTTGTCAGAGTTCGCCCAACTCTTGAAGTATTCGATCACTGGACCACCCTCAAGCATACCCGAAGTTGCAAGAACAATGCATGGTTCCCCGTCGATTATGCTTTGGCGGACGCTGGGATGCTCAACGATGGTAAAGTAGTCGCTTTTAAATGGGTTAACTTCTTCATGTAGAATGCTGTGACGAACTTCCCTGCCAAGGTACTCGGGGTAAGCTGTGTGGATGGCTGTGGCTTCGCTTATCATGCCTTCGATGAAGACCGGAGCTTCTTTCATTAAACCCCGTTTCATGTAACCATCGATGATAAGCATGATTTCTTGGGCTCTGCCTACTGCGGGAACCGGAATGAGAACTTTCCCTTTGCGTTCTAGGGTTTGGTTGATGACTTTAGTCATAGCCTCTTCTGCTTCAATTCGGGAAGGCATGAAGTCTTCAGTGCCACCATAGGTGCTTTCGGTGATAACGGTTTCAATGCGTGGAAATTCTGTTGCGGCTGCTTCCAAAAGCATAGTTCGAGCAAACTTGTAGTCACTTGTGTAAACGATGTTGTGTAAACCTTCACCTATGTGCAGGTGAACCATTGCACCACCCAAGATGTGTCCTGAATTATGCAGTGTCAAACGAATATCTGGGGCAATGTCGGTTACTACACCATACCTAATTGGAATTGTATGCAAAACGCACTCTCGTACATCTTTTTGATCGTAAAACGGTGTAACACCCTGTTTGCTTGCAACATCCAAATAATCTAGCTGAAGCATAGTCATCAAATTCGACGTTGGCGCAGTACAATAAACTGGACCATCATAACCATACTTGAAGAGGAACGGGGCCAAACCACAATGGTCGAGGTGTGCATGGCTAATGACAACTGCATCAAGTGAGTCTATTTGGAATTCGGGTGAATCAAACCGTGGAAAAGACTCAAACGGTCTGTTTGAACCTGGGTTAATACCGCAGTCTAGCAAAACGCTGCTTTCGCGTGTTTTAATGAGAAACGCGCTGCGACCGACTTCTTGAGCGCCTCCTAAAACGGTCATGCGTAGGTCGCCGACGTCATAGGTTTTGGGTCTAAAGATGCGTTCACCTACAGTGCGCAATATACGTTCACGCTCTTTACTCTCGGAGTGAAGATAGTGACGCATGTGAGTAACAATCTTAGACTTAATCGGCGGGGATCGAAGTACGTGAGGGCGCCACTTGGTTTTCTTTATTATTTCTTGCAAAACCGCGCCATTTCTGCCGATAACTAAGCCGGGCTTTTTGGTTTCAATTATGATTTCGCCAAGGCTTGGGTCAAAATTAATGTCCGTTATTTCGGCTTCTACTGGGATAAGTTCACGAGCAATTTTTTCTGCTTCTACTTCTGGAATACGCACCGAAGGATCTGGTCGGATGACGATTCTTTTTCGGATAACACCGACGATTTCTGCAACAATGCTGCTTTGATCAACTAAAATTTCTGGTTTTTTGGTATAAACCGCGAGCATGGGTCCTTCATATTCGATCCTAGTGACCTCTGCTTCTCGCGGAACTTTCTGGAGAATATATTGGCTAATTTCTATCTTATCTTTGTCCTTTTCTTGGGTTCGAGCCACAGTCCTTAACTTCCTGCTTTGAGCAGTTTGGATTTCTCCTCGTCGGATAATTCCTTGTAACCGAACTCGTCAATTACTATAATGTTGTAGTTGTTGCCGCTTGCAACGTCACGTTTCATAGCAGCATTCACTGCTTTAGCAATGATAGGTAACACTTCAGAGATGGTCAATCCTTCACGATACTTGTCTTCAAGAATACCGTAGGCCACTGGTGAACCAGAGCCTGTAGAAACAGATTTTTCCTCCGTTAAACTTCCGTAGGGATCTAAGTTGAAGACATGTGGACCGGAGTCGTCTATGCCGCCAACCAACACCTGTGTTGAAAGAGGCACATACCTTGCTGAGAACAACAGGTTTGCCACCAATCTAGCTGCAGAACTGATTGGCATGGGGCGGTTCAGATTAATCTTGTAGAGATGAGCATTAGCAGTTAATATGTCAACAACGCGTTGTGCGTCGGCAACTGTTCCAGCGATGGTCATACCCATGTGGTCGTCTATTTTGTAGACTTTCTTGCCGAATTTGTGTGCAACGTAGTAGCCCATAGTTACTCGAGTGTCTGATGCTAAGATTACGCCATCTTTGCAGACGACGCCTATGGTTGTTGTACCTTTGAGGACTAGTTGGCTAGTTGAGTTGTTTTGTGACATAGTTTTGTTCTCCCTAAAACTTCGTTTCGCGGAATGCCATCCACTAGGAAGTAGCATCATCTAATCTTTCCGTGCACCTAATTAATATTTCGCCGATGGCGCTTTCAACTGCCCGGGTTTATTATCCATATTATCAGCTTTGATAACACAGCATCCAAAGCATGTATTGCGAGTTTCCGCAAAACCATTCTAGACTTTTGTTAGACAAATGACCGCTGATAACAGTCTTCATGACGAACAGAGGTGGCTTTTCTTGAAGCAACCCGCTGCCCCTCAACAATAGGTTGATGACATATAGCGCAAAAAACATTTCCATTTTTTTGCATTTGAATTAGGAGTCGATGATTTATCACATAGTGGTTTAACGCCATATCCTTCCCATCTTCCTTGACTCCTATCTTCAGCCATCAGTAAAATGCGTTTTCGTAAAGATTTCTTGACTAAACTTAGTCAAACTTTCTTTACTAACCATTGTCCCGGTTCTTTCAAAGAATACTGCGCTTCCAACTCATTTTTGGAATACTCGTATCGATTAGAAGAAGAAAAATGGGCGTTTAGGGAAATGACTATTTTTTCTTCTTTCAACTAGACGCTGACTAGCCGATCCAACGACGCCCAAGACGCATCCAAAACGCGAGCCCACTCAAGGATAGGCAATGCCTCGGTCGACTTCAAATCGGAATGACATCAACCAAACCCGAATCGGCATAAGAGGGGAACTTAACAACAAAGCATGGATCGGTAGCGGGAGAAGATGCTGCTGCTACTACTTCTGCAACCCAATTCTGCAAATCGACAGTTGCAACAACTAAAGATTAAACCTTCGAAAAAATTGTTGTTCCAACAGTCGAAACGAATTCCTGAAGCGACCTAATTCTCCAATGGTAGAAGAAGAAGAGTGGAATTTTTTTCAATCTTCTTCTTCTTTCAACTAAACTCCATTTGAAGGAACACCAGCAGTTGAAAAATGGCAATGTTCTGTCGATCAAATTTGAATAAGTACTCCAGTCAAATAGTAGTCATGTGGGCAACTTTTTCACAACATTTTTAGGCAACCCACATGCTTTTATGGGCAATTGGCGGGTGAGTGGATTCTCCTACCCGTTCCGCCAACGTAAAATAAAACCCGGGAGTAGGGAGAAGAAATGCACTTGAAAGTTAAATCCAAAAATTTAGCTGTAATAGCGATTTATGCTGCACTCTATGCAGCGCTTGTAGTTGTTTTAGGAGCTTTTTCTTATGGACCAATTCAAGTACGTATCGCGGATTCAATGCTTGGAGTTGTTCCCTTACTTGGTTTGGCAGGAGTTTTGGGGCACACCCTTGGAGTGTTTGTTGGAAACATCTTCTCCTCCGCCGGCCCAATTGATCTGCTAAACACGATACCGTCGTTTCTCATGTCCTTTGTAGTCTACTATGTTTACAAACGCACCCAGAATGATTATACTGTAATTGCAACCTGCGTGGCTTACTCTGTTGTGATAGGAACAACAGTTGGATGGATGTTGTCTTATCTGTATGGGTTACCACTGCTTCTGACAATTTCTTACGTAGCTATAGGAAACATCATAGCAACTGTGCTAATCGGATGGCCGATCTTTAAGGCTCTAAAAAAAACTGGCCTTTTCCAAAGCTTGCATGGAACTTATGAAAAACCGAGTCGCCAAGAGGTAAAATAAAATGAACCCCACAAAAAAATGCGTGATCGTACTTAGCGGTGGACCTGACTCCGCCACAGTCGCCTACTGGGCGAAAAACCAGGGTTACCAAATCTACCCCATAACCTTCAATTACGGACAAATCGCAGTAAAAGAAACAGAATCAGCCCAAAACATCGCTGAAAAACTAGGAACTAAAACAAAAATCATCGACCTCTCTGCTCTAAAAGAAATCTTCAGCGGTGTGACCTCACTGTGCAACTCTGACATTCCATTAACATCAGAGTTTAGTGCACCAATCATTGTTCCATTCCGCAACGCTATCTTCCTTTCGGCCGCAGTCGCATATGCTGTGGCAGTTGGTGCGGACAAGATTTTTTACGGCGCCCAAGGCTCAGATGAACCTTTCTACCCTGACTGCCGACGAGAATTCTACGAAGCCTTCGAAAAAGCTGCAAGATTGGGAACCTGCCAAGAAATCACCATCCAAGCACCCTTCACCGGCAAACGCAAATCAGACCTATTCAAGGCAGGCGAAGAATTAGGTGTACCCTTTGAAATCACTTGGTCATGCTATCGCGACGGCGCCAAACACTGTGGACGATGCGAATCCTGTGTTAACCGTAAGAAAGCCTTCCGAGAAGCTGGCATTTGTGACCCAACAAAATACGAAGCCTAACCCCTTGAGGGGCAGGTCGCGGGCAGGGTTTTTTCTGATTTATTGGCTTTTTGAAAACTGCGATGTGCTAAAATCATATTAGGCTACAAGTGTTTCTTTTTTTAGGAAGCAAGACAGATGGATGTTTTTGAAGCCATACAGGAACGACGATCAATTCGCAGCTACGAAGACAAACCTGTTGAAAGAGAAAAAATGGAGAAGATTCTAGAAGCTGGACGATTGGCGCCTTCTGCAAAAAACGTCGAGCCTTGGCACTTTATAGCAGTAACCAATGCAGCTAAAAGGAAAGTATTGTCTGGAGGCACTTGGGCAAAATTTCTCTCACAATCGCCGCTTGTGATTGTTGCATGCGGGGATAAGAAAGCCTCACCTGACTGGTACGCCATCGATGTTGCTTTAGCAGTAGAGAACATGGTTTTAACAGCCGTAAGCTTGGGCTTGGGGACCTGTTGTGTGGGAAGCTTCAACGAAAAAGACGTCAAATCAGCCCTGAAGGTTCCTGAAAACTTTGAAGTCCTTGTCATGCTGGCAGTCGGCTATCCAGGCAATAAAGTCGACTTATCGAGCAAACTACTAAACCTTGTCCGAACCAGAAAATCTCTCAGCGAAGTTGCCAGCGAAGAAGAATATGGAAAATGACTAGTCCCAAAGAAAATCGAAGAACTCTAAACTAGAGTGCTCTGCTTTTCCCCAGAAACCAAACTTGAAACTCGAACACCTATGAGCCGCACTTTGCGGTTTTTATGTAAATTAATAAACAGCAACTCGTTGGCAGTTTTTTGCAAGTCGCGTAAACGATTGGTTAAGAACGGCAGGGTTTTGCTTCTCGTATGAGTTTCAAAGCCTTGGTATCTAATCTTAACCGTCACTGTTTTGAAAAGTAAGTGTTGATCAAGGGTCTCTTTTAAAACCTCCTCGCAAAGGGCATCCAACGCTTGAAAGATGGCAGTGGAGTCTGCAGTGTCTTCTTGGAAGGTGGTTTCGTGGCTTACACTTTTGACGCCGACGCGTTCCTCGACTTCGCTGCGGTCTATGCCCTTTGCCATCAAGTGCATCTGCAAACCCATTACCCCAAACATCGAGTTTAAAGCTGATGGATCGTAGCGGGCTAAATCGCCAATAGTGTTGACACCCAGTTCTTTGAGTTTTGCTTCGGTTTTACGTCCCACCCACAGTAACTTTCGCACTGGTAGGGACTCAAGGAATTTGGGGGCGTCTTCTTCCTTGACAACGGTTAAACCGTCGGGTTTGTGGAAATCACTAGCAACTTTGGCAACGAGCTTGTTTGGCCCCACGCCAATTGAGGCGGTTAATCCCTCTTTCTCTTTAATTTCCTGCTTAATCCGACGCGCCAAGACCTCAGCCTCAGCCCAATCCGCCACTTTTTCGGACACATCCAAAAAAGCTTCGTCAATCCCCCATTGCTCAAAGCGATCGGCATACGCTCGTGCTAACGCCATGATTTCATTCGAGACCTTGATGTACAATGGGAAATTCGGCGGTAAATAAACTGCACGTGGACACAACCTCCATGCCATCGAAATCGGCATCCCCGAACGCACACCCGACTTTCTTGCTTCATAGTTGCTTGTGCTGACAACGCCCCTTCCTTTGCCCTTTTTAGGATCAGCTCCGACGATGACGGGCGATCCCTTGATTTCCGGGCGTTCCCGCTCCTCAACAGCCGTGTAGAAGTGGTCCATATCTAAATGGAAGATTATCCTCATGTCGAGCCCAGCGTAGCACAATATTTTATTGAAGCAACCTCTAATTAAGTGCTACATGCGAGATTTACAGCATAAAATTTTGTTATTTCTAGTGGCTGTTACAATCATTGGTGAAGTTGTTTCAATAATTCTATGGATAAGAAATGGGCCTATGGGCGGTGAGCCTTATGCTCGTTTCAGCATAGCTGTCGATTACCGAATAGCGGTGGTAAATGCAGCTGTCTTTTCCATTTTAAATCTTATTGCCTTGATTTGGATTTTTAGAAGAAACAGAATTGGTCCTCTTTTCCTGATTGCTATTTCAATAATCAATAGGGTAATTTCAGATCTTATTTTCATAGGCGGCGCTCATGGGATATTCATAACATGGACGGTAATACTGGTAATTTTCGCTTATCTCGACTACAGAAAACTCGCTAAACCTTAGCATTTCTTCTCGAATCGACCAAGACAACCACGCCCACAAGCAGCAAACTCGCCATCCAAAAATCCGTCAGCGGCAAGAAAGCGCGGTAAACGTTGTCCCAAATAGAAACTATATCATAAACCACAAAGTAAACCCCCACTAGAACAGCCACTGCCCCCGCCAACCGGAAGTTGAGCTTCCGTTTTTGTCTAAAAGCGAAGCACATGGCTGAACAAACAACGGCAGCAATTAGCAAAGTTAACCACGAATTAATGAACCCAATCGTTGCAACAAAGCTCCATTCCGGGGTTTGTGAGGGAGAAATCGCATACACCCACATTAAACCATTTTTGACCCAAAAACCCAAAACATAAAAAGTAACAGCTATACCTCCCCACTTTAGAATCGAATTAGAATCTTGAGGGCTTCTAAGTTTGCGGCTCAACACAAACAACACAGGAAAAATCAGAAGCACCTGAAGCAGAAATGAAACTCCATTGTAAAAGTTCAGAAATGGACTGGTAGAGATTACTGAGCCTACGAGGTGGTTTAACGCCGCTGGAAAGAAAGTGAGAAAATAAAGCGATTCAAAAAGCAAAGCGTACCTAAGCGTTCTAAGGTAATTTGGGTCTTTTCGTAAAAAGAGCAAAGCACAGTTCAAGGCAAACAAAGCACCTATAAAACGCAGATAGCTGCCAACCAAACCGGAGAGCTCTTGGGTTAGGAAAAGTCCGAGTTGCAGATTCGGGTAGGAGCTTTGGATGAAATTGGGCAATCGTGTAACAATGGTTGGGAAGTGGGAGATGAAGATTGTTGCGGTTATTACTGAGTAGATGTTGTAGAGCAGAAAAGAGATGGCAGCGAGCAGAAGGGCTTTTCTTAGTAAAGTTACTCCATCCAACTCCTTGTTTCTCTGTTTCTACAAAAGCTCCTGTTAATAGTCATTGGTCTAATTTCGGGCATAAATGCATTTCAATTTAGAATGAGCCTATCTTAGTAAATTGTGACAGCAAGGTTACAGCTGCTGAAAAAAATGCAACGATAATAGAAAATCTTTTCCCAAGGATTCATTCTAAACTGACTAAGAATACATCAGGGTTAACCCTAAAAAATCAAGTAACAAAAACAATGCCAAATATAAGACTGTAAAATTGAATTATTATTTTTAACTCATCATAGGAGTTTCGACTTCGAACCATTTTGACTCGAAGGATCTCTTTGACTTTAACACTAATATTACAAAAAAATTAGCATGATCAGCGTGCGACGATGTAAACGCCCTGGTTAATGTCCTGAATGGGTGAATAATACTAGTACACCACATTGGGGGCATTGATGGTAGATTATTACGTCTTGCTTGTTGGTTTTGGGTTTCATTTCTACGTAGCATTCGGGACAGAGGGGCGCTTTAGTTGTCATGGGCTCATCGAAATCTTAGCTGCAATTTACGGATATAACTGTTGCCCAAAAAATCTAGAATTCTCACAAACGCGCATAGCAAAGTCTGCATTCAAACAAGATTTATAGCTAATTCTACAATTGCAAAAAAATAAGTTATGAGTCAGCTACAAAGGTAAAGAACTCATTTAAAAAAATGAAAACTTTTCAGCAAATATGGCAGTTACGCCATGCATAGGCCAAACACTTCACTTCACACCGTACCGAAAGATGCGTTTCTAACCAAATATCGCTCAGATACTACATTGACTCGACATCTCAGGCGATTGGTGGCCGCAGGCTGAGCTAGTCGACCGAAGTCTTCTAGCTTACACCCCGGCTCCATCAAACCCATCTTTTATGGGAGCCTTCGTCCAGTGAAACTGGAATGGCTGCCTCTTTTCGGGAGAGGCTTCGAGCTTAGATGCTTTCAGCTCTTATCCACAACGGCGTGGCTGCCCGGCGACTGCCTTATCAGACAACCGGTTAACTAGAGGCCACAGCGTCCCGTTCCTCTCGTACTAGGGACCCTTTCCCCTCAAGCAGCCAACACTCCCAGCAGATAAAGTCCGACCTGTCTCACGACGGTCTAAACCCAGCTCACGTTCCCTTTTAATAGGCGAGCAGCCTCACCCTTGGCCCCTTATGCAGGGCCAGGATAGGAAGAGCCGACATCGAGGTACCAAGCCGCGGGGTCGATGGGGACTCTCGCCCGCGACGAGCCTGTTATCCCTAGGGTAATTTTTCTGACACATCCAGCCCCCACCAAGGGGGAACATGGATGATCGCTAAGCCCGGATTTCTCCTCTGCATCCCTTACTGTTTGGGATTCAGTCAGGCTGGCTTTTGCCCTTGCACTCTACGGAGGGTTTCTGTCCCTCCTGAGCCAACCTTAGGGCGCCCTTGATATCTTTTCAAGGGCGTGCCGCCCCAGCCGAACTGCCCACCTACCGTTGTTCCAGCCCGCTAGGGGCCGGTAAGAAACACGGTTGCAGAAAGTCGGTGTTCCATTGTTGCCTCCCCCGAGTCCCAGAGAACTCAGGATCGACGGCTCCCGACTACGCTCTGCATCCACAACCGTATTCCAGCGGCAGGCTGCAGTAAAACTCCACAGGGACTTCTTTTCCCGCTGGGAGATCGTGGACTGTTCGTCCACGTTATGTGGTTTCACCGGGTACTACGCGGGGACAGTGGGGCCCTCGTTGATCCATTCATGCACGTCGGAACTTACCCGACAAGGCATTTGGCTACCTTGAGAGAGTCAGAGTTACTCCCGGCGTTTGCAGGCCCTTAGCCCAGTTGGACCCAGGTTTCAGGTACCTGTACTGGCCAGGATTCAGAAGCCGTTCACAAGCTTTCGCTCTTGCGGCTTCCTGTGTTTTTATTAAACAGTCGAGACCCCTTTGTCACTGCGACCTGCTCTCTCAGCACGAGGCTGAAAGAACAGGCACCCCTTATACCAAAGGTACGGGGCTAATTTGCCGAGTTCCCTCGCATTAGTGTATACCCGACACGCCTTAGGTTTCTCGCCTTGGGACACCTGTGTCGGTTCTAGGTACGGTCATAGAGGATCCTTCTTAGTGTGTTTTTCAGTGGCTCCAGAGATCAGCTGAACCCCCCTAAAACGGGAGGCTATTCCCACTTTCGCCTAGTTCTCGCCATTACGGCACTCCCTAGGTTTATACGGTTAAACAAGGCGAAGACCTTGCTCAGCTTACCCCGAAACGTCAACACTAAGCTTGCGTCGCCGCATGTACCTCTATGGTTCCGGAATTTTAGCCGGATTCCCTTTTTCGGCATAATCGGTTAAGTTATGCCTTAGGATCGACTTACCCCCGGCTGACGATCGTTGCCGGGGAACCCTGGCCCCTTCGGCGGAGAAGATTCTCACTTCTCTTTGCTGTTACTACCACCGGGATTCGCAATCCTAATCGGTCCACTGGACCTCACAGCCCAGCTTCTGCCCAACTAGGACGCCTTCCTACCAGCGCAGTGTGCACTGCGTTCTGAGGTATCGGTAGCTGGCTTAGCCCCGTCAATTTTCGGGGCCGTCAGCCTCGGCGGGTGAGCTGTTACGCTTTCTTTGAAGGATGGCTGCTTCTAAGCCTACCTCCCCGCTGTCTGAGGCTGACGACGCCCTTTGGTTTGACATTTAGCCAGCATTTGGGGACCTTAACCTCAGTCTGGGTTGTCCCCCTCTCGGTCGTGGAGCTTACCCCCACTAACCCGTTTCCCAAAGTCTTAGGTGCGGGTGGATTCGTAGTTTGAGAGGAAAGTGGATCCTTTCGGGTCCTTGTTTTCCAGTCAGTGCTCTACCCCACCAGCCGCCTCGTTCGGGACTGGGCTCAGGCCCACTTCGGAAGGAACTAGCTATCACCAGACTAGATTGGTCTTTAGCCCCTAGCCCCAGGTCTGGGGAACGAATTGCACGTCAGAACCCTTTCGAGCCTCCACTAGGCTTTCGCCTAGCTTCGCCCTGCCCAGGGCTAGATCGTCTGGTTTCTAGTATGTATCGCTATGACTTCAGGCCCTTTCAGACCTTGCGCCTGGCTCTTGCGAGTTGCGCGCTTGTTGGTTTCCCTTTGCTTACAAGTTTATTGCTTTTAGGCTTGCCATAGCAATAAACTCCCCGGCCCGTGTTTCTAGACGGAACGTGCGACCCTGATCCCCCTTCCTCGTACTGCCGCTTCACAGCGGGTTCCTATGGATGGGTTCTACTCTTCTGGGCCGCACACGTCTGTAACTATCTGGTTTCAGGCACTTTTCACCCCCATTCCGGGGTACTTTTCAGTTTTCCGTCACCGTACTAGTGCGCTATCGGTCTTGAGATGTATTTAGTCTTGGAAGTTGGTGACTCCCAACTTTCCGCACCAAAACCATGGTACGGTAGTCTGGGACTCCAGCTCAACTCTTTTTGGCTTATGTTTACGGGGCTATCACCCTCTATGGCAGGCCATTTCAGGCCACTTCAGCTTAACCAACGAAGAGGCAGCCGGGCCCTTAACCCTACATCTCCCACAAGTTTCCTTGCGGGATTCGGTTTGGACTGTTCCCAGTTCGCTCGCTGCTACTAAGGGAATCCCGTGTTTGGTTTCTTTTCCTCCCCCTACTAAGATGCTTCCGTTCGGGGGGTTCCCGCTCCGTAAAGGAGCACCAATCTTGCGACTGGTGAGAAGTCTCATTCGGGTATCCTCGGTTCTAAGGCTGCGTGCGCTTACCCGAGGCGGTATCGCGGCTTGCCGCGCCCTTCTTCGGCTCTCAAGCCGAGCCATCCTCCAGATAGCGTGGCATGTTTCGGGCCAATGGTAGTATCTGTTTGGCGTTTGGTGAAACACATATTTCTCGTATAGTGTGTTGCGTCGTTGTTTGTTTGGCCTATGCATGGTGTCATTGTGAATTCCCAGTGATCAGGAACTCATCTCACCCTTCACTCCACATTGGTTAGGTGGGGAGTTGCATCTTTTTATGGTATAACCCATAATTGCTGAACTGCAATAGAAGCAGATTTCGTTAATATAAGTGTATCGTTGAGCTGCTACATGGTTTGTGGGCGATGTTTTCGTGCGTCGCTTAGCTTCTTTTGCATTCTTCACTCGCGCATTTTATTGATGCCGAGTTGCATACGTGGGGAAGCCTACTAGCAGCTTTCCAACATATAAGATTGTCGTTATTTATAGAACAACAGCCACGGATTTTGTCCCATTTAGGACCACATTGCCCAAGACTAACAAAAAAAATCCGAATAATTAACGCGCCAAAACGAGCCAAATTTAGCAAAAATAGTTTTGAAGCGATCCAATGTAAGACAGAGTTAATGCTTATCTGCAGTCTTTTCGATTTTTCTTCAAATCCAAACTAAAAAAATAAGTGCGTTAACAAAAACACAGAAAAATCACTGCCAGAGCAAAAATTTAGCAGTAACTTTTATTTGTGTAAGGTTTTATGTGTTGGTGTAATCTGGGCAACTTTGTTGGGTGCCTCGATAGCTCAGCCCAGTAGAGCGGCTGCCTTGTAAGCAGCAGGCCGCGGGAGCAAGGCCCGCTCGAGGCTCCACAAAAAATAAAATTTTTAAACTTCTGGTTCGGGGTCTGCTTCTTTGGCCGCTTTTGGATCCTTACCCGTTAGCGAATATTTGCGGGCTTTAGTCTCTATGATTTCATGCTCGAAAAACTTTTTCAAAGATTTGAACACTTTTTTGCAGGGCTCACCTGTTTTGTCAGTTAGTTCCTGAAGAGTTAACTCTTTACCTTCTACTTTGAGGGTTTGGAAGACTTTTTCATCGACTTTGTTTAGTTTCATTCCATCCACTGCCTTTCTATGTTTTCTTTGTTATTGGCAGGGTAGCTTTTTCAATCTTGCGGTAAAAAAACATTTTTTACAGCGGATTTTTCGGTCAAGCAACCAACTTTAAGCCTTTCTAGATTGGGAAACAATAGTGAAAACTCACATAATCATTTGCATCAGATTTCTTTATGTAAGAACGATCCGCGTTAGGCAAGGATATTGCAACAGATTCAAAGAACTTGTTTCTCGACTTTAGTTGTAAGATGGCTCCATTTACCGCTACAAAAAACGATGTAGTCACAAGTTAAGCATGCGCCTTTAACACCTATGTCGCAGCAATCATCTATTTGTGGTTGTTCCATTCTCTAACCTCAAACATTAGTTATCGGGTTTAGTAATAAAAGCCAAATTCCGGAGTAAATCATATATCGAAATCCGTTATATCAGCTTTACAATTTGCCCATGAGCACTCTAAAACCGCTCTCGCGCGAAACAACTGCACAATTTCCAAAAATGTCCGTAAACAACTCAGGCAAGAGTTTTGCACCGATTTTAGAGCGAATAACCATCTGAAAACTTGCGCCTTGAACCATCACTTTGGGGGCACCCGCCACAATTGCCTTCACTGTTTCCATACCTGCGCTCACAGGGGGATTCGACAACACACAATTAAACCTCAGTTCTTCCACGGGTTCATAGAAAAACCCATAACGAACCTCAGCGTTAGGCACCTTGTTTAATCCAACATTCTTCTTGGCTAAACGCACGGCTCTTGCATTCACATCCGTCATAAGTACGCGCAATTTTGGGTTTAATTTAGCAACAGCAATGCCAACTGCTCCATATCCACAACCTATGTCAAGAACGAGACCTGTTTCTGGCAGAACCATAGATTCTATGAGCAACCTGGTTCCACAATCAACTTTTCTCTTCGAAAAAACGCTCGACGCAGTCAAAAACTCGAAGGGTTTGCCACAAAGACTGGTTCGAACTAAACCGAAACGCTCTTTAGACTTCGGCGCAGACGCAAAATAATGCTCAACGCTCTTTGGATCTTTGTTCATTGGCGCCCCCACTTTTCCAAACTTTCGGGTAAGTACCTCGCGGCATCAACACGCGCGCAAGAGCAGCAACCGTACCATGGTTTAACTCAATTATTTCCTGAGTGGAAACAAGAGCCTTCGCCAAAGCGACCGCCTCCCCTTTGAGCGTGAAAATAGCAACCGTTGAATCTTTCACGATACCCGTATCAACTTGCAGAACGCCTGGTTCAGTTAAATTTGCTCCATGACAAAGAGCGTCGACAGCCGAGTCGCGAACGATGATTTTCGGTATCTGCATGAGAGCAACTTCCATTGGCTCGATGAACTTGCACAAAAGCGATTGTTCTTTTTTTGTTTCGTATTCGCCGAACCAGTAAGCAACATCGTGTAGTGTGACTTTTTTGGCGCTAGTTTCGATGAAAGGTCCCGCGCGTGAGCGACGGAGTTCCTGCATATGAGCGCCTACTCCAAGGATTTCACCCATGTCAAAACAGAGTTTACGGATGTAGGTGCCGCCTTCGCATCCTACTTTGAAGAGAACGTTGCGTCCGTCTAGCTCCAAGTATTCGTTGTAGTAAATTCGCCTGGTTCTCAATTGCCGTTTAACAGAGGAGCGTAATGGAGGACGTTGAAAGATTTCATCCTCAAACTCAGCCAAAACTCGTTTGACTTGATCTTCTGGCACATCCCCGTGCAATTTCATGACGCAGACGTATTCTTTGCCGCTATGCAGCAAGGCTTGAACCATTTTCGTCGCGTCTTCAAGTGTGATAGGCAGAATCCCCGTAACTTTAGGGTCAAGAGTTCCCCCATGTCCGATGGCTTCAAGATGCATAATTCTTTTAACCCAAGCTGCAACCTCGTGACTAGTCGGACCTGCAGGTTTATCCAGATTGATAGTGCCATACCGAATGTATTCTTTTGCTGGACGTTCAGAAGGTTTACAACCATACTTTGGATCAGTATAGTCCTCTGCTTTGGTTAACAGTTCACGTTTGATTTCCCATGGAGGGGTTGTTCTGGGCATATTCGGGGTTTTACTCCTAGTTGATGGTAAGAAAAAGAAGTTTGAGGTAATTAAAGTTTAAAATTACGCGGTTTTTGTTGGTTGAGTCATTTCTTTGAGTTTGCCGGCAGCTTCTAGGGCTTGGGCAACTTCATCGTCGGAGGCGCCTCTTTTAACCTCAATTTTGTCTTGCAGAGGCATGATATGGTTTATGTTGACTCGTCTGCGTTTCACTCCGGTAACTTTTTTCGGTCCTGTAACTAACACGAAACTCTTATCCATGACATCGATGATGACGCATTTTTTGCCATCCTCTCGACCGAGTTGTTTTGTGCATATTCTGCCGACTTCAATAGCGGGCATGTTTTGTGTGTCTCCTTAAAAACCAATAAACCAACAATCCATATTTAAGCATAACAGCATTCAATAAAGAAATTTGACTACTTTTTTGAACGGTAGAACAACAACTGCGGAAAAAAACTGGCATGTTGTTATTCTTTAGACTGAAAATTAAGTCAACTAAAAAACCTGATGTAGTGTCTCTTCTTTTTGACTAATGCAATTCTGGTGATTAAATGGTGTGTAGTTTCCCAAAGTTTTAAAGCATCCATCCCGAACTAGTTCATTGCAAACTAACAGTGGTCTAATTTGAGTTTAAACTACCATTACATGCAGCTTCCACGCGAAGTTATCGTTGGAAAAGGAACCCTCAACCGCATCCCCGAAGTCGCCAAACGGCTGAATCTCAAAGGAAAAGCCTTAGTACTCTCAGATACCCAATGCTATGAACTTGCAGGAAGAAAAGTTTCTAAACTTTTAGAAGAGTCAGGTTTGACGGTGGATTTTTGCACTATTAAGACTATGACCATAAAAGATGTGGAGGCGCTTGAGAACCAAATAAAAGAGTTAAAGCCTCAGATACTCTTCGGCGTCGGCGGGGGAACCATAATTGACTCTGCAAAAGTTAGTTCAGGTAGCCTAAAAGTCCCATTTATCAGTGTCCCAACCACAGTGTCACACGATGGCATTGCAAGCCCACTCGCCTCAATCAAAGGCTCCGATAAACCCTACTCCGTCCTTGCAGAAGCTCCCTTGGCAATAATTGCAGACACAGAAATAATTGCTAAGGCACCATGGCGTTTTGTAGTCAGTGGTTGCGGAGACATAATCTCCAAATTTACTTCCGTCAAAGACTGGAAACTGGCACATCTTGAAAACGGTGAATACTACGGAGGATATGCTGCAAGCTTGGCGTTAATGAGCGCTAAACTCGTTACGGAAAATGCTGATTTAATTGTTTACAGGCAGGATGGAGGCTTACGTGTTTTGCTCGAAGCTTTGATTAGTTGCGGAGTCGCCATGAGCATCGCTGGAAGCAGCCGACCATGCAGTGGTTCAGAGCATCTTTTCAGTCACGCATTAGATATTATCAACACTAACCATGCAATGCATGGAGAACAATGTGGCGTTGGAACCATTCTAACCGCTTATCTCTACAAAGCGAACTGGCAGGGCATCAAAAAAACCCTCCAACAAATAGGCGCCCCAACAACAGCGGCCGAACTTGGCGTTAAAGATTCAGATGTAGTTAAGGCGTTGGAGTTAGCGGCAAAAATAAGACCTGAACGCTACACAATCCTGCACAAATTAAACCTCGACACTAAAGCCTTCGAAAAGACAGCCAAAGCAACGGGAGTAATCTGCTAAAAGCGTATCGGCTGAATAAGTGCAAACAAATTTCCTTCAGGATCTTCTGCGGCAGCTATCCAACCGATTTCTGGAACCTCTTGTTTGGGCTGAGTTACCTTGCCACCCAACTTTTCAATTTTTTCCAAAAAATCGCTTATGGATTCGACGGCGAAGTAGTTTACGGGTTTGCTTTCAGGTACCTCTTTTTTGTACATACCGCCGTTGACGCCGGGGCGAATTAGTTTACCGTCTGGGTCAGCGGGGACAGTTTGGATTGTCCAGTATTCGATTGGCCCTGAGGCTTGGGTGATTTTCCAGCCGAAAACTTCTTCGTAAAAACGTTTTAGTTTTTCCACATTGTTTGCGGGGATCTCAAAATGCATTAAAGTATGGTCCATATTTGTTTTCCACCTCCCATTATGGAATTAATTTAGGACTTAAAGAAGTGCCTATTTATAATGGAGCTGTTGAAGAATTTATCTTTTATTTCTCAACGAAAAAATGATATAACCTAATTGCATTACAAAGTTGAAAAGACAAAAAAACTTTAATGAAAAGAAAAGTTTGAGGTTTTATTATGTTTTAGCTGCTTTTGCAGCTTTTGGTGCTTTTGCTGGCTTCTCTTCTGCAGCTGGTTTAGCTTCTGGCGCTGGTTTTACTTCGGGTTCTACTGGTGTTGCAGGTGCGGATGTTGGAGCAACGACTGCTGCTGGTTTGGGTTCGGCTTTAAAAGTTTCAATAAACTTTGTCTCCATCAACTCGGGAACAAATTTTTGAATGTCCATAGCAATGCCGCGTTTAGCAATTTGTATGCCTTCAACGTAGAAGGTTTCTTCAGGCATGTCTATGGTTAAGTCACAGCCTTTTATGGCCAGTTTGAATTTGTTTTCTTCAACTACTGGTACTCGGCGATGAACGATGGAGCCGATTTTCTGTTCTGCGGTATCAAGTTTTTTTGTTATTGTAACGTCGTAGATGAGGGTTTTTCCTGCTAGAGGAGCGTTAAAGTCAAGTAGAACTCTTCCTGCGCCGATTGACCGAATAGTAGCATTTTTTCCTTGGAATTCTATGCGTGCGCCGACAACCGGGTTAATTTCTTTTGCGTAGAGTGCCTTTATTGGAACGCGTTTGATTTTTTCTGGGTCTCTTTGTCCGAAGGCTTTTTCAGGCGAAATTTCAACTGTGCAAGGCTTGCAAATTTCCATTGTTGTTAGTGCGTCGTCTAGGGCTTTTAGGACCCAGCCTTCGCCTACAACTACAAGTTCAGGTTCGTGAATTTGTCCTTCTTTATGGAGATGTTCTTTTTTAGCCACATCTTCTTTTGTTGTGTCGAAAACTTCGTTTGTTTCCTTAACTTTGGCTACATAATCTATTAGTATGAAATCTCCTTTTTGTAGGGTCATCTTGAATCATCCTTTATCTTAACGGGGAATTGTAAGAGTTCCAAACGCGCATAAAAACTTTGTCCAGCCAAAAGCGGTTATGCGTCTGTTTACAAGTTCGTTTGCTCATTGGAAACGCAATTAAAGTCTTTTTTTGCACTTTGAGTGTTTCATGTAAATTTTGGGTTTTCTAACTATCACTTATATTTATAGATCAAACTCCTGATCTTTTTTTTGAGGCAGATTTTCAGCTTTCTGCAAAAGTTCATAGAACAACATTAGATGCGTTCCTGAAAAACGGCCAAAGATCTCCTTTCTGCAAGACGAATTTGGATTAGTACTACATGCCATGGAAGAGCATAATTATTGTTGTCAAAATTGGGTGCAATGCTTTCTTTAAGCTAAAAATTCTTGCAATAGGCACTAATTTACATGTTTAATGCAAAATTTACCATCCAAAGGCGTTGCAGCTCGTTTTAAGTAAGAGTTATTTCCCCTCAAAGTGCAGTTAACTTAAAGAACAAGCAACAAATATACTTAGCATTCGCAAACTAAAACCGGGGAAAGTGGTGTAGGCTACAAGTGGCTCAAGCAACGTTTGAAGAAATAAGCGCATCAGACTTTTTCTATCGAAACCGAGACATCGCAGGCTTAACAAACCCTTCACGCGCTATCTTCGTTGCAATACGAGAAATCGTTGAAAACTCTTTAGACGCTGCGGAGAGCCAAAAAATTCCGCCCAATGTCTACGTACGTTTGTCCTACGAAGGCGAAGCCACTAAAGAAACCCAAATCTACAAACTCCGTGTCGAAGATAACGGCTGCGGAATTCCCCCCCGATTCATTCCTTCAGCCTTCGGTCAAGTTCTCTATGGCAGCAAATACAAGCTTAAGCAGGCTAGAGGCACCTTCGGATTAGGCGGCAAAATGGCAGTTCTCTATGGGCAAATAACAACCCATCAACCAGTTTTTGTTACCTCAAGCACTGGTCAAGAAAAAATTTATAGCTTCAAATTAATGATTGATATCCAGCGGAACAAACCCATAATTTTAGACCGCAAGGTTCTCATAAACAAAGACCAATGGCAGGGTACAATCGTGGAGTTTACGCTTGAAGGCGACTACCTACGTGCTATGCCAAAAATTATTGAGTACTTCAAGCAAACAGCCATGGTTAACCCCTACGCAAACATAACTTTTGTTGATCCTAAAGGCAGGCTCTACAAGTTTATGAGAGCAACCACCGTCATGCCTGAGTCACCAAAAGAAACCATGCCTCACCCATACGGTGTTGACGTGGAACTGCTCCAACGCCTCATTCAAATAACCACTTTCACCACCATGAAAGAATTCCTGAAAGGCCACTTCCACCGAGTTGGCGAAATTACTGCTCAAAAATTCCTCGAGTTTGCAGGAATCCCTTCGAACAAAAATCCGAAAAAACTGGCTCACGAAGAAATCGTGCGCTTGATGCAGAACCTCAAAAAATACAAGGAATTCCTGCCTCCAGATGCCAGTTGCCTCTCCCCGCTCGGCGAAGACTTGCTTAAAGCAGGTATCCAAAAAGAGCTCAAGCCCGAGTACCTTGTGGTTCATCAACGTAAACCATCCACATATGCGGGTCACCCATTCATAGTTGAGTTGGCCATGGCTTACGGCGGAGATGTTCCAAAACGCGGCACTTTTGTCATTTACCGTTTTGCCAACAAAATCCCCTTACTCTACGATGAAGCAAGCGACGTTTCCTACCGTGTAATCTCAGCAATGAATTGGCGTCGATACAAAGTCGCGCCTGAGATGCCTATCGCGATAGTTGTCCATATTTGCAGCACTAAAGTTCCCTACAAAACAGTGGGCAAAGAATTCATCTCAGATCGCCCCGAAGTACGCAGAGAAGTCGCAAACGCCCTGCGTGAAGTTGCACGGCAACTGCAGCATTTCTTAGCAAGGCAAGAACACGTACACAATGAGAAAAAGCGACTTGGAATTTTCAGCAAATACTTACCCAAAATCGCCGAGTTCTCAACCATGCTTGCCCAGAAAGAGAAACAACCAGACATAGATAAACTACTCAAGAGTGTACAAAAATATGGCGCAGAAGAAAGCTAAGATCTTAGAAAGACAAAACGAGGTTATCGCAAGCCTCAAAAACTTCGGCACACAAATCTACGATCAACTGGACCAAGGCGTTTTTCCAACAATCAACATGCCCAGTCGCTCCACCGAAAACATAAACTACGACCCAACATTGCGCCAATATATTCTTGGTGAAAAAAATGTAAGCCGCAGCGCACGCAACATACGTCACATCAAACCTTTCACGCAATTGGCATGGACAGCCATGTTCAGCAATGAACTGACAACTCAACGAAAAACCTCAACTTTAAGAGATGTCTATTACTCGTCACAAGCCTACGAAATGACATTTACTGACCAGCAAGAATCAAACAACATAATCACCGACCTCGAAACCTTGACTGGTTTTGCCAGAGAAGACTTCCACATATTTCCTGAGGAACGAAGCGCAATTTTTGGCGACTTAGACATCGGCTACACTGTTCCAGGCTATGAGGGCAAAACACTCAACTTGACCAGCCACCCAGACGGCGTACTAATTGGTCCAGCCTTAACCAGCTCCGAATTCATTAGCACCAAAGCCGACAAAGTGATCGCCATCGAGAAAGGTGCCCTATTCACAAGGTTCATCGAAGAAAACGTACACAACAAACACAAATCGCTGCTGATTTCATGCGGTGGACAAGCCCCAAGACAGACCCGCAGCTTCATCCGACGCCTGCACGACGAACTCAATTTACCTGTGTACATTCTAACTGATGGTGATCCATGGGGAATGCACATTGCCCAAGTCATCATTTCAGGCTCAGCCAACGCGGCACACCTGCGAGAGCTCAACACACCTGATGCTGTTTGGAGCGGTGTTTGGGCATCCGACATCGTCGAATACAAACTGCCCACAGACCCATTAGATGAAGTTGACATAAAGCGACTCTACGAGTTACAAAAAGACCCAAGATACCAAAATGATCCTCTTTGGCAACGTGAAATCAAGCTCTTTCTAAAGATTAAGCGTAAGGCGGAACAGGAAGCTTTCAGCAGATACGGACTAACTTACATCGTGGATGAATATTTGCCTACAAAACTTGAGGCGGCAAAAGGCAAAAAGTAGAATTATAACCACTTAACTTTTGATTCTTTAATTAACTCTAATTTTTGGAGCCAATTTCATTTAACTTGACCCTCTGCAAATTGTGTTATTTGGGTTTAGTTTTGAAAGATGCAACTGGTGATTTGCAGAATCAGTTGCAGCAGCAACAGCAACTTCTCTCAGCGCCCATTATTGAAAAGAGAACTAGCCCAAACGCGCAAGTTATTTTTTGAGTTGTTTAGTTTGCTCTTTCTTTTCGGGCTTTGTTTCCATTTTTTCGGGTTTGGTTGTTTTAGTGTAGTAGTATTCGCCGATTCCCTTTTGGAACTTATCCATCTGGGAGTCTTCCTTGTTCACTCTGGGGCGATAAGTGACTGAGTCCCGTCGGAAGGTGATATCCATTTCTTTGAGGAAAGTATTCATGCCTTGCCTTAAGGTAGTTGGGGGATGGGCTAACCCGCTGACGCCTGGTTCGCCGTTGAAAACCATTAAACGATCGGCTATGAAGTCTTGGGTAACGACATCATGTTCAACCACGAAAGCAGGTATACCATGAGCTTCCACAACTCTCCGAAGAGTTTTTGCCACGTTTAGTCTTTCTTCAACATCAAGGTATGCGCTTGGCTCGTCAAGCAAGAAGAGATCTGTTTTACGGCTCAAACACGCCGCGATGGCGACTTTCTGCAGTTCTCCGCCGCTTAGCTCCATTACGTTTTTGTCCATTAAAACTTGAAGTCGAAGTGGCTGCGCAATTTCGGTCTTGTACCAACTTGAGGTAAAGTTTTCTTTAGCCACATTCATCAGCAACTCTTGAACTGTGCCTTCATAGTCGGGTGCTATGTACTGAGGTTTGTAGCTTACTGTTAATTTGCTAAGTTGACGTTTATCATCGGTCTCGTCTAGGCCAGCAAGGATCTTAACGAAGGTGGTTTTTCCGATGCCGTTGGGTCCAAGAATGCCTATGATTTCGCCTGTGCGTATCTCGCCTGGTTCGATGGCGAGTTTGAATCCCTTGAAGGTTTTCTCCATCCTGTCCCATTTCAGCAAGGGTTCGCCAACCATTTCTCCTGCGGTTGGAGGTTTCTCATGGAAGACTATGGCTTCTTTTCTGAACATTATGTTCTCGTCTGGGATGTATCCTTGCAGGTAAATGTTAATACCTGTTCGGACTCCGTGAGTGTGTGAGACGACTCCGTAGACGCTTGGTTCACCATAGAAGACGCAGATTTGGTCGGACAAGTAATCGATGATGGCTAAGTCGTGTTCGGCCACAACAATTGTTTTTTGTTGTTCTTTGAGGCTGCGTATGGCTCTTGCAACTACGAGTCGTTGCTTAACGTCTAAGTAGCTGGAAGGCTCATCGAATAGGTAGACGTCTGCTTCACGACTAAGCGCTGCCGCAACAGCGACACGCTGAAGCTCACCGCCACTGAGTACATCGAGTGGCCTATCCCAAATCTTCTTAAGTTCTAACTCTTCAGCAATCGCATCAAGTTGTCTTCGTTCATCGACTTTTTCTAAAAGCTCGCCGGCTTTACCTGAAACGGCTTTGGGAATTTTATCGACGTATTGCGGTTTGCTGCTGACTTTAAGCTTTTTCTCGCTCAATTTTTGGAAATAATCCTGCAGGCTTGAACCCCGGTAATACTGAATAATCTCAGGCCACTCTGGCGGGTCATCAAACCTGCCGAGGTTGGGTTTGATTTCGCCTGAAAAAACCTTAAGCGTTGTGCTTTTGCCTATTCCGTTTTGACCCAGCAACCCTAAAACCGTTCCAGGTGAGGGCATTGGCAGTCGGAAAAGTTTGAAGCTGTTGGCACTGAAACGGTGACTGCAATCCTTCTCAAGCTCGTCAGGTAGGTTAACTATACTGATGGCTTTGAAAGGACATTTTTTGACGCATATCCCGCAACCGCTGCAAAGGGTTTCAGCTATGATTGCTTTGCTGCCTTCGACTCGTATTGCTTCTACTCTGCTACGTACCATCGGGCAAAAACTTACGCAGAGAGAGTTGCACTTTTTGACTTTGCATTTTTCTTCTTCTAATACAGCGATTCGGGTCATAGGTGGCGTCGTTTAATGATGCCAACAAGATAGTTATAAATGTAAACCTCAAGGAAAAAAGAAACAAAAAAGTCAAAATGGCTTTTTTCATCGGTTCAAAGAATCAACCTCAAAAACATAGGGGAAAATCAAAACTTGAAAGAAAAATATACAAAAGTGCGGTCTTAGGCGTTTATTTTACCATTCTTCTTCTTCCCATTCTTCATCTTCGCCTTCTTCCCATTCATCTTCTTCTTCGAATATCATGTCTTTTTTTCACCTCACAAATAAGTCGTATAAGCTACCCTACCCTCGGTGAGGTTTAAGCATTTAGATTCGTCAAGTGTCGTTAATTTCGCATCAATTCTTGGATTAAACCATGTGAGTGCACTGATTTTTCTACTATTTTTTGAGAACTTATCGGCGGTAAATTTTTATTCAAACACCACAAATAGCTTTCAAGGAAGATTAACATGAGGAAAATATTCAAAATAATCATTGCCATATTTGCTGTATTAATAATTTTGGCAGTATCCTTTGGGGCCTTAATATTCTTAGATTTGGCTGCTTACACTGCAACTGGATCACAAACTTTAACGCCTAATGGAACCTCGGCTGGAAAAGCCCTCGTAATCTACGACCCCGGACTGTCCGGAACCTCAAAAGGCGTCGCCGACAAAGTCGCTAGTGACCTGCAGGCAAAAGGTTACGATGTTACTTTGGCAGGCATAAAAAGCCCAGCTGCAACTCACATTACAGGTTATAATGTCATCGTTGTTGGAGGACCAGTCTACGCAGGTGGATTAACCAGTTCAGTTAAAGACACCCTAAATAACTTGGACTTGTCACATGGTCAAGAAAACAAATTAGGGATCTATGGAAGCGGACAGGGCGCAACATCACCAACCGATATTGCCCAACTAAAACAGTCCCTTCCAACCCGCTCCGACAATTCTTTGTCAGAAGCAGTGATTGTTAAAATAGGAAGCGGCGAAGACCTAACCACACGAGCCGAAGACTTCGTAAATCAACTGTTAACTTAGAACCCACAAACTCAACCTTTTCTTTTCAATTTTTTTGGTTTTCCGAGAATAAAAATAGATAAATCCGCTTAAACAACATTAATCTGGGAATGATGTAAGGCGACGGCTTCGAGCCTAAAGCTGTGAGAAAACGTCAAATCAACACTGACCCAAAACTCTTGGATCGTCGAAAACACGCACATGAACCAGAAATAGAGGTTATGTGCACTTATTTTTTACGAACGTTGCACTGGAGCACCTTGGGACAAATCAAACATTCATCTTGAGTCGACGTCGTTCCAGGCGGTGCATTGAGCAATCCGTTGTAGTGTGCACATTTGGCTGGCGAATCAAAAACCATCGGGTACTCAGTTGGTTTCACGTTTACAATTTTTCCTTTAGCGGTCTCTAGTTCCAATCGTGACATGCAGAATGGGCAAGCATAGTGCGTTTGCCGAGGAAGGACAGAGTCATCTGTAATCATAGTGGGCCTATCAAAGTGCTTCTCGCAACCTTTGTAGGGGCACTGGAGTTTGTCGTTGGAACCTTGGGAGTGGAAAAGACGCATCCTGCTCAGCCTTCAGAAAAGCTTCATGTCGTAACATTTAATAAACCTTGCCAGAGGGCTTCAGAAGTTCATTGATGTATGACACAACTACACTTATGCCAAATAAGCCTCGAGCGGGCCTTGCTCCCGCGGCCTGCTGCTTACGAGGCAGCCGCTCTACTGGGCTGAGCTATCGAGGCGCATAGACGCTAATCAACGAGAAACCAATTTTTAAAGTTTCACAAACCCCAACCTTAAAAGCAACAAACAACCCATAAAAACTAGAGCAGACACACAAATGAGCCAAAATCAAACCCGAAAACAAACAGCAAAAACCTTGGGCGAGCACAGAATAATCCAGATTATCCAACCTCGTTTAACTTCCATGCCGAATATGCCTGTTCCGTTCGGAGACGATGTTTCCGCAGTTAGCATCAATGAAAAACAGGTCGCAGTGATCAAAACCGATATGCTCGTAGCAAAAACCGATGTCCCGGAAGAAATGTCTCTTTTCCAAGCCGCTAGAAAAGCCCTAATTATGAACGTCAGCGATTTTGCTTCAAAAGGTGTCCAACCGACGGCGGCGCTTGTTGCCTTAGGGTTGCCGGCAGGTTTTACCCAAAAAAACATCGAAGAAATCGCGGATGGCTTGAATGCTGGAGCACAAGAATACGGCGCTTTCATAGTTGGAGGCGACACAAGTGAAACTTCAGACCTAATTATTTCAATCTCACTCTATGGAACAGCAGAGAAGTCGGCGTTGATGCTTCGTAGCGGTGCAAAACCGGGCGACGTCTTGGCGGTTACTGGGTTTTTCAGTAAATCGGCGGCTGGGTTGCGCTTGCTGCTTGGTACCTGTTTAGCCCCCAAGAATGCAAGAACTCTTGTAGAGGCAGTTTTGATGCCTAAAGCAAGGCTTTTAGAGGGTTTGGCGCTTGGTGGCTGTGGAGGGGTTTCAGCTTCGATGGATTCCAGTGATGGTTTAGGATGGACTTTACATGAACTTGCACGTTTAAGTAAAGTAGGTTTTGAACTCGACAAAGTGCCGGTTGCTCCGGAAGTTGAGCGGTTTGCTAAGCTAAACAGTCTTGACGCCACGGAATTGGCTCTGTATGGCGGTGAAGAATACGAGTTGGTTGTAACAGTTAAACCCGAAAAATGGGTTGACGCAGTAACTGCTGTCGAGGCAATTGGTGGAAAGCTAATCCCCATCGGAAAAGTCACTCAGGAAAAGCAAATTCTGTTCCAGGTTGATGGTAAGCAGTGTGCTATTGAAGCGCGTGGTTGGGAGCACTTCAACAGCCAAGTTTAGCCCGTTGATCTAAAGTATAGTTAATTATCGTGATGCAGGATGCCGCAAGGTAGGGCTGTTTTCCGAGACTGATTTTTTCCCCAAACCGCTGCGCAAAGAGCTCCACTTTCTTTGGCAAACCCACATGGTCACCGAGGATAAAGAGGCTATTTTCTGCCAAGTCAATTTGGTTTATTTCTTGGCCGTCTTCTTCAAGGACGTAGATTGTTTTGGTTTGAGCTTTGGCTTTGAGTAACGCTTCGAAACTCGTTTTATCTTTAGTGATGCCGGGATGAGCCTTGCCCTGTAATGTTTTTTTAAGGATTACTTGCCAAGTATCCATGTCAGTTCGTACGTCGTAGAGGGTGCTACCGTCAATTTGGACGTGCACGGGCGGGTTTGGTGGACCATTTAGAATGGCATGGAAGGTTACGTCTCTGCGCAAACCATGTGAAAGGAAGAGGCTACTTACAATGCATTCGTGAACTATGTCGAGTCTTCCTGCATCATGGAGGTTGTGGAAGTTTGAGTCGGTTTGACCTATACGGGAGAAGAATATGAATTCTCTTGGCAAAGCAGTCACTTCATAGTGCTATGCACAGGTTGCTTTAAAGCGCTTTCTCGAGCTCGGAAAGGTGATCAATAAATATTCAGTTTATTCTCAATAAAAGAAGAACAACACACTTGAAATTGCATTTTGGGAAGGGCTTGTTTTGGGTTGCTTTCTTGTTTTGGGGTTTGTGGCGTTTCCAGGTTGCGTCTGGAAAAGTCTTATAACGTCACAGAAAGTCATGGAAAGTCAATAAAAAGCGGATTGTTCTAGTTGCCCCCCAAACCGAGTAACTTTAGGTGAAGTTGCAGAAAAGAAAAACATAAACAAAACAATTCAACAAATCTCGAATCCAAATGTACCTTCAATAAAGAATTTGCCCAGCAAACCTTTAACTCCTAAAACCTCAAAAACTCGGAAGGGGTGGCTAAGGTTTTTATGGCTCAGCTGAAATTATGTTCTCTGCACCAAAGTGGGGCTCTCGGCTAGCTTGGTCTAGGCTTGTAGACTTGGGCTCTATAGACTCCGGTTCAAATCCGGGGAGCCCCACCAACTTTCAGAAACTGTGAGTTTAGTAGATTGGAACTCCCAACTTGATTTCTAAGCACTTAAGCAGGGGTTAATTGACCATCCAAAATTTTTTTCAACCGCAAATCTTAAAACTAAATTAAGTTTACATTTGATTGAGGAATTCTAATGGTTTACTGTAGCAAATGTGGCACTCAGAACCCAGACACAAATACTGCATGCTCAAACTGTGGCGCTCCCCTTTATACGGTCGGTCAACGCTACCCCGGAAGCGACCGAGAACACTACCGACGAATGGAAAACGAATGCTTTGGTTTACCTAACGGCGGCATGATAGTCGGCATCATTATTGGTATAATCATAATCCTTGTAGGGTTAAGCTTGTTCCTGCAAACTACCTACGGCATAACGATAGATTTCTGGCCCATAATACTAATTATTTTCGGCTTACTCATCTTAGCAGGCGCGCTCTCCAGACGCAGACACTATACCGAACGTCCACCCAATCCACCCTAAATGCAGCGTCCACACGCCACGCAAATTCTTTTATTGTGCCATTCCGAGAGCAAAATTCTAATCCACAACATAAAGACAATCAATCCTAGTACGTACACATCAACCAAAAGGCTCTGCCTAACCAAATCTGCAACAACCAAAATAATTAATGACCCAGCAACAAACAGAGCATTCACCACCATTTTGAAGTAACCCTTCAATTTTATTTGACCCAACCCGGCAATCATCAAGATTTCACCAGCTGCCAGAAACCATAGGCTTCCAGTTGCCAAATCAAAAAAACCTAAAGAAAACAAAACAGCCCCCACCATTGCAGCTATTGCCCCAACCAGCAAACCACTGCACGCAGCGCAAAAGACCAAGCCTCTAATTGCGATCCGATTACCCGAGAACTCATCACAGTCTGGATGGTGCCCTTTAAACTGCACCAGCGAGGCAGATGGCTTTTCGGAGATAGTGGAATCGTTGGGTTTTTGGATTATCATGCGACACTTGCCCGGATAAAACACTGCAACTGTACCCACTATGCAAATTACGATGTATAAAGTGCCAACGATTGGACGTTGAAAAGGTAACTGATCTCCTTGTACGTTAGACTGAAGTAAAAGAAGGGGGACAAGCGCCAACCCAAAAACTGCAACCGCTAACAGAAACAGCAAGAATGATTTGGAATAGTTAGATTTTAGCAGAGTTTTCGCCTAGAACATCGATTTGATTTTGCCCATTACGCCCCATGTTGCCATGTGTCGGAACGTGCGTCGTTTCATTGGATTGCTCGAGAAAAGGCCATTTAATCGTCTGCTCCAAGAGCCATAGAAGCCGCGGTAGCAACCATAGAGTTCCTCTTGTATCTGATTGGTGGAAAGCGTTTCGGTTGGCATAATAGCATGAATCATGTCGTAGTGGTTCCAGTTGCGATCCTCGATCCATCTGTTCCGTTCCGCTTCGGCGTAAACTTCTGTGCCTGGAAAAGGCGTCAGGATGCCAAACATGATGAAGTCAGGATCTAAGTCGTTGGCGAACTCTCGGAGTTGGAGTATAGATTGGTGGGTTTCTTTGCGGTTGCCGATGATGACCATTGCGTGGGCGAAGATGCCGTTGTCCTGCAGCAGACGCACCGCCGTCTTGGCATCATTAGGGGTAATGCCTTTCTTAAAGTAATCCAGTGTAGCTGGATTTGAATTCTCGACCCCGAGCAAAACCCATCTTAACCCTGATTTGGCCAACCTTGGAAGAATATCTTTGTTGCGGATAATGTCGTCGCATCGAGCTTGAACAAACCAAGTCACTTCAGGTAACTGTTTGGCGATGATTTCTTCGGCTATTTCCTTGGGGCGCTGTCCGGTCCCAAAGTTGTCGTCGGTTAGCCAGATCATCTCGCTTCCAAACTCCCGATTACAGTAGGCCATTTCATCTGCAATCCGTTTTGCTGGTTTGAGACGCCAGCAGGCTTGCCAGTGACGCCACTGTGTACAAAATGTGCATTGATGGTTACATCCGCGTCCCCCTTCAATGAGAGCGTACGGCGCCCTTTTGCCTGCCATGACGGAGAAGTGGTATTGGGGCATTTTGTCTTTGACAAGGTTATAGCCTGGAAACGGTAAATCTTCCAAGTTTGAAATCAAAGGCCTCGAAGGGTTGTGAACGATGTTTCCATTGTTCCTGAACGAGATTCCTAGAATGTTTTGAAACCCTGCTCCCTGCTGATGGGCTTTCACCAATTCAACTAAGGTTTGTTCTCCTTCGTTACGAATAATGACATCGATTTCTGGGTAAAGTTGGAGACAATCTTGAGCAGTTGCAGTAAAGTGTTGACCGCCAGTTACAGTAAGGGCGTTTGGTGCCTTGCGTTTAGCGGTTTCAAGTGTTTTCACGACAGCATAAGTATTACAAGTAGCCAGAGAAGCAGAAGCTACAATATCCGGGTTCGAAGCGGCAATGCGCTCTTCCATCTTCTTCCAATCAACTTTTTCCGCATTGCAATCAAGAATCTCTAATTGAACATTTGGGATTTCTCTCTTCAGATAGGCGGCGAGTTGGATAATGCCATAGGGCGGCGGTAGATATTCACCCATGACAAACCATATGTCTTTAGGCGGTTCAATGAAAAGGACTTTCAAATCTGGTTAACCCCAAACCAATGATTGCTTCATTGTGCTTATTAGACTGCCGTTAATCTTGCAAAACAAAATCTGTTTCGACTTGGTCATATCTGGGCAACTTAAACAATTTTGTTTTTGTATGGGCATCTTGAGGAATTCAGTGAATTGTTTGTTTTCCGTTATTGCTTTCGATGTATAGAATTATATTGACGTTTGTCTTGCGAGTTATTTAAACCCAAATAACTAGATTGAATCCCACGTTTATCTGATATTGATTTGGTCAATGCACCAAAATCCTCATCTTTTTCCCCTTCGAACGCGCTTTTCGATACAAATTAGAAATGAAATGAAAAAATATTGTCAGCTAGTTTATACAAAAATCCCTTTCACAAGGGTACTTATTTCGTTCCTGTTTCTATAGATATTTCCGAAGTGATGTAAATGGTAGAGAAAGAAAAATTGGAAAATCTTCAGGACCTTGAACAACAGGTTTTTGCGGCGCTGGAAAACCAAAAGAGAAGAGATATTCTTCGAATAGTAGGCGAAAACAAAGGTATTGCCTATACGAAAATTCTTAATGAAAGTAAGATTTCAGACAGTTCAACACTCTCTTACCATCTTAAGGGGTTAGCGCCTTTCATCGAACAGAGAGAGGGGAAATATCTTCTATCAACAATAGGAAAAGATGCATATAACCTCCTTCTAAAAACACATACATATGATAAGTTGGCTCTATTGCAGAAGAATAGGTATAAAATCATAGTCGGGAACACCGTGATTTGGCTTAGTGCTATCGCAGCAGCAGTATATTTAGGCACTGATGTAATATTGTCTATAGTTATACTTCCAATATTAGCCGCTGTTAGTCTGTCCTTAACATACGAGTTATTTGAATAATTCTTATTTTCCTCTAATTGTGCCTCTCTTTTCCATCCTCTTTTGAGTTTGACCGTTTCTATTAAGATGTGCGTGCGTTTCTTTGTAGCATGAGCAAATTTCTAATACTCGCAAAAGATCATTTGTTTACTGCTTGAGAAAGCAAGAGACTAAATATGAACCCTGTTGGTTTGTGGACGCTTCATTTCGATTGGGGACCTAAAGGTAACTACAGCTGGAATTCTATTTACTTCAACTTTGACGGGTCCTTCGGGTATTTAGCGGGAGCAAACGAGGGTACGTGGGCTCAGGTTGATGACACAATTATTTGGAGATTTAAACGAATACCTGACTCAGAAAACAACACAGTTTATTCAGGAACCTGTACACGGAATTTCATGTCGGGTTTGATGTTATCCTTTGAGGGAGAAAAAGGACACTGGTATGCGGTTAAGAAAGGAACTAAAGTATTTGCTCTCAAGGATAAGGAGAAACTGCCTTACATATTTGAAAAGGAAAGCAAGCCAAAACTTGACCCGGCGGGCAAAATTGTTTAACAAGGTGAATTTTCTTCCGAGTAGGTACATATAATTATTCTGAAAAAACTAATTGACTGAAAGTCGGCTAATGAACAACAAGAATTTGAAAAGGAAAAAATCCTGAAATAGTATGAAACTGAGAAATAGAATAGATGTTGATAGAGCGGCTTGACTTACTTTACCGCATCAACTTTCGTAATTTCAGGAACTCTTTCTTTAATGACTGCTTCAACACCATTTTTAAGTGTCATAGCAGACATTGGACAACCTGCACAGTGCCCAACTAAGCGGACTTTCACAGTCGATTTTTCAACTGCCACAAGCTCAACATCTCCTCCATCAAGTTGGATTTGAGGTCTTATTTCGTCGAGTGCTTTCTGTACTCTTTGTTCGATTGATTCAGTCATTTAACTTCACTTGTGCATCTTTGAAAAGAATAATTGTTATAAAAGATTTCCTGTTTGTTAAGTGTTTTCTACTACTCTTTCAGTTTAGGAAGAATTTTTGTGGCCCACTCAGTTTTTGTATTGTAGATTGTGCGTAGTTTTGGAGTGGAGGTCGAAGTCAGTTTAACCTTTGCAAGCATTCGGGCTTTGGATTTGCTGATTGCACTGTTACGTTTTGGCTTGTTTCTTATCGATTTATAATTTTCTGGGTTCATGTTCGATCTCTGCTATTCAAACTTATACCTAACATATAGGAGTTACTCCTTTTTTGCGGTTTAGTTTGTGTTTAATACATAATTAGGCACTTGAAACTATTATTTCGCCGATGAAATACCAGAACAATACAACAGAAACAATATAGAATAAACCCGAAGAGAGTGACCTGCGGAAGACTTAAGCCTTTAACCGCTATTTACAAATGAAAAGGCAAGGTTTCTGTAATGGTCCATAGAAGAGTACGCGGCGGTAAATTTAAAATCAAACATGTTGAGAAGAAATGCCCCGTCGAGTTAGGAGACGAATTAGAAGTTAACATCACCGACCTTTGCCCGAATGGCGATGGCATGTCTAAAATTCAGGGTTACATTATACAGGTTCCAAAAGCTAAGCCAAGAGATCGCGTAAAAGTAAAAATTAATCAAGTAGGGGATAAAGTGGCGATCGGTGAAATAATCAAATAATCACTATGTCTTTGTTTTGGATGTTTGGTTTGTTTTTCAATCTAATTTTTAGATGAGAAAAAATGTTCTACGACAATTTAGTGAGGACTTTGCCTTTCATGACCTCGACAAGTTCAATAGCAATTACTGCACCATGAACAATAGAAAAAAATAAGTTTCTTTAACTAATACCTTTTCAATTTAACGAGAAAATGAATAAGGAACGGCTTTTTAGTGATTTCTTTATTGAAGCACAGGTGGAGGAGGAACTGTAGCATCGATTGCAACTACTTTTCGATGGTAAAACCTTGCAGCAACGCACATTCCTGCAACTACTATAGCAAAATAGAATGGCCATCCGAAAGCCGCTGAAACATTAATGCTAACATTGGCGCCATCGGGCAACATACTTTGCGGAATAGTAGTCGCCACTGAACCTATTACTGGGAATGCAAACCCTGAAATTTTTTGAACTATGAAACTCATTGCAACTAATGTAATGACGAATATAATCAAGGCGTAGAGTGGTTTTTTGTATCCAAACCCAAGCAGCTTCATTGAATATGATTTGTTGGGTCTCAGGGAGTAGATTAACATGGTTATGCCTCCGGAAGCCAATGTTAATGCGCTAGCTATATTGAGAGCATAAATCAATGGAACGGTAAATGAATCGCCTAAGAGTGCAAGGTTCACATTAACTGGGGAAACATTAACTGTGGCTATGGCGGGGTTTCCAACTATGAAGTGCCACCATGGAACAAATATTGAAATAGCAATTAAAAGGAGTGTTGATATTCCAGCAACCAAGGCGACGATGTTGATTTTGTTTAGCATTGAACTTAACCTTCCACGTTAAGGGGTATGATACCAAGTTCGATGGGGCCTGGTGACTGGATTGTTATACCATTTACGTTTATCAATGCGTTTGAGAGGTACATTTCGAATGATGTTGTGCCAGGATAGTTGGTTACAATATAGTTTTGAGCATCTTGGGTCCAACTTCCTGAAACAGCGAATTGAGAAGTTTGACCTGCAATTACTGTAACTGGGTTACTGAGACTTATAATTCCTGCTGGATATTGATTCTGAGTGATTTCTACGTTTGCACTGAAACTGTTTAGTGTTAAATCATAACTCAATGGGTTAGTAAGGTTAAACGTAATTGAGAAGGTATTTGTTGCTTCGTCAACTTTGGCGCTTACAAAAACCGGGTTCATTAATCCGTCCAATTCTGAGTTGTCGTTGTTGTTTGAATTTCCATTATTGGGCTGATTGGCATTTGGAATTAAGTTGCTATTTCCATTTATTATGTCTCTAATTTGAGGAGTAATGACCAGTTGAGTTAAATCGTCGCGGTAAATGATTACGGCTGCCCCAACAGGCCCCAAAATAGTACCGATGCTAATCAATACTAAAACAATGCTCAATATAGCTACCATTTGACCCAAATCCACTGAAGAAGCATTAATAGCGTTTACATTTAAGTTTATTGCAAAACTCAAATGTGGGTAAACCTGTACAACAAAAAAAATTTAAACTATTTTGAGGCTTTGCACTAACCTAAATCTACGACAGCGCTAATGAGACCCGTTATAGTTAGAAATTAAATGGCTCTTTAATCCATACTTTGTCTTTGCCCTGAATTCTTATCCTTGCCTCAGTTTGCATAAGCTTGATCTGCGATTGAACAAACCTATAGTCGGTTGTGTTGAATTCTTTTTTAAGTGCGTCTTCTAACTTGGGAATGTTGATGTGTTCAACTTCGCCAACTATATTCCAAAAACGCACTTGGATTTTTTCACGTTTCTTTTGAGCCTCAACAACTGAGCACACAGACATCAAAATTACCTTGCACAATATGGATCTTCGTTTTTCTCTTTGTGGTGCTGCACACATTCAGTGCAGTTGCTGTGGCGAGAGCAGTCTCTTTTAGGGCAAGGACAATTCGGAGCTAAAACACTCATACCTCAAAGTAACCTAACATCGAATATAATCGTTGCTAACTCTTGTTTTAGGAAAAACTATAGAAATGCCATTACTAATTATGGCTAAGGACGAATTCCTTTGGCTGGAATATTTAACTCATTGAAAAAACTGGCAGCGTTCATCATTTTTATCGTCATTTTGGCAGCAAGCACCATATTGCTTTTTGAGCTCTTCGTAGCTGGGCCCACGAACTTGCCCATGTTCTTTCATCGATTAGTAGACATATCACTGGTTTTCATCTTTACATTGACAGCCCTCTTCTTTCTGCGCCGAATAAAAATGGTATTGACTCCACGAATCGGGCTCCAAATTGCGACGATACTTCAGTTTCTGTCAATGGGAATCGCAATTCTCGTGATGACCTTCGTTATCCTTAGCTATTTTGACGTGTCACTTTCGACCCTTCTGACTAGTGCAGGCATCATCTCCGTCACTGTAGGCTTAATCATCTCAACTTTTGTTGGCGGATTACTCTCAGGTGCGTTGGTCTTTACCACTTATCAGTTCAAAATTAGCGAGAACGTCATGGTTAACAACGTGCCAGGAAAAGTAATCGACATGACAGCTCTGGTTATGCGTATAAGAACCGATGTTGGACAAATCACTATACCTAATAGTGCAATCGCTTCAGGGGGTGTCATCATAACTTCAGTGCGCAAGCCTGACCCTGCATTCGAAAGTAGGCTGCATTACAATGTAGGTGACCGAGTAATCACATCCTACCTGAATGAGCAGGGACTCGTCAAGGAATTAACTGGCTTCTATACTACTGTAATTTTAGATTCCGGCAAAGAAATAGTTTTCTTAAATAATAGCGTTCTTTCAGGTACGGTGGCAATAGCAAAAATAAATCAAGCAACAAACCAAAAACAAGAAAATAAGTCGTCAACTTAATTAGCAACCGCAAACTCCCAACTACAAACGACAGGCAATTAACAATGACAACCGCACCCTTAGCAAGCACAATAATCGCGATAGGCTTAATCCCCGTAGCATTCCTCTTTATTCACGCGTTTCTCAGCGGCAGGGGCAAACAAAGCATTCACCCAGTCACAGGCACGCTTGCCATTACATGGGACCTTGTCATGTCCATCGGCTATATGTTGCTTCGAACTGTAACCATAACGTTGACTCCGATTTTGACTGTTTATTTTGGAATACATGGAGCAATTGCAGTTTTAGTAATGTCTTTGGAAATTGCGGTTCTTGCAATCGGCATTTTACAAGTGAGGAAGAAAACGCCGAACAAGTGGCACGGCAAACTTGCAAAGATTCTCTTTCCAATTTGGTGGTTTGCGTTCCTTTCAGGAGAAATAGTTTACCTAATAATGTATGTATTCTAAAAAAATATTCGGTTTTAATGAAACAAAGTCAATAACCTGAATGCTAAACCCCCGATTAGGACGGCTGCGGCTATGTTAGCTAACGAAATGATTGTTGCCGCTTTCCAGCCGAACTCTTTTCCAAGAACAGCCACCGTTGAAACACATGGTATGTAAAGCATCGCAACTAAAGCCATAACCACTAGCTGAACAGAGGAGAAGTACAGTGCCAAGTTGGTGGTACCAAAGATTGCGACAGCACCCAGAAGAACGAATTCTTTTCTTACAGTGCCAAGTATGAGCAAGACTCCGGCTGCGGCGGGCAAGCCTAGCCACCAAACTGTCAAAGGCGATAGAGCATTACTAACGGGCGTTAAAACGTTGTAAACGTATAATGCTTGAACCAAAGCACTGCCAACAATGTAGATCGGAAAGACTACATAAATGATTGATTTGGTCCTTGTCCACGTCTGCTTTAGCACCACTTTAAGTGGAGGCCATTTAAAACTGCTCATCTCCATGATTAAACCAGTGGATTTGCCCGGGACGGCTTTCATTGCGATTCTGCCTAAACCAAAGATTATCGCTATATCGACAACGTAGAGAAGTAACGCCCATTGTATACCGACAAATAAGCCCACCATACCGAAGAGAACTATGGTTCTTGCTGAACAGGGAGCGAAAGTGATGGCGAATGCTGCTAGCAAACGCTCGCGTCTTGTCTCCATAATCTTGCATGCTTGAATCGCGGGCACGTTACAACCATAACCCAAAATTATTGGAATCAAAGCTTTTCCATGTAATCCCATCTTGTGCATTGCGCTATCCATCATGAACGCCACTCGGGTGAGAATCCCGGAGCTCTCAACCAAAGCCAAAAGCAAGTAAAACGGAATCACGAAGGGTATGATAAGGGTTAAGCCTGCGTTGAAACCGCCCCAAACACCGTTCAAAATTATGGCCAAGATGGGTTGGGAAGCGGATAAAGCAGGGTCCACGGGCTTGATGAAGCTTAAGCCGCTAGAAATCAAGTTAGAGAGGCCGTTGCCGACAAAAAACGTCCAAAGCAACAAACCTGCAATAACGCCAACGGACGTAAAATAACCTAACACCCTGTGAGTGGTTACCCATTCGAGTTTGTCAGACCAGGTACTTTTTATCTCGCTTTGTTGGAGGGCGGAAGCAGCTATTGAGCTTGCAAGGGCATACCGCTCTGAAGCTATAATTGAGAAGCATTGTTCTTGGCAACTGTTTGCCAACTCCTCAGAGATATTCTTGGCTGAATCAGCAACAACTTTAGATTTTTCAGCGACAATTTTGGTGATTTCACTGTCGCCTTCTAATAGTTTGATTGCGATCCAGCGAGCTGGATATTGAAGCTGGAGGTTTTCTTTTTCTATTATCTGCTTTAGTTTTTCGATTTTTTCTTCGAGGTCTTTTCTGTATTTGAGGTGCTTGGGTTTGGGTTTATGCTTGACAACTTTAACGGCTTCACCTACCAACTCATAGATGCCGTCACCCCTCGTAGCAGTTGCAAAGACTACTGGAATTCCCAGCGCTTGTTCCAGCTTTCCTTTATCGATAATCATGCCTTTGCTTTTGGCTACATCAACCTGGTTTAGGCATAAGACCAAGGGCGCTTGCATTTCGAGCAATTGTAGCGTAAAAAACAGGTTCCGCTCCAAAACCGACGCGTCCACGACGTTAATGACTACGTCGGGCTTTTCAAGTGCCACATAATCTCTTGAAACAAGCTCCTCCATAGAAAAAGTTGAGAACGAATAAATGCCCGGCAAATCAATAATTCTTATTTCCTGACCTTCGAAGGTAAGTGTACCTTCGGCGCGGTCGATAGTTTTTCCAGGCCAGTTGCCGATTATCTGGTTTGAGCCAGTAAGCTGGTTGAAGATAACGCTTTTCCCAACGTTCGCGTTTCCTGCCAAAGCAAAAGTCAGGCATTTGCCATTTTTTCCGTTTGAAATCTTACCGTTTGAACTTGAATTAGAATGACATGACATAAATCTGTCTCCCTAAATTGGTTCTTCTAATTCGACGAACACGTTGCAGGCGATATCTTGCCCCAATGCCAATTTAGATCCACGTACAGAAACTTCGACAGGTCCGTTGAGAGGTGCAACCTTAAGAACTTTAATCCTTGTCCCAGGTGTAAGTCCCATGTCTAAGAGACGTTGAAGCACTTTGTGTTCGCCTCGAATAAAGCTGATCTTACCGAATTTGCCGTCCTTCAATTCGCGTATTGAAATTAGATTTTTATTTCGTTTACCTACCTCTTCGAGCCCTTGGTCGTGTAATTTAATGCAATCTTCACAGTTCGAGAAAGGTAAATTGCACGCAGGAATTGTTTTGCCGTCGTCTGAGCAGGTGTCAGGATGCTTCAAGAGACGACAGAGAGATTCTTCTGCTTCATCAGATAAGGCATGCTCCATCTGGCAAGCTTGGGTGTGCACCTTGTCCTTTCCAAGGTGTAAAATATCGGTGAGGAATTTTTCAAGTAGTCTATGTTTTCTAGTTACTTTTTGGGCTTCATGGAGTCCTTTTTCGGTGAGGGTGCTTCCATGGTAGGGTGAGTATTTTACGTAGCCATCTTGGGAGAGTTTTTTCAGCATTTCTGTTACGCTGGCTGGAGCGACGTCTAGTTTTTTGGAGATTTCTGTGGTGCTAACTAAATCTCCGTTTCTAGCCAGGTTATAGACGGCTTTGAGGTAGTCTTGGGTTGATTTTTGCTCCATTTTACTCACCGTTTTTTTAGGTATACCTAAACCTTATGTATAAAACATATAAATGTTTAGGCACACCTAAAAAATAACATCCATCAAACACCCACATTCTGCAACCCTCGAACATCCAACCGCCCCCAGTAACGGCTAAATACTGCAAAGCCTAATTCCGTTGATGATTTAGCGAGGGAGACAAAATGAAAGACCTGCCCGATTTAGTCCAAGACATAGTTGAAGCAACAAAAAAACACGAACAATACCGCGACAAAGAATGCATAAACATGATTGCCAGCGAAGGACTCAAATCCCCAGCCGTCAACCAAATGCTCAACCTCTCTCACGACCTCGCATGTCGTTACGCTGAAGGAGAAAACGACGCCCAAGGACATGTTAAGAAGCGGTATTATCAAGGGCAGAAATACATGTCCCAAATTGAAGACCTCGCGACCGACATCATGAAGAGTCTGTTTAACTGCACTTGGGCAGACGTACGCTTAGTTTCTGGAACACATGCAAACCTTGCAACCTTCAAAGGGTTGTCGTTAGCTTCAAAGAATAACAAAATGGTTGTCACACCTCTAAGCTGCGGCGCTCACATAAGTCACGATTACACGGGTTTAGCAGGCAACGTCTTAGGTTTAGAAAACATAAATCACGTTTACAACATAGATGAATTCAACATTGACCCAGACAAATCAGCCTATGTCATCCGCGCCGCAAAACCAGGCATCGTCACATTCGGCGGAAGCCTATTTCTGTTCCCACACCCAATCAAAGAACTGCGGGCTGTCTGCGAAGAAGTCGGTGCATACATCGCCTACGATGCCTCACACGTATTAGGCTTAATCGCAGGTGGCGAATTCCAAGATCCTCTCCGCGAAGGAGCAGACTTCATCACTTCATCAACACACAAAACCTTCCCTGGACCACAAGGCGGAGTTATTATGGGAAGCCCAACTAACCCGGCAACGGAAAAAGCGGTAAAGAAGATTCAATTCGCTGTCTTCCCACTAAGCGCTTCGAGCACTCATCTAGGTAGGTTGCCAGCACTCAGCATAGCGGCATTGGAAATGAAGACATTTGGTCCTCAATTGGCACGGCAAATAGTAAAGAACGCCCAAACCGCAGGACAATATCTTTGCGAAAACGGTGTTAAAGTTCTTGCAGAAAACAAAGGTTTTACCAAGAGTCACCAAATCGCTGTTGACATTCGAGGGTTTGGCGGCGGTAATAAGATAGCTCAAGACCTCGAAGACGCTAATATTATTCTAAACAAGAACCTCTTGCCCTACGACGATCAAAGCACCAAGTCTGACCCCTCAGGTTTGAGAATCGGATTCCAAGACATAACCCGACGAGGCTTCCGTGAAGGCGACATCAAACACCTCTGCGACTTAATGCTCGACATAATCAAGGACAAACGAAAACCAGCTGAAGTCAAAGAAGACGTTTTAGCCCTCAAGAAAGAGTTCTGCCAAGTAAAATACTGCTTCCAAAACTTAGAAGAAGCCCTAAGCTACGTCAAAAAGGCTTAAACTCCCTTTCCTTTCGTTTTTTTCATGCTAAAGATTAATAAAGTTACATTCAGCTTTTAGCTCTGAAAACTCATGACGTTCGATCTCCTCTCACTTCTGTTCTTGATCTCTTCCATCGGCTTTGTAATTTTATTCGTTCTACTTCCAAGATACGGTCCACACTACGTATCAAGGCTAACATGCCCAAACTGCCGAAAAACCTTCAATTTTCACTGGGTACCGGGCGCAACCATAACCTCACTCGTTTACAGAGGAAGACGACAACTAAAATGCCCCTACTGCCACGTAAAATCAAACTACGACATAATGACTACAAGAGTCAGAAAACCAAAGAACACTCCAAAAATCAAGCAAAGAGCATAAGCGAAAAAAAGTTCTATCAGAGAACTTTATAATCCACAACAGCAATCAACTTTTCAGTTAATCTTCACTAGAGATGCTTACCATGAAGGTACTGTTAAACGATGGTTTAGAGAAGGAAGGCTTAAAGCTCTTCCAAGAAGCAGGCATAGAAACAGACACAAAAAAACGAGATTTAGCAGCTCTTGTCTCTGAGATTAGTCAGTTTGATGCGTTGGTCGTTCGAAGCGCCACTAAAGTTACTCGAGAAGTTTTGGAAGCAGGCGCCAAAGGTAAACTCAAAATCGTCGGCCGAGCAGGCGTGGGCTACGACAATGTGGATGTAGCGGCTGCCTCAGAATTTGGGATAGTCGTAAAATCTGCGCCTTACGGAAGTACCAACGCTGTCGCAGAACTAACCATTGGCTTGATGCTGAGTATTTCGAGAAACACTCCTCAAGCTCACAGCTCCTTAAAAAATAGTGTTTGGAAGAAAGATAAGCTCAAAGGAAAAGAGTTAGCCTACAAAACCCTGGGACTTCTGGGGTGCGGCAGAATTGGACAAAAAGTTGCTCAAATCGCCAAACGCGGTTTTGAAATGGAAGTCATCGGCTACGATATTAAACCCTGCCTTGAATCAGGAATAAAATTCCTGTCAAAAGAAGAGGTTCTCGCAAAAGCTGATTACATTAGTATTCACACGGGAGGCAAAGATGCGATCATTGGCGAAAAAGAGTTTGCGTTGATGAAACCAACTGCTTACGTTATCAACACCTCTAGGGGCAGCAATATTGACCAAGAAGCACTTTACAAAGCGCTCAAAGAAGGCAAAATAGCAGGAGCTGCAACCGACGTCTTCAAAGAAGAACCCAAAACAGAAGGCGCTGAATTCAAAGACCAACTCAAAGAACTCGACAATATCGTGTTAAGCAGTCACCTTGGCGCATCTACAGCTGAAGCCCAAAGAGAAACCTCAACCGAAATTGCCCGTGTCATCTCAGGTTACCTCTTGGGAGGAGATTTCACAAACTCGATTAACGCTGGGGAAAGCATCGAAGTTGAAGAACAAGCTGTTTACACCCTCTTCATCCACCACCGCGACGTTCCCGGAGTGTTCGCCAACATCGACAAAGTCCTAGCAGAGGGCGACATTAACATTCGAGCAAACTATTCACGGCAAATCGGTAACAGTGGTTACGCAATCTCAGTTTATGTTGTACATAAGAAAGTCACCTCCGAACTCATCAACAAACTTAAAGCAATCCCAAACATCTGCAACGTAAAAGTCTAAGAAAGCCTGTTTCAAGCAGGCATATAAACCCCAATTCTTCTTTAACCTACCATGCGATTAGGAGTCCTATTCTCAGGCGGCAAAGACTCAACCCTTGCCCTGCACTTGGCAGCGGAGAAAGAGGAAGTCGCTTGCCTAATCACCTTGGTTTCTAAGAATAAAGAAAGCTACATGTTCCACACCCCTAACATTGACGTAACGGTTCTTCAGGCAAAAGCGCTAGGATTGCCTATGGTTTCGGTGATCACAGAGGGAAAGAAGGAAGAGGAACTTACTGACTTGGAAAGGGCGATTGCTGAAGCAATAAGCAGATTCCACATTGAAGGCGTCGTAACTGGTGCTGTAGAGTCAGTTTATCAGGCATCGCGGATCCAACGCATCTGCAACCACCTAAATGTTTGGTGCATTAACCCCCTTTGGAAGCATGATCAAAAAACACTTCTAGAAACACTTGTTGAAAAAAAATTCCAGGTTGTTATTTCGGGAATTTTTGCTTACCCACTGGACGAGAAGTGGCTTGGAAAACAAATAACCCCCCAAATAATAGCTCGGTTAGTGGAGCTCCAAAGCCAATATGGCATTAGTCCATCGGGAGAAGGAGGCGAGATTGAAACGACAGTTTTAGACGCGCCTATGTTTAAGTACAAAATAGAAATCAGTGAATTTTCTATCGAAGCGAAGGATAACTGTGGAGTTTTTCTAATCAAGCAGGCTCAGCTGGTGCCAAAATGATTCTAGTCGTGGACATGAATTGGAAAAAAGATTCGTTGTCATTTTATGAGTTCGTTTCGCCAATTATTTCCATCATCCAGCCCCTTGAGGAATGCGAAGTTAAGCACTTTTTGGATGTTGAATCTACAGAGTTAATCGCTTACAGTAAGATAGTGCTCTCGGGAACAAGCCTGAAAGATCATGCAACCTTAAAACAAATTGACAAGTTCAACTGGATTAAAAAATGCGACAAACCCATCCTGGGTATTTGCGCAGGAATGCAAACAATTAGCTTAGTCTTCGATGAGCCGTTAACCTCTTGCCTGCAAATCGGAATGGCCGAAATAACAACTTTAAAAGATAATCCACTCTTCCAAAGCGAGTTCAAAGCATATACACTTCATAACTTCTCAGTCAAGCCTTCCAATACTTTCGAAATTCTTGCCGAATCCACAAAATGCATCCAAGCAATGAAACACAAACAAAAAAACATCTACGGCGTCCTATTCCACCCGGAAGTACGGAACCAAGAAATCCTAAAACGCTTCATTCAATTAAATCAATAACTCGCCTTTAAGCTGGGGTATTAGTTTGGAGCGCGATTTTGAATAGGGACTTGCGAATACTCTTAAGCTTCGAAGCATCCATTACTGCAAATGCAACCTAATCAGCAAAGAAGCCAAATCAAACCAGGCAGCCGTGTAAAAATTGTTCTAAAACAACACCAAAGGAGCGGCGTATTAACCGAAGGCACTGTCAAAGACATCCTAACCAGCAGCTCAGTTCACCCACACGGAATAAAGGTACGACTAACAGACGGCAAAGTCGGCAGAGTCCAATTAATAATGTAGGCTTTATAGCAAGTTGCCGCTTGGCAGAAAGGGTTAAAAGTTAATAGTGTGTTTTTTAATTTACCTATAGGGAGGATTTTTGTTTTTGGTCAATCAACTACCAATTGAGAAACTCAGGAATGTTTGTGATGCTAATTTTATGAATTGTGAATCAACTAAAGATCTTATTCCACTCAGCGAAATCATCGGTCAAGAAAGAGCTGTTCGAGCCCTAAAATTCGGATTGGGTATAAAAAATCACGGCTTTAATGTGTACGTAGCAGGTTACCCTGGAACAGGACGGAAAACCGCAGTAAAAAACTTCGTGGAAGCACAAGCTAAAACACAACCTGTGCCGCCAGATTGGTGCTACGTTAATAACTTTAGCAATCAATACGAGCCAAAAGCCATAAAGCTTCCAGCGGGAAAAGGCAAAGAATTCCGCGAAGACCTCAAAAACTTCATCGAGAATGTCAAGACTGCACTTCCTAAGGCTTTTGAAAGCGAAGACTACGTTGCCAGAAGAGAAGCCACAATTAAAGGATTGGAAGACCAACGTAAAAAGTTAATCGACGAGTTAAGCACCAGAGCCCAGAGTGAAGGATTCGTAATTCAAAGTACACCAATTGGTATACTTCTTATTCCAGTGTTAGATGGCAAACCGCTTAGCGAAGAAGAAATGCTTGCGGTGCCCCAAAAAACAAAGGATAAGATAAATGAGAAAAGGGAAAAGTTAGAGGGCGAATTTAGAAACGCCATGCGGCAACTTATCGATACGGAACGTAGAATACACGAAGCACTGAAGAAGCTTAACAAAGAAGTAGCACTTTACGCACTTGGAAACCAAGTTGAAAGCCTTAAGGAAAAATACTCCACTAATTCTGAGGTTACAACCTACCTCAAAGAAGTAGAAAATGACATTTTAGATAACCTTCAACAATTCATAAGACGCGGTGAACCAGAGCAACTGCCATTTCCAATGCCATGGTTAAAGGAAGAACCCTACAAAAAATACGAGGTTAACCTGGTCATAGACAACTCTGACACCAAAGGTGCGCCTGTGGTTGTGGAAACTAATCCTACTTACCACAACTTACTTGGCAGAACAGAGAAAGAAGCACAGTTCGGAGCCCTCACTACCGATTTCAGCATGATTAGGGCAGGAGCAATACACAGAGCTAACGGCGGCTACCTGATCGTTCCGGTCGAAGACCTGCTGCGAAACCCACTCTCCTACGACGGCTTAAAACGCGACATCCGAGACGAAAAAATGTCCATAGAAGAACCTGAAGAACGCTACGGCTTTCTAAGCATTAAAACTCTCAAACCACAACCCATCCCATTAACAGCAAAAATAATCTTGATCGGTACGCCCTACCTCTACCAACTAATGTTCAGTTTGGACCCAGATTTCCAAGAACTCTTCAAAATAAAGGCAGAATTCGACACTACAATGCCCAGAACAGACGAAAAAGTACTGCAATACGGCGCTTTTGTTTGCGGCTTTTGCGATAAAGAAGGTCTAAAGCACCTCGACGGAAGCGCATTGGCAAAGTTAGTCGAATACAGTTCAAGAATTATCGAAGACCAATACAAACTATCAACACAATTCTCAGCTATAGCAGACATCATCCGTGAATCAAACTACTACGCGTCACAAGAAAACGCGGCGTTCATAACTGGAGTCCACATAAGAAAAGCTATAGAAGAAAAAATTTACCGCTCAAAACTCATACAAGAAAAAATCCAAGAAATGATCACTCGAGGATTCTTCCTAATTGACATCGTTGAGCAAAAAGTTGGGCAAGTAAACGGTTTGTCAGTGTTGGGATTGGGTGACTTTGCTTTTGGCATGCCCTCACGTGTAACCGTAAGCATCGGCGTAGGCAGAGAAGGCGTAATGGACATTGAACGTGAAGCAAAAATGGGAGGACCTATCCACACCAAGGGTGTCTTAATCCTTAGTGGCTACCTAAACGACAAGTTCGCTCGGGATAAACCTTTGAGCCTCTCGGCCAGACTGGTTTTTGAACAGAATTACGAAGGAGTCGAGGGCGACAGCGCATCAAGCACAGAGCTTTATTCAATTCTCTCCGCCTTATCAGGATTGCCAATTAAACAGAACTTGGCTGTAACAGGCTCAGTTAATCAAAAAGGGGAGGTTCAAGCCATCGGAGGCGTAAATGAGAAAATTGAAGGTTTCTTTGAAGTTTGCAAAGCTAAAGGATTAACTGGTGCGCAGGGCGTAATGATTCCCGACAGCAACGTTCAAAATCTGATGTTAAAAGAAGAAGTTGTCGATGCCGTCAAGGCTGGCAAATTCAACGTTTACTCAGTTAAAACGATCGACGAAGGCATAGAGGTCCTCACTGGAACAAAGGCAGGAGAGCAGCGTGCAGACGGAACCTACGAAGAAGGGACAGTGAATTATCTGGTAGACAAACAACTGCGAGAGATGGCAGAGAAACTCAAAGAGTACCCAAGCGGGCAGTCGCAAAAGAAGAAAATCGAAGAGTAACACAAAAGAATCTTCAGAATTTTTTCTTTCTTTTTGTTTTGTTCGTCGAGATTTGATTGATATTTTGGTAATCAAGCGTTCAACATATTTCTTGAGAATACAAGAAAATAGAAGTAGTAATTCAATAGGCAAAGTTGCCTCTTAATCGATGCGACTTTTTTAGATCTATCTTATTAGTGAAGCTTGCACGCTTGTTGTTACCAGAATACAGTCACAACGCCATTTATAGCGGAAGAATAATTGTTATCTTGCGAGAAAATAGCCATCCAAGAGGTACACCCACGCTTGACGGGTCAGCCGTTAACCATGACGCGCATCGCTTCTACCCCTAAAGAAGGATTAGGGCACAATTTTTGATCCGCGTCTTGGGTTAGCACGGGCGATCCGCCAAGCCTGCTTTTTGTTACTAGTTTAGGATGTTATTCGGTTTCTTGTATATAATTTAATAAGTGTCAGACGTATGCTAACTTTCGTGAGCCACTTTGAGCTATAAAGAACGTATGCACCCTAGAGTTAGCCGAGCAGAAATTGAAGTTTTTAAAGAATTGAGCACGTCTGGGTTAACCTGTGGGATGGTAACGCAGCGACAAATCATTCTAAAATCCACCATTCCCGATTTTTGTTGGATGGAAAAAAGGAAAATCGTTTACTTGGACGGCATTCCTGTTCATAAAAAAGACAAGGCAATAGAGCGTGACGAAGAAATTGATGACCTTCTAACGGCTCAGGGATGGGATGTTCTTCGGATTCCATACAATCCCCCTTTAACTGATAAGGGATTAAAGGAAATCATGGCAACAATTAAACGGTTCCTAAATGCTAATGACGAAGAATAAGAACTTTTTATATTAGCCTTAAGGCTTCAAAAAAAAGAAAAAAGGGGTTTAGGTCATTGTTGGTGGTGGCGGTGGTGGCATCTGAGACTGTTGCGATGTTGTTGGGATCTGGAAGAATGCTACAAGTATCAGTATCCAAGCGATGAAGATCAAGAACAAACCGACAATGACTATTGTTAGAATCGCACCGATTAGCAGCAGCATGCCTCCGGTCTTGAATAGCCCGACTCCGGATCTATTTGCTAGTGAATCAAATGCTCTTCGGATGTAGATGGCTTCGAGTATGTAGAATATGAAAGCTATGACAAGGAATATGATCAGTCCTGCAAAAAAGCCTGCTATTCCAGTTGCATCCGCTACTCCAAAAGTTGTGCTAGCAAAAATTCCGCCGAAAAACAGCGAAAAAAGAGTTAAACTAGATGCGACTATTCCAATGATTCCAAAAATTACTGCGTAGAGGGTGTTTTTCCAGATGCTTGGGTCATTGTACGCCGTTGATAAGTTTTTCATTCCGACGAGCACTAGTATTATGCCTACAATGCTCAGAAATGGAACGGGTATTACCAAAAATATTGAACCTATGCCTGCTAAATTTTTTCCTGATTCTAAAGACATTTCAAAACCTCTATAATTTATTCTGTTTTGAACAGCATAAAAGCTTTACCACTGCGTAACATTGTCTTCAAGAATTTATCGTATTCTGAGTGAGCTTTTTGAATATTAAGAAGTTTTACTGTCAAAAAAAATTTGCATAAGAGTACAGCTTCAAGACATTGGCGCGGGAGAAGAATTCTAGCTCTGATTTATAGTAAATGTTTGTTTAGTAAATGGTTGAAGTGGCGACAACCGCTTTCGGTTTTTATTGCGTCAGCAATGAGACTATGCACGGTATGAGGCAGAGCTTGGGAATAAACTTATCAGCACTTATGTATACATTATGTATTGATGAATGATGGCAAGACAAATTTCCGTTTCAAACGAAGTCTACGAACTTCTTCTAAAACGAAAAGGTAAAAAAAGTTTTTCAGAGGTAATCAAGGAAAATCTTTGCCCCAAGGAAGAGAAAGTAGACATCATGAGTTTGGCTGGTATCTTAAATGATGATAAGCAAACCCTAGAGCAATTAAAGCAGCAAATAGCTGCCGAGAGAGAAGCAAATTACGGTAGGACATTTGAGTGACATTTCTGGATACAAGTGTCATAATAGATTTTTTAGTTGGCGATCAAAAAATTGTTGCCATAGTGAAAGAAATCTTTAACAAAGAAGATATCAAAACTACAACTATAACCGAATATGAGCTGCTAAGACACAAGACTAAAATAAAGAAACATGCTGCTGAAAGATTTCTGTCTGGCGCGATCGTTTGCTCTTTCGACAGAGAGGCCGCTAAAAAAGCCGCCATACTCTTTGAAGAGTTACAAGATTCTGGAAGAATGGTAAATGAAAACGATTTGCTTATTGCGGGTATTGCATTGGCGCATGATGAAGTTTTACTGACAAGAGACAAAAAGCTTGCCAGCATTGACAATGACAAAATCAGGATCGTTTAATTTCGAAGTTTGAGAGGATAAGACTAAGATATTATTGGTCACTGATCTTAGAAATGCTTTACTTGCAAATTGGCGCCGGGAGGGGATCCTAACCCCAATTTACCAGTAAAAATCATTTTTTAGTTATTACTAACTTGTATCCGCCTAAAAGTTTGGGTTCAAACCCCAGTGTGGTCTTGCCATTACTTTTCTGAGCGGTTAAAAATGGAATTTAAGTCTTTCTTTTCCCCCTTGTTTACTTTCCACCAAGTATTTATGAAAACTTCAAAGAAAATTTGTTCTACCCAAATTATTGTAGGCTCAATCCTGTCTAGAAACTATTCCTTTGCTTCTGAATTTTCTTTGTCAACGTCAGTATTCCTTTCAGAATATCTTTAGGTGAAGGCGGGTTTCCAGGAATCTTCAAATCCACATCAAACAACTTGTCGGCACCGCCTAAAACGGCGTAAGAACCATTCAAGATTCCCAAGCCACATGCATCATCACCCACGGCTATTACGAATTTAGGGTTTGGCATGGCATCGTAGGTTTTTTTGGCGGCCGTTGCCATGTTAAGCGTTATTGCGCCTGTCACGATGAGAACGTCAGCGTGTCTTGGTGAAGCAACAAATGTTACTCCGAAGCGTTCAACGTCGTAGTGTGGAGCGGTTAGGTTGACTAGTTCTATTTCGGTTGAGTTGTCGCTTCCGGAATCTAATTCGCGGATGGCAAGGCTCCTGCCAAAAACAGTGTTAGTCTCTTTTTTGAGGATTAAACCGACGGCTTCGAACTCTTCATCTTTGAACGGGAAGTTTTCTGTTGCTTTCTTTTCGAAAACCGATAAAAGTCGTTTCGCCATGGCTATCACAAGTCCGTGCCTGCGTAAGACAGGTTCATACTTTTGTTAATTAAAGGAAAATCCGGCACAATATTTCCCAATACAGCGTGTTCAATGACTTGCCAGTTGCAGAAAGATGCAGTCCGCACCTTGTACCTGTCAATTAAGCCGTTTTTAATGTGGACCCAGTTAACGTTCTGTCCACGCGCCGACTCAACAAGCGACAAAGCGTACCCATCCTTGATTTGGTAAGACGCCGCTACTTCGCCGCTCACAAGGCTGCTGAGCACATGCTGAACAATTTTGATTGATTCCAGAATTTCCTCCGCCTTCAAGCTAAATCTGGCAAGAACGTCCATGTTTTGAAGAGTTCGCACTTTCAGGTTCATTTCTCTGTACAATCCATAGGGGTGGTCAATGCGGGTGTCCGTTGTTTTCCCTGAAGCGCGAGCAACTGGACCAGTAACGTGGAGGGGAATTAAGATTTCTGGTTTAACTTTGCCGGTGGTTTCAAAGCGGTCAACAAGCGAGAAAAAGGTGCTGTCGATGCCCTCCGCGCTGCCTAAATGTTTAGAGAATGACACCAGAAAAGTTGAGAGGTTCCACAGTGCCTGCTCGGGAACATCCCTGCTTAAGCCGCCAATTGCTACTGCGCCTTTCATAAATCGGGACCCCGTCAACGCCTCGTTCTGCCTAAAAATTTCTTCTCTTAAAATCAAAAATGGACTTGCCCCAGCAGGGTAAGCTACATCCACAATCATGCCGCCCAAATCACCAAGGTGAGAGTAGATTCGTTCCAACTCTAAAAACACCATCCGCAGCTGCAGTGCCCTCCGCGGCACCTTAATGCCCAATATTTTTTCAACGGCTCTGCAGAAAGCAACTGTGTTTGCAGCAGTTTCGTCACCGCTCACCGTTTCAGCTATCCTGACGCAATCCTGCGGCTTCATGCCTTCCGCAAGCTTCTCTAAACCCCTGTGCTTGTAGAACAATCTAACTTCTAGGTTGAAGATGGTTTCTCCGATAACGCTGAACCTAAAATGCCCCGGCTCAATGATTCCCGCGTGGACTGGTCCAACAGGGATTTGGTATACACCTTCACCCTCAACTGTCTTGAACGAGTATTTTTCTGCGTCGGCTGGACGAGTTTCTATTTTTCCGTTTTTGAAAGATTTGAGGAGCGGATGGAAGTCAAGGGGGTAAGTTTCATGCAGAAACAGCCGTCGCTTGTCAAATGCATCCGAAAACTCGACGCCGAATCCGTCTGTTACTTCACGTTCATACCAGCATGCGGAGGGGAAAACGGTGGCGATTGAAGCTGCATTTTTGCCTTTTAGTGGGCACTGTAAAACCAAGATTTCGCTGAATCCAGCTTTTTCAAAAGCGTAAAACAGTGTGAAGCCTTTGTCGGCGAAGTTTTCTGCGCAGAACAAAACAACTAACTCGAAGTTGTTTTCGTAAAGGCGGACGATTTTGCTGTAAATTTCACTCTCAGATATGGCTAGGTACAGCTCGTTGTTTAAGCCTTCCGTGATTTCCAGTTTATCTCCGAATAATTTGGTTAACTCATCATTTAAGTTCATAAATCTCACCTAATTCCAAGTTCCGACACGATGGTTTTCAGTAAATCGTTCAGCTGTTGTGGGAAGAAAACTCCGAGAACAAAAACTGCAGCCAACAGAATTATTATGGGTAGCTTCATGCTCAGTGGAGCGTTGAACTGTTTAAGCTCTGCCGCGCCTTCTTCGGTTCTTTTAGAGAACATTTTTATCAGGAACACCCCGATTGCCGCGGTTGCAAAAAGAAAAACGATTAGCAGCCCGAAAAGCAGGTAGGGCGAAAACGCGCCGGCTTGCAGAAGAATAGAGAGTTTAGGCAGAAAAATCGCGGATGTGGGCATGCCTATGATGGCTACTGCGCCAAGTATAAGTGTCCAAGAGGCGAAGGGCTGCAGTTTAAAAGCGTCCTTTATGCGGTCTAACCTTGCGCTTTCGAATTGGTGGTGCAGGATGCCAGCAGAGAAAAACAGTGCTGCCTTAGTGAACGCGTGCGCAAGCGTATAGAAAAGAGTCCAGAAAACTGCAACTGGCGTTCCCAAGCCGAGCCCGACAAGGAGAAAACCCATGTTCTCTATAGTTGAGTAACCTACGAGTTTCTTTAGGTTCACTTGGTTTAGCATTGTTAGGGCGGCTATGACCATGCTGATTACTCCGAATGCAATTAAGAAATACGAGATTTTGGGTAAATCAGAGGTTTGGGCTAAGACTGCGTACATGCGGATTATGCCGTAGATTCCGACACTGGTTATGCTTCCTGACAGGATGGCGCTTACTGGCGCGGGCGCTTTTGAATGCGCACTTGGGAGCCAAGCGTGGAAGGGAACGATTCCGGATTTTGCAGCGAAACCCACGAATGTGAATATGAATGAAGCTAGGAGGATTTCCGGCGACAGTGTGCTTGCAACCGTCATTAGGGTGCTCCAGTTGAGGGTTCCAACGCCAAGGTTGCTCTGCGTCAACGTGAAAATCAAAATTAAGCCGATGAACGAGAACAGCATGCAGGTTGACGTTATGAAGACGTATTTGAGGGCTGCACCGATGTTTTTGGGCGCGTTAAGAATCACGACCAGAACAGCGGAGAAAGCCGTTGTTAACTCCGCCAGTATCCAGAACAGAGCCAGATTGTTTGAGAAGAACGCATAGGTTATCACAACCAGTAGCAGGTTGAAGGCTACATAGAAGAGTTTTAGGTTGTTGGGGCTCATTTCGCCGATTTCCATTGAACGTTCAATGTAGCTTTTGGCGTAGAGGGCAGCTAGCAGAAACAGGACGCCTGAAATGAGGACTTCGTAGATGCCCAAGTGATCCATGAAGAAGTAGTTGCCGCCCAACAGGTAGTTTGGAAGCACGTTAGAAGCTAACGTGTAGAGGGCAAGCGCAATGTAGGTTGCGGGTAAAATGATGGATAAGACGTTGATGGTTCTGTGGGATTTTGCAACTATAGTCAGCAGAGTAACTGCCAACCCGATTATGGCGTAAAGCGACAGTACAATAGTCAGCGAAAGCATCATCAGTCATCATCCTCCCTGTTTTTGTTTTCAAGAAAACTCTGAACTGGCAAAAAGTCATCATCCGGTTCCTCTTCGCAGCTGTTTTGTTTCCTGTTAGTTTGGAAGGGATTTAACCTATTGTGGAACTCCTCGATGGTTGAGTCGATGCCGAAAGCCAAAATCGTCGCAAGCAACGTAATCATAATCAAATCCACTGCAATCAAAACCTCAACCAAAAGCGGCAGTTCAGTTAAGAAAAGGCTGAACAAAACAACGCCGTTCTCCATTGTTAAGTAGCCCACGACGTTGGTGATTGTTTGTTTTCTCGTGAAAATCACCATCATGCCCATGAAAACTATGGAGATACCGACGGTTGCGCCCAGGAAGAAGAGGTTGGAGTTGAAGAGGTTAAGTTCAGCCAGGAGCGGCGAGAATGAGACGTAAACTAATATTATTATGATGACGCTTACAAAAAGCGATAGCATGGGGGAGAGAAAGTGGAATTCTACGTCTCGTTTTATGTTGAGTCTTTTTAGGATACGAGTCATGAAGTTTGGTATAATTATGGTTTTGCTCACGAGGATAATTACGGCTAAGTACAGGAGTGAGATGCTGCCGGTTTCAACGAATAGCAGCGCAGCCATAACCGAGAGAAGCATAGATTGAGCAGCATAGGTTTTCACCAGCGATGAGATGTCTCTTTTGACTATTATGATGGCGGCAGCCGCAAGTATTAGGACAATGAGGATTTGCATTATGTTTTGGAAGGATGCGATTATCATGCGAACACCTCAATTATCAAAGTTATAATTGAAAGGAAAAGAGCCAGCCCGAAAAGCCCTGGCAAACGGAAAAGGCGCGATTTAGCGCAGGAAGACTCAAAAAGCCCGATGATTACGGCGACGATGACGGCTTTGATTAGGAATGCGCCGATTGAAACCAAAATTGCCGCGGGAGTAAACTCGGTTGTGATGCCCCATGGAATAAGAATGTTTATCAAAACGCCCATAAGCAGCAGCTGCTTCATTGCGTTGGACATCTCCATCATCGCCAAGTTTTTGCCCGACTGCTCCAGAATCATAGCTTCATGAATCATTGTTAATTCAAGATGGGTTTCAGGGTTGTCTACAGGAATTCTTGAAGATTCAACGATTAATACGATGAAAATGGAGATGGAAATCAGGATAAGCACGGGGTCAACCAGAACGTTCGAGGCTAAGGCGCCACGGAACATGTCGGGGATGTTCACAGTTTTGAACGCGAAGGCGAGAGCTGCGAAAACAACAATTATGACGGGTTCAATCAAGGCGGATATTGCCATTTCGCGGGAGCTGCCCATCCCGCCAAACGTGCTTCCGGCGTCAAGTCCGGAGAGAGCCATGAAAAACTTTGCCAAAGCAAGCAAATACAGGAACAGGATGACGTTTCCCACTAAATCGGTGGGTTGCGGAATAACCAGCATGGGAACAAAAAGGCTTGCAACAAGCAAAGCGGCGATGTTAACAAGCGGCGTAACCCTCATTATCCACGAGGCGTTTTCTGAATAAACGGTTTCTTTCTTCATTAGTTTAGCAAGGTTGTAGTAGGTTTGTAGCAGCGGCGGTCCCTTTCGTTTTTGGGTGAAGGCTTTTACTTTTTTAATGATGCTTATGAATAGTGGCGAAACAATAAGCACGAAAACAACGTTCAGTACGCCGTAAAGTAAAAGTGTAATGTTCATGCCAACCACCAAATTATTAATAGGAAAATGACGATTGTCCCGAAGGCATACGCCACATGCAAATCAACGTCACCCCGCTGCAAATTATTAACAATCAAAGACACTTTCTTCACAAAATTAGCAACTGGAAGATACAGACGCTCCTCGAAGAATTTCATTAAGTGAATTTCGGCTTTGCCACTTTTGAAAATAACTTTTTCATCGTCAAAGTAGGTGCGCTCCGATTTTTTCTGGGTTCGGAAAATAGATTTTAGAATTGTAACTATGGGCTCTGAGAAGCCTGAGGCGGTGTACTCCATCTTTGAGTTCTGAGCTGGGAACCCGCAGCCCCATGTTTCGGCAATCCGCTCTTTTCTCATCGCGATTGAACGCATGGCTAACCAAGCGAAAACGAAGAACCCCGCGAGCAATGACCCGATTAGTAGCATGTTGGGAATTGGGAAGGAGAATCCGAAGAATCCGAAAATCTGGAACGAGAAAACTCCAAGGACAATGCAAAGTGCCGCAAGAATGGCTGGACCTATGAGCATAAGTTTTGGTGCTTCTTTTGCTTTCTTGGCTTCTTCTGAGCGGGGCAAAGCGAGAAAAGTTATTCCAAAGGCTTTCACGAAGCAGGCGGCGGCTAAGGCGCTGGTTAAAGCAAAAACCGCTAAGGAAGCTATCAAAAGCATCTCCAAACCGGGATTTGCCAGAATTGCTGACTGAAAGAATGCTTGGAAAATCATTAGTTCGCTGACGAACCCGTTGAAGGGTGGCAGGGCTGAAATTGAAACTGCGCCTACTAGGAACAGCAGGGCTGTGTAGGGCATCCGTTTGATTAGTCCGCCCATGTCTTCGATGTTTCTTGTTTCTGTGGCGTTAACTATGGAGCCGGAGGTCATGAAAAGTAGGCTTTTGAAGATTGCGTGGTTTAGGGTGTGGAAGAGTGCGCCTATTAGGGCTAGTGTTGCGATGGCTGGGAGCCCCGAGAGCGCGAAGATGACGTACAATCCGATGCCGATTAAAATTATTCCGATGTTTTCGATGCTGTGATACGCAAGCAGGCGTTTGAGGTCATGTTCCTTTAAGGCGTAGATTACTCCGAGAATCGCGGAAACGGATCCCGCCACAAGAATCAGTATGCCCCACCACAGCTCCATGGGCATAAGCAGGACAAACCGTACTAACCCGTAAATCGCCACTTTAATCATAACACCCGACATTAATGCTGAAATGTTAGAGGGACTCGCTGGGTGGGCGTATGGCAGCCACTTGTGAAAAGGGATTATTCCAGCTTTTATGCCAAACCCCAAAAAAAGGAAAATAAACGCGACAGAAATAACAAGCGGAGTCGCCGTTATTTGCCGAATATCAAAGGACCCACTCGCATTATATACGAGTAGGAAGGCGAAAAGCAGAAAAACCGTGCTCAACTGAGTCATGACAAAATAAAACATTCCTGCTTTTCCCGTTTCCTTCTTCTCAAAATCCGTCATAACCAGCAGAAACGACGTTAACGCCATGATTTCCCAGAAAAACAGGAAAGAAAACATGGTTGACGACGCAACTACAAGGACCATGGATGCGATAAATATGTTCATGAAGGAGACAATGAAGTTTTTTCTGCCCTCATGGGTTCCGTGTTCAACGTAATGCACTGAGTAAATTGCCACTGTCACAGAAACAACCGAAATGAGCAGAATGAAGAATGCTGACAGCCGGTCTATGAGGAAAGAGAATTGGAGAGAGGGCACGATTTGGTAGGCGAAGAGGGACAAGCTTTGCCCAGACAAGATAACCTCCAAAGCAACGGACGAAAGAAGGATGCTGGCTATGCATGTAAAAATGAGCGCGGTTTGCCTTGCCATTTTGCTGTTTTTGAATTTTAAGCCTACTATAGGAACTGCTATTGCGGGGATAAATGTGATTAAACCAATGGAAATCAGGGTTTCAAGCGTGTCCTTTTAGCCTCTCCGAAAACAAAAAAATCGGTGATGTTATATGCTTCACGTTAACTGTCGTTAAACTATAGTTGGCACTTACAACGCTTACTACGACAGTATGTATGAAAGTCATTAATTTCAAGCCATAATTGGTCATGTGAAGTCTTTAGTCAATCGTGCAAACGCTAAGAAAAGCTTTTTGGAACAGTTTGGCAAAATGAAAGGTAATGTAACTGTTTTCAAATGCTAAAACGTTTTACGCAGATCAATTTTTAAGCTCACTAATGGAAATCTTTCTTATTTTGTTAATAGGTTTTGAACTCTTTTGTGTGTTTAAGACACGGCCTCCACCATTTGTTTAATAGTAGAGAATTATGGGATTTGCTTAAAAAAATTTGTAAATCTCACTGGCCCGCTTTTGTCTATTTTTACCAGTAAAAATTTTCCCCCGATTTCAGAAATATTAACAAATAAACCATAATTGCGCCTATTTATTAAAAATAACCTCAAAACTGACTGGAAAAATGGCGCCGGGAGGGGGATTTGAACCCCCGCGGCCTCGAGAGGCCACAAGCTAATTGGTCCCCCAAAGGAGATCTCCAGGCTTGCTCCCTGCCTGGCTAGGATACCCCGGCAAACAAAACCAACTCTTGACGGGCTGGTTTGCACCTTTTCTCTGACCTTAGCACAATTTAAAGTTTTATCGTAAATGCTCACTTTAGTAAATTACTTCTCGAAACGAATAGCTATGCGCTATTGTAGGTTTTGTTGATTTACCAAAAGAAAAGCGATTTATTAAACTCCGGCCCAGAAAAGTGTCTTTTTGCGCATAAATGTAATGAATTCTTTGAGAAGATCTTGTTCGTCACTTGTCAAGTCATCCATATGCGCTGTCAACAGTTTCTTCGCGTCAGCTTCAGGCACCTTCACGTACAAAACATCCCTTTCAAACACGTGCCTGCCCGCTATGGGTTTATCCATTGAAATAGCTACCTGCATGCCTGCTTTAGCTTCGCCAATTGCTTTGCCTTGATCTTGAACCTGATCAACTTCACCCAAATCTGAGCTGTCTTCGGCGCGCATAAGTGAAACTTTGGATTTTATTCTGCCGCCCAAAATTTCGACCCCGAGAACGGCTGGTTTGGCTCGGCGGAAAATGCAGTTAGGCAGCACCATGAGTTTTCCCGGTTTTACGAGTGCATCGAATTCTTCTTCGCTTTTTGTTTCTCGCTTATTCTTTGCCCATGCTATGTATTGGTCAATTAGGTTGTAGATGATTGGGTCTTTGAAGATTTTGACGTTATTGGCTTCAGCCTCAATTTCAGCATCAGGAAGCACTTTAACGCCAAATGCCAGGATTGCACCCACTAAAGGTTGACGGGATTTTACCACAGAAGCCTCAATGACGTCACGCTTACTAATGTCGCCAATGTCGGCGATTCGGACTTGGACATTGTTGGCTTTTAAAATCTCAGCCATAGCTTCAAGTGAGCCTAAAGTGTCCGCTTTTACAATGACTCCGTCGATTTCCTTTGTAATCCTGATTCTGCCGATCTCTTCTGTGATGAGATTACAATACTTAGCAGCGTCTTCTCCAGCGGGTACGGCAAACAACGGTGCACCAGCTAATGCCTCCCCCAAATCGGGTGCAACGATCTTGACACCTGCACTTGCATAAACGCAGTCAACGCTGGTGAATTTATCGCGTGGGTCACGCATCTCATCGAGCGGCTTAGGAACCAGAATCGTTCGAACATGCGCGGAAATCGGTCCGTTTTTGCCCCCGACAACTATCAAATCATCTTTATGCAAGGTACCGTCATAAATAATCGCGTTCAAAGTTAACCCTAAACCAGGTTCCTCTTTGACTTCTAAAATCGAACCCTTTGCGGCGCCATCTGTGGTTTGCAGGCGCTTTTTCAGAAACTGCTGGGTTAATCCAACTAGAACCATAACTAATTCGGATAAGCCTTCGCCTGTTTTGGCGCTGGTCGGCACAAGGGCAATGTTAATAGTGAAATCGCGGATATGGTCAAATCGGTCAGTTTTGAAGCTTAACCGGCTAAAATCCCCCATAACTTGGTAGAGGCGGTTGTCGAGTTCTTCGCGAACAAAGCTTGATTGTTCTGAGTATGATTTCAAGAAAGGAACGCCTTGCTGTGCTTTCCAACCGGGAATGCGGTCAATCTTGTTAACTGCTACGATGAAAGGAGTTTTGCGCGCCTTGAGAATTTCGATGCATTCAAACGTTTGAGCTTCGAAACCACGCAATGCGTCAACTACTAGAATGGCTATATCTGCAACGCTACCGCCCCTGCGTCGAAGATTGGTAAACGCTTCATGCCCAGGTGTATCCACGATTAGTAACCCTGGAATTTCTATACCAGTTTTGAAATTGGACATGTATGGACCGATAAGTTGTTTGAGGGTTTCCACGGGGAAAAAGCTCGCGCCTATGTGTTGAGTCATTCCGCCTGCTTCACGTAACTGCACATTGGTTTTTCGCAGCTCATCAAGTAATGAGGTTTTTCCTGCATCTACGTGTCCTAGAACACAAACTATTGGTTGGCGCGTGGGCATCTGGGTTGTCTCCTTTCTACAATTAATGATGTTGATTGTAATAAGTGTGGATTAATAAATACTCATTTTATTTGTATCGTGCAGTATTCATAGTTTTGTTCGTTAAGTAAGGTATTTATTTTGTCGGGCGTTTTTTGATTTGGTGATTGTTTGCCTTATTGTGTTAAGTGTGGAGCTTTATTAAAAGTGGGAGATAAGTTTTGCACAGTTTGTGGCGCTCCTGTTCCAAGATTTACACAGCAAGAATTCACGGTTGCTGGAAACAACCTCGTCGATCGCGTTAGAGAGTTGCTGCATGAGGGAAATGTTACGCGAGTAATCGTTAAGGATGAGGTAGGGAAAACTTTGCTTGAAATTCCCGCAACAGTTGGTGTAGTTGGAGTGGTAGTTGCTCCTTGGTTGGCAGCGTTGGGCGTTATTGCTGCCTTAGTTACAAACTGCAAAATTGTTGTTGAAAGAAGAGAATAAAGTTGGTTTATTCTGGCGGTTTAACCAGAAGAAGGAAAATCCCGACAAGAATTAGAATAACGCTTAGTGCGCCGAAGAGCACGCCAAACGGTCCTAATCCGCTGCTTGTAGCTGTGAAATAGAGCAATACTGCACCAATCACTATCAAGAGTAATCCAAAGAGTCTTTCAGCTAATGATACCCAGAATGTGTCGCCTTCTTCACTCATGCATGTTTTCTTCCTTAGACTGTTTTCTTATGCGTTTCTTTCATATAAACAAGAAGAGTTATTTTAAATTATTCCAAGATTCTAAAACTTGAAAACTTACGGAGCCAAATGTTTTTTCGCACCTTAATCATAGATTCGAAAAAATGATTTTAGCCGCCGCCGACAGGTGGAAGAATAGCCAGAACATCTCCTTGCTTGAGATTCGTTTCCAACCCGTCTAATGTTGAGGTGCTTGTCCCGTTGACGAGGAACTGCAAAAAATTCTTGGGTTGACCGGTTTTGACATCATAAACGTATCCAGTGAATTGGATGCCGTATTTCTTGGAAAGCGTCTTAAGAACCAAATCAACTGTGACTGTTTGGCTCTCAGTAAATGTTAAAGTCTCTTCTCTTTTATTCACGACTTCTCTTAGCGTAGTAAAGAATCGAACTTTAACTTCCGGCATTTTAGTACCATCAGAATACTGAACAATGAAGAAATTAACTATTACGTAACTAAATGTAAAAACAGTCTGATACGACAAAGCCTTATCCAATAAGATGAAAGCTTGCAGTTATGAGCCAAAAAAGAAAGATAACAAAAATTAGAGGCTTTAGGCCTCCAATGGATGAAACGACTGACCCCCGCCACGACGAGCCAAAAAAAGAAAATTTGACAGCTAAATTAAACCTAACTTTTCCACAACTTTTAAACGAACTTCAGCTAAAGAGTAAATGAAGGTTAACTAGATGATACTAAGTTTGTCTAATGGGATTTTTAGCAAGCTGAGCTTAGATGGAAATTTTGCTGCCGTTAACCAGCTTGGTTTTCGAAACATTGAGTTTAACATGAAATCTATCAAGAAAGAACATGATACAGATGTTTACCGTGAACAAAAAGCGCTTTCAGCTTCAGGATTGAATTGTTTAACGCTTCATTCAGCGGTTCTGCACGTGAAAGACCCTATTGAGGTTCATCAAGCTGTTTACTATGGAAAGATTTCGCTTGAATGTGCCCGTGCTCTCCGCACATCACTTATGACTGTTCATTCGAATGTTTCAAAGAAGTTGCCCAGACAAGTCAGGGAGAGATGTTTGAGGGAGGTTTTTGGTGAAATCAAGCCCTTTGCAAAAAGCCTAGGAATTAAATTATCGTTGGAGAATCTGTCCTATACTTCGACGGGGTTTGGTAAAAACGTTGAACAACTCGAAGAAGTCCTTGGTGTCATCGATCCGGAGAGTGAGATGGGTATTACGTTTGATCTGTGTCATGCCTTAGAAACCAAAGAAACCGATAATCTGCTCAAAAAGTATGGGAGGCGCATCTGTAACGTTCACATGGCAAACAAAGCCCACAAACCCTTCACAGAAGAAACCCCAGAACTCAAATCATTCCTAAACAAGTTGAACGATTACGATTATACTGGTCCGATAACGCTAGAACTCATCCACAACACTTCTATGGAAGAAATCGCCAAAACTAAAACCCTATTTGAAAAACTATTAAGGAAATTTTGAACTTTTTTTTCAATCTATTTTCTGAAACTTACTGCCGCGTACCCTACTACGCTTGAGTGGTCGCCTGTAATGTCGCCGCTGTTATGGTAACTTAAAAGTTGAGCTTTAGCACACACGCCTACTCCATAAGTTATCAGGGAAGTTATCGGTCCATAGCCACATGCCGTTATGTTCTGGGTTTCAACGGTTTCGTAGAAGCGTTTGGCATCCATGTCCGTGACGGCTTTAAGGGCAGCTTGGTCTTTTGATGCTGCTACCTTCGCAGGTTCGTAGTGGGTCATGTCTGAGGAAGCGATGACTACAGTGTTTGTCGTATCCAAAGCTTCAGTTAGTGCTCGCCCAACTTCCATTGCTGAGTCGTAATCCTGCATCAGGTAACAGATTGGCACGATTTTGAATGTATTGCCGTAGAGGAATTGGAGAAAGGGAAGCTGCACCTCTATTGAGTGCTCGTAACGGTGTGCGGTATCGTCGACATCAACGATTTTTGTTTCATGTAAAATTGCATCTGATAATTCAGTATCTATTTCAACATCGCCAAGGGGAGTACGCCATGTGCCTTCACGCATTAGAGCTAAAGCACTTCCGTAACCTGTGTGGTTGGGACCTAAAAGAACGACCGTATCCGGTTTGCCATCAATGGCTAAATCGTAAAAAGCATGTGCTGCTACAGGACCAGAATAAACATAGCCCGCATGGGGACAAATTAAGCCCACCACATTTCGCGGGTGATCATGAAAATTAACTTGGGGAAGTTTTTTTGGACCAAGCGAATGGAGAAAACAAGAGCTGATTTGTGCTCTTAGCGCTTCGGCGTCGCCCTCATAAAATTGAGAAGCTACAGTTGGACGCCGAATCGTCGGCAAACAGTTAGGGCTCCTCGTCCTCTTCGCGTGTCACTTTAGCTTCGAAGTCTTCGATGGTTGCTGGTGGATCTTTGTCCATGCCAAGTTCGCCACGTTCTCGGAGAACTTGTCTTGCAAGTAGCCAGAATACAACAGCTAAAGCTCTTCTGCCTTTGTTGTTGGTTGGGATGACTAGGTCTACGCCTGCGAATTCGTTGTCCGTGCTGCATAACGCAACGATTGGTATACCGACTTTGGAGGCTTCTTTGACTGCTTGTGCGTCTGCTCTTGGGTCACATACAAGGATTATTTCGGGGTCGATTCTGCTTGAGTACTGTGGATTTGAGAGTTGTCCGGGGATGAATCTGCCGATGAGTGGTGTTGCGCCTGTTAGTTGGCAGAATTTTTTAACTGGTTCATGAGCGTATAGTCTGGTTGCTGCTACTGCTATTCGTGCTGGTTCGTAGCGTGAAAGGAATTTTCCTGTAACTCTTATGCGATCGTCTGTTTTCTTAACGTCTAAGACGAATAGGCCGTCTGGGCGTACTCGGTAGATGAATGGTTCCATGTCAAGGGTTTTCATTCGGGTTCCGATGTGGATACCTGCAGATAGCAGGGTGTCTCTGGGTAAAAGAAGAGTTTCTTCTGGAGCTTGGGCTTCTTGAGTCTCTTCTTCGACTACGGCTTCAGGCTCAGTATCAATGATTTCAGTTGTTTCTTCTTCCAAAGGAGCCTCTACTGGTTCCTCAGGTTGGTCTTCAACTGGTTGATTTTCTTTTCCTTCATCTTTAGACATTATGTTTCATCTTCTCTTAGCGTATTTTTAGGTCAGCCATTTTGGCTCTGTTACCAAGGAAATGTTCGATTCGGATTAGCTCATTTAGTTTGGCTATGCGAGCGCCTTCAACCACACCTGTTTTGATGAGGGGACATTTGTATGCTACAGCCAAGTGAGCTATATGCCAATCACATGTGTCACCTGAACGGTGAGACACGACAGCATCGTAACCGTGCCTCTGAGCGGTTTCGATTGTTTCAGTTGCATCGGTTAAGGTGCCTATCTGGTTAACTTTTATTATGATGGCATTTCCAGCGTTAATCTTAATTCCATTATTTAACCTTTCAGTATTCGTTGTGAACAAATCGTCTCCGCAAATTAAGCAATTCTTGGCTTTACGAGTTAACTCAGCGAAGCTATCAAAGTCATCTTCATTGAAAGGATCTTCAACGTAGGTAAGGTGGTATTTTTCAATTAACTCCAGCATGAACTCCAATTGTTCAGCTGTATCACGTTTCTTACCCTCATTTTCGTAAACATACTTTTCTTCTTTTGGTTTCCAAAATGAGGAAGCAGCAACATCAAGACCAAAGCCACATTCAAAATCCAGTTCGTTACCGACTTCTTCACATGCTTTTGCAATAACCTCAAACGCATCGATCGTATCTATGTTGGCAATCCATGCGCCTTCGTCGCTTTTTCCGCCGTTGAAAGTTGTGGTCTTTTTCTTTAGAAAATCGCCTATTTTCTTGTGAATTTGGGTATTGGCGGTTTGGGCTTCAAGAAAACTCTCGGCACCATGTGGCAAGGCTAAGTATTCTTGGATGTCGGGTGCTTTGCCGCGAGCGTGAGCGCCTCCACTTATACAGTTGCCTAATGGATAAGGCATGGTATTTGCGGCATTACCGCCAAGGAATTGGAACAAGAGTAAGCTGTGAGAGTTTGCTGCGGCTTCAGCGGTGGCAAGACTTATTGCGAACGCGGTGTTTCCACCGATGTTTTTAAAATCGCTTGTACCATCGATTTCATGAAGAGTACTGTCGATTTCTTCTTGAAAATCAGCATTTAAACCTGCAAGTTCAGGAGCAATTAAATCGTCAACTTTCTTAATAGCTTGCTCAACGCCGCCCTGCGGATAATAAACTACTTCAGCTTTTCCACGGCTTTTGCCTGCTGGAGCGGCTGCTCTTCCGAACCCGGAAGCAGTAATTACATCGACCTCTATGGTTTCTTCTCCACGATTGTTGAAAATTTTTCTAGCAATGAGGTCTTCGATTATGGATGACACAGGTAGTTAAGCCTCAAGTGGCTATACTTTTGTTACGCACTTATTTTAGGTTTCGGAAAATGAAACATGCCCATTAAATGATAAGAAAACTTTAGGGGTTGGGTTTACGCCCACGTAAACGCTTGAAATATAACATGGCAACAGAGACAGCGATAACGGCCACGATAACAATGCTTGCAATTGTCACATCCAAACTCAAGTTTTGACCCGATGAAACAACGACATATGGCCGCATCATCTGGTTATCTTCATGCTCAAGCAAATGGCAATGCCAAACGTATCCTGGACCAGCTGTAGCATCAAATGGAAATGGATTGCCGTTTTGCTCTGTCCAGCGCAGCCTGAGGGTAACCTCTTCTCCAGAGTTTACGATTACTGTGTCTTTCCAGCCCTGTTCGCTTGTCGTGGGACCAGTCGGCGTGCCCGTTAGATATGGTGTTATAGAAGCAACGTTCTTTGTCGGGTGATTTAGGGGTGGGTTACCGTTGAGCTTCGTCCAGTCATCCATATAGGATATGAAGGCGAAAGCTTGGCGTTGAACGATTTGAAATTGAATGAGATGAACGTGTATGGGATGGTTATTCATGGTCGGGTTAACGATTACCCAGTCTTCTGTGCTGCCCACCTGAGGTTTCTCAGAGATAGGCGCTGACCAGGGTTGTCCATCGAGAAGTAGCTCTTTCATCATTCCGTTTGCATTCTGAACGTCAGTCAATGTTAGAATTCTCGTTTTGCCGGGTGAAAGATTTGGAAAATCGCCGGTGAGAGTCGGATTTAGGTTGGCGGGCAGGGTTTTCGCAGAGACACCTTTTGCATCTGTTACTGTGAACTGCATGATTTGACCCGTGGTCTCCGTTGATACGCCAGCTGATGAGCTATCGGCATAATTTTTAAGGATGATTTTTTGTCCAACAGGAACATTTGAAAAATCAACTAAAATATCGATTCGTTCGGCTGGAGCAATAGTTTGAGAACTCAGTTGCGCCGGCGCTTTAAGGAAGCCACCGTCTGAGCCGATTTGAGTGAAAGACATGCCGTTGGATAGGCTGAGTTGGTAGAAGCGGCTATTGGAACCGTCCAGAATCCTGAAGCGATACAGTCCCTGTTTCACGTTCATGTTTGGCCACGCTTCCCCGTTCACGATAATTGCGTTGCCGAGAAAAGTATCTTGCCAATAGGGATGAACCGTAGGGATGATTCCTTCAGTCGGGTAATACAGTGAGCCGTCGCTGTAGAAGCTGCGGTCTTGAATGGCAAGGGGCACATCGTATTGTCCCTGAGGCAGAAGCTGTTCAACTGGGTCGCTCAGGTTCGATATGATGTAGAAGCCTGCTAAGCCTGAGAGAACGTTTAGACGTGTCACTCCAAGGGCGTGGTCATGGTACCAGAGCGTCGTCGGTTGCTGCCCGTTAGGATAAGAATACACTGCCGCGTTAGGGTCTGTGGGCACAACAGTGGTGTAGTCTGGTCCGTGTTTGCCGTCGGCTGTGTACCAAGCGTTTGGACCTCCGTCGGAAGTTGACTGGACTTCTCCGCCGTGCAGATGGGTAACGATAGGGACAGGCGTTTGTACTTCTGTGTTGCCCGGGGGAAAACTGGGCAGATTAGCACTCGTCATGTCCATTGGCAGGTTGTTGGGGTTTGCCCAGTGAATCGTAGGGTCCACAGGCACAAAGTAACTCAATGGTTTGGCATTTGAATCTACAAGGTTGTTCACCCACTTCACCTGGACCGGAACGCCTTGAATGGCTTCAAAAGTACTTCCCGGAGTACTCGCAACAACCCCCAAAGCCTCGCCAGTCACCGCATCCATCGCTTCACCCGCATAACCCCAAACCGTTGTCTCACCGAACCCAGTAGGTTTACCGTCCGCAGTCTTAGTCGGTAATATCTGCTGAGTGAACTGAGAAACATTAACCGTGTATTCTTGCCGAATTAAGTTGCCTGATTTATCTGTCACGTTTGTGGGAACAAAAACAGATGGCGGTTGGTTAAGTTGGTTCACGAATTTGGGGATGGTTGAAGGGTCAAGGAGTTGAGTAGTTTGGGAGAAAGCAGCCGGGGGAAAAGAGAGTAACATTAGTGTCAAACAGGAAATTGTTAGAAATAACAGTAATCGGGATTTTTTCATTTTTTTGCTCCCAAAAAATGTTCAATTAAAAGTAGGCAACCGATGAATAAAACATTTTGCATGCACACAGTGGAGTAGTTTTAGTTTCTATATTTTTTTTAGATTGAGTCCCAGCGGTCCACGGCTTGATGCATTTTCTTTTCTTTTTTAAGACTTTGAATTTCATTGAACGCTTCTATTGCCTTAACATATTGTGAGTTGTAGTTCTTAATGGTGTCTTGCATTTTCTCGGACCAATTGAGCAGATGTGGATAGTATGGAATAGAGGTTGTTTTGTCGTCTTTTGGGTGATCAAACCAGAATTCACCGTAGGAACCTGTGTTGCCGCTAGCATAAACGTTGAATCCATATTTTTCCAGAATCAAACCTAGACCCCCCAGGACATGCCTAACGGCGCGGTCTAGGATTTCGGGGTATTTATCAGCAACTTGCAAGTATAGATCGATTGGGTCAAGCTGGCGGGGGCTTTGATGCCACCACAAAGCTGGATTTTCTAATTCACTCTTTACTACTTTCTCGGTGTTTCGGATAAGCTCGCTAACATTTGCTTTCATCTGGACAATTTTTTCTTCTGTTATCTTTAAGGTAACTTCAGGGTATTTGCTCACATATGCTCTAGTTGTAGTTTTGTACCATTCTGATGCAAAATCAGTCATTGCCTTTATGAATTCATTTTTGAGTTGCTCCATGAATGAACGAAGAGAAGAGAGGTGAGCCTCTTTTTGTTTTATGACGATGTCTATGTCTTCATTCATGCTTTGAAAACCTCTCTTTCCTTTCTACAAACACAACTGCTTTAAGGATTAAGGCTTATGCTCATAAAAGATTTTGGCAACTTTCCCCCTTTGAACTATTCCCATCTATTTATAATTTCAACGATGCCACGCAGAAACAATAGGAGTGGTCGCTATTAGCGTTTTTTAATCTCTCTTCAGTAAGTAAAAACAAATGCTAACCCAGAATTAAGAGACCCTCGAACGAACGTTTTTATCTAAACACATTAATACCTTCATCTAAAGGTGCACATTAATGGGTAAAGGCTCAGGCTATGGAAAAGTAATTTTATTCGGAGAACATTTCGTGGTTCACGGCATCCCAGGTATCGTTTCAGCTATAGATTCCACGACCGATGCTGAAGTAAAAAAGGCTGCGAAAGGAATCAACGTTAAAGATGAACGCAAAACAGCCAAAGGTTACAGTGAAGAAAAAAGGCTCCAACAGCTCGAATCCATCGACCGCATGCTAAGAGCAATGGGCGTAGACCCCAAAATCGCATTGGATATTTGGATTGGCGGCACCCTTCCGGGCTTCAGCGGCCTTGGCGCTTCAGCAGCCAGCAGCGTTGCCATCGCACGCGGCATAGCCCAAGAATTAGGAATGAAAATTTCTGATGAAAAAATTAACCAAGCCGCCTACGAAGCAGAAAAAGCCTATGCGGGCAACCCTTCAGGCATCGACAACACCGCTGCCACCTACGGCGGGCTCATGTGGTTTAAAAAGAACCTGGGTGGCGGACAAGACCTCGTTGAACACTTACCCATAGAGGAACCCGTGGAAATCGTGATTGGCAGCACAGGCAAAGTCGCCAACACTAAAGCCATGGTGGAAGGCGTCGCCGAACGCAAACTAAAGAACCCTCAAAAATACAACACTATTTTCAAAAGAGCAGAAGAGCTTGCCTACGAGGGCAGAGCCGCATTGGAGTTTGGCAACATGAAGAAAATCGGCGAGCTCATGAATGAAAACCACCGCTTACTCCAGGAAATCGAGGTTTCAAGCAAAGAACTCGACCAACTCGTTGATGTAGCCCGAAAGCAGGGAGCTTACGGCGCAAAGTTGACGGGCGGCGGAGGCGGAGGATGCATGGTTGCGTTGACACCTGGCAAAGAACTCCAATCCATGGTGGCAGGCGCCATCAAAGATTTGGGCTTTGAGGTTTTAATGACCCGAATAGGCATCAAAGCCTAAGAACCGGGGCTTTTTTAGACCAAACATGCAAATATAGGGTTTTAGCCTCAAAATTTTTTGCTAAATAGATATGGTTTCATTTTTTTCGGGAATACTTACTTCAGTCAATTCTGAAACCAGCTTGGAGAGTGCTTCCGCCTCCTTTAAATCGCCATGAACAAGAACTGTCCGTTTAGGCTTCAGATACTGAATTAATTGCACAAGTTCTCGTTGGTCGGCATGCCCTGAGAGTTCAATTTGGGCAATTTTGGCTTGTACGGGGTATCTTTCTGCATCGACCTTTATGTAGTGTTTATCTTTTGCAAGTTTTAAGGGACTGTCCGGCGGAAGGTAACCTGAAGTCACAATTATCGTGTTTTCTTCGATTTCAGCCCACGCATTAAGTAAGCTCAGACTTGCTCCTGCATGCCCAAACCCTGGTGTGCAAATAACTATGGCTGGCTCTTGGATGTCGGTTGTTCGCTCAATTTCTTGCACATGCTTGTACTCAAACGGTTTTGCCCGTTGCTGCGTCTGTTGCTTGAACAGGTTTCCATATTTGTTGAAGAGTGTAGTTATTTTATTTGCAAGCTTCGAAAGCATGTAAGCGTTGCATTTGGGGAGGATTCCGTTTTCGATGGCTTGGTCGATTCGTTTAGCCATCTCTTGGCTTCGGTGGAACGCGAAGGTTGGAATCAAAACGTTGCCTCTGTGCTTTATTGTATAGCTAATCTCTGAGTACAGTTGATCTATGAGTTCGCTTCGTTGTGGCCTTATTGTTCCTCCATAAGTTGACTCCGAAATAAGGACATCGGGCTGCTGGGAAAGCAATTGGGGGTTGCAGCCAGTAAGGATTTCAGTGTCATGCAGACAAAAATCGCCAGTGTACAGAAGAGATTTTCCTTCGGCACGAAGGCCTACCATGGCGGCGCCGGCAACATGCCCGGCAGGATAAAGTTCAATGGTCATATCTGCTAAAGCCAAAGTATCCTTAGGCACCCATGCCCCTTTAACTTGGTCAACTGTTTGGTTGTCGTAGCCCAGGGGCGTCCCGTTGTATTTGTTAACTTTAATCATGTCTTTGAGCAATTCAACCGTTAAATCACGAGTAATTTTTGAGCCCACTATAACTTGCTTATTCCTGGATTTTGAAAGGCGTGGAAGGCTTCCAGAATGATCCAGATGGGCGTGACTGACTACGATTGCATCGAAGTTCTTGGGGTATTGGTCCGTTACGCCTTCAAGTTTTATGCCGTAGTCTAAGGCGACCTTGGAATGATCTGTAGCAACTTCGATGCAGGAGCCGCCCACTTCTCTTGCGGCGCCTAAGACTCTAATTTTCAGCACAGTAACCTCTTTATTCAAAAACGTCGACGATCAGATATTAATTAACCTATTTAAAAAAGCGTTTTTCAGGCGTTTCCTCGATTTTTGCAATAAGCCTATTTTCAACGTTAAGCAAATGGGCAAGCATTTTATTGGAAATTAACCAAACTCCCAATATGCAGTATGAGGAAAGGACGGTGGCAAATACATCGCTTCAGTCGTAGCCCGTTAAAAAACCTGTTGGGCTGCAAAATGTGCTTCCTCGATTGATGCTTAAAGGCAAGAACCACTTTGTCGCTCGCATCGTCGAGCACCGAGTCACTGACACCGCATTGGCAAAGGCAACTTCAGTTGAGAGACCGTTTGATGGCACAATCAATTTTTCGTCCGATGCAGCGAAAGAAACTGTAGATATGCCTTCGTTGCCAAATTTGTTGTTAGCTTAAATAGTTAAATGATGGACGCTAGAGATGTTCAAGGACACTTAAGATCAATTATCTAGCATGATTCAGGATACTTGCCTGGGCGAATGCGATTGTGGTTTAAAATCCCAGCGTCTCATTAATTATTCCGAATCCTTCAGGGTTTAAGACCATAGAGCTTCACTTCGAAACATTGTTCTTTGCTGAACGGGGCATTGGAAGACGACTTTCTAAAATTCTAAATTCGTGAGAGCAATTTCCTAAATCTTCGCAGGAGTGCTAAAGAGCTAACACTTGCAGTAGTTATTCCAGCTGCTATAAATGCAAGACTAACTTCCGCTTCCTTCAAGCCGCAACTTATTACCAGGAAGCCAACCAATACCAAGATAGCGACGAAGACCCACGTCTCCAAGAGCATTCCCACATACTTTTTGTTGTCTGAACTTATAAAATATCGCATAAAAAGCCCCGTTTTGACAATTGTTCGACAAATCTACAATATAAGAGATGGCGCTTTTCGGTTCTTACTTTAATTAATGAAGTTTTCAGCAAAATCGAGCGCTTAGTTTTAAATAACTAAATTCTTAATACGGTCATCATGGCTGACCCAACCTCGTTCGTCCTTCAGTTATCCATACTGTTGGTAGCTGCAATTATCGGTGGCTTATTGATAAAGAGGTTTGGTTATCCTGTTGCTTTAGGCGAACTCTTAGTTGGAATCCTCCTAGGTCCCTCTATCTTTAATTTAATTTCAGACCAAGCCACAGTAAGCGTTTTTGCAGAGTTAGGCGCCATTATTTTGCTATTCTATATAGGTTTAGAAACCGAGATGGGTGACCTAAAAAAACAACTCTTACCATCACTTTCCGTAGGTGTATTAGGTGCAATAGTGCCTTTGGTCCTTTGTTATTATACCGCGTTGTCTTTTGGAATTTCAAACGATGAAGCACTTTTCCTTGGAGTTGTCTTTACGGCAACAAGCATTGGCATAACCATTCGAATGTTAAAGGACATGGGTAAGCTGAACAATCCAGTTGGCTTAACGATTCTGGGCGCGGGTATTGTTGATGACGTAGTAGCAGTTGTACTTCTTTCTGTTGTTCTTAGCATTTTATCTGGGGGAGCTAATGCCTTTGATATAGGACTTGTTGTCGTAAAAGCCGTAATATTTTGGGCTGTGATAGTCCTGATAGGTTCAAAAGTTCTGGTTCGAACCATTGACAAAGTTAGACTTGATGATGAATACATGATTCTCTTGTTGCTGGCATACGGCTTCTTTGCAGCTTACATCTCTGCAACAATTGGATTGTCTGCAATTGTTGGGGCGTTTGCTGCTGGTTTGCCCTTGTCAACAAGACAGGTAAAGGTTAAGATGGTTCTTGAAAAAACAAAGAGCCTCTATATGTTCTTCGTACCAATATTCTTTATTTCCATTGGTACTTTGGTAAACCTTAGTGTATTTGGCGAGGCTGCATTTTTAGGATTGGTCATAACAGCTATGGCTTTCATAGGCAAGATAGTAGGCAGTTTTGTGGCCGCGCGCATGACCAAGTTCTCGACTAAAGAATCCCTAAAAATAGGCATCAGCATGACCCCTAGAGGTGAAATGGGACTTATAATTGCAAGCCTTGGATTAACAAGCGGATTAATTTCGACAGGAACCTATTCTGTAGCTGTAATGGCTGTTATTTTAACTACCTTCATAGCGATGCCGATACTCAAGAAATTGTATGAAACAAAAAGAAAGAGTGCCCCGTTAACAGAAAAGAAGCATGAACCAGTAGATTCCCAAACTGTTTGCCAAGCTCCCCCTTGACTTATTTTGTTTGAAACTTTTGTGTTTTTTAGATTGCCTTTTGGCAAATTAGGTAAAAGTTAAATTTTTTAATAGTGTAATATGTTGAAGTAATTGGGGCGTTAACGCTTGGATCCCGCCGTGCTCGCTTTTCTCGTTGCAGGTCTCGTAATAGTGTTAGGGTTCATAGGGGAAGAATTCTTTAAAAGAACAAGCATACCAGACCCCCTTCTCTTGCTTTTATTTGGTGTTTTGTTAGGACCAGTGTTAAATGTCTTTTCCCATCAGCAATTGAGCTCAATTACACCATATTTTGCAGCTTTAGCTCTGATTGTCATTCTCTTTGATGGTGGACTTAACATGAATATCCAGCATGCAATCAAAAACAGCCCAAGGGCTTTGATACTTGGAATTGTTGGTTTCATATTGAATGCTATAGTTACGGCTTTGCTCTGCAAGTACATTTTGGGCTGGCGCCTTTTAAATGGATTGCTGCTTGGAAGCATACTTGGAGGTGGCAGTTCAATAATCGTAATTGCGCTGGCAAGAAAGCTCGGAGTGGACAAGAAAACTGAAACAGTTCTTAGCCTCGAGTCAATTTTGACCGACGTTCTCTGCACTGTTGGAGCTTTTGTCATAATTGATATCCTTCTTTCAGGCGAGGTAAGTGTTCAAGCAGCATTGGGTTCTGTTGCAATAGCGTTCGGAGTAGGCATTGTTGTAGGTTCACTTATTGGAATAGCATGGTTGAACATCTTGGAGAGGATAAAAGGAAAACCAAACATCTACATGCTGACATTTGGAATTTTGCTTTTGACCTTTGTATCAGCAAGAAATCTAGGCGGGACAGGGGCTGTCTCAGCACTTTTTCTAGGTCTAATCATCGGCAATGCGCCTCAAATCGCCAAACTTTTGAAGTTCAAGAATTCGGTCTCAATTAATGAGAGTGTTTCAAGCTTTCATAGTCAAATCAGTTTTCTTATCCGGTCGTTTTTCTTTGTTTTTACCGGCTTATTATTCAGCTTTTCATCTCTCAGCATAATTCTTTTAGGGTTAGTTCTTTCGTTTATCTATTTGGGCTTGCGATTTGCGGTCGTTAAAATGTCATTTTTGAAATCTTCTTTTCAAGATTCTAAATCACTTATTACAATTATGCTTCCTCGAGGATTGGCAGCAGCTGTGTTAGCTTCCTTGCCCTTTGCATCAGGCGTTCCGGGGTCGGAGATATTCCCAGAAATAGCATTCATAGTAATCATAACAACGATTGTAATTTGCACTGTTGGAGTCGCGATTCTCAAAAAGAAAATGAAACCACAAGATCAAACAAGTGGATAAAAATAAGTTGTAAGTCAGGCTATACCTTCAATTCATTTTTCTAATTTTCTCTAAACAAAGCACAAATTTACAACATATTCGTCTTCAGATGCTTTCTTTCTTAAAGATCAAATGAGTGGTGCAACTAACAGAGCCTTGCGTGCGGAGTACCTTTGGGGAAGTTTACTCGCTAATCGAGAAGTGTCTTGCTCTTATCTGTTGGTCTTCTTAAAGTCTATGGCTTTTTATTCTTTGCACTCTGTAATCTCTTGAGAGCTTTCCAACTCTTCCATAGACCTAGAGATCGTCACCACATGCGCGACTGCTTGAACCATGCTAACTGGAATACATATTTTGGAGCTTCCGAATCTTTTCTTCATTCCAAGACTCTCAGCAGCCTCACCAGTAAGCTTCACGTTTAAGAACTTTACCTCCCAAGTCGCGGTGTCGATTTTTACACCTTTGACTTCGCCAAGAATTTTTGCCCCGGAAGTAACAACCTGCAACCCTATAATTTCTTCAAAATTTATCGTGTAATTCACCTGATACTATTTTGGTTTGTTTTCAATATATATGTTATCTTTTCTAATCCCTGCGTTTACTAATTGGCTTTTCAAGATTCTTTTACTAATATGAGTGGTTATTGCTGCCTTATAGTCCAAACCTTTTATGGAATAAATTCTTCAAGAAGTGGATACACAGACTTGAATAGTCCTAATCTTAACTTTATTTGAAATTCCAGTTTCCTCATTTATTTTCGCAGAAATTCTTTCTGCAAGTAGCTGAGACGAGCCACATTGATCCTTTAAAGATTCAAGACGGACAACAACCTCAGCTTTTTGGTTTCTTTGAAGTGTGACTGACGTAAATATTTCATCAGCCTTAACACCTTCATTTATTGTTCTTTTGGTTATCTCTCTAATTTTCTTTTCAAGTTGCAGTGGTTTTAGCTGAACTCCTCGTACGTACAAAGCTAACAGAGCTATGAAGTCCAAACAAACAACATTGATTGCAAGTAAACCTAGCGCTTGGAAAGATATTTCGGGTTGATTAAGAGCGAATCCTATTCCCACCACTGCTGCTGGAGGAATTAAGGAAACGGCTATCTCGGCTCCAACCATAACGTCAAGTAATTGCTGAATTGGCAAAGAAACAATTCTGGGTTTAGCAACTAGAGCAAGAGATGCAGCAATACCAGAAGAGATTGCAACAAAACTAGATAAATACAAGGATGTTAACGTAGGAAATGTCCTAGCAATGATCGTTGTAGTAACTGTAATTGATGGTGCAAACTGCTGAAAGCTCATAGTTATTAAGAAACCCAAAGCTGAACCAATTACCAATAAACCTACTATTTGCTTGATCAAGCCTTTAGCAACAGTATTCCATTTGTGGTATAAAACCCCGATACAAACAGCTCTAGATGGACCCAGAAAGGGTGCAATACACATTGAGCCAATTATTACGGGAATGCTGTTAACTAACAAACCTCCTGTTGCAAGAAGAGCTGCGACTATGACGAGAGCAAAATAGCCAAAAGTGAATTCGCTTCCCTCTTCACAAATATTTTACAAAGCAACATAGAAGTTTTTAACTCCCCAAACAGGCATAAAGCTTCCCAACCTGATTCATTAAGGTTTTAGACTTAAAAGTCTAATGAAATCTCAAGATGCTTAAACAAATACGCCCGAAAAAACTCAGTTATAGATCTAAAAAAGACAGGTTATTTTGAAGTATCTTCATATCTAAGCTTTGTGCCCGTATTTACTGTGGTGCTGATGTCTGCAAAATTTGAAGAGAACATCAAGAAAGTTGGCAATTCTCTAAAAATAGACATTCCTCAGGAAATTGCCAACCAGCTCAATCTTGAAAGAGGCGATGCGGTTGAGCTTTGGGTTAGCAATCACAGTATGTTAATGGAAAAGAAAATTTTTAGCTATGACGCAATTTGGGGTTTCGAAGAAGACATTTTAGAGGAGAGAAAAAGTCTTAGCAAAGAAGTCGAAGCCCACGTATCGCAAACATTGGGAGGATTGCCTCTACACAAATACAAAGGACAGCTCTTGATAGAAAGAGACAAAATTATGCTCAAAGGAGAAAATACTGATTCGAATGAACCTGTAAGTTTTCTATTTTCTCTCAAAGAAGTAGACGGATTTTACTTAGTGTGGGATAAAACGCTTAGAAGATGGAAAGACACAAGAGCATTGATTCACCCGTTGAGAGTTACTTTTAAAGGTGGAAACGAATCAAAAAAGCTTTACTTATACGTAAAGAAAACAGAAACAGGGATTTACGGCGAAGAGAATAAACGTATTCTTGAAATCCTTAAGAAATAATTTATGCAGTAAATGAATTGCTGGTTAGATACGCAAGGGAGGTCACGATAAGTTAAAGTGTTCAGTGCTCATCTGTTAGTGTGGTTAATTATTGAGGACTGAGAATGACTCAACCAAGTATATTTTTGGAAGTTGAGGATCCCCATTTTACAATTAGACTCTACGAGGATCTCCTCAAAATCGACTTGAAAGGAAGCTTCAAAAATGAACTCGAAGAAGCATTCGAAAATAAACCAGTTCTCAAAGAAACAATCGGCAGGGTACTTGGCATATTTGTTCCGTTGCACATACCCATAAGCGATATAGATGCGGTGCACATGGACGAGACTGGAAAAATCAAAGTAAGCCTCTCTCATCATCGAGATATTCTCATTCCGCTTGAACACAAAGAAGATGCCACGAAACTTGCGGAAAAATTGAATCAATTGGTTTCAAAAGCTGAAACAGAGAAAATTCAAGAAATTAAAGTAAAACATAGAGCTGAAAAAGAAAAAAATCAAGTAAGTAAATTGAGGGAAAGAGCTAAAAGAAAACGGTATCGAAAGCGCTCGGACGCGGAACGAAGAGTCTAAAACCGGTTACTTGAAAGATTCACTCTTTCTTCAAATACAGGAGATGCTTCCGGTTTTTTGCCAGAGTATGCTTTTTAAAAGGGGGTACTCAAACTTTTTTAACGTCATAATAGCTTACCCTTATAGGCGAATACTTTTGCTTTTTGGGTACAAACATAAATCTCAAAGTGAACTCCAAGTAGACTTAGGCGATTTACAAAACGAAAAAGAAAACCTAACAAGTTTTCTGCTATTGCACCTCAAAGTTTCAGTTTCCCAAGTTGAAGACAAGTTGAATGTAGATTCAGAAACGGTATCACTACAGGAACTGGAGCATGTAGTGAACAAGTTTGTTTACCACCGAGACCTAAACAACACTTACTGGGTCTCCGCTGAAGGGTCAACCGTAAAAATTAACAAGCTTAAGGTAATCGAGAAAGAAGAGAAAACTACGAAAGAACCTCCGCATCAAACCGCTGCACAAAGCTGGATGCTATAAAAAAACTGCGTTAAATTTCGATTTTTCAGGTTTTACCAAAATCGCAAAAGCTGGCGCAATCTTTATGTATATTTAGGAAAACCTTATTTTCATTCACTTGGCTTGTGAAGACTATGCGAACAGTTAAAGAGGTAATGAGACCCGTCGTCAATATAAGTCCGAGTCAGACGGTCTTGGAAGCTGCTAAACTCATGAAATCGTCTGACAGAGGCAGTTTGCTGATTGTTGATGGCAAAATTACCGTTGGCATCATAACCGAGAGAGATTTAGTTACAAGAGTCATCGCAGAAAACCTGCCCCACAAAACCCCAATATCAGAGGTTATGTCCTCGCCTCTCATAACAATCAACGCTAAGGTTACCCTGAAGAAAGCGGCCAAAATTATGGGTGAACATAGAATAAGACGACTTCCAGTCACCGAGATCGGAGGAGTTACGGGAATTCTAATTGCATCTGACGTGTTGCGCCAACTGTCTAACAAAACTTTAGCAGAGGATATCTGGGAAGCCCTTGTAGAGCGCCAGTAAATAGTCCAGTAATACAGCCATACAGTAATTATCTTTTCAATAAACGCGGCGATTTTAGAGCCGAAACGACTACCTATTGAACTATTTACTTGGAATGAGCCTCAACACTTCTGAATACAATTCCTGTGTGGTTTAGTAGTTTGTAAAGCGCACTTTTGCAAAGTCAGGTATATAGAAAAGTGCCAATGCATAACCCCAAACCAGAGCGGCTAGTCCCTAGCCCATTGCTGGGAGCAAAATTCCGTAAACTGCAATTATTGTTGCAACCACTTGAGTGACTATTACGGCAAACAAAAGCAGTATTGCAGGCTTTAGCTTGGCTGAAAAATGCTCTTATGGATCAACTGAGTTTTAACACAGTCTGTCTAAGGTTCGAATCAATTAATTTCTTTAAGGGTCTCTTTCTTTTGCAACCAGCCTTTATGCTTGCCAAGATAGGTTGATAAGAGCTTTAAAGAATTAAAAAACATGCTTCATTATAAAGTTACAGCGTATTGGTAGGCGATTGTTCTGGTTCTTATTATTGAGTTTGTAGTGACGGCTTTTCATCATAGTAGGTTTTTAGGACAACTTAACTCTTATCCTTACTTAAGAGATGCTTCAAAAAAATTTCCCTGCATTCGATTTTTTATGTTTAGCCAATAATATCAAGTCAGCAAAGAACAATAATACTAATAATATTACCACTATACCTAAGATTTCGAAGCGCCCGTTGCCTGTTGACACACGAATGCCCAATTCTATACCATAAACTCCAATAACGGCTGTTACAATTAACGTTGCTATCAAACCTATTTTTACGTTCAAAAGCGGCCTTCTCCTGAATGGTTTCGTTTTTTTGCCCTTATTTGCTTTTCTGAAAAGAAACACTATTTTTGCTTAACACTTCCTTAATTCCTGCATTCATTGCCCGTGAAATTTTAGTTTATGCATTAGAAGCCTTCAAAATTTGTGCTATAACCAAAATCGTTAAACAAAGGTTCAGCGCTAACAAAAATCGACAAAAAATAAAAGGCAATCGAATTTAGATCACTTCAGGGTCTTTTTACGGTTTATTCTTGGGTGCGTTTGTGCCCATGCTAACTGCTCTGTAATAAAGTTCTTCTCCAATTGTTTTCTTGATTGCTCTAATTTCAATAGATCCTTCTTCCGCTAAGGTTTCTAAAGTACGGCGAAATCGCGATTCTGGGGTGGCACCATAATCTTGCATAACTATCTGAATGGAATATCCTGTGCCTTCTATTATTTCCTTAATATCAAAAGCTTTGTCCGGATTTTTGCTTAAAAATGACGAAATCTTTTCTTTTAGGGTATACACTTTTTTTCCCGAATTCCAATCAGCAATATCTATCGGCATTCGCTCACACCAATTAACATCTTAACCTTTTCGACTGTAAATACTTTTTTATGCACATTGGAAACCAAAGCAGTTTATAGCGCTGAGGGTGCAAGGGGGCGGACACAATTTGATTCCACTCTCTGGGTAGGCGAGTTTTTAGGGAAGAAAACACTATTTGTTATTCATGCAAATAGGCTATGTTTTTCTGTGCAGTAATGCTTCGATGACTGAGTGCATGCGAAATAAACGCTTTAGTTGTTCAGGCAAACAAGTTAAAGTATACAAAGAATTAGAAATGAACACCATAATTTTTTTGTTCAATAATGAAACAGATACTCTTCTTGGTCCATTCACTGTTGTTCAGGGGCCTGAAGATTTAGAGAAGGGAACCTGGTACAGCAGTGTGGAAGAGAATAGCTTTTCCGAAAACATCAAAGTCGAATGGGAAAGACTGCATGAACTCAAAAACGCAACCGACAAAATACCCTTTTTGAAAGAGATAAAAGAATGCGCCTTAACCGACCTGCAGACTCAGGAATTACTCTCAACACTAAAGGATGCTCCTCTATACATTGATTCGAAATCTGAATAAGAAAAAATAGCTCAAACCATCGCAAGAAGCACCCTTGTGAAAGACGGATCAAGAAACACCAAGTTCGGAAGGAGAATCCTTTACTAACGCCAAAGTTATAGAACATAGAGAGTTTTGGGAACTAAGTCAAACAACAACACTATCGACGAACTAGAAAACTCTTTCAAGATGAGCGGTAAGTTAAAATCAGCCATTGATTCATAATATTTGTTAGTTTGTTTCAATTAAATTTTTGGAAGTCGATGTTTGTATGTCCTCTGAACTTAAAATTATGTTGAGTAAAGTAGCTGTAGAAGATAATATACGTAAAGAAATAGAGTTTGAAGAAGGGATAAACCGGTATAAGTCACTTCTGCTTAGAGTGGCAAAAGTCAAACCATTTGATATACTGGTTTCGTCTGAAGGAACACAACAAGGTGATATGAAGCAAACTGTGTTAGATTTGGACGTGCTCGAAAGAGCTCGATTAGTGAAGGGAACAACGAAAGAGACAAATCATAACGTATACCGTCAATATGAGCTTACTCTAGAAGGAGCTGGATTAGTGGAGAAGTTCTCAAAAGAAGCGATGAGTGACAAAGAGCCTCGTCAGCCTCACACTTTGGGGGCGCCGTCATCTCAAGAGATACCAGTGAGTGGAGTAGAGCCAAGCCAGATTCCTTGTCCAGTCTGCGGCAAAACCTTCAAGACCAACTCGGAGATGGAGAGGCACAGAGATACAACTCACCACGAAACAAAAGGACACGAGTAAAAATGAGCGGATTAGCGATATCTATTCCTGCTAAGTGGGAACAGTTCCTAAAACAGTTAGCTAACGATCACCAAGTTGACTTGAATAGCGTTTTTAGTGAATTGTGTGAGTGGGCTTTTTCTAATGCTGAAGGCAAAAAACAGTTTAAACTCTGGTTAGACGATGCTTTTCCTCCAAAAGGCGAAGCTGAAGACAAAGCACAGGCGGCAGGCGACACAGAAAGAGCCCGTGAAGAAGATAGAGAAGATGAGTCCGAGGAAGAAGCTCATGAAGACGAAAACTACAACGAGGACATAGCCGGAGAAGACGTCAAAGGGGAATTCAATCCCTAAATTGGGCGATCAAAGTTTCTAACCGCCTGAGTCTTGGAGCTAAGGTGTTGTTGCTGTCTCGCTACAGCCACATATCTTTAAGAAAACTGGAACCAACTTAGAATAGAGACTTTAAAAAGGCGGGTATTATGTTAAACAAAATCAAAATACTAAAAGGTTACAGATTGGATGGCCTTGATGGGGAAATAGGCAAGGTCAAAGAATTCTACTTCGACGACACATACTGGACAATTCGCTATTTAGTCGCCGACACAGGAAACTGGCTCTCAGACAGGCAGGTGCTGCTTTCCCCGCATGCACTGCTCGCAGTGAATAAAGAAGAGCAAAAAATAGCCATCAATTTAACCAAAAAACAGATCGAGGACAGCCCACCACTGGAAAGCGACAAGCCCGTCTCCAGGCAATATGAGAAAGCTTACCATAGGTATTATAACTGGCCGATGTATTGGGTAGGACCATTACCTTTGGGGCCTTATCCTTACATCGTGCGTGACCCTGAAGCCTTTTCTCGGGAAGAGGCTGAGAAAAAAGAGTGGGATCCCCATTTGCGCAGTACTAATGCTGTGAGTGGTTACCACATTCAAGCATCCGACGGGGAGATTGGTAATGTTGAAGATTTTATTATAGATGACCAGACGTGGGCGATTCGTTATCTAATTATCAATACACGGAATTGGTGGCAGGGAAAAGAGGTACTGGTTTCGCCTAAATTAATCGAGCGTGTTAGTTGGGATGAGTCGAAGGTCTTTGTCAATCTATCCCGCGATGCTATCAAGCAGTCACCCGAATACACCGAGTCCGTGCTAGTAGAGGTAAAATCTGATATACCTGTACTGCACTCGGGACCATGAGACGCGATTGATTCAACATAACAATCGCCAAGATGCCGGGTGCAATAAACTTGTGTATGTTAGCCTCATAGTATAATCTATTGGCGCGAACACCCTTTAGGCGTAATCATCTGTGGGAGGTCACTAAAGGTCGCTGCCTCAACCGGCTAAGTGTAAATAAAACCGTTCATCCAGTTCAAGATTTGACCTGCCTTGCAAGTGACGCTTTCGCCCCTGTTTCCTTCGAACCGGCGATTTTGTGTAACCTGCCAACGCGCTTATTGACCATCGAACTCACCTTCTTCTTTAGCTTATTGGGCGAGAAGTTCTTACCACGTAATTCAGCAACCCGACCTGCCAGCGATTTATCTCCAAGCATCGTGAACCAGTTTTCAAAGTCTCCCTCTTCAACGTGGAACTTGACTGATGATGGCTCGATAATCTTCACACTGGCGGCAAGTTCATCCAAGCTTTTTGAGGTAACGCCGAGAGGTTGCCCGTAATCCTTGAAGAAAGCAAAAGCTTTGTCAGGTGTTACCGTTCTGAGGGCTTTTGCAGCCTCGTCTCTTTCAACTTTTTCGTCCTCACGATTCAGCAGCTTGTAAAGTCTTACTTTGGCAAAGTCTGTCATGACAAAGAGAAGCAACGCATAACCCCAAACGAGAGCAGCTAACCCCCAACCCATTGCAGGAAGCAAAATCCCATACACGGTAATTATTGTAGCGATAAGTTGAGTAGCTATAACTGCGAATAGAAGGGGCTTTGCCGGCTTCACCGACCAAAAATGACCCTTAGTCCTCGCGACAAACACGGTCAAGTGCCCTGCAACTGAAAGTTTGAGGTATATGAAAGATTGCAGAACAAGTGGGTTTAGCTTCAGAATAATTAATCCGATATAAAGAATTCCGAAAGTCGAGAAAACCCCGATTATTCCAAGAAACGTCGCTATCCCCAACAAAGACCGCATATCCCATTTCTCAGGTTTATCCGAGTACTTCACGTTGTCATAAGCTATTGTCATTATCGGCAAGTCATTTAAAAGCGCTAACAAAACAAGCATCAAGGCAGTAACAGGGTAAAACTGGAAAATGACGATTGCAGCAGTCATGAAGAGCAGAATCCTTATAGTCTCTGCGATTCGGTAGGTGCAATAATTCGTCATGCGCTGGAAAATCTTGCGGCTCTCTTTAATTGCGTCGATTATAACAGAAAGCCCCGGCTTGGTTAGAACTATGTCGGCCGCTGATTTTGCAGCGTCAGTGGCGCCCTCAACAGCAATACCAGCATTAGCTTTCTTCAAAGCAGGCGCATCATTAACTCCATCACCAGTCATCCCAACAACATGGTCTTTTTCTTGGAGCAACTCAACAATGCGGTACTTATGCTCAGGGAAGACTTCTGCAAAACCTTCAGCCTCCTCAACTACACGTTGAGCCTCGCTATCAGACTTATCCAAAAAAGCAGCGGGCAATACAATATCGTTTCCAAGGTTTACCTGACCCGAAATCTCTTTGGCAATAGCTATGTGGTCACCAGTGACCATCTTCACGCTAACACCCATCGATTGAGCAGTCTTTATCGTTTGAGCAGAATCTTCCCTTGGCGGATCAAACAACCCAATTAGACCCGCAAATTGCCACTTATTCTCCTTGTCAGTTCGAGCCACACCCAGCGCACGATACCCTTTCTGAGCAAACTCATTAACGTCTTCTGTTAATTTTTTGTTGATTGATTTTTTGTCTTCGATCAAAGCCAGAATAGCTTGAGGAGCTCCTTTAGTCACCTTAAACTGACTTCCATCTTCACCTTGAACTGTCGCCTCAGCTCTCTTAATGACGGGATCAAAAGGCTTAAAACCGATTATTTTGATGCGGCTGATTTTGTCTTCAATAGCCGTCGTGTTCTTAGTTTTAGCTAAGATCGCTTCGTCGATAGGATCTTTATCTTCTTCTCTTGAAGCGAGCGCACTAAATAGCAGTACGTCATTTTCTGAGAATTCGCCATAAGGTTTAGCGCCTCCCAAAGTGAGCGCGTTTTTGGTGATGGTGCCTGTTTTGTCTGAGCATAGCACATCCATGCTTGCCATTTCTTCAATTGCAACCAATTTGCTAACTATGGCTTCCTTCTTGGCAAGAGCTATGGCGCCTATGGCCATTGTGACCGACAAAACCGCGGGAAGTGCTGCAGGTATTCCCGCAACAGTTAAAATCAATGCAAACTGGATGATATCTAAGATGTTTTGACCTCGAAAAATCGATACCAAAACTATTACAATCACGAGTCCTATCGCGAGGAAAATCAGGTAATCGCCTATTTTGCCGATGGCTTTTTGAAAGTGGCTTGGAGTTTGCGCTTGCTCTACGAGTTTAGCTGTTTTGCCGAAAAAAGTCTTGGCGGCAGTATTTACTACAAGCGCGTTCATTTCGCCTTGTTTAACAATCGAGCTTGCGTATCCGACGTCGGAGAGATGTTTCTCAACAGGAAGCGATTCTCCTGTAAGTGTGGATTCGTCGGTTAAAAGGTAGTCTCCATCGATCAGTTTTACGTCAGCGGGAATGATGTCTCCCAAACGGAGTCGAACAATGTCGCCTGGCACCAGTTTTTCAGCCGGTATTCCTTGCCATTTGCCATCTCGTAGAACGCGTGCTTTTAAGGCTAGCCTTTTCTTTAGTAGTTCTATTGCGTTACCCGCTTTGCGTTCTTGCCAAGATCCTACTATTGCGTTTACCATTAGTAGAGTTAAAATTATTGCAAAATCAGGCCATCGTTGGATGACCGCAGACATTACCACTGCAGCCTCAATCATCCATGGAATTGGACCCCAAAAATAGTGAAGAAACTTTAGTAGCGGGTTAACTTTTTTCTCCTGAATTTCATTAGGACCGTATTGCACAAGTCGTTTTTCCGCTTCTGAGGAAGAAAGACCCCCCTTGCCCGCCGAAAGTTTGCTTAATAGTTCATCAATATTGGCTTTCTTTGCCTCTTCTGTAGTTAAGGCGTCTTGACTCATGCATTGACGCTCTTTATCAGTTTTGTCATTTCCTGTTTGAGTTCGTCAAGTCTTTTTTGGTCTCTTGCCTCTACCGATAAGCGGAGTATAGGCGATGTGTTTGATGCTCTGATCAGAGCCCACGAATCTGAAAAAATAATTTTGACGCCATCAATGGTGTCTATGTTTTGATATATCTCCATTGCCTTTGTTTTTATCTTGTCGACAACTTGAAACTTCGTTTCGTCAGAGCACTTTATTTCGATTCTTTCAAAAAGCCTCGACGGCAACTCTTTCACGACTTCTGACAGTTTCTGCCCCATTTTTGAGACTATTTCCGCCATGTACATACTATTTATTATAGCATCATCGAACCAGAAGAACTTTGGAACACAAATGTGCCCAGATTCTTCAACACCAATAACAGCTTTATGTTTCTTGGTTTCCTGCACCAAAAACGTATGCCCAACTGGTACTCGAAACACTTTTTCCCCATATTTCTTAACCTCATCCTCTATGATGTCTGAACATTCAATGTTGGCGACGACAGGGCCTCTCTGAGTTTTCATTATGTCCCTGATGAAGATAATCGCGCTTTGCTCAGTCATGATCACTTTGCCTGTGTCATCAACAAAAATGGCTCTGTCGCCATCGCCATCAAACGCTATTCCAAGATCAGCCTTCTCTGACACAACCTTCTTGCAAAGAGCGGTCAAGGCTTCTGGTTTCGGTTCAGGGTCTCTGTTCGAGAACGTTGGGTCGGGCCAATCAAATAGGAAAGAGGCTTTAACACCGATTTTCTTGAGGATTTTCGGAACCAAGAGACAGGCGGCCCCGTTTCCGAAGTCAGCGACCACACTTATTTTCTCTGGTTTTATTTTTTCAGCCACAAAATTAGCGTATTCTGTGTCCATTCCCTCTATTTTCTTCGCTGTTCCTGTGCCTATTTTAAAATTTTCTGAGGCACTGATCTCCCCCAGTTTTTTGTTCTCTTCTTCGAAGAAGCCAACTCCATCTTGATGGAAAAATTTGACGCCATTCCACTCTGCTGGAAGATGGGACGCGGTTATGTAGGCGGTTGCATTGTTGTTCATTTTCGAGTTGGCAAAGACACAGAGACTCGCTGGACAGGTTCCGATCAGATTTGCGTTTGAACCTGTTTTTTTCAGTCCTGAAACGAACGCCTCCTCAAGTTGAGCTCCGTGCTCTCTGAAGTCTCTTCCAATCGTGAAGGTGCCTGGGCATAAGGTTCCGGCTGCTTCACCTATTTTGGTCATAATCTCTTCTGTCAAGTCTTTACCATAAATTCCTCTTATGTCGTAAGCTCTAAAAATGCCCATTTTCTGTCACTTCACCGTTTTTGGACCAAAATGTTGACTATAGATAGGCGTCTGTAGCGTATCTTCGCATCATTCGATGCGTATTAAAGTAATATGCGACTTTGCCTATAGAGTTTCGCATCATGACCTATCCAACCGTCGCGTTCTTGATAGAATTTTGGAATAATTATGTATTCCAGCTTATTGTAGAGATCATTGATTTCTCTTTTTCTTCTTTGCTCGTCGCTTATCGGCTGATCAGGCGATGGACCAATCGCCCACCCTGTGAGGCCTTCAACGCAACCTTCTATCCACCAACCGTCTAAAACGCTAAAGTTGATTACACCATTATGGGCTGCCTTCATTCCGCTTGTTCCAGAAGCCTCCATCGGCGGCATAGGCGTGTTGAGCCAAACGTCAACGCCCGAAGTCAATTTTCCAGCCATTTCCATGTTGTAATTTTCAAGATAGACAATTTCGATTTCGCCCTTCAGTCGGTCCTTAAACTCGTAAATTTCTTTGATGAGATTTTTTCCCAGCTCATCCTTCGGATGTGCTTTTCCGGCGAAAATAAATTGAATCTTGCCCTGACTGTTGACTTCTTTAAGCTTTTCTATATCTGAAAAAATCATTGCTGCTCGCTTGTACTCTGTGGCTCTTCTGGCAAACCCTAACGTTAAAGCGTCGGAATCCATCTGCAGCCCAGAACTAGTGTGAACAAAGTCGAGTAAATCTTGCTTCGCTTTCATGTGAGCTTCCCAAATATCCTCGTCAGGAACGGTATCGACTCTAACCAAAAGTTCTGGTTCATTGGCCCATCGAGGAATACATTTGTCGAATAGTTTTCTAAAGTGTGAGCATGTCCAAGTGTAGGAATGGACGCCGTTGGTTATTTCCTGAATGTGATATCCCGGAAACAGTTTCCTCGAGTATTCCATATGTGCCTCTGTTACGCCATTGGTGTATTTGCTCAGGTTTAAGGCCAGAAGAGTCATGTTCAATTTGTCAGATCCGCCATACTCTTTCAAGTTTTTCTCAGGCACTTCTGTTTCAAGAACTTCCGAAAGGAGGTCGTATGAGAATTTGTCAAATGCGGCAGCCACAGGAGTGTGAGTTGTGAATACACATCGGTTTTTTACTTTGTCAGCGTTCAAATCATTGTTCTTTAACAGTTCAAGGGTAAGAAGACTGCTATGACCCTCGTTCATGTGATATTTCTTAACATTAATTTTCAACGCCTCAAGGATACGTAACCCGCCTATTCCCAAAACGATTTCTTGCTTTAATCTGTATTTTTCGTCTCCTCCATAAAGGAAATCTGTAATTTCCCTATCCTCTTGAGTGTTCCCTTCAACATCAGTTGTAAGGAACAGCACAGGAATGGTTCCGCCTGTTAGGCTCTCTTGTTCATAGACCCAAACGCCGATTTTGACATCTCGCCCAGAAATTTTTACGGTCGCAGTTTCCGGTAATAGTTTCATAAACTTTGAAGGATCCCATTCTTCAGGATATTCCATTTGCCACCCATCGGGCGTTAATTTCTGTTTAAGATAGCCTTTTTTGCTGATTAAGGTTAATGCAACTAACGGAATTCTCAAATCTGCACTTGACCTAATCACGTCACCCGCCAAAACGCCTAGTCCTCCACTGTAGGTTGGCATGGCAGAGTTTATGCCGATTTCCATGGAGAAATAAGCTATTTTGGCACCTTCGATGAAGCTGCTCATGCAATACTCGCTGTCAAAATAATATTGCCTAGATAAAAAATTCGCAGTAAACTGCGTTGTGGATTGGTCTAAAGGCATTCCACAAACTGGATCCTTGATAAACATATAAACAAAAGCCTCACTATAAGGGAGTGCGGCCTTCGCCAATAATTAGTTTTCGTTCAGTCAAAAAACGCATTTTTTGCACGATTTATTGTGAGTTCAGCTGAGAGCACGGTATGATGCAAGTCTTCTACTAATAGAACGCGCCATGTATTTTGAGGAATAGTTAGATTCTACTTATAAAATAATTCATAGCATTAAAAAAATGACATCTTCGGCCTAATCAAAAACAGACAGAAAATGATTGCGCTTCAATCTTGACAACGAAAACGGTACGTTAAAAAAATGGGGCATCCTTAAGTGTTATTCAGAGTTGAACTTGTGGAGAATGGTGATTTTAAGTGGCTATTAAGGTAGGAATTAACGGATTTGGACGAATTGGCAGGCTTCTTTATCGTGCCGCTATCGAGAGAAACGCGGACATTGACTTTGTTGCCATTAACGACCTTGCCGACACGAAAACAAACGCGCACCTGCTCAAGTACGATTCAGTGCACGGCAAATTCAACGGAACCATCGAAGCCAAAGCAGACAAACTGTTCGTTAACGGCAAAGACCTCAAAGTCCTTTCCCAAAAGGACCCTGCAACGTTACCATGGAAAGACCTTGGCGTTTACCTCGCCGTGGAATCCACTGGCTTATTCACTCACCGCGAAGGTGCAAGCAAACACCTTCAAGCTGGTGCAAAAAAAGTTCTAATTTCCGCGCCCGCAGAAAACCCTGACGTCACCATAGTGTTGGGCGTAAACGAGAAGACCTACGACCCTGAAAAACACAACATACTCAGCAACGCTTCATGCACCACCAACGGTTTAGCACCCATAACCAAGGTCCTTGAGGACAACTTTGGTTTAGAGAAAGCCTTCATGACTACCGCTCATAGCTATACTAACGACCAAAGACTCCTAGATATAGTCCACAAAGACCCAAGAAGAGCGCGTGCAGCCGCAATTAACATCATCCCAACTAGCACCGGCGCAGCAAAAGCAATCGGTTTGGTTTTGCCTAGCTGCCTTGGCAAAATGAATGGTATATCGTTGCGTGTACCAACTCCGGATGTATCCATCATTGACTTGACTGCGGTTCTTGGCAAAGAAGTTACTAAAGAAGACATTAACGCAGCCATGAAGAAAGCCGCCGAAGGCCCAATGAAAGGCATCCTGGACTATACTGAAGATCCAATCGTTTCAACCGATGTACTTCACAATACGCACTCGTCTGTGTTCGATGCGGGGTTAACCATGGTTTTGGGCGAAAAAAGCAATTTCGTTAAGGTTTTCGCATGGTACGACAACGAATGGGGCTTTAGCTGCCGCATGGTAGATCTTATTGAACTTGTTGGCAAAAAAGTCAAACTCTAATCGAGCTGCGGCTTAAACTTTAAAAACCCTCACTTTTTTCTTTCTGAAAAATTATGCGCGCGAAAACATCTGAGAAAATTGGGAGAAACGACAATGCAGTCTCACCAAGATACTTCAACAACTTAATATCTGGACAAACCAGCGCGCTTCTATGCATGCATTCATCGCCATTAAGAGTTAACTTGTTGGAACATCAAGAAGACGTTGGCGCGTGCGTTGCAGAAAACAAAGAAGACGCCGCATTCACGATCAGTTAGCAAGGAAACCACGACTTTAGTCATTGATAAGTTTACAGGGTTTGGCGCTTAAATATGGTTCGACCATTAGCTCTATGTGAGTCAACGCTTGAATTGGCGGGCGTGTACACCGAAAGGTCGAGGAGGCAAGTTAATATGCGAAATGGACAAAAACAGAGAATCCGCGAAATTTTGCTGATAACGCTTGGGATAGCCTTGCTTTTGTTTTCGCTGGTTGTGGTAGATATATTCGCCTTGCCCTATTTCAAGTCGCTTCAAACTCAAACTTTGGTCAGCTTGGATTGGGCAGGTTACGTGGTATCGGCAAATAACCTGTCGCCGCAGCCTACAGTCGACGCTGTGAGTGGGTCTTGGACTGTGCCGAAGGTTGCCATTTCCGATTCTGACTCGTTTTCGTCGGCGTGGATAGGCATCGGCGGTGCATTGGATACCACGCTTATCCAAGTAGGTTCTGAACAGGACTCTCTGTTAGGTCAAGCAGTTTACAGTATTTGGTATGAAGTTCTGCCCGGTATCGCGGTAACTATACAAAACATCACAATTTCGCCCGGTGACCAACTCTCAGCATCTATAACACTCGTCAACGCCTCAACCCGAAGCTGGCAAATCGGAATAGCCGACGACACCACAGGCGCGTGCTTCACCCAAAACTGTTACGAACAAAACCTCACATATAACTCTTCACGGCTAACAGCAGACTGGATTGTAGAAAGACCCACAGTCAACAATCAACAAGCCACGTTAGCAGACTTCGGAACCGTAACGTTCACAAATATGTCAGCGCAAATCGGCGGCAAAACAGGATCCCCAAACACATTCTCAAAAGACCTTATCGTCATGCAAAACAGCCAAAATAACCAAATCGCCGCAACTTCAAACCTGAAAGATCAAGGCACATCATTCACAGTAACATACAAATAAACGGTCCAATGGAATCGAACCTCTCGTTAGAACTTTAAAAGACTTGTTCATAATCAGAGGGCAAATCGACAGGTGTCTTAGAAGGTGCTTTCGAGCAGGAAATGCGGTTTCGGTTCAATTCTGAACATGTTCTATGGCTTTCCACGCGTTCCTCATCAGTAGTTTCCAAAATAACTCCCAAACTAACATTGGCTATGTTTCTATTATCCAATACTACCATTTGATACAGGACAGTCGGAAAATTTATCAAGAAAGTATTAAAATTAATATTCTCAAATAAGCGAGTTATTGCGAGATGAGGATAAGAGTGGCGGTAAATGGATTTGGCAGATTTCGGAGTCTTTGGTGCCGAGTAACTACAGAAAGAAAAGCTGGGGTTCTGAACATGCCCCAAAACGCTTAAGACTCAATTTTCCTTTAATTACATTGAAGGTGTGAGAATGGCGAAGTTTCTAACTTTAGACGATGTGGAAGTTAAGAATAAAGTTGTACTTGTTAGAGTTGACTTCAACTCCCCCGTAGATCCCGAAACCAAGAAAATTATAGATGATTCGAGAATTCAAGCGCATGGAGAATCAACAATTAAAGAGCTAGCAGAAAAAGGGGCAAAGGTTGTCGTTTTGGCGCATCAAGGACGCAAGGGTGATTCAGATTTCATACCCCTAAAACAACACGCTGAAATCCTTGCAAAGGTTCTGGGTAAACCAGTCAAATATGTAGATGACCTTTATGGAGAAAAAGGAAAAGCGGCTATCAAAGAATTGAAGAGCGGAGAAATCCTCGTTTTAGAAAATGTTAGAATGTTCGATGCTGAAACTGAAGAAGGAACGCCTGAAGAACAAGCAAAAAAACCACTTGTTGTTAATCTTGCCCCGCTAGCTGACTTGTTCGTAAACGACGCCTTTTCAGCAGCCCACAGAGCGCACGTATCAATCATAGGCTTCACAACCGTGTTACCAAGTGTTGCAGGACGCGTAATGGAAAGAGAGCTTAGGTCCCTGAGGAAGATTCTGGAAAATCCAGAGAAGCCATGCTTATTTATTTTGGGCGGAGCAAAGACTGATGACTCCCTTGAAATTTCAAGCTATGTATTGAACAATGGAATAGCAGATTTTGTACTTACAGGCGGAGTTATTGGTCATGTTTTCCTTGTGGCGATGGGTTTTGACCTTGGCAAACAAAACATGGCTTTTCTAGGAGACAAAAATTTCTCGGTCTTAATATCAGGCATAAAAGACCTTATCCAAAAATATCCAGACAAAATCAAAACTCCGAAAGATTTGGCTGTAGAAGTCAACGGTAAAAGAAAAGAGATTTCTGTTCATGAACTCCCAACAGATTTTTCCATATTTGACATTGGAACAGAAACGGTTGAGGATTATGCCAAGATAATAAGGGTGGCGAAGTCAATTGTCGTCAGTGGACCAATGGGCGTTTTTGAAAACAACGAATTCATGTTTGGAACGAAAAGAATTTTTGAAGAAATCGCGAATTCGAAAGCCTTTTCCATAGCTGGAGGTGGCCATACAACAGCAGCATTACATGAGCTCAAGATAGCAGACAAGATTTCCTATGTTAGCACTGCTGGCGGTGCGTTAACGGAGTTCTTGATGGGTAAACAGTTGCCCGGTGTTACGGCATTGGAGAAGGCGGCTGCCAGAGAAACGTAACAATACAGTTTTCAGGTTGAAATCATGTCTAAAATAGTGAAGATCAGGTCGAGGGAAATCCTTGATTCCAGGGGTAACCCAACTGTGGAAGCAGACGTATATACAGGCAAAGGGTTGTCGAGGGCTTCTGTTCCTTCTGGTGCAAGCACAGGTAAGTACGAAGCTTGTGAGCTCAGGGACGGTGGAAGGCGTTATTTGGGACAGGGAGTTCTGAAAGCTGTTAGCAATGTTAACAATGTCATAGCGAAGAAGATCGTTGGACAAGATTGTGCTAATCAGAAAGAGGTGGATGAGTTGATGATTGAGTTGGATGGCACGCCTAACAAGTCCAACTTGGGAGCCAATGCTATTCTCGCGGTCAGCATGGCTGTATGCAAAGCTGGAGCGTTGGAGTCGAACTTGCCTCTTTATGAATATATCGCTGAGCTTGCTGATTCAAAAGGTGTAACTTTACCCATCCCACAGATGAACGTGATTAACGGTGGAATGCACGCTGGCATAAAAAATGATTTTCAAGAACATATGATAGTTCCTTTCGGAGCCAAAAGTTTCTCTGATGCTTTAAGAATGTGCTCGGAAACTTACCATACTTTAAAGAAAAACCTGAAAGAAAAATTCGGAAGCCCAGCGGTACTAGTTGGCGATGAAGGCGGCTTCGTTCCTCCATTGAAAAGCATTGATGAAAGGCTAAAATTCATATCGGAAGCGATAGAAGAACTGGGCTACACCAAAGAATTCGGTCTTGCAATAGACGCTGCAGCCTCAGAATTCTATGACAAGAGACATTATAAAATCATGGAAAAAGAATACTCTTCTGAAGAATTAACCGAATTCTACTCTGAGCTTTGCGAAAAATTCAGGATAATTTCAATCGAAGATGGCTTGAGCGAAGACGATTGGGAAGGATGGATTAAGTTGAAAGCCACTCTGGGGAAAAAAATTCAGCTTGTCGGAGATGATCTTCTGGTTACGAATGCTGAGAGAATTCAGAAAGCAATTAAATTAGATGCTTGCAATGCTCTGCTACTAAAACTCAATCAGATCGGAACCGTTACCGAAGCCTTAGATGCTTTTAGATCAGCCAGAGGTGCTGGATGGAACGTTATTGTATCTCACAGATCAGGGAGCACGGAAGAAACATTCTTTGCGGATTTGGTTGTGGGCTTAGATGCAGGGGAATTCAAGTATGGCGCTCCCGCAAGAAGTGAGCGGACTTGTAACTATAACCAACTGCTACGGATTGAAGAAGAATTAGGTGGAAAGGCGAGGTACTCAAAGATTTTTTGGTAAACCAGGTTTGGAGCTGACGTTCTGGATGAAAGACATAGAATTTTCTTTTGAACATGCAATGACCCCTCAACCTGCGATTAGAAATCTGGTGAATGCTATTTCTGTAGGCTACGAAGGTGATCTGGCTTCGCTATACCCGCCTGATGACAGACTCATGTTAGGTAAAGTTAGACAAGTCATAGGCAAGAATCTGCAACTGAAAACAAAGGACCAAGGCAACTGATTAAGACTCTTCGAAAAATCCATATATCTAATCTTATGTTAGTTGGTGATGTATTAAATAATGCTTCAACATAACTAAAGACTAATTACCCATCGACTCAGTGATTGGTTTGATAGAAACTGAGAATCTAACAAAAAAATTCGGTAACTTGACAGCTGTAGACAACGTTAGTCTTCGAGTTAATGACGGCGAAGTCTTCGGCTTCCTCGGTCCCAACGGAGCGGGCAAGACTACTACCGTAAGGATGCTTTGTTGTCTGATCTCAAAGACGAGCGGAGAAGCTAGGATAGGAGATTACGATGTCGGCAACAAGGCAGATTCTTTGAAAATAAGAGAGATCATCGGATTGGTTCCCGACAACGTAGGCCTCTACGATGACCTGAGCGCCTACGACAACCTGGACTTTTATGGGAAGCTCTACGATTGCACAGAAACCCAGCGGAAAGAGAATATAGAGCACTTCCTCAAATTGCTTGGACTCTGGGAGAAGAAGGACGTCGCAGCGGGAACTTTCTCCAAAGGGATGAAGCAAAAACTCTCAATAGCACGCGCCCTCATCCACGACCCTCAAATATTGTTCATGGACGAACCGACAGCGAACCTCGACCCAGAATCTTCAAAGACTGTCCGGGATTTCATTCTCGAACTCAAGAAAGAGAAGAAGACCATCTTTCTTAACACGCACAACCTTGACGAGGCGCAAAGGATCTGCGATAGGATTGCAATACTCAATACCCGCCTAATGGCGATTGGCACACCTGAGGAACTTGAGAAGTCTGTTCAAGGAAGGAAAACAGTGATTCAGCTAGAGCAGACAAACGATGTGGTATTAGCTGCTTTGAGAAAGCTGACCCTTCGAAACTTGGTTATCGATGGCAACAAACTGACTATCGATGTTACAAATCCTGAAAAAGAGAATGTAGCGATCTTGGACACGATATTCCGAGCCGGCGGTCACATTCAATCCGTCACCATTGTAGGCTCAACATTGGAGGATGCCTATCTTAAACTCGTGAGGCAAACCAAATGAGACTCAAAAGATCATGGATCATCGCCTCGAAGGACTTCAAGATATTCTTAAAGAAGAAAAGCATTATCTATTCAATCATCGTTGTCCCGCTCATTGTCTCATTTCTTTTTCCGATTGTGATAGTGCTTGCAGGGAATAGTAATGGTGGAAACGGAATTCCAGCGCCGGAACTCACGATACTTCTGCCTACATTTTCTTTCTTCTACCTCATCCTCGCAGGTCTTATTCCAACAACTATTGCCTCCTACAGCCTGGTCGGAGAGAAAGTCGAAAAGAGTCTTGAGCCGCTCTTGGTCACTCCCACAACCGATAGCGAAATCTTGCTCGGAAAAGGAATCGCGGCGTTTCTTCCGCCCTTAGGCGCTATCTTAGGAAGCGCTGCAATCTTTATGGTTCTTTTGGACTTGGTAACGCGTGGCACATTGGGCTACTATTTTTTCCCTAATTGGAATGCAGTCATTGTACTTTTTCTTATGGTTCCTTTGGCGGTCATAATGAGTGTTGAATGGAACGTCATTGTCTCGGCCAGGGTGAGCGATGTGCGGATTGCGCAACAGATTGGGATTCTCTTAATTCTCCCCTTCGGGGGGATCTATGTCGCAGGTGAACTTGGTTTAATACAGCTCGGTAGCACGATCACCCTTCTCATTACCGCTGGCGTTATTTTAGCGGTTGACTTGCTTCTCCTCTACGTCGCCAAGGCAACTTTCCAAAGGGAGGAAATATTGACGAAATGGAAGTAGTGAGGTGGAAAATATGAATTCTATGAAATTAAGACTCATCTTAATGGGCTGCATCCTTATTGTGTTAGGTGTCATTCTTCTTGTTGTAAGAGGCTTCTCATTACCTTTGATTGGATTACCAGTTATAGGAATATTGTTAGCCACTGTGGGTCTTCTTTGGAAACCTAAAAAGAAAGCAGAGAATCCACGGTGATACTATCTAGACATTAAGTGCACACATATTTGTATGTAAGTCCATAGAGGCCCATACTTAACAGGGTTCAGGTTCGACGGGAGTCACCCACGCACGCAGGCGATTCCTCACCCGCCCTTTTTCTTTTTTGGTTTTTGTTACCTGTTCATTTCATTTACTTTAAGGTATGACGGCAATCGATGACGAGCAACCGCTATTAATACCAATTTCCCTCTTTTTCTTAACCGTTTACGATAATGTTGTGAGCTCCTCAAACTAAAAAGGACACTGATTTTTGCCTAAGGTCCAAAGGGTGACACCACCCGTTTTTCCTTTTTTTAACCCCTGCACTCTCTCTCTTCTGCACCGCAATACGCACGACGCATCGCACAAAACTATATCCGGGAATCATATATCTTCTGATTAAAAATACATATAAATCAAATGCCGCAAATTGTGTCTAAAAGTCGCGGAAGAAATGACAAAGCTAAGCTTGAAATAGGAGAGACTGAAAAACATACCATTATTGTTAACGCAAGTGCGCTTCTAAAATACATCAAAATAGAAGTTGATGGCAAAAAAGTCGTTAATGAATCACACTTTTCGCCTGTGCCAAAAAAGTTCCAGGTTGAAGTAATAAACACCGAAAAAAATTACGCTCGCGTTAAGTGGAAGGGTTTAGACTTAGATACTAAAAATGGAGGTGAGAGTAACGACTGAAGTAACAATTGTGATAATTATCGTTGTAACAATTGCTATTATGATAATAGGTTATTTTCTTATAGGACCACCGGGTAACCGCAGATGGAATAAGAAAAAAAATTAATGCTGGATCCTTTTCGTTTACCCAAGTCACTGCAGATGGCAAAGCTGCTCAAAAAACCTAAAGGTGCATGCGTGCGCGGGTGCAAGCACGGCTCAGTAGCGAAAAATAGTTAAACCTGCAAGAAAGAATCCGCACGCTTTTTTTCTTTTCTACATCGTCAATCATAGATACGGCGAGCAGAGGGTAACTAGCCAAAAAGGTAGTTTTTTAAGTGCAAACCTATATCTGCTGCGTTCGATATTTGGGCAAGCTCGCTCCAATTTGGCTTAATCTTCACTCGTTAACTAGTTGCCCGGATTTGAACTCAGGGGCACTTCCTCATAGGCATAGAGAATTCGGCGAAGGTCACATATGACGGTTAGACGTTGCTTTTCTTCGGTGAACTGAATGATACCTTCAATGGTTTTTTCGATGGAAAACCTATTTTCTTAAGTTTTATCGGGAGTATTTAAATTATTTTTTTCTTCCACTATATTGTATTTCTCAAGTATTCGAAGAACCTCTGCAACACTCCATGCTTGAGAACTGGTTCCTCCTGGTGTGTAAGGTGGATTGCCAGAAAACAATTCGGGAAGGGACTTATAGGGGCTTTCCACACAAAACCTCACAAGCGGGCCAATGTTTCGGGCAATTTCATCGCGAATGGATGAAGCGCTTTCCCCTTGATGATGGCGAACAGTTGCTAGAGCATCGCAATAGGGTCCAATTAGCCATGGCCAAGCAGTGCCTTGATGGTATGCCAGATCTTTTTTATTCGCCGGTAGATAGGTATCATAAATTCCTCTGTATTGGGAATCTCTGGGCGAGAGGGTGCGCAATCCTCCGGGCGTCAGTAAATCCTTTTGTGCTGATTCAACTACTCTGATCTGGCGGTTTTCAGGAAGTAGGTCTCCCCCGTGGCTTACGGCGAGAACCATGTTTGGTCGGATTGCTCCACCATGGGCGTCTCCTTCAATGACATCTAGCAAAGCGTTTTCAGACCAATTCCAAAATTTGCTATTGAAAGATTTTTTAATGTCGTCAGCGAGTGAATCATAATCTTTTGCTTTAAGTAAATTCTTTTCCTGCCTCTCTAACTTAGCCAAAAATCTTATGTTATCATACCAAAGGGCATTGATTTCGACCGCCTTACCATTTCTTGGAGTCACGATTGTTCTGCCAGTACCTGAAGGGTCAGCATCCATCCATGTTGCTTGTGGTGGACTTATAATAAGCGAGTCATTTTCATCCATCTTGATCGTTTGTTTCTTTCCAAAACGTTCATAACTTGTCCCATTTTTGTAAGCATCCATAATCCTTCTTAGAACGGGTAGCATTTCTGTCACAAAATTCAAATCGCCGGTATATTGCCAGTACGACTTCATTGACTGGATGAACCACATTGGAGCACCCACACTATTGTATTCAATCGTATTCTTCTTTATCCTATTTGGGATCAAACCGTTTTTCTCATATTTAGCAAAATCTCTCACAACTTGTTTCGCATCATCAAATCGTCTGGTGACAAGAAGAATCCCAGGAAATGAAATGAAAGTGTCTCTTCCCCATTCTTCAAGAAACCAATCCCTATTAGCCGCCCATACCTGGACAGTCCCACCTATATGTTTAACGAAAGAAGCCGCAGCGTGCATAAAAGTTTCAAGAACGGGATATTTCTCCCAAAAAGAATCATCATCCTCACCGTATGCAAGTTTCGTGGGTTGATTCCCTACCATAGAAAACATCTTCTCGTTTATTTTTGACCGCTTGGTCTTAAAACCCGCGCTACGTCGTCAATACTCTCGCCAAGTCCAGTAGGCTCAAATCAATTGGTTTCTCTGACTTGCAGGATTCCTCAAGCCCCATGCTAGTCACTTTGCCATCCTGCAACACAACCGCACTACTTTTTTGTTGTTTATCTATTAGTTCAACCGCTTTGTTAGCGAATAGGCTTGCCAGAAGCCTGCTTCTCGCCGACGGGTTACCGCCTCTTTGGGTATAACCTAAAACGCTAAGCCTAACTTCCGCATCCGTGGCTTTCTCGATTTCAGTTGCAAGTAAACGGGTGTCTCCGATTCCTTCAGCTGCGACGATGATGGCTGACTTTTTTCCTCTTTCTTTAGTTTCTCTAATAGCCTTGATGATTCTTTCATTTTCGTATTTTATCTCTGGAATCAGAATCATTTCGGCTCCAACGGTGAGCCCCACAGTTAGGGCAAGGAATCCTCTTGTTCGCCCCATGACTTCAACTATGAAGATCCTTTCGAGGGAGACAGCTGTATCGCGTATCTTGTCGATTTCGTTTACTGCCGTATTTACTGCGGTGTCAAATCCAATTGTTTCGTCCGTTCCGAAAACATCGTTGTCGATTGACGCTGGAACCCCTGCGATTAGTGTGTTGGTTTTTTTGCTTAGTTCTAGAGCTCCTTGGAGAGAGCCATTACCGCCAATAACAACAAGTCCTTCGACATTGTTTAATGCAAGAGTTTCAGCCGCTTTCTTGATTGCTTCATCTTTTTTGAATTCTAGGCATCTTGACGTATGAAGGATTGTTCCGCCTAAATGTAATATTCCGCCAACAGAGCGGGGCGTCAACCGTCTAAACGTGTTTGTTAATAAGCCTTCCCAACCCCTTTCAAAGCCTATGACTTCAAAGTTTTTTGAGTGGGCAATGCGGACGATGCCTCGAATAGCTGCGTTCATGCCAGGCGCGTCCCCGCCACTCGTCACCACACCTATAATCTTCAAAAATCATTCCTCAAATAGACAAAACGAATAGGGAATGTTTTAGCTTTTCTCTTCACCGTTTAAAAAGACCTACCTACCCATAAGTTGCTTTGAAGTTTACAATTATGATGGGTGTTTGAAGTCTTGAGTTCACGCGACAATTAAACAAACTAACGTTTAGTTTTACTAACTTTTCATTGATGCCCTTGCAAGTCTCTAATGCCGACCTCAAGTTGCTTTCTTGCTGGCATAGCTGTCATATATGGCGAGAGTTTGCTCGGCAACACTTCTCCAAGTGAAATGCTTCAAGACTACTTTTCGTCCATTAATACCCCACTGCTTGGCTCTAGACGGGTCTTTGAGTACCTCTTTGATGCCCCACGCAATGTCTACTGGGCTCCCACCATCCACGTGAACACCGTTTTGCTCTGGACCCGCTGGAATGACTTGCTCACGAAAACCAACCACGCCCTTAGCGCCGACCACCACAGGTTTTTCCATAGACATAGCTTCCAAGCTCACTATGCCAAACGGCTCATAGACAGAAGGGAAAACGCACAAATCAGAAGCTGCATAATGCAAAATCCGCTCTTCCTCAGACACAAATTCAGGGCGGTAAACTACGTTCTTGCTAATGCCAAGTCGATCCGCAAGTTCAGTTATGTCCTGCTGCTCCTCGCCCTTTCCAAGTATAACCAGCTTTGCCTTTGGATATTCAGCCAAGACCAAAGGCATCCCCTGAACGAGGTTCCGGACACCTTTCACCCACGTCAAACGACCTAGGAAAAGTATCATAGTTTCATCTTTGGCTATTCCGTATCTTTGCCTGAGCTTCTGCACATCTTCTGACTTGGATTTTTGAGGATCGTATTTTTCTGGATCAACGCCGTTCCAAACCACATGTATTTTTGACTCTGGCCATCCATGCTTAGCTAAATCTTCCTTCATTGCGTGACTTACTGTTATTATTCCGTCTGCTTTTTCAGCCATCTCTGACTCCAGATGATTCACAGTTGCTGAGCCTTCTCCGCCGCTTCTTCCCCACTCTGTAGAGTGCACGTGAAATATTACAGGTATTTTCAACTCGTTCTTGCAGATTATTCCTGCTATGCTGCTTAACCAGTCGTTAATTGAAACGACGGCGTAGTCGTAGTTTTCCTTCTTTATGACGTCGTTTATCATTTTTGCAGCTGATAACATATTGTAAGCGAATATGTCGGTGAAGAATTTTATGTTTGTACCCCATCTTTTGAGGTCGTCTGCCACAAACAATGGAAATACGTTGTTAGCTTCCACAAGGAGTGGCCTGTGAATTTCAACCCCGCCCAGGATTTCTCTTGTTTTCAGGTTTCCAGGGTTAAGCGTGTAAACGCTGACATCCCGTCCCAAAGCCACAAACTCCTTCGTTATATACTCAGCGTAGGTTCCCAATCCACCAACAATCGCAGGTGGATACTCCATCACAAAAAACGCAATTCTCAAACAGTTCACCCTTCATAATTCCATAATTTTTTTCTATTTCGTTACTCACAAGTTAACAAATTCCAATAATTGTCCGCCATTCTGTCAATAGCTATGTCGCGTTGGGTTAAACAACATTTTGTGGTTTCCCCGAAACGAAAGCAGCTATGTTTTCCACTGTTGTTTCAAGTATTCTTTCCAGGGCTTCTTTGCTATAGAAAGCAATGTGAGGAGTAAAAACAACATTATCTTTGCTCAGCAGAATGTGATCCTTAACTAGGCTGTGCCAAGACTTCGAGATTCTTAGGGTCGTATAAAAGCTGTTTTTCCTCCTTTATAACTTCCTCACCTTCAAAGACGTCAAGACCCGCACCAGCCAGTATTTTGTTGTCAAGAGCCTCGATTAATGCTTCAGTATCCACGATGCTTCCTCTTGCAGTGTTTATCAGAATGGCGCCTTTCTTTACAAGTTTGAATGTATCTTTGTTCATGAGATGATGCGTGGCTTTCATGTAGGGTACATGAAGCGTAATTACGTCTGATCTAGCTAAAAGGTCCTCCAGCGTAACATATTCAAACCCTAAGACCTCAGATAAGAGTTTGTTTTGACGAACGTCATAGGCTAAAACGTTCATGCCAAAGCCCTTTGCAATCCTGATGACATGCAAGCCGATTTGACCCGTTCCGATGACGCCTATAGTTTTTCCTTTCAAGTCGAAACCCTCTAACCCCTCAATTGAGAAATCTTGTTCAAAACGTCTAATGCATGCCTTGCACATGTTTCTCGACAAGGAGAGAATCAAAGCAAACGTGTGCTCAGCAACAGTGTTCTCCCCGTATGATGGAACATTGCAGATTGTAATCCCCTGTTTTTTGCATTTTTCTATATCGATATGGTCAAAGCCGGTGGATCTTGTTGTTATTAATTTCAAATTTGGAATTTCCCGTATGATTTGCTCATCTATTTTAGAGTAGATGAAGACTGAAACGGCATCAAAATCTTTTATTTGCGGGGCATTTTCCAAACTTAGTTTTTCATTTGAGAACTTAAGCACGTGACCGTTCAGCTTCTTTTTGAGGTATTCTTCCTCCCAGTCTTCTACTTCATAAAACGCTATTTTCATCTTTTCCACTTACCTAATGTTGAAGATATTGCATCTGACTTTCAAGGGAAAGTGCACATTATTATTTTGCCAGAGATGTTTAGGAGTGTTGTTGTAATTCGGTAATGCGATTTTGAACCGTTGTAGAAAGTGCTTTCCTCAAATTTTCATCTTGGAACCCTGCTGCTTTAATTTGGTCAATTCTCTTGGCTAATTCTTCATCGCCAATTGTGTTTTTGAGCCATTTTTGAAAGTCTTGACGCTGAAAATGGAATGTTACGGATTGAATGGGTACTGTTTGGAGTTTTTCGGCAAACTCCATAGTGCTATTTGCAGTAATTCCAGTGAATTTACCGAGTTCTGTGAAAAAATGAAAGCCATTTTCAATTGGAACCGTATTGAGTAGGTTTAGGTTTTTTTGTTTTTCTATAGCCTGCTTTTTAGTTGTGGCTGTCTTGGACAAAATATGTGCACGACCTGAAATATAGAAAGATAGGTGTAGAGCCTTATAACAAGTTGTGAGTGTAAGGGCACTGTTACATCTCCGAAGTGAATCAGGCAGGAAAGATTACTCTCAAAGAGAATGGCGAGTAAGAATTTGACAATAGTCTTCCAATTTTAGAACTTGAAGAGTTTACTCTAACTTTTTCTTAAAGCAAGAGTTCAAGTGCATCACAATTCTCGCCGTTAACCTTAACTTGGAATGTGCAATATTCTAGGTTCAACGAGAAGATGTTTTTTGAAGAAAACAAAGATTGTATGCACTTTGGGTCCCGCCAGCTCTTCGAAGCAAGTGATTGAAAAAATGTTCCAAGCGGGCATGAACGGCGTAAGGATTAACACCGCTTATGGAAATCTCGCTCAATACAAATCCGTCATTGAAACAGTGCGAGAAGTTGCGGATATCCCAATTATAATTGATGTAAAGGGACCAGAAATCAGAATCAGAGCAGCTCAACAAAAGGTCTTTAGAACAGGAGACATTTTGGAAATAGGCTTTGACGGGGAAGAAATCAGTTTCAATCATGATTTCTATGGCGAAATGAGCATTGAAGACGAGGTCTACATTGACAATGGAAAAATTAGAACGCGGGTAGTTGAAAAGAAAGATAGAAAGCTTCGGCTTCTGACCCTGAACAGCGGTTCCATTGAAGATGGGAAAGGCGTTAACATCCCAAACAAGCATCTTCCAGTTCCAACTTTTCCCGAGAAGGATCTTGAAATTATAAGGTTTGCAAAGAAACATGACATCGAATACATCGCGCTTTCCTTCACAAGGAATGCCGAAGACGTAAGAAACCTATCTCAGATCAATGGTTTTGAAGGCGGAATAATCGCCAAGATTGAGAACTCGGATGGTGTTCAAAACGTTGAAGATATCTTAGACGCCGCCAGCGGATTAATGGTTGCAAGAGGCGATTTAGCAGTCGAAATTGAACCTGAAAAAGTGCCTTTGGTTCAGAAAGCCCTAATTAAACTATGCAATCAGAAAGGTAAGCTTGTTGTTACAGCAACCGAGATGCTTGAATCGATGATTAATCAACTTAACCCAACCAGGGCAGAAGTAAGTGATGTTGCAAACGCTATTCTCGATGGTTCA
>CAWIFU010000012.1:0-76886 GCA_963835475.1 Candidatus Bathyarchaeota archaeon
AGTACGCAATGAATGGAATGGCACTCTGTATCCCTGCATGCCAGGTCACGAAATAATTGGCCGCGTAACATCGGTAGGTAACAAAGTCACCAAATTTAACGTTGGTGACATAAGCGGGGTAGGCTGCATGGTGGACTCGTGTCAGCATTGCGAGAATTGCAACAATGGACTAGAGCAATATTGCCTTAATGGCGGCCCAATTTATACATATAACAGCCCTGAAAAAGGATTTGATAGACCAACTTTCGGTGGATACTCTAACAAAATAATAGTAACTGAAAGGTTTGCGGTGAAGATTCCAGAAAACATGGATCTCCAAGCAACAGCACCCCTACTTTGTGCAGGAATAACCACTTTCTCACCCATGCAACACTGGAAAGTAAAAGCCGGACAAAAAGTCGGTGTTGTCGGCATAGGCGGATTAGGCCACTTAGCGGTCAAAATAAGTAAAGCTAAGGGAGCAAGTATAACAGCCTTCACCAGTTCACCCCAAAAAATGTCTGACACAAAACGGCTTGGGGCGGAACAAGTTTTTCTGGAGACAGATGATCAAGCAATTAAGAAGATGACAAAAACATTTGATTTAATAATCTCAACCATCCCTCAAGCCTATGATATTAACCCTTACCTTGAGATGCTAAAAGTGGACGGTACATTTGTTAACGTTGGCGCAATGGATCGTTTAGAACCTGGAATTAATGGATGGCTTTTAGCTTCCTCACGTCACAGTTTAGCGGGTTCGACTATCGGTGGTATGCCTGAAACTCAAGAGGTCATCAACTTCTGCTCCGAGCGTGGCATCAAAGCGGACGTGGAGGTCATTCCGATACAGAAAATTAACGAGGCATTTGAACGCATTAAGAGTCGTGATGTACGATATCGCTTCGTAATTGACATGTCGTCATTAACACCTTAGAATTAGGTTCTTTTGGCATGGTTGCTAAAGAAAGAGTATAGCTATACTCGAAGACGAAATTATCACGCGTTGGTTAAAAATAGGGTAAGGCGTGCCTTTAAAGGGTGATAATTAGATTCTTCAAAGTGATGAGTTGCTGAAACACTTTTTTCCTTAGAAGAGTTAATTTGTAGTGGCGGGACGGGATAAAACCCAGACGAGTATGAGCCTCACATTCGTAGTGAGTTTATGAAGTGATTTTCGATAGAAAATACTGTTGATTTGTGGCTAATATCCAGAAAAACGTTCGTAATAGGCTTAAAAGTGCCGAGGGCTAACTTGACATCGTCGTTTAAATCGTCGTAGTGAGAGAGGTTGATGTTGGGCACTTCCAAGCTTTGCTATAAACGCTTGGGTAGAAACTGAAAAGGAAATCGAATATTGCACTCCCATGAACCATTTCTTTTTTAAAAGGTGATTTCAGGATAGTAAATTTATCAATAGACAATCTGGAAATACTTTTTCTTGTTTCATACGTACAGCATAAGTACCTAGTTTGGTCAGCTAATCAGTAAATGTTAGCAATCAAGGCTTAACTAACTTTGACACATTGAACAATGTCTGTGGAGTAGCACATTGTTGTAAAACGGCGAAGAAAGCGAACAGATGTGTAAAATGGAGTTCACAAAATGTCCAAAGTTGAACAATCAGTCATCACAGTAGGAATTGGCGCTTCAGCGGGCGGCTTAGAAGCCTTCAAAGTTTTGCTCGAATGTTTACCAGTCGATACAGGGTTGTCATTTGTAGTTATTCAACATCTGGCAGCTGGCCAAGAAAGTATGCTGAGTGATATTCTTTCAAGATTTACAAAAATGCCCGTCCAAGCTGTCAAGAATAAAATGGCTATTGAACCAGACCACGTTTATGTGATTCCTCCAGGAAACACCATGACCATGGAAAACAAAACCCTCGTCCTTAACTCCAAGGTTAAGCCGTTAAAACCAATCGATACCTTTTTTGTATCCTTAGCTGAAGACCTAAAAAATCAAAGCATTGGAATCGTGCTTTCCGGAACAGGATCCGATGGAACCGAAGGTCTAAAAGCGATCAAAGCGCAAGGTGGTATCACTTTCGCACAGACTCCAAATTCTGCACAGTATGGCGATATGCCGCAAAGTGCTATTTCAGCAGAAGCTGCCGATTTCATTTTAACTCCAGAAAAGATAGCGGCAGAATTACAAAAAATATCTATGAACCCTCAACTAGCCCGAAGTGAAATAGCGTCAAAAGAAGAAAGAGCAACAAAAGAAGGAAAGCCGAAAAAGGAAACAGCCTTAAACACAATATTTTCTATGCTAAAATTCAATTGCAATGTTGATTTCTCACATTACAAAGAAACAGTTGTAAACCGACGTATCACACGCCGAATGGTAATTAATCATACCGAGAAAATTGAAAGTTATGCAGAGTTTCTGAGGGAGCATCCAAGCGAGTTGGAAGCACTATATAGTGACATGTTAATTGGGGTTACTGGCTTTTTTAGGGAACCTGAAACTTTTGCTTCTTTAAAAGAAAAAGTGTTTCCTGAACTCGTTAAGAATCGTTTACCCAAAGAGCCTATAAGAATTTGGATTCCAGGATGCTCAACTGGTGAAGAAGCGTATTCTTTCGCAATTGCAATGCAAGAATACATCGAGGAGAACTCTCTAACAAGTATTCAAGTTCAAGTTTTTGGCACCGATGTGAATGAAAAAAATATTGAAAAAGCAAGACAAGGAAGCTATCCAAAAACAATAGAAACTGACGTACCAGAAAAACAACTAAAACATTTCTTCAAAAGTTTCAACGGCAATTATCAAATAATAAAAAATATTCGAGACATGTGTGTTTTTGCTAAGCAAGATATAACTGCAGATCCGCCATTCTCCAATATGGATCTTATCAGCTGCCGTAACATGCTCATTTATTTTGACGCTTACCTTCATGAAAAAGTTGTCCCTACTTTGCATTATGCATTGAAGATGGGTGGCTTTTTGATTTTGGGGCAATCTGAGAGTATTGGTAAATTTACAAACTTGTTTGAACCTTTAAAAAAGACGTCTATATATGCAAAAAAGAGTGCTCAACCCGGCATTACTTTTGGTTTACAAGTTTCGTCTGGTTATCAGCAAAAGATGAAGGAAGTTAAATCTGGTGAAAAGAGAGATGCTCTTGCAATTTTGAAGGATGAAGTTGACCGTTTACTGGTGACGGAGTATGTTCCGGCTGCGATGCTGGTTAATTCGAATTCGGATGTTCTTTTGTTCCGAGGAAATATTGCGCCTTTTGTTTTGCCTGAATCTGGGCTAGCAAGTTTCAATATTGCCAAAATAACTCGAAAAGAGTTGAAATCTGAAGTTCAAACAATGATTTTTAGAGCAAAAAAAGAGAATAAACCAATAAAGGAAAGCGCTTTACGTTTAGAATTTGCTGGGGAACAAAAAACAATTAATATTCAGGTTATTCCGCTGCATATTGAGCAGTTTGAAGAGCCGTTCTTTCTGATATTATTGGACGATGTCAGTTCAGCCGCAGCGTTACTGAAACAGACATTGGAGTTAGCATCTACTCCTCAAGGTCAGGCAAATGCCAAAGACAGACAAATCCAAGAGCTCCGAGATGAATTAGAGTCCACTAAATTGTCTTTGCAGAGAATTATTGAAACTCAAGAGGCAACAAATGAAGAACTGAGAACCACGATGGAGGAAGCTCAATCGAGTAATGAGGAGTTGCAGAGCACAAACGAAGAGTTGGAAACGGCTAAGGAAGAACTTCAATCTAGCAATGAAGAATTAAAGACGTTGAATGATGAAGTGAAAAATCGAAATCAATCGCTTGCCCAGTTGAATGATGACTTAACCAATGTGAATAGAAACGTGGATCCAGCGATTGTCATAATTGATAAAGGTTTGAAGATTAGGTTGTTTTCGCCTTCAGCAGAGAAAATTCTAAACCTTTCGCCATCAACGGTTGGACTCCCAATAACGACCATCAAACTCAACGTAATAGTTGAAGACTTGAGCGAAATAATTTCAGAAGTGCTTTCTAAATTAAGCGGTATTACTCAAGAAGTCAAGGATAATCAAGGCCATTATTTTGAATTGAAAATTCGACCTTACATAACGCAAGAAGACAAGATAGACGGAGCTGTTTTGTCATTTGTCGATATTGATGATAGAAAAAACCTTGAAAAAACTCAAAATCTCGCGGCTATAGGCGCGACAGCTGGCATGGTTGGGCATGATATTCGCAATCCTCTGCAAGCAATAACCGGCGATGTCTATTTGTTGAAGACAGAAATAACTTCAATGCCTGAAAGCGAAGACAAAAAGAGCGCTAAAGAAAGTTTGGATGAAATAGAAAAGAACGTTGATTACATCAACAAGATTGTGGCGGACCTGCAAGACTTTGCACGACCACTTAAACCAAATCCAGAAGAAACCGACCTAAAACGGTTAATCGATGAGCTATTAAGAAAGAACGGTTTGCCAAAGAACGTTAGAGTAACCGTTAAAGTGGAATCTGATGTTAGGAAAATTGTGGCTGACTCAGCTTACTTAAATCGCATCTTATACAATTTGGTTACTAATGCTGTTCAAGCTATGCCCAAAGGAGGCAAACTAACGATTCAGGCACACAAACAATCAAACGATACTGTTATAACAGTTGAGGATACTGGCGTTGGCATTCCGGAACATGTAAAAGGCAAACTGTTTACGCCAATGTTCACAACAAAAGCGAAAGGTCAAGGATTTGGCTTAGCAGTAATCAAGCGCATGGCAGAAGCTTTAGGAGGCACAGTGTCTTTTGAGAGTCAAGAAGGCAAAGGAACCACTTTCAAGGTATGTCTCCCCCACACCAAGAGCTAAGCGAAAAATGGGCCATAAGTAAGCCAAGATTCCTAATTCTTTTGTTCAGACAATACGTTTTCAAAATGTAGCTCTATAAATTCGCTTCTTGATCTTTTCTGCCTAGAAGCCTCTTTATCTATTTTCTCTAGTACGCGATTGGAAAGGGCTATGCTTACTGGGTGTTTGCGCAATAGAAGCTAGAATTGCAATAAGTTTCATACCCTGAATGGTGTAAGACTCTATGGACTTGAACCCTGCAGAATTCGAAGCGCATTATGGACGTGAAGGTTTGAACCCCACCAAAGTGAATACATCTTCCTTTCTTTACAAAAAGCCAGAAAATAGCAAGAAACAAGCAGAAAACAAGCAAAAAAGTGCAGGGGGTTAGCTTCAAGCCGTCGTTTAAACCGTCGATCCAGTCTATATTCATCAGAATAGATGGGTAGGTCCGGACTACCCTCGAATCGGTCTGAGTCCCTTTGCCAAGCTATCTGAATAAGGCTATTCTTGTAAAATTGGCATCACACCTACTGTAGCGTTTTTGCTTTTTTTCCTGGATTCGAAGATTTCCCATAAAGTGTCCTCTCTGTATTTGTTAGTTAATGTGCCCTGATGCGCCGCTCTTTTTCTGCCCTGGTGGCAAGTATAAGGGAGTTGAAAACTGTGTGTTTGATCCTTTAATTTGAACGGCTAAAAGCTTTACGATTAACTCCTGAGCTGAAGTGATAATTTTATTTTCTTTTAGCGTGTCTTTTGGATAAAACGTGTGCTGGAAAAACCTTAAATAAAAAACAAGCTGAATAGCGTTAACTCCGAGAAAGGGGTAAAAATGAAGGTTTACGAAAAGTACGCCTGGATGGACGCTTGGAATTCGTATAAAAGCAAGGTTTAGCGGAGGATTGGAAATGAAAGCAGCCATTTATGAGAAATATGGATCGCCCGAGGTTTTAAGCCTCAAAGAAATAGAAAAACCAGTTCCAAAAGACAATGAAGTACTAATAAAAATCCTCGCCACAACGGTAGCGGCGGGAGACATAAGAATGCGTGGCTTCAAAGTCCCAACGAAATTTTGGCTCCCTATGCGGTTAGCTTTAGGTTTAACAGGACCAAAAAATAAAGTCCTTGGGATGGAAGTATCTGGGGTAGTCGAGACAGTTGGCAAAGGTGTGGAAAAATTTAGGGTCGGTGATGAAGTCTTGGCTGCAACCGGTTTTGGAGGGGGGTATGCAGAGTATATTTGTCTTCCAGATGCAGACGTGGTGGGAAGAGTAGTTATCGAGGTCGCAAAGAAACCGGCAAATTTGACTTTTGAGGAAGCTGCTGCTGTTCCCATTGGCGGTATGACTGCACTGGCTTTTCTTAGGAAAGCAAACGTCAAGAACGGACAGAAGGTCCTTGTGTATGGCGCGTCGGGAAGCGTTGGCACTTACGCCGTTCAGCTTGCAAAAAATTACGGGGCACAAGTTACCGGCGTATGCAGCGCCGCTAATTTGGAGTTGGTCAAGTCTTTGGGGGCGGATACTGTGATTGATTACGCCAAAGAAGATTTCACCAAAAACGGCCAGAGCTATGACCTGGTTTTTGACGCAGTAGGCAAAATATCGAGTTCACACGCTAAAGGGTCGCTGACAGAAAACGGCGTTTTTCTCTCCACTTGGGGGAACGGGGGCATGGAGCCAAATGATTTGTCAACACTTAGCGGTCTAATTGAAGCTGGCAAACTAAAAGCAGTCATCGATAGAACGTACCCCTTGGAGCAGATTGTCGAAGCCCACCGCTATGTGGAAACGGGGCACAAAAAAGGAAACGTCGTCATAACTTTGCAGCATAGCTTGCCCGCTTAGTTGAATGATTGGCGAAATAGTCAACTAAGAGGCGGTTCAGATACTCTCCCAAACAGGGAGCGCTTCCAAAAGTTAAATTACGTTTTGCGCCAAAGATACCCAGCTAAAGCTATTATGACAAGTTTCCATGCTGACCAGATTAGCCAAGCAACGTTTGGCTCAAAAATAACCCCCAGAGCAAGCACACGATTCACTACCGAAACGGCAATAACCAGAGGCGGTGCCCACTTTAATTTACTTAACAACCCAAAGACAGAAACAGCGTAAACCACCGCGTAGCCTAAAAGAATGGCGCTTGTTATCATAACGGCGCCATTTTTTCCCGCAAAACTTGCAATCAAACCGCCGTATACTGACAACTCTCCTAAGGAAGGGTCCCACAGAAAAAACGCCGCAGCTAAAACGTCCCCAGCAATGTTGAGTATGACCAGAACTATCAGAATTTTGGTAATTAAGCTAGCATAATTTGGCTTTGAAGTATTGGCACCCATGACTTGCCTTTATGTCTTTTTCCTTTATTTAACACTTGTCGCCGAGCGCGCGTCCATTTTCGGAGTCTAAATCTGGGTTAATGATTTAAGAGACTTAGATGCTATTCGTGATTGGACAAGAGAAGTTGCTAAAATGATTAACTTGTAGCCTTGAGCACAAACAAAACATCGTTTGAGGATAACCAAATGAAAGCAGTTGTATTTGAAAAATATGGATCACCTGAAGTTCTTCAACTCAAAGAGGTGGAAAAGCCAACTCCAAAGAACAATGAATTACTAATAAAAATATACGCGGCATCCCTAAATGTAGAAGACCTGGATTTCCTAAGAGGAAAGGCATGGTCTGTTCGTTTCTTGGGTCCACTAAAACCAAAATATAAGGTACTCGGATTTGACATAGCGGGTCGAGTTGAAGCGGTTGGTACAAACGTAAAGCAATTCCTTCTGGGTGATGAAGTATTTGGGAATTTATTCAATTATGGTTTTGGTGCTTTTGCTGAGTATGTATGTGCACCTGAAGAAGCTTTTGCATTGAAACCGGTTAGTTTGTCATTCGAAGAAGCAGCAACAATACCCTCAAGAGCAATAATTGCCCTTCAAGGTCTTCGAAATAAAAGACGGATTCAGTCAGGACAAAAGGTTTTGATTAATGGTGCTGGCGGCGGTGTTGGTCCATTTGCGGTCCAAATTGCGAAGTACTTTGGAGCTGAAGTAACTGGTGTGGACAATTCAAAAAAATTGGACATGCTGCGTTCGATTGGCGCAGACCATGTTATCGATTACACTCAGGAAGATTTCACAAAAAATGGGCAACATTATGACCTGATTCTTGATATTGCAGGATATCATTCGATTTTCGATCACAGGCGTGCATTAAGTTCCAATGGAATTTATTTTATAGTTGGAGGCTCCAGATTTACAATTTTCCAAGCTTTGTTTCTAGGTCCATTAATTTCATTGGCTGGTAGAAAGAAAATGAGTCTAATGGGTTGGAAACCGAATAATAAAGAAGATTTGGATTTTATAAAAGAGCTTATTGAATCCGGCAAATTAGTTCCTGTCATAGATAGACGTTACCCGTTAAATGAGGTTGCTGAAGCTTTCCGGTATTTTGAAGAAGGACACCCACAAGGAAAAATTGTAATAACTATGGAAAATAACAACAAAACCTAACAAAGCGTTCCAACTAATAGTCAAATCTTAGCAAACCTACCCTATCCAAACGAAATCAATAATTATTAAATGTTAAAAAAGAAAGAGAAGGTTAACCTTCCTGTTTAGGCCACTTCCATGCATGCCAAACAATTAGTGCAATAAACACAACTTCTAAAATCTCATAAAATAAATAATAAGCCCAAGTCCCTCCTGGTACCAGCAATGCAGGGACCAAAACACCAGCATAGACTATACCCACAATGATGTTTACCCAGCGATTCACTTTAGCCGGCAATGCCAGGGACAAGAAAATCATAAAAATCGGAATCGCCATTAATATTGCAGCTCCAAACAAAAATACCTGATTAAGCGCCATTTCTCCTGATAGTACTTTCTCCACTTGATCTTGCCGAAATGATCCGAAAACATCGTTATATAAGTAAAAAAACATTAAAGCTACCCATAATGCTGAAAGCTTTATCTTAACATTTATCTTCAGATCTTCAAACATAGGCTTATCCCCTCATATTGACTATTTAGAGCAGTTTGCTTATACGGTTTGCGAAGAAGCTAGTTATAGTGATAAAATAGCGGATAATTATGGGTTTTTAGTTGTGCTTGTCGATTGGCGTAAACTCTCTGATCCGTACAGTCTTTTGTATTTTAGAACTTGTCTGACGTCTGTCGTTTGCTTCGATCTGTGGTTGGGTTTTCCATGGTTGTTTAACTATTCCACTTGGCGAGACTTGGAAGCAATTACGGATGGGTTGAATCCTTTAGCTATCAGCCATACCGCAAGAACCATTTCTTGCGGGAGCATTGGAAGAGCCAAAACGGTTCCTTCTGTACTTCCAGGAGCGATGAGACCGACCGTGGTCAATACGAATGATAATATGGTCAATATGGCGGCAGCAAGACCCCAGACCGATATCCATCGAGGAACAAGTTTTGTTCGATAAAATATGATATAATATAGCAGAGCACCTATGGAAAAAGCCAGCATCGACCCAAAACCGCCATCAAAAGATGCTACTACCATTACGCCTAATGTTTGGAAATACGATGAATCCGGAGCTCCAGCTTGTACAAATTGCTGGCTTAATATTATTAGTAATAGCAGGGCAGAAACAGTAACAAAACGTAACACTCCCTCAGAAATCCTGAAGCCAACAGCTCCAAGAGCTAACCCTGCATTGAATTTTTTTAGCACTGGATACAGCGCAATTGCAATACCAGAAGCGCAAAGACCACCGTTGAACAAAAGAAGGGCTCCTGTTCCTACTAGACCTCTATTTGCAGAAACACTAACAAGATAATCCGGAGCCGACACAGGTCCCGTAAATAAGAAGCTTAGGATATCTCCAGCAGTATAAATGATAAATAATACTCCTGCAATTATTGCGAGCTTTCTGTAATAATCCAATTTGAGCCCTTTCTCCAGGTTAGGGCTTATCCGCTTGTTTTCTATTTAACATTTGCTATTAGATTTAATGCGTGCTAAAGGTGCTTCTCTGCTCAGAAGTAGGTACTTTCTATTCCCATTTGCTGTTTGGTTGTTTAAACTGCAACTGAACCACACAGCACTCTTCACTGCAAAGCCTGCGTATCTTCGAGACCTGAGTTTCGTAAGTATCTTTGGTGTAGTGCTGGGTTTAGGTAGCGTACGCTATCGGACTTATCTCAAAACGGGATGCGCCTTAAAATCGGTGGCTAATATGAAATTCCAAAATATAGCCGAGTTTGAGCCGCATTTGTTAAAAGGAACAAAAAGTGCAGGGGGTGGGATTTGAACCCACGAACCTCTGAAGGATAGGCTCCTGAAGCCTACGCCTTTGACCATGCTCGGCGACCCCTGCACAAAACAGTCTGTCGTTATCCAAATTGCCTTTAATGATAAATACATTACCACAAACAGATGAGTTGTACTTGTCGCTAAACTCAAAATTGTAAGAGCAAAAAGACTATGACTTATCGTGTTTGTATGGTTGTCAGATCTTTTACCATTCTTTCAATCTCGTCACGAATTTTCCTGACTTTTTCTATAGATCTTTCTTTTGGGTCTTCAAGGTTCCATTCGATTTTAGGTTTGAAGAAGGGTCAATGGTAGACTCCTTAGTCGTTACACCCCATTGTAACAATCAAGTCGGAATCCATCGACAACTTTGAGATTTTCAGTTTTGGCTTGTTACATGAGAGGTCGATGCCTTTTTCCTTCATAACTCACGACAATTGGGTTGACCCCTTCGGCTGGCTTGTTCCCGCGATAGAAACAATAAAATTTTCTCTTCGTGTTTTTTAGCCAATGCTTCAGCTATTTGGCTCCTGCATTCCTATACAGACAAACAAAACCTTCTTCATATTAAACAACCCCTTTTATGATAATGCGGCTTCTTGCAGTTTTGCAATTGATTGCTTTGTCTCTTCTTCTGATTGGTGAGTAATTGCACCTACAGGACAGACATCCTCGCAACCTCTGCACAAAACGACACAGGCATTCACGTTTTTTACAACAGTTTTCTTTTTTCCACCTTTAGTCTCAAGCGCGAATGATTGGGTGTGGCAAAAATCTACACATTTTCCGCAGGTAGTGCATTTTTCATAGTTTATGATTGGGTGCCAAATTATTTTATTTCTTGGGGATTCCTTCGTATGTTTCTTCAGACATTATATCACCTTAATTATGTTGTCCAAAACGAGTAAATATTTCCAAGTTTTCAAACTGACACTTCAGGTACGCTTTGACCTCGTTTTCGTCTAAGTTGAGAGCGCCGTTTTTGTCCTTGTGGAGCGGTATTTTTGTTTCTCTGAGTGTTTCGTCTTTTGGGAAGTCGTAGAAGATATAGTAGCGTTTGTCGTGGAGCATTATTATTTTTAGGTTCGAGAGCTCTTTGTTTTTGGAGAACCCATTTTGTTCTAGGATAAATACTATTGATTTGGGTTTCTTTTCATTTATTGTGTGTTTGAATTCTTCCCAGCTTCGAGTGTGTATGTTTCCTTCAGTCAATGTTGTCACTAAATGGCGAGGTGTTTGCTAAATAATCATTTGATGTAAATATTTAAATTTGTCAAGAAATTTTTGGTGCCCTCAATGGAATTCCTGCAATACTTAACCAGGTATCGCTCGCCTTGAGGCGAAGAACCCTTTCAAGAAGAAAAACAAAAGAAGCAAAATTACTTACAGTTTAAAATCTCTCTTTATATAATGGCGAAGTATAGATTTTGAGAACACCCAAGGAGTTTAAGCGATTTGCAACTGGAAGAAATGAAGAAGGAAATCGAAGCTCTAGTAGTAGCGAAAGGTTTCTACAATAAGCCTGAAGACATTCCAAAGAAACTACTTTTCGCTTTCATAGAACTAGGCGAAGCTAGCGACGCATGGAAAAAAGGATTGCCTGAAGAGAAAATCGCAGAGGAACTAATCGACGTTCTTTTTTATGTTTTAGATGCAAGTCGTTTAGCTTGTCCCAACGTGAATATGGATGAAGTGTTCAAGAAAAAGCTTGAAAAGAACCTCGGTAGACCTTTCCAGTATGGTGAAGGACACCGAGCAAAACAGCCCTGAAACAAAGCAAGAATTTGTAACCAACATTTTTATGGTAAAACATAGAATTAGTTCCCTGTGGAAACAAAGTGGATTTCACCTGCCCAAATAACTTGCTTTTCGAGTGCAACAAATGCGGTTTATGCTGCGGTGACACAAAAGAAAAAACTAGACATATCTTGCTTTTAGAATCGGAAGCAACATTGATATCAACAGAAACTTGCCTACCACTGCAGGATTTCACAGGAAAAATCATGGGCAAAGATCCTTACAAGTATGAGATGAAAAAGAACTCAGAAGGCAAATGTTTCTTTCTCAAAGATAACCAATGTAGCATTTACAAACTAAGGCCCCTAATCTGTAGGTTCTACCCTTTCGAACTAAAGTATGATCCAGACAAAGGCCAGCATGTTTTCAATTTTACGGTTGAGTGCCCGGGAATAGGCAAGGGAAAAATGATGAATATTAAAGATTTTGTAGCGTTATTTTTGCTGGCTCAAGAACGTCTTCTTTAGAGTTGATCCAGAACGTCTCCTTGTTCCAAAGTGACTCCGCAATAGTGACACTTTAAAAGTAATGGGTCTTCTCCTTTGATGTAGAATTTGGAGACTACCGGTTCGTTGGCGTTGCTTATGCAGCAAGGGTTTGCACATTTAACGATGCCTTCAATTGCTTTAGGCAATTTTACTTCCAGCTTTTTAATCACGGCGTAATTGCTAATGATATTTATTGATGCCCGGGGTGCAACCAGAGCAATCCTGTTTACTTCTTGTGAGTTGAGCGCTTTTCCCTCTATCTTAACGATATCTTTAACCCCAAAACGCTTACTCGGAACATTAATTGCGATTGTCATCACTTTTTTTTCTTTGCCGGTTATGCCTAAAATTTTCACAACATCCAAAGCATACCCGCCGCGGATGTGATCGATGACTGTTCCGTCTTTGATTTTGGAAACCCTAAGCTCCTTATCACTCATACAGCTTCTCCCAACATAGTATGCAAATGTAACAAATAAGAATTTACAGGAAAAAATTAGGTGATCTTTTGACGAAGATGGGCCCTCAAATCTATTACGGTTGTTCCCGCGAACTTGTCAAAGTACCTCATAAATGCGCTGTTCTTTATTCGCCAACCAATTAGTAAGTCGAAGGGTAGCAAAGGTAAAACTTTGCCAAAGTTCCTCACTGCAGCATGATCGTAGGACATTTTCTTTCCATCGGTTCTAACGACCTTTAAACCTATGATGCGTTTGCCAATGCTTTGACCATTAAATCCCTCAAGTAAAGTTGAGTAGAGCCAAAGAAGACCAATGGTGATGAAGAGTAGTGTGCTTATTCCACTGCTCAAGAGTGCAACAGACAATAGGAGTTGTGGAACAAAAGTAATCGCCGCTGTGATTGCTAATATCAAGGCATAATCGATGAGGAAAGCAAAAGCCCTGGTCTTAAAAGAAGCGAGCGGCAGTTGACTGGCTTTACCTTGTACGTCGGCAACTTCTGCCCAGCTTTCAACGTCATGAATCACTCTTACAGCGCTCTCGCCAGCTCTGCTTAGTTTGTATTTTCCACCAGGAGTTTGTTCAATGAAAGGTGATAGCGAACGGAGGTGGAAGCTAAGCTTTCCAGTATCTACCTTCAGCAGGTTCAGCAAATCCGTGAAAGAAGATTCGCCGTTATTGCTAAGGTTTAGTAATATTTCCCTTCTTATTGGGTGGGAAAGGACTGAAAGTACTTTTGAAACGTTTCCTTGATCTACAGCCATAGTGCAAAACCATGTATTAACTAATTAATGAGGTTTTATTGAGGAACGGTTTTGGCATACAGTCCTTTTAAAACCTCTTTCTCCAATATAAGCTCCACCCAAAATACTCAAATAGCTTGCTTATAAAATCTAGTTTTTATATTATAAAACAACCTACTTATTATTTGTATGTCAAGCGCTGAAGTAGCTGTTCAAGTATTCAAAGAATTAGAAAGTGAAGACTTCCGAGTACTCAACATTATTGAAGCGGGCATGAGCAAACACGAATTTGTCCCCATAGAACAGATACAGAAATATTCCAAACTTCCAATGGATCGAATAGACTTCACATTGGGTAAGATAAACAAGTTGGGATTAACGTATCGGACAAAAGAAACCTACAATGGACATACCCTAAACTATGCAGGATACGATTGCTTAGCAATAAATGCCCTAGTTAAAGCAGGAATAATCGTGTCTTTTGGGAAATCGTTAGGTGTTGGAAAAGAAGCCGACGTTTATGATGCACTAAACTCCGAAGGCAAACGTATCGCAGTCAAATTTCACCGGCTAGGAAGAATAAGCTTTAGACAAACCAGAAGAAAAAGAGGGTATACCAGAGAGCACTCAACGTGGCTCTTTCAGTCCCATCTGGCCGCAGAACGAGAATTCCAAGCCATGAAAACAGTATACGCAAGCGGTGTTGCCGTCCCCGAACCAATAAGCCAAAATCGCCACGTTGTAGCCATGGGAATGATAGAAGGTGCCCAACTCTCAAAGTACAAAGACATCGGTAAACCTGAGACGGTTTTAAAAGAAATTCTTCGTAACATAAAAAAAGCATACTTAAAAGCCCACCTTATTCACTCTGACATCAGTGAATACAACATCATTCTGCAACCAGACGGTCATATTCTAATCATTGATTGGCCGCAAGCAGTAAAAACAGATCATGCTAACGCGGCGGAACTGCTGGAAAGAGATATTAAAAATTTGCTGACTTATTTCAGCCGCAAATTTAGCTTAGAATTGGCTGCAAAAGAAGCTTGCGATTACGTGACTGGAAAAGCCAGAAGTCTGGCTCTTTAATGCTTGTTAGCATCCATAACTATGTAGAGGATGTTGTTTCCGCGAAGCAACACGTTTCCATAGTTAGTCATTAATTGGTCTTCTTTGAATTCTGTGGCGCCTTCCAAGAGTATGTTCATGTGCCCATCGCACTTTATCATTTTTCCCTTGTATTCATATCCGTTTTTCAGAACAACTTCAATGTTGCCATGCAATTGTTTAATGAGTACGTTCAATGGTTTTTTACTTGGTTCCATCATCGTCATTTTAGGGTCCCTGTCCATTCCTGTTAATATGCAAGAACTCCATACCAAATATAAAAGTCTTATGAAATAGTCTTAAGGCTAATTAAACAAAGTTTTTCCAATGAAGACAAAAAGAACTTTTTGAAAAAAATAATGTTAAAAATGGCTTTCTTGGGTTCTCAGTTGACCTTACATTCAGACGTCGAGTTGACAAAAGAGAAGGGGGTAAGTTGACGCTCACTATAGCTTAGCAAGTATTGAAAGCGCCGCAACAACTAAGAAAGCAATGCCCGTCCAGAATAAATCTCCAGTTAAGAAATACACAACAATGGCAACAAGAATCGCTGGAATCAGCACTAGAAAGAGTTTAATGAGGATTACGATAATCAATCCTATAATGACTAAGACAACCAAAGCGGTAAGGTCAAGTCCAAAACTACCTAATATCGAATAAATTATGGTCATTAAAATTACAGAATTCATAAGAGTCCTCAATAAAAAATTGTTTCAGTAATTTATAAATTTTGCTTAATCAGAATGGGGCTCAAAAAAAGCTTAAGCGCCCATTTTCGATTTGATTTTTGGAAAAACCTCTTTTTGAACTTGCAAAACACCAAACGCCGTTATTCTAAACTTTTCATCAGTCATCTTCACTGCAAAATTGTTCTTAACTAGCTCACCAAGGCGAGTGCTGGTTATTTTTCCGCTTTTACCCAACTTCATCTGCAACTCATCTTTCGAAAGGGACCCACAATCGACTAATCCAAGATTGTGCCCTAAATAATACGCTGCAAGCCACACAAGCAATGTATCATTATCAGTTAGCTTGCTTTTGGGCGCTAGCAAACTTACACTATCATCTGAAAAAGCAACTATGCCGGCTAAGTCTTTAGCAAGCTGTGCAACGTCGATGTTAAGCCAGAGTTTTTGGGCAATTTCAAATTCAGGAATCATTTCTTTGAAGAACTGGTTTATCAGAAGCCATGCTTCTTGAGGGTCAGCGGAAAACCGCTGCTCAATATCCTTGTACTTGATCTGCACAGAGATTTTTTCGGGTTTAACGCTCACTCATCTTGCCCCTGAGTTTGGAGAGAACGTTATCTTCCACCCATTTTTCACCCTGAATCGTTAGTTTGAATTCGGGTTTGTTTGGGTCGGGTTTGAAGACTTGTCCGCGCTTTGTCATCTCGTTGAGCCTTGCAGGAACCATGCTTTTTATTCCGCTGGATTCCAAAAGCTTCTGGACTTGGGCGGCTGTATTTCTCCGCTCATCCGAAGCATACAGTACTAAGCCTACTGCTTCATAGTGGGTAAGGTTTTCACGTGTAACTATGACGGGGCCTTCAGTTGTTGGTTCAATAATGCCTTTTAGTTGTGCACCTGAAGGAGTTAATCTGTTGGAGACAAAATCAGAAAGTTTCTCAACAAAGTTCTCTGGGATATTTTCAAGCATGTTCATTATGTCTTGTGGGCTTTCGCCTTCAATTACGACTTCCCCAAAAGAAGTTTTAATGTGTGCTTCGATACGTTTCATAAGGAATAAGCCTCGCTTACCAAGCTATACTATGTTAAAGCTTTTTAGGATTTGCGGCTCAACACTATTTTAAAGGGTATATTGGGGCTATTTCAGCTGTTCCCTCAAGAGTTTGCCTACCAATTCAGGATTAGCCTTTCCCCGTACTTCCTTCATAACAGCGCCCATAATCATCCCTTGAGCATTCTTGCCCAGCTTATCAATTGTTGCTTTGTTGGCTGCGATTACCCTGTTGATTATTGGCGTTAAGTCTGCTTCAGTAAACATTTTCAAACCCAAAGCTGTAACCGCATCTTGAACAGATTTGGCTCCGTTCTTTGACAGCCAGCTAAAGACATCTGCGATTGCTTCTTTTGCAAGTTCCCCTGAACCGACGGCTCTGAAGATGCTTTTGATTTGGTCGTCATTAACGTTGTCAACCTGGATGCCTTCCCGTTTTAACGCTTTTAGCGTTTCAGTCAAAAACGCCGCAACTGAGGAGGCAACTACACTGCTCTCTTTTACAGTCGTCTCAAACAGGCTGTTGTATTCAGAATTAACCAGCTGCCTGCCAAGCTTCTCGTTTAAGCCATACTGTTTGATGAGACGGGCAAGTTTCTTTTCCGCTGGCTCTGGCAAATTAGATAGAACTTTCTGCACTAACTTTTCTGTTATCATTTGTGGAGGAATATCAGTTTCAGGATACATTCTTGCGGCACCAGGACGTGGGCGCATGTACCTTGTTGTTCCATCATCCTTTGCGGTTCTCGTCTCGGCTGGGACACAAGTCATAGCTTCCCGAGCACGATCCACAACCGCTTTTAGCGCATCCAAAACGTTCTCCGCCGTATCAGCCACAAAAACTACTGCGTCGCCATCAACAGCGCCGACTTTTTTGCGTAAGGCTTCGACTTCTTCAGAAGTTATGCCATAGTTTGGCATTTCGTCAGTGTGGAAAATTCCTCCGACTCTCCCCCAAAACTTTGCACGATCAGAAAGCTCGGTTCCTAAACGGAAGTTAGGCATTAATTCACGTCCAAGCAATCCGGCAAAACCTGGCAGTTTGACTGCCATTGCTTTTTGATCTTTATCGATTGCTTTGCGAATTACCTTGCATTTAGTATCTTTAAAAATGCATTCAATGTCAACGAAATCAGGTTTCAGCGAGTCTTCCTTTATGCCTCGTTTGGTCAGTTCTTCTTTGACGTTAATTAAGCCAAGTTGGCGTTGGACCTCATACTCCACAACCGTGGAGATTAACTCCAGTTCCTGGACTCCTTTTATTTCAATCAAGGCCCCGTTGGGTAGAGACACATTGAGGTCTTGGCGAATCGTTCCTAAGCCACGAATGACTTTGCCAGTATCCCTCAGGATTCTGCCGATGGCAAAAGCGACTTCCTGCGCTTCCATGGGTGAATAAATCACAGGAGCAGTTGCAACCTCGATGAGTGGGATTCCTAAGCGGTCGATGCGGTAACGGATGGTTTTTCCTTCGTCCTGAGTTCCTGTTTTGCGTGCAGCATCCTCTTCCAAGCTTGATGCTTGCATCGGGATGATTTTTTCTCCAACCTTAATCCAGCCGTCCAACGCGATGATACAAGTGCGCTGGAAGCCAGTGGTATTTGAACCATCGATGACGGTTTTACGCATTACATGAACTTCGTCGACAGGCTGCATGTTCATCATTAACGAAGCTGTTAGAACCACTTCAACGGCGTCCAAGTTTATGGGGTGGGGTGGTTCCTCATCCATCTCAACCAGACAGGCGCTTTTGTGATTGGCTTCGTAGAGGATTTTTACACCTTTCTGAAACTCAAAGAAAGCGGCTGGGTCAATCTGCCCCAGTTCACTCTGGGTTGGTCTTAATCGCCGTAGGAAAGTGATTTCGGGTTCTTCTTTGAAGAGTTCTGGTGGACAGCTGCAGAAGAGTTTGGAGTTGACATTTAGTTGTTGATGGATTTCTAATCCGACTTTTAAGCCGACTTTTGCATAATCGATTGCCATTTATTGTCCTCCTTCGACGATTTTGTCTTGCGGAAGCGTTCGCGGCGAGAATTCGCCTGCTACGTTAGTTTTCAAGAGCCTCTTCGCTTCTTCAATGTCTAGAGTTTGTCCAAGAGCCCACATGAGCTTAACAAGACCCGTCTCTGGGAACATATCATCGAGCGGAACGACACCAAACGATAATAAGTCTCGTCCTGTGTCGTAGACGTTCATATTTACGCGTCCCCAGATGCACTGGGACGCCAAAGCAACCAAAACACCACTCGATACAGCATTTTTGATTGCGTCAAAGCAGAATTTGCTAACGTGACCCAAACCTGAACCCTCCAGCAAAATTCCCTTCATACCTTTTTCCACATAAAAGTCGATGATTGCAGGGTCAAGTCCAGGATAAAACTTTACTAATGCAACTTTTTCACAAAAGTTTGGTTTGAGAACAATTTTTTTCTTGGGGTCTCGTCGTTGGTATTGATCTGCTTCCATAGTGACCTGTAAGTCTTTGATTTTCGCGATTGGAAAACCGTTTATCGATTTGAAGGTGTCTCTTCTGCTCGCATGGCACTTACGAACTTTCGTCCCCCTGTGAACTACTATAGCTGTGTCAGAGACGGATTCATGCATCGCTAAGCCGACTTCAGCGAATGGCGCTTCACCAGCGGCTTTCACTGCTCCAATCAGGTTTGTAGCTGCGTCGCTACTGGGTCGGTCGGAAGAACGTTGGGCACCAACTAGGATTACTGGAACCGGCAAATTTTGCAGGGCAAAGCTCAACGCGGCTGAAGTGTAAGCCATAGTATCCGTTCCATGAGCAATAACTACACCATCCACACCCTGCTCAATACGTTTTTCAACAGTTTGGGCAAGTTCAGTCCAGTGTTTTTGGGTAATGTTTTCGCTATATAAACTGAAGACGATTTCTGTGTCAACTCGTGCAACGTCTGCGAGTTCTGGAACAACGCCGTAGAGGTCGCTGGCTGAAATTGCTGACCGTACAGCTCCTGTCCGGTAGTCTACTCGGCTGGCAATCGTTCCCCCCGTACTCATGATAACTACATGGGGCAAGGCAGGGTTTTGTTTGGGAATAGGTGGCGAAGCAAATGTGGGTTTTGTGCCCTTGCCGATTTTTTCGATTTTAACTTCCTTTGTTACTTTTATGCCAACATTGTAGCCGCTCTTCATCTTAACGATAACGATTGTGCCTTCTCCAAGTTCAGCACGCGGAATAAGGATGCCCTCGTAAGCCTTCCCTTTACTGGTGACTCTGATGATGTCGCCGATATCGCAGTCGGCTAGTTTTAACAACTGCAGCGCTTCATCTTTGTAGCCTGATTCTTCTTGTGTACTCATTTAACTCAACCTTTTTGAAACGTAAACTCCATCGCGCTCGTACCCAAAACGCATGTAATATCTTCTTGTTCCTAACGCACTGATAACTAAAAGCTTTTTCAACCCCAACTCTTTACCCGCTAAGCGTTCTGCTTCTTTCAAGAGAACTTGTCCATATCCTTTATGTTGCCATGCACCCTCTGTATGTCTTCCGACCGGAACAAGTTGCCCGTAAACGTGTAATTCCCGCACAATTGCAGACGGCACTGAAGTGATTTCCGGTCTGTGAGCTTTAGTTGATGGAACTCGCATGCGCAAGTAGCCCAGGAGAACGTTGTTTTCCGGGTCTTCGGCTGAGATGAAAAATTCTTTTCCTTCCGAGGCTTCATAACTCTGGGTTAAAATTTGAACTTTTTCTGGCTCAGGTTTTACATGATCAACTGCCAATCGATGTCCAACTTCTCGGCATCGGATGCATTGACATTGGATACCCTGCATTTTAAGCTTAGATTGGACAAGTTCTCGTAAGTCGCTCTTTTTTACTCCAGCCAAGATGAGCCTTGCTGGAATATCACGTTGAACCCGCATAACCCTTACCCATTGTGGAAGGTTTTTTTTGATTTCGGCAATTACGTTTGCAGCTTCTTCGGTTGTGTAGGGTTGATAAGTACCTTGTTGGTACCATTCATAGGCTTTGGTTCCCGCGATTGCTAGGCAAGGATAAATTTTGATCATGTCCGGTTTAAAAGCTGAATCGGTGAAAACGCGTTTGAAAGCAGTAATGTCCTTCTCTGGGTTGGAACCTGGCATTCCGGGCATTAAGTGATAAACAATTTTTAATCCAGCGTCTTTGGCAATGCGTGTAGCCTCAATAACATCAGCGACAGTGTGGGTTCTGCCGACTAAACGATAGATTTCATCATCCGGATTCTGGACACCAAGCTCAACGCGTGTTACTCCCATGTCAAGCATCGCGTCTATATGAGGTCGTTTTGCCCAGTCAGGTCGGGTTTCTACGGTTATGCCGACGTTTCGGGTTTTGCTGACTTCAGCGTTCGCCTTCGCATCTTCTAAATTTACAGAGGTTTTGCCTGTTAAGGCGTCTATGCAACGTTGAATAAACCATGTTTGATATTCCAAGGGGGTGGCAGGGAAAGTTCCGCCCATTACGATTAACTCGACTTTGTCCACTTTGTGCCCGATAGCTGTAAGTTGACGGATTCGGCTTTTGACTTGCTCATAAGGGTCAAAGCTGTTTTGGGTTCCACGCAATGCAGCTGGTTCATATCCCGTGTAGCTTTGCGGGCTTCCTTGGTTTGGTCCACCTGGGCAGTAAGCGCAGGGTTCAGGCTGTGGACATGGATAAGGTTTGGTCATAGTGGCGATTACTGTTACACCGCTAATGGTTCGAGTATTTTTTCTTCTAATGATAGGTAAGAGTTTTTTTGCTTCAGCCGGCTTTAATGCAGTTATTAGATCAGCGTTAGCTGGAACCGCTTCTAAGTGGTACTTTGCAGCGATTTTGATTTTTAATCGATTTACATCCTCATGCGTAGGTGAGTGCATAGTAAGCAACGTTGTAATTATTTCTCTGAGGGCAACTTGGGTTTTCAAGGGAAAGTCCAAATAAGGTTTAGACTACGGATAAATAAACTAAACTAACTGAAAAGAAGAGTTAAGCTTGAAAAAATGTTCTGCTTAGACCCAGTTTTGACCGGGTTTGCGTTGTAGAGTCACGCGTTTCTCAAAGTTGCGTCTGTTTCGAGTTTTTGGACTTGGAGCAGTTTTCTCTTGTGCAGTGATTTTTGGCGTTTGAGAACGGACTTTTCCAGCTTTTGAAAGTGAACCGTGAGTTGGCATATTTTACACCTTTGGCAGAATAAGCATTAATGTTGCACTTAAACCTTTACCCATCTATAATCTGTCCAATAAACAAAATTTGCAGCATCAAAAATTTAACACAACTGACAAAGAATTATGGTTCAAAAGTAAAAACTAGAATTCAGTAGAGAACTTGACTTTTGTACCACATAAATCGCATGTGAAAAGTGCTACGTAAAAAACAGAATTCTCTAACTTTTTGTCGGGTGTACACAATTCTTTCCCGCATTTTGGACAGTTAACTTTGTGGTACGTTATCACCAAATCAACTTTTGTATTAAGGCAATCAATACTATATGAAAACTTGTTGTCTCATACAAGAACAACAAGTTCTTTTCAGCCATCGGTAGTCTTCTTTCAACAGCACGGTTACAGAATAGATTTGAGACTGTTCAAGCACTCCCACAAATTCTTATTTTCTATTACATAAGTAAATACTATTCCCAACAACTTTGAGTTGTTTGGCAGATAAACCTGCAGCCGAATTAAGGCTCTGTTTTTCAGTTATGAACCACTGAGGCTTAGGCTCCAAAAATTGTATATCTGTGCATCCTTTTACGGCAGTTAGGGATCTACCAAATGGCATCTTCTAAATCTTTTATACGAGTTCCACTTTTGTTCAGAGTCAGCTTATTTTGGGTTTTAAAACAACCGTCGACATGAAATCCTCCATGAGATAAGAGTTTGCCACTTCCATTATCTTATCGCTTGATACATCCTTAATTTTGGCAATGTGATCAACTAACGCTTTTTCACTCTTGAATTGCATTTCCATATATGCAAGAATCTCTGAACAATCCTGTGGATTATCCATTCCCCTAAGACTTGCGCCCACAATCAGGTTTTTGGTCCTTTCAAGTTCGTCCACAGGAACCTTTTCAGTTTTAAGTTTAGTTAATTCTTTAAAAATTACTCGTTTAGTCTTCTCCAAATTTTTGTCCTTCACGGCACAGTTGATCCTGAAATAACCGAAATCCACACCTTTGTTATGGTCTGAATTGACATCGTAGGTTAAGGCGTGCTTTTCCCTTAGTTCTATGAATAACCTCGAACTAGTACCTCCGCTAAGCATGGCACTCATCAAATCAAGGACAGGCGCATCTTGATGAATTGAACAAACAGTTCGAGTGCCTATACTCAGGTATGTTTGAGTTATTCCAGGTTTCTTCTCAACAATTAGAGGTTTTGGCCTAGCAGTTTCAACTGGAACGGCATTTTTTTTGGGTATCATCTCAAAGCGTTTATTTTTGAAGTTTTTAAGAACAACTTCAGCGTTTTCTTGGGTGAAATTACCCGTCAAAATCAAAATCATGTTTTGGGAAACATAATTCGCTTTATGCGCTTTAACCAGTTGGTCTAACGTTAATTGTTTTATTTTTTTGGGGAACCCTCCTACTGGGCGGTTAATAGGGTGTTTTTTAAACAGACTTTTCATGAGTAACTCTTCAATTCTTTCAGTAGGATCATCTAAAGCTTCAGCTAATTCATTGAGGATTATTTTGCGTTCTTGCCCGAACTTTTCTTCCTCAAAATCCGAACTAAAAAGCAGTTCCGAAATAATATTAGACGCTTGCAGTAGTTCTCCTGGCAAAACATCCATAGTAGTCATCATATGTTCGTGATCTGTGTAAAAATCCATGATTCCACCAGAATTCTCGATGCTTCGCGACTGCTTAATTCGATTCATTGAGCCACCTGCAAGCATGTGCTCAAGGAAATGGGCGACTCCTGCGATTTCTGGAGGTTCTTGGTTAGATCCGTATTCAACAGCGATTGATAGTTGTGTTGTGTTTGCTGATTGTCTTGGAAATTGTAGGACTGTTAAACCGTTTGGAAGGATGTTCCTGCGCCAAAACATAGCTGTTGTCATATTCAAAATCAAACAGGCGCTTCTAAAAAAGATTAACAAAAAATCTATCAATTTAATTAAGCAGTACATCCTTTTGAGGGTTTCGCTTTACTTGAAGGGTTCAATTTTTTACTATTTTTGTTGGTGTTCACCTTCTAAATGGAAATGATGAAGAAACCGATGTACTATTGGAGCAGCAAAAACGCCAATTGCCACCAACTCGATTAATCCGCAGTATAAAGCGTAGGTTCCCGCGAAAACTTTTCCTCCGTCCGTTTGTAACGTTCCCACAGGCCCCATTCCACCCATCAGCATAGCGGCGTTCAGAAATGAGTCAACCCACGAGTAACCTTCAAACGTATTGTAACCAACCATGCCTATTAGCAAAGAAACAAGAATCAAACCTATCGAGATTAATGCGTACTTGGCTAGCCGCCTTAGGAATAGGTTTCTTGGCAGAAGCCTTTCATGGTGATGCTCAAACATTCCAGTTCACCCTGCTAATTCGATAACTCTTACATTTGATTGAGAGTGCCTTTATACTTTTCACAAGCAAAATAACTCTAAACCAAACAAACATTTTAATTCCCAAACATCAATTCACAAACTCGATTGACATGACCCGGGTAAAATGCAAAAAATGCAACAATGTCTTTGAACAAGGGCTCGGAGGCGCCGTATTAGCGCCGCATATTGGTCCTCTGCATTACGTAAAATGCCCTGCTTGCGAAAAAAGAAGCTGGCTTAACGTTTACTCCTCGGTGAAAGACCCAGTTACATGGCCTCAAGAAAAAGCTGTAAAGCAAGATGTTGCACAGCCTGAACTAACCGAAGAAGAATTAGAGCAAAAACGCATAGAAGAATCTAAATACGAAAAAGTCTAAACCATAACTTCCTTGGACAGTGCTTAAGAGTGATTGACACCAAAGACCTTACCCGAACATTCGGTAATCTAACAGCTGTAGACAAAGTCACTTTACACGTTGAAGAGGGTGAGGTTTTCGGTTTTCTTGGTCCCAACGGAGCAGGCAAAACCACAACCGTGCGCATGCTCTGTTGCTTAATCGGCAAAACCAGCGGCGAAGCAAAAATAGGTGATTACACTGTTGACAGCGAATCAAATTGCCTTAAAATCCGAAAAATGGTCGGTTTCCTTCCTGAAAACGTCGGATTATACGACAGTTTAAGCGCTTACAGGAACCTTGATTTTTATGGTCAACTCTACGAAGTCTCAGAACAAAAACGCAAAGAAAACATCGAGCGTCTCCTAACTTTGTTAGGCATCTGGGAACGCCGAGATGATGCGGTAGGTACCTTCAGCAAAGGTACAAAGCAGAAAATTGCGATCGCGCGGGCACTAATTCATGACCCAAAAGTTCTGTTCCTTGATGAACCAACAGCGAACCTTGACCCTGAAGCCTCAAAAACTGTACGTGACTTCATCTTAGAACTTAAAAAAGAAAAACGGACAATTATTCTAAATACTCACAATTTGGACGAGGCAGAACGACTCTGTGACCGTATAGCGATTTTAAAAACTAAGCTGATTGCTGTTGATTCGCCTAAAAACTTGGAGCGCAGCCTATACAATCGAAAAACAATTATTCATTTAGCCAGTGTAACTGATGCTGTTAGGGTAGCTGTAGAGAAACTGGCTTTTGTCAAGAGCCTGCGAACCAGCGAAAACAAGTTAATTCTCGATATAGACAACCCGGAAAAAGACAACCCAGAGGTCGTACGAACTATTGTGCAAACAGGCGGAAACATCCAGTACGTCACAGAACTGCGTTCAACGCTTGAAGATGTTTATCTCAAACTTATTCGGGAGGCTTCTGCTCAATGAGAATATGGAAATCTTGGATAGTAACAAGAAAAGACCTAAGTGTCTTTAAGAAAAACAAGTACGTTCTCTACTCTTTAATTGCCATGCCCATAATACTTGGCGTAGTTTTACCCGTTATTTTCATATTTGCCCTAAACGCGCAAATAGCCTCAGCGTTGCTCACCCATACTCAGGTTATGGCTGCTGTAGACCAAATTGTTGGCTTGGCAACAATGTACTTCGTTTTGATACCAGCGATTCTCCCGTCAATCATTGCCTCGTATAGTTTTGTGGGCGAAAAAATCGAGAAAAGCCTCGAGCCACTATTGGCAACGCCTACAACTGACGGAGAATTATTACTTGGAAAAAGTTTAGCTGCATTCATTCCATGTATGGTTGTAACTTACATTGGGGCAGCAATATCTGCTATAATAATTGATATCTGGTCAATCACAACTCCTCAAATAAACACGTTCTTAATCCCTAACCCCTACTGGCTTTTAGTAATTGGAGGAATTGCACCATTAGCCTGTATAATGAGCGTCGAAGCTAACATAATAGTTTCTTCGAAAGTAAACGATATTCGAGCAGCTCAGCAGTTAGGCGGACTGGTAGTTTTGCCACTGGTCTTTATTGTGATTTTTGCTTCGACAAGTGCCCAGCTCTCAATGATATTGGCTATTGCTGTATTAGCAGCCTTGGCGATTGCAGACATAGCCCTCTTCTATCTAAGCAAAGCAACTTTCCAACGTGAAGAAATCCTTACAAAATGGAAGTAAATTAGGGCATTTGACGTGTTAGCCAAACAAGGCGGAACAATAATTATGTTCTATTTTTTCGTCCGCATTTTCCTAACTTAATTAATTTGCTGAAAAAATTTGAATGTCAATAATAACAAATCACGTGCATGTCTAAAGCTCATTTTTCAATCTTTTTTCGTTAAAATTAATGTTGATATACCAAAAGTTGCCCTCAAAAAACGGGTCGATTAAATAACAGGCTCCCAAAATGCCTATAAGCGTTGAAATCTCTGTCTATCGGAACAAAAATTGAGGCGGATTCAAATCAACGCAAGCAAAACAGAATCATGAACAAAAGGCTCAAGCAAAGCTCAATGCCGACGAGCTTCTGAGTCTTCCGACAAATGAACTTCTGTCTCGACTCGACACTTCCACTGTGGGACTTAGTTCTGAAGATGCAGAAAAACGCCTCGAAATTTATGGTCGAAACGAGTTTGCCCGAAAAGAGAAACGGGCAGCAATCTTAAACTTTCTTTCACGCTTCAAGAGTCCGCTTGTAATAATTTTAATGATTGCTGGCGGGGTCTCTGCTGCCCTAGGGTCATATCCCAGCGTAATAGTAATCTACACGATGGTTTTCCTAAGCGTTTCGCTAGCGTATTATCAAGAGAACAACGCTTCTAAAGCAGCAGAGTTGTTAAGAGAAAAAGTTGCCACATTAGCAACAGTTCTAAGGGACAAAAATAAGCAAGAAATTAAACTTCCACTTATCGTTCCAGGTGACATAATATATCTGTCAGCAGGCGACATCACACCCGCAGATGCTCGAATTATCGAAGCGAAAGATCTTTTCGTTAACCAGTCTGCATTAACTGGAGAATCGTTTCCAGTCGAAAAAACTTCTGCACCCGTTATTAACAAAGGTGCATCGATAACTGAATGGAATAACTATCTATTCATGGGTACGTCCATAGTTAGTGGCAGCGCGTCCGCAGTAGTTGTACGGACAGGCGGATTTACCGAATATGGAAAAATTGCAGCTAAACTTGTAGAGAAAGCCCCCGAAACCGAATTTGAGAGGGGAACCAAACAGTTCGGTTTTCTTATAATGCAAGTAACATTCTTACTAGTGATTTTCGTTTTCATGATAAACGCTCTTCTGCATCCTGATGCAAACGGTGTCTTGCAAGCCTTACTTTTTGCAGTTGCTCTTGCCGTTGGTCTAACCCCTGAACTTCTACCCATGATAATTACCATAAACCTCTCCAAAGGCGCTCAGAGGATGTCAAAGAAAGGGGTAATCGTTAAGCGTTTGGCATCGATCGAAACCTTCGGAAGCATGAACATTTTATGTACAGATAAGACTGGAACGCTCACTGAGAACCAAATTAAACTACTTTTGCACATTGACATGGAAGGCAAAGAAGAAGAAAAAGTTCTTCTCTACTCATTCCTAAATAGTCGTCTCCAAACTGGTCTCAAAAGCCCACTTGACGAAGCCATCCTTAAGCATCAAGAGATTGATGTTAGTCAATTCCAAAAAATCGACGAGGTTCCCTTTGACTTTGTTAGAAGACGCGTCTCAGTTGTAGTTGAACATGAAAAACAAAGGTTCTTCATAGCTAAGGGTGCCCCGGAGGAAATACTCAAAGTATGCGCCTACTATGAAGTAGACGGTTTAATTTCCGATATCTCAGAAGAAATCCGCAGAAAAATTGAACAAAAATACTTTGACTTAAGCGCTGAAGGTTTACGAGTACTTGGGGTTGCAAGCAAAAAACTAAGGGAAGAAAAGGCTGTTTATTCAATAAACGACGAACGCGATATGACCTTCTTTGGGTTTGTTGCTTTCCTTGACCCACCTAAAGAAACAGCCAAGAAATCCCTCGAGATGTTGAGTAAAGCGAATGTGGAATTGAAAATCCTTACAGGCGACAACGAGCTTGTGACAAGAAAGGTTTGTAGCGAGTTAGGCTTTGAAGTGAAAGGTGTCGTTTTAGGAAATGAAATTTCTCTGATGAGTAATGAAGCCTTGTCAGCTGTAGTTGAAGATGCAAACGTCTTTGCAAGAGTAACCCCTGCACAAAAAGACCGAATAATAAGCGTTTTGAAAACCAATGGGCACGTTGTCGGTTTCATGGGCGACGGCATAAACGATGCACCCTCCATAAAAACTTCGGATGTAGGCATATCAGTTAGCAATGCGGTGGACGTGGCAAGAGAATCAGCTGACATTATTTTGCTGAAGAATGATTTGACTGTTTTAGGTGAAGGCGTGTTGGAGGGTAGGAAAACCTTTGGCAACACAATGAAGTACATCATGATGGGAGTAAGTTCAAACTTCGGAAACATGTTTAGTGCGGCTGGGGGGTCAATATTCTTAGCATTCTTGCCAATGTTACCCATTCAAATTCTTCTAAACAACCTTCTCTACGATACATCGCAAACTGTTATGACAACTGACAATGTCGATACTGAGTACATTATTCGACCAAAACGATGGGACATTTCCTTCATTAGAAGGTTCATGGTGACTATCGGTCCTGTTAGTTCCCTGTTTGACTTTGCGACCTTTTTCACAATGATTTTCATTTTTGGCATTCCATTTGGTCTTTCAGCGGCAGGTGTTCCATTAGCAACCCAATCCCAGCAGGGACAATTCCAGACAGCGTGGTTTATCGAATCGCTTTGTTCACAAACGCTCGTTGTCCTCATAATAAGAACCCGAAAAGTGCCTTTCTATAAGAGCAAACCGAGTAAGTATCTCATAGCAATGCTTTTAGCAGTTATCAGTTTTGCTATAATAGTACCCTACACGCCGGTAGGATCCTTCTTTGGGTTTGTACCTCCTCCACCAGCATTCTACTTAGCATTAGCAGGAATTTTGGGAGCTTATGCAGTTCTGGCCGAAGCCGTCAAAAAATGGTTCTACAAACACAATGCAGAGCGTTTAGAACAGGTTCGAATAGTAAAAGTAAAGACAGTTTATTCGGATCGAACAGCTCGATTCATGCAGGATATGGTTGCGGTGATAAGTCTTCTCCCCGATGACGAATTCACAATCGAATCCTTAACGGACGACTTGAACAGTGCAATTAATTACCCCATAAATCCCAACCAGTTGGCTCGAAACCTCCAATACTTGAGGCGCTCAGGATTGATCAGTGTCGATTGGAATAAGAGGAAAATAAAACGTGAGAAAACCCTCAAAGATTATGTTAAAAAAGACATCATCAATAATACAGTGTGGTCAACTATAAGTGAAGACTGGCGAAAAATAAACGCAGTAATTCTTAACAAACGTGGAAAAGTTAATCCTGAATACCAGCAATTACTGACACAACAGTAAGAATCCAGTAAATAATATCCATTTATAACGTTGTTAATTTGAAAATTGGTTTTAGAGAAGCCAACTTGGCAAGTTAAGGCTCGATTTATGGAAGTTTGCGAACTACATTTGGCTTTCAAGTAAATTGACGCTCTCAAAAAACGTTATTTGCCGTTTTGCAATAAAGCAGAAAGGGGGAAAGAAAGTCGTGAATAACTCCAATATTTGCTGGGAATGCAGGCATGACTCATTAAAACTCCAGATACTCGTTCCGCAAAACCATACAATCAAAGAATACGCGCATAAAATAGGTGCTTTTCAATCAAACATAGTAGCCATCAGTAAGGAAAAACAAGGGCAATACAATATTTTGTTCCGTTTGGAAGGAAACCTTAGACTACTAAGTTTCAAGATGCTTCACGTTTGCAAACTAAAACGAGGAAAAGAAAAAAACGAAAAAGTGGGAGCTTGCGGAAATTACGATTTAAAAAGCGATCATTCTAACTGTAGTATCATGTAAGCAAAACGCATGAGTGAAAGCCGACTGATCGTTAAGGAAAAAATAAAGAAAGTCTCTTTCCCGTTGGTACAATGTCAAAAGATTTATGGACGTGCTGTAATGTCTTTTAGTTGACTTTTGGTTAGCCCAACTCCAGGCGTGGCATCCAGTCTTTTTTCCACTGATCCTCTCTTGAAAAGTAGCACGGTTGGATAGTACTCTATTTGATATTTTTCGCATAAATCAGGTTTGTCGTCTATCACAACGCTTATGCATTCCTGGGGATTTTGTTTGGCGTAGTCTTCAAAAATTGGCAGAAACCGCTGCGAATAAGGACACCAGGAGGCGTAGAATAGAACAAATGCTTTCTCTTTAGACTTTAAGACATCATCGATGTCGCTTTTTACTTGTTTGTTTTTATGGATTTCTCCTTTGCTCATTCTTTCATATCTCCCTATCTTCTTCTGGATAATGACTGCTGTCACAAAATGGTTTGTTTGTGGATTTTCCGCATCGACACAAGGTCACGCGGTTCCTAACCTCATAGAGCTTTCCCTCGGCTGAATAAACGGGGATTCCTCCGCGAACCCAAATTGGGCCATCAACACCTATAGCTGGATCTTCAATTAAACCTATTGATTTCTCAAGCGATGGCTCAATTATTTTGTCTAGTTTCCTTATCGATAACTACTAGTCGGCCCGAAGGACAATCGCAAGCGTTTTCAATCGCGTTTTTCTTTGCCCAAGGCTCGTCTGATTTAGGAATAACTTTCCAAATGTCGCCCCCTCGATGGCAAAACCGTGCTGAAGCGCAAAGAATCTCAGCGTCCTTAAGTTTTAATGCCGGGCCATCAATTTCTTTTGTCATTTTTTCAAAAGGCTCATTATCGCTGGTTTCTGTTCCATCGAAGTTAACTTTTCCGTGGGTACCATCACAGAATGGCTTATTCTTAGATTGTCCACATCGGCACAGCGAATAGTTTTCGGATGTTTTCATTATTTCGCCTATTGTCCATTTAGCCGGGATGCCTCCTTGGTCGCATTGAATTGTCATTTTAATTAAAGGAATGTTACCCGAAACTATGTATGGTCCATTTTTTAAAACTCGTACTTTGGAATTATCTTGCATTTTTGGGGATTCTTTGTTTTCCAATCAGCTTCATCTCTTTAAACAACTTAGAATTAAGAAGTATTCTTGATAGAATTACCTAAAACAATTGAACAGTTTTCGGTTAGTTAAATTTTTTGTTTAGAGAATCATAAAGTTAAATGAAAGTTAGGTTTGTTGACTTTTCTTCCTTTTTTTACCTAAATTTTCGGTAAATTAAGCGTATAATTCTTTTCAATTCTTAAGGCAGGGATGAAACTGAATAGTCAAAAAATTTTGTGCTTCGAAAAGAATTTATTGATATAAGCGTGTTATAGAACAAGCGATACTCATGGATCCTCAATGCGAAATAATCGGCAAATACGTACTACCTATCTTCAGGTCAATGCTTGCAAAAGAGCTTGTACAAAAATATCGGCTTTCACAGACAGAAGCAGCTAAAAAACTCGGCACAACCCAAGCCGCTGTAAGCCAATACCTGAGTTCAAAACGTGCCTACAAAGGCATAGAGCATGTTGATCAATACCTGCCCATGATCCAAACCATGGCTGCTGATACTGCCCATAAGCTTGTAAATAAGGAGATTGCAGCCAAAGATGTTACTTTTGATTTCTGTAAGCTTTGCGCTACTTTTTGTACAAAAGATTCAGTGAAAACTGGAGTTCTAAACCCTGATTATTACATTTGAAGTGATAGACTAAAAATTAAGAAAGCATTAATGCTGGGTTTAAAGCATTCGAAGCAAGTCGGCCTTTGTAATGATGCCTATCACGACGCCTTTTTTTGATACTAAAACAGCCGAGTAAGTTTGGAGAAGACTAGTAATCAACGATAAAGGTGCGTCTTCGTCTATCTGTGGAAAAGCTTCTTCCATAATGTCTTCGGTTGGCAATTTGGATATTTCCTCCAAATCTTTTCCCGATAGTATTTGGTGCAGAATCGCCTTCTCTGAGATACTGCCTACGGAATGTTTTCCATTAAAGACAGGTAGTTGTGAGTAACCGTGATCTTTCATTATTTTTACGACTTCTGAGATTGGTTGGTCTTTTTGTATACTGAGGACGTCGTTATGGACTATTTTTTCTGTTTGAACTTTGGTTTTGAATTCTAATCGTTCGAGCACGTCGAAAATTGTTTTTACTTTGGTGTAGGATGAGTCGATGGTTCCTGCTTCGAGTTTGGCGATTAGGGACTGGCTGACGCCTGCCATTTTGGCTAGTTCCGACTGTTTTAGGCCCAGTTGTTTGCGGCGTTTAGCAATGTCTTCTAATGTTGGAATCATGATTGGTGAATGTTTAGATGGGCTATTATTCTTTTTGGAATATTTTTTGCAAGAACCCATATAACGTCGTTATGTATATTTTGTTCAAATCAAAACAAGAGGCAAGCCAGAAATGCCAAATAAAAAAATAGACACAATCGCCCTTCATGCAGGGCAAGAAACTCCTGATCCGACAACAGGATCAAGAGCCGTTCCCATATACCAAACAAGCTCATACGTATTTAAGAGTACAGAGCATGCAGCAAATTTGTTTGCTCTGAAAGAACTAGGGAACATTTATACAAGAATGATGAACCCAACGACCGACGTCTTCGAAAAAAGAGTCGCTGCCATAGAAGGCGGAACCGGCGCATTAGCAGTAGCATCAGGACAAGCAGCAATATCCTTGGCGCTACTGACAATAACTCAAGTTGGCGACGAAATAGTTGCAGCAAATAATCTCTATGGCGGAACCTACAGCTTACTCCACTACACCTTCCCCAAATTTGCCCGAAAAACAACTTTTGTCGACTCTCAGAAAGTCAACGAATTCAAAGAAGCTATAACATCAAAAACAAAAGCTATCTACGCTGAAACAATCGGCAACCCTAAACTAGATATTCCTGACTTTGAAGAACTCGCAAAAATTGCCCATGATGCCGGGATACCCTTAGTGGTCGACAACACAGTTGGCGTAGGCTTGGTTAAACCAATAGATTATCGGCGCAGACATTATAGTCACTTCAGCTACGAAATACATAGGTGGACACGGCACGAGCATCGGTGGAATAATCGTTGATTCAGGGAAATTTGAATGGAACAATGGCAAATTTGCAGAATTTACTGAAGCCGGACCCAAGCTATCACGGCGTAAAATACTGGGATGCCTTCGGAAACTTTCCAGGATTAGGCAACGTCGCATTCATCTTCAAAACTAGAGTCCAGCTCCTGCGGGACTTAGGTCCATCATTGAGTCCATTCAATTCCTTCCTCTTCCTCCAAGGCTTAGAAGATTTGCCCCTTAGACAACGCAGACACTCCGAAAATGCCTTACAAGTTGCTCAGTTCCTGAAAAATAATCCATTAGTCAGCTGGGTTAATTATCCAGGGTTAACTGACAGCCCAAACTATAAAGTGGCTTCAAAATACCTCAAGAAACATTACGGAGGATTGGTTGGTTTCGGCATAAAGGGTGGCCTGGGCTCAGGCAAGAAATTTATTGAATCTGTTAAGCTGCTTTCACACTTAGCTAACATAGGCGATGCAAAGAGTCTGGTTATTCATCCTGCGTCAACCACACACCAGCAACTTACTGCTGAAGAGCAATCTGCATCAGGCGTAACACCTGACTTCATCCGACTCTCTATAGGCTTAGAAGACCCGGAAGACATAATCGCTGATATAGATCAAGCACTCAAAGCATCAGCCAAACCGTAAATACTACAACTTTTTCTTTTTTATGGAGGCAAACAACCTAATAACCAACGATAAAACCCACCTAACGCAATACTGCAATTTTTCAAATCCTCCAAACGAACTAACATTAGAATCGGGCGAGAAATTAGGCCCAATTACGCTTGCCTACGAAACTTATGGCGAATTAAATCCACAAAAATCAAACGCGATTCTGATTCTTCATGCCCTCACAGGAGACGCTCACGCTGCAGGAACAGATGGCTGGTGGAATAACCTTATCGGCGAAGGAAAGGGTATCGACATAAACAAATATTTTGTGATCTGCAGCAACGTTATCGGGGGCTGCAAGGGTTCAACAGGTCCATCCTCAATAAACCCGAAGACTGGCAAGCCTTACGGTCTTAGTTTTCCGTTAATTAGCATCGCCGACATCGTTGAAGCCCAAAATAAACTCATTGTCCATTTAGGCATTGAGAAACTTTTAGCCGTTGTCGGCGGTTCGATGGGCGGGATGCAGGTTTTGCAATGGATGGTTTCCCACCCAAACAAAATACGTTCAGCAATTCCCATAGCAACTACTCTAAAGCATACTCCTCAGCAAATAGCCTTCAACGAGGTTGGACGACAAGCAGTAATGTCTGATCCTGATTGGAGAAATGGCGACTACTACAACGCATTCCCCGCCGGCGAAGGGCTTAGCTTTGGCAAGAATGATCGGGCACATAACCTACATGAGTGATACTTCCATGACAGAGAAATTCGGTAGAAAAACCCGCGCTGACAAAGAATCTTTCAAATTCAGTGCTGACTTTGAAGTCGAAGGCTACTTACGTTACAGAGGAGACAACTTTGTCAAACGCTTCGACGCTAACAGCTACCTCTACCTTACCAAAGCTATCGACAACTTCAACCTCTTAATCGAACACAGTTTAGGCAACGTCTTTGGGGGTTTAAAGGCAAAGGTGCTGGTTTTAGCTTTCAAATCAGACTGGCTTTATCCCGCCTACCAAAGCCAAGAAATCGTAAAAGCTTGCAAACTAGCAGGTGTAGATGCAAGTTATTGTGAAATAAACAGTACATATGGACATGATTCTTTTCTTCTGGAAACTAAGCAGGAAACACAGCTTATTTCGGGCTTTTTGAATTCTGTAGCAAGCGGAAACGGGAGCAACAACCACACATGACAAAGCAAACCCATGCAATAGAACACAAAGTCATTTCAAACTGGATTAGCAACGGCGCATCAGTGTTGGATTTGGGCTGCGGCGACGGCGAACTCCTCTCTTTACTGATAAGGAATAAGCTCGTGCGTGCGCAAGGTGTGGAACTTAACGAGCAAGCAATCCATAATTGTGTTGCAGCCGGATTAAGTGTTTTTCAGCAAGACATCGACACAGGACTAACCGAATACGCCGACAAAAGCGTAGACTATGTAATCCTCAACCAAACTCTTCAACAAGTTAAGAAACCCGATTTCGCAATAAAGGAAGCCTTACGAGTAGGAAAAAAAGTAATCGTAGGCTTCCCAAATTTTTGCTACTTTACAGACCGATTCCAGATTTTCTTTCGCGGAAGAGTACCCGTTACTCCCTCATTGCCATATGAATGGTACGATACGCCTAACCTACATTTCCTAAGCATTGCGGACTTCAAAGAGTATTGCAAAAAAAACCAAATAACCATCGAAAACGAGATTTTTATTTCAAAGAACCGAGCTGTGAGAGTCTTCCCAAATTTGTTGGGTGAAGTCGGGCTTTTTCTGCTCTCAAAATAAGAAACTTTCGCTACATGGTATTCTTAAATTGTGCTTTTCTAAGGAAGATCTATTGTGGCTGCGACCCGAAGCTTTGCACCCTCCAAGTACATCAGTACCGCTTTATCGTTTGGGCGATGTACAAGAGGTTTGTCAAGCGTTAGAGTTAGGTTGGGCTTTTTGGGATCCGTGGTGTCAGTTGCTGTTTCTACCTTAGCGGTTATGAATTGAGTCCAGTGACCAATATGCATGACCATGCCGGGTTTAATGGGTGTCTGCCAGTACTTAACCAGCGAAGCCTGCGTTTTTATAGAGGTTGAGGTTTTGATTTTGGGGTCGTTCGTTAGAACTGTTCCTCTGTCTAAATTTTCGACTTCCACGTTTTTTAGCGCTAATCCGACGCGGTCGCCTTCGCCTGCGAGGTCAAATTCCTCGTCGTGTTTTTGGATTGATCGTACTTGTGCGGTTTTAGCTCCAGGGAGAACATTTAGAGAACCATGTTTTTGGATTATACCCTGAACCACAATGCCGAGAACCACAACGCCAACACCCTTGACGTTGAAGGCATGATCCACTGGCACTGATCCAATTGCTTGTTGTCCAGCGAGCACTTCTACTGGTTTTTGTTGAGATGCTTCAACCAACAGTTTTTCTCGTAGAGCGTTTGGGTCATCTGAACCGATTTCGAATTTTTCTAGGCTTGTTCCTTTTATTATGGCTTCAATTTTCTCTTTTGGAACGTAATTTCTTAGAACGAAGTAGCCGCTTTTGATGTCGCTGCACTGCAGCATCACGAGGCATTCGCCAAGGGTAGCGTTTATCTCGTCGACAACGATGATTGCTTTTTTTGCTAAAGCACATGCGTAGAATAATGGGGCTAAGCGCTCGGGGTAGCGTGTGGGTTCAATGAAGGTTACGGTGTCTTCGCCTTTTTTGAGGTTGTATAGAGTTATGTCGGTGGAGGTTCCTTTTTTGCCGATGTTATTTCCGTAGTCTATTGCGCCTAGTATAGCTACTGTAATGTTCCCCATGATCATGACCTTTATGCTATCGCATTGTTGGTTTGTTCTGCAAGATAAGTGTTATTGACAAATGGGTAATTTTCAATCTAACTGGAAAGAAAAACATGGATTATAACTTACATAATGCATGTACGAAAGGTTCTTAAGGCATTGGGTATTCTTCTAAACGGCAAGAAATCGGCGGATTAAACTGCCAATTCAGGTAACGACCAGTTTCTTAACTGAAGCCGGTCAGACCAAATAAAAAAGGTTAAAATAGTCCGATGAAGAGGTGAAAAGGTATGGAAAATATTTACGCAGCAATGCTCCTTCACAAGGCAGGTAAAGAAATAAACGAAGAATCTGTTACAAAAGTTCTCACCGCAGCAGGAGTTACAGTTGATGTAATTCAAGTTAAAGCTCTCGTAGCATCACTCAGCGAAGTAAACATTGAGGAAGCAATCAAAGCCGCACCAGCAATGATGGCAGCCGCTCCAGTAGCAGCTCCAGCAGAATCCAAACCAGCAGCAGCCGCACCAGAAGACAAGAAGAAGAAAGCTGAAGAAGAAAAAGCCAAGGAAGATGCAGCATTAGAAGGATTAGGCGCCCTATTCGGGTAAATCAGCCTCTTTTCTATTTTTAATTTGTTCTTCCCAAAAACATTTTATCTTTATTTCATTTAATTCTTTAGAACTTATTATATTGGTAAACTTGGGTCTTTGGCTTCTTCTGGTGGCGCTTGAACAACTGGAACTTTTGTAATTTTGTTTCTTGTGCTGAGCACTTTCCATATTATAATTGGTGCCCAACCGCTGATAATCATCAAAGTTCCCGGGAACCCTTGTATGTTTCTGCCAACAATCGGAATCAGTCCTTTAATAATGTCTGGTAAGAACGCTTCCCAGATTCCGAAAGCCATTGCCATCGCAACAGCCGCAACTACTGCAGTGTTTCGCCCAAATTTATTGAAAGTTTGAACAGCTAGGACTCCTGCAAAGAAAAAGTCACCCAACCCCAAACCCCTACTCAACAATGTACCCGCTGCTGAGTAAACGAAGGGTACGTTCGGAAGGTAAACCAACACTGGAAGACCTAATCCAGTGAATTGTGTGGCGGCTTGAACCATAGTTCCTGTGCCTATGACTAAAATAATGTCCATGACCGTTAAGAGAATTGCGAATAGACCCACCGTCTTCCAACTAAACAAGGACGAAAGATACAGAATAATCAGGATAGCGAATGTTAACCCAAAAACATCCATCAGATATGGATACCAAATTGATGATGTGCCTGTGTTATGGATGACATTTAAGAAAATGAATAAAAGAACAAAGGTCGCTGGAGGTTGAGCAGCTACATACCACCGTGGCTTGGATATAGTTCTTAATTGCTCGAAGACCGCAACGCCAAAACAGAAGGCAGCTAAAGCAAAAAACGCGATTGCCCTATAGACCGTAAAGCTATCTGCAAGTGGACCTAAAAGGCTCCCAATCGCTGCAACCAAGCTTGCTACACCAAAGCCCAATGAAAGTAGTTGGGCCCGCATCTTGGTAAGGTTTGAGAATACGTAGGAAAATGTGAAAAGTAGCATCGTGTATGATGAGAGGAAGATTACTAAGAGAATATTTGGAAAAACATCTCCTGGACTAATCATCGACGTGTAGGAAATAACTGTGATTACGATTGCCATAAAGACGACTAAAAGAATTATGTCACGTGTCTTGAATTCTCTTTCTTCAACAGTTGCCATGAGCTTTCCTTCCACGCGTTTGTTTAGGAACATAGCAACAATTATTACTGCCAATAGGGCAAGGGGCATGGCAAGGTCAAGGGATGGCATAGACTCCACAATAAACAAAAGAAGCTTTTATTTGTTTAGCAAAAAACTCCAAAAAAGCCGGAAAAAAGCGTTAACAATTGAAATGTGCGTTAAAGATTGCCAATGATGCCAAAAGCGCTTCCTCAGTTCGAACAGTTGCGGTGCCCTGACAGGGAACTGTGTTCACCACAAAATCCGAAACTTCGGCAAGTTTTAAACCTTCGTCTAGTGCAATCTCATGTAATCCACGGGAAGGAGCTCCGAATGCAACTAATACACGTTGGCTCAAACTCCATCTTGCGCCTATCTTGTCTTCAACATCTCTAAAGTTGTCACCAATTCTTGCGGTGGCAATCCTCAAATCAAAATCGTTGCCGGTGAGTATTCTTGCTAAGGAGCTTTTTTCTTTTTGAACCTTATATCCCCAGTAAACTGGAACATCTTCACGATTCGCTGCCTGAACTTCTATCTGTCTACCAACGTTGATTACTTGAAGAGTTAAACGCTCATTCACTGCAAACCCTTTTTGCCTTAAAAGTGCTGGTTGTTGAACACCAATGTCAACCACCAAGCCATCTTTAGACTCAGACAACACAACGCCTTCCCTGTACTCGCCTACTTGCAAGTGCTTAGTTTTGCCACTTAACGGGTGATGAGGTGTACGAAGAGGCGGCAGAATTCCCGCAAACTCCAAATCTGGCTCAAGTCTAAACAACGCTTTCCTCAGATATTGAGGCGTCTCCAAATAATTGAGCAAAAGAGAAATGAAATCTAAATCTCTACGTTGGTCTATTTTGAGGATGTCGGGGTAAACTATGATTTCATCAACTCTGAAAATCGCTGCTGCCCGCCCAATTAGTCCAATCTTCGCTGTTTTCTCCCTTAAATGAGGTGTGTCGGAGATAGTTGATGCGGGGATGGCAATTGAAAGCTTCTTTTTGTCCATATAGTTTTGCCTCTTGATGGATGTTGTCTGCGGTGTGCTTAAAAGGTAGGGATGAGATATAAAACTGCGTGTTATTTGGAGGTCAAGCGATTGGTTACCCCCATTTTGGATAATGTCGAAAAGATTAATTCTGTTGACAAGAGTGGAATGCTGAATTTTTATGTTAACGCAGCTAAACATTACCGCGAAGCAGCTCAAAATGCTGAGAAAATTAAAGTAAACTATCCCAAACCAGACAACATTGTGGTGGCTGGCTTGGGCGGTTCAGCTATCGGAGGGGATTTACTCAAGGACTGGGCAAAAAACCAGCTATCCGTGCCAATTGAGGTTAGCAGAGAATACAAGTTACCCGCATACGCCAACGAGAAAACACTGGTTTTTATTACTAGTTACTCAGGTGACACTGAAGAGACGCTGAGTAGTTTCCTTGATGCATTGAAGCGCAAATGCATGATTTACTGCATAAGCAGTGGCGGCTCACTCTTGAAGTATGCTGAAAAACACAAAGTACCCTTTCTTCAAGTTCCCAGCGGAATGCCTCCGAGGGCAGCGTTACCTTACATGCTTGTTCCGCTTTTGGTTTATATGGAGAAAGCAGGCTTAGTCAAAGGCGTAAAAGAAGAACTAAACGAAGCCTTCAGTCTTCTCGAAAAAATCAGTGAAGACAACGGGCCTGAAAAGGCAACATGCGACAACTTTGCGAAAGGCTTAGCAAAAAACATCGGTGAATCAACCCCAGTAATCTATGGGTTTGGCTTCTTCCGCAGTGTTGCCCTACGGTTTAAGCAGCAATTCAACGAGAACAGCAAATCAGCAGCTAAATGGGAATATTTCCCAGAACTGGACCATAACGAAATTGTGGGTTGGGAAGGCCGTGGTGAACAGTGCAAATGGTACTCAATAATTTTAATTCGAGATGTTGACGAACCGGTGGAAATTGAAAGCCGGATTGAAACCACTAAGCAAATTATGGAGCGGGCAGGTTTGATTATAGTTGATTTGGAAGTGCAAGGCGCAAGTGCATTGGCAAAGATGCTTTCAACCATTTTGGTCGGCGACTTCACCAGTGTCTATTTAGCCATCTTGCGGGGAATGGACCCGACCCCGGTCAAAACCATAACTGTACTCAAAAATACGTTGGAACAGAATGGGGTTAAAAATAAAATATTAAGTGAGCTAGAAAAAATCTAGCTTAAGAATTTCTTGAATTGCGCTTCGGCTTCTTCAAGGGACACCATTTGGGGTGGACGCTTAAATCCGTATGCGCAAACTGGTTCCACTGCCCCATTAACTTTCTTCTTTAATGCTAGTTTAACTGCACGAACAACGTCGAAAAGCACTGATCCTGCATTAGGTGCATCCACAGTTTGGAATTTAAGATCGATCTTCATTGGGGCATTGCAGAAGTAGACGCCACTTATCCAGAAATAACTGTCACGTTTATTCTGCAGAAAATCTACGTAGTCAGTTGATCCTGCAACGATTTCTGCCTTGTAGGGGATAGATGAGGCTACTGATTCTGTTTTTATGGTACGTTTAGTATCGCGTGAGCGATCCATAGTGTCAACGGATTCGTTTCCTCCACCAACGTCGAGTTGGTAGGTTTCGTTGATTCGGACGCCGTTATCTGAAAGAAGCTTAAGCAAAGTCTTGTGCAGGGCGGTTGAGCCGACTTGGTCAACTAAGTCATCGCCAACTAACGGCAGTTTTGCAGCTTCAAACTTTTTCGCCCACGCCGAGTCGCTGGCGATATAGTTTGGTGTAGCGTTAACGAAAGCACAGCCTGCTGCAAGTGCTTGTTCTGCATAATATTGAGAGGCTTTTGTTGCGCCGCTGGGAAGCAAATTAACCATGACTTCAGCGCCCGCTGCCTTAAGCACCTTAACTATGTCAGCATCTGCTGCTTTGCTGACTTGAATGAGAGCTTTTGTTGAGTTTCCAACACCATCAAGCAAGGGCCCCTTGCTAACTTTAACGCCCATCAATGGAACTTCGGAGACTTTTGGCGCATTGTTTGGCAAGGCGAAAATTGCCTCTGAGAGATCTTTGCCAACTTTATGATCGTCAACATCGACGGCAGCGACCACTTGAATGTCTTTGGGACTTAAACCAGCCAGAACGGGGTTCCGCAAGCCAAAGCAATCTTCGGGCTTGTCGAGTTTTCCATAGTATTGGATGCCTTGAATGAAGGATGAGGCGCAGTTTCCAACGCCGATTAATGCAACTTTAACTTTAGGCATTACTTTTTGCACCTTGCTTGGCTTTTCTATTTGCGTTTGCCTTATAAAAAGCTACGCCGCCTAATTCTATTGGAATTAAAATTAAATACAAAAGAACCCTTTAGAAACGCTTATTAAACGAGGAGGATTTAAGTTTAAAAGCCAGATGCTTTGGGCGAGTAGATCAGTCTGGCATGATCGCCACGTTGGCATCGTGGAGGTCCCGGGTTCAAATCCCGGCTCGTCCACCAAACACTTAAATTATTCAACAAAAATCAAGAACTTTTCCGAGTCTTCATGTTATTTTTAATCAAAGTTCTTTTCGGGAATTAGGTTAATCGTTTTGGTTGCTGGCAGATTTGTTTTCTTCTAGCCAGTTTCTTGATTTCATAAGCGATTTACCTGCAAACTTTAGTTCTAAGGCGCCTTCGTAGGGACAGAGTTCGACGCATCTTGCACAAAGCATACATCTAGACTCAGTTACGTCTCCGCCTCTTTGTGAATACATCGCAGTAGCTTGGGTAGGACAAACTCGTTTGCAGACTCCACATTTAGTGCATTTGTGTTCATCTTTCTGAAGTTTTGTTAGTGCTATTTGTTTAAAAGGCGTAAAGGTGCTGAAGAGAGCCGTTATCGCTCCTAATGGACAGATTCGGCACCAGACTCGTCTGTATGCCAAAGCCAAAATCGTAACCGCAATCAGAATAGCCACGTTAATGGACGTCAAGTAAAAGCCTGTTATCCAGAAGGGACCATACGCAATTTGCGATATGTAGGACCAGTTTATTTGGCCAATTCCGACCTCTGCTAAAATGCACAATGGTCTCATAGGGCAGACTAGGCAGAAGGGCTCGTTGATGTTGCTGACGATTCCTGCTTCAGTTCCCTCTGGTCCACCGACATTAGTTCCAGGAATAAGTTGGGTACCGAAAATTGAGGAGGATGCAAATATTACGCTTAAAATCATAAAGACCGCTATTATGACATAACGTGATTGCCCGAGCTTTGAGCTAGTTTTGTCAGAAAAGCTCAGATGGCGTAATTTTGCGGATTTGCGGATACGCGTTAGTAAGTCCTGGTATAATCCGAAGGGGCACAGCCAACCACAGAACAGTCTTCCCAAAATTACGGATGCAACAACAAGCATGCCAATGACGATTGCGATCTTTTCCAACCCAGTAGTTGTGTAGTATACTTCGTATCCTCTGACGTTGGCGTTCCAGAACGGGAAAACATATGCTTGCAATTGCCAGATGGCGCAGGTAACTGTTCGTCCGTTGGGGTAGTAGCATGCTAAGATGGGAAGAGAGATGCCGTCTGGGAATTGGTTGCCTAAAACATTAGCACCGATTAGGTTATCGCGGGGTGAAATCCCCAATGGATAAAATAGTGATGAGGGTTGGTTGAATGGGCCTATTATAAGCCCCAAAAACACGATTATGACTGCGGCAGCTTGGATGAAAAGTCTTAGTGTGCTGATTTTTCGGGTTTTGTCTTTAGATAGTTTAAGAATAAGAATGATGCAGACTGCAACTATTATGGCGTAAGCGGACAATACTATAATTGGTGAATTTTCTACAACCATCTTTTTAACTCCTCACCTTTACTCGAATTAACAAGGCAATTGCGACTGTTACCAAAATACCAATGGCAGTTATGATGATTACCAAATGCTGCTGGTAAAAAGGCAAATTGCTATCATTTGGAACATAAAAATTGAAATGTGATACCGACACGTTGCCCGTTAAGCCAAACACAAGAACAAAGTCGTTTGGTAAGAGTTTCCAAGAGTCTCCTTCTGCAAGAAAGCCACTTCTGATGCCTGCGACAGTTGGAACACTTACACTCCATTCTATGGGTTGGGTTTGGGTGTGATTGAGGCCTAAGCCGACTGTTTGCGTACCTACGCCTTGTGCATTATAACGTATGGTGGCTGTCCGAAAATTGTAGGAGCGGTAAAGAAGAACTGTCATGCTAGAGTTTGTTGCGCTAACAGTTAGGTTTCCAAGGGGCTGTGAGCCATTCAGTTTCAGGTTAGTAAAGACCCAATTGTTGTTTACCAAAGTGGCGGATGAACAGGAGCCGTTTAGGCCGAAGCTTATAGTGCCGTTAAGTTCTGGGATGCTGAATTTATCCAAGGTTGTGAAGTTTGTGGACGTTTGAGCTTCCGCGTCTGGGTATGTGAATGGAAACATTAGGGCTATCATTATAGCTATTATTAGTCCAGTTAGGACTCGTTTGGCGTTGGTTGCCCTCAAAGTCTCCTCTTCTTAGAGCTTATGTTGTTTGGTTGGGCTATAAGGCTTTTCAACAGATTTCTATCCGTTTAGCCCCATTATCCGCGAATTTGAAAATTGCTAAATATTGAAGTCTTGACCAGATTCTGGTTTCTGTTCAGGCATAGGTGTCTTGGGTTGAGTTGTGTCTTGTTTAGTTGTAGGCTTTGGCTTGGTTCGCTTTTGCTTCATTACAAAAACTATAATCAAAAGAGCGATTATGATGACGATTGCTCCAATTGCTCCATAGAGTAGGAAGTTTGGTTGCCCTTCTGATTGTCCGCCTCCTGAGTTTGTGCTTGTAGGTGTCGGTACGGTTGTTTGGCCGTTTCCGGTGACTTCTATCGTTGATGTGGGCGAGTCCCAGGAGAATGGTGTAGTTGATGATCCTTGTGTTCCGTCCACGCCGACAGTATACGTATGTTGGCCAATTGTTACATTCGTCGGGATTTGAACAGTTATTGAATTAAATACGTAATTGCCATCAGTTGGAATTGGGACGGGTTCGTTGGTTAAGTCGAAGCCATAAAAGCCGCCGCTGGCCATCCAGTCGAAGTGTACACCTAAATTGGTTACTTGAAGTGCATCCGGAGAAGAGTTGTTAAAAATTACAGTAACGGTTATCGTTTGGCCTGGTTGAACTATTTGGCTTGACAAGAAAGTTTGCACTGAAGCCTCATTTGCATTAAGAGCAGCAACAAAGCCACTGCACATCAAAGCGATGGCAATAGTGGCAAGAATAAGTGTTATTTGAAGATACTTCACCTTAATCTCCTCAGACAACTCAAGGTCACTTAGCAATATATATTATTTTTCCAGTTTTCACACCTGCATTAGACCTTGTAACTTTTTTTCTTAAAATAGAAAATTAGAGAGACCAATTCAAAGCCATAGTGTTGGATTGTTTTATTTTGCTCGTCTGCGTGTTTTGAGTTGTTTCGTCTGGATGTGATCCGTTCCAATGATACTGCGATAGTTTTAAGTTGCTGTAGACCGTTTTGGCTTTGGGAAATAAGGTAAAATGGATACTTTGGGTTTAGCTAATTTAGTATTGGACTTGGCTAGCATCATAAACTTCATCGCTTTGCTGTTAATGCTGCGGGCGGTAGTTAAGAACCGGAAAGTGCTTCGCGGATACAGCATTGCGGGTTCTTTCTTAACCTTTGTTTCAATAGTAGGCTTCGAAATAGCCTATTACCTCTTAGGAAACATTGTCGGTTTTGCGTTTGGTTGGGCGACTGTAGTTTTCTGGTTTATTGCCTTTGTTTACAGCCTTAGACAAAGATTAAAAGGATCTTCTGAGCAGAAAGAAATGGTTGAACCTTAGTTCGATGGAAACTGAATTGTAAATTTGGCACCTTTTCCGACGGTGCTTTCAAAGTTGATTGTGCCGCCGTGTGCTTCTATTACCCGTTTGCAAACCGCTAATCCGAAGCCTTGACCACGGGGCTTGGTCGTGAATAGAGGCGTAAAAATTTGGTTTTTAATCTTATCTTGAATCCCGATACCCGTATCCTGTACGCTAATTGATACTTGTCCTTCAGGGTTTAATTTACTCGTTAAGAAAAGTTTTCCACCTTCAGGCATTGCTTGAAAAGAGTTTGTTACTAAGTTGATTAATACACGCTTGAGGAGTTGCGTATCCGCTTTTATGTGGGGAAAATCTTGGATTTGAGTCTGCACTTCTATGTTGTTTGGAGTGACCACGGATTCCAAAACGTTTCTTGTGAGTTCTTTTAGGCTAAACGGTTTCTTGTCGATTTTGACGGGTTGAACAAATGCTTGCAGGTCAGAAACGATCTTATCCATGTAAACTGCCTGCTCTTCAATCATATGGATACTCTCTTGTAAGTTGTTTTTAACTTCTCCTTCAGCTAACGTTTTAACTTCGTTTTTCGCCAGGTACAACTCGCCGATTACAGTTTGAAGTGGATTCCGAAGGTCATGTCCAACCATACCTGCGGTTTGGCCAATAGCTACCAAACGCTCTGAATCTTTAAGCTGCTTTGTGCGGTCCTCTATGATCTTTTTGAGATAATCGGCCTGATCTTGAAGATTTTTCTGCAACTGCTTTTGTTCAGTAATATCTCGAACAATTGACCATACTCCTACCACTTTTCCTTTTTCATTGGTTAACTGCCATGTTCTTACGGAAGCTGGAAAAACGGATCCATCTTTTCGTTTGTACTCTCTTTCAAAAACTAAAGAATGCCCTGTTTCAATTACTTTTTTTACAATTTTTTCTCTTTGTTCGAGCCACTTCTCCGGCAACAAGTCTTTAATTTTCAGGTTTCTTAGTTCTTTTTTTGAGTAACCAAGCATCTTAGCGTAGGCAATGTTGCAATCAATCATTTCGCCCTGAAGATCGCGAGCCATGATCCCGTCTTGAGTTGTTTGGTAGAGTCTTCGGTATTTTTTTTCTGAAAATAAAAGTTGTTGCTCAGCTTTCTTTTGTTCCTCACATTCATGAGCAACCCGCTTTTTCTGTTTAGTTATGTCTATGAAAACTGAGAAAAAAAACGTTTTCTTTGGACTATAAACGTAGATTTGATACCACTTTTCTGCTGACTTGCAAAAAGTTTCAAAATATTCGGGTACACCTGTTGTTGCAACTCTGCCAAAAATTCTTATCCAGTCTATTTTGTCATCTTGATATTTCTGGGTTGAACTCGGTTGCTCTCTTTCCAATTCGCTCTCTTTTGAAAGAATGAAAATCATCATAGACCTTGTTACTTTCAAGAGGAATAAAATCAACGGGTTTGCCTTTTTGGTCATAGAGCATTTTATAGACTGCGACGCCGTGAGGAAGATTATCAAACAATGTTCTAAATTGTTGACTGTTTACCCCTAGTTCTTCAAGGTAATCTTTGCTTACATCAAGGATTTTTTTGTTTTTTGAAGCGGCTTTTAATTGAGGGATTAACGGGGAGACCTGACTATTCGCCTCAGACTGGGCAAGATCGATAGAATTCACTATCTTATCCCCAGCTCCTTATTGGAGCGAACTGCATAAAAGACTTTCCAATATCTTAGCTTTCAATACAAAAATAGACAACAATTATTCATTAAAGAAGAGCAACTTGATAAATTACGGTTTTCTTACGGCTTTTTTCGGAGGCTTCCTAAAGCCATCAACAACATGATGCATAGCCAAACCCGGATGCCGAGTAAGCATGCGTGGACCAGCATACCTCATAACAATCTTAGCTTGCTCTTTATTTGGGGACTGATAACAATGAATCAGGCATTTTCCACAAGTGCTCTTTTTCTCCTGAAAAGGACATTTATCCAGGCGCATTTTTGCATAATCCATGAATTTGCTGCATTCAGCGCATAATTCGCTGCCTTTTGTGTCATGATGGGCATGGCAGTAAATATGTACCATTGCGTCAATCGTTTTCTTTTCTCGTGTTATTCTTGGGTGCTCACTCAAAGGTTTCACTCAATTAGTGTTTTCATATGAGTTAACGAAAAAATAAGCTTTCCCTAAAAAACCACAACTCACTTTTTATTAAAATCTTGCAACTGCTAAATTATGTTTCTTTAAAGTTTAGCCCTATTGAGTAATCAAAAATCCCGTTGTTGGGTCGCATAGAATAACTCAAGCCTGCCCAAGAAAATCGTTTCTTTGTATGCTCCCAACCCCTGAAAAGAGTAGTGCCTTTTTTGTTTTGCACGCTGAAGGCGATTTGATCATTGGTGCTCAGCAAAGATGCTTGTTTTGCTGTGACGGTTTCCCAGGCGCCAATCTTGGTGCCGAAAAGCATTGAGCTGCTTGAATCAACGTATTTTTGAAAGATACTGGAGCCTTGCTCGTTTAATACCAAGACTTCGTGGCAGTTGTTTAAGGATAACTTTGAAAAATCAGCTTGCACGTTTATTCCGTCGGACTTGCATTGATAGGTTACTGTTACTGTTCCTCTGGGCTGAACTTTAACGAATTCAGTTTTAATATTCGCACAGTCCCGAAGCTCCATAATTTTGTTGAAGACAGGTGTGAGCTTTTTGTGTTTAAGGTATAGAATTTGGAAGGTTTTTCGTAAGGGGGAATATAAGTCGTCGTCTATGTAAGTGGTTTGTCCAAACTTTTTCCGCGAAACCGTATCTAAAGTGAAAACTTTTGTTAACGTTAAGTTGGAATCGTTTTTTTGAATGGAAATGTCGGCGGTGCTAGAAAAGAATGTTTTGTCCAAGTACTTAACTATTGGAACTCCAAAGCCAATCCCTTCCTCAATCAACTCGTTGCCATTAAGCTGTAAAACAAGCCCTTTTTGTAGGGACCCTGTCTCTAAGCATGTAGGACGACAGTCTTTGTAGATTCTAACAGATAAACGGTCAGTAAGCTGAATAGTAACTGTTTGATCAGGGTCTATAGAATTTGCCTGTTTGGTTGTTTGAAGCTGGCTCGATGTTAACACCTTTCTTATTCTTAAAAATTAAGAGACCAAATTGTTTGGTATGGCACTCAATATTTAATAGATATGAATACTTAATATTGGTTGTCTTTTGGGCAGTTGCTTCAAAAAACTAAGTTCATTGTTTGTTGAAGGAGACAAAGCTTGTGTTTCGGGAATACCTACTGCATAGATTGGATATTCTTTTCGATTCTATTTGTCCAAAGGATCTACTCTGAGAACTTCCTAAAGAAGTTGTTTAGAAATGAAAACTGGTATGCCTCTTAAGGAGAAAATTAGTGGTTGTTTCTTTTAGATTACATATGGATCTTTTGGCTAATTGGTATGCCGATATACTTCAGTTTGGCATATGAAATCATAAAGTACAGAAAAGAATTAGTAAAGAAGACGTTTGTTCCAATAAATCCAAAAAGGGTAATATTTCAAATAACCACTATAGGCAACATGAAAATTGTTCAAGAGTCAGTTAACAACATAAATCGAATATGCAAACGAAGTTGGATACGCACAATTATAAGATAAATGTAGTTTCGGAAGTCGATGAAACTTTTGATGGCGCCGTTACCCTAACTGTTCCTAAAAATTATTCTACAGTCAATAAAGCCAAGTACAAAGCTAGAGCATTACATTATGCAGTTGAACAAAGGGAGAAGAACGGGGAAAGCACTGCTGATGTATGGATATACCATCTTGACGATGAATCGATGATTACTAAACAAGGTCTTCTATCAATTCTAGATCATATGGACAACAATCGCGAGCCGATTGCAGAAGGCTTGATTACTTATCCAAACAAAATTAGTTTTGGAAGTAAACTGGTCAAATACTTAGATGCTGTGCGTCCAACATTTTGTTATACTTGTTGTGCAATGTTAAAATCTAAGGGAAAACCCGATTGGTTACATGGCTCAAATCTACTTTTAAGAGCAGACATCGAGAAGAGTGTTGGTTGGGATTTCCCCAATACCTGCGCAGAAGACAGCTTGTTTGGTTATGTTGCTTACAAGAAATATGGAGGGATATTTGGTTGGCACGGTGGGGTTCTCGAAGAACAATCACCATTTACGTTTTCTGACTTCATTAAGCAACGACAAAGATGGATTAAAGGGAAACATTGAAAATTTGAGTAGATTAGGAATTGTGGGAAAAGATTAAATCGACATACAGAATGGTAAGTTGGTTTTTTGGTGCAGTGAGTTTTTTCACAATAATACCTTCTTATCTCGTAAAACAGCATATCCGTGGTTTCTTATTCCGTTCTTTATTTTGGACACAATTATTCTGTTTGGCGTTTATCAAATAGGGTTGGAGATGAACTTTAGGAGACTTAGTAAGAAGCAGAGGATTTGGGAACATATCAAAATTTTTGTTGTGTCTCCAATTCTTTGGTTTCTAGAATCGGTTCCAATGGCATTGTATTTCTTCAAAAAAGCACCAAAGTTCTATGTCATTAAGAAATAGTCAGAGATTAAAATGAATGAGTTCGACGATAGGTTTTTTCCAAGTTACTTCTACGAAAGCAGTTTTTTGATCTAATTGTACTATTTAATCTGACTTTTCTCAAGATTAATAGTAAATATGATGATACAGGTAGTTGGCGACAAATCAGTAGTGGTATATTTTTAATACTTGATATTCGATAACGACTTAGCGATGGCATATAAAGGCTAGCAAAAACAAGAATACTCATACCAAATTTGCAATTGCACTAATTTCCTTGATTACAATAGCCTTCGTTCTGACGAGTTGGTTCTCGCAATCAAATATTAGGGCAAACACAGAAACAGTCAGTTAACCAAATAGCGAAACAAGCTATCCCTTCCAGTAAGCGTAACGAAAATTAATGAAACAAATCGCTTGAACGCAACGAATTCTTCACATAACTATTCTTCTCACCAAACAGTAGAGATACTATTTCGTTAGACACTTCAAACTCAACTGGCATATAACCAGCCAGACCTGTCCCAATTTATTTTTTCCTTTCTCGATAGCACCAATCAAGACCAAATGGCTGAATCAAACGTCACCCTTCCAGTAAGCATAACTGACATCAATATAACAAATAGTTTGGATACATTGATTCCCACAATAACACTTCTGCATTACCACTTTAGAGCCTATTTCGTTAGACACCTTAAAATTCATCACATATACTTACGGCGGCTATTCTGTTCAACAGCCCGGATCCAACCAACTCTATTTTTTCCTTTCCCGATAACACCAATCAGGGTCAAATAGCCGGATCGGATGCCCTTACTTTGGATACTTTCATAATTCAAAAGATGGACTTTGACGCAGCGTTCATCGCACCCAAAATTGGTGCACTTGGATTTGATGAAATGGTAATCTTTGCAGCATCAAATACAATCAACTATAAAGGAACAGAATTTGGCATAAGAATGGACTTGAAGGATGGTTTTGTCTACGGCTATATTCAAGAACCAAATGGTAAATATGGAGACGTTAATTTTCAGATGTTGAAGCTCATGCCTAACGATGGAATAGTGCACCACTATACCTTAGTTATGATGGCTCAGAAGTATCATTCTGCATTGATGGGGTAAACTATGGTTATTTGAATTTTCCCAGCAACACAGACTATTATAGTCTTACCTTTTCTATCCTTGCAGTTGTTCATAGATTTACGGATGACTGGGATTCAAGCGGCGATAATATGATAGTGGAAAATTTTTCCTTAACCAATAATAAGAATGACTGCGAATCTTTGAAAAAATAGCTTGGGAAAAATATTGCATTAATATTGTGATAGAGATGTTAGCTTGGTTTTTCGTGCTATTTTGTTATAATCAAAAAAGTTACATAAAGAGAAAAGACTTAAGCATTGACGTTTGATTTGCGGCTCATTAGTTTTATTACTAGTCTCCAGGCGAAAATTTGCCATATGACCACAACTATAAACCTCGCGATAAGCCTCCATATTCGAATTTGTTGGTCGAGTTGTGCTAATGATGGTATTATGGATGGTGAAACAAAATAGAAGAGTTGAGCAAAATTCGTGGTTAATATCATAAAGACGAGGGGAATTACCCAGAGAAAGTGAAAGTTCCGAAAATCCATTTTTGCTAGTGGTAAAGCTAAGAGAGCTAATGCAATTGCCACATTAACGTATGGTTCAGAGAGCCACGAGTAAGTTAGGAAAAAAATAAGCATTATGCCGATTGCTTTCTCTGTAAGTTCGTTGAATGTTTTAGGTGGGTTGCGGTAAACCAGGTAATAACCTAATAGCAGTGCTGGTATCCAAATGTACCCTAAAAACGCGAGGTTTGTTGGAAGCGTGACTGTATTTTGGAAGAGTTCCACGAGGGTGAAGGGTGTCATGCCGCCAGCTCTTGTAAAATAAGACGATACCTGATTGTTCGATGAAGGCGGCGTCCAACCGATTAAGTAGAACGGCAAAATCCACAAAGCCACAATTATTGCGGCCGAAATCAAAATGTACTGTAACATTTTAGCCCAGTTCTTTCTTGGATAAGAAAAAAGTGGTAAGCCGAGTAGTGGAATGGAGATAGGTTTTAGGACAACGCTTAGAGAAAGCAGTAGTGCACTTTTTTTCACCATACCTTTGCTCAAAAGGTAAAGTGAAGCCACGCATAGCAGTGCTATAAGAGTTTCAAATTGACCCCATGCAGTGGTTGTTAGAAGCAAGAAAGGGTTGAATAGCAGAAAAAGCCAAACGAACTTAATTTTTTTATCGGATGCGCCTTGCTGCTTTAGAATGTTCTTTGAGATGTAGGCTAGGCCAATATTACTCGCTATAACTGGAACTTTAATGGCGAAATTGTACAAGAAAATGTTAGGAATAATATTGTAAGACAGTCTGTAAATGGCGCCTAAAAGCAAAGGCCACAGTGGTGGATCGCCAATGATAGGATCAACTGCCATAAAACGAGGGGAAAAAATCGTTATTATGTGAGGTTGGTACGGGTTTATTCCCGCGCTTACCAAGTATCCCGTATCCATGAACGCTGTTTGGTCGAAATAATGCCCAAGAAAAATAGCCAACGGCACCTGAACTAAAACACTCAAAGTAACGGCTATCAAGTCGAGGTGAAGCTTCAGCCAAAGTAAGACGCTACCTCTCAAAACAAGCAACCACGAATAGAGTAAATCAAAAGTTGGTAATAAAGAAAAAGGCAACGGCTGTTTTTTTGGGTTAGGAGGAAGTGGCCGGTGCTTTTGGGGTTTTATTTTAGAAATAGTCATATGGTTGTTTTATAGATTGTATTTGCGAAGTTTGCATGCCTACTAATTTGCCGCCGGAAGCGATGGATAAGTGGGAGCTAGTTGAAGCTGCCCACACTCCGAAAGAAAAAATGGATGCCATGATTGAGTTCCTAAAGTATGTTCCGCATCACAAAGGCACCATGAAACTGCGCGGCGAAATGAACAGAAAAATCGCACTTATCCGCGACGACATGGAGAATAAAAGGCGCAAAGGCACAGGCAAGAGCAGCGGCGGACCCAAACTCTTCATAGAGAAGGAAGGCTCAGCCCAGATAGCATTAATCGGCATGACTAACGTGGGCAAAAGTGCCCTCATGGCTGGAGTAACAAACTCAAAAGTCCAAGTAACACCCACACCGTTTAGTACCCATGAACCAGTGCCGGGCATAATGAGTTACAGAGATGTGCAATTCCAAATTGTAGAAGCACCTGCAGTGATGGAAGGCGCTGCTGAAGGAAAAGCAGGCGGCAACGTTACACTTGGCTTAGCACGGAACGCCGACGGAGCAATCTTGATGGTTGACTTAGGCCAGTGACCCGGTTGAGCAGTTAGAGTTGATTTTGGCTGAACTGGAGAAAACCCGCGTCTTAGTTTACAAGCCCAGCGGAAAAGTCGATATTGACAAGGGTCACTCTGGCACTGCTCTTCGAGTAATTCTCGTGGGTAAATTGATTGATTGCAGCATGAACCAAGTTGAACAGTTGTTAAGAGATTACAAAGTCCACGACGCTATCGTGCGCATCAGTGGCGAGGTTAGGCTGGAAGATGTGGAGAACGCAATCTACGAGAGTACCATCTACAAGCCTGCCGTGATCGTTGCTAACAAGCTGGATTTGCCGGGCGCTCAAGCAAATCTTCGGCTTCTAAAATCTTTTGTCAACGGAAAATTGCCAGTCGTAGGTATCTCCGCTCAGGACAGAGTGGGGCTTCAAGAACTAGGAAAAGCGCTTTTCGATTCGTTGGGAATCATTCGAATTTACACCAAAGAACCTGGCAACAAAGTGCATGCCGACCGACCGTTTGCACTCAAAAAAGGTGCCACCGTCAACGATTTAGCCAAAAACATCCACAAAGAGCTCCTGATGAACTTCATGTTTGCGATGGTTTGGGCGAAACGGTTGCCCTTCAGTCCCAAGAAAGTCGGGATGAACTTTGTCTTAGATGACGGCGATATAGTGGAAATTCACGCCAGAATAGTCTAGGTGAAAAAGGGTTTAACTCATCAATAAGGTCTGTAAGTCAAAGTTATTTTTCCAAACAGTAAAAGAATTGTGAAAAAAATAATTGTTTTTCTGTGGTCTGCGGTGTTTATGGTTGGGTAGCTGCTTGTGGTGATGTTGGGGCTTCATTTTGGTGACTTTTTCCTCGTCTCTTTAGAAGAATTAGACTGGCGATTACTGCTATAGCAACTACTATTATGATTACTATCACGTATGTAGTTATTGAGGCCATCGTGGTGGGGGTTTGTGTGGGGTTTGGAGAGCCACTTGTGGAAATGGTAGGTTGCGTTGTCGGTGCTGTTGTTTGTTCTGGGGTCGCCGTCGGAGTTGTGGGGATAGATTGCACCAGTATGGTGTAGTTTGCTATTTCATTTGATAAGGTAGCTGTGTTGTCCCAAGGAGATATTGCAAAAGGTATTGCTTGTCCCGGTGTCATTGCGGTACCTAAGTCTGTAAGGCTTAAGCCTACAACAGTGCCATTTGAGCTGTAGAATGTAGTTGTTAATGCCACGTCTGCAACGCTTTGATCACCAGAATCCACTATTATTCCACTAACTGTGTAATTGCCACCATTATTTACACCGATGTCGTTAAAGATAGTTAGGCCTGCGTATTGAGCACTTGAGTTACTGGCTTTAGTTATAGAGGCTACTGAAACCGTGACCGTGGTTACGTTGGAAACCCAGCTTTGATCTTGAGTTATACTAAACTCGGGAGTAAAATCCAAGTAGAAGGGTGCCTTTTGGTTGGGCGCTAGGTTGGTCTTCATTACTTGAGCTTCAGTTGAGGCTAAAACTGTTCCGTTAGAATCGTATGCTTGTCCTACAACCCAAATTAAACCTGCAGTGGTTGAACCTGTGTTCTGGACCTCGCCAACCGCTATCAAGTCACCGATATACTCAGCCGTGGCGGTAGTTGAAGGTGCAATGTACCAACTATAACTTAGAACCTGGGCTTCCACAGTCTGTGCGCTCACATTTGTTATTGATAAGACGTTAAACGATGCTAATGCTAAAAAAACTAAAATTGCAAACGCTGCTATTTTCTTCATGTTATCTCCCTTCAAACAATCGTCAATTATGAGTTAGTCTCGGTTTTAATCAGTCAACTGTTATAAGGTTTTTTCCATATTGCATCCAAATGTACGCATTAAGCAGAACGTAAAAGAAGAAGACTGCTTTTGAAAAATAAAAATTTAATAAAAATAAGAAAGAAAAAAATTGGTTTATCTGCTGGATTGTGCAACGCGTTCGATTTCGTTGCGTTTAGCGATGGCGACACTCTTTATGTCTTTGTTTGCTGCGAGCACGAGTTCATCGGCGAGGGTTTCTTGGATGCTACGTGGATTATTGGCTGAGGATGCACGTGCGCCTGTGGTTATGTGGCGTATGGCAAGATCAATTCTGCGTTGTGGTGCAACGTCGACGGATAGGTGGTAGACGACTCCTCCGTAACTGACTCTTGTGGTGTCTTCGCACGGTGAAGCGTTTTCAACTGCTTTCACTAGAACATCAATTGGGTTTCTGTTTGTGCGTAAGTTGATGATTTCGAATGTTTCTTTGACGATGTTTGTTGCTTTGGCTTTTTTGCCGCTGTTCTTGCCTGACCTCATTAAGCCGTTGATTAAGCGTTCTACGATGTTGACTTTGGCTTTGCGGAAGCGTTGGTGTTCATGGCGACCCATGCTGTGAGGTGCAACCATTGGAGTTAAGTTGAGGTAGCGTTGCAATCCGATGTCTACAACTGCGATGTCTTTGAAACTCCATTTTTGAAAGAGCTTAATTTCTTGAGGTTGAGCTACTGATACTGTTGACATAAAATTTACCTTGCTGGTTTTTGTTTTCGTCCGTAAACTAGTTCGTTTAAGCTTACGCCGTTAACCATAACTACCTTCCAGCGTACTCCTGGAATGTCTCCCATAGCGCCGCCTCTTGTTCCGCCGATGCCTTCCACGACTACTTCGTCGTGTTCGTCGACTACGTTGAGGGCGCCGTCACCAGGTAAGAACGCTGTGATGGTTCTTCCGTTTTTGATGAGTTGGGTGCGGACACATTTGCGTATGGCACTGTTGGGTTGTTTTGATTCGACGCCGACTTTTTCGAGAACGATGCCCCGGCTTTGGGGTGCACCCTGCATAGGGTCAACTTTCTCATCGAGCATAAGCATGCGTCGGTTAAAGTAACGATCTGACCAACGGAAATTCTTCCGTTTTTTTGCTAACTGCCTTGCAGCAAATTCGCCTCTTGGTGACTTGGAACCCATATCTAAGATATTCCTTCTTTTTGCACATGCATAGTCATAACACCAATATATAAACAACACGAAACAATGGAGTAACAATTAAACTAACACTAATGCGAAATTTATCGCAGGATTGAAAGGTAGCTTTCTTGATATTTGACATCATTCCAGGGTTAAAAATTGTTAGTTTGTCGAATGTCCATTTTTGTGTTTGTGACTTTGTGTAGTCACACATGTTTAAAGATGTTGGCGAGTGATTTTTAATTGGATTTTGGAAGTGAATAGGAATGGTTGAAATTGAAGTAAGTGAGTCTGAAGCAGGAACCGAGAAAGCATCAACTGTCAAATTGGATGTCAACGAGATAATTAGCAAAGTGCGTGATTTTGTAGAGAGTTTTAAGGAACTGTCTTTGGGTGGACAGCGAATGGGGGTTGATGTTGAGGGTTTCAAATTTTCGGTGGGAAAGGCTGAGGGGAAGTATGATTTGAATTTGAATGTTAGTTTGTCTTTTATTTCCAAAGGGCCAAAAGTGTTGAGTGCGGTTGAGCCTGTTTAGTTTCCCAGAAAAGCCTATAGTATACCTCGACATATTGAGTGAGCAGGTTATTGGTATGGAAAAGAAATGTCCAGTCTGCAAAAAAAAGTATACCACTTTCGATGCTAAATCGAAGTATTGTAGTGATGCTTGCGCTAAGAAGGGCGGCAAACGGTAGTCGCTGGCTTTCTTTGAGCAAGTTCTCATTTTTTGTTTCTGTAAATCAGTAAATTTTGTATGAATTGCTGTTTAGATGACATAACTCAATGTAATCTTAATGATAACATTCCCCCGAACAATGCATTTTTGATGCAATAATCCATATATCGTAATGTTGTCCATCAAGCCACGATGACGATATATCGGACTGGCTTTGCAAACTTGCCTCTTCACGGTGGCAAGGCTCCTTCTTGGCTTACAGGACGTATGAGAAAGATGGCCAAAGAGATCGCAAGTATAATGATTGAGGAGCATGGCACTGCAAAATTCATAGAGCGCTTATCGGACCCTTATTGGTTTCAGGCTTTTGGTTGCGTGTTGGCTTATGATTGGCATAGTAGCGGCGTAACCACTGTGGTCACAGGGATTCTCAAGTCAGCCTTGTCAACTGAGGAACATGGCGTTGCAGTCTGTGGCGGGAAAGGCAAAACTTCGCGGAAAACACCCAGTGACATCGAGGCAGTTGGCAAAAAATTCGGGTTTTCCCAGCAAACCGTAGATGAACTCACTTACACCAGCCGCATGACTGCAAAAATCGACAACACAGCTATCCAAGCAGGATACCAACTCTACCACCACGCTTTCCTCGTAACCCGTGATGAGAAGTGGGCGGTTATCCAACAAGGCATGAGCGACCAAGACCAAACTGCAAGGCGTTACCACTGGCTATCACAAAACACCTCATGTTTCGTTGAGGAACCTCACAACGCGATAGTTGGTAGCGTAAAACGTGAACGAGCATTAAACATGGTGGCGAAAACGAGTGAGGCCGCCCGCAGAACTTCCGTTGATTTATCAAAAGAACCCACACGCAAACTCATGAACCTCATCCAATCCGCCGCAAAACCATTAAACCAAGCAACCTTACAACAGTGGCTTCCCAACACAGATGATCCTTGGAAACAAACCCTAACTACCCTCAACATGCCCCGGAACATAAACTGGGACACACTAAGTCGCATCTATGAGTTTCAACCCAGCAACTACGAGGAACTTCTAAGCATTAAAGGAGTGGGACCCGCAACAGTTCGGGGATTAGCGTTGGTTTCTGAACTAGTTTATGGTGATGCTCCAAGTTGGGAAGATCCCGTTAAATTCAGTTTTGCATACGGCGGCAAAGATGGTGTGCCCTATCCAGTGGATCGTAAAGCAATGGATGAATCCATAGAAATCCTCAAGCAAACGGTACAAGAAGCGAAAGTAGGAGACAAAGAAAAACTGCAATCCTTGCAAAGACTAAGACAGTTTGTCCCATCTTGATTTGGCGATTAACGGTTCAAAACTCTTTTGTTTTGCCTCAAAGTCTTTAAACTCTTTAAGCATACTTAGCGGCTAAGTGAGACAGTGGATAAGACCGACGTAATACTATGCCAATTATTACTATCTAATTCCAGGCTTCCTTATCGTGAACTTGCAGAGAAACTTGACCTATCAGTAACAGCTATCCACAACCGTATCCAATCCTTAATCGAACTGGGCATAATCCGAAAGTTCACAGCTAAACCAAGCATATACGCCCAGAACGCAATCCACATATTCATCTACGGAAACTCTAAGACAAATTCTATTCGTGAATTAAGCCCTAAACTGCAAACACACGGATCCATTTACTGGCTGTCTGTGGGCGGCGGAAATGTTTTGTACATAGGCGCTTATCTCAAAAACATTTCAGAATTGGAACCGCTAGTTCGATTTATTAAGGAAAAAGCGGAAGTTCCTGAACCCACTGTGGGAATAACATTTTCACCAATACCGCCATTTCTAAAAAATGAAAAAACTGGCTCAATGCTCTGTGAACTCGACTTCAAAATCATCCGCAGCTTAAAAGAAGATTCACGCAAAGCAACTTCAGTCATAGCTGAAGAAATAGGCGTATCAGCCAAAACAGTAAGCCGCAGACTTACCCGAATGATAAACAACTATCTGATTGAATTATCCATAGAATGGTACCCTGACGCTTCAAACGACATAATAAGCGCCTTTCATATCCATCTAAAACCAGACGTCAACCCCAACACCCCAAACGTCATTATACAAAAATATTATCCCAACACACTCTTTTACTGGGGCTTCAGCAACATACCTAACGAGTACATTTTCTTTGTTTGGACACCCACCAGTAAGGAACTGAAAGAAATTCGGGATAAAATAGAACAGGAACCAACTATACAATCAGTAGCTCCAAACATAATCTTCACAGGATACGTTCTCAAGACTTGGAGAGATGAAATCTCCTAACAAAAACGAACCTTGCGGGATATTTTAGATACCTGCAATATACCTCGCGAACGTGAATTTTAAAGAATTTAAAAAAAATATCAGTGAACAATTTGAAAAGGCTGCCACGCTAATTCTAAGTACGAAAGAAAAACTGGTCATCGTTTAAATAAACTAAATCATTATGACAGATAAGAGAGGGTGCTAACTTGAGCCATAAACATGACATTAAAAAAACCCACATAACAATCGTTGAATTCGACGATGTCATGTTCACCAAGTTAGCGAATGATATCAAGTATTTTGGTGAAGGCAACTCGAAAGGAAGGACTGTTAGAGTTTGATTTTGAATATTGCCTAGGTTGCGGCTTAAGATTGCTCGATGGTAAGCCGATTATGACTAGGGACATTTTAGAGGAAGACTTCGAAAGGTTAGTTATCCAAGCAAAAAATAACAACTACATTGGTTCCGTGCAGATCACTCTGCAACATACTGATTTTGAAACATTTGAAAGATTAATTAAAACTGCATTAGAATTGGGCAAATTACTTTAAAGTAAAGATTAAATTTCCTGGAGGAGCAGAAGCTTTTGCCAACCGAAGCATCACACCAATCAACCTAGATTAAGTCGCCTGGAAAAACATTTTCTAATAACTTTAACACTTGTTTAGTCAAAGATCAACCCACTGCATAATTGGAAAAGTGAATAAGTAACCATAAAAGCAATTTTGCGAAAAAACAACCACTAAAAAATAACTACTAAAAAACAAAGTCTATTGTAGTATTGTAATACGCTTAGACAACACTTAGCATTAATTCGCTTGATTTATATACGAACTCTTGAAAAAGTCAAGCATGAACTCCTCTATTGCATCCGAAGATGGTGTTTTCAACGACTTGCCCGATTATGGGTATTCTTTAGAAGCTTGCAGAGTCATCATCGATTGGTACCACCGCTAACAACTTGCCTCTGGAAGTAGCCATCCTCGTAAGCAAGGACTCTGTTTTTGCAAAAGTAACCAATAAATAAAGAAATTTTAGTAGTTAAGAAATCTCTTTAATGTAGCCTTGTACCGTTTCGTCAGATAGCATAACCAATTTCTTTGTTGCTACGGGTATCACGGCAATCTTTATTCGGAGAGGTAACTCCCTGGCTTGTAACGCTTTCACTAAACATTTTGCTGCAAGCTTTATGCTTTTTTCAAGAGTTAAATCTTCACGGTACTCTTCTTTTAGTATTGATAGAGCTGTTTCTGTTCCTGCGCCTACGGCTGTAGCTTTGTATCCCGTGTAGTTTCCGCTTGGATGAGTTCCGAAGACATGTGGACCTGTTTTGTCGACTCCGCCTAAGATCATGGCGACTCCGAAGGGTCGTCCTCCACCATGTTGTGTATATGTTTGTTGGGTGTCGCATATTTTCTGGGTTGCGACTTCTACATCGATGAGTTCATCGTATGTCAGTTTATTGCTCTGGGCGTTGATGCGTGCTTGGTCGATTAGGACTCTTGCGTCGGAACTTAAGCCTATAATGGCTGCTCCGATGTGTTCGTCTACTTGAAAAATTTTCCATGAGCGTCTTGTTTCTTCAAGGATTTCAATGTTTTCTTCTGAACCTAGAACAACGCCTTCTGCACATCGGATACCTAAAATGGTGCCTCCACGATTCACTAATTCTCGCGCATATTCGACTTGGTAAAGCCGACCATCAGGCGAGAAAACAGTTGAATTATAATCATATGCTCCGGGTTGTGCAAATACAGCCATAGTTTTACCTCTATTTCACGATCTAACTTTACACTTTTCAATAGACTCATATAAGGATGAGCTTGATTCACAGCCGATTGGCTCTATTCCCAATTTTGAAGATGGGGGTTGCAAAAGATGCCGTTTACATTTGGCATTTGTTCTTTTCTCCTTAAAGTTAAGTCACCCCTCACGCTTTTAACGATAGTTAAATAGCGTTATCTACTTATTGGATAACGGGAAACCAGCATGCACGAATATGTCCTAACTGAACAAGAAAAAGCTATAATCAAAAACTACTTAGAAACAGGAGAAAAGCAAGAAGGCTTCAAGATGCTGCTTAGTCGCTGCAAAAGCATAGAAACCATTAACGCTGATCTGGAATTGATTAAGCAGTTCCTATCTAAAGTTGAAGAACAGAAGCTTTAACTCAGTTTCTTTGGTAGGAAGACTTAAAAAACAAGTCAACATAACGCTAAAGGAGAGAAAAAAATTGGAAAAATACAGTTACGGCTTATTCATTCTTGATTTTTTTGTGGTTTTAGGTGAAACTATATGATAGACTTTAAGTGCCCAATATGTGGTGCATCAACGGAAAAGGTTTGGGAAAATGCAACCAAAACGAAATACGGAATGAGATGCACGAAGGGCCACGCAAAAACAGGTGGCAAATCAGGTAATTCAATGGTAATAGAGTACCCTACATTTCTTGTTCCAAGAGAAGAACTTGTCAAGTAAAGAATAGACGCTCTTTTGCCAACTTGCGTCTTTAACTGGCGCATTACTATCAACACACCAACAAACTTTGATCCAATCAAAGTTTTCTGGCTCATAAACACGTTATTAATTATTGCAGTCCGTTTAAGCGGTTCAGTTGACAGGAGGCAAAGGCGGCTTCGCAGATTAGCAAAGTGGGGTTCTTAAGAAGTGTTATTTCTCCCATAGAATAACATGCTCCAAATGGAAGAGAGAACATGAACACTCGCAAAACTCCTCTTGAAAACAAAAGCTACTACGGCGGCGTCTACTATTTCTTGTTCCAGCGCAAGGAAGCAAAAAACTCCACCAAAATAACGGAATAATTAGTAAATAGGTTCGCTAAATGACCTGGGTATTCTGCCGGGTTTCAGAAGATTACCTCGCAACTTTCAATCGATTAACTTGATTTACCTTTGAGCGTAGTGCATACACCCAATCTGCCGGCTAAGGCGCCGCATGACCCAACTCCGACATAACTGTTAGCTCCTGAAACTTAGCGTGTATGCTGTGGAAAGGAGGTTGATGAAATCGATGCTAATGTTCAGAATCCAGTTAAGAAGAGAATTAGTCCTACTTTGACAATTGAATTTGTGATTATTGATCGAACAAAATTGGTGCTGTTGAGCGGAGGTTTGATTGGGAGAACGCGTTTATTGATGCGGCGATAATTAGTGGGGAGACTTTTTTCAGCGCGTTGGGTGGGGTGCTGTGGCGGGGATCAACACTGTTCATACTTTGGAGGCAGCTATTGTTGCTGCGTTTTCTAAGTTCTTTGTTTTCTTGGCGTTAAAACGGGGTTAATTCAGGATAAAGAAGCTATAACATAATCAATACTTTTGCTGGGTTTAGTGATTTTCCCAGCATTAGAGCCTCTAATGAAATCCATAAAAAATAGTATGTCCGTTTCTTTAATCACTCATAGTTAAAAAAGCTCTTTTTGATACTCTAAATGGCGTTTTCTTTAAGCATCACATAAACATGAAACTAAATTCTAAAACGCAACTTGTGATTTAGGGATTAAAGATGAATGAATCTGCAATAACAATAGAGAACCTAACCAAAAAATATGAAGACAAAACGGCTGTAGATGACCTCAGCCTGCACGTTTTCAAAGGCGAACTCTTTGGGCTCCTCGGACCAAACGGAGCAGGAAAAACCACTACCATCGGCATTCTCTGTGGACTCATAAAACCCACAAGTGGCACAGCAAAAATCTTCGGCTACGATGTTCTGAAAGAAACTCAGAAAGTCAAAGAACAAATCGGCGTTTGCATCCAAGAAACAGCCATCTACCCATATCTAACCGGCATTGAGAACCTTGAGCTCTTTGGAAAACTTTACGGAATGAACAAAAAAGACATCAAGGAAAGAAGCAACATGCTCCTAACAAACATGGCTCTCAAAGAAGACGCAAAAAGAGTCACAGCAAAATACAGCGGCGGTATGAAACGCCGACTAAGTCTCGCTCTCGCATTAATTCATGACCCACAAATGGCCTTTCTAGATGAGCCCACGGTAGCCATGGATCCTCAGTCGCGCCATGCTGTTTGGGATTTCATAAAAGAACAAAAAACTAAAGGAAAAACCATCGTCCTAACAACTCACTACATGGAAGAAGCTGAAGAACTCTGCGACCGCATCGGCATAATCGACAACGGAAAACTCATCGCACTGGGAACACCCAAAGAACTTATCGCAAAAAACCAAGTCAAAAACCTTGAAGAAGTCTTCATTCAGTTAACGGGTAGAAACATGAGGGAGGAGCTCTAAAATGAACTTTCAACGGGTTCTAGCGTTAACCAAGAAGGAAATGAAGAAGACCATCAGGGAACCTGCAGTATTGTTCATGATTTTCCTTTTCCCCATAGTGTTCGTGTTCGCCTTCGGCGCATCCTTCGGAGGATTCGGCGGCAGCCAAACAGCAACCTACCACGTCGGCGTAGTTAACCTTGACTCGGCAAGTAATCATCAGTGGTCGCAGGCATTCACTAACAACTTGTCAAACATGTCAATTCTCACAGTCAGCATTTATACCAATAACCAAACTGCTCAGTCCGATTTGAGTCAGGGCAAAATTCAAGCAGTCATACTAATTCCAGCAAGTTTCAGCGATAGCATAACGTCCTACAACTCTGCGCCAAATCAACCAAACCAATGGGTCAACACAACGGTTCCATTGTATCTAGATAAGGGATCACTTGTTGCAACCCAAGCAGTGCCGCCAATTATCGGGCAAGTATTAATGACAGTAACAAATCAAAACCAGCAGGCCCTTCAAAGTTCAATTCAATTGCAGACCGCGTCACTGGTGTCAGTGAAACAATCGTCAAGTCTCGACTTCATTGCCCCAGGCATGTTCACCTTCGCATCAATATTCCTCATCATGATGGTTGCCCAATCTTTCACTCAAGACCGCGAAAACGGAATGATGAAACGCATTCGAATATCACCGACAACTCCATCTGAGTTCATGGCAAGCCAAGTCGTCTCTTACATGGGGATCGCCTTAATACAAGCAGCTTTAGTCTTTGCAATGACCTATGCTATGGGATTCAAACCAGCTGTGGGCATCCCGGCTTACGCGTTTGCTTTCATACTGGTATTGGTGTTCTCAGTGTCCAACGTGGGATTTGGGTTAATCACTGCCTCAATCGCAAAATCTTCCAGTGCTGCTACAGGCTTGAGCTTTCTGTTCGTGCTTCCACAACTGTTCTTGGGAACATTCGTTGGTGCATCACTCTCCGGAGCCGCTCAAATGGCAGGCAAATTTGTTCCCAGTTACTACGTTACAGACGCTTTAACTTCGGTGTTCCTCAGGGGTGCTCCATTAGGAAGTCTATCAATACTCCTTGACTTAGTGGTAGTATCCGTTTCATGCGTTGCCATCTTAGTAGTTGGTATCGTACTCTACGCAAAATACTACAAAATCTAAGCTACCTCAATTTTTCTCTTTTTTGTTTAATTTCTAATTTATCGGTAAGCATGTTTAACAGTTTGTTCTCTCTTTAAAATTCGTGGCGATTATGTGGCTGATACTTGGCGTGAACCCTACCAGGTTGTAATTGAAATCGAAAATAAACAATGCAAAATGGTTGGAAAACTGGCTTCCTTGGGCTTTAAGCACCTCAAAGTTGTTGATGTCCGAAGCTCCAAAAGCGGTTCTGTTCGACACTTAATGGATGTAGGCGAAGATCAAGCGCATAAAGTTCCCAAAGAACTTGCAGCTAAAGGTCATGTGGAGGGCAAGTCGTCAGTGTGGCTTGAGAGCGAGGGCTGTGAAGTCTGCAACACGATTTTGGCTCATGAAGCATTTTTGGTTTCAGGCAAAAGTATGCAAGATAATATCATAACTTACAGCTTTATGGTGCCAACATTTGAAGCTTACAAAGGAATTATAGATGATCTTGAAAAGACAGGTCACAAGGTTAACGTTCGTAAAATTGGCAAATTTGAGCAACAAATAGGGGTTTTAACAGAAAACCAAGAGCGCATTTTTTGGCTGGCGCTCAAGAGCGGTTTTTTCGACTATCCGCGACAGATTGGTATGTCGGAGTTGGCAGCTAAATTGGGAATCAGCACTGCTACGCTCTCTGAGATAATGAGGCGGGGCTCGCGACGGTTGCTTGAGCATTATTTTAAACGGGAACTCTAACACAAAAAAGGTTGCATTAAAAGCGCTAAGTTTCGCAACAACAAAGACTAAACTTACTGATAGCTAAATTTTCTATTATCTTAGAAAAATTTTCCCGATAATCGGTTCTTTTAAATAATTAGAATAACTAATTTTCAATTGAAGAAAAGCTATTTTTGAGGGATAAAATGAAAATTGAACTTGGATCAAAAAACTGTCTTTACCCAATGCCAACCGTGTTGGTTGGTGCGTTGGTTGATAAGAAACCTAACTACCTCGCCATCGCTCACGTTGGAATAATGGATCTTGAATCGGTTTCACTAGGAATGAACAAACGCCACTACACAAATGCCGGAATAAGAACAAACAAAACCTTCAGCATCAACATCCCTTCAACAACGATGGTCAAAGAAACTGATTATTGCGGCTTAGTATCAGGCAAAGACAGTAAGAAAGCGGACCTGTTCAAAACATTTTATGGAAAATTAAAAACTGCCCCCATGATTGAACAATGTGTCATCAACATGGAATGCGAACTCATAAAAACAGTAGATTTCCCAAATCACGACATATTTATAGGTAAAATAACAAACACGTTCTGCGAAGAAACAGTCCTCACCGATGGCGACGTAGATTTTGAGAAAGTGCAGCCTATCTTGTTTGCGATGAATGACCAAAGTTATTATAGTATAGGCAAAAAATTCGCGAAAGCTTGGAGTGTAGGAAAAGAACTCAAGAAATAAACTCTCAACGGAATTTGATGATTCAGTTTTAATTTTAGCGAGAAGTTTAACGATGAACGACAAAGCAATTAATCTACAGTTGAAAAGGTGTTGGGATGTTGAAAACCCGCTTTATATTCGATATCACGATGAAGAATGGGGTGTCCCAGTTCACGATGACCAAAAATTGTTTGAGTTTTTTGTTTTAGATTGTTTTCAGGCAGGACTATCGTGGTGGCTGATTTTAGAGCGTCGCGAAGCGTTTAGGGCAGCGTTTGATGGCTTCAAACCAGAGAAAATTGCAGGATACACAGCCAAAGACGTTGAGTGTTTAATGAAGGCTCCCCGAATGGTAAAGAATCAGGCCAAAATCTTGGCAACAATAACCAATGCACAAAAACTTCTCGAGGTCCAGAAGGAATTCGGCTCTTTTGATGGGTTCATTTGGCAATTCGTGAATGGAAAAACAATTCAGAATGCCTTTAAGGATTTTTCTGAGGTCCCAGCTGAGACAGAAGAGTCAAAAGCTATGAGTTGTGAACTTAAGAAGAGGGGCTTCAAGTTTGTAGGTCCTACAATTTGCTATGCCTTTATGCAAGCTGCTGGGCTGGTAAACGACCATTTGGTGGATTGCTTTCGCTATAGTCAACTTACGCTCCAAAGATGAGATTTATTTTTGTCTATTGAAGAAGTTGAAGAGATTTAATTCGTCATCTGTTATGCCTGCTTGCCTAAGTTTAGTGATGCAGGTTTGGTACTGTTTTTGGGTGAACTTTGCAGGTTTGATGAGTTCGTTGTACTCGTTTAGTCCGTGCACTTTTCCTGTGAAATTATACTCTTCTGTCGATTTTCTGCCTTTTTTCAGGACTTTGCACATTTTTTTGAATTGGTTGAGGGGTTCGCAGTCTAGGGTTTGCATACCGAAGGTTGTTTTCGGGAAAAGCCGGCAGCCTTCAGGTCGGATTTCGTAAATGCTGCAGGAATTGTCTGCCAAAAAAGGACATGAGTTGTCCATAATGTATTTGTCGTATTTGGTCTCGTCTGCTTTCCACATGTTGCCTAACTCTTCAAAGAGAGTCTTTACTTTATTGTGGACTTGAGGATGTTCGTGAGGTTCAGCTTTGATTTCTCCTGCACATAAAAAATCTTCTAATCGACAGCAATTTCCGCAATTAACGCAAACGAATGGCAGGTTGATAGACCAACCATTTTTGCCCAAGAATTCTAAATGCAGATAGAATGTTTCCAACATTTTTCTTCCGGCAAATAATAATCTTCGTTTCCCGTTTTCAACATTTCCCCAAAAATAAGCCTTAGTTTCCTTTAAATCCCTAAGATATAAGGGGCAATAGCTATTTATTGAGTTAGAGACTATTTGTATATAGTGATATTTTATGAGTCAAAACCAAATGTTCTGTTACCAATGTGAACAAACGGCGAAAGGTCAAGGTTGCACGATTGCGGGTGTTTGTGGAAAAACATCTGACGTTGCGAACCTTCAGGACCTGTTAGTTTACAAGTTACGTGAACTTAGTCAACTCGTCATCCAAGCCCAAAAAGCTGGGTTTAGTGATGAGGCAACCAGCATTTTCACTGCTGAAGCACTTTTCGTTACGTTAACAAATGTGAATTTTGATCCCGAAGCAATAGTTGCTTACATCAGAAAAACCGCTGAACTCCACGATAAATTGCATAAGCAATTGAAAGTTAAAGCTGAGTATCTGCCTTTAGAGAACTCAATTGAAGGCTTAATTGCTCAGGGCAAACAGCACGGAATAAACGCTGATTCCACAATGGATCCTGACCTGCATTCGTTGCAGTGGTTGCTTACTTACGGATTAAAGGGAGTTTCTGCCTACTCATACCATGCTTATCTTCTGGGCAAAAAGGATCAGAAAGTATTCGATTTTATCCATGAAGGATTAGTAGCTCCTTTTAACAAATCGCTTGGTGTAAACGATTTTGTTGGTTTGGTTTTCAAATGCGGCGAAATTAACATCCGAGCCATGGAACTTCTCGACGCTGGCAACACTGAAACTTATGGGCACCCAGTTCCAACTAAAGTACCCCTTGGACACAAAAAAGGCAAAGCAATCCTGGTTTCAGGACACGACCTAATCGATTTAGAAAACATTCTAAAGCAAACTCAAGGCACCGGTATAACCGTTTACACTCATGGAGAAATGCTTCCAACTCATGGTTACCCAAAACTCAAAGCTTACCCCAACTTCTACGGTCACTACGGAACCGCTTGGCAAAACCAGCAAAAAGAATTTGCGCAGTTTCCAGGCGCCATACTGATGACAACCAACTGTATCCAACGCCCCATCGAAAGCTACAAAGCCAATATATTCACCGCCGGACCCGTCGGATACCCAGGAGTTCCTCACATCTCAGGCATGGACTTCTCGCCAGTTATCCAGAAAGCTCTCTCAATGCTAGGTTTCCCTGAAGACGTCGAAGGCAAAACTGTTCTGGTTGGATTTGGAAGAAACGCAGTCCTTAGCGTAGCTGGCAAAGTTATAGACTCAGTCAAAAGCGGACACATTAAGCGGTTCCTTCTTGTAGGTGGATGTGATGGAGCAAAACCTGGACGCAGCTACTTCACTGAATTCGTAGAGAAAGCACCCAGCAACACCATAATCCTAACTCTCGCATGCGGCAAATTCCGATTCTTTGACAAAGAACTAGGCACGATTGACGACATCCCACGCCTGCTAGACGTTGGGCAATGCAACGACGCTTACTCAGCAGTAAAAATTGCTCAGGCGCTGGCAGAAGCGTTCCACGTAGAAATCAATGATCTGCCACTTTCACTGGTAATATCCTGGTATGAACAGAAAGCTGTTGCAATCTTGCTATCGCTGCTTTATCTAGGAATAAAAGACATACGCCTCGGCCCAAGTCTACCCGCATTCATTACCCCAAACATACTCAAAGTGTTAGTTGACAAATTCAACATAATGCCAATCAAGACACCCGACGAAGACCTCAAAGCAATAATGGGATAAGCTTCTCTCTCATTTTCTCTTTTTTAAGAAATATTCTTTTTTTTCTAATCAAAAATGCTTTATTTGTGAAAACTGCCTAAGCAAGGCAGGGTACTAGCGGTTGCCAATTCCACGGTTTAGCAATAAGGCCAAGGCAGTTTTTCTAACTATTCTAGCAGGCGCACTTTGGGGCACTTCTTTTCCAATCATAAAAATAGGCTTAAAAACTATTGACCCTTTCACATTTGTTTTCTGGCGATTCTTGGTTTCATGCATAACCATAGTGGTCGTTATGCTTCTTCTCAAAAAACTAGACTTCAAGATAACAAACAAGAAACTCCTAATCTTTTTAGGAATTTCTAACGCCGCTGGTTACTTGCTCCAATACGTCGGCATGCCTTACACAACAGCAGCAAAAGCAGCTTTGTTCATTAACCTAAGTGCCATATGGGTTGCTCTCTTAAGTCCCAAACTATTAGGTGAGAATTTTTCGCCTAAAAAGATTGCAGGAGTGCTCTTTGGTTTACTCGGTATAGTTTTTGTTAGCACCAACTTAGATTTTTCCACTTTAAGCCAAGGGCAATTGGTGGGCGACGGGTTGCTTATAATTTCGGGTTTAACATGGGCACTGTTCATGATATACAACAAAAAGTTGGTTATGAACTCAACATCAGCCACTTTTCAAAACATGACTTTGGTCCTACTATTTACCTTCCTTTCGATTGCTCCTTTTGCTATTTTGTCTGGACCAGGCTTCTTCGCGTTAAATGGTTGGGCTTGGGCGGCGATTTTTTACACAGCAATTGTATGCTGGGTTATACCTTATTATTTATGGTTGGAGGGGCTCAAACACCTTTCCGCGTCTACCTCAACAGTGCTCCTTTTGTCCGAAATAGTCGTAGCTGTTATAGCGTCAATTGTCGTTTTAAAGGAGCCAATTACAGTATTCTCCACCATAGGGGCTTTCTTTGTAGTCATCGCTATAGCGCTTGTTTCCGTTAGGGACAAAACTGTGGATGCAAAAAAGGATGGAAATAGTTAAAAAACTAACGATTTCCGATATGCTTAACCTTAAATATATAAACCAGCGAATATTTGTGCAAGGGGAGAAATAAAAAAGATGGCAAAAATCTTAACAGTAGCTTTAGTTGTAATTATGCTTGTTGTAGGCTTCGGTGTAGGCTTAATATCAAGCCCAATCCTTTTTGCAAAAAACTCAACATCAGATGATACAGTATGGGCAAATATCCAGCAAACCAAAGTCATCAAAGTCGGCACAGACGCAACATGGCCGCCCTATGAGATGCGAGACAACGCCACAAACGCAATTGTGGGTTTCGAAGTTGACTTAGCAAATGCATGCGCAGCAAAACTCGGCTTAACTATTCAATGGAACGACGTAGGCTTCGACACAATCATTCTCTCTGTTCAGAACGGTCAGTACGACATGGGGGTCAGTGGCTTCTCAGTAACATCAGATAGACTCGACCAGGTTTCCTTCACTTTGCCTCACAGCACAACCCTAGGACAAGTTGTAATGCTAAACAGCACAATGGCAGCCAAAGGCATCACTACCCTAAGTTCGCTTGCAGATTTCAAGACCAAAGGCATCACAGTTGGAGTACAATCTGGAAACATTGAACAGACAGAACTTCAGAGTGCAGGCGTAGACATTAGAACGTGGCAAGATTCTGCATCACCCTTCTTAGACATGGTCAGCGGCAATCCTAGCGTACAAGCAGTATATGCCGAGACACCAATCACTACCAACTGGATTAATGATTTCAAATCGCAAGGAATTCAAGTCGGTGCAGTCTATAGTCACCCATATTACCCCGTTGCATTCGTTGTTAACAAGAACTCTCACACTCTCTTGGACAAAATGGACGGCGCGATAGCACAACTAATCTTTGATGGAACAGTGGACCAGCTCAGAGCAAAATGGAATGCATACTAAACAAACGTGATCAGTATTGGACGTTTGGCAACAAATAATTATCCTATTGGGAGGAGTGCCGCTCACTCTTTCCATTTCCATTATTTCTTTTTTAATCGGGATAGTAATCGGATTACCTCTTGCATTTATCAGAGTTTACGAAAAAGAAATTAGCTTCGTAGTTGACGCCTACGAGAAGATATTTCGCGGCGTTCCAGAAATTGTTTTGCTGTTGCTCTTCTTTTTTGGCTTAGGACCAATTTTCCCTTTTCCATTCGGCATACCCTTTGTCGTAGTATGCTTTGTGCTAGGACTGAGAAGTGGAGCAAACCAATCTCAAATTTATCGAGGTGCAATTCGCGGCGTCGGAGATGAGCAGATGATTGCGGGCATGTCAATTGGCTTATCTAAATGGCGAACCATTTGGCACATAATGGTTCCTCAGGTTTTCAATTTCTCTACGGCGGGGTTGGGGAGTGAATATGCTTTGCTCATTAAGGATTCAGCTTATGTCTACGTCATCGGTTTGGCGGAAGTGATGACTAATGCAGTGCGGTTAGCCATAAATCCACCTTATGACCGCATCACACCATTCGTGATAGCGGCTATTCTTTACATTGCAATGACATTTCCCATAGCCTTTTGGCTAGATAGATGGGGAAATAGAAGAAAAAAGAAACTAGGGTTGTAGAAAAATGACAGATTTCGTAATGGAAGCTAAGAATGTATACAAAACTTACCGAGCCAAAGGCAAGAAAAAAGAAGACGCTTGTGGCGACACTTCCAAGCAGATTATAGAAGCAGTCAAGGATGTCTCTCTGCAAATTAGGAAAGGGGATATCAAACTGATTTTCGGGCCAAGCGGTTCAGGAAAAAGCACATTTCTACGCTGCATGGCGATGCTTGACATTCCAGATAAAGGTGAAATCTATCTTGGCGACGAATGCCTAACCAAACCAGACGTTGATCTGAACAAAGCGCGTGCAAGAATCGGATTTGTCTTCCAACATATTTACCTATTCCGTCACTTAACGGCTTTAGGCAATGTTGAGTTGGCATTAAGGCAAGTGCTGAAGTTACCCAAGGAAGAAGCTCGCAAACGAGCGTTAGCGGCGTTAACTGAAGTGAAAGTTACTGATTGCGTCAATAAGTATCCTTCTCAAATGTCAGGAGGACAAGCCCAACGTGTAGGCATAGCCAGAGCAATAGCACGAAACCCCGACATCATTCTACTTGACGAACCCACCTCGGCGTTGGACCCAGAGCTCACTGGAGAAGTTATTGACACACTCCGCGACTTAGCAAAGGAAGGTACAACAATGCTCATCGTAAGCCATGAAATGCCTTTTGCTCGCGAAGTCGCAGAAGAAATGATATTCTATGATGAAGGCAAAATCGTCGAAACTGGACCCCCTTCATTGTTCTTTAATGCACCAAATACTGATCGAGCCAAAAAATTCATGACAAGAATAATAAACCGAACCACCAGGGAATAAATGATGTTTGAATGGCTCTTCAACCCCGGCTTTCAGACGTTGATCGTTCAAGGGTTACTCCTAACAGTTGAAATTACGCTGTTTGGGGTTCTCTTGGGCTTGGGATTGGGGACTCTACTGGCTGTCGGCGATATATATGGCAAAAAACCCGTCAAGGCAGTTATTGCTTTGTACGTGGAAATCTTCAGGGGAAGTCCTCTGTTTGTCCAAATTTTTCTGGCAGTATACGCTGTCCCAACGCTATTCAATCTCCAGATAGATCATGCATTTTTAGCCTTTCTTGTTTTCGGGCTAAACAGTGCAGGATACCAGAAAGGATACATAAAAGGCTCCATGGAAACCATTCTGGGTGACCAAATGCAGGCAGGTCTATCGGTGGGCATGTCCAAAATTCAGACGCTTCTTCGTGTGATTTTGCCGCAAGCTTACCGTATAGTGATACCATCTTGGACTAACGAGTTCTGTTCTCTTACAAAAAGCACAGCTGTCTTATCCTTCGTAGGCCTCATGGACTTAGTCGGTGCTGGCCGTTCAATCATATTTCAAACCTTGGAGGTTCTACCCGTTTGGATTATTATCGCATTAATCTACCTTGCATGGATTACCGGATTCTCCAAAATGATGGATATAATTTACGAGAAAAAGAAGATACCTGGTGTAGAATTCGTAATGCAATAGGGACTTAGGGTTTCATTTTCTTGAGGAGCCACGCCATGTTGTTTCCTAGAGTTTCCATGGTTTCCATTCCTTCTATGTCTTTTTCGACATCACCTTTCGCTAAACCGATGCCCACGTTCCAATAGGATGAGCCAGGAACAATCATTTGACTGATTAAGAAGAAGTGGTTTATGGCATCAAAGGTGGGTATGCCTCCTGCTCTGCGAACGGCGACAACTGCCGCGCCCACTTTTCGTTTGAATAAGTCTCCGTTTGATCTGCCGACGAAGCCAGCACGGTCGATAAGGGCCTTCATTTCAGATGTCATCATGGAAAAGTACGTCGGTGAACCAAGGATTATTCCGTCTGCTTCAGACATCTTTTCGATGTAGAGGTTGACGTTGTCGTTTACTATTTTACACTGTTTGTTTTGGATTTTTCGGCAGGTTCCGCATGCCGTACAGCCATGGATTTGTTGGCCTGATAGCTGGATTAATTCAGTTTCTATTCCTTCACTTTCCAGAACCTGAAACACTCGTCTGATTAGTATGGCTGTGTTTCCATCTTTTCTGGCGCTCCCATTAATTGCAATAACTTTCACCTAAGTCACCTTTTACCAGTAAATTGGAAATGGAGATAAAAGAATAGCGCAAACAACTTTATGATTTCTTTTTTCGTTTGTAGACAAAAACTGCGGCAATTGTGATAGCAATTGGTAAAACGATCAAAACGCTGTCTTCAATCGGAACTTTTGTTGTGGGTACAGGCAGTTTAACGGGGCTTTGCATTAGGGGATAACGGTCCTGATTCAAGACGTCAATAACGTAAGGGGTGTCGCCAATGCCGTCACCATTGGCGTCGGTGCCGTTGTAATCGCTCCAAAAGTTGCCCTGCCGTCCGTCATCCCAACTGTGCCCTGGCTCTGATGCATTCGGTGATTTGCATCCACAACCACTAAGCTGCACCACATTTCTTTCAAAGTCGTTATGATTAATTGCAACGTCGGAGGGGATAGTGCCTTCTTTGTTGTTGAAGCCGAAAAATAGTCCTTGCTGATTGTTTGCTATGACGTTTTTGGTAACGGTTTGGTTAGAGCCAGAAACCAAGATGCCCACGATGCTGTCTGACAATGCATTTCCTGTTACAGTGTTGTTTTTAGTCCAAATGTACATACATATACTGAAGTTTTTTACATTTAAGTTCTCAATAGTAATCCCCTCAACATTGGGGCTTGCCAAGTCGATACCGATGATATATTGGGCAAAAGTGCCGTTAGGGTCTTGTTCTGGTCCATTACCTATAACCCAATTATTTGTGGCTGTGCCGTTGTAGGGTCCCGAAAGGGTGTAACCTGCGCCATCGAGAACTATATTGCTTCTCTGGATTTTTATGGCAGCAAAGAGGTTATCGGTGAAGGTGTAGGTATTTCCGTTTTGCTGAATTGGAGCTGACGAGGGAGAAACAGTGCCGTCCGGCAGTATAATGACTGTAGACAGGGGTGTTTGGGAACTTGCAGGTTGGGGGGAGTTGAAAGCTAAAAAAGCAAGCACTAAGAAAACGGCTGCTAAAAGCTGCACTTTACCAGGGCTTAGCGCTTTCATTATTCCACCTTTAAGTTGTCGGATTTATTTAACCAATTTCTCGATTTACAAACCGTTTTGCCTGCAAATTTGAACTGCAAGCAATCCTCATTTGGACACATTTCCACGCACCGCAAGCAAAAAATGCATTGGGAAGATGCGACGTCGCCACTTTTCTGTTCGTAAACCTCTTTCACTTGAGTAGGGCAAACTCTTTTGCATATTCCACACTTAGTGCATTTCTCTTCACTCTTGTTTAATCGCACTCCGCTGACCCATTTGAAGGGTGGAAAACGATTAAAGAGAGCAATTAAACCGCCCAACGGGCAGATTCTGCACCATGAACGTCGGAAAAAGAATGCTGCAACCGTAACCAGGCCCAATATCATGAGGTTGGTTGAGGTTATGTAGTATCCCAGTTGCCAGAATTGCCCCGTCGTGTTTTGAGTAATCCATGCCGGTTTCATTAAGCCAACCCCTGTCTCTGCTAAGATGCAGAATGGCTTCATAGGGCACACTTGGCAGAACGGCATTGAAAAGTAGGTGTAGACGAAACCGCCCTTTTGAGTTCCCGCCACAAGCTGGGTTCCTGCAATAGCTTGAGAAGCGAAAATCACGCTCAAAATAATAATTAGCGCAAGAATTAGGTAGCTTAATTGGTGGAAACGCTCGTTAAATTTGTCCGAAAAGTTCCGACGCTTAATCTTTAGCGCTTTTCGAAGGCGTGTCATCAAATCAACGTATAAGCCGAAGGGGCAAACCCATCCGCACCAAAAACGTCCCAGAATAACGGCTGCCAAGATTATTATGCCGAAAACGACTGCTAACCTTGCTAAGCCAGTGGAATCATAATGAACTCCCCAACCTCCGCCAACATCAAAGAAAGGGTAAACGTATGCTTGAATCTGCCAAAGTGCACAAGTTGTGATTCTTCCACAGGGGTAGAAACAACCAAAGAATGGTGCTGGAAGTCCATCAGGCATGCCTACTCCCAGTACGTTAGTTCCAATGTCAATTTCGTGAGGAGCAATTTGGGCTGCTGGGACTGGCAAGCCATAGTGATCTATGAATATTCCGAAGAATATGACAAAGATTAAACCTATTTGAACAAAAAGGCGAAGAGAGCTGATTTTTCGGGTTTTGTTTCTTGTTCCAAAAAAGGCTATGACTGAGCCAACGCTTAACAACGCCACGGTTACACCGATGATACTCCAATTTGGTTTCCATGTTTGGTTGGTTATGGGGCTTGGAGGTGGAGCATTGGGGTTCGCAGGGTCAGTTACTTGCGCAAATAATCGGTCGCTAATGTGACCGTCTATTGCGAAGATGTTCCAATAGCCTGCCATGTCCAGTTTCTGATTGGCTGAAAAATTGCCCGTAATTGCGTCAGTCAACACGTACTGCTCTATATAGCTGTAGTCTGGTCTTGTGAAGGCGATTCTTATAGTCTTGTTTTCATCAGGAGGACAAACTTGCCCGGTCACGGTGACGGTTTGGTTGAGGTTCACTTGAGTGCGGTCGATGTCTGAGGTTATGCAAGGGCCATAACAGGAGTTGGTGGGCGCAACTTGTACACTCAGAAAATAAACTGCGACGAGGACTGCGATAGATAAACAGAGAAGCCTCCGCTGTTTAATTCTCAATCCCACCCATACAAGCCCATAGGAATTCTTTATTGATATATCTTTGCAAACAACCGCTACTTTTCTGACAAATGCTGTTATTTTTTTAGTTCGCTTGGCTGAAAAAACTAAACTTTTTTGTCAAGATTTCATGGCTAACCTACAGTTTGTAGTCCACGTTTTTTGAAAATGCCGGTTCCCGCGCACATTAATAAGGTGAGACTTAGTTTAAGCCTTAAGAAACAATCCCCTGCAAACATAGTCAGCGCTGTCTTCCATGCAAAAACGCGCTCACGGTTGTTTTAACCAAAAATAAAAGAGAAGGTTAATAAAGGAATGATGAACAGTAATGCATTGTCTGCCGGTCAAAGGGCACGGGTTCCACCTGATCCCATTCCGAACTCAGAAGTTAAACCGTGTTCCGTTCCCAGCTGTAGTGTGGTCTTAGGCCACGTGAACCTGGGAAAGCTGGCAACATTTTATTCACAACCTCAGTTTCTCAGCGAGATTTGGCATAGCTTTATAACTTACCGATAATAGTTTTTGAAAGAAGTGGTGCGTTAAAGTGAGTCTTATTCCAGGAAGCGATTCAATTACACAGATTATTAGCTTACTATCCTATGTTTTCTTCATAGTTCTAATATTCTATGGTCAAAGAATCCAAATGTACGTTATGATCCGCGAGGTCGAAAACAGTCTGCATAAGCTGCGGCATATTAAAGAGGAAGGTAGAAAAACTGCCATCGAAACCCTAAAAGAAATAGGTAAACCAACTACCGACCCTGCCGCGCGTGTTGACCGCTACCTCGATTACTTTACAATCGGGCCCCAAAACATGGACCCCTCAGGGATTGTTAACAAGCTTGATCACATCCTAGACGTACGAGATGAACGTCTAAAAGAAGAAGTTAAACTAATGGCGCCAGCAGTGCAAAATGACGAAGTTCAAATAAATAACCTCGAAAACACACTCGAAGCCGCCATGGCATTAAACTTCATCTACAAAGTCATACGCCACTACTACA
>CAWIFU010000013.1:0-536962 GCA_963835475.1 Candidatus Bathyarchaeota archaeon
GTTGGTCCGCTCTCAGCTATTGCTGTCGGTGGTTACATAATACTAGCAGGGCTTTGGGCGAGTCCTATAAGCGGTGCATCCATGAATCCAGCCAGGTCCTTTGGTCCCCAACTAATATTGCTGAATTTTGATCATTTCTGGTTGTATGTCTTGGGACCGGTTATTGGCGGATTAATTGCGGTTGGGTTCGCTTACATTCTAAGGGGACGGGGTGGGGACATTGGGGGAATCAAAGCGGCTCAAGGAACTCTTGATGAGGCTCAAACATTGAAGTAATTATTGTTTGTCTCATTACTTTTCTTTTGGTCGCAAAAATTCTCAGAGCTTCTTTGAAGGAATGCGCCTCGAGCTATCGAGAAGAAATTCTATTCAAGCAATTAGTCTTTTATTCTTGAAACAAAAGTGACTTGTTGCTGTCTCGCTACAGCCACATATCTTTAAGAAAACTGGAACCAACTTAGAATAGAGACTTTAAAAAGGCGGGTATTATGTTAAACAAAATCAAAATACTAAAAGGTTACAGATTGGATGGCCTTGATGGGGAAATAGGCAAGGTCAAAGAATTCTACTTCGACGACACATACTGGACAATTCGCTATTTAGTCGCCGACACAGGAAACTGGCTCTCAGACAGGCAGGTGCTGCTTTCCCCGCATGCACTGCTCGCAGTGAATAAAGAAGAGCAAAAAATAGCCATCAATTTAACCAAAAAACAGATCGAGGACAGCCCACCACTGGAAAGCGACAAGCCCGTCTCCAGGCAATATGAGAAAGCTTACCATAGGTATTATAACTGGCCGATGTATTGGGTAGGACCATTACCTTTGGGGCCTTATCCTTACATCGTGCGTGACCCTGAAGCCTTTTCTCGGGAAGAGGCTGAGAAAAAAGAGTGGGATCCCCATTTGCGCAGTACTAATGCTGTGAGTGGTTACCACATTCAAGCATCCGACGGGGAGATTGGTAATGTTGAAGATTTTATTATAGATGACCAGACGTGGGCGATTCGTTATCTAATTATCAATACACGGAATTGGTGGCAGGGAAAAGAGGTACTGGTTTCGCCTAAATTAATCGAGCGTGTTAGTTGGGATGAGTCGAAGGTCTTTGTCAATCTATCCCGCGATGCTATCAAGCAGTCACCCGAATACACCGAGTCCGTGCTAGTAGAGGTAAAATCTGATATACCTGTACTGCACTCGGGACCATGAGACGCGATTGATTCAACATAACAATCGCCAAGATGCCGGGTGCAATAAACTTGTGTATGTTAGCCTCATAGTATAATCTATTGGCGCGAACACCCTTTAGGCGTAATCATCTGTGGGAGGTCACTAAAGGTCGCTGCCTCAACCGGCTAAGTGTAAATAAAACCGTTCATCCAGTTCAAGATTTGACCTGCCTTGCAAGTGACGCTTTCGCCCCTGTTTCCTTCGAACCGGCGATTTTGTGTAACCTGCCAACGCGCTTATTGACCATCGAACTCACCTTCTTCTTTAGCTTATTGGGCGAGAAGTTCTTACCACGTAATTCAGCAACCCGACCTGCCAGCGATTTATCTCCAAGCATCGTGAACCAGTTTTCAAAGTCTCCCTCTTCAACGTGGAACTTGACTGATGATGGCTCGATAATCTTCACACTGGCGGCAAGTTCATCCAAGCTTTTTGAGGTAACGCCGAGAGGTTGCCCGTAATCCTTGAAGAAAGCAAAAGCTTTGTCAGGTGTTACCGTTCTGAGGGCTTTTGCAGCCTCGTCTCTTTCAACTTTTTCGTCCTCACGATTCAGCAGCTTGTAAAGTCTTACTTTGGCAAAGTCTGTCATGACAAAGAGAAGCAACGCATAACCCCAAACGAGAGCAGCTAACCCCCAACCCATTGCAGGAAGCAAAATCCCATACACGGTAATTATTGTAGCGATAAGTTGAGTAGCTATAACTGCGAATAGAAGGGGCTTTGCCGGCTTCACCGACCAAAAATGACCCTTAGTCCTCGCGACAAACACGGTCAAGTGCCCTGCAACTGAAAGTTTGAGGTATATGAAAGATTGCAGAACAAGTGGGTTTAGCTTCAGAATAATTAATCCGATATAAAGAATTCCGAAAGTCGAGAAAACCCCGATTATTCCAAGAAACGTCGCTATCCCCAACAAAGACCGCATATCCCATTTCTCAGGTTTATCCGAGTACTTCACGTTGTCATAAGCTATTGTCATTATCGGCAAGTCATTTAAAAGCGCTAACAAAACAAGCATCAAGGCAGTAACAGGGTAAAACTGGAAAATGACGATTGACGCAGTCATAAAAAGCAGGACACGTATGGTTTCGGCGATGCGGTACGTGCTATAATTCGTCATGCGCTGGAAAATCTTGCGACTCTCTTTTATCGCATCAATAATAACAGAAAGCCCCGGCTTAGTCAGAACTATGGCCGCTGCGGACTTGGCAGCGTCGGTGGCTCCCTCAACTGCAATACCCGCGTTAGCTTTCTTCAATGCAGGCGCATCATTAACTCCATCGCCCGTCATCCCAACAACATGGTCTTCTTCTTGGAGAAGCTCGACTATGCGGTACTTATGCTCAGGGAAAACTTCTGCAAAACCTTCAGCCTCTTCAACCACGCGTTGAGCCTCATTGTCAGGCTTATCCAAAAAAGCAGCCGGCAACACAATATCGTTTCCAAGGTTTACCTGACTCGAAATCTCTTTGGCAATAGCAATGTGGTCACCAGTGACCATCTTCACGCTAACACCCATCGATTGAGCAGTCTTTATTGTCTGAGCTGAATCTTCTCTTGGCGGGTCAAACAACCCAATTAGACCCGCAAATTGCCACTTATTCTCCTTATTAGTTCGAGCCACGCCCAGAGCCCGGTACCCTTTTTTAGCGAATTCATTGACATCTTCTGTCAATTTGCTGTTGATTGCTTTCTTGTCTTCGATCAAGGCTAAAATGGCTTGAGGGGCGCCTTTAGTTACTTTAAACTGGCTTCCATCATCTCCTTGCACTGTTGCCTCTGTTCTCTTTATGACCGGATCGAAGGGCTTAAAACCGGTTACTTTGATGTGTTCAATTTTAGCGGCGATATCGGGTGTGCTTTTGGTTTTAGTCAAGATTGCTTCGTCGATAGGGTCTTTATCTTCTTCTCTTGAAGCGAGCGCACTGAATAGCAGTACGTCATTTTCTGAGAAATCACCATAAGGTTTAGCTCCTCCCATTGTGAGGGCATTTTTGGTGATAGTGCCTGTTTTGTCTGAGCATAGCACATCCATGCTTGCCATTTCTTCAATTGCGACCAATTTGCTAACGATCGCCTCCTTTCTGGCGAGGGCTATGGCGCCTACGGCCATTGTGACGGACAAGACCGCGGGAAGAGCAGCTGGTATGCCTGCAACAGTTAAGATCAATGCAAATTGAATTATGTCTAAGATGTTTTGGCCTCGAAAAACCGAGACTATAACGATCACTGCTACGAGTCCTATCGATAGGAAAATAAGGTAATCGCCAATTTTGCTGATGGCTTTTTGGAAATGGCTTGGGGTTTTGGCTATCTCTACGAGTTTGGCAGTTTTGCCGAAAAAGGTTTTAGCGCCGGTGTTGACTACGAGCGCGTTCATTTCACCTTGTTTGACAATTGAGCTTGCGTATCCTATGTCGGAGAGATGTTTCTCAACTGGAAGCGATTCGCCAGTTAGTGCGGACTCGTCGGTTAAGAGGTACTCCCCGTCAATTAATTTTACGTCGGCCGGGATGATGTCTCCTAAACGCAGTCGAACAATGTCGCCTGGCACCAGTTTCTCAGCCGGCATATCTTGCCATTTGCCATCTCGTTGAACCCGTGCTTTTAGGGCCAATCTTTTTTTCAGCAGTTCTATGGCGTTGTCCGCTTTGCGTTCCTGCCAGGAACCTACTGCTGCGTTTACCATTAGTAGAGTTAAAATTATTGCAAAATCAGGCCATCGTTGGATGACCGCAGACATTACGACTGCAGCCTCAATCATCCATGGAATTGGACCCCAAAAATAATGAAGAAACTTTAGTAGCGGGTTAACTTTTTTCTCCTGAATTTCATTAGGACCGTATTGCACAAGTCTTTTTTCCGCTTCGGAGGAAGAAAGCCCCCCCTTGGCCGTCGAAAGCTTGCTTAATAGTTCATCAATATTGACTTTCTTTGCCTCTTCTGTAGTTAAGAGACCTTCACTCAAGCATTGACACTCTCTATCAGTTCTGTCATTTCCCTCTTGAGTTCGCCAAGTCTTTTTTGTTCTCTTGCCTCTACCGATAAGCGGAGTATAGGTGATGTGTTTGATGCTCTGATCAGAGCCCACGAATCTGGAAAGATAATTTTGACGCCATCAATGGTGTCTATTTTTTGATATATCTCAGTTGCCTTGGCTTTTATCTTGTCGACAACTTGAAACTTCGTTTGGTCAAAGCATTTTATTTCGATTCTTTCAAAAAGCCTCGACGGCAGCTCTTTCACGACTTCTGACAGTTTCTGCCCCATTTTTGAGACTATTTCCGCCATGTACATACTATTTATTATTGCATCGTCGAACAAGAAGAACTTTGGAACACAAATGTGCCCAGATTCTTCAACACCAATAACAGCTTTATGTTTCTTGGTTTCCTGCACCAAAAACGTGTGCCCAACTGGTACTCGAAACACTTTTTCCCCGTATTTCTTAACCTCATCCTCTATGATGTCTGAACATTCAATGTTGGCGACGACAGGGCCTCTCTGAGTTTTCATTATGTCCCTGATGAAGAGGATCGCGCTTTGCTCAGTCATGATCACTTTGCCTGTGTCATCAACAAAAATGGCTCTGTCGCCATCGCCGTCGAACGCTATTCCAAGATCAGCCTTCTCTGACACAACTTTCTTGCAAAGAGCCGTCAAGGCTTCTGGTTTCGGTTCAGGGTCTCTGTTCGAGAATGTTGGGTCGGGCCAATCAAATAGGAAAGAGGCATTAACACCGATTTTCTTGAGGATCTTCGGAACCAAGAGACAGGCGGCCCCGTTTCCGAAGTCAGCGACCACACTTATTTTCTCTGGTTTTATTTTTTCAGCCACGAAATTAGCGTATTCTGTGTCCATTCCCTCTATTTTCTTCGTTGTTCCTGTGCCTATTTTAAAATTTTCTGAGGCGCTTATCTCCCCCAGTTTTTTGTTCTCTTCTTCGAAGAAGCCGACTCCGTCTTGATGGAAAAATTTGACGCCATTCCACTCTGCTGGAAGATGGGACGCGGTTATGTAGGCGGTTGCATTGTTGTTCATTTTCGAGTTGGCAAAGACACAGAGACTCGCCGGACAGGTTCCGATCAGATTTGCGTTTGAACCTGTTTTTATCAGTCCTGAAACGAACGCCTCCTCAAGTTTAGCTCCGTGCTCTCTGAAGTCTCTTCCAATCGTGAAGGTGCCTGGGCATAAGGTTCCTGCTGCTTCACCTATTTTGGTCATAATCTCTTCTGTCAAGTCTTTACCATAAATTCCTCTTATGTCGTAAGCTCTAAAAATGCCCATTTTCTGTCACTTCACCGTTTTTAGACCAAAATGTTGACTATAGATAGGCGTCTGTAGCGTATCTTCGCATCATTCGATGCGTATTAAAGTAATAGGCGACTTTGCCTATAGAGTTTCGCATCAGACCTATCCAACCGTCGCGCTCTTGGTAGAATTTTGGAATAATTATGTATTCCAGCTTATTGTAGAGATCATTGATTTCTCTTTTTCTTCTTTGCTCGTCGCTTATCGCTTGATCAGGTGATGGCCCTATCGCCCACCCTGTGAGGCCTTCAACGCAACCTTCTATCCACCAACCGTCTAAAACGCTAAAGTTGATCACTCCATTATGTGCTGCCTTCATTCCGCTTGTTCCAGAAGCCTCCATCGGCGGCATTGGCGTGTTGAGCCAAACGTCAACGCCCGACGTCAATTTTCCAGCCATTTCCATGTTGTAATTTTCAAGATAGACAATTTCGATTTCGCCCTTTAGTCGTTCCTTATACTCGTAAATTTCTTTGATGAGATTTTTTCCCTGCTCGTCTTTTGGATGTGCCTTTCCGGCGAAAATAAATTGAATCTTGCCCTGACTGTTGACTTCTTTAAGCTTTTCTATATCTGAAAAAATCATTGCTGCTCTTTTGTACTCTGTGGCTCTTCTGGCAAACCCTAACGTTAAAGCGTTGGTATCCATCTGTAGCCCAGAACTGGTGTGAACAAAGTCGAGTAAATCTTGCTTCGCTTTCATGTGAGCTTCCCACAGATCCTCGTCTGGAACAGTGTCGACTCTAACTAAAAGTTCAGGTTCATTGGCCCATCGAGGAATACATTTGTCGAATAGTTTTCTAAAGTGTGAGCATGTCCATGTGTAGGAATGGACGCCGTTGGTTATTTCCTGAATGTGATATCCCGGAAACAGTTTCCTTGAGTATTCCATATGTGCTTCTGTTACTCCGTTGGTGTATTTGCTCAGGTTTAATGCCAGAAGCGTCATGTTTAATTTGTCAGATCCGCCGTATTCTCTTAAGGTGTTTTCGGGTACTTCTGTTTCAAGAACTTCCGAAAGGAGGTCGTATGAGAATTTGTCAAATGCTGCAGCCACTGGAGTATGGGTTGTGAAAACACACTGGTTTTTTACTTCGTCAGCGTTCAAATCATTGTTCTTTAACAATTCAAGTGTAAGAAGACTGCTATGACCCTCGTTCATGTGATATTTCTTCACATTAATTTTCAACGCCTCAAGAATACGTAACCCGCCTATCCCCAACACAATTTCTTGTTTCAATCGGTATTTTTCGTCTCCTCCATAGAGAAAATCTGTAATTTCCCTATCCTCTTGAGTGTTCCCTTCAACATCAGTTGTAAGAAACAATACAGGAATGGTTCCACCCGTTAGGCTTTCTTGCTCATAGACCCAAACGCCGATTCTGACATCTCGCCCAGAAATTTTTACGATCGCAGTTTCCGGTAATAGTTTCATAAACTTTGAGGGATCCCATTCTTCAGGATACTCCATTTGCCAACCGTCAGGCGTTAATTTCTGTTTAAGATAGCCTTTTTTACTTAGTAAGGTTAATCCAACTAATGGAATTCTCAAATCTGCACTTGACCTAATCACGTCACCAGCCAAAACGCCTAGTCCTCCACTGTAGGTTGGCATGGCAGAGTTTATGCCGATTTCCATCGAAAAGTAAGCAATTTTGGCGCCTTCAATGAAGCTGCTCATGCAATACTCACTGTCAAAATAATATTGCTTAGACAAAAAAATCGCAGTAAACTGAGTTGTGGATTGGTCTAAAGGCATTCCACAAACTGGATCCTTGATAAACATTTAAACAAAAACCTCGCTAAGAAAAGTGTGGTCTTCACCCATAATTAGTTTTCCTTTAGCCAAAAACGCGTTTTTTAAGGGTTTATTGTTTAAATTAGCAGAGAAAAACAGCCTTATCCATGACTTCCTTTTCCCATTTAATTCTGGTTACTGATTGAAATTATTTTATTTCCACATATTTCGTAAAAATATGAGACCCCTTAGGATTCAACCATCGTGTGAGCATCGTCAAAGGATAAAAGCAGCAAATCCTCTCAATCTTTTAGGACGTGGAATCATTTCTAAGATAATAAAAATCAGGGCAAGAGAAATCCTTGACTCCAGAGGCAACCCAACTGTAGAAGCAGACGTATTCACAAACAGAGGATTTTCAAGGGCTTCAGTTCCTTCTGGTGCAAGCAAAGGCAAATATGAAGCTTGTGAGCTCAGGGACGGCGGAAGGCGTTACTTGGGACAGGGCGTTTTGAAAGCTGTTACCAACGTTAACAATGTTATAGCCAGGAAACTCATTGGGCAGGATTGTACAAATCAGAAAGAAGTGGATGAGTTGATGATTGAGTTGGATGGAACTCCTAATAAGTCCAACTTGGGCGCCAACGCCATTCTCGCAGTTAGCATGGCGATATGCAAGGCAGGAGCATCGGAGTCAAAGCTGCCCCTTTATGAATACATTGCCGAGTTTGCTGGTTCAAAAGGTGTAACTTTACCCATCCCCCAGATGAACGTTGTAAATGGTGGAATGCACGCTGGGATAAAAAATGATTTTCAAGAACACATGATAGTTCCTTTCGGAGCCAAAAGTTTCTCTGAAGCTTTAAGAATGTGCTCAGAAACTTACCACACCCTAAAGAAAAACCTGAAAGAAAAATTCGGAAACTCAGCGATATTAGTCGGCGATGAAGGTGGCTTTGTTCCACCCTTGAAAAGCATTAATGAAAGGTTAAAATTCATATCCGAATCGATAGAAGAACTGGGTTACACCAAAGAATTTGGTTTGGCGATAGACGCTGCAGCTTCAGAATTCTATGACAAAGGACGTTATAAAATCATGGAAGAAGAATACTCTTCTGAAGAATTAACCGAATTCTATTCTGAGCTGTGCGAAAAATTCAGGATAATTTCGATCGAAGATGGCTTGAGCGAAGACGATTGGGCTGGCTGGATTAAGTTGGAATCCACGCTAGGGAAAAAAATTCAGCTTGTCGGAGATGATCTTCTGGTTACGAATACGGAGAGAATTCAAAAAGCAATTAAATTAGATGCTTGTAATGCTCTGCTTCTGAAACTCAATCAGATTGGAACCGTTACTGAAGCCGTGGATGCTTTTAGATCAGCCAGAGGAGCTGGGTGGAACGTTATCGTTTCTCACAGATCAGGAAGCACGGAAGAAACTTTCTTTGCGGATTTGGTTGTTGGCTTAGATGCAGGGGAATTCAAGTATGGAGCTCCCGCAAGAAGTGAGCGGACTTGTAACTATAACCAATTGCTAAGGATTGAAGAAGAATTAGGTGGAAAGGCTAAGTATTCAGAGATTTTTGGATAGAACGAATTTTTTAGAGATGTAGGCTAAGTGGAAATATCTAAACTTAGAAACTAAAAATGGAGGTGAGAGTAACGACTGAAGTAACAGCTATAATAATTATCGTTGTAACCATTGCTCTTGTTTTAATAGGCTATTTTCTTATAGGACCACCGGGTAACCGCAGATGGAATAAGAGAAAAAAATAATACTGGACCGTTCTCTCGTCTACCCAAGTCACTGCAGATGGCAAAGCCGCTCAAAAAACCTAAGTGTGCATGCGTGCGCGGGTGCAAGCACGGCTCTGTAGCGAAAAATAGTTAAACCTGCAAGAAAGAATCCGCACGCTCTTTTTCTTTTCTACATCGTCAATCATAATACGGCGAGCAGAGGGTAACTAACCAAAGAGGTAGTTTTTTTAAGGTTGAAGCTACATCGGCTGCGCCAGATATTTGGGCAAGCTCGCTCCAATTTGGCTTAATCTTCGTTCGGATACTAACTACACTGGATTTGAACTCAGAGGCACTTCCTCATAGGAATAAAGAATTCGGCGAAGGTTACATATGACTGTTAGACCTTGCTTTTGTTCGGTGAACTGAATGATAGTAATATCGGGTTTGGTTAAACAACATTCTGCGGTTTCCCAGAAACGAAAGCAGCTATGTTTTCCACTGTTGTTTCAAGTATTCTTTCTAGGGCTTCTTTGCTATAAAACGCGATGTGGGGAGTAAAAACGACGTTGTCTTTGCTTAACAAAATGTGATCTTTAACTAGGCTGTTCAAGACTTCGAGGTTTTTAGGGTCGTATAGAAGCTGTTTTTCCTCTTTTATAACTTCTTCACCTTCAAAAACATCCAGACCCGCACCAGCCAGTATTTTGTTGTCAAGAGCTTCGATTAATGCTTCAGTGTCCACGATGCTGCCTCTTGCAGTGTTTATCAGAATGGCGCCTCTCTTTACAAGTTTGAACGTATCTTTGTTCATAAGATGATGCGTGGCTTTCATGTAGGGTATGTGAAGCGTAATTACGTCTGATTTAGCTAGAAGGTCCTCCAGCGTAACATATTCAAACCCTAAGACCTCAGATAAAAGTTTGTTTTGGCGGACATCATAGGCTACAACGTTCATGCCAAAACCTTTTGCAATCCTTATGACGTGCAAACCGATTTGACCCGTTCCGATGACGCCTATGGTTTTTCCTTTCAAGTCGAACCCCTCTAACCCCTCAATTGAGAAATCTTGTTCAAAACGTCTAATGCATGCTTTGCACAGGTGTCTCGACAACGAAAGAATCAAAGCAAATGTGTGCTCGGCAACAGTGTTCTCCCCGTATGATGGAACATTGCAGATAGTGATTCCCTGTTTCTTGCATTTTTCTATATCGATATGGTCAAAGCCGGTGGATCTTGTAGTTATTAATTTCAAACTTGGAATTTCCCGAATGATTTGCTCATCTATTTTAGAGTAGATGAAAACTGAAACCGCATCAAAATCTTCTATTTCTGGGGTTTTTCCCAAACTTAGTTTTTCATTTGAGAACTTAAGCACGTGATTGTTCAGCTTCTTTTTGAGGTATTCTTCCTCCCAGTCTTCTACTTCAAAGAATGCTATTTTCATCTTTTCCACTTACCTAATGTTGACTATATTGTATCTGACTTTCAATGGAAAGGGAATGTTGCTATTTTGATATCCATCACGAATGTTTACAGATGTTGCTGTAATTCGGCAATGCGTTTTTGAATCGTTGTAGAAAGTGCTTTCCTCAAATTTTCATCTTGGAACCCTGCCTTAATTTGGTCAATTCTTAAAGCTAGTTCTTCATCACCAATTGAGCTTTTTAGCCATTTTTGAAAGTCTTGACGCTGAAAATGGAATGTAACGGATTGAATGGGTACTGTTTGGAGTTTTTCGGCAAACTCCACAGTGCCAGTAGCCGTAATTCCAGTGAATTTACCGAGTTCCGTGAAAAAATAAAAGCCATTTTCAAATGTAACAGTATTGAGAAGGTTTACGTTTCTTTGTTTTTCTATAGGATCAGTTTTAATTGTGTCTGTCTTGAACAAAATATTGGCACGACCTGAAATATAGAACGTTAGGTGGTAGAGCCTTATAACAAGTTGTGAGTGTAAGGGCACTGCTACATCTCCGAAGTGAATCAGGCATTATAGATTAACTCACAAGAGAGTGGCGAGTAATAATTTGGCAATATTCATCCATTTAAGAACCGTGAAGAGTTTACTCTAATTTTTTCTTAAAGCATGAGTTCAGGTGCAAAACAATTTTTCGCCGTTAACCTTAACTTAGAATGCGCAGTATTCTAGGTTCAGCGAGAAAGATGTTTTTTGAAGAAAACAAAGATTGTATGCACTTTGGGTCCCGCCAGCTCTTCAAAGCAAGTGATTGAAAAAATGTTCCAAGCGGGCATGAACGGCGTAAGGATAAACACCGCTTATGGAAATCTCGCTCAATACAAATCCGTTCTTGAAACAGTGCGTGAAGTTGCGGATATCCCAATTATAATTGATGTTAAGGGGCCAGAAATCAGAATAAGGGTAGCTCAACAAAAGGTATTTAGTAAAGGAGACATTTTGGAAATAGGCTTCGATGGGGAAGAAATCAGTTTCAATCATGATTTCTATGACGAAATGAGCGTTGAAGAAGAGGTCTACATTGATAATGGAAAAATTAGAACGCAGATAGTTGAAAAGAAAGATAGAAAACTTCGGCTTCTGGCCCTGAACAGCGGTTCCATTGAAGACGGGAAAGGCGTTAACATCCCAAACAAACATCTTCCAGTTCAAACTTTTCCTGAGAAGGATCTTGAAATTATAAGGTTTGCAAAGAAACATGACGTCGAATACATCGCGCTTTCCTTCACAAGAAATGCAGAAGACGTAAGAAACCTGTCTCAGACCAATGGTTTTGAAGGTGGAATAATCGCCAAGATTGAGAACTCTGATGGTGTTCAAAACGTTGAAGATATCTTAGATGCCGCTAGCGGATTAATGGTTGCAAGGGGCGATTTGGCAGTTGAAATTGAACCTGAAAAAGTGCCTTTGGTTCAAAAAGCCCTAATCAAACTATGCAATCAGAAAGGTAAGCTTGTTGTTACTGCCACAGAGATGCTTGAATCGATGATTAATCAACCCACTCCAACTAGGGCTGAAGTAAGTGATGTTGCAAACGCTATTCTCGACGGGTCAGACGCAGTTATGCTTTCTGGAGAAACAGCGATGGGTCAGTATCCTGTGGAGGCGGTTAAGATGATGACCCGGATAGCGAATGAAACGGAGAAAGCCGTCAAGAGCAACGTTGAAGATACCCCCTTCATAAACATCTCGGACACGGTAAGCAGGGCAATCCAACGAATAAGCCAAAGTATGCCAATTCGCAAAGTCATCCCATTGACCCGATCAGGATACACAGCAAGAATGATAGCTCGCTTTAAAGTTTCACAACCGATAATTGCAGTAACACCTGAAATCAAAGTAAAAAGACAACTAGAACTCATATTCGGCGTGTACCCAGTTCTGATAAACTACCCTAAAGAAAAAGACAGATTATTGGCAGTCACAAACAAACTCCATGAGATGCATCTTGTTGATGATGAAGAGACTGCATTGTTCACCGAGGGTGTCAGAACCGCTATGGAGCACGCCAGCAACTCAATAGAGATACATAAAATAAAAGAGCTAAGAGAATTTGCATCCTCCTCAACGTTGACGACATTTTGGTGAAAATAGATTATGATCTGTAATCTGTTCGTCTTTAGACACGCTGAGACTACCGACAACAGCAACCACCTTTTTTCAGGCTGGCGTGACCCAGACTTAACTCCAAAAGGACTTTTACAGGCGCAAGAGATTGCTCAACAGCTGGAACAGGAAAAAATTGATTATGCATTTACATCACACCTTTTGAGAGCCAAAAAAACCCTTGAAATTGTCCTAAAACCGCACCTCAACGTTCCTGTTTTCATAGACGACCGCCTGATAGAACGATGTTATGGTACGTTGCAGGGCAAAAGCAAGATTGAGATTGCAGCAGAGAGACCTGAGTGGTTTGCCAAAGTTCACCGCGGTTACGATTTTGCGCCTCCTGAAGGTGAAAGCATGAAAATGGTTGAGTGCCGCACTTTGCCCTTTGTCGTGCAGCTTGAAAGGTGGCTTAAACAGAAACCGGGTAATGTGGCTATCTCGTGCCATGGCAACTCAATGCGCCCGATTAGAAGAGTCTTTGAACATTTGAGCCTTAAGCAGATGCTTGAACTTGAGAACCCGCAGGACCAAGCGATGGAATACGCTCTTCATTTACACCGAATCAAAGTTGAGGATGTTGAAGAACGCAGACCAGAAACGGATTGGCATAGGCTCATAGTTCCGCCGTCTGTAAAGTTGGCGACAGACCCAAGAAACCCATTAAAGGAGTATTATTAAGTTTAATCAAACTTTTCTAATATATTATTTTTTGGATGTTGTCAACAAAGCTAGTCTTCTGCTCATTTTCTTTATCTCAGCTTCTTCTAAACTAAACACTCCAATAGTGTGGCTAGGTTGTGAGAACAAATTTTATTTAGCCAAATTTTGTGTAGAATTGTAGTTATATTATGAGTTCGTTATTGAGGTTTTGAATTTGGCCGAATATGGCACAGTGTCCTTCATCTGGAAAAACCTCCACGCGCGTGCCTTTGACGGCTTGAGCTAATTTTTGTGCGTTGCCAGCTGGACACGTTTTGTCTTGTGCTCCTTGCCACACTGTCAGTTTCCCCGAGGAAATCAGCCCTATATTCTCACTCCAAGGTTTCAGGAACAACTGGTGCTCTTGAAAAATCGTTTTCACACTGCACTCCTGCCTAAAGCCCTCCGCCATCGCCATATACATCCGTTTTAACCAAGCTGCATCTGCAAAGAATTTTCTGTCAGGTTTAGGCCAACCGGCAACCATGTTTTTACCACCGCGGGACTTCAAGTAACTATCTATATCCTGGTTTGCATTGAGAATCGATTTTCGGAAGAACTTCAGTCCCAACTTTGTAACTAAAGGGTTTTTCATAGCGACTTTTGCTAATAGATTACCGTTGTGCGCCTCTGAGGCATCAAATGGCAAGGCGGGTGAGCCGGCGACTACGGTGCGAGTTACCTGCCTCGGGAAAAGTGCAGTGTAAGTTAATGCGAATGGTCCACCTCCTGACCAGCTCAAAACCGCAAAACTGCTCAGCTTCAAGTAATCAGTCAACGCATTAACGTCTTCAGCAAACTCACGCAGCCCGATTCTGGCTTTAAAAGTCGATAAGCCATACCCAGGTCTATCTATGCCTATTAACTGAAATTCGTTTGCACTGGCGAATTCTTTTAGGAGTAGAATTTCCAGTCGGCTACTTGCGGTGCCATGGAAGTAAATAACAGGTTTGCCTTTGCCTTCTAACGCATATCCAAGCTGGCGTTTATCGGGTAATTTGAGTACTTGGTTGCTCATCAGGTCTTAACCTTTAGTTGCTTTGTTTGCAATAGCTTCTACGCTTTATATAATAGTCGCATTCAGTTGTGGTTAAAAGAAATATCTACTATGTTATGATGCTATTTCACAGTTTGCATAAAGTGAAGACACTATTCTTTTATTGTTAAAAAACTCGGCTTCAATTTTTACTCTTCTCGAGTTATGAAAAGAAGTTTTGTAGCTTCATTCTTGGTAATTTTCTTGGCTTCTGCTTCACTTAAGGGTTGCTTGGTTTGAGAAACATATAGCGAAGCAGGCTCTTCCCAAGCAAAATGGAGATCGCCATTGAAAGAATTGCATTTCACTAAACTTACTCTTTTCATATTATAGCCCTACTGGTAGTTTAAGACTGCAAGCAACCGCTTTATGACGCTATTCGAGAGACCTACTTAAATCAGTTTGTGATTGTAATCTTGCAACAATTTTGTTGTTGCAAGAAAACTTTCAAATCGTAAACATTAACGAAGATCCACAGACTGCACCCATCAGTTTAAGTTTTGGCGACTTGTCATTTTATCAAAGGCTGTGTAAAGGCGCTCATCAGGACTCGTTGTAATGATTGCTTACGTCTTATGGAGCCCAGTTTGGTCTTAGCTCTTGGGTCTGATGAAGCGGCAAAACCTCTTTATCTTTGGTTTAAAGTGGATAGGTTGGGATGTAGTCGGGCGCGTTTGTGTCTTCTGCAGCTAACGATGTTTCTTCTTCAGGTGGATCCTTATCATAGGCTCTTCTCAACAGCAACGGGGCCAAAACTGTCGTTATCATAATCATTCCCAAAATTGCCGCATAAGTACTCTGCGAGATTGCGCTAGCAGAGATGGCTACTCCAGCCACTATAAGACCCACTTCTCCTCGTGAAATCATCCCATAACCTACCTTGGCGCCTTTTGAACAGTCTTTCAAAAAGAAAGCAGCTGGAAGTCCGCAACCGACCATTTTGCTCAAGATAGCAACTATAACAAGAGTTATGAAGAAAACGTAGAAGAACCAATCAGAAGTAATGAAGCTTCTAATATCAAATTGTGCCCCCGCCAACGCAAAAAAAACAGGCGAAAAAATAACACTAATCTTTTTGGTGTAATCTCGTATCTTCTCAATCGCATGAGAACTCGCAACAGCCATACCCGCGGCGAAAGAACCCACAATTGGTGACAAACCCAAGACAGCCGCCAACGCCGAAGCACCAAAACACGCCGCCGTAGCCGCTGCCTCAACTGTTCCTTCTTTCCCTTTCGAAGTAAAATTAATTATTCTTGGAAGAACAACCGTAGCGAAAACTGTCACGGCAAGCCATAATGCAAGAGAAGTAGAAATTACAACAATCACGCTTAATGGAGTAATGGGAGTCGAAGAGGATATGAAAGAAACGATGACACCTAAAATTGCAAGTCCCAACACATCATCAACGACAGCAGCGCTAATCATCATTCTTGATTCTACTTTTCTGCTTTGATTGATCTCTTGAAGAACCAAAGCGGTAATAGAAATGCTCGTTGCAACAAGAGCCGCGCCAACTACCAAACCCGTTATAGTGTCTAATCCAAGGGCAAGCGAAAGAGCATACCCCATCACAAAGGGAACAATAACACCAACCGTTCCGATTGTAAAACCAGCTATCCCGACCTTTCGAAAGTCTCTAAACGTCATCTCCAAGCCAGCTACGAAAAGGATCAGTATACCACCTATTTCCCCAAATGCTCGAACAACATCGTTGATTTGTATTATTGGCGATCCGTTTATGGCGATTAATGAGCCTAAAGCGTATGGTCCGAGAAGGATTCCTGCAAGCAATTCGCCCAGAACGGAGGGAATTTTTCTCCATGAGAAAATTTCACCCAGAACCTTGGCTGAGAATACCAAAATACAAATGGTTACTATTGCTCTCAGCACTGGGTCTAAAGCCATAGGTTGATGCACCTTTCTTTTAAATGGCATACCGATGCCTAAGTATTTTAAATTGCTTCATGTAACTTGTCTTTTTAAACATTCAAGAATATTTCTAATTACTAAAAACTAAGAAACTGCAAATTAACTTGAGAATGGGGGTATTGTTCCGCCGTGTTAGATGTGTAGGCGAAGGTGCTGGCATCATTTGTTGAACCCAGCAAGGTCGTTGGTATATGTTGGCATAGCGCCGCTTATAGTCCTCAAGTCACCCAAATCAGTAACGACGCAAGAGGAAAATGTGTGCCTTTGCAGTTACATTCTATTTCGATTTTTCCCTTTCTGACCCAACTATTTTATTTGGCAAAGCAATAATCACCACAACGAATGGGAAGCCGATTGAGATACAGAAAACCAATACTCGGATTAATTCTTCTAATAACCTTAGCCTTTTCAATTTGGGTAGCCGCCCTGTACTACCCCACCAATAAACTGGAAGCAGCCACAAAAAACTTCTTCGTTGGATTAATGGAAACAGGAAACAACACCCAAACTAAACGAATTATCGACCAAGTAAAAGACTACACCAATCTAGTCATCATCTCAAACATGGATGTAATAAAAAATGTCTCAGCCTTAGACGAAATCGTCGACTACACCTACAACAGCGGATTGCATTTTATAGTAAGAATGCAATTCCCAACTCCCTACAACCATTTTAATTATGATCCTTTTCAATGGCAACAAACGGCAGAGAGCAAGTATGGCACTTACTTTTTGGGTTTTTACATATACGACGAACCGGGAGGAAACCAGCTTGACTTAGCAAGTTTTCGGCAATTCGACAACACCACCCTGCCAGCCTCCTACAAAGACGCCACAAACACCTACGTTTACTACTTGTATGCTCAAATGAGAGATTTTGTCAAAACCCAAAAAATCGTTACCTCCGACTACGGCTTATACTGGTTTGACTACGAAGCCGGATACGATACGGTTTTCAGCGAATTTGTATGGAACCAATCGCGGACAATGAGCATAGACCTTTGCAGAGGCGCAGCAGAGATGCATAACAAAACCTGGGGCGTCACAATAACTTGGAAATACGATAAGCAACCGTACCTAGAATCAGGTGATGAGCTCTATTCGGATATGGTTACAGCTTATCAGGCCGGAGCTGATTATGTTGTAATATACAATGCCCCCGATATTGGACCTTATGGGCTTTTAACGAAAGAGCATTTGGATGCTCTAAAGAACTTCAAAAACTATGTTTCCGCAAATGCACAAAATGAAACTTCTAACACCCAAAGGATAGCGTTTGTCCTCCCTCAGGATTATGGTTGGGGTCTTCGCAACATTAACGATAGAATTTGGGGAGTCTGGCCTGCAGACAATAAAGCACCAGGCATTTGGAATCAAATTACGAACCTAACTCAAGTCTACGGAAACAACTTTGACATTATCTATGATTCTCTTTGGACTAGGGTATTTGCAAAAAGCCACTATAGTGAATTAGTTTGGTGGAATTCAACTTCTATCGTCAAAGGTTAGATGATTGTGCAGAGAAGAAAAGGGTATTGGGGCACTTATTGGCTGCTGTTAGTTACGAAGTGATCCGAGAAAAGGTGCCCCCCGCGACCAAGAAGAAAAGCAAAAATGAGCAGGAAGCTTTGGAGGCTAATTATACTTCTGGGCGGTCGTACAAAGGGCCAAGCATGCATGCTCCCTGCTCATGGCAGAAAACAATGTCATTTTCACCATAATATTCTTGCCCCTTACAAATACGGGTTTATTGTTGGCCTCACAGTGGAGAGGTAAGTACAAATGAATTTTAATAAAATCATGTCCCAAAAACGCACTCATAACAAGGGTTTAGGAAAAAGAAAAGCTAAGCGGACCAAGCCATGCGCTAATCAGGATTCAGCAAGAAAGAGGTAATTTGCCTTCTCCATATCCGCAACCAAACCCTGAGCCAGGTCGAAATCCAGAACCTGAACTACAACCATCTCCTGAGCCGCAACCTGAGAATGGACTCAGCTAAGTCATTGTATTCTTCAAATCGTTGAAACCACATTCTTTTTAAGAATAGGTAAACCATCCGACATCTAAACCAAGAAGGTCAACATATGTCCGAAAAAACAAAAGACGAAAAAAGTGGCAAAGAAGACGATTACGTCACAGTAAGAATACCGAAAGAACTCTCCGAAGAAGCAGACAAACTAATCGGCAAAAAAGGGTTCAAAAGCAAAGCAGAAATCGTTAAAGAAGCACTCAGAGAACTACTCGACCATTACGGGGCAGACAAACACTTTCAAATGTTAAATCGCACCAGCGATGGCGTAAAAATCAGAGACGTAAGACTAGGTCAAGTAGCGGACATCAAAATCACTCCCGAAGGAATCTACTGCCCAATATGTGATGCAAGCAACTGCGAACACATCCGCTTTGCCTTAGATCAACCTGACGTGAAGAATCTTATCCGCAGGAAGAAAAAGGAAGGCTGGAAATTACCCGACGCTTGAGAACGAATCTACAAACAACCTCTAGCATGGATTATGATATATGCATAGGCGGATGCGATCTCGGGTTCAAATCCCAGCGGCCCAACACAATTTGCAGGCTACACTCGAACCGAATTAGTCTTTTAGCTTCTGGGTATAACTGCCAAGTACGGTTCCGGTTCCATCTGCATGGATGCAAAGACTGCTAGTGCTATGCTCCAAAAGACATCGTCGTGGGTGCCGTTGGGGTGTGAGTAGCCTATGGTTCCATCATTGCGGTGCTCATAGCGTTCAACATTTAGTTCGCTACAGATATCCCCTCTGTAGGGCCGTTCCCAATTTAGAATCGGATAGTAAAACTTGCCATCTCCCATACGCTGTTTAAGCACGCTGGCCATTTCACTCTTACGTGGCACACTAAAGTTGACGCCTTCAGCATTTTCGATACCTGCCATTTCCATGTCAGCAATGATGCTTGGACCTTCTCGAGTGAAATCCACCCTGATGCGTTCAAAACCGCCCCAGCGATCTTGCAGAGCCTTAATGTAGCCAAGAACGGGAGCGTACTTGGTTGGCTGACTGAAGATTTTGAGATGACGCAGATAGAGAGTATCATTCCTTCGCTCAACAACCGAAAAAACAGTGAAGTCTCTGGTTTGAGCCAAGTCTAACCCAGCAAAAAACTCGCCTTCCTGCGAAGCTTCAGGATCAAGGGAATCGAGCTCCTCTCTGCAACTCTTTACTGTACCGATGCATGAAGCAATTAAGCTCTGATTTAACCAGACGTCGTCATCTTCAACCCACTCCGCCATCATTTCCCGCTGCCAACGTGAAAGATCTTCACCCATCTGAGTCTTAATCTCCTGCATAGTATCTGGCATTAGAGGTCCGCTTGGGCTTAGGGCTTTTTCGATTGTGACATGAGAGGTTTTAAATTTGCTAAAATTCTTGTGGGTAAAAATCTTGTAGAAGATGCTATCAGTATTCCAAGGCGTACTACTGCACACGAACTTGCCATCTGTTGTCCCAAGCGTGTAGAGGATGGCATCGTAGAGATCTTGATCATTAGCCACAAAATTAAACTCATCCGCATACACCACATCAAACGCTGGACCTCTGATTGTTTCGGGGTTGTTGGGGAAAGCCTCAATGCTGCTTCCGTTGACGAAATGGATGTGAGTTTTTTTAGGCTTGAAAACGATGCCCGGCGGAAGCTTATGTATGAAAGCTGCTATTCGTGCTATAATTCTTTTGGTTTGGCGCCAAGAAGGTCCCACTATGCAGATTGCAGCGTTTGGATTTGTAACCGCATACTTTAGCAGTAACGCAGATATTGTTTCTGTCTTGCCACTTTGCCGACACCAGCGAGCGGCAGTGAACTGGTTATTCTCAAAAAGATCCGCGAACTCTTTCTGATAGGCAAAGAGCCTAAAGCCCAAGACCAGCTCAAAAAAGTCAGCGGCATTAGTACTTAATTGTTGAGTCCTCTCGGTAGCCGTTTGCTTTAGTTGACTATTTTCTTGCTCAACTTCATGCCACTGGGCTAGGAACTGATTGGGACGTAGGGCTCGAGGTTCTTTCTTGAATCTCCTTGAGCGTCTGTTTAAGTTGCGCATTTTCTTCTCCCATTTCCTTTAGTTTTCGCTCAACGTCTCGGTAATGAACATAGTCGGCTAGGAGTTCTTTGTACATTTTAGAAATGTTGGCTACGGCTTCCAAACGTTGAACATCCAGCCTACTCAGCCCAGGTTTAACGGAAGCTTTCAGGGCACCCGCCAACATCTTTAAGGCTTCTTCAATACTCGGCAACTCCCTTGGAATGGGTATGGAAGTGTTCACATAGCCTTCGCTTTGAAGTTGCAGACCTAAGCGTTCGCATTTTGTGATTACTGCTTTGGGTGTTTTTTTGAGTTTAGCAGCAATTTCAATGACGTTTATGTTCGCTTCAACCTGGGCTTTTAGTTCAGCTTCTTCTTGAGCCGTCCATATTTTACCTGTCATATTGATAATTTGATTTTTTCAGGCAACTTATAAATTCTATACTCTGGACCTCAAGGGGAAAAACTGTACAACAAAAGTCCAAAAGCTCATAGAGAGTAAAATTGCTTGAGCCGCTTGATGTTTACGCCACCGGTTAAAGAGCTTAAAAAACTAGATGTTTACTTTATTTATCCAAAATAAACGTATCTTTTGGCAAAATACTTCTATTTGTCATTTTCTTTTATTCTGTTGGTGATATTAGATGTCAGTTAAAGTTGGCAAATATAGCCGTATTGTCCTTCCCAAAAAAATTCGCCAAAAATATGGATTAAATGAAGGGTTCAGATTAATAGTCACCGAGTCAATGGGACGCATCTGCCTCACACCGGTTAAAATGTATGAAAAGCCAACCGAAGCTTTGTACGGCCAGCGAGAAAATAAACCCTGAAAAAACAGGTTAAATAGAAACTTACCCTGTGACTGTAAACATACGACTACAAAGCCTAAAATAATTAAAGTCAACAAGCATTTCATCGCGTTTTTGTCAAAAAAGAGGCTTATGAACTGTGCAAAAAATTGTTCCATGTTTATGGTTTGATAAAGAAGCTGAAGAAGCAATAAAATTCTATATAGAGATTTTTAATTCCGCGCCTAAGAGTCCTAAAAACTCAGTAATAGTCAGCATTCAACGTTACCCGGAAGAACCATCGAGCATTCCAGTGAAGGGGATGGAAGGGAAGATTCTGACAGCTATATTTGAGCTTAATGGGAAGCGTTTTATGGCACTTGACGGAGGTCCAATATTCAAATTCACAGAAGCAACATCTTTCTATGTGGAGTGCGCCGACCAAGAAGAGGTTGATTATTTTTGGGAAAAGCTATCCGCGGCTCCGGAGTCTGAGGTATGTGGGTGGCTCAAAGATAAGTACGGTCTCTCATGGCAGATTATTCCTAAGCGAATGGGTGAACTGCTGTCTGACGAAGATAAAGTTAAAGCAAAAAGAGTCATGGATGTAATGCTTAAGATGAAAAAGATTGTCATCAAAGATTTGGAAAAAGCGTATGAAGGCTAGAGAAAAATGAAAGCTTCAACGAAAGAATCGGCTAAGGTGATAGACAAGACAGATGGCGAAAGCGAAGTACTCGCGCTGATCGCAGCAATGCCAGGACCGGACCGCGCCATTGCAGAGCGGCTCCATGCGATCATAAAAGCCAACGGACCAGACCTCTCACCGAGAACCTGGTACGGAATGCCCGGGTATGCCAAGGATGGCAAGGTCGTCTGCTTCTTCCAAAGCGCACATAAGTTCAACACGAGGTACGCGACGTTCGGTTTCCAGCACGAGGCGAACCTCGACGAAGGCAACATGTGGCCGGTCGCCTTCGCTGTGAAGGAGTTAACCGCCGCAGAAGAGGCAAAAATCGGCGCGCTAGTGAAGAAAGCGGTAAGCTGAGTCATAACTTCTTAAAACAATTGGAACAAAAGATAAGGAGTAAAAATAATGTTACGTTGTAGAGGTTAGATTGGTTATTGTAGGTATTGAACAATGCACAGTACTGGGGGCATCGTTGTTTAAAGGTCAGATGAAAATAATCTATGATGGCAAAGAAGAAATTGCCAAAGCTGGTGACGCTTACTATTATCCGCCGAATCACACTGCCATGGCTGAAGCGGGTACAGAAGTTTGGGAATTTAGCCCCAACGATAAGCTACAAAAAACTATCGAAGTAATAAACCGCAACATGGAAGCAATAATGTCAAAGAAATAGAACACCTTTCTATTTTCAAAAAAGTTAGGCGTCGATTTTTCTTTAGAGCCTAGTTATCTAGTGAGTATAAAGTTGAAAGATAGAGTCTCGATTGAGTTGGAGATAAGGCGAATAATCTGAAGAAAACTTGGAGATTGTTCTCTCTCATAAGAAACAGCGCCCTTAAGAAATAATCATATGTAAGCATCTTATGGTTAGCTAATCTCCTTTGTTTATAGGATGTATGATTGAAAGCTATCCCTAGCTAATTAGCACTAAAAACGCATATTTTAAATAAAAAAAATACATTGAATAGATGTTGGGTATCTAAGTTGTCTCTTAAACCAAAATTGGATATATTAGAAATAACTTTGGTATCGCTGATTGTAATTTCCTTCACGTATGTTTTAACTTCAAATTTTATTTACCGCTCTTATGATAACCATATTCCTCTAGTATTTTTGATAGTTTCAATATTTTCAGTTATAATACTAGTTGCTCGCCATTCTGATAGAAAGAGTGAATGGAAGAAAAAACATTCAAGTTAGCTCTATTCCTAAGCTCCAAAATTAGTTCTTACTGGTTAGTTATCTGTTATTTGTTGTTTACATTTCTTACAGAATAAATCATTTTCATCTACTATTGCGCCACAATGTGGACAAGTTCTGATAGTGGGTAAGTTTTTCTTCTTGAGAGGGATAAATGCTGGAACAGCAATTCTAAGTACAGCAATTGCAAAAACAAAGCAAAGAATGCCAGCAAAAAAATAGTTACCGTAGATAGAGCTTGAATGTCCCATAACCTGTTTAAAAGTAAAAAAATACACTATTGAACTGATGCCTAATACCACAAATAAGACACCAATACCTACTCCAATAACATAGCTTGCTTTCAGACGTCTTAGGGACAAACTAACCCTCAACTAAATTGTAGTTTGTTGCTTTAAATAATCTTTGAGTAAAATACCCAATAGCTCTAACGAACAGTTCTTAATGGTTGGAAGCTGTCCTAGCTGATCAGCATATTTAGAATATACTGTAACTTAGAGAGGTTTGTGTTTTATCGCGGTGTTGTATAGAGCCCTAACAACATATACCAAACTTACACAAAAGACCACCAATGACGCAATCAGCAGAGTTATTTCAAGGAAGCTAATTCTTAGAGTAGAAGCGAAATCAAAAGGATAATATTCCTTAGAGTAAATCTCCAAAAAACCCTTCTGTAATTCAAGCCTTATTCCATTTGTTCCATTCAAAAGTCCACTAATATACCATTTATTAAAAAGAAAAAATATAGCAATTGGCATAGGTGAAATAATTAGCACAATACTCATAATGGCTAACTTTAACCTATTTTCCACAACTATCACAAACAAATAATTACTAACTATTAGCTAATCAATTTTATCTCTTTTTTATGCTCCAAAAATAATTGTTAGAGGGTCATTAAATAGCTCTTTTTGCAATCATGCCAAAAGCTCCAAGCTGGAAGTATCTGTATGAAGATAAAATGTGTTAGTAAATTTCTATGTGGTGTTTGTGGCACTAGAGATTCTTTACAAATATTCTACAATAGTAAGGGTGAAGCAAGGTATTACAGAGTTAAACATAGAGATGCTACTACCTAAGAGATTCTATTATCATCAGCAAACAAAGGCTTATGCAAATAAAGAGCTAGAAAGCTACAGAGAAACTTTATCTCAAACAGGAATATCTCTTAGCAGTAAAGGGATACTTGACCTAAATCATTCCAATGGTCAAATAGATTCAGCCAGCATTTTAGATAAAAGTTCGGCGAGTAGCTCAATACTGATAGAGCACCAGCCTCCTAAGTTGGGGGGCGAGGGTTCAAATCTCTCGCGTGGCCATTGCTTATAAAAGTTCGACAGGGTAACCTTTTGGCTGGAGTTTTTTGTATTGTGTATCTTCGTCGGCTGTGATGCAGACTGTTTTTATGTTTTCAGCGATGGCGACTGGCAAGGCGTCATAAAACGTTATTTTTCCGTCGTAAGCTATTTCGCCTGTTATAGTTGCGAGGTTTTCATCAAGGTGGGTTATGTTCATGTGGAGGTTGAATAGTTGAGTGAGGGCGATTTTCCATTTCTGCACATCGTAATCAGGTTTATATCTTAAGGCGTTGCCTACCTCGCAGAATAGCATTTCCGATACTATCAACTCGACTGAGCCTTGTATGTATGAATCTAAAAATTGTAGTGCTTCAGCTGATTTTGTTTCTGTGCTAAACCATTTAACCACTACTGAAGAATCTATGACTATCTGGCGGCATCTCGCCATTTTCGTATCTCCTTAGCGCCATTCCATTCGGTTTTGCTTTCGGCTCGAAGGTTTTTGATTGATTCTGCGGCGAAGTGTATCTCTTCTTTGCGTGCGGTATCTTCGAAGGCTTTTCTTGCAACATCGCTCCAGTTAACGCTTTTGCAGCGCTTCATGCGTCCTTTCAACTCCTCGGGAACTCTCACTGTAATATTACTCATGCACATCACCATTTGCACATATCTATTGCACATCATAAACGTAAATACTCATAAAAACCTTCCCACCCAAAACCGCCAAACACGAGAGCACCAGCCTCCTAAGTTGAGAGTCGAGAGTTCAAATCGCTCCCGCCCACCACGGACAAACTTCGTCCATTTTGGTTCGGGTGATAGTTATTTTCGCTTTTTGAAAACCTTATTGTTTCCTGAGTCGCATAAGTATTCAAATCCGAATTCTATTAGTTGGCAGATTCAATCTTCGATAATTGGTGTTTGGAACAGCTTTTCCAATTTTTAAGAAAGCGGCTTTTTTTAACAAAGCCCCGTGAGTTTCGCATCCCCACAAAAGAGTAAGCACAGGGTAGACACATCAATTTTATACTTTCAATATTGACTCTTAATCCTTATTGAAAACAAATAACAGTTATTTTGTAGTTCAAGTTAGTTATGATTTTGATCAGCAAGCATGAGAGCACTGTATGGCGTCGAGAAAAATGAGTTTTGTCTTTTGTGGATCTGCGAAATGAAGAGGCAGAGTTAGAATTGGCTTCCTTTATCCGTGCATTTGATACTGTGGAAGACTTACTTAACATAAAAGAACAGTGCAACGAATTAGTATACAGTCAATGTGAAAATCCATATTTTTTGAATAGTTTTCTTGAGCAGTTCTTCGAGTTAGCAATCAAGAAAGGAGCGAAACCGCTTTTCATAGTTTATTTTGCTGGACAAAAAGTCGTAGGATTTGCTCCCCTTGTCATACGCTCTTGGAAAATCTTTCGAATTGCCAGTTTCCTAACAGAACGTGAACTTGACCCAGATTTCGTCGTTCAAGAAGAATACAGAGAAGATTTTTTGCGCAAAACAGTTGATTTCCTATTTAAAAAAGTGGGATGCAATCTTATCAATTTTTCATTGCCCTCGGAAACTAAGAGTCTACCCGTTTTGAAGAGGATAAGTAAACCGCTTGGAACTTATTTCCTAACACGGCCTGTAGAGGGTCATGCAGTTCTCCCAGTTGAAGAGACGTGGACTGAGTTTGAAAAACGAAGAGGACGAAAATTCCAAAAATTTTTCAGCAGTATCGAACGGAAAATGGCAATATTGGGCAGTTGGAAAGTTGTGTTTGTAACGGGACAAGACTCTCAAGCCGAGATACTCGAAGATATTCTGGAAATTGAAAAAGCAAGTTGGAAGCAAAGCTATAGGGAGCATAGAGGTTTGGAGACAGACAAAGGACTTCTTGGAATTTTGACTGCGGCTTCCAACACTTCGTTCGAACCAGGATTTAGTTGGCAAGTTGCCTTTTTAGAAATCGGTGGGAAGAAAAGTGCTTATACTTTTTGGTTTGCATACAAAGGCACGGGGTTTTTCTGCAAAACGTCCTTCGACAACGATTTCAGGAAATACTATCCAGGCGTTTACATCAACAACGCATTAATTCGTGAGATTTTCATTAATTCTGCAATTAAGCAGATTGATTTTATGACTAGCCTCCCGTTTCACGCTAGATGGACACCCAAAATAGTTCCGCGTACCAGGATAATAATATCTAATAGCCCAATTCCTATTGTAATTGCAAAAACACTCCAAAACAGATACATTTTGCCTGTTCGCAGTAACATCGGCAGAGCTACTTATCGCATTCTTCCCGTCCCAGTTCTATGAGCTTTAACCTCAGAACTGCCGTATGTAAGAGGGCAACTGCAAAATACTTATTTTTAAAGTACTCATTTCACAGTTGGTATATCAAATATTAAAAAAATAATTGATAGTAAGTCTTCGGGTGATATCTCCACTTGAGCGTAGGTTCAAATCCCTTTGGTCCGCCATTCACTAAGTGTATCATTTTGCAGTAAAGCTTAAAACGTCGTTAGTTATACATGTATAACTTATGAATGCTAAAACGAAGATTAAATGCTGGGGAAATTCCTTAGGCGTAGTTCTTCCAAAAGCGCTGGTAGACCAAGAGGAACTCAGAGAAGGCGAAGAAGTCGAAATAACCGTCCGCAAAATAGCTGATATTCGCTCCATTAGAGGAAAATACCCGTTCAAAGACCTGCAACGCGAAAAAGACGCAATGAAACGCGGCTGGCAATAAGTTGGAAAAAACCCAGTTCTTCTACGACAGCTACGCCGTCATAGCTTACCTCAGCGATAACCCAAATTACAGAGCCTATTTTGAAGAATCCGACGGCTTCTTAACCAAGTTAAACCTGATGGAAATTTCCTACCGCACCCTCGAACTTCATGGAGCCCATGCAGCCTCCGAGGTAGTCAATCTTTTCGCTAAATACACACTTAGCTTTAGCGTATCTGATATAGTAGGTTCGATGAAGCTTAGGTTAAAGCTCAAAAAAGATGGACGTAACATATCTTACGCTGATGCTCTTGGCTATTATCTTGCTCTAAAAAACAACCTGAAATTCTTAACAGGCGATAGGGACTTTGAAGGATTAGCAAATGTAGAATACATCAAGTAACCGCACGTCAGACTACTAAGTTGAAGTCGAGAGTTCTTTCTCTTAAAACATGTTGGAACAATACGACTAAACAAGCAATCAAAAAAGAAGCGGCATTGTTTACCTTCTTGACCAACAGGATAATTAACAATACACACCGCAAAAATCCAACTCTCAACATACTTTCCCATTCTCATCCCATCCCACCCAACATTAAACCATGTTAACTCATGGATTAGAAGTCCACTCCACCCATCCAAACCGCAACCCAAAAACAGCCAAAACCAAAAAACCAAACCATTCCACAACCAAACCATGGGACGAGGAAACTCCGAAGTATCCCATCCCCACAAAGAACACAAAACAAAAATAAGACAAAAAATTCGCTGGGTGCGATTGTTTTTTAAGAAGCAAACAGGTAAATTGAGCTAAAGGCGAACCAAAGTGGGCTTAAGAAACTTCATTGAACAACTCCAAAAAACCAATGAATTAACCAAGATCACAAAGCCCGTCTCAACAGAGTATGAGATGGCAGGCATCATCGCGGCTTTAGGCGAAAAACCCGTCATGTTTGAAAATGTGAAGGAATCCAGCATCCCCGTTGTGGCTGGACTGGTTTCTTCTAAAGAGCTGATCTGTCGAAGCATGGGCATAACTAAAGAGCAGCTCCTGCCCAAACTGTTGGACGCAATTGAGCAACCAGCTGCACCCAAGATGGTAACAAATGCGGCTTGCCAAGAGGTCATTCATACCGGCGCAGAGGTTGACTTAACCAAGCTCCCCATCATGCACTACACCGATAAAGACGGCGGAAAATACATCGCCTCAGCCGTCTCCATCGTCAAAGACCCCCAACTGGGCAAAAACATGTGCTTCCACCGATTAATGCTTAAAGACAAAAACCACTTTGTGGCACGAATCGTTGAGAATCGAGGCACCGATTCCGCCCTAAAGAAAGCAGGCGGAGAACTCGACATCGCTATCTGCATCGGCAACTCCACTCCAGTCTTGCTTTCAGCAGCTACAACGTTGCCTATGGGTATGGACGAGCTTGGAATGGCAAACGCATTGGAGACAACAGAGATCGTCAAGTGCAAAACCGTTGATCTTGAAGTTCCCGCGGACAGCGAATTCATCTTAGAAGGGCGCATAACTAACCAGAAAGCTACTGAAGGACCCTTTCTTGACTTAACTGGAATCGTTGATCGCGAACGCCAGCAACCCGTTGTTGAAATTAAATGCATAACCCACCGCAAAAGCCCAATCTATCAAACCATCCTTGCAGGCAAAAACGAACACAAATTCCTCATGGGCATGCCCAAAGAACCAACAATCTACAACGAAGTGGGCAAAGTCTGCCAAATCAAAGACGTCTATGTAACACCTGGCGGATGCAGCTGGCTCCACGCAGTCATCCAAATCAAAAAACAAAACGCTGACGACGGCAAAAAAGCCATAGCCGCCGCGTTCAAAGGCCACGGCTCACTCAAACACTGCGTCGTCGTTGACGAGGACATCAACATTTATGACCCCCAAGACGTTGAATGGGCAATCGCCACAAGGCTCCAAGCAGACAAAAACGTCATCATCCTGTCCAACCAGCCGGGTTCATCGCTCGACCCCTCGGGCGACCTCTCAGAGGGCAAAAAAGCCACCACCGCCAAAGCAGGCTTAGACGCCACCGCACCTCTGGTATCCACGGGGAAGGGTTTTAAGAAAGTAGACTACGTTAAAGTTGACCTAAACAAGTACCTGTGACCAATATGGAGTTAACCAAACAAGAACAAGCAATGCTTGAAGGCAAAGAAGGCTACGCCGTACGCAAAAGCATGGAAATCCTCGTTGCCCTCGGAGAAATCTTCGGCGCAAAAGACCTGATCAAAGTCGGTAGTGTTCAAGTGGCAGGCGTATCCTACCATAACCTCGGCGACGCAGGCTTAGAATTCCTAAACCAACTGGCTATTGACGGTAGAGTCAAAGTCCTAACAACCTTAAACCCCGCAGGCATGGACTTGGAAAACTGGCAGCAACTAGGCATAAGCCCCGAGTTCGCGGAGAAACAGAACCTTGTAATCGATGCTTTCAAACGTATGGGCATTCTAATCAGCTGCACCTGCACACCCTACCTCATCGGCAACTTGCCGCTTTACGGTGAGCACTTGGCATGGTCAGAAAGCAGCGCCGTTACCTTCGCCAACTCAGTTTTGGGTGCAAGAACTAACCGTGAAGGTGGACCATCGGCGTTGGCAGCGGCGTTTGTCGGGAAAACGCCTAATTATGGTTTGCATCTGGATGAGAACCGTGTGCCAGACGTACATGTTCAGGTTAATGCAGAATTATCCAAGCTCTCAGATTGGGGCGCACTGGGCTACGCAATCGGCAAAAAGGCCGAGAACAAAATCCCCTACATCACATGCATCAAAGCGGCGGAACTCGACGAGCTCAAATCGTTCTGTGCATCCATCGTAACTTATGGCGCGAAACCACTCTTCTATATGAAGGGCGTAACACCTGGAGCAGAATCTCAAAAGCAACCCAAAGTAACAGTCACAATCGAGCAATCTGATATCAAAAACGCCTACGACAACATTAACGATGAAGTGTCTGACATTGAACTTGTTTGTGTGGGTTGTCCTCACTGTTCGATTAAGGAAATAGCGGAAATCGCCGACTTAGTGAAAGACAAACATGTTGCTGAAGGAACAGAATTCTGGGTTGCCACTTCCCGAAGCGCCAAACACCTCTCAGACCAAAGAGGCTATACAGCAGCAATCGAAGCGGCAGGCGGCAAATTCGCATGCGACACATGCATGGCAGTAGCACCCCTAAAGGGCAGATTCAAGTCTTTAGCGACAACTTCGGCGAAGGGATGTTTCTATTCACGTCAGAACCTTATGAAAACCAAGATGGGCAGCATGAAGGAATGCGTTGAAGCAGCGGTGACTGGAAAATGGAACAGCTAAAAGGGAGAATAATCTACAAGGGCAAAGCGGAAGGAGAAGCCCTCGTTACTGAGATGCCTATCTCGTTCTACGGCGGCGTAGATCCTAACACAGGAGAGGTAATCGAGAAAGGGCACCAGCTAAACGGGCAAAGCGTCAAAGGCAAAATCCTCGTGTTCCCTCAGGGCAAAGGCTCCACCGTCGGCAGCTACACACTTTACCGCATGAAGAAAAACGGTGTTGCACCCGCAGGAATGATAAACAAAGAATGCGAAACCATAATTGCTGTCGGCGCGATAATCAGCGAAATTCCTTGCGTTGACAAAGTGGATATCTCAAAAATAAAAACTGGCGATAAAATAGTCATAGAAAATGATACCGTTAATTTGCTGCAACAATAATCATTTTTCTTTTTATTTACATTTTTTTATAAGCGTTTTTTTCATATCCAAAAAATTTGCCGCCACGACTAAAATGGCTATCTGCATTAAGATGCATCAGGCAAAGTCGGGGGACTGTAATGTTAAATTAGAAGTATCCAATTAGGAATAGTACGGTTACGATTACAATGAACGATTCAAGACCCATAATCCTAAAACTCGGCGGCTCAGCCATCACCGACAAAACCGGAGAATTAGCTGCAAAAACCGAAATAATAAATCGCTTAGCTGAAGAAATCAAGCGGGCAGACCTCGACAACCTGATTGTTGTACATGGAGGCGGCAGCTTTGGCCACCCAACTGCACTAAAATATGGCTTAAAAGAAGGCTACAACGAAGACCCAAACCAAAAACTGGGCTTTGCTGAAACCCACCACGTCATGACTGTTCTAAACGGGTTAGTTATGGACGCCATGATTTGGCACGAAACGGCAGCCGTAAGTATCGCACCATCATCCTGCTTTCTAACCGAAAATGGAAAAATAAAATTCTTCGACGAAACAGTCCTTAAAGCTATGCAAAAGATGACGTTCACTCCTGTCATGTATGGGGACGCAGTTTTAGATGAAAAGTTAGGTTTCACAATCCTCTCAGGGGACCAACTCGTAGCTTACTTAGCAATAAAGTATAATGCCTCAAAAATCGTGGTTGGAACAGATACAGATGGCTTATTCGATTGTGACCCAAAAACTAACCCAGCCGCAAAACCCTACAAAAAACTAACGTTGGCGGAACTCAAGGAGATTCAACCAAAGATCGGCAAAGCACAAGGCAAAGACGTTACTGGCGGCATGGCAGGCAAAATAGCTGCACTTATCCCAGCAGTTGAACAAGGAATTCATGTAACTGTTACTGGAGCCACAAAAGGGTTATCTATTTACAGAGCACTAACAGACCAAAGTGTGTTAGGCACTGAAATAGAGAAGACTTAAGATGGCTCACGCAACCGGCAAACGCAAAGAAGACCACATAAGGATCTGCTTGGGAAACCAATCTCAAGCCAAAAACGCCACTGCAGGCTTCGAAGACATCCAACTGGTACACAAAGCCCTTCCAGAAGTCAATAAGGAAAAAATCAACTTCTCCACTAATTTTCTTGGAAAAAAATTCCAGGCTCCAATAATCGTTGGTGCCATGACAGGTGGAACGGAGCAAGCCACCCTAATTAATGCTTCAATCGCTAAGGCAGTCGAAAAACTTGGGTTGGGCATGGGTGTTGGAAGTCAAAGAGCAGCCATCGAAGACCAAAGACTCGAAGAAACTTATAGCGATAACGCGCAAAATGGCGCCAACCGCCTTCTTAATCGCTAATATTGGTGGAGTTCAACTTGTTCACGGCTATGGTTTAAAAGAAGTTAGGAAGGTCGTAGAAATGATAGATGCTGATGCCGTTGCTGTGCATTTGAATGCGCTACAGGAGGCTGTTCAGCCTGAAGGTCAAACTAATTTTAAGGGTGTTTTAGCTAAAATTGGCGAAATCGCTAGCAACCTAGACACTCCGGTGATTGTTAAAGAAACTGGCGCTGGGATTTCAGCTGAAGACGCTGAAGTGCTGGAAGACGCTGGCGTGAAAGCTATCGATGTGGGCGGAGTTGGAGGAACGAGTTTTGCAGCCGTCGAATACAACCGCACATCAACAAAACAGAATTTGCCTGGGGAAGCCTTCTGGGACTGGGGCATCCCTACCGTCGTTAGTCTAATAGAAACTGTGCAAACGGTAAAGTTACCAGTGATTGCTTCGGGTGGATTAAGAAGCGGCACTGACGTAGCTAAAGCCTTAGCACTTAACGCATGTTTAGCAAGCTTATCCCAGCCAATCCTTCAAACCGCCGTAAAAGGCGCAAAAGAAACTGAAGATAAACTTTTGTCCTTAATTGAGGAACTACGTAACACCATGTTTCTATTAGGAGCAGAAAAATTGAATGATTTAGCCAAAACCCCGATAGTAATTACGGGTAAGACTGGTGAGTGGCTGCTGGCAAGAGGCTTTAATTTACAAAAATACGCTAAGAGAGGAGCACATTAATTTGAATATTGAAAAGTTTCTCGAAGACACCGCACCCCTAATAGACAAAGCCATAGAAAAATACATTCCAAGAAAATTCACAAAAGACGCAGTTCTCTTTAAAGTCAACCCGCCAGTGTATAGCTACACTCTTGAGCCGCTGAATAAGGCAATTGCCGACCCGATCTGGGATATGCTGGACCGCGGAGGAAAACGATGGCGCCCAGCCCTCTTTCTAATAATCTGCGAAGCACTCGGCCAAAAATCAGACTATTGCATAGACTTCTCAATAATTCCCGAAGTCATCCACAACGGGACACTTGTAATCGATGACATCGAAGATTCCTCTGAACTACGCCGAGGCAAACCCTGCACCTACAAGATTTTCCAGATGGACATAGCCGTTAACGCTGGAAACGCAATGTACTACTTGCCTCTTTTGCCGTTGATGGCACAGAAAACAAAAATTTCGCCCGAGATGCAGCGCGATGTTTACGAGGTCTATGTGCAGGAAATGATTAACTTGAGCATGGGGCAAGCGATGGATATAGCATGGCATAGAGGAATCGCAAATGCAGACGCGCTTGGAGAAGAGGATTATTTGCAAATGTGTGCCTACAAAACTGGCACCTTGGCCCGAATGGCAGCAAAAATGGCGGCAGTTATGGCAAACGCTAACAAACCTCTAGTTGAAAAGCTTGGTCGTTTTGCAGAAAGCATCGGGGTTGCCTTCCAAATGCAAGACGACATTTTGGATTTGACTGGTCAAGAGTTTGCTAAAAAGAAGGGTGGTGTTGGGCAGGATATTACTGAGGGCAAAAGGTCACTAATGGTTATTTACGCGCTGAAGGTAGCTAATGGCCTCGATAAGAAACGGTTAATTGAAATTCTCAATATGCATACTTCTGACCAGAAACTCCGCGACGAAGCCATCGCAATTATGCAGAAATATAATGCAATGGAACACGTCAAACAAACCGCTGAACAAATGGTTATGGAAAGCTGGAATGAAGCAGAAAAACTTCTGCCAACTCAGGAAGCTAAGGAAAAATTAAAAGCGTTCGCTGAATTCTTGATTAAGCGAAACAAGTAACATTTCAGCGAGCGTAAATGATTTGGCATTAGAAAACGACAGTGATCTTAGGGATCTTATTCGAAAAGCTGCATTGCTAAATGCTGTTTCTCATGATGGAAAAGCACAGGCAGGTGCGATGGTTGGGAAAATTCTTGGCGAGAAAGCAGAGCTTAGAAGCCGCGTCAAGGAACTCTCAGTCGTTATAAATGCCGTAGTGAATGAAGTTAATAGTTTATCGTTAGCTGAGCAGAAAACTATAGTGGAGGCTAATTGGCCTGAAACTCAAAAAAAGGAAAAAGCTGAAGAAAAAAAGCTACATCCGTTGCCTAACGCCGACAAATACTCCAAGATTGTGACACGTTTTTCGCCTAACCCTGATTGCGTTTTGCATTTAGGTTCCGCAAGAGCCATACTCCTAAGCCACGAGTACGCCCGCATATACAACGGTAAATTCATCCTGCGATTCGAGGACACCGACCCCAAAATCAAAAGGCCATCCTTAAAGTTCTATGATAATATCCGGCAGGATTTGAAATGGCTGGGCTGCAAAGTCGATGAGGAATATATCCAAAGCGACCGACTTCCCATCTACTACGAATACACAGAGAAACTGATTGGGGGAGGCAACGCCTACGTTTGCGAATGCTCACCTGAAGAGTTCCGCAAAAAAACTATAGCCAAACAACCTTGTCCATGCCGAGTATTGCCCGCCAATGAAAATTTGGATCGTTGGTATCGAATGCTAAGTGGTGATTACACGGAAGGGCAAGCTGTCGTTCGGGTAAAAACTGACCTGGAAAACCCTAACCCAGCCGTCCGAGACTGGCCTGCACTTCGCATAATCGATACAAAGAAATATCCGCATCCTCGGGTAGGAAGCAAATACATTGTTTGGCCACTCTACAACTTGGCAGCGGGCTTAGATGACCACTTAATGGGTATGACCCACATCATCCGAGGCAAAGAACACTACACCAATATGGTACGCCAAAAATACATGTACGATTATCTTGGATGGACATACCCTGAGGCAATACATTATGGCAGACTAAAAATCACAGGAGCCTTCCTTAGCAAATCAAAGATTGTTCAAGGCGTAAAAGAAGGACTTTACACCGGCTACGACGACCCACGATTGGGCACTTTTGCGGCATTAAGAAAACGAGGAATTACGCCAGAAGCCATTAAGAAAATGATAATCGACGTAGGGATAAAATCAAACGATGTTACGCTAAGTTGGGAAAACCTGTTTTCCTACAACCGTAAAATTCTCGATACCACAAGCGATAGGTACTTCTTCGTACCCCAACCTGTTGAACTGAAGGTTTTGCAAATACCAAAATCCTTCAAAGCTAAATTGCCTCTGCATCCAGAAGAACCTCAGCGAGGATTCAGAGAATACACGGTTAACCCCGAAGGCGAAGACAAAGCAGTTAGTTTCTGGATTTCAAAAAAAGACACAGAAGCTTTGGAACCCGAAAAAATGGTCAGGCTCATGGAACTCTTCAATGTTAAAGTCGAAAACAAAACAGATAATTCAGTAACCGCAAAGTTTGCGAGCGAATCCTATGAGGACGTACGAAAAATCAAAGTGCAACTCATCCAGTGGATACCCAAAGGCACAGAGTTACAAAGCCAAATAGTTATGCCAGACGCATCAGTAACTGAAGGCTTTGCAGAAGCTGACTGCAAAAAGTTAAAGCCAGACGCGATAATACAGTTTGAACGCTTCGGATTCGTTCGAATAAACGAAGTAACCGAAAAGATAATCGCTTATTACGCACACAAATAAGGTGACACAAATGAGAAAACTCGAGAAAGCAATAATCTGGCCCATCTACTTTGACTGCGCCAAAACAAGAAAAGAAGGACGCCGCGTCCCCAAAAACATGGCAGTGCAATCCCCAAAAATTGCAGAAATCAAAGAAGCAGCAGATAAACTGGGATTAAGCAACGATGTTAAACATTGAGGCGCACTTTCCCAAGATACCCTGGGCAAAAACCGGAATGCTATTTGTTGAAAAGAACGAAGCAAAAGAAAAGATAATTCAAAAACTCGCAAAGCAACTAGTGAAAATTAAAAGCCAGCAACAACAGATGCCAATTAGACGTTAAAAAATATTAAAGAAAAATTTTAAGCTTTTTCTTTTGTTATGAGAACCGCGTTAATTACGCCATCGCTGCCTGGACGACTGGTAACTTTTGCAAGTCCCAATGCAGTTTCTATTTCTGCGCCTTTAGTTATGACGCCTCTGCGGTTATAATCAACGTTCGCACCGTTTTTGACGACCCGTGTGATTTCAGTCTTCTCTGCTTTGCCAGTTTTGGGGTCAGTTACGGAAGCGTACTTTTCGCTGAGGGCTTTGATTTTGCTTATTCCACCCATGCCTCGAGTGGTCTTGTGTCTTGGCTCACCTAGAATTGTTTCTGCTGGATACCCGCCAGCTTCGTACTTTCTTCTTGGATCGATAAGCTCTTTTTTTGCCGCCTGTGAGTTTTCTTTTGCGTAAACTGCTATGAGTAGACATATTCTACATATCCTTGATTCGAGTAGTCACTAAAACTGTTAATTTCAATATAAATGTATCCATTTAGGGTTTGTGTTCTTTGTGTAGTTCATGTTTTTGTTGATTGTTTTGATTTTGTAGACTTGTCGCCTAAGAATCTCTTTGCAGCCTTTATGCTTGCTCGGCATTATTTTCTTGGTTCTCTTGCTTTTCTTCTTTTTGCTGTCTCTCTATCATGTCCTCTTTTATAGCTTCCCCGAAAATCTTCTTGAGGTCCTTCTTCATAATTGAAGTATCTGTTGTTAAGCCGAAGTAGTCAGAAAAGTAATCCGTAGTTTTCAGAGCCAATGTACGACCGCTTCGTTCAGACAATATTAATCCCATGTCTTTTAGCATCTTTACGTGTCCATAGGCGTGTTGTCCTCGGACTTCGATTACTCTTTTCTGCGAGATGGGCTGGCGGTAAGCAATGTAGGAAAGCGTTTTAAGCGGACCAGACGAGAGCAAGGGGCGATTCACTAGTTTCTTAATCAAATGAGTAAATTCTGCCTTCACCTGCAGAACGTAGCGTTCATTCTTGAGAGCCAAAATTTCGAGAGCCGTGTTACGTCCTGAATATTCTTTTATGAGTGTTTCAATGTAAGATTGGGTTCTCTTCTTGGAGCGACTGCCTACGACCTGACATAGTTCGTTTAAGTCGAGTGGGCGACCGGCAACGTATAGAGCGGCCTCTATCAGAGCCAAATGATGGGCTTTTCGACCTGCTTCTTGAACTTGCTCAACCTCTGAGTTCTGTTCAACTGTTTGGTTTTTCGAGTTTTCCAACGTTCAGTTTCCCCACAGCTATGTAAAGTTCCTCAGTTTCCTCATTTTGCCATAAGCTAACTAAGCCATCCTGCGCAAGGAACAACAAATAAATAAACATTCGCAAAGCTTCAATGCGTGTAGCGTTTTTGGTTAGGGTTGAAAAATCAATTATCCCTTGACCACCTGTTTTCTCGACAAGTATAGCGTACAATTGGTCAACCTGCAACTCAAGTTCAGCTATGAACCTGTCGAATTGAGGCAACAAATCTGTGACTGCAGGCAACACAGGATGCTGCTCAACTACATGTTTTAGGCTTAGAAGTTTTTCTCCTTTCAATACGTCATCTAAGACTTCGAGCAAGTGCTGAATAGTTGTAGAAGTCAACTCATGACGAAGCGGTAAGAATAGCGGTGGGGGTACAAAATCCGTTGGTGCTCTCATTGTAGGAGCAGGCGGTTCCTGCAAAGTAAGCAGTAATTTTGATTTCATCAAATAGATCAGGGCGGAAGAATCCAAAGCCACGCCAGAAGCACGAAAATCAACCTTTTCAGGATTTGTTCGCTCCATTTCAGTCAGAAAAGACCTGAGCAAGTATGCTATGTTAACATTCCAAGGCGTAACTTTCTCAAGTTTACTAATCTCGAAAAGTATATTCCAAGGCGGACGCAAATAAAAGGGTCTGCGCATCGGAATTGTCGGCGTTGACGCCATTATTTTGGTGCCTCCGGTGGGAACTTTGCTGTTACGACATTTGAAATTCCGTTACGTTCGTAGACGCCGTAGACTTTCTGAGCTTTGTTCACCATTTCAGGACGAAGACTGATTACGATGAACTGAATTTTTCCAGCTTCCTCGAGCAATACCTCAGCAAGCTTAGTAGTGTGGTAGGCATCTAAGTGTGCATCAACTTCGTCAAGGATGTAGAACGCTGCGGGCGTAAACTCTTTGAGCGAGAATATGAAACTGACCGCTGCAACGGACCGTTCACCACCGCTAGCTCCACTAACAACAATAGAGGGTTTGTTTGGGAACTGGACCATCATATCTATGCCGCCGCTAAAAGGTTCTTCAGGGTTTTCTAGCCTAAGCGTTGCCTCTCCGCCACCTGTAAGTTTCGCAAAGTAAATTTTTAAGCTCGCGTTGATTTTTTCAAAAGCACCCATGAAAACCTTGCGTTTCTTAGATTCAATCTCATCCATAAACAACACGATGGCTTGCTTTTCCCGCTCCAACTCATTTAAACGCACTGATAATTCTCTATAGCGAGAAATCTGCTCCGAATAATGTGAAGCGGCAAGCTGGTTTATGGCGCCTATTCTTTCCATTTCAAACTGCATCATACGAATGGTTGTTTCTGCTTCTTGAACCTGCCTTGGGTTAGTTTCCAATGATTGTTCGAAACCGTATATCCGCAGTTGATTTTGAAGCTGTTGCAAACGAAGCTGACTAGTTTCAATGCTAAGTTGAAGCTGGTTTAGAAGCCTATCTGCCTGCTCATACTCTGAATCAAGCATCCTAAGCTCTGAATCTATGGAGTCTATTTGCGAAGTAAACTTTTTGGATTCTTCGCGGGCAGAAAAAACAGCCTTAGAAAGATCAGCACGACTCTTCTCAAGTTCATCCGCTTCTTTTTTGATTACGTCGCGTTCCGAAAGTGCATCAGCGACCTCTTTCTCAAGTTTTCGTTGCTGCTGATCAATCTTCGAAATCTGGATCTTTGTATTCTTATACCCGATTCTTAAGACTCTATCGAATTGGGATTGATGAGTGGAAATTTCTGTTTGCGCTGATCCCAACCGTTGGCGTAATGTGTTCAATTCTTCGCCGAGTTTTTCACGTTGAACTTCAAGTTCCTGAATGTGTGCAACATCAGTTTTTAATCTTAAAGCGGCGATTTCAGCGTGAATTCTTTGGTGGTTTTTTCGGATAGAGTTTCGCTCGTTTCTGTATACTTCCATGCGGCCTTTGTAGGATGCTGCTTCACGTTCAAGTTTACCTCCATACTTTTCTAGGTGTCTAATATTGAATTGGGTTCTTTTAACGCCGCGTTTTACCCTTATTACTTCTCTTTCCAATGTAGCAATAGATTCTATGAGTCGTGTAACCGCGATTTTTGTATACTCGAGCTCTTCCTCAATGCCGATAATGTCAGTTCCTCGCTGAGTAAGATGTTGCTGCAGTGCTTTGACAGCTTCATCTAAACTGCTTAATGCCTTCTCGCTCGGAATTATTGTGGAGAAATCGATCGGTGCACGGTAGTATCCGCTCTCAAAAGCGCCTGGTTCGTACAAATCACCTGTTACTGTTACTGCACGATAGCCTTCGTTAGAAAGCGCAAAAGCAGCTTTGTCGTTTGAAACGACCATGGTGTCTCCGAAAACATAGTTTACTGCAAGCTCAAATGTACTGTCATATTTCATGAAACTTGAAAGGGATCCCACGATGCCTTCTCGTTTTGGCGGCGTCTTGTTTTTTATGTTGATTGCGCCGTGAAGAGGGATGATTTTTATTCGGCCAAGTTTCATGCGCCTTAGAGTTTCCATGCATGTAAAAGCTATGTCAATATCTTTTACGACTAAAGCATCAAGCCAACCTGTAGCGGCCGCGTCAACTGCTTTCTTATAGCTTTTGTCAATCTTTATCAGATTTCGTAGCCGACCATGAATCCCAGAGATAGCGCCCACATCACCCATTTCCTCAATGCCGCGAAGCGCTTTCTCTTCAGCAGCTATAGTGGCGGCTAGGTCTCTTTGGGTAGCGAATTCTATGACAGCATCTTTAGCCGAACTTGCAATCTTTTCAGCATCGGTGATTTCTTTTTGAACGGTTTCTTTCTGGGTTTTTTTGCGTTCGATTGTTTGCTCAAGATTCTTTAGCTGGGCTTTCTGGTCTCTTTGAACTTGCTCAAGCTCTGATAGTGATTTTTCAATTTCAACTTGGCTCGTTTGGAACCTTTCTCTTCTGACAGACAGGTTTTTTATTCTTCCAGTACATAGCCGCAGGGCCGATTTGTCTTGAGTATATACTGAACGCAAATAAGCGATCCGTTTTACATGGCTTTCAATTTGAGCTTCTAAAGCACGAATCTGGAGGTTATTATCGTCGAGTCCACCCCAAAGTTGGCTAGTTTCCTGAGCTAATATGCCGTGTGCCGCTTCTTTCTCGGCGATTTGAGCTTTGAGTTTTTCATGTTCACTGCGGAACGAACGGATCCTTAAGCGGTTTTCCCTAATTTCATTTCTTAGGTTCTCATGTTGGGTAATGTTGTTTTCTCTAACACGCTTGAGACTCTCAAGGCTAGCTTGCCCTGAACTAATCTTTGAGATTAATTCCGTAAGTTTTGATTTTAATTCACCAATCTTTATCTGGACTTTGAGAACCTCTGAACCTCCCTGCTCAAGCCCTTCACCGCTGAGCTTTCGCCAGTCACCTTCGATTTCATGACGTTTGGTTCTGCGAAGATCCCTTTGCTCCTTTAGTTTGTCAACCCTTTCCTTCACCTTAACGGTTTGTGCGGTGTTTTCGTTAATTTTTACGTTCTGTTGAGAGATGTCGCTTGATATTTTGACGGCTTGGAACTTTTTGGTTTCAGTCTGTATGAAGTTGTAGCGTAAAAGTTGGTTGCGTTCGCGTTCTAGGTCGTCAAGACGTTTTTGAACTTCATCTATTCGTCCCATGGCTGTGCGAATTGAAATGTCTGCTGCACGGAGTTTTTCTTCCGCTTCAGTCTTTTCATCATCATATTGCGCGATGCCAATAAGGTCTTCTATGATTTTTCTTCGCTCAAGAGGATTAACATCAGTTAATCTTGTGATTGTGCCTTGAGGAATGATGTTTTGGCTCATGCTACTGATTGCGGCCATAGAGAGTGTTTCGGTGATATGAGACCTCGACATTCTGCGTCCATTTAAACGATAAACGCTCTGACCATTTCGGTAAACCTCGCGAGAAATCGTCACAGTCGTTGTGTCAACTGGCATCAAGCCATCCGAATTGTCGAATTGAACAACGACTTTGGCCATTTTGGCTTTTTCTTGCCCCGCCTTATCCGAACCGTGAAAAATCAGTTTAGCAGAGTTTTCAGCCCTAAGCCTTCTTGTGCTTAATTCTCCAAGAGAGAAAAGCAGCGCATCCATGATGTTGGTTTTACCGCTTCCATTTGGTCCAGTAATAGCTGTGAAACCCTTATCTAGATTTACTTTAACTGTTTGTGGCCCAAAAGACTTAAAGCCTTTCAACTCGATTTTTTTTATGTAGGGCATTCAGTCTTTATCCTCACGGAAGCAGGTATTTTCTTTTTAACATCTCTCAGCAACATATGTATAAAAGCTTATACTAATGCACAGAACCTTTATACGCATACTTTTTCAGGACGTAATAGTCGCAAATTAAATTTAAACGTTTGAAAATCTTTTTGGTTTTTTGTAGAAGTGCATTTGTGTTCCATTGAGTGCCATTTCATCGTATTTTATCCAGCCTGCCATGCCAAGTTTTTTTATTTCTTCGGGAGTTGTTGCAGAAGTTACTTCGAAAGCACACATAACAAACAACGCATGCTTAACGGTTTTTTGCCTGCAAGGTTTCAAAAAAATGAGTTTCCTTAGCTTAAGGCAGCTTTTCGGATGGCGCATTTTTAAAGTTTACAACGGCGTTTGGTATACGCCTGGAGAAATCGTCTTAATGAACTAGTGGCGACAGTAAAGGTCAACGTAGGTTATCTGTTTTGTAAGCTTAAAATTTCGCCTTTCTTTCTATTTTAAAGGTTGACTTCTAAGTCAGATGATTGAATGAAACGAGTCTATTCCATCTACTTATCTTTGAGTGACCTCCGACTGCCACAACCATGGAACTCTTCTCACCTGTTTTCTTGCGTTACTAATGTTTTTAGGATAGAACGGGGTTTGCTGATGCTACAGAGAGTTAGCTTTCACGACAATACAAAACAAGACGACAATCGCGATTATTTTTGGTTATGCTAATAACTTTTTACCTTGAAGAAAAAAATGCGAATCCAACACGAAGTATAGCTATTTCATAAATTATTGACCGAGTCTAATATCTCTGTTTACTTCGTTGCTCTTCTAAAAAAAATAAAAAGGATGAATGTTGTTTTTGTTCTGCCTTTGTTTATGGTTTTTTCTTAAACAGTAGCAAGCCAACAATCGCTATTGCAATAATTATCGCGATTATTCCACCTGCTATGTATGTTAGCAGATCTGAGGTTGTTGCTAAGCCCTGTTGAGTTGCCGTAGTTGGAACTGGTGTTGCTGCATCACTTGCATAAGTGTAGGTTGTTGCTGAAGACGAGTAGTACGATTCGGAGCCTGCGAAGGTAGCGGTAATTTGATAGGCGCCTGATATGTCAGGGCACCAATTGAACCCGAAAGAACCTGACTTGTCACTTGTTGTTGTGCCGATTACTCGGTTGTTGCCGTTGTTGTCAACTACGCTAATAGTTATTGGAACTCCTGAAGTGTTTGTGGGTTTCGGTTGTTGCATGTAGACGTATTCCATCCATGCACTTTGACTTGCGTCAGAGATGCATGGTAGACCGTTGGGGAAGTTAGCTGCGACAGCTTCTTGCCTTGAGCCAGCAGAGTTGTCTGTAATTGTTCCACGTATAGTTATCGGAGTCGCGGTGGTTACCCCAAGATCTGGCGCTGTCACTGTAGTTGTAGTAGGTCCTTTACCCCAAGCATATAGCTGGTTGTCGTAAGCGTTCAAGGTTGTCATTACACCGTCTGATATTGCAGGTGCACTTGTCACGTCAAATGCCAATAAACTCCAGACTAATGATCCGTCGGTTATGTTAATTGCTAATTGCTTTGCATCGTGGAATAGTGGTGGGCTGTACATGTGACCGATTGGTATGAAGAACTTGCCGTCTGCGACTGTTCCAACGCTGAAAGTCCAGAGTGGCCATACACCGTAGGGTGATTCATAGCCGCTTGCAGGTGTATGGTACTGCCAGTTGATTGTTCCGGTTCTAGCTTGGATTGAGTATGCGTCTCCTCCGTAAGTCCAAAGTATGACTGTTCCATTTGGTGCAGTGGTGTATCTCATGCCAAGTGAGGAATATGGTTCTGCATTTGGTAATGATACTGGCCCCCAAAGTTTGCTACCGGTGCTTAGTTCGTATCCTGAAATTGCTAGTGCTGATTGATCGGATTCTATCCAGACGCCATCACTCATGGCTTCTGAGGCGATGTTAACTCTCGAGTTCGGGGTTTCTGTTCGGTTAAGTGGTCCCCAAAGTAGGTGTCCATCTTGTGCGCTGTAGCCTGCTTGAATGTACCATCCAGGTTGGAAGTAAGAGCCTCCCGCGCTAGTGTAAGTCATGAGAACTACTTTGCTATCCATTCCTGCAATACCCAGCGTAATTGGGTTACCGTTGAATGTTGTGTTTATTGGTGCTGTCCATTGTATGCCGTTTTGGAATGATAGTACGCCGTTTTGTGGAGGTTGCCATTGCCAGCCTTGTGGATCGCCAGTGCCGCTGACTCCTCTCATGATGGTTCTAGTAGAGTTCCATACGGTGAGAGAGGTCTGGCCGGAGCTTGAGTTAAGGTAATAACCTAATAGTCCGCCGTGGTCGTCGATGGTGAGTTTGCTAAAGCTGGAGCCGTTAACGATGCTTAAGACATAGTTGCCTGTCATAGCGTCATACATGCTGTAAGTTGTTCCAGTGGATACAACTCCTGGTACGTTGCCGGTTGCCCATAGGTATGCTATGCCGCCGTATTGGTTAGGCGATAGGTAGTTCATTATTTGCCCGCATCTTAGGTTGGTAGTGTAGTTTTGGGTCCAAATGGTTTGTCCAGTGTGTAGGTTTACTGCTGACCAGCCTGCAGGGTTTTGGGTAGAGCCAGGATAATTAACGTAGTAAAGTACATCTTGGATGATTATGGGTGCGAATTTAGGTTGGTACTGCGATGTTGACCAATAGTTGCTTTGTTGGTCGCTGCCGAATTCTCCACCCATTGTTCCTCCAAAAGCCACTGGTTTGGTCCAGAGGATGTGTGGGCTGTTCGGTGCGGTTGTGTATGGTGCGTAGTCTCCTTGTTGGTTATATTGTCCAGTGTTTGCGAATGTTGATACACCGAGACCTAGCCAGTTTCCGCCGATTGCCGACCATAATTCATTGTTTTGAGCATATATTGGGCGTGTCCAGTATTCTGTTGGCAGGGGTGTTAGGGGTGGGTAGCCAATAAGGTCTTGTTGGACTGTCACCTTGAAAACGCTGCTTTGACTGGGTTGATAGTAATCGCCAATATAGGGGCTTGGAGCTGAGCCAGGTGTTAAGTTGTCACCCGCCAATGTTTGTCCGCCAAAGAACATCTGGAAAGTATAGTTGCCAAGTACTGTGGGTGTATAAACTGTATGGCATCCCCCTGTGTCATCGGATACGAATGGACCTAATGTTTCTTTGGTTCCGTCTGGGTGCATAACAACTACAGTGATGTTTGTCCATCTGTCACCATATTGCAGACCAGCTGTCGGAGGCGGTACATTGAGCCAGAAGTTAACGTTAACTGATTGCCCAACACCTATGGGGGTAGGCGAGACGACAAGGAAAGCGAATGTAGGTAGCGACCACGCAGGGGTATGTGCGTCAATTGTCGGTACGAGTACCATTGAAGCCATCATTGTTATAGATAATAGAACCGCTGTCAAAATAGCTATAGATTTCCTTTTTAGATTTTGCATTTATTTTTCTTCCTTTCAATTTATTTTCATGTGACAAAAATACATCTAAGCAAAGATGTCTATGCCACATAAATTTCTATAATCATTTGGTTTTCTTTATAAAACTATTGGAAGTACCCACTGACGACAAAAACTTAGTTGCAAACAAGAAATTGAACGTCAGAAGAATATCCAGGCTCTGCTTTCAAAATCAAACTTTCATCTCAGGGTGAGCAGCAGCTCACTAAGTGTTAATGCCGCCATTTTTGATGGTAAAGAAGCCAGTTTCTGTTTTTATCCTTCGAAGCCTTTGACAGAGTCCTCTATTATTTGGACAAATCATCCAAGCTTCTTAGCGATGTTTCAAAGTTACTTTGAGAATATTTGGGAATCAGCACAGTGTGCTACTGAAATAACAAAAACACAGTTCAGCCGACCAATTGAAAACAAAAGCCTTTAAAACTGAGCAACTTGCTGTAGATTATTTTTCTTGACTAACCAATAATAGGGCGAGATCATTTAATCAGCAAACAAGGACAAAAAAAGGAAATTTTGCGGGAGTTGTCGCCACTTTAGCGTGAATAAAAGCTTATACTATCACACCTGCGCTAATACGTACAGCAAAAATATTAGGGATTTGAGAACTTTTAGGTTTTTTGTAAAAACAAGTTTTGCAATTAGAGTAGCTCAAAGATTTAAACAAAAAAAAGAAAAAGATGAAAGTTTTGTGCGCTCTATTTAACTAAAAATGAGTCTACTTTGAAAAAGCAATATCTAGCAAATCTCACTTTTAAGAACAGAAGCCTATTGGTGAATTTGCAGTTAGAATTAGAAATTCATAAGCCTTTACTTACTTTTACTGCATTTTACATTATCAGATCCAAAAGCATATTCAATGAACAGATAGGGTACGGAATAAGGATGAAATGAATTTGGTCAATAGAAAATGCGAAAAAGAATTTAGCACTATACTGCTAGATTCTATTGACGAAGCCTTATCTACCTTAGGAGAAAACTCAAAAAAAGCAATATACTTCCATCTGAAGAGTAAATTTGGGATTTCAAGGCAGGATATTCCGAATAAAGTTAAGGATTTTTCAGAAGCAATTGAACAAATATTTGGCGTTGCTGCCCAGCAAATAGAGATTTTGATAATGAAATGTCTAAATCAACAAGTCGAATGCAGTTATAATTGGGTGGGCCCAAAATGGCTTGTTCCAGACTTAACTTTTACAAAATATGTGAAGTTGCTGGAATTATGGTATGAAGATACAGAGAAAAATGGAAAAATGGAGGCAATTTTGGATGAGAAAAGAAAGCCTGACTAAAACCAGATGACTCGCTCTTATTCTTGGTTGATCTCATTCCTGATCCAGTCCTGGTCCTAAATAGCTCAGGAAAAATTGTTGCAGCAAACAAGATCGTTGGAAAGTATTCTGGGTATAAAAAAGAAGAACTAATTGGAAAGAATTTTTCCAGCTTCAGTTTTCTTAGCGAAGACTATAAGCAGTTGCTTTCCAGAAATGTTGAGGATAGATTGGCAGGCTCGACCATTTTACCCTATGAAATTAGACTCACAGCCAAGAACGGAGAGGTCAAAATTCTAAGAATAAATGGGAATCGGTTTGTAAAAGCTGGAGAAGAATTGGACTTCGCCATTTTTCGTGATGTTACTGAAGAGAATAAAATTCAAAACGAACTCCGCCAAGGGCTTGTCGAAAGTGAAGAAAAATTTCACAACATAACCAACTCGATTAAAGAAGCCATAATTATTGTCAATGAGGAGGCTAAGGTTACCTACTGGAATTCGGCTGCTGAAAAAACATTCGGCTTCACATGCAAAGAGGCTGTTGGAAAAGACATACATAAACTTGTAGTCCCAAGATCAATGTGTAAAGAAGGAAGAGAACGAGCCGCAGAAAGTGTAAAAATTTTTGCTCAAACAGGAATGGGCTACTTCACTGTAGGAAACGTTGAATTAGTAGGACAACACAAGGACGGCACCGAGTTTCCTGTAGAGTTGTCAATTTCTCCAACAAAGTTGATGGGTAAATGGAGTGCAGTTGCTGTAGTCAAAAATATTACCAAAAGAAAACAGTCTGAACAAAAACTACGAGATGCTGAACAACGTTATCACGCGATTTTTAATCAAGCACCTTTAGGCGTCTTAGTAATTGACCCGGAAACAACCAGATTTATTGAATTCAATGATGTAGCTCATCAACAATTTGGATATTCAAGAGAAGAGTTTGAAAAAATAACAATTTGTGACTTGGCGACAAATGAATCCTCTGAAAAAGTAAAGTCGCATATGAAGGACATTTTGAAAAAAGGTGCAGATGAATTTGAAATTCTGCTCCGAACAAAGAACGGCGATATTAAGAACACTTCGATAACTGCAAGAACATTTCAATCGGCGGGCAAGAAATACCTTCATTGCATCTGTCGTGACCTTTCGGAAATCGAAAAAGTGCAAAATGCCTTGATAGAAAGTGAGGCAGGGTATCGCCAACTAGTTGAGCTCGCGCAAGAAGGCATATGGGCTATAGACAGCGATTTCACGACCGTCTTTGTTAACCCTCGCATGGCAGAAATGCTCGGATACGCAGAAAGTGAGATGATTGGAAGGAAACTTTTTGATTTTCTGGATAAGGAAAAAGTTGCAAAAATCAGAGAGACACTGCAACAATTTAGAAATCAGGAAATTGATGGACTGGTTGAATACGCATTTCCACGCAAAGATGGAACTCACATCGACACAATCATTACAATGTCCACGATAACAGACGACCAAGGGCAAATAACTGGAACCCTTGCAGTGATATCCGACATATCTGAACGGAAACGAGCAGAAAGAGCGCTCAAAGAAAGTGAAGAATTATCCAAAGCAATTGTTGCAAACGCACCAATCGGGATTGCTACATCGGATTTGAGATATCATTTCTTAAGCGCAAACGAAGCATTCTGCAAGATACTTGGTTACGAAGAGGAAGAGATACGGAAATTAACTTTTAAAGAAATCACTTGCCCTGAAGATCTCCCAGAAAGCGAAGCTAAAATGGCTGCACTTGAAAATGGAATTATTTCTTCTTTAGTGCACGAAAAACGGTATTTCAAGAAAGACGGAACGACTATTGTAGGCAGAATAATTGTCAACGCCATTAGAAATCAAACTGGCCAACCCATTCTTTTCATTGCTGAACTTGAAGATATAACAAAGAGCAAACGATTGGAAGACGATTTACGGTCAAGCGAGGAACGATTCCGTGCAATCAGCACTTCTGCTATGGACGCCATAATATTGAGTGATGAAGAGGACAGAGTTATTTACTGGAATCCAGCCGCTGAGAAAATGTTCGGGTTTCTGCAGAGCGAAGCAATAGGCAGAAAACTAGCCGAATTGGTCATCCCTCCGCATGGACAAAAGAAACATGAAGCGTTGCTAAAAGAATTAATGCATAACCAACTTTCAAAAAGACATTTTGGGTTTAATGCACTAAAAAAAGACGGAAACACTTTCCCAATGGACCTTACAGTAGCAACCGTGACTTTAAAGGAAAAAAAATGTTTGTTGTCAATCGTTAGAGATGTCACTGAGTGGAAAGCGATGGAAGAAGCGCTCAAACAAGAGCGAGACATGCTTGAAAACATGGCGGCAAACATAGATGCGGGTCTGACAATTATCAGCAAAGACTACCGAATTTTATGGGCTAACCAGTTGCTAAAACAAATTAATGGTAACGATTTGGAAAACAAATTATGTTATTCTATTTTTAACAAATCCAACCAAGTTTGTCAAGATTGCGGGGTTAGAAAAGTCTTCGAAAGCGGGGCCACTTCTGATAGACATGATTTTCATTTTACATTCGATGGCAGAGATGATTGGGTTGAACTTATTGTAACTCCTGTCAAAGACAAAAACGGTAAAGTCATAGCCGCTTTGGAGCTAGCTGTTAATATTACTGAAAGAAAAAGATTACAGACCAAGCTTGGAGAATATTCACAAAAGCTTGAGGAATTGGTTCAGAAAAGAACCGAGCAATTAAAGAAAACACAAGCCGAACTAGTAAAGTCAGAGAGACTTGCAGCAATCGGCGAATTAGCAGGCATGGTTGGACACGATTTACGCAACCCATTGAGTGGAATCAAAAATTCCGCGTATTTCATGAAAAAGAAGGGAAACCAAATCTCTCAAACCCAAGCTCAAGAAATGCTTGAAACAATCGATAAATGCGTGAACTATTCCAACAAAATAGTCAATGACCTTTTAGATTATTCAAGAGAACTTCATTTGGAGAGAAACGAAGAATCACTCAAGAAATTACTCTCTGAATGCCTAAGGCTTTTGGATTTACCAGAAAAAATAGAAATCCAAAACCACCTCGAGGACGAACTTACCTTCAAAGTCGATTCCGATAAAATAAAACGAGTCTTCATAAACCTTATCAAAAATGCAATTGATGCGATGCCGAATGGTGGAAAAATTACAGTTGACGGCAAACGTACCGATGGCATCTTCGAGATTTCCTTCGCAGACACGGGTCCAGGAATTGCCGAGAATGTTTTGCCCAAGCTTTTTGCCCCATTATTCACAACAAAAGCTCAAGGAATGGGTTTTGGCTTAGCAATTTGCAAACGCATTATTGAAGCACATGGTGGGACCATAGCAGTTAAAACTGCTAAAGACAAGGGAACTACATTTACGCTAACTTTCCCGATCGAACCTAAATTTGAAGTTGGAGGTGAAAACACATGGATAAACATACAAGAATCCTCGTAGTCGACGATGACGACACAATCAGGACAACCATGAAAGCCATCCTCGAAGAAGAAGGATACCTCGTCGATTTAGCCAGCACAGGAAAAGAAGCAATCCAAAAAACACAAGAAAAAACATACAACATTGCATTACTTGATATTCGATTGCCAGACATAGAGGGCGTCGAGCTACTAAAATTAATGAAAGATGGCGTTCCTAGAACGCGCAAAATTATGGTAACTGGTTACCCTTCGATACAAAACGCGATAGGTGCCTTGAACAAAAACGCTGATGCATATTTGCTTAAACCTGTCGATATTGAAAAACTGTTGACAATTGTTAGGGAACAATTGCAAGCTCAGGAGAATGAACTTAAGTTTAGTGAGCAAAAAGTAGCTGAATTCATCGAAAGCCGAGTCAAAGAATTGTCCTTTGACAAAGTTTAAGCAACACTAATCCCTATTCCTATATGTTGTGTCATTTTTAATTGACTTCCAACAATTGAGAGATATCACTATATAATTAAAAATTCTCATTTCCAGTGGAATTCGATAAGATAAAAACATTGGAAACTTTAAGTTATTTTTTGCATTTAATTTCAAAATCCGAAGTTTTCTGCAGAAAATTAATATGGTACGCTTGTCCAAGAGCTTTCTGTGGTGAATTAAGAATTGAGTTTTGGAAATATGAAGGTTTTTAGTGGAATTCAAGAAGCGCTTGTTTTAGCACTAATGTTGGTGACTATTTTGACACTCTTCTACGTTAACATTGATATAACATACAAGATCAGTATCGCTGTAATTGTGTTCGCTGTTATCTTTTTGGCAACTTTGGCAGCTTCGCTTCTGCGACAACAAAAAGAAATCAAGCTATCGCAAGCTTAACCTTCACTCTTTCAATTTTCACGTTACTTTTCCCTTGCCCAGTCATGTGTTTTTCGTATAGTAAAAAGGTGTTTGAAACCTAATCGGCTCAATCTTATCGAAAGATTACTAAAAAATAATGATTTTGGACGTTTTTAGAGCAAATAGAATAGGTTTGACTAACATTTGCTATTTTCAGGCAAGCATATTTGTCTGCAGGATAAAGAGATTTACAAACTTAAGGGCGACAATAATTTTATAATGTAAATTAGCCTTAGCATTAAAATTATTAAAATAAAAAAAGGTTAGTGGGAGTATAGTTTTTCGTAGGGTCGTTTTGAGAGGGGCAGTATTTTCTTGAATTTACCTGAGAGAATTGTGGTGGGGTCTGCGCCGAAGTGATTGCAGTACTCTTTAACTAAGCCTTCGATTATTTGCATGTCGCGTTTGCCCACGGGAAGGGTTTTGGTTCCAGCCTCGGGATCAAGGATATCTCCGCGTTCGTAGATTACGCCACCATGCATTCCTGTACCGACAAATCGGGCTTTACATTTATCGCCCTCTTTGAGGTTCATCCCCAAGATGAGGATGATTCCGCCAGCCATGTACTCTGCAAGGAAGTCTCCTGCTGTTTCGCCGATTATTATCTGGGGGATTTTTCGTTGGTACTCTTTCATGTGGATACCAACTCGGTACCCTACGTAGTCTTTGACGAAGATTTTTCCTCCCCGCATTGAGTGACCCGTCAAGTCTCCAGCGTGACCATAAACGACTATTTGCCCGTCGTTCATCGTGTTACCGCTAGCGTCTTGTGCGTTGCCATGAATTACCATTTTCGGTCCGCTCATAAATGCGCCCAGGTCGTTTCCAGGAGTTCCATAAACATCGATTTGGATCGTGGTATCAAGATCGGTTCCGAGATATCTTTGTCCGCAAACATTGTGTAATTCAATGCGTTGGGCGTCACTTTTGATTACTTCTCTCAACAAGCAATTTAGTTCTTTGTAGTAGAGTCCTTCAGCGTTGATTTTTACTACTTTGTCTTCTGTTTTTATTATGGATTGATATTTTGCGTCGATTTCTATATGCTTACTGTCTTCTTGTTGCATTTTTTTATGCTCCTGCCATTTTAACACCCAATATCTGAAGTTCAGTCTTGGTCAACCCGACACCTCTTAGAGCCAAGCGGTTACCGCGTAAGCTCTCAATGGCGTTTATTCCCATACCACCCATCATGTCTTTAATTTCCAAGCTCCAACTATTCAGCAAATTCACGAGACGTTTAGATGCAATATCGGGGTTGATACGTTTGCTAATCCATGGGTCACTCGTTGCGATTCCCCATGGACACTTGCCAGTGTAGCATCGTTGGCAAACCGTGCATCCTACAGATATCAAAGCTGCTGTTGCAATGTAAACCGCGTCTGCGCCTAAAGCGATGGCTTTTATGACGTCTGCACTACTTCTTATTCCGCCAGCCGCTACTACGGAAGCGTTGTTACGTATACCTTCTTCGCGTAAACGTTGGTCTACTTGCGCTATGGCTAATTCTATAGGTATGCCTACGTTATCGCGAATGACTTTGGGTGCCGCTCCTGTAGCACCTCGAACGCCGTCAAGAGCTATAATGTCAGCTCCAGCTCGAACCATACCACTTGCAATGGCAGGTGCGTTGTGAACAGCTGCTATTTTAACTGAAATGGGTTTGGTGTAGTTTGTTGCTTCTTTAAGTGCGTAAATTAGTTGTCTTAGGTCTTCGATTGAGTATATGTCGTGTTGGGGTGCAGGCGAGAGTGCATCGGTGCCTTGGGGAATCATGCGTGTTTTGGCTACGTGTTCGGTTACTTTTTCTCCTGGAAGGTGACCGCCGATCCCTGGTTTTGCGCCTTGGCCAATTTTGATTTCTACAGCTGCGCCTGCGTCAAGGTAGTTGGAGTGGACTCCGAATCTGCCAGAGGCCACTTGCACTATGGTATTGGCGCCATATTTGTATAGACTTTTGTCTAAGCCGCCTTCACCCGTGTTCCAGTATGTTCCGCATTCGGTAGCTGCACGCGCTAAGGATTCATGCAAATTAAGGCTTATAGCGCCATACGACATCGCAGAAAACATAATCGGGGTGTCTAGGCAAAGTTGTGGAGCAAGCTGTGTCTTTAGCATAGTTTCGCCGTTTTCCACGTTCAAGTCTAAGCGATCTGGTTTTGCGCCAAGGTATGTGCGGATTTCCATGGGTTCTCGCAGTGGGTCAATCGATGGGTTTGTAACTTGGCTTGCGTTTAGAAGAAGGCGGTCCCAGTATGTGTAGTTGGGTTTGTCGCATCCCATGCCTGTTAAGATTACGCCTCCGCTTTCAGCTTGCTTTTTCACGTCTCTTATAGCTTCCATCGTCCAGTTGGCGTTATCTCGGCTGACATTTGGGTTCTTTCTTATTGTGATTGCGTGGGTTGGGCAGAAAGTGACACAGCGTTGACAGTTAACGCAGTTCTCTTCCTTGCTGCACACAGTGTCAGTTTCTTGATCGTAGAAATGCGTATCGTAAGTGCATTGGTTAACGCAAACTTTGCAGCGTATACAGCGTTTCTCGTCTCGTTCGATGAGGTATTCAGGTGCTACATAGGTTTTCATTACATTAAGCCTCCAGCGAGGATTTCAGCAGCCCGTTTGCTGTTATTTTTTAGTCTGCCAACCACTGGTTCGCCGCCTCTTGGACACCAAAACGTGTCTAGGTTCGGAGAAACCAATCGCATAGCTGATTCCTCAGAGGACAAATATAGGTAGTCCCCGTTTGTGCCAGCAACTAAAGGTCGTAGTTTGATTCGATCAGTTAAGCCAATCATTTCTCCATGGTGAGCGATGACTATGCTGAAGGGACCGTTCATCAGTAGACTGCCGTAGGTTTGGCGCAGTGTTCGCAGGAGTTGTGCTTGTTTAGGTTCCATGTTGTCTATTTCGCTCCATAGCGGTGAAGCGAAAATTTGGGCAACTAACTCAATGGGTAAGTGCTGTCTGCGCATCAGTAAGTCTACTGCATAAGCTAAGACTTCAGTATCTGTTTGCATGGTGCATTTGTAACCGTACATTTCTAAATATCTGCGATTTATGCCGTAAGATGAGAGCTCACCGTTATGCACTACTGTCCAATCAAGGATGTTGAATGGATGTGCTCCACCCCACCAACCTGGCGTATTTGTTGGGAATCTGCTGTGGCATGACCAAAGATACCCTTCGTATTCGTCTAAACAGAAGAAGTCTGCAATGTCTTCTGGGAATCCTACGCCTTTGAATACACCCATGTCTTTGCCGCTTGAGAAAACAAAGGCCTTTCCGGTTTCAGTGTTGATGTGCATAATTGCTTCAATGAGGTAGTCTTCTTCAGTTTGGTGCTCGGGGCGTTGTTTTTTGGGTTGAACAAAGTAACGCCAAACCTGCGGGGGGTCTCGAACGTTGGCTGGTTTGGTTTGCATCTCTTCATCGTAGACTATGTCAAATTTTGATGCGAGTATGCGGTCAGTTTTTTCTTTCGCGTCTTTGCTCAGATACATGATGTGGAATGCGTAATGGTCTTTGAAGTCTGGATATATACCGTAGACTGCGAAGCCGCCTCCTAAACCGTTGCCTCGATCATGCATGTTTGCCATGGCTCTGACTGGGTCTCTTGAGCCGAAGCGTTTGCCATCTGTGTTCATTGCAGCGAATATGCCGCAGGCTGAGAAATCCTTGTCGTCATTGAATGGGGTGATTATTTTTTGGTCGTTTTGATTCATTACTGTACCACACTCATTTTTCTTTGGAGACCTAAAGGTAGAACGGCTAAGCCGAAGTCGTCTCTTAGCAGATCTTGCTTAAACTTTTTCACATTAGTTTGGGTTTTCATTAGGTTGAAGAGGATTCCAGCGCGGTCTATGCAGTTGACAAGTGTCAAGCCAACGATAACGTTATTCTTGAGAACAAGTTTCTTGTACACATTGTTTTCTGCATCCAACTTAACGAGGATTTCCAGTGTTGGATCATCTTTGGGGTTAGCTAACCCTATAGAAACTATGGGTATCCCAAAGTACTTGAGACTGCTCATGTTGGTTCCGCCTTCATAACTGGTCTTTTTGCCTGCCATGTTGTATCCTGCAACTCTGCCCTCCAAAACCGCTAAAGGCCAAAGGGGCAAGAGACGGTTCTGGTTGAGAATAAAATCATAAGCTTCGGCTACATCACCGGTGGCATAAACATCAGGCACATTGGTCTGCATGAAATTATCGACCACGATACCCCTGTTTATTTTTACGGTAGTTCCAAGCACAAGCTCAGTTCTTGGAATGACTCCGATGGCTACGATAACTAGATCGCACGCTAGTTGGTCGCCTTTGGTTAATATTACTGCGCCAACGGCACCATCGTTGTCTGGTCTTCCAACGATTTTTTGTACTGATTGCCCCGTTGCGAAATCGACGCCTGCTTTTCTAATTATGGCTTCAACTATGTCTGATGCCTTTGAATCTAAAAGTAAGCTCAGTATTTTTTCTTGAAGTTCTACGACAGTGACTTTTAACCCTCGTTTCATGAGGGCTTCGGTAACGCTTATGCCGATTAAACCGGCTCCGATAACCACGGCGCTCTTCGCGTGTATGCTGTCAATCTTTGCGGCTAATCGTTGAGCATCAGAGATGTTTGTGAAAGTGAATACGCCGTCTTTGTCTTGGCCTTCCATCTTGGGAACGAAGGGTTTGCCGCCAGTTGCAAGCAAAAGCTTCTCATAAACTATTTTTTCCCCGTCTTCTAGGTTGACGGTTTTGTCGGATAAGTTTAAGCTCACTGCTTTCTTACTCATGCGTGCTTCAGCGTTGTTTTCTTTCCAGAAATTATCAGTTTTGCACTTCATTTTTTGGATGTCAGCTTTGCCACTAACCAAGTCACTAATCATTGGTTTACTGTAGTGGGCACAAGCTTCTTCAGTGATTACTGTTATTGTGCCGACTAGGTCTACTTTTCGTATACCTTCAACTGCAGCTATACCGGCTGCGGAAGCGCCGATAATCACATATTTTGACATTAAGGTTTAACCTCCTTGAATACCAACGCTTGGTTGGGACAATTGGCAACACATGCTGGTTCAGCGAGGCCTTGGCAGAGGTCACATTTGGCGACAACTTTGCCTTCCTTATCCATAATCAATGCGCCATAGGGACAAACCATAACACAGGTCCAGCAACCCATACACTTGTCTTTATTGTGAGTGACTTCACCTGTTTTTTGGTCTTTTTGCATGGCGCCTGATAGGCAAGCGGTTACGCATGGAGCATCTTCGCAATGACGACATTGAATAGCAAACGACACGGGTTTGTTTACTTCGCGTCGGATTCGGCTGATGGGTTTGGGGTGTTCAGTGTTGTATGCTTTGACTATGTCTTTTGATTTTGAATGTGCGGTGGTACAGTAGACTTCACATAGTCCACAACCCATGCAGGCTTCTTGCTTCGCAATTATTTTTTTCATACCTAAACCTTCCATATTTTTGTCGTTTAGCGCGGACAAGTGAGCAATAGCACATGGAGTTCAACGTCGTTTGTGCATTGAACGCCTTTGCTTGCCGTCGCTTGATTGTCAGTCATTATTACTATTTTACAACTGTTTAACGGCATTTTTCTTCTCTCTTCTATTGGAGTAGCCCAATCAAATGCATGTATTCTATATAACTTTGTTGTTAATCATTTATATGTAACTTAAGGAAATATGTAAACTAAATGAAACATTTACCAGGTGTATGATTTGGCAGAAAAAGACCTTGGCTACCGAAGAGTTCAATGCACAGGCAGAGGATCCTACATCATATCCCTTCCAAAAGAATGGGTAGAAGACATAGGTCTCAAACGAGGCAGTGAAATCGCCTTCAACATCCAACCTGACTCCACACTAACCTTGGTTCCTCGGATAATCATGGAAAAAGAAGGCAGAGACAAGGGTACCAAACCCAAAGAATACTTCGTAAACATCGACCCAAAAGAGCCACCTCAATCAACAATCCGCATGATTCGTGCACTGTACGCAATCGGAGCCGACATCATAAGAATCCACTTCAAAAACACCCCCGACGCAACCAAGAACAAAAACGAAATAAAAAACCTCGCTCGAGACAACTTTTTAGGCTCAGAAATAATCGACGAAACCCAAGACGAAATCACTCTTCAAATCTTAATTAAACATTCGGAGTTTCCAATCGAAAAAGCCGTCAGAAGAATGGCAATAGTTGCTCTTGCAGCAAACAGAGACGCCATTGCTGCTCTAAAAGATAAAAACACTTCTTTAATTGAGAGTGTCATAAGCGCGCACAACGACGTAAACCGCCTCGGATTGTACATTGTTCGCCAGCTCAAACACGGCATAGAACGTAACCTCTATCGTGAACTCGGGTTTAAAACTCCCAAAGAATTCCTCCTCTACCGCATAGCAGTAAACGACGTAGAAAGCATCGCCCAAAACGCCATGAACATTATCAACAACCTTTGCACACTCCAGAAACTAATTGACGACCAAACTCTCTTCATAAAAGATCCATTAGATGAAGAAATATACAATCAACTAGTCTATTTTAGTTCCCAAGCACATCAACTGTATGATGACTCAATCAAAGCACTCTTTAAACGCGACTATAAAGATGCGGAAAAACTAATCTCTAAACGAGAAGCCCTCCTTCCACTCGAAAATGAACTTATACTGCTGATGTCAAGCAAAAAACTCGACCCAAACATCGCATCAGTCTTAAGATTAATCTTTGAAAGTTCAAGACGTATAATGGATTATAGCCGAAACATGGCAGAATTAACCCTTAACCGTACCGTGGAAGAACTCTGCTCAACACTAACCTTCAAATAATTTTTCTTCTAAAATTAATTGGTGCTCCGGCCGGGATTTGGACCCGGGTCCGCGACTCGAGAGGCCGCTATACATAGTCCCTTAATAATACAACTTAGTAAGGTTTGACCGGACTATACTACCGGAGCATTCGCAACATGGTTCTCTCTTAGAAATAAATACGTTTTGTACCTTGAACTTACTTAAACAATTTAGAACGGAGCCTTTGTGTCCTATTATTCCGCGGCTGGTTTTTTTGGGGTTTTTGCTGTTCAGATTTAGGCAGCACACGGTAAGATTGATAGAAAGCGACACCGATGACTAGAAAGGTAATGAGAGTGGGTATGTATGCGGGCAGTTCGATGGTGAAGCTTTCTATAAGCATGAATATTCCAAGGAACCCGATCGAAGTTAAAGCGCCGTTCTTTAGGTATTTGTATTTGCTGATTGAGTCTATTCCTTTTATGGTTAATTCTCTGACTACTATGGCGCCGATGCCTAAGCCGATGAGAATTAATAAGAGGTTTATTGTGAAGGCGAATGCGCCAACAACTCCGTCAAAACTAAAGGTTGTGTCTAAAACTTCCAAGTAAACAAACTTTGAAAGATTGCTTAGGCCACTCCCTCCAGCCACTAGATTTGCTTCGTTTTTTTCCGCAGTTTCCTTTAAACCGTATACTATAAAGAAGGCTGCGCTACCAATGGCAGCGGCTAGCATCATAGAGGAATTAGCCCTTGCGAGGTACATTATTAATACCAGTAAAACGGACGCAATAGCAAAGAACCAAACGCCGTGCTTTTCTTTTAGGAATCTCTCAATAAACAGGGGGTCTTTTTTCTCAAGGAACAGCCAATGAAGATAGAGAAATAAGAGGAAGATTCCTCCGAAGGCAAGGATTACAGGTTTTTGCAGTTCAATTGCTCGAGCAGCAATGTCGCTTTGTCCTGAGAAGGCGAGGAACATTTCTTGCAGGCTTATGTTTGGAACGGAAATTCCCACTATTGCTAGCGGCAACAGGAACCTTACCAGGAACACGGAGGTTATGATGCCGATGAAGAGGAACCTTTTGCGCCATAACATGCTCATTGTTTTGAGGACTGTGGCGTTCACTACTGCGTTGTCTATGCTGTTGACAACCTCGAAAACCACCAATCCAAGTACAATTGCAATAGACTCTACTAATGACACGAGTTAAGCACGCTCAATTTTATCGCGTCAGGTTATAAAATGTTTTTAGTGAACAAGCCTTTTGCGTTGATGACAATAAACAAGAAATATTGGAGTGCAACGCGTAATTTTAGTTATTTATTTTTAAATTAAAAAGAAAGTTAAGGGGGAAGTTTATTCTTCGCCCATGCCGCCCGGCATTCCGCCTGGGCCACCTGGACCGCCTTTTGGCGATTTGGATGTGATAACGTCGTCTATGCGTAGGATCATAGCTGCTGATTCGGCTGCTGATTTGATTGCTTGTTCTTTGACAACGATTGGTTCGATTACGCCGTTTTCGATGCTGTTTTGTAATTTGCCGGTAAATACGTTAATTCCCATGTATTTGCCGTTTTCTTTGTCGTGTACTTGTCTTAGCTCGACTAGTATGTCGATTGGCTCCAATCCTGCGTTTTCTGCGAGTGTGCGTGGGATAACTTCAACTGCGTCTGCGAATGCTTCTACCGCGAGCTGTTCTCTTCCGCCGACTTTGGTTGCGTACTTGCGTAGTTCTTTAGCGATTTCGATTTCGACTGCTCCGCCGCCTGCTACGATTCTGGCGTTTTCAATAACGTCAGAAACCACTGAGAGTGAATCTACCATGGCTCTTTCTGCTTCGTCAACTAGACGTTCGAGCCCTGCTCTGATGAGGATTGCGACGCTGTGTGGATCCTTGCATTTTTCGACAAAGATCATCTTGTCGTCACCGATCTTTCGTTCGATTACTAAGCCTGCCATTCCAAGGTCAGCTTTCTTCAGATCATCTAAGTCGCTAACTATTCTTCCGCCGGTTGCTCTTGCGAGTTTTTCCATGTCGGATTCTTTTACTCGTCGTGCCGCCATTATGCCTTCTTTGGACAAGAAGTGCTGTACCATGTCATCGATGCCTTTTTGGCAGAAGATTACGTCTGCGCCTGAGGCTTTGATTTTTGTAACCATTTCTTGCATCATGTCGGTTTCTTGGTCTAGGAATGCTTTCATCTGTTTGGGGTCTTTGATTCTGATTTCAGCAGTGATTTCAGTTTTTTCGATTTCTAAGGCTGAATCTAAGAGTGCGATTTTTGCGTTTTCTTTGCTTTTTGGCATTCCTGGGCTGACGACTTCTTTGTCTATGATTATGCCTTGTATTAGTTGGGTTTCTAGGAGGCTTTTGCCTGTTTTCTTGACAAGTTGGATGTTGTCTATGTCGGCGATTGTTTTGTCTCCTCGTTGTTCAGCGATTTGTTTGACTGCGTCAATAGATATTTCTGCTAGGTGATCTCTTGCTGAGCCGACTGCTTTGCTGCTCATTGAGGTTAATGCTACTTTTAGGAGTGTTTTGCGGTCGTTAACATCGAGCGGTACTGCCATTTTTCCTATGGCTTCAATGGCTTTTACTGAAGCTTTGCGGTAACCGCTTACTAGAATTGTTGGGTGGATGTTTTGATCTAGGAGTTCCTCGGCTTTTTTGAGCAGTTCGCTAGCGAGAACCACTGCAGATGTTGTTCCGTCGCCTACCATGTCGTCTTGGGTTTTTGCGATTTCAACCATCATTTTTGCTGCTGGGTGTTCAACGTCGATTTCTTTGAGGATTGCTGCGCCGTCGTTTGTGATTGTGATGTCGCCTAGGCTGTCGATAAGCATTTTGTCCATGCCTCGTGGGCCTAGAGTGGTTTTTAGAACTTCGCCGATTACTCGTGCTGCTGTTATGTTGTTTCTTTGGGCTTCTTTGCCTCTGCTTCTTGTTGTTCCTTCTTTAAGGATGAGGACTGGTTGTCCTGAACCTGTTGTTGTTAAATACGCCATATTATCATTCCCTGTTTAATAGAACGTTGTTTAATTCGGAATTATGCAAAAACCCTACGGAAATATAAACTTTTACCCTTGCTGTGCCCTTGTGTTTACGTATTCTGTTTTGACGATCAAATGTTCTAGCCGTCGTTTAGTTACTCGGTTCAGCCTGAGAGCATCGAATCATTATTAATAATTCAAAATTTCATTGGGACAAAAAATAGGGCGAAAGCAAAAATAACCAGGTCACATTCTTTCCCCTTGTGAATCACAATGATTAACGGCTTCAACCTCATAGCCACCACCTCACGGGGAAACGAACGCCCCATGTGCAACGAGCTATTATTCTTACTTAAAGATGAATTAGGAGATGTCGAAGCCCAAGCAGCAAAAACCAAAATTCGCGGGTTAATCGTAGCCAAAACCACTCTCAACCCTGTAACTGTGATAGAAAGATTCCACGAAATCCTAAAAGACCGCCCCTACGAATTCCGGTATGCACTAAGAATCTTGCCTATTGAGAAAGTGGTGCCGACCGATTTGGAAGAAATTAAAAAAGCAACCAAAGAATTAGCAGCAAAAATAGGTGAAAAAGAAAGTTTTAGGGTTACTGTTGAAAAACGCTTTTCCTCATTGCATACAAAAGACCTCATCGAGGCAGCGGCAGGAGACCTCGATCGCAAAGCTAACTTGGAAAATCCGGACAAAATATTGCTAATTGAGGTTTTGGGAGCCTTAACTGGCTTATCTGTCTTGAGACCAAGCGATATTTTGGCGGTTGTCAAAGAAAAAATGCTTTAGCTTAGAATTGAGTAGATAGCAGGGCAACACGTTCGATAACTAAGTCAACAATTGCTTTCTCTCGGCAGTCAACTTTCATAACTGTTTTTAGTTCTTCTTCTGTTATTTCGAACGCTTTAATGATTCGTTCTTCTTTGTTTTTTGTCATTTCAAGAACAGAGATATCTGGTTCAGTGCCTACGTTTTTTGTTATCGCCTCAAGCGCCAGCTCTATCTCTCCTGGATCCTCGCCGGTAAGTAAAACCGCCATTTTTGTGGTTTGAGGTTTTATTCCACAGCGATCAATTGCTCTTTGAATTTGCCGTTGCGCTGAAGCATAAAGCATTGTTTCCATAGCTTGGCTTTTTGAAACATTCGTTTTGTTCTTGAAAGCTTCCAACGTGTTTAAAGACGGCAAAATAGAGGTGCTCTTGAGTAGCAATCAATTCTGCATCAAAAAATTGGATACTCACATCTTGTTGGTTTTGTTTACGATTCGCTTTCAAAAATGACTCTGCCTTGTCGAACGATTACATCTTGGTAACCTGTTATGTCGACGTACTTCCTGTATTCTTTCATGTAGCTGAAGCATTTTCTGTTTTCTCATTGCATTTCTTTTAGAAGTCTTTCAGCTAAATGTTTTAGGTAAGCCTGCTTTTACGAGTTTTGCGACCTCGTGGTTTAAAGCTCGTTTACCTTGTTGTTTTTGGATTATTTTTCTAAGCGTTTCTTTGGTTTCCCAGGGGAAAACTACCCAGTTGGTTGTTTGTTTTTCGTAGAAGTCAGGGATTGTGATGCTCATGGGTTTATAGTAAAGGGTGGCTGTTTTGATTTGGCTGGCACCTTTTTGCTGGAGGTGTGTTTTGGCTAGTTTCAGACTTTCGCCTGTATCGGAAATGTCATCGACCAAGAGAACTTTTTTACCGACTACATCGGTAGTCAGGGTTTGTCTTAGGGTTGGTTCAAGTTTTGTTTGGTTGATACCTGAGTAGAATTCGATCTGAATGAAGTCGAGTGCTGGGATTTCTAATAGGTCAATTAGGATGCGTGCGGGTATTAAGCCGCCTCTCGCAATTGCTACCAAGATGTCTGGCTTATAGGGTTGATTTTGAATTTTTTGTGCTTGACTAAAGAGCATGTCGTAGATTTGGTTCCAAGTTGGAACTTCGTAATCGATTATAATGGACAATGCCTTTCCTTCCGGGGGAAATTACTTTTTTGAGGATGTTAAGCCTTTCGATACACAATTTGACCATAGCACTTTAGCCGCATCTATTTTTGGTTTTTTAACTATTTGGAGGATTTTTGTGTATGTTATTTCATTTTTAAGATGTATTTTGTTGGGGTTGAGTTTTTTTTTGCTTGCTCGATTGCAGGTTTATTAAGGTCGTATTATTATTGTCTTATTCGGGAGATAGTCGTCTGCAGATATGTGTCGTCTTTCGTAATATAGTTTATATTCTTAGACGTCTTTTTCCAATAATCAAGAATGAAAGGAGACTTGAAAAATGGTGAAGAATGTGGATGAAGAGAAGATAAAGCGCGTGCTCACAGAGCCCAAGCTTGCTGCCATCAAATCGATGCTGGAAAAAGACCACGCCATCGACTGCTTGCTGCTGCTTCATGTTGGTCGTGGTAAATGGAAGGATGCTAAAGATTTCATGAGAGACAATAAACTAACCCTCAGTGATGGCACTTTTAGGGCTAGGATGATTGAGATTGAATCCCTTGGTTTAGCTAAGAGTGAACGTATCGACCCACTCAAGAAGTATTATGTTAAGACTGAGCTCGGGGAAAAAGTAGCGAACCTTCTTCTCGGTTTCTTTGACGAGATGGACGCTTAAATATTCTTTAATCTAAACGGCATTTGCCGCTTTTCTTTCTCTTCTTTAATTTTTTTAAGTTTTGAACCTGTTTGTAGTTTTGTTCTGCAGTTTTTTAGTATTGTTTAGTAAGACGTAATATTTAAAAGGTCGGTGTCAGTCGATAAGTAATACAAACCTACAAAAGGTAAAAAAAATGAACACATACATAAGAAAAATAAAGAAAAACTCGAAAGCCCTCAGCCCCGTAGTCGCATCAATCATACTCATCGCCGTCACAGTCGCAGTCAGCGTCGTCGTCGCAGCATGGATGGGAGGAATGACCATCGGCCTTATGGGAAGCGCAGAACAGGCGTCAGTAACAAACGTTGTATTAACTAACGTTGGGACCACCGGAGGTACAGCTGTATGCAGCGTTCAAAACAAAGGTTCCGCCTCAGCAACAATCGCATCAGCAACTATTGATGGAAAAACCGCTGTTCCAACAGCAACAAGCCCCCTAACGTTATCAATTCCAAAAGGAACATCTCACAGACGTCACTCTAACATTAAACTGGTCTATCCGCTGCTCCTTTTGTCGATGGCGCTCAATACATAATAAAAATGCAAACTGCCAAGGGAAACTCAGTTACCTACACAGCTACATACACTGCACCATAAATTGAAAAATTTCAAAAACTAACTTGAAAATTCGGGGTAAGGTGAAGCAATCTTCACCCAACTTTCCTCTTTCTCTATAAAAATTTAGGAGTCAAAAATCATGGTAACACAAATCATAGAATATACATCCGCCCAAGCCATAGCAGATGCCTTAGACAAGCAGCTGTCTGAAACCAAAAGCGTCTTGGGTGAATACCTGCGAAAACTCGATGAGATCCGAACTTTGGCTGAGAAATCAAAAAAAGTTCGTGAAGTCGTTATGAAGTTGGCTGGAAAAAAAGCCCCCCCTGAGAGCGCAAGCGAAATCACAGTGGGAACATTGAACATCGTTTTGGATGCTAATCCATTTCATGAACTAACTGCCATAGAAACCGTGGTCCGGAGTCATCAAGACCGGTTACTGGTTTTACAAAAGGTGCGAGAAGCCCTAAAGTGGCTCGACCAACTCGGTGACACTGAAGGTCTCAAGTACCTTGTGGTGGAAGACGAAGGCATTCCAGAGAGAATCCTATTCAAAATATCATAACTCAAGGTGTATGGAGAAATAAACAATGACTATGGTAAATTCGAATACACTCCAAACAATCATAGGTGAACTTAAAAACATAAGCCCTGAAGCCACAACCACGGCATTAATTTTTCAGAATAATGGCCAAATCATGGCTAGTTTAGAAACTACAACTGAAGATCAAACCAAAAAAATTATTCTAAACTTAAGCAACATCGCTTCAGAAGCGCAAACCATCGGTGGTATTGAAAACCTGACAATCCAAGGAAAAGATAACCAACTTAACATTAGCACCTTAAATGACCTATATTTGGCGACGGTTTCTTCGCGCTCAGGAAACCAAGAAATCATCAAGTCATTTACAAATGTATTAATTCCAACAGTAGTTAACCTTCTTGATCAACTGGCTTCTATGCCTAAAGAAGAACCGCATCTCCAAACTTCTCAGCTCGAAGAGAAACCAACGAAAGAACCCGTTTTGGAAGTGGAAGAGAAACCAATCATTGTGCCCGTTCCCGAACCTCACCAACCTTCTGAACGATTTTTTCCTTCGACACCAACTAACCAGCTAATGGTCGAAAAAATAGTGGGCTTAATGGTCCCCTCTGATACTGTACGAATAGCTCCAAACGTTTTAGCACAATGGAACGATCTCTATAATGGCAAACAGATAACTATGGTAAACATCGAAGCTTTAGATGGCAAGAAAACAATGTGCAAATTCAAACCTATAAAAGAAACCAAAAATAGCACAAAGGGAGTTATCCAAATTCCTGAAAAAATTCTCCAAACGCTTCGAACTGATAAAGGCAAACTGGTCATGGTTAAGCCAGTAATCGAATAAATTGAGGCTTAGTTGTTGAAGCAAAAAGCAACAACTGCAATCGCAACTGAACTTCCAGAGGGCGCAGCTGTTATTTCGGCGGCAGACGATAATGAGAGGTTTGCAGATTTGGCTACTATTTTAGTTGAGATAGGCAAACTCAATGGTGTGAACGGTTATATTCTAAGAAACAACAGCTCAGCTATAATTGATTTAGCCGAACAGGACAAAACAAACGAATATGCCATCTTGTCAATCCAAATCAATGAATCAAGCCAAGAAATGGCCAAACAATTCAACCTCTCTGAAATAGAATATGTATTGGTCGAAGGCAAAAGAGCAAAGGTGCTCTGCATGACCTTAGACGAAAACAAAATTGGAATATTCATGGAAAAAACAGCCACGCAGGATTTAATATTAAAAAAAATTCTTCAATAACCAAAGTTTTTCGATTTTCTTAAGCTGCGCAGTTGTTCTATAAGAAACGGACTAGCAAAGAACCTAAAAGAAATTTTTCCCTTAGAAAATGATTAAAAGAATTAGAAATAACTAAAAATAAAGAAGTTTAGTAGAAGTTGCGGGCTTCTTTGCGTTTCTCTGCTTCTTCGTAGAACCGCAGAACTTCATCGATTATTTCTACGTTAGAGAGCAACATGCGTCTACAACAGTAGCGCTTCAAGCCCAAACTGTCGAGGACATCGCTGGCGTTTTCACCTGTCTTTATTCGGCGGGTGAATTCGTCCCATCGATCGCCAACCAGTTTGCCGCAAGTGAAGCATCTTACTGGAATAATCATGTTGTCTTTTACTCTCCTTATCTGTAGCTTTTCTGTTCTTTAGACCGCGCGCCTGCTCCGCCGACTTTCTTGGTTTCTTTGGTTCTGGAGTCTCCGGCAATCATGGTTCGGTCGTATTCGTTAAAGACTGTACGCAAATGAGTGCTCTTTGTCCATTTTAGCAGAGCGTTTGATATTGCCATGCGTGCAGCTTCTGCCTGTCCCATGTAGCCTCCACCGCTGGTTTTAACGTCCATGTCGAGTTGTTGCCAGACGTCTGCGCCTGCTTGTAGCAAGGGTTCCATGATTTTTGCTTTAGCTATGTCGGGTTCGTAAATTTCAACGGGAGTCAGGTTTATTCGGACTCTGCCAACGCCTTGTTTGACTATGGCGCGAGCAACTGCAGTTTTTCGCTTTCCACTAACTACTAAGACTTTTTTTGCGGGCATTATTATTCCATCCTATTGTTCCATCCGATTTCTTTGGCTAATTCGCCAAGTGTAAAGTGTGGCCCTCTCAGGTTGACTGACTGGGCTTCATCGAATGTGATCATCTTTTGGTCTTTGAATTCGAGCGGCACGCCCATAAATACTTTCAGCCGTTTATACGCATTCTTTCCTTTAGGTTGCTTGAAGGGAACCATTCCTCGTACAGTCTTGCGAAGGAAACGGTCAGGTCGACGGTAATGGAAGGGACCACGCATCGGGGCACCTACTTCGAGGAATTTGTGTGCTTCCAAAACTTTGCTCTTCTTTTTCCCTGAGAACACTGCTTTTTCAGCGTTTAGAATAATTACTTCTTCGCCGTTTAGTAATCGTTTGGCAACTTTGCTACACATTCGGCCAACGATTAAGCCTTCAGCATTGACGAAGGTTATTGAGGATTGTGTTGTTTGCATTTTTTTCTCACCGGATAATTTTTACGTTTGAGCCCTTTGGGTTTTTCTCCATTAGCTCGGTGATTGTGATGTATTTTGCTTTTACAGCTTCAAGTTTAGCTTTTGCTTTATCTGAAACGTCAAAAGCTGCTACAGTTATAATGTGGTCTATGTTCCCTGAAGCTAAGAGTTTGCCTGGAACAATCACGACGTCTGCTTTTTTTGTGTGTCTGTTTAGTTTGCTTAAGTTAACTGCAACGCGTTGGCTGCGGGGTTTGGCTAAGTGGTCAGCAACGTCTAGCCATATGGCTGCTTGTTTTTCTTTGCTTTCTTTCTTTAGCAGACCTATAAGATGGATTAATTGTGGGTTTGTAGTTTTTGTTTCTCTCATTGTGGTTCAGCCTTTATTTGTTCTTCAAACTCGTCTAGTTGTTTGCCTAACAGTTTGGTCGCTTCTCTGAGTACTCGTTCTGGAGGAAGCGCACCTGTAGATTCGATGTTCATTACAAAAGCGTTCTTTTCCCATTCAACCGTTAAAGGTGAGGGTTTCTTTGGGCAAGCATCTACGCAGTCCATGCATAGGTTGCATGCTAAAAGGTCTCGCACATCAACTTTCGCATCTTTTATGGCGAGAACTTTCTTGGGGCAGATGTCAACGCATTTTGAGCAATCTTCGCACTTCTCAATGGGAGGTGTGATTTTTGGGTAGTATTTGTATGCACACATGGAAACTGGCTGCCACTTTGCGTGTGTTTTGCCTTTGCCAAGCCTAGCGTAGGCTTCAAGCTTTAGTTTCTGGTTCTTTGCCAGTTTGATAATTGGGATTCTGTCTGAGACGGGAACTATTTCGGGGTTTTCTGAAACCACTTCGCCTGAATAGACAGTTCTTGTTCCATCCCTTGCTTCAGCGTCAAGTGTTAAAGTTACGCGGCAGGATGAGCAGCCGAATTCACTTTTGCATTCGCATTCTTCTGGGAGGTTGTAGGCGTCTAAGTTAGTGGTTAATGGTGTAAGTCCCAGTCTGTGAGCGATTATTTCATCTTGTAGAATTGAAGAGTTTTCTATCATGACAACTTCTTCAATTGCCATGCAGGGAACCTCAGCAAGTGCTAGTCGTCTCAGAGCATTCATTAAAGGCACGTCCGCATCTCTGACCGCTATGCGGAGGTTAATATCATTTTTTTCAAGGACTTCTATTTTCACTTGCTAAGACACTCCAATAAGTTACTATGATAGCTGTGCGGTCAATAGGAAATATCAGTGCATTATTTCAATTTTTCTGTTAATAAAGAAGGATAATTGCAGATTAGACTCTTCTGCCTCTTCTGCCACCAGGCCTTCTTGTACCGTCGTGGGGAATTGGTGTAACTTCTTCGATGCGTTCGATTTTGAAACCAAACCTGGCTAATGCTCGGATAGCTGCTTGAGCGCCTGGTCCAGGTGTTCTTGGGCCTGCTCCGCCAGGGGCTCGAACTTTGATGTGGATAGCTGTTATTCCTTTATCTCTCGCAATTTCGGCTGCGCCTGTGGAGGCACGCATGGCTGCGTATGGTGAAGATTCCATGCGGTCTGCTTTGACGAACATTCCGCCTGTAGTGCGAGCGATGGTTTCTGCGCCTGAAATGTCAGTGATGTGGATTAATGTGTTGTTATAGGAGCTGAAGATATGAACGATTGCCCACTTCTCGTTTCGTTTATTGTTGGGAGCGCTCAGAATCTGCCGCCTCCTCGTCCGCCTCTGCGGCCTCTGCTAGGTGGCCTAACTTCTGGCGGTTTAGCTACAACAGATAAGCCAACTCGTAATGCATGTTCTTGATTTGCAATTGCGCTCTCGGGGGAATAGACGATTTTTGTTTCTGCTTCTTTGAGCACTATGTAACCTGGGATTGTTACTCTGCGACCGTCGATTGTTACATGTCCGTGAGTGATTAGTTGTCGTGATTGGAAAACGGTTCTTGCTAAGCCTTTGCGGAAGACGATTGTTTGCAGTCTGCGTTCTAAGATGTCTTCAATGGTTAAGTCTAAGACATTATCTAACACCGCAGTTTCCTGCAGAATACCCTTCTTCTTTAGTTGGGCGAGTAATTCATTCTCCATTTTCGCTCGTTCTTCAGTGGATTTGCTGATTAGTGAACGGGCAATGCTTCTGTTTTTGGACAGAGCGGTCTTGTGACGCCAAAGTTCATGCTTGTTTCTTAAGCCAAATTGCCCCAAGAGTTTAAGCTCTTCTTGGAGAACATCTTTGCGCCATCGGAATCGTGGAGTATCAAATTTCTTACGCTGTTTCTTCGGATCTCCCATGTTTATTTGCCTCCTTCAGCTGGTGCTCCACCTGGCTTTTGCATTAGAGTCTTCTTCTTAACTCCTAAGGCTTTGCCGGCTCTTCCAGTGGTTTTTGTTCTTTGGCCACGTACTTTCAGACTGTAGGCATGGCGGTATCCACGCCAGGACCTGATTTCTTTGGCTTGATCAATGTCAGTTTTAATTTTTAATGCGAGTTCAGAACTCAACATATGCTGGTCTTTTCCGGAGTCTGTGTCTTTTCGACGATTAAACATCCAGCTGGGTATGCCGTATTTTGCTGGGTCCCGAATGACATCTTCTATTTTTGAGATGTCTGACTCTGTGATGAAGCCCACGCGCAGGTCAGGGTTTACGCCTGCCTTCTTTAGGATAGCGTTTGAGAGGGCCGCACTTACGCCTTTGACTTCCGCTACTGCGTAGGAAGTCTTTAAGGTACCTTGAACGTCTGTACCCATTATACGAAGTATATAGCGATATTCCTGCTGTGACATGCTAAGTTTTCATCCGTTTTTTAACTTTAAAGCATATACGAAATATGGCGGTATTTATTTAAACCTTCCCTTGACTTAGAGTCCGTCTTATTTAGTATGAATAGAATAGTATTGGAAAAAATGTTTACTGTTCTTAGCTAAAAACAAAGCATAGAGTCGTTTTCTAGCTATTTATTCAACAGGTTAGCTTAATTGATCTCCGGTTTTGGAACTCGTATATTGTCTGAGAGAAAGAAAAAATGAAGGCCAAATATTTGAAAAAGGTCAGGAATTCTTAAGCTTATTTGCATGTAAATTATTTCCTCGATTTGGAAGCTTAGCCTTGACAAACCCGGCGATATAATTAAGAACATTACGATAGTTTATTTTTTACATCAAAGTCTGGAGATAATGCGTCCAGTTTTTCAATATGACTGAAATATATGAAGATAAAGAGGTATTGCTCTCGGTCTTACCCAAAACAAGCTTTAGGCTAAAGAACACGACGCAACTCCTAATGTTGGACCTTGTATGCAGCTTGTAGTAGGCGATTTACTCGGCAAAGCTCAGGATAGATTTTTTTGTATTCTTCAGATGAATAGTAATCTATGTCACTGGGGTAGGCTTTTGCTTGATGAGTTACATACCTTAGGGCGTCATTCATGTTTTTGAATTCCATGTTTGTCATCTTCCTCTAATCTAGGCGTTAATTGAGTTTTTGAGTTACACTTTGATTTTGAATTCTGCCCTTATTTTGTAAAAGACAAAAGCAAATGACGCTACTATTGCTGCTATTGAAGCTATATCTAATAGTCCAAACATATTTTCACCATATTGTTTTTTAGTTAGTTAGTTGCCCAGCTAAATTTAAATGTAGTTATGATTTGTTCATAATTTATATTAAAATGTTGACGCACGTCTAATGTTGTCTGTGTGTTTATATTCCTCAATCACTCTTCTGTCATCTTTCGCGTTATCGTTGGCGGAGTTTCCTTTTTGCTCTTTAATAATACATCTTAAGACGTTCATAGGAGAAAAAAGTCAGGGTTAATCGAAAACTAAATACCATTCGTAACCTAAGAAAGCATCCATGGATGCTGTAACAATCATCGGATTATTTGCTGCTCTATTCACTACCGTCTCCCTCCTCCCTCAATTAATCAAAGTATACAAAACAAAATCAGCCAAAGACATCTCCACAGGAATGTTCTCTCTGTTCTGTGGCGGGGTGTTTCTATGGTTTATTTACGGAGTTTTCATAAATGATTTCCCAATAATCATTGCGAATTCCTTGGCGTTCATTCAAGCCGCAATGATTCTATTCTTCAAAGCAAAATACAAGTAAATTTGAAGCCAAACATTTTTCCAAAAATCAAGTTTTCTTAACCACATCAATTACGTTAATGGTGGAGTTTATCCATCGCATGTACGCGTTCAATGTAGCTCGCAGAGCAACTGTGTCCTTAGCCTCAACCGTTAATAGAAGGAATAAGCCGTCTTTTTCCAAGTTGATATTCGCTCGCCTGGTCACTATTGCATTAGCTTCAGGCGCTAAAGAATCGATTAACGCGGAGAGCTGTTTTTGTGAATTGAACTTTAATCGTATTTTAGCGTTTGCACCTGTTGCCATTGAGCATTCCTACGCAAAACAAGAAGTTCAAAGTAATAAACAAAAACTAAAAAATTAAATAAAAATTAAAGAAAGAAAAGAAAGGTTTACTCTGTAGTTTCTTCTTCAGTTGCCGACTCAACAGCCGCGACAGCTTTCGCCGTTTCTTCAACTGGCGCACCTTTAGCTGCACGCTTGGCCACAACACCCAGCTTAGTTACTGGCGTGTATGCTCCGCCTGCAAAAGTGTACTCGCACTTGCTGCATTTCCAAATGCCAACGCTTTCGCGCTTTACGCGGTTAAAGCCGCATTGTGGGCATCTGTGTGGCTTCTTGAGTTCAGTGATGACTTTGATGTAGCGTTTTCTAACTGTTGAACCGTAACGTACTCCTAAACCTCGTGTTGGACCAACTTTCTTCATCTTAGGCAACTTTTATCTCACCAATCTAGTTTCTTGCGCAGTTCTGCTGCTTTGTTCAGAGCAATCTTTGAGGCTTCTAAAATCTGTTGTGGTGTGAAATAGCCTGAGCCGCCTTTCTGAATAGCACAAATGGTTCCGTCTTCTTTGGTTGCGAATGTGATGCGTGAGTCCATGACTTGTTCTTCTTCTGCTGAAGGATCAGTTATTAGATGATTGTTGATTTTGCCTGTGGTTACTGTTACTGGGTGGTTCTTTACGGGCAATGGAGTGTAGCCTTGTTTGATTTTTAGTTCACCGTCTTTGATTTCGTAATTTGGCATTTTGGTATTCATTAGTGCGGCCATAGCGGCTAACGCGGCTGCATCAATCAAGTTTCCATCATGATTCAGCACATAAACGTCAACGAAGACCACGAATACTTTTTTGCCTGCTTCGATAACCAGCTTTTCATTGTCGATGCATTTTGACTCCCTGATGCCTCTGTCAACTACCCTGGCGAGTTCGATGCTGTTTTCGTCTGGTGGTCCTGGTTCAAAGTGTGGTGATGCGACGGGGACTAGTTCTGCGTTTACTGTTAAGACTCCTTCGTTGGGTGTGTCTGGGAAGGGTTCGCCTGTTCCAACTTTGACGCCGACAAGAATTTGGGTTTTGCCGAGGTAAACTCTTGCTGAGCCTTCAGCTTTCTCGATTACGCCTTGTTCGATTTTAATTTCGCGGGTGTCTAATAATCCTCGTTCGTCGAGGCGTTTGCCTTTTTCGATTAATTGTTCAATTTGCTTTAGTTTGACTTTTGTTATAAGTGATGACATTATTCTTCAACCTCTTTAACAACCATGTATTTGGTCTTTAGCGCTTCTTTTTGCATTTCATAGATTTTCTTGCATCCGTCCATAGCCATGTTTACGGCTTGTTCGAATTCCGCTGGTTCCAAAATTCCATCCATTTGCAATAGTGTAATTGCGTTTAGGCTTGGCATGTAGGCGACTGGAACATCTGCTGCTCCAAGTTTGTCTTCAGCATCGAATAGGTCAACGACAACTGTGTCGTCAATTTTTCCTGCTGCGCATCCTACGACTAAGTCGCGCATTGGAACGCCTGAATCGGCTATAGCTAATGCTGCTGCGGTGATGGCTGCACATCGGGTCCCACCATCAGCTTGTAGAATTTCGACGAAGACGTCAACGCCTGTCCGTGGGTATAGTTCAAGGAATAGGGCTGGCTCTAAGGATTCTTTTATCACTTTTGAGAGTTCAACTTCTCTTCTTGAGGGTGCGGGGGATTTTCGTTCCTGTACGGAAAAGGGCGCCATGTGATATCGAACTTTCAAAACCATACGGTCTGCTTGCATAAGGTGTTTGGGATGCACTTCTCTTGGACCGAATGCTGCGGCTAAAATCTTGTTTTTTCCATGTTCAACATAGGCTGATCCATCAGCGTTTGAAAGTACGCCTACTTGAAGTTTAACAGGGCGAAGCTCATCCGCTTTTCGTCCATCTAATCGGATGCCTTTTTTATCGATTAATTTATCTGGTTTTTCATTCAACTTTGTTTTCCTCCACATTAACTATTTTCTTTTCTTTTAGCAATTGTGTTATGCGATCAGTGAGACCGCTTGTGTGGGATTCTTCTTCAATTTTTCGAATCACGCTTATGGCAAGTTCTTCTTCTTCCAAAGTTTTGCCTGTGACCAAGATTACGCCGTTTAAGCCGAGTATGATTTGGCAGTTGGTTTCTTGTTTTATCATGGAAATCATTGAGCCTTTGCGTCCGATTATGCGCGGAATTTTTGTCGGGGTCACATGAAGGAGTTGACCGCGAGTAATTTTACCAAGTCCAGGTTCTCCCACAGTTAGTTGTGGATCGTGGGCTCTATCGAAGGTTGCGATTTTAGCAACGATTAAGTCGCCCGCTGTTAAGACTTGGGATAACTCGTCGTTTTGAGGCTTAAAGGGCCTGCTTAAAACGTCTGATGCACGAAGCATTGCAGTGTAGGGTGCTTTAATGTCAACGGTCCAGCCGTTGAATCCAACTTCGATGACTGTTCCGATTACTATATCACCCATTTTTGGCACATAAAAAGCCCTTAATGCAACAACGTTTACTTTTTTATTGTCACTATCTACGAGTCCAATCCTTGAGGCATAAATCTTGCCTGCTTCCACATACGTGTTCTCGCCAGGTAAATAGTCGCCTTCAGCGAGCATTTCTCCGGGCGTAACAAGCTGTTTTTTTTCAAAGAATGTTGGCATAAAATCACCTATCATTTTTTTTCATTACTAAGAGATTATTTTTGCTTCCCCTGTTCCCTTGGTTGCGTCGCCAAGTTTGTTTATCAACGAAGCGTATGATCCTGCGGGTAATTCAAGTTCGCCATACCATGAACCATCACTGCGCCATTCTTCCCGTTTGATGGTGCCTAACGTTTTGATTGTACCGTAAGCCCTTGCCGCGTGTTGTGTGGGAATTTTTACAGCAACTTTAACCTGCTCAATTTTCAGCGGTAAAATCGGTCTGAGCAATTTAACTATGTCTTTAGCTTGCTCTTCAACTGGCTTGTATGGATCTATGGGGTAGCGAATCTGTTCCATAGCATTTTCGATGCGTGCTGGCGGATGTGGCAAGTTTGTTTTTGGGTCAACCGCTTGGTGAGAAATGAAGTCTATTATTTGTCTTTTTTTATCATCGACCATTTTTCGTCTTTGGTCGGTTGTTAATTGTAAAGTTCCTTTTTTTAGGATTTCATCTGCAATTTTTAATGGGTCACATGTTTTGAAGGCTTTTTTCATTGCCTCTTCAGAAACTTTGGTACCTTTATTTGCGTCAGAAAAAATCATTTCTGCGGCTAAAACCTCGGTTATTCCCGCCATTTTGCCGTTTCGGTAGTCGAGCGCTTTTTGGGGCTTAACTAATATTTCAAAATGTTCATTTTCTCTTGTTAAGCGCGCGACGGTGAACTTTTCGCTCATTAATTTTTCACTTGCTTGAACCCAGCTCTTTGATGTAACCTTCCACTGTGTTGTCGTTTAGCATTTCCATTTTTTGTGTTGCTGCTGGGATGATTGCGATTTTGATTCTTGGCGGTAGCTGACGTGCTTCGAGGGCTTTGATTAGGCATTTGACAGCGAGTTTTATGCTGTTGTCGAGAGTTAGGTCTTCTTTGTATTCTTCTTTTAGGATGCCAAGGACTGTTTCTCTTCCTGCGCCGAGTGCAGTGGCTTTGTAGCCTCGGTAGGTGCCGCTGGGGTGAGTACCGAAAACACGTGTTCCAGTTTTGTCGACTCCGCCGAAGATTATTGAAACTCCGAAGGGTCGTACACCTGCATGTTGGGTGTACATTTGTTGGATGTCGCATATGCGTTTGGTTACAACTTCTACGTCGATTGGTTCGTCGTAGGTTAGTTTGTTACTTTGAGCGTATATTCTTGCTTGATCAATTAGAATTCTAGCGTCGGAACTTAAACCGACTATGGCTGCGCCAATGTGATCGTCTACTCGGAAGATTTTCCATGAGTATCCTGCTTCTTCAAGGACTTCGATGTTTTCTTCTGAACCGAGAACTAATCCTTCAGATGATTGGATGCCTATAATGGTGGCTCCACGATTCACAAGTTCCATTGCGTATTCTACTTGGAAGAGTCGTCCATCAGGCGAGAAAACGGTAATGGCACGGTCATATGCTCCTGGTGCTGCAAATACAGACATAATGTTAACCTCACTTTACACTATACACTTTTTCACTGTCTCATATAATAACTACACTAAAAACCTTTCCTATTAAAGCAAAACCGTAGTGTCCATGTCTGAGGGGCTTGAGTGCGATTATAAGGTTGCAAAGCACGAAAAACTAATCAATTATAGACCTAGTTTTCGTAAAAAATCTATATTGTTTTTGATTTGCAATCAGATGTCTTTGTCAAAGTTGTTTCCTTTGATGCCCCAACTCAGTTTGACTTAGTCCTTCACGCCGGCTTTTTTTCTAACCCAATCATTGAACTTACCGTATAGCCCGCCGAAAAGTATCTCCAGCGCTGCAGAGGATCCAAGACCGACCAAGGCGGCTTCAATCGACTTTGAAGTATACAAGAATACAGGAGTGTAAACGATCACCCAGAAGATTGCCATGCTGATTGCATCTACCGCGAATTTCCTGTTTACGAAATACCTAATGTATTTGTTGTTCTTTTTCAAGTTGTCATCTCTGGCTCATTTCCTGAAGAGGCTTTTTAAAAAGATTGTGGGCACGAGGCCATTGTTCAACGGTGAAGGACCATTATTCAAAACAGTTTGCCTAAAGTGATTAATAATGTTGAATAAACTCCTCTAATAAAACTGTCAGTATAACCTCAGCTTAATGATTAATTTTGAAAAATTTTCTCTCGTTAAACCTAACCATATACTTTCTTGCTTCTTCAAAGATACAAAGAAAACCTTCTGGTTGCGCAATTGGTATTTATAGCTTGCAAACCATACTTGTGGCTGTATTTTCAAGAGGGGGAGGCAAATGACGACTCAGACGGGCATATCAACAATTCAAAACGAACACAACCCACTCGCCAATTTGAACACTTTGCCTACAAACAATTATGGAGAAAGACAATGATTAAGCTGCCCAGTCAAGTTGCAGAATATTTCCCCTACGATAGCGTGCGACCCCACCAAGACGAATTCATAACCACCGTTTACAACGCCGTAGCCAACAGGCGTTCAGTTCTCATCGAAGGCAGCAACGGGTTGGGAAAGACAATCTCAGCACTCTCCGCTGTGTTGCCAGTCGCTATCGAGAAAAAACTCAAAATTTTATATGTAGCCAGAACTCACCGTCAACATGACCGCGTAATCGAAGAATTGAGAGCGGTTTTTAGAAAGCATCAAATTTCAGGACTATCCATTCGGGGGCGCAACGAAATGTGCCTCAACGTCTTCGCAGCAAGAGGAGCATTCGATTCGAAATCGCTTATGGAAGTCTGCGAACTGCTGAAAGCTAAGAGCAGGTGCCCTTACTACACAAACGTTGAAGAACGCACTTACGATTACCTGCAACTTCAACAACAAGTAGCCAGTCGCCCCTACATGGGCTCGGAAATCCAGAGGATATGCAAAAAGAAAGAAGTTTGCCCCTACGAATTAGTAAAAGCAGGGCTCTCCGACGTTAAAGTTATAGCGTTGAGCTACCTCTATGTTTTTGACCCCGTAATCCGTAACGCTTTCCTAAAAAACATTGAAACTGAACTGCAAAAAATCATTCTAATTGTTGACGAAGCTCATAATTTGCCTGAAACAGCCGTCGACATCTCAGGAAGCGCCCTCTCGCTGTTTGTGATGAGGGCTGCAGAAATGGAAGCCAACCGTTTTGGCAACAAAGACATCGAAGAATTCGCTCACTTCTTTAGGACTGAAGTGGAAAAAATTACTGATAAAATAAGCCGAGAAGAAATAATTCCAGCAAACAACATTATCGAGATCATTCAAAAACAGGGAAATATTCCTCGTCCCAGAGAGTTTTTTGAGCACATGCATGAAGCGGGTGCTGGGATAAAGAAAACTTTGTTGGCTGAAGGCAAGAATCCCAGATCCTATGTTCATGCGATGAGTGAGTTTTTGCTCAAGTGGGATGATACTTTAGAGGATGATTCATTCATTAACGTTGCAAGCAGATACTTCAACAAAGAAAACAACAAGACCGCTAAGTTGGAGATTGTTGCTCTTGATCCTTCCAAGGTTACTCAGCCCGTTTTCTCTTCGACTTATGCTAACGTGATTATGTCGGGGACGCTTCAGCCGCTGGAGGCTTTTGCACGAATAACCCGTTTGCCAGAGAGCACGGTAAAGTTTCTTGCTCCTTCGCCATTTCCAAAAGAACACGTGTTCTCTGCAGTATGTCTTGGCGTAACGACTTCTATGGATAAAAGAACCCCTCAAATGTACCAAACTATGGTTGAACGTATAAACGAAGTTGTAAACAGTACCCCGACCAATACAGGCATATTTGCAGCTTCCTTCCAAGTCCTGAATGCCCTATTGGCTGAAGGCTTGGAGAACGCTCTCTTAAAACCCCTATTCCACGAACGTAAAGGCATGACTTCTAAAGCTAACGAAAAAATGGTGCAAGATTTCAAAGCGTGCGGCGATAAAGGCGGCGCTGTGTTTTTGGGCGTTCAGGGAGGAAGAACGTCAGAAGGGGTGGATTTTCCCGGTAACCAGATGAATTCGGTAGCAGTCGTTGGTGTGCCTTATGCCGAGCCGACACCTAGAATTAAAGCCCAAATTGAGTATTATGAGAAACGTTTTCCAGGGTATGGACGAGAGTACGGTTACGTGTTGCCTGCCATGAAGAAAGCGTCACAGGCAGCTGGGAGACCCATACGAACACTAGAAGACCGAGGCGCAATAGTGTTTCTGGATTTTCGTTTTGCAACAAACTACTGCAAAAACTTCTTACCCTCATGGGTAACTAATGGAATGAAGGTCCTACCAGACAAAAAAGGCGTCTTGGCAACCGAAGTTAGCAATTTCTTTCGAACTCAGTCCTGAACTTCCTGAAACTTTTCATTTACGATAACTTTTCCGATAACAATTCTTAGAGGTATGGCTGAGACCGAAGTTTGAACCTTGATAGCTTTACGAATTTGGTTGACCTCACGCAAGACACCTATTCCTAAAAACTTGAGTCCACGCCCGTAAATACCTAACAATATGCCTTTTTCTGGTTCCTGGTTTTTTGGTATGGCATTTCTGGGTTCAATCGTTACTTGGCTCTTAGGTATACACTGCAATTTTGGATGCTTAAGGTACCTTGCGTAAGTCATTTCGCGGAGAATCTTTCGTTTTTCTGGTGTTCGCTGTTTAAGTGCAAACGACGGCTCAACGATTATTGCTGGAGTTTCTAAACTTGCAATTAAAGGTGCGAGCTCATTTTGCATTTGAATTCCAACAATAACGTCGGGTTTGAGCGCACCGATCAAATCAGTCTTATACTTAACTGCAACGTCGCCGTTTATCCAACCATCAGTATTGACTAAGACAAAATCTACTTGTTGCTGCAGAATCTCTTCTTTCATTGCTTTTAGGCCTTCTACGACTTTTGCCATTGCAGCTATAGGCGAGGTTACTCCCACAAAAAAGGCGTTCCTTAACTTCAAATTTGTCAATTGTGGAACCGGTTTAGATGCAATGCCGTAGCCCACTGTACCGGAGGGACCTATATCTGATTGGCCTACGTCGCCATCTAAAACTGCAACCTTGCATTTCCCATCAACTAACTTGTTCAAAAGATAAGCGCAGAGGCTGCTTTTGCCACAGTCAGCTGCTCCCAAAATCATAACGACAGTAGGATGTTTCTGAAGACCCAAAATGGTTTCGACTGGTTTATCCCACGAGGGCGGATTAGTGCTGCCCACAGTTTCAGCTATGCCAGAATTGGCACCTAGCAAAACTTCAAAAGTTGATTTTTCCACGATAAAAAAAGGCAGACGCTTTCCTTCTCGAATCAAAACCCGCTGGGATTCTTTCATCGGGTAACCTAGGAGGTCGGCTTTTCCTGTAACAAGCCGCACTGAGGCTGGACCGTCGACTAGCATTGTCTTATTGGATTCGATTGTGTGCTGCAATTGTTTTTCTCCTTGGAATGATATTTCCAGTTCTTCCAGCTATGCGTGTAGCAGAGGAAATGTGCCTGACTCTTCTGCTGCGCTTGTTTTCTTTTAAAGGTTTGTTAGTTCCAGCCTCACCCACCACTTCTAAGATTATTTGAGGAGGTAAGGCACCATCTAAATCTTCGAGCAGTTCCTTGTAGACAGGAACCCCGTTCCCAATCTTAACAGAAACATTAGTAGCCCCAAAGTTAACGTTTCTTAATACCTTAAGTATACGGTCAATTAATTCTTTAGTGCTAAAGCAGTTGTCTTCCTCAATAACTTTTCCATCTGCCATTGCAACTAGTCCAATTGCAACACCTGGGTCTATGCCGAATACTATTTTGCGGAAAGCTTCTTTTCCTAAAAGCAAGACCTTGACTTGATTAACGAGTCTTTCAAGCTCATTCTCGCCTGGGAAAACCAGGACTTTTTCGTGAATTACTAAGTCCTTTTCCTGTTCTGTCGTTATCACTATCTCAATTTTAGGTGGCACTGATTCTCCGGGAACTAAACTGATGAAGGGAATGTTTTGTTCTTTCAACTTGTTCACAATGAGAAAGTATGCTTTGCCTTGCACGGTGTCGACAGCGACTTTTTCTTTCATAAAGCAACCTTAAAGTATACGTTTAAGTGCAAAACACATTACTAGCATCAAGCTAATAATCCTTGACGTGTAAAGCATGGCTAAAATTCCCACGGGCATCAAATGCATCGACGCCACAATTGGCGGAGGGATCTTGCCTGATACAGTCTCGTTGATTTATGGTGAGCCTGAAACTGGAAAAACCACGCTTGCCATGCAGTGCGCTGCCAACTGTGCTATCCAGAACTTTAAGGTGCTTTTTGTTGACTGTGATAACACTTTCTACGCAAAGAGGTTATCCCAAATTGCAAAAGACAGGTTCGATGAAGTCGCAGAAAGAATAATCTTGGTGAGACCGAAGGACTTTAAAGAACAGACTGCATTCGTCGACCAAATCCAAAATTATACCACCAATGTGGGCTTAATCATCTTTGATACTTTCACATCCCTTTATGGTGCGAAAGTCTGCGAAACAGCAAGTAAAGCCTTTACAGTTAATCGAGAATTGAACCGGCAGCTCGCTATTTTGGCGCAAATTGTAAAAATCAGAAAAATACCTGTGATAATAACTAGCCAAGTTCGAAGTGTTTTCAACGATCAGAGCTCAAGCGTTAGACCTGTTGCGACTAGAGTTTTGAAATTTTGGGCGGATAACATAATTGCACTCAAACCTACCGAAACTCGTCAAACAATCAAGGCGTTGTTGGAGAAAGCACGAGAAATCCAGCAGGAGATAACGTGTTATGTACAAATAGGGGAAGCTGGAATACAAGATACACAATTCCACTGACAATGGTTGAACCCAATGGACGTTGCTCTGCTAATAATTGAAGCCCTAAAATTCATATTCCCAGCCTACTGCGCCAACGGCACCCCAGTGCTTGCAGGAGGCGGAACAAAGATGGACTTCGGCAAAAATTTCACAGACGGCAAACGGATCTTTGGAAACAACAAGACTTTTCGAGGTTTCTTCTTTGGTTGGGGCGTAGGCTTTGCCGTAGGGTTAGTTGAAGGCATAGTTTTTGGGTTCCAAAATTACCCAATATTGTTTGCGGCGTTGATCCCGTTGGGTGCTCTTTTGGGCGATTTAACTGGGGCATTCATAAAACGCAGAATAAACATAGCTCCAGGTGGTCTGTTGCCGATTGTGGATCAGATTGATTTTGTGGTGGGGGCGGTGGTTTTCTCGATTCCATTAGCCTTAATCGGTTGGCAGGTAGCAGTTACGGTTTTGTTAATTACGCCGCCTATTCATCTGTTCACTAACTTTTTAGCGTATAAAATGAAGTTAAAAAGACATCCGTGGTAGCGCTAAAAAAAGAAGCGGTTTAAAAAAAAATTATTGCCCGCCACTTGATTTGAATTGGATTGAGCCTTCAAGGAACACGTATGACAGTAGCAGAAGTGCAACGCCTACAACTAACAACATGTAAGCTTGCCTTGGCTTATACGCGCTCTTTGTACTCTGGTAAATAGCTAATAAACCAACAAATCCAAGAGCGTATAGTATAGTTGAAATTATGGTGTCTGAAATGAATTGATGACTGATGTCTGGGTAGAGGAAGAAGAAACGTCCATTAACGTATGCTGAAGGCTGATGAGCTGCAGCATCAGGACCAATAAGAGTATACAAACCTCCACCGAAGAGAAATATTACGTAAGCCAGACCAACAACACTAACTAAGAATGCTGTAGGGGCATTTGTAGTCATCTTGCGGAACCATCGACTAAGCGAAAACGACATGGATGAAGAACTTTTCTTTAGTTTACTTGTCATCTTTGGTCTCATCCTCAATTAGGTACTTTGCTACATCCTTAGCCCATTCTCCAGTTAATGAATTTTTCTGAATTGCCACCAAATACTCCATCCATGAAATCTCGGAAGCCGCCTTCCAAGACTCAAATTTCTCAATTACATTGAAGTAAGCCTTCGCATGCAACGGGCAGAAGTCGTCTTTTTGCGCTTCCTTGTTGCAGATTTTGCATTTCATGCTTTATTTTCTCTTTTCTCTAAATCAATGAAGATTAACGGTAACTATTTTGATGGGAACTCCAATAACTTGCAGTATTTGGTGTTCTCAAGTTTCTTGGCAAGCTTTTCATCCAAAGTTAAAAGATGTATACCCAAACTTTCTGCAAGCGAAACAAACGCCGCATCGTAAACAGTGATGTCCAAGTCCACCGCTAAAGCATAGGCACCATCGATTACGTTGGAGAAGCTGTGAAGATTAAACAGATTCATCATTTTTTCTGCCTTTGAGAAAACCATTCCTGCCTCCTTTGAAGTTAATCTTTCCGGAATCGTATGCTTCAAGGCATTGGCAACCTCATAATAATTAAGGTCTAAAACATGAAAATAACTAAACTCGCTCATTTTCTGCTTTGCCCAGATTGAATGTTTTTCTGGCAAATAGCGGGCAATAATCACCGATGAATCAACAACTGCTTCGTTAAGTGTGCCCATGGTCTCGATCCCACCTGATAAAGTCCGTTGAGGAGGGCGTTATACCGATTTTTCTCTGCAATTTTTCCCTGTGCTCGTCAGCCTCTTCAAGTGCTTGCTTCAGTTTCTTCTGTTTTACTATTCTTTCGAGGCATGCTCTGACTTCTTCCGCGTAATCTAAATTGAGTTCTTGGAGTTCTTGCTTGAGTTTTTTGGGAACTCTGATTCCGATAACTTCGCTCATGGCTTAATTAAAATGTTAACAAACCTATAAACATAATGTTAACAATTCGGTTATCATTGCTTCCCTTGAACTTTCAACGCACATTGGGGATTTAGACACAATTTCCAAGGCTTCCTGCCTCTACCATATACAGCGATGTTTGGTGAACCGCAGCTGCTGCAAGAACTCGCCAATGGTTTAACGGTTCCCGTCTGCGGCAATGGATAAGCCGTGTTGCATTTGCCCTCAAAATAGTTTGTGCATCCGACAAATCGTTTGCCAGTTTTTTTCGAGCGAACAATCACCAGTTTCCCATTGCCGCATTTTGGGCAGTCTCCAATGGTCCTTTCGTCGAGTCTATTTTTTTGGAGTGGTTGGCTTAGTTGAGCGCCTATTGTAGCTTCTTTTTCTTTAAGCTCTGATGTAACAAGTTTGAGGGTTTCAGTTGCGCTTTGAAGAACGTTTTGTTTGGTTTGATTACCCTGTTGAATTTGATCCATTTCGCCTTCAAGTTTTCGTGTCAGTTCAGGGGAGACAACTGTAGGACAATATTTTGATAGGACTTCGATGACTTCAAAGCCAAGAGTGCTGACAAAGAGGCTGGTTGTTCCTTTGAGGTATTTACGGTCGTAAAGTGTCTGGATAGTCGAGGCTCTTGTGGCTTTTGTGCCAATTTCTTCCTTCTCCATCTTTAGAAGTAAGCTACGAGGGTTGTACCTTGGTGGCGGTTTAGTGAAGTTGTCATTTAAGGTTACTTTTTTAACATTGACTTTTTGTCCTTCTGTTAGCGGCGGCAACGCAGTGTCTTTTAGTTGAACGTAGGGAGCGTAGAGTCTGAGCCAGCCCTCAGTCAACGTTCTCAGTGCACTCAAGTAAAAAGGGTTGCCATTGAGTCCTATTGTGACGTTTATTGCTTGGCGAATTGCTGGGTCACCAAAAACGGCTAAAAATCGCTTAACGACCAAATCGAAAATGTTTCTAGCAGCTGTGTCGAGGGGTTTTTCTGGGAGGTTTCCGGTGGGGTAGATAGCTGGGTGGGCTGGATCATATTTTTTGCCTTCATTTGGTTTTAGTGATGTTTTGGAGAGGAGTTCAGCGGTGAACTTAGCGTAAAATGGGGCTTTTCCAAGTTTTGCAAGTATTTTTTTGTAGCCTATTGAGGGTGGAAGCTTTTGGCTGCTGGTTCGGGGATATGAAATCAACGCATCCAAGTATAGATGCTGGAGAACGCTTGATGTGCGCATGGGTGTGTACTTGAATATGCGGTATGCTTCACTTTGCAACGCCCCAAGATCGAAGGGTACTGGGGGATTCTGCAAAAACTCTTTCACGTCAACGGTTTCTATTTGGCCTTCTTTGGTCTTACAAGAGTCTTTAACGACTTGCGCTAGGGCTTTATTTTCTAGCGTTCTTTCATATTCGATATCGAAGACGGTATCGTTGATGTTTATCTTTGCTGTTAAGGTCCAGTAGGGTGTGGGTACGAAGCAGTTTATGGTTTTTTCTCGGGCTTCGAGAAATCTGAGTGTTGGCCCTTGAACTCTACCCGTGCTAAGTGTTGCGTATTGTCCGCTGGAGTTTTGAGCTGCTTGAGTTAAGGCTCGCGACAGGTTGATTCCGTATAACCAATCAACTTCATGACGGGTTAATCCTGCTTCGATGAGCGCAAAATCTAAAGTTGGTAGTAGATGAGTGTAGGATTCTTGGAGTTCTTCTTTTGTGAGGGTTGAATACTTCATCCGTTTAGCTATTGCTTCTTTGCCGGCACAAGCATACTTTAGGATGGTGTAGCCTATGATGCTTCCTTCAATGTCAAAGTCGCATGCATCCACAAACCCTTCTGCGTCTTTGGCCAGTTGAGCAATTACTTTGAGCCAAACTCGGATCCGAGAGGCTTTCCGTTCAGCTTGGTACCTTGGCACCCACTGGTACTCAAAAATCGGGTAGCCTCGCCCTTTCTTTTTGCTGGTAATTGTATACAAGTGTCCTAAAGCTGGAACAACTACTATATTGCCGTCACGGTACGCTTGGTAATATGGAACCCCGTTGTTGAAGGCTTTTTTTGGTTTTCCGTAAACATCCAACGCCGTAGCAATCCTGTTTGCAGCATCAGGTTTTTCTGTAATGACTAGGGTATATTTTTCCACCAGCTATAGACCACACTTTAACATTCGAGACGGGTTTAGCATTAAAAGCTTTACAATAAAATCAAGTAAAGTCAAGTTTTGAATTTTTAGCAACTGATAAATACGCCATAACCATGTTAATGTTGGGGATTTGGGTGCCACAACGAGTCATTTGCCATGGGTGCAACCACGTTTTGTATGAAGGAAAAGACCTTAAACCGCCAGACGAAATTATCGCCCAACACGGTGGAAAATGCCCAAAATGCGACAGAAAACTATCTCTATTGCCTCTAGACGTGGAAGTTAAGCCTTTAAGCAAGCGAAAATAGAAATCAAAGACAGAATAAGAAACTAATCTTTTGAATAAGCACACAGACTTTAGAATTCCGTATTTTGGACGTTTTTAGTCTGAGACCAATTTAATGCTTGAATTGGAAATAACACCAGCAAAGGGTAATTAGAAAACTATGAATCACTTTGTTTGTTGTCTTTCAGTCAATTTGTTATTCTATCGTTGCTAGAACAACAACAGATGGCAGTGCAGTGTTGTTGTTCTTTTGTTTAGAATCTGGCGATAGAATTTGACAGCTGCCGATTATGGCTATTCTCATCTTTCCATAAAGGATAAACTTAGAGATTTAGGTTTGAATCTGAAAGTTGTTACAACCGGTGTGCAGAATGCAGTTGCAACAACAACTTCTTTGGCTCCGTTGCTTCAAACCAATAGAGTTTCAGAGGTGTAAGTTGTGGGATTTGGGTTCGGTTTGAAAGATGCAACTGTCGATTTGCAAATTCAGTTGCAGCAGCAGTAGCAGCATCTTCTCCAGTACCCTCGTCGATCCCAATTATTCCATCAAACCTATCAGCAAACAGTGAGTTCTATTGAAAAACCGCCTTTCCCAGACGCCCCCAACCGAACAGCGACGAACAAAGACGCAAAGAAAAGAAAAACCAAAGCTTAAAGCGTAAAAGCAACCCAAAACAAAGCCACCCAGACAGCGCAACAGCAACTGTTCTTCTTCTAACAGACACTAAAACAAATCATCTATACCCCAGATTCTCCTCTATCTTTGGCTTGGCAACACCTGCAGAACCTTCCAAAAAACATTCTTCGGCTCCGCAACAGGTGCGGCAGTTGCAACACACAATTCAACAGCCACAGAACCAACTTCAGAAACCCCAGCAAGTTCTTTTTTCGAGTTCAAATTACCTGCCGCAACTGCTTCTACTGCTTCCGCACTAAACTTGGTTTGAAAGTTACATCCAAGTTCTTTGTCTTCTTCGCCTTTTAGGAGTATTTCTTTGAAACCTCGAACCTATTGTTTATTTCTAAAACCTTTAACTTTGGAAATAGAATCATCCGCATCCTCCTACTCTCTGCTAAATCAAGATGCAACAAAGGCTTCACATCAGCGACACCGCAATAGTCAACCAACCAAGTTGCCACCTAACATGATTGCAGCCAATTCTGTTGAAAACCGCTTAAAAGCAATCTTACGGAAAAACAACCACTAAAAAAAACACAAACTAAAAAAGCAATAAAAAGTTACGTTAATTTTAAATTAAGTAAACAGAAATCAGCTAAGCATGAAATCTGGTATTGCAGCAGCTCTAGCAGTGATTGTATTTTGTGCTTGGCTTGGAGTTGTCCCTGTACTATTTGGAGGCGGAATGCTATTAGTCTCATTAAAACTACACTTTTTTGGGACTTTTAACGATTGGATACTATTCAGCTCCATTTTTGGTTCTGTTGCTGGAGGATTGTTGGGCTATTTTAGCTATAGAAAATTTAGAGATAAGGACGAATAGTCTTTCTCGAAATTGAAAAATTTGCTTACTAAATGTTATCTTAAGCATTTGGCTATTCTTTTTTGATTGTTTCTTCAGTTTTTCGGTTTTTCGCTCTAACTATGGGAATGACGAATTCGAGAACAACGACTAAAAGTATGATACTAACGATGACTGGTACGCCCCAAGTATTATTTTGAAAGAATAATGTAACCCATCCAAAACATGGAATGCGCATAACAACTTTGCCAATCACCAAGTCTTGTGGTACCCCTTGTCCAGTGCTCCAGATTGTACGAGAATCGTACTCTTGGCTAGAAGGCACAGCTGGCCACTTGTCGCCGTTTCCATCGCCTTTCGTCTGGAAGTATATTGTTCCGTTGACTTCGTACGTAGCCACGATCCGGTGGACGATTGGCGTGGCTGTTGGGTCGGTTGGTTTTTGGTAGACGATGATGTCGCTGTTAGGATAGTTTGCATTTAGGTCGTTTGCGTTAATTTTCTGGATAATAATTATATCGCCTGCGTTGAGTGTTCGGTCAAAGGGGTAACCTAAAGTTAGTAAGAAATCGTTCATAGAGTAGGGCGGTCCAGTTATGAAATTAAGAGGAAGACTCATGCTGCCGCTCTCTACGACTCTCACCGGAACTGATGTGCCGAGAACCAGCTGTAAACCGAAGAAAAACCCTAAAATCACGGCAACGATTATCGCGAGGACGATGGCTGATTTGAAGTATTCGTTTCGCCGAATTCTTGTCAGAACGCTCAAGGTCTCGCCCCTCAGGTTTAACTCTTAAAAGAAAAGAAAACTCAATAATAAACCAGATTCTTTCCTTGGCATCGCAAACAAGAAATTGAATAGTCAACCTTTTTGCAACTTGTTGCAAAAAACTCTTGACTGAGATTCATCAAGATTTATCGGCCAACGGCTGCAATCTGTTCATAGAATCACCAAAAACCTCCTTTTTAGAAGGTTTGTGTTGGCGGTGGAGGCGGTGGTGGTGGCAGTGTTCTTGCTTTCATCGAATAGTAGTAGAGTGTTATGGCTATTGCGAAGACTGGTGTTACGAGCGCCGTCAGAATGCCAGATATAAGGGGACTGAATACGCCAAATGGAGAAGCGATCAATACGAAAACCCCATTTAATATAGCAATAATAATTCCAAGCAGAAACAATAAACCGAATGTGTTTAGCCATCTGTTGCTAACAAGGAAGCGGCTTCTAGAAAGGCTCCCCAAAACGCCTGTGCCCTCAAGCATTATTGCTGGGTAAACAAGCGAAAACATCAGTGCAAGGATCACTCCAGGAACAATTAAAGCAACAAATCCAAGAGCGATAAGTATACCTGTGATAAGGCTTGCTGCCAACAAGGAAAGTACCTTTGTCAAGGTGAAATTGAAGGATGTCTGCAGGGTTGCTTGCCCTTTCTCTAGCATATCTGAGGTAAACTTTATGGTGATTCCTGTAGTGAAGCTGTTGGCGATCCAGCTTACGATTCCGGACAAAAATATAGACGTTACGGTTGCTATTAGGTAGGTTGGAAACCATGCTAAAAGTTGCTGCGATGTGGGATGTACTGGTGTCGCAGGAATAATTATGGTTGACCTTACAGCCATGGTTACTAATCCCGTTAGGATTCCTGCAGCTAAAAAGGGAATAACGTACTGGACAAAATTTCGCGAATACAAATTGAAGGTTTGCGTTAATATTTCTCCTATGGAGAGCTCGCTCTGGAGATTTCTGTTTTCCACTATCTTGTCCTCTGTTTGTCGATATGCGGTTTAGAGCTTATAACATTTGTCAGGTCAATAGAGTCAATATAAAAATGGTTTCAAAGTCAATCTTTCTTGACTAACTGCTTTCTTGCTCCAGTTGAGTATGCAACGTAATTTTTGTTATTTTGCAGGCAACTCTACTATGAATTTGGTGCCTTTACCTATTTGGCTTTCAAAACTTATTGTTCCGCCCAGTGCCTCGACCAAGCGCTTAACTACAGGCAATCCAAAACCTTGTCCCTTAGCTTTAGTAGTAAACAATGGGCTAAAAATTCTCGGTTTAACGTCATCAGCTATACCTACACCTGTGTCTTCCACTATCACTAAGACTTGGTCTTCTTTCTTACGAACAGTTATGGTCAACTTACCGCCACCAGGCATAGCTTGAACAGCATTATTAACTAAATTTGTCAAAATTCGTCTTGTAAACGTAGAATCAATTCTGACTTGGGGAACATTATCTTCGCACAATATAACTACTTGAATGGTATTTGGAATTGGCAAAGTCTTTAGCGCATTAGGAATAAAATTGCAAAGGTCGAAATCAACCAAATTAGGCTGCAAAGGTTTAGCATAATCTTGCAGATCAGAAACAATTTTGCTAATATAATCAATTTGCTCTTGAATAACGTTCAAACTTTCTAATGTACCCTCATTACAACTTCCGGCAGGAGCTTCAATTATAGCTTGTCGAGCAAAATATAATTCATTAACAGCAGCCTGCAAAGGATTACGAATATCATGCCCCACCATACCAGCGGTTTGTCCAATAGTTGCTAGACGCTCAGCATCTCTGAGTTGCTTAGTGCGTTCTTCAACCAGCTCTTCTAAATGCTTGTTGTATTGCTCAAGCCGTTGCTCAATAAGTCTATGTTCTGTTATGTCCTGTTCTATACCCATTATCTTTGATGGCTTACCTGATTCGTCAACTTCTTTAACTACTCGTTCTGTATGTAAAATTCGCACCAAACCAGAAGCAGAAACTATTCTATAATCAAAACTGGATAACTCGCCAAGGTGTCCTTCATACGTGGTCTTTTCTGCAATCTTTGTTACACGATCTAAATCATCGGGATGGATAAATTTGCGATACTCTTCCAAGTTTGGTCCATAAGTTTGTGGTTCTAAATTAAAAATACGAAACAGCTCTTCAGACCAAAATGCCTTGTTTTCTTTAATTAAAAACTCCCAACTGCCCAAATGCCCCATTTGCTGGGCCATATTTAGACGGGCTTCGTTTTCTTTTATGATTTCTTCACTAGTTTTGCGTTCAGTAATGTCTTCAAATATTGCTGCAAAATGTCCTCTTTGTATACAATATGAAGATACCAAAAACCACTTTTGAAGCTCTTTTGAATAACTTTCGAATTTTATGGGCTGACATGTTGATGCTACTTTGCCGTAAATGCCAATCCAATCAGTGACATCTTTTTCTATATTAGGAATTGCCTCAGTTACTTTCTTTCCGACAATATCTTTTCCTAATCCAGTTATTTTGGTAAAAGCTTCGTTTATTTCAATAAAAACATAATCAACCGAATTACCGTCTTTGTCCAATATCATTTTATGGAATGCAAAGCCATCGATCATATTTGTAAATAAACGACGATATTTTTCTTCACTTTCCTTAAGAGCTTCTTCTATTTTTTTGTGCTCCGTGATGTCTGTCAACAACACGGCCACTTGATTTTGTGTTGACTTCCAGGCGTAGACATCGTAGAATTTTTTGAGAGCATCTCCATAGCTTTGGAAGTGAGCGGGTTTACCAGTCTTTAATACTTCGTGAAAGTAAAGAGGAAATTCATCAGTAACGTTGCCGAACAGTTCCCTTCGGCTTTTTCCTATAAGCTGTTGCCTGCTTTTGCCAATTAATAGCTCAGTAGCACGGCTAACATCTCTATATATAAAATCAATCGGGTTACCTTTATCATCGTAAACAAGGTCAACAACGAAATAGCTAATCTGCACATTATCAAAAGCTTCAAGCATCGAATTGTAAATGTCATAATAATCCGACTGCTTACTCAAAGTTATCACTTAAATTGCGACTAGCACACTTAAATATAAATAACTAACGGAAATACCTGGTACGCATTTTATCTGATAATTATCGGGTGCGTTTCTAATCCTGCTGAAAATGTTGGTAAAACCCTTGATAATTATACTTAAGGAGTCTCAGCAAACCCATTTTCCTAATTTAGTAAGGTTTTTGTTGATTCCTAAAGAGAGCTCAATGGGAAATCAAAGAATATTAAAAAAAGTTTTAGATTCTTCTGCAAAAAAGATAGGAGATTTTTAATCTTCTTTCCATTTGAACAGGTCAATTAGCCATCAAACCTAAAGATAGCACCGACCATTTCGTTCACTGTTTGCGGATTTATTGTGGAAGACAGAGTCCTTGCTTGTGAGGTAGACTATTTGTTAATAGAGCGAAGCTACGATTGCAGTATCTATTCCTTGAATTTGTGGAATCTCTCTTTGTATTTGAGAAATGAGTAGTTGTAGGTCTTTGTTATCGTTTGCTCTTACCGAGCATATTACATCGTAGGGTCCAAAGATCGTATCAGCCGACAAAACCTTAGGCATACTTTGGAGCTTTTCTTGGACCAGTTCAAGATTTATTGGTTGAGTATGTAGGAACAGGAAAGCATACGGTTCCTCAGTGAAAGATTTGCCTTCTGAGAGGACGATGAAAGTCTCCGTTTTGTCTATCATTGCCTCTTGAGTAGCTATTGTCCTAATCGGATTAAATCGTTTGCTAATAAAGTCGTCAAGATTTTTTAACCCGCACAGTTGGATGAGAACTTCAGCAGGCCCAAGAAGCAAATAAATATCTTTCTTGCATAGCCCCATTTTAATCAACTCATCCAAAACTTTGGTTTTAATGCCCACTTTGCAAGATAACGTATTGCATGATAGCATCATATACGCTTTCATAAAAGTGACCAATAATGTAGTGATGCTATCCAGCAAATAAACATAACCTAATTTTGACTAATTGAGAAGGCAGTTTCCGTATTTTATCCGATATTTTGAACTATTCTTCTTCGTAACAGGCTTTTTTGGTTTCCAATTTTGTCCAATGAATTGTTATTTTTTTGTCAGTAAGGATTTTAGTCTCTATGTTCCATATAGAGGCAAGGTTAACTGGGGATGGCGCGTACTCTCTTAGATTATTGCATTAGCGAACAAACTAAACCTCACGTTAAAGAGGAGATTAAAGCGCAAGCGCCAGCTGCACCCAGCGAAATTCATGAAGTTGCAACGATTAAGCGGAAAAAACTTCACCGTCAACCATATCCGCCTGTGTGCCCAGAAAATCTGCCTCCCTCCTACTTCGTCTCCGCTTCTTACGATGGACGCTTAAAAAAGGCCGTAATCAAACTCTACGAACCAGAATCAGGTCAGCTATATTTTTGGTATGACAACACAGGTCACAAACCTTATTGCTTAACAAACATCAGACCATATGAACTCAACAAGATTGAACGGTTGGTTCACCATGAAGGCTTTGACAGCTTCGAAGTCACAAAAAGATACGACCCATTGAGTAACCAGAGTATTGATGTTACAAAAATAATCGCCAAAGACCCATTAGCAATCGGCGGCAGACCAACGGGTACTATTCGAGACATTATCCCGCAAGATTACCCAAGAGTCTCAGACACCCACATTGACCCTGCGGAAATTAAGATTTGGGAATCCAAAATAAAGTATTATCAATCATACATTTATGATAAACAACTCCTTCCTGGAATGATTTATGAGGTAAAAGACGGCAATTTGGTACCCAAAGTTCTCGAGGTAGCAACTGAGAACCTCAACAAAATCAAAGACTTGTTTAAAGAATGCAGTGAGGAGGAACGGGAATTCGCTGAGATGTGGGCCAAGCTTCTTGAGTATCCGGCGCCTAAATTCCGTCGTGCCGCCATCGACATTGAGGTTTACTCGCCCTTATCTACGAGAATGCCTGATGCCCGTGAGGGAGCGTGTCCGGTAATCGCCTGCTCTGTTTACAGTTCAGATGGAGAAAAAAGGGTACTCGTTCTCAAACGGGAAGGACTACAGCAAGGCGATGTTAGTTTAACCACTGGCATGGAAGTTGAGTATTGCGAAACTGAAGAAGAACTCCTTCGCAAAGTCTTTGATGTACTTTGGGATTACCCTTTCATTCTAACGTTTAACGGTGATGACTTTGACCTCAGATACCTTGCCCACCGAGCCTACAACTTGGGCTTTTACAAAAAAGATATCCCCATCGACATTGGCAAACGCGTCTGCCTTCTAAGAAACGGCATTCACATTGACCTCTACAAATTCTTCTTCAACCGCTCAGTGCAAATCTACGCCTACGGGGGACGCTACAAAGATGTTAGCCTTGGCGACGTCGGCTATGCATTGCTCGGCGCAGAAAAAATTCACATTGATAAAACCTTCGGCGACCTAAACTACAGTGAACTTGCAGCTTATTGTCTTCGTGATTCAGAAATTACCTACAAGCTAACCAGTTTCGAAGACGACTCTGCTATGAAACTCATTTTGGTCCTTGCTCGAATTAGCAGCATGCCAATGGAAGATGTGAGCCGACAAGGAGTCAGCCGCTGGATACGCAACTTCATGCATCGCGAACACCGCAAACGAAACATGCTTATCCCAAACGGAGAAGACATCTTAACCAAGAAGGGCAAAACCACCTCCACTGCGGTTATTAAAGGCAAAAAATACAAAGGCGCTATAGTCGTCGAACCAACTCCAGGAGTACATTTTAATGTGGCTGTAATGGACTTTCCCAGCCTGTATCCGTCAATTATCAAGGTTTGGAATCTGGGATACCAATCCATTTGCTGCGAGCACCCTGGCTGCAAAGGTCACATGATACCTGACACGCCTCATTGGGTCTGCACAGAAAAACGCGCTTTAGAAAGTCTTCTAATTGGGTCACTCCGAGATTTGCGTGTACGATGGTACAAAAGCCGAGCAAAAGACAAAACCCTACCTGCCGAACTGCGCAGTTGGTATAACATTACCCAAGGAGCGCTTAAAGTCATTTTAAATGCTAGCTATGGGGTTTTTGGGGCTGACAGCTTTGACCTCTATTGCCCGCCAGTTGCTGAAGCCACAGCGGCGATCGGCAGATACTCCATCACTCAAATCCTCAAGCATGCAGAATCCGTAGGCATAACCGTGCTATACGGCGATACTGACAGCTTGTTTTTGAAAAACCCATCAAAAGAACAAATTGAAGATGTAGTTCACTACACTGAGCATGAGTTAAACATGGGCATCGACGTGGACAAGGTATATCGCTACGCTGTTTTTAGTTCTCGCAAGAAAAATTACCTCGGTGTTCTCGAAGATGGCACAGTTGACGTTAAAGGGTTAACTGGTAAGAAAAAACACATACCAATGTTCATCAAAGACGCTTTTAACCAAATGAAAGAGCGGCTGGCAAAGGTTAAGAACCCAGAGGATTTCGAGAAAGCGCGAAAAGACATTGCTGCCATCGTTCGTGAACGATACAATGTCCTCAAACGGAGGGAATGGGGCGAGATGAGCGACCTTGCATTCCATGTAGTGCTGGGAGATGAACTTTCAAGTTACACGAAAACAACGCCGCAACACGTAAAAGCTGCCAAAATTCTTGAGAAAAGCGGCAAAGAGTTACGAGCAGGAGACCTGATTAGTTTTGTTAAAGTCATCAAGTCGTCATCTCGCGGCAGTTCTTCGGATGATCCTAACATTAACGCTGGCGTTAAGCCCGTTGATTTAACTTCAAGAAACGAAGTTGATGTCGACAAATACATTGCATACTTACACAGCACATTTGACCAAGTTTTAGATGCTTTAGGCCTAAGTTTCGATGAAATAATCGGGTTAACTAAACTGGAAAGTTTTCTGGGCGCCTAACATCTTACAAAAATTGGATAACCGCACCAAGGAGAGCGAAGAGAGCAACTATTGCTACGATTATTTGCACAATTCGTCGTTCAGTTAAGGGACGATGGAAACATATTATTGTAACGAGACTTTTTCTTGCGTCAGAGCTTAGTTTTTCTCCGTCGAATTTGACTCCTGCGCGTTTACGGGTGAAGAATACAGCAAGCAAGATGATTGCTGAGTTAAAGATGTAGGGTAAAAGGGATACTAACAGGTCAACTTTTAGGTCAGAAATCACGGCGAAAGAGGCTACAGTTATACCGATCGCGAATGAGCCTGCGTTGCCAACGAAAATTTTACCGCGCACGTTAAAGTAAGCTAAAATTAGCCAGAAGAATAGGGGGCCAACCATGAGAAGGTAGGAATGTGAAATCGCCATAAACCCTAAGATAACGATTGCTGGACAAACCGTTTCAAGCCCGTTTAAACCGCCAAGTTGGTTAACAGTGTTTGTTACAATCATAACGATAAGGGGGACAATGAGGAAGACATAGTAAGCGCCAAAATGCAAGGAGCCCAAGAATGGAATGGCTATAGAGGTTCGAATGGCGCCAACTTGTAAGCCTTCAAACACGTAGTACATCAAGGGTAATGCTGCAATGAGGGGCATGAAGGCTTTGTAACGCCACTTTAAGTCCATGAAGTCATCAAGGAGCCCCATGAAGCCTCCGAACAGTACACAAACTGCAAGCGTCAAAGCCGCCGATACGCCATTCACTGAGGTATCTAGGCCTAAAGTGAAAACTCTATTCAAGAAGTAAATCGAGAAAAGATAAATGGTGGTGGTTAGGACGAAAAGAACGCCTAAACCGTTGGGGATTAAGGGTCGACCAACTTTATGTTGATCAGGGACCTTAGGAAACAATGCTTCGCTTCCTACTAAGGCGGAGTTATGCCATTAGCTGCGTCGTATGCTGCCCAGTCAATCTCGTAGATTGCTACCAACGGAATTAAGCCACCGTATTGTCCTGGCGATGTGTCTATTCCTGAAATGTGTGCTACTTTGAAGTATGTTGGCACTGTGGTTGTTTGGTCGGGGGTAACGGTGATTTGATTGTTTGTCGCGGTGGTAATTGAATTGCAGTACTGTACTTCTGCGTAGTTCAAGAGTTCGAATACAGTGCAGTTTAAGCCTTGGTCATTCCATTGGAATTTACCTGTTTGTTGGTTGCTTGAACCGAATTGGGTTTCATCTGTCCACGCTGTTCCTGGATTCATGAAGCCTTCAGTTATCAGGCGTTCTTTTGCTTGCCCTGAGATTCGGGCCATCCATACCCATTTGCCTTCGTCTCCGTATCCTGCGGGGCTTGCAATGTATTGTGAAGATCCGCTGGTTGCTTGGCTTATTCCGAGGACTTCGAAGACAGCTATGTATTTTACCCGGTTTTGTCCGTAGGCGTTGAGCATTGCCATCGATTGGTTCTCGTTGCCCATGAATATGAAGCCAACGTTCTGTATTTGGGTGGCGTTGGTAGTTGTGTTATCTGCTAAGCTTGTTACGTTTCCAAGGTCACTTAGCCAGTTGCCGTAGTCCCACCACATCACAACAGCGGTAGTTGAGGGCACATTGGTCTTTAGCCAGCTTATAGCTTCAAGCCATGAATTTACCGGGGCTGCTAGACTTGCCCCACCTATTGGAAGGCTCGAAGCGCTAATTGCGGTTGGCACATAAGCTTGTTCAATGGATCGCGGCATTCCACCTGTTTGCGGTGAAAACGCCAAGTTTGTTACTAGCATCATGAAGATTATAAAGACAGCCACGCCGCTGTATTCCTTGCTTACACGGGCCATTCTGCGCTTTGACTTGGCAAGTGTACGGGGCGCTTCTTGTAGCAGAGTAAAGAATGGCTTAAGTATAGATATTAGACCTATTCCTGCGATTATTGCGAACACCGGAGCAAAGAGGACAAGTAACCGAATCATTGAGGATGCGAAATAGAGTCCAGTTACCGCGAAGAGTAGCAGGAAGATGTTTCTGTTTGTTGGATTTCTTAGGACAAAGTATAGTCCTAGTATGAAGAATAGTATGGCTATGCCGAATTCAAGGTAGAGGTTTCCCCATGCTGAGATTCTCTGTTCTGCGACTGAATCGACAAGAGGTGAAGCTGCCCGAATGAACGGATCTAGAACGGTTACGAATTTTCCAGTTATTCCTCCAAGTTTGTCGGTTAGCGCTAAAGCAGTTAATCCACCGACAATTACTACAATGGAGCCTATTGCTAGAGATAGTTTGGTTTTCATGGATATGTTGTTTCGTAGAATTTCTGCAACTATGAGCACGAAAAACACTGCCGCAACTGGAATGACTGCGCCCGAAATTACATAGCTAAGTGAGATGTATGGAACTTTTGTTCCTACAAACAACGCTAAACCAAAAGTAATGCTATAGTTTACCAGCATTCTTGGAGTGTATCTCTTTAGTAGAACCAAGACAAAGACGAACAAGACTGAAAGGGCAATCAGATAGTACGCTGCTCCCCAGCCTGCGATGAAATAAGCCAAAGCTGCACCTGCACTCAACGAGTACAACAATGAAGCACGCATGGATCGATTATTATCCAGCGATCTCAGAAACAGGAATACGAACAAAACTAACCCTAGTACACCGGGAACTTCTGTGTCAAAGAATCCTAAAGAACTTCTCTGGAGAAATGATGGTGCTAAGGCTAGAAATAGTGCTGCGAATAGCCCAACCGTTTTCCCGCCCATGTCTTTACCAACAAAGTACAATATTAAACATGAGACAACTGCTATGGCTGCTGGGAATATTGAGCAGAAGGTCATTAAATCGATGTTTGCTCCAAACAATGTGAAAACTTGGTAAACTGCAGCAGCTGTCATGGGTAAAGCTGGCAATGAATAAGACATGTCTAATCCATCTGGATACCATTTCATAGTGTTAATCCAATGGGTTGGCCAGTATGGGGAGAGTAAACCGTTTTGCACCATATGTTGGGTAATACTGAACTGATAATAGGGATCAAACTCGTTTAAAAGAGCAGTCCCTTGAGTCATGTTTTCCCAACGAAGGGGTAAAATGCGAACCGTAAACGCAATGAAAAGAACCAGGACTAGAGCTGCAAAAGCAATGATTGTCCCGTGGCTTACTTGAAGCCTTATTCTGCTAAAAACTGATAAGTTACCGAGTCGTTCCTTAATTCCTTCGCCCACTTTAGCCATCTCTTCCAAATGTATTTTGCGATTGTACTATTTTACACATTGGCGATTTATTTATGGCTTTCCAACCCAAAGAGCATGGCTTCAAGTTACTAAGAGTAGTCAGTTTCATGAGCGAGGATACAAAGACATAAATAAAAACTTATTTTGCCCAAAGAAAATTCTCAAAGACGAACTAACAGTTCTCTCTGGTCAATCCACTAATTGTGGGCTACACCCTTACTTCGCCTAATTTTCTCTTGTCTAGATTGGTTATTCTCATTAATCAGCCTCAGTTTCACCGTTTCTGTTTCGTCTTTCTTACAAGGCGTAACTCAATCCTTGAAGATAGATTTAAAAAACGAGGATTCAAGCAATCAATTATTCACAAAATATGGGTTGTTAATACGATACAAAATAGCTGCAATTTTTGAATTCTTATTAAGTGCACCGTGTTTTTCATTGCTGGGAATCGAATTTGTTACGGGACGCTTGGACTGTTGCCATAGAAACTCTCAGCTGGATTGAAATGCGCCGACTTAACGAGCGTTCAGCCTTGATGCGAACAGTAAAACAACTCGGTGTAAAGGACCCAAGTGCGATCCGTTTCGCATACGGTTTGATTGTAGAGACAGAACGCCGAAAAAACCTTATTGACAAATTCATAAACGAAGTGGTTGCCCCTAAAAAAATAATCGAATATACGATGGGTATTCAGGCTTTCCTTCGTTTGTACGTCTACCAAACCCGGGTTCTTAGAAACTGGGGAAAAATTAACTTCAAAGAAGCCGAAAATGTTGCAAGCATGGGTAGGGCCATATTGGGCTGGCAAACTATGCGTGAAATCGAACCGATTTTGGGCTTTTTACTCACCAAAAAATTAGAGCCCATAATCGAAGCCACAAGCGATGTGGAAAAAGTCAGCTTGCAAACATACCATCCCACATGGTTTGTTGAGTACTGTTTTAAGCTCTTTGGACGCGACGAGGCAATCGCATTATTGAATGGCAGCATGAAGTTGCCACCCAGCTACATCCGAGTCAACACATTAATTGCACCCGAGGAAGAAACAGTACAAAAACTCGCCAAAGAAGGCGTCGAACTCGAAAAAACTGAATCATTAAATTTCACTTACAAAGTCCTCGCTTTCAAAAAGCCATTAAACGCACTGCCAAGCTATGCAGAAGGCTTATTCTACGTTCAAGACAAAGCTAGCTGCTTTGCTACCCAAACTGCAAACCCCAAACCAGGCAATAATGTGTTTGATGTTTGTGCTGCACCAGGAGCTAAAACAACCTTCCTCGCACAGCTTATGCAGAATCAAGGCACTATCTATTCCGTGGATTTCTCATCAAAAAGAATGAAAACATGGAAAAAAGAAACCGCCCGTATGGGAACCAAAATAGCTGAACCATTAATTGCTGATGCCCGCTTTTCAGTCCCTATGCTGGGTGAAGCAGATGTTGTGGTTTTGGATCCTCCTTGTACAAGCACAGGTGTTTTTGCCAAGCAGCCCTCAGCAAAGTGGCGTTTGAGCCCAAAGTCGATTCAGAACATGTCGGAACTTCAGTGGCAAATGATTAACAGTAGTGGAGAAAAAGTCGTCAAAGGCGGCATCTTAGCTTACTCGACCTGCAGCATAACGATGGAAGAGAACGAAGGAATAATCGAGAGGTTCTTAAAAGAACACCCTGAATTCACATTGGCAGATATTGAACCCAAAATTGGTATGCCTGGACTTAACGGCTTAAATAAATGCCAACGACTGTATCCTCATATTCATCAATGCAACGGCTTCTTCATAGCTAAACTGATAAAGAGTTGAGAACTCTAACACATTAGCCAGAACAGGAACATAAAAACCCAACAGATATTTTCCAAGTAAACTAACTTTTTAGTCATCGCCCCTTTTACGGCATTTTTAGTAAAACTGCAAAAATTATGATGAACCAAAATCGCCCAACGTTCTCTGTGGCGTTTCTTTAGTGAATAAGGGGTAAGTAATTCTTGTTCCATCCACGTGCGCCAACTCATTCAATTCATGCTTGATTAGACTATCTTTACCGATGATATGTTCGACTTTTATGTGTCGTACTGTGAGGGCGTCGGATATGAGGTTGCGGTGGCACCTCCAAGGCAACGCTTCCGCACACATCAATGCCAAACGATTCTCCCTTGCCAACCCTATAATTTTTAGAAGACTATCGGTGAATTCTTGAGTTTGCATATAGTCAGCGTAACCTCGAAAACCACTATTTTTCCACGCCAAGTTAACGGATTCATGTTTTGGGTGGCGTAAACCACCGATTTCTGGCATGTGAATGTACCTTATGCCGAAGTGTTTGAGGCTTATCGGCAGGGTTTCCTTGTTAAATTGTGGGTTATGTCTGCTACGGGGAACAGTGCGTACATCTACCACTAAAGTTATGCCATAAACTTCGAGCAAGTCTACGAACTCTTCAAGCGTTCGAGTGGAGTGCCCAATCGTAAAAACCACCGTCTCAGATGTTTTGGCCAACACTTAAGCCTCAAGCTAATAATGCTAGTAAAATATAAGAATCCGAGCTTGAACCAGCAACCAAAAGTTGAAGTTTGCATCTTTTTTTGAACATATTAGAGCTCATTTTCAGAAACACAAAGAAATAATCGAACGTTGTTTTTAAGCCATTAACTCGTTAAAAACGATTTTAATTTATTCTCGATTTTTCCAGTTGACAAAGCATTTCAAACGTTATTTTTGCTGCTACAGTTGCTGAAATTCCTTGATCATACGTTGGTGAGATTTCAAGCAAGTCAAAGCCGATAACACGTTTATCGCACAGGGCACACACTATGTCGAGGAGTGCAGTTGGGCTAATTCCTTCAGGTTCGGGGTTTTGTACTGCTGGGACGTATGCTGGGTCCAAAACATCCATGTCTACAGTTAAGTAAACGTTCTCATAGGGCTCTAGTTTCTTCTTTAACTCTTCAACGATTTGTTCACTGCTTTGTTTTATTATTTGCTGGGAGGTAAAAAAGTCCACTTTGGCTTTTTTGGCAAAAGTGAGTTCTTCTTTGGATACTGAACGAGTGCCAACTTCAATGATTTTTGCGGGTTTAACTTGCTTACTAATCAACTGCATGAATGTGGTGTGTGAAAGGGTTAAACCCATAAACTCAGTTCGCAGATCTAGGTGCGCATCGAAGCTGACAATCGCCGTCTTTGCAGCTCTTTCGCCTAAACCCTTTGCAATTCCCAGAGTAGCTGTATGTTCCCCAGCCAATACCACAGGCATCTTGCCAACTGCTAAAATATCTTCAACCACAAGCTTCGTTAACTCAAGGGTTTCCTTTGCATCCAATGAAACGTTCAAATCGCCAGAATCATAGAGCGCCAAATCCTCAAGGTCCATTCCGCTTCGGAAACTGTAAGTTTCAATATTTAATGATGCTTGGCGTATGGCATTTGGTCCAAACCTTGCTCCTGAACGATAAGTGCTCGTCGCATCAAAGGGGACGCCGAAAATGACGTAGTTTGCTTTTTCGAAAGATTTCTGCATACCCGCAAAAACATTTGTTTGGGAAGTGTAGAGTTCAAGGTTACTCATTGAGTAATTTCAATCCACCATTGGGTATCACGGAGCAGCTCTAAAACTCTTTCTCTTTAGCCAAATACATTAAATTTATTAATTAAACCCATACTGCATAAGGTAAAGGCGAACAATTGTGTCCCTATCAACCAAACTAAAAACTTTCAAGACCTTCGAACTAGCATCCCTAGCCTTTTACGCACTCACGGGAATAATTCTACTGGCGGTTCTGCCTTTGACAAGTTATCCGCCACATCTTGGTTTTCTGGGAATCCTAAGCTTGATAACTGCTTACAGCCTTTTTGCAAAAAGAGGGTGGGCACCTTGGTTGGTTGCAGGAATATTCATAATAATCTCAGCCTTTTCCCTCGACATTCTTTTCTCAGCTGGCTTTAGCAACTTATTGGTCGGCTTAAGCACTCTTGCGTACGCTATTTTAACCTTGGTCTTTACAGCATACCTACTCATTAAAAAATAAGCTAAACTTTAGCTGCTGAACCGCGGAAAAGAAATACTGCAACCTCTTGGTCCGCATCTACAAACTGTTCATTTTCAGCAATCTCAACGAAACCATCAGCATTCGCTAAAGTTGTAATCGCACCCGAAGCTCCCGTCTCTACAGGCTGGGCGATTAAGCGACAATTCTCATCAAACTCTAAACGTACCATAACGAAGGTTCGCCTACCCTTAGCGCTAAACATTCGCGACCCCGTAAAAGCTCTAACCATCTTCATGCCACTTTCAGGTCGACCAGCCAAACGCAAAATTAAGGGTCTCGCAAGCAAATAGAAAATCAGCAGCGCAGAAGTTGGGTGACCAGGTAACGAAAAAACTGGCTTGTTGCCGACGAACCCAACGGTCGTGGGTTTGCCAGGCTTCACCGCTATTCCATAAACAACAATTCCGGGCTTACCCAAAGAATCCACGATTTGAGGAGTATAATCGCGTGGACCAACTGATACGCCGCCAGAAGTAATCACCATATCCGCCGAAGCCACGGCCGTTTGCAAAGCTTTCGCTAATGCTTCCTTGTCGTCAGGAACTACACCAAAGTAAACTGGTTTCCCACCACTTTCAATGACCGCAGTGCTTATGCTGTAAGCGTTGATGTCATAGATTTTTCCGGGCGGCAAAGGCTTTCCAGGCTCAGTGACTTCGCCGCCTGTTGACAAAACTGCAACCATAGGAATTTTGAGAACTTTGACTTGGGTCAATCCCAAAGCCGCTAAAACGCCAATCTCTGAAGAACCCAAAACCTTCCCTTTCTTGAGCACGACGGTACCATTCTTAAGATCTGACCCTTTCTTCATGACGTTTTCGTTTAGGGTAACTGCGCTAAAAATATGCAGGTCTGAATCTTCCCTCTCGGTGTCTTCAAACATGACGACTGCATCTGCGCCCTCGGGAATCGGGGCACCCGTAACGATTTCAACGGCTTCGCCCTTTGCGACTTTAACATTCGGTTGTTCACCGACACTCACGGTGCCAGAAACCTTCAAGGTTACAGGTGCGTTTTCGTCGGCTCCAAAGGTATCCTCAGCTTTCACCGCATACCCATCGACAGTTGAACGGTTAAACGGCGGAATATCCAACCCTGAAACAACATCTTCATTGAGCACGCGATTATAAGCTTCCAGCAAAACAGCTTCTTCTTCACCCAAAAACACAGGCGTAAACTGGTCATTAATTTTCTTTTTCGCTTCTTCAAACGTCAACAGTTTTCTAAACATTATTCTCAGTCTCCACAAGCCGAACATTTCGACGATCACGGTTTCACCCTCACTTACACCTTCACGGTTTTCAGCAACAATGACGTATCCGTTGCTTTGAGTCATAGTCGATATTGAGCCTGACCCTTTAGCGCTTACGGGTTCAGCGATTAATTCGCCGTTTTTCAAAACCACACGAACTCGCACATAGGTCTTTCTTCCCAGTGCGCTTGTAATTCTTCTCGCTAAAACCGCTTTAGCGATAGGTCTGGGCTCCGGTTTGCTCATTCCCAGCATTCTACAAATTAGGGGTCTACCGAATACCTCAAAGCCAATTACCGATGCAACGGGATTACCTGACAAAATCAAAACAGGCTTACCCATCAACATGGCCACAGCCGTCGGCATAGCTGGTCGCAATGCTACCCCATGAACGATTACGCCCGGTTTTCCGAGCTTGTTAACTGCATCTGGCACCAAATCTAATCCTCCAACACTCGTTCCGCCAGTAGTTATGATAATGTCGTGTGTTTTGAGGGCGATTTGGATTTTTTCTGCGATTTCATCAGTATTGTCTTTTGCAATTCCTAGGTCGCTTGTTTCTGCGCCGAGTTCAACACACATGGCAGAGATCATGGTTTTGTTCGAATCGAAAATTTGATTACTCGCACGTTCTGTTCCTACCTCTGCTATTTCGTTTCCAGTGGCAACGATAGCAATTTTGGGCTTCTCGGCGACCTCTATTTTGGTATAACCTAAAGCAGCCGCTAACCCCAAGTGGTATGGGTTTAAACGATTTCCAGCTTTAACGACAAGGTTGCCTTTTTTGATGTCCTCGCCAACCTTTGAAACATTCGTCCAAGGTGCAAGCTGACTCCAAACCTCAACCTTTTCTCCTTGCTTCTCGGTGTTTTCAATCATCACAACAGCGTCTGCGCCTTTGGGGATGGGGTTACCAGTCCAAATTTGCTTAGCTTGCTTACCAACTATCTGGTCCGCTTGGGTTAATTGGAGAACTACAGGCTTGGATTGGGATGCACCTACCAAATCAGCTGAATTCACAGCGTAACCATCCATTGCGGATTTGTCAAAACGGGGCAAGTCTTCTAGCGCAAACAGGTCTTCTGCTAAAACGCGGTGAAGCGCGTCCTTCAAAGACACCGCTACCACTTTGGGCTTGCTAATCTGTAGTGCATTTAACCAGGTTTGCAAAGCTTGGTCAGTTAAAGTTAATTTTTGGAATCCCTTGAGTTTTACCAAAACGGTTCCCACACAAAGCACTAGCGATTTAACGTAAAAAACATATCGAAGTAGAAAATTTTTGACTCTTATTTAGGGTATGATTTTGAGAATCATTTTGATTCTTTGGTTGTCTCCACGGTCATTTTTTTGAGGAATTCTTTAACATTTTCTGGTTGACCGTAAACTACTAAACGTCCATCTTTTTGAGGTTTAACTTGTAGACTTTGTTCTCGGGCAAATTGCTGAATTTTTTCAGTTGGCAGATTCTCGATTGGTTCAACCCGGACCCATTTTTGATCTCTTGGCACCCCAGTAACAAATTTGTTTTCCACTGTTTTTTCTTCACAAATTTCAGCATTGGCTTCTTCTAGGCGCCGAAGCCATCCGTCCACGACTTCCGAACCCATCACCTTTTGGGCTTCAGTCACCAAATAAGCCTCGACATTTGAAGTATACTCTTCTGCCTTCTGAATTGCATCTCCGCCCCGAGTGCCTTCCATACAAGACAGCTTAATCATCGACTTAGCCGCCCTCAAATCCTCCATTACATTAACTGGAATTGTTACGCCTGTTTTCTTTAACGCTATTAGCATGTCTTCAAGAAGCTTCCAGGATGCCATATTATGACCCAAGGTGATTCCTCAGTTATTTGTTAGGCGTTTGCGCTATTAAGGGTTAATCATGGATGAAGTTGATTTTGGAAAGGAATAAATCGTCTTTAGTTATTTGTAATTAGAGGCGAGGTTGCTTTGCTTTTAATTTTTTTCTTAAAATTTCTTATGAGGAATGAAAATGAAGGTACAAATCGTTAAATCTGAAGGCTTAGCCCACAATAGCTACTATCTATCCAATGAGCACGAAGCCATCGTAATTGATCCACGACGGGATTGTGAGATCTACACTCAACTCGCAAAGGCGGAATGCGCTGAAATTAAGTATATTTTGGAGACGCATCGAAACGAAGATTACGTTGTTGGTTCGCTTGAACTGCAAAACATGACTGAAGCAGAAATCGCTCATAGCAAAGCACTTTCGTTTAAGTATGGAGATCACAGCTTAGTTGAACGGTGACATTCTAAACGTAGGTAATGCCAAAATCAAGGCTTTGACTACGCCTGGGCATACAAACGAGTCGCTGAGTTATGTCATTAATACCTACGAAAACTCAGAGACATTCATGGTTTTCACTGGCGACACTCTTTTTGCTGGCTCTGTGGGTAGAACCGACCTCTACGGCAAAGCTATGCAGCCAACTCAAGCAGACAAACTCTACACCAGCCTACACGAAAAGTTGCTTCCACTCGGCGACCACGTACTCGTTTATCCTGCCCATGGTGCAGGCAGCGTTTGCGGACACGGCATAAGCGGGCAAGAACCAACCACAATTGGCTTCGAGAAAAAAACCAATCCCTACCTCAAACTGAGTAAGGAAGAATTCATCCAAAAAATAATCGGCGAAGAACTCGTCGTACCTCGTTACTTCAAGAAAATGGAAGAATACAACCTGAACGGTCCTCCGCTTTTAAGCAATTTGACCTATCCTAAACCTCTAACTCTACTGGAGTTTGAGGAAGAAATAGCTGAGCAAAACATGATAGTCATCGACACACGTTTACCCTATGCTTTTGCGGGCTCACATATTCCGGATTCACAGAGTCTATGGCTTGGCGGAACAAGCGTTTACCCCGGCTGGATACTCGACACCAACCAATACATCGTGTTCGTACATGAACGCCCCCAAGACATCGACACGGTAGTACCTAGGTTTCGCAGGTTGGGTTTTGATAACATGTGTGGTTATCTCTGCGGAGGTATGAATGAATGGCAAGAAGCAGGAAAACCAATCCGCAACTTCGGTACTATGTCAGCGCTTCAGCTCAGGGAAAAGTTGGGTAAAGAGGAAGTTTTGCTTTTGGATGTACGGGATCCACCTGAATGGATAGAAGACGGATACGTTAAAGGAGCAACGAAGTTATTCTTTGCTGAACTACCCCAAAAGGCCGATTCATTACCAAACAATAAACCGATTGCAGTTACGTGTTCAGTTGGCAACCGTTCCAGCATAGCTTCAAGCATCCTTGAAAGAAAAGGTTTCCGAAACATCATTAACGTACTTGGCGGAATGACTGCTTGGGCAAACCTTGGCTACCAAACAACAAAAGAAGCTTAACTTTCTTCTTTTCCTTGCTGTAGAGTCTTGGCTAATCGGGTGCCTTTGCCACTGTCTTTGGGCTCCAAAAGCTCCTTAACCAAGTTGTATTGGCGTTGGTAGATGTGGCAGTTTTTTGAGTGGAAAATTAGCTTGCCAGTTTTAAGCGACAAGTTGCCGCGCTCGTTTATTTCATTCACAAACGCTTCATTGAAAAGTTGTAGCCCAGCAATGTTCGCGGGCAATCCAGCGTAAGCGTCCCAACTGCGGAAATAACACGTAAGATGCATTTTTCCGTCTAAAATCTCGGTGTCGATGAGACTTAAACAGGGCGGTTCGCTTTTGTTTTTGTTTTCATCGTACTTTTTTATATCCGATGGCAGCCTGATTACCATTGTGACTTGCCTGTCTCTTTGTTCTTCTACATACCTTTTAACGGCTTCCTCAATCTGGTTGACAGGGTTGTTGAGCCTACTGCCATAAGTGTAAGTTTCAGCGTCTTGTTTTTGTCCACACCACAAATACTCTAACGCATACCCTTGAACGTACTTGAAGTCGCAGGGCGCTTTTTCGCTTACGAGAGGTCTGTTTTCTGGCTGAGCAATTTCGATGGTGAGGTTAAGCTTTTTGGTTTCTGTTTCTTCTGAACCGAAGCCTACTGGGAAAATGTCTCCTTCCTTCCATATGTGACTTAGTGCTTTGAACCATGCGTCGGGAAGGTCGAATGTGGAGATCTTTACGTGTTTCATTGTCTTCTCTCAATTCATTGTTGCAGGGCATTTAATTATTTTTGGGATAACTGTTTTTGGTTATTTGTTGGTTAAAGGCATCACGTACTTGCATATTGTGTAGTAAGATTTATTAGTCAATCATTCGTTGAAGAAAAAAGGCTACTACAGAATTTAGCAGCAAACTGGGGTAAATAATATGATGGAAACTACAAGCATAATAGCAAATTCACGATCTAAAATAGAAAGTGCTTTGAAAGAAAGAAAAGCATTCGATGAACAATCGGCGATTTACCTTGAAGAAGAAAAAGTAAATTTTGTCGCCGTTCTCGATGTTATGGAGAGAAGCGGCTTAATCGGCAAAACACCGGAAGGCAAAATCTTCATAAAACCAAAAAGGCAGGAACAGCCGATAAGAGGCTTTTCGGTGAGCAATAACATTCCGTCAGACAAGAAATTTGTCAGGTTTTCTCGAAACAAATAATTAAATCAAAAACATTTTTTTAAAATTCTTAAACAATAAAAGAAAAGAAATTTTGGTTTAGTAGGGCATTCCGCCCATACCACCCATGCCACCCATACCGCCCATTCCTCCCATTCCGCCTGGAGGCATTGGGGGCATCTTGCTGCCGCCTTTGATGCTGATCAAGTCGTCAATTTTCAGAATCATGTTTGTGGCTTCGGTTGCGGATTTTATTACTTGTTGTTTGACGCGGAGTGGTTCAATGATCATTAGTTTGCACATGTCAACGATTTTGCCTGTGGTTACGTCGATGCCGAAGGTTTGACTGTTTGGTTTTTCATGCTGGGCTCTTAGTGCTACCATGATGTCTATGGGGTCTAAGCCTGCGTTTTCTGCGAGTGTTAGTGGAATTTCTTCGACTGCATCTGCGAAGGCTTCAACTGCGAGTTGCTCGCGTCCGCCTACCTTTACTGCGAAGGCGCGTAAGTTCTTTGAAAGTTCTGCTTCTGGTGCGCCGCCGCCTGCAACGATTTTACCATCTTCGATTGCATTGCGTACTACGCATAGGCCATCGTGAAGTGATCGTTCTGCTTCATCGATTACGTGGTTGGATGCGCCTCGGATAACTATGGTTACTGCTTTGGGGTTCTTGCAGTCGCGGATGTAGATTAGTTTGTCATCACCGATTTTGACTTCTTCAACACGTTTTGCTTTTCCAAGAGAGTCAGGTGTCAAATCTTTTACGCTTGCACCTATGCTTCCGCCTGTAGCCCGTGAGAGTTTTTCCATGTCGCTGCTGCTTACGCTCTTAACTGCTAAAACACCTGCTTTACTTAAGAAGTGTAGAACCATGTCGTCGATGCCTTTCTCGCAGAAGATAACGTTTGCGCCCGACTTGGTAATTGCGGTAACCATGTCTTTTAGCATGCGTTCTTCTTCGTCGAGGAACATCTTCATTTGATCGGGGCTTTCGATGTTAATTTTTGCGTCAAACTCTGTTTTTTCAATTTCTAGTTTAGCGTTTAAGAGAGCGATTTTTGCTCCATCAATGAGTTTGGGCATACCTGAGCTTGCTACTTCCTTGTCTAGAACCATGCCTTTTACGAGTTCTGTTTCATCGAGACCCTGTCCGTGCTTCTTAACGATCTTAATCAGGTCAATGTCTGAAACATATTTCTTGTCAACTTTTTCAGAGACCTGTTTTACGGCTTCAACGATTATTTTTGCAAAATGGTCTTCGGCAACATTGATGCTCTTGCTGGATATTGATGTGATTGCTACATCTCGTAGAGTTTTTTCATCCTCGAATGAGATGGGGATTGCTATTTTTTCTAAAATTTCTTGAGCTTTCTCGCTTGCTTTTTTGTAACCCTCGATTATGACTGTTGGGTGCACGTTTTTGTCAAGTAAGCCTTCAGCTTTTGCGAGCAATTCTCCTGCTAGGATAACTGCGGTGGTTGTTCCGTCGCCGACTTCGTTGTCCTGGGCTTTTGCTACTTCAACGAGCATTTTTGCTGCTGGATGTTGAACGTCGAGTTCTTTCATTATGGTTGCGCCGTCGTTGGTTATTGCAACGTCGCCCATGCTGCTAACGAGCATTTTATCCATGCCACATGGACCGAGCGTTGATTTTACGGCTTCAGCCACTATTTTTGCAGCCATGATGTTGTTTTTTTGTGCTTCGCGGCCACTTGATCGGCCGGTGCCTTCTTTTAATACAAGAATTGGAATGTTTCCTCCACCTTGAGACGACATGTTTTTCACCAAATATTCCCTTTTTGAGTTATTAGATTCTAAACGGAACAAATCAAACATTTAGATATAAATTTTTCCCAGAGCTTAGCCTACAAATAGGTTAACTATACACAGCAAAACAGGGAAAAGAGCCAACTTTCACTCAGAACCTTTAGCTCTGTCAGCTTTAATAATGTGGTAACCTGAAGCTTTTCGTAGCCTATTCATAACCGCCAACCCAAGCCCCTCCGAAGATACGCCTTCGGCAATTATGATATCCACTTTTTCTGCATCAACTTCCCTAAGTAAGCGAAACAGATTTTGGGCAACCGAGGCCAAGTTAGAGCGGCTTCCAAGCGATTTGACAACGTCCGCTTGGTAACATGTTTGGGTTTCGTCGGTGGCTAATATGCCTACTTTTTTGCCTTTAAGCCCGAAAGATTCGATTAATTCCCTGACTTTTGCTATCACTGCTGAAACATTTCCTTCGACAAGGATTACCTCAGCCCTGGGTGCGTAATGCTTGTGTGCCATTCCAGGTGATCGAATTTCTTTTAGAGATAACTCCTGTTCAGCTTCTACGAAAGCATGGAGTTTGATTTCGCCCACTACTTTCTTCAAAGCTTCAAAAGGTGTACCCCCGGGACGGAGTAGCAATGGCTGGTCTACGCTCAAGTCTACAACAGTTGATTCAACACCGATATTTGTAGCTCCACCATCAAGGATAGCATCAATTCTTCCATCCAGATCTTCAAAAACATGTTGAGCAGTAGTTGGACTAGGTTTTCCTGCAAGATTTGCGCTTGGCGCCGCGATAGGTCGGCCGCTTTTTTTGATTAGTTCCAACGCAACTTTGTGGTTAGGCATCCGTATTGCTATTGTATCTAATCCAGCGACGGTCACGTTCGGGACAATTTGCGAGTGTCTAAAGATGAGCGTTAAAGGTCCGGGCCAAAACGTATCCATTAACACCCGAGCCTTTTCAGGCACATCTTCAACTAACCGATAAACTTCGCAAGGGTCGGCGACATGAACTATTGGCGGATTATCCAACGGACGTTTCTTAGCCTCAAACAATGCTAAAACTGCCGAAGAGTTTAACGCATCAGCGCCTAAACCATAAACCGTTTCTGTAGGAAACGCAACCAGCCCTCCTCTCCGAATAATCTCCGCTGCTGATTGGATTTTTGTTAAGTCAGGATTTTCAGGGTCGACTTTTAGGAAGAGTGTTTTCATCTGGGTGACCTTTTATATTCAAGTACAATGGATGTTTCAATTTGTCGTTCAGGGAGGTCCCAATATTTTTTGAGGAGTTTATTTGTTTCTTCCCTTGAAATCATTACAAACCCATGTTTTTGATAAAACTCAATTGCCCAAGGAGCGTTTTCCCATGTGCCCACCAGAATCTTGTCGTTTCGGGCTAAGGTGAGCAGGTGGATTAAGAGTTTCTCTCCGATCCCTTTGCGCTGATGACTCGTCAGAGTGTATGCATGCCTGATTAAAGTGACATCGTTAACGGGTTGGATTCCCATAACCCCGACTAAAGTTCCATTTTCTGTGTAGCCATAAAATTGGATTCCGCTTTGAATTTCTTCTTTGAGCTCTTGAGCGGACATATAGGGTTCTTTCCATCTATCGGCAGGAATTTTGCCCTTGTAGGCTAAGGCTGCGTCGTTGACTATTGTCATGATGGCTTGCAAATCAATGTTTGTTAGTTTACGGATCATCGATGCTTCACACTTGCAAGGTTAAATTGCAGTGGACTCTTTTTGACTCTCGCTTTTAATCAACTTATCAATCAAGTGCATAAAGAACGATTGTGCCTGCAGTTCAGTAACAGTCTCCAGATAAACAGAGACCATGGCTATTTTGCCCTTCTTGGAAGCCACGTACTCTGCAAACATCCGCGCAGAAATAACGTTTTTGTCTCCTAAAAGGACCGATGAAGTGACTGAGCCCAGGAGGTCTTTGGGTTTGGGAACAGCGATTGCCAAGGTTCCTAGCTTATCCTCTTTTTCGCTGAGCATTACCATGACAGAATTTTTTGCTTCCACATAGACCGCTAGAAAATTGATACCTTGTTGTTGAACCTCTTCCTTTATGACTTTGGCACGTTCCACTTCCAATTCGCCCCTGATTGTGCCTAGTGTTTTGGATGCTTAAAAAGACTACACAAAGTCCAACATTAAAACAAATGATTATTTTCAGTTCCTTTAAACACTAATCTTGTTAAGGACCGTTTTGGGCAAAACATTAAGGGTTGGATAAAGTAATATTGTTTAGTAAGGCTTGAGCATGAGTGGCTCCAATCGGGTTTGGAAATCTTTGGTTCCAGCCTTCTTGATAGCGCTTTTAGCCGTTTCCATGCTGGCTGTTTACATCTCATATTCTAAAGAGAACGAAGTCATTGCTAAAATTGATCCTAACGCTTATGTGGGTGTTGCTTTTGGTGGTAACACAACAGACCAAGCCAAAGCACTCATTGATAAGGTTCAGAATTACACTAACCTTTTCATTTTGGATGTTGGCAGAAACCCGATTAGTGAAAACCAGTCCAAGGTAGAGGAAATCTGCGATTATGCAGTTTCACGGGATTTGAGTGTTATAGTTAATGTGGGAATAAAGGATGCCAGTGATTCTTCGTCTTGGGGTTGGTTCTGGAATCAACCTTCTCTCGAAGGCATAAAACAACGTTGGACTAACATGTGGGGAACTAAATTCTTGGGCATTTACTATAACGATGAACCAGGGGGAATCCAACTTGATGCTTCATGGAGACGATTCTACGAGTATGTAGGAGAAAACTTGACCAAAGTTGATTTCCCCGCTGCTAAATCCTTAGAAGAGATACGGCTAAAATTGCTCGACTATATAGAAAATGGAACTAAACCTGACGACTACGATTTGGAGGCTGACTTCTTCATGCAGGAAGTAATCATGGGAGATCCGGGAATTGAAAATCTAACTGCAGCAAATATTACCGCTTTCACTTCAGATTATGGCTTGTACTGGTGGGATTACATGGGTGGATACAACGTTATGTTTGCTGAACTTGGCTGGAACGTGAGCGTGTCTGAGCAGATTGACCTAGTTAAGGGTGCAGCCCACCTGCAAGATAAGGAGTGGGGAGCTATGATTACTTGGAAGTACGACACACCACCTTACCTCGATAACGGAGACCAAATCTACGATCAAATGTTAATGTCTTATCAGGCAGGAGCAAAATACATCGCCATTTTCAACTACCCCTACAACGGAAGCGCCTATGGAACACTAACCGATGACCAGTTTCAAGCAATGCAACGATTCTGGAACGACATAACAACCAAGAAATTCGCGGATTTAAGCAAACCAGATGCCGCTTTAGTGCTGCCGAAGAACTTTGGTTGGGGGTTGCGTAATCCTAATGATACCATTTGGGGATTCTGGACGTCAGACAACAGAACAGAGCAAACTGCACTAGTCACAAGCAAGCTTGTATCTTATTACGGCCTCAATCTTGACATCGTTTATGATGATCCAAACTTTCCTGTAACCTCTGGCAATTACCAGCATGTTTACTACTGGAACTCAACAACCCCATAACGCCTCTTCACCAACAATGTTTGAGAGTTGGAAATGCTTAATTAAGAGCTCATCTTATTGCTGGTACGGAAGGAATAAAATTTGAGTGACGATATTTCAAAATTACCGCCTAACGTTCAAGAAAGGCTTCTCAGATTACAGCAATTGCAACAGACCCTCCAGTCAATCTTAGCTCAGAAACAGCAAGTTGAAATGGAAAAAACTGAGGTTGACCAAACAATTGCTGAGTTACAAAAGACAGCCGATGAAGCCGTTATCTACAAGGCAATCGGTTCGCTCCTGGTTAAGTCAGAGAAAGCCAAGGTAAATGAGGAACTCGCAGAGCGCAAATCGCTTTTGGATACAAGAAGCACTGTTATGGCAAGGCAAGAAGAACGCATACGCAGCCAAGTTAAAGAAGCACAAACAAAGCTGCAAGAAGACCTAAGTCCCGTCTCTGGTCAACCCTTATCTTAAGGTGAATGCTTGTGGCTGAGCTCGGATTCCCAGAGCTAACCACAGAGCAAATCGAACTTTTATGCTCTACTGCTGAAGATGCGGCCAGAAAATATGTTCTATCCAAAATCTCCAGCAAAGACGTTGACCGATTAGACATCAGTGTTGAAGCCGACGGGTCTAAACCCGTAAATGTAACAGTCGAAATTAACATGATTTTATCAGCCCAAACAAAAGATGTTGATGCCGACGCTTTGGTTAAAGAGGCAGTGAACCAAGCACACGAGACTGCTGAAAACTTTTTGAGAAATATAAAATGAGCTTCAAAGAACTAATGCAAGTTTTAGAGAACCAGCAAGCGTCATTTATTTTGTTGCTGTGTCACCGTAGCGCCGACGCTGATGCGATTTGTTCAGCTTACGCTCTACAGGGTTTGCTCAAACGTTTTTTGCCCAACGCTATCATTGAGATTGGTTGCCCACAAGGTGTAAACAAACCAGCTAAACAACTGTTTGAACACATGCCCATAACCGTGAACCTTAAACCCAACATTGAATCCGCAGAAGCCATCGTTCTTCTGGATATGAATACTGTTGAGCAACTTGACGAAGTTGCCGATGTAATTAAGAAATCGCCATCCCCAAAAATTATAATTGATCACCATGCTCCGAGCGCTGAAACCAAGCAAATCTGCAAAGTCTGCATGTTAGATGAGAAAGCAGCCGCAAATTGTGAGTTGGTCTACCGACTTTTCACTCAGGCAGAAGTCGAACCTAACCTCAACGAAGCAAAGGCATTGTTTGTTGGAATTGCGTTTGATACCCGGCATTTTGCGTTGGCTAATTCGCCAACTTTTGAGATTCTTGCTAAACTAGTTGTAAAAGGGATTGATGCTCAGCAGACACTGGCACAGTTTGCCTTGCCAATTGACCCTTCAGAACGTGTTGCAAAGTTAAAAGCTTGTAAGAGAGCAAAGATTGTAAAAGTGGAAGGTTGGATTATTGCTCTTTCGCATGTTAGTGCTTATCAAGCGCCTGCGGCTAAAGCCTTAGTTGACTTGGGAGCTCACATGTCGGCTGTAGCAGGTAAAAAGAATGGCAAAGTTGAGTTGAGCCTGCGTTGTACACGCCAATTCAACGAGTTAGCAGGTGTACATTTAGGAGTGGACATTGCTGCCCCGTTGGGAGAATTTCTTCACGGAGTAGGAGGAGGACACGCAATGGCGTCAGGAGTCAGCGGACAAGGAGAAATAAAAGAAGCACTAAAACAATGTCTTGTTCTTCTAAAAGAAAAAATCGCCAAAAACGCGTAGCTACGCTTAAATGAGCAAACTCTAACGCTTAAGGTTAGCAGGCGCAAAAACATGGCCATAATCGAAACCAAAAACCTCACCTACACTTATCCTGGCGCATCAAAACCCTCGATAAGTGACGTTTCGATCAAGGTAGAGAAGGGTGAGTTTGTTTTAATCACTGGCCCCAGCGGTTGTGGAAAGACAACTTTGTGCCGAACTTTCAATGGATTAGTTCCGCATTTTTATCAAGGAGAATTGAAAGGCGAAATTTTAGTCGCCGGAATCGATGTCCTAAAACATCACACTTATGATATGGCAAAGCACGTCGGTTTAGTGTTCCAGAACCCTGAAAACCAGCTCTTTGCATTATCCATCGAAAAAGATGTCGCATTTGGCTTAGAAAACGTTGGCGTTTCAAGAGAAGAAATGCGCAAAAAAGTCGATTGGGCACTAAACCAAACAGGCATCTACGATCTACGCGAACGATCGCCCCACGAAATATCAGGAGGGCAACAGCAGCGTGTGGCAATAGCTTCGGTTTTGGCTATGGAACCAGAAATCATTGTACTAGATGAGCCTACTTCGTTTCTTGACCCGTTGAGCGCGGAGAAGATTTTTGAAGTAATTTACAAGTTAAACAAGGAACAGGGAATTACCGTTATTCTTGTTGAGCACCGTTTGGATTTAACCGCCAAGTACTCTAATCACCTCATTGTTATGGATCAGGGAAAGGTCCGTTTTGAGGGTGACCCAAGACAAATCCTTAGCAGCGAAGAGACGCGTTTGATGGGGGTTGGAATTCCAAAAGCCACGTTGCTCTATCAGATGCTCAAGAAAGAGGGCTTAAATTTGGGTGAGAAAACGCCTTTATCTTCAGAGGAATTGGCTGATCAACTGTTGGAGGCGTTGTCACCCCGATGATTGAGGCTCAGCAAGTACGCTACGCGTATCCCAACAAAGTTGAAGCTCTAAAAGGCGTCTCACTTACCATAAAAGACGGCGAATTCGTTGCCATAATGGGACAGAACGGCGCAGGAAAATCCACCCTCGTCAAACATTTCAACGGACTCCTCAAACCTTCGCAAGGCAAGGTTCTCGTGGACGCCGTTGAAACTACCAAGTCAAGCGTTGCCGCCTTAGCCCGAAATGTCGGCTTCGTATTCCAAAACCCAGATCATCAACTCTTCAGCGAAACCGTAGAAGAAGAAATCGCGTTTGCTCTAAAAAACTTTGGTTTCAAACCAGAAATCGTCGAGCAGCGAGTTACGTGGGCTTTGAACCTCTTATCATTAACACAGTACCGCAAAACTTCGCCATTTTTGCTAAGCGGCGGTGAACGGAAACGTGTTGCATTGGCGTCGGTTTTGGCATGGGATCCACAAACATTGATTTTAGACGAGCCCACTATTGGGCAGGACCATGAGCAGAAAGAGATTCTGCGCCAATTCATATTGCAAATGCAAACGCAGAAGAAAACCGTGGTTATAGTAACACATGATGTAGAGTTTGTGGCAGAATGCAACCCTCGAGTAGTGCTGATGAAGGAAGGAAAAATTATTGCCGATGGGGAAGGTAAAGAAATCCTAACTGACCCAGCAATGCTAAAGTTATCGTCAATTGTTTTACCGCAGATAGCACAAGTCTTCACGAAGCTTGCACCTCTGGGCTTTCCTAAAGATGTTATTGACATTTACGAAGCCAAATCGATTATCCTAAAAGCCAAGGAGAGCAAAGTCTGAAATGAGCGTTTTTGACGGCTTAAGGTTCAGAAAGGTCTTCTCTCCAATCCACAACCTGGATCCGCGAATAAAGTTTGTGTACGTCATCGCCATCTTTGTTGTGGCCATTCTTTTCTTCCAGATTATTCCACTCCTGATTTTGTTCCTCATGCAGATCCCTTTTGTCCTGTTAGCCCATGTTCAGCGGCAATGGCTGCGTTCGTTGCGTGGAGCAGCGTTTTTGGCAATATTTATTTTCGTTGTCAACGTTGGAACAACATTTTTCACTTCAGGATACCACTTAACGGCTCCTAATGTGGAGAACGCCGCTGCGATGACCCTAAGGTTTGTGGTACTCGTCGAATCATTCTCGGTTTTCTTCCTAACCACTTCGCCAGACCACTTAGGATTGGCATTAGAAGAATCACGTGTGCCATACGAGTTCGCTTTCGCTTTCACAACCGCAGTACGATTTGTCCCCGTTCTGGCGGAAGAAGCCCAGACAATAATGGATGCGCAAAAAGCCCGAGGACTAGAGTTGGAGAAAGGCGGCTTGCTCAAAAGAATCAGAAACTATGTACCTGTTCTTATCCCTTTGATTGTTAGTGCTATTCGAAGAAGCCTTGAACTCGCGGAAGCGATGGAATCTAGAGCATGGGGAGCAACAAAGAAACGAACCAACCTGTATCTACTCAAACTGCACAAAGGCGACTATGCTTTGTTGGCAATTACTGTCGGAATTCTTGCCATCGCCGTTTATATCCACTTTTATGTGTCGATTCCAACCATAGCTCAATTGATTTAAAATACATCTCGCTGGCAAGTGTCGGATTAATCTAGGTCCAGACTTATTTTTTGAAGTTTTTTGAACCTTTGCATCAACGATTCCGTCTATAGAAAAAGTTATTGCCCCATGTAACAATAAGGGTGAAGGGATTAGAAATGGCTGAGCACACTCGGTTTGGACCAGCAGGCGTTCCACCAATGTTCAGGCTCCTTGGTGCAACCATAACAGACGTCCCAAAACTACTTCGTGAAGAAGGATTGGACGCTTTTGAGTATCAAGCTTCACGCTGGGGCCCTAAACCGCAGATGAAACAAGAAGACGCAATAAAACTTGGCGAAGAAGCAAGAAAAAACGATGTTAAGCTCAGTATGCACGGTTCCTATTTTGTGAACTTGTCAGGTAAGAAGGAAACTGTTGAAGCCAGCAAACGACGATTAATCGCATGTGCAATCGCGGCTGATTGGATGGGTGCATACGTCGTGGTTTTTCACACAGGGTTTTATGGAAAAGTGGAAAAAAGTTTTGCATTTAGGAATGCTCTCACCGCCCTAAAAGAAGTCAGCGCAGAAATGAAGAGCCTCGGCCTAAAAGTGAAGTTGGGGCCTGAAACGATGGGAAGAAAATTCCAAGTCGGCACAATAGACGAAATCTTGACGATTTGCCAAGAAGTCGAGAGAACCCAACTCGTCATCGATTGGGGACACCTACACGCATTACATCAAGGCACATTAAAAAAGGTAGAAGACTTCCGCGCAATTGCCGAAAAAGTCGAAGCGAAATTAGGAACTGAAACCCTCAGGAGCATGCATTGTCACTTCTCAAAAATTGAGTTCTCAAGCCAAGGAGAAAAACGTCACCATACCCTCGACGAAGAAAGGTATGGACCCGAATTCCGGATGCTAGCTGAAGTGGTTGTTGATTTTGGGTTGCATCCAACCATGATTTGCGAGTCACCATTTCTAGATATAGATGCCAGAAAAATGCAAGCTACGTTAAAGGAGGTCCTTGAGAGCAAACAACAAAAAGTTCAACCGTAATTTTTCTTTTGGACTTTAGAATTTTTAGAGATTTTTACATTGGGAGAATATTTTTCTATGTTTTTTGAGATAATAACCGTTCTGCAAGTTGGAGTTCCTGTAACGTGTTAATGTTCACGGCCAATTCGTCGTTGTTCATTAAGTAAATATCTTGGTCGAGCCATTCATCGCCATACCGCTTGCGTCCATCGATTACATTAATTCCGACAGGAACAACGTCTTTGTCTTCTGCTTTGAAGGAGTATTCGATGCACATACCCAGCTTAGCTTTGGTTTCCATTGGAACCGCCACTGTTAATGCGGGTTTCCCACATCGCTCGTAGCGTTCAACAACGGCATCTATCATTTCACTTGTGACAAGCGGCAGGTCTGCGGCTATGGCTAAGAATACTCCAAGCTTGAGGGTTTGGACTGCGTAACCCATGTCGGAAACATAGTCTTTGCCTGGAGTTTCAAGGAATGTTACCCCGAGTTTTTTCATCAACCTGGTTGTTTTGGGCGTGCAACTCGATGTTGCAACTATTACGGAGTCAATTTTCTTAGCTTCCTTTAAAGCTGCAAGCACGTATTCGACGACGGGTTTACCGCACACTTTAATGAGTGGTTTTTCTTCGGTGAGTTTCATACGGGTACCTTTGCCGCCGGCCATAACTAGTGCAACTACCGTACGACCACCGCCAGCAAAACTATCACGCAAACCAACCTCGTCAACTCGTTTGTTGCACCAAAAACGTCGCCTGTGACCCCGTTAAAGTGCTTATGCGCAACTGCAACCATGACCAAACCAGTTATTACTCCCGCAATAACGGTTAAGACTCCTGCCCAACTCAGTAGCGGCAGAGCAATCGCAAAAGAAATCACCAGTGCCACAATCAAGCGCAGGTTACCTTTACCTCCGTGCATGGCTTCAAGAAATGGAGAGTTCATTCCTTGGTGAACGGCTTTGCCTGCCCAAGCAGCCACAACCATCGACAACTTCGCACACAACTCGACCACAATTAGGGCAGGAACAACCAGCGGAACTACAAAATTCCCGAAAAAGATATTCCTTCCGAGTTCACCAAAGGCTAAAGCCGTAACTAAATAAGTCATCAAAACCAAACCGATAGCCCCCGAACCTGTAAACCGGTCATGCATAACCTCAATTTTATGTTCAGGTGTACCATGTGCCATGACGCCGTCGCCCAAATCCAACAACCCATCCATATGATGCAGCCCAGTCATCCATAGCAACAAGGCTAAAACCAAAGCGCCAACAACGATACCAGGCAAAAAATGGTAACCTACCCAACCAAACAAACCCGCCAACAAACCTATGAACGCGCCGATGAAAGGGAAAGCCCACATATTCCGGGCACAGTCGATTAACAAATCCTTGTCCATGGCGATTGGAAAAACGGTTAAGAAAGATAAGAGATTTTTGAGTTCTTTAACAACCAAGCGAGTGTCACTTTATGCCCATCAGTAGAGCATAGTTACGCTCTATTTCCTTAAGAAGTATCTCCTTTGTGACTGCACCACCGAGCTTAGCCATCGCTGCGATTGATGCACCGCCTGCACCGACACCTTCTTTGACAAGCCCAGTCTCGTAGATTCGCAAGCCAGGATACTTGGAGGGACCAAAATCTAAATCCGCCGCCAAAACAGGTACCTCACAGAACTGCTTAATTATGCCGCAAATATCGGAGTTCTTGTCTTTTGCCACCCACCTTGTCGTTCCGACTGCTACATTGCAGAGTGCCTTAGGATCTAAGGCGTTAATTATTGCCAAAATCGCGGTCATTTGAGTTCCGCCTGCCATCAAAACTGGTGCCTGTCTTGCTCCACCAATGACTAAGCCTGCCAGGGCAGCCATCATCGGATCGCCGACGCAGGAAACCGCCTTTAAGGGGTTCTTTGCGAGGCTTCCAAATTTTTCTTTAGCTGCCTTCAAACCAGCGGCAACTACCTCTGCCTTCAAGCTATGAGGGTTCTCGGGAAGGGTGCTGCTTACTTTTCCCTGAGCGTTGACACCTAATGCTGAGAGGACACCGAGGGCTGTTGTTGTTCCACCTGGTATACTCTCGCCTATTACTAGGTAATCCGACACTTTTGCCAATTGCTCTCCAAGAATCTTGGCACGTTCAACAACTTCCTCCACGTTGTCAACTGAATCGCCAGTGCGAATGTCTCTGCCGGAAGACCCGCCTAAATCCACGTAAGGAATTTGGGGTTTAACCTTCACTCCGCCATTGACAACCAAAACTGGAATGTCAGCCAGCCGAATTGCCGACATTGTAATCAACCCAGGTGTCGGAATTCCATCAGGAGTTATCGGAACGCCCGAGATCGATTTACATTTACCTAATAACAGTAGTTCTGCATCGGCGGGTGGAGTAAAATCGGTGAAATCTGGATTTTGTCCCGCTGCGGATAACCCGGGAATTTTGCCGGTTTCTGTGGTGGCAATTGTGCAAATGAATAGTGGTTTTTTGCCTTCTATTTCTTCTAAGAAGGCTTTTGCTTTCAACTCGTTATTCGCAATAAGTACATCCATTGAGGGTTCCTCTAGTTTGGCACAACTTTGAATTTCTTGATTTCTAAGTATCCAAAGCCGCCTTCAAGCTTATGTTTTTGTGTTTCTTGGATTTCAATCTTTTTCTTGAATGTGGGTCCATCTGTTATGACTGTATGGTATTCGCCACCTTCGCCACATGGATCCACATTACCGAGTTTTAATAAGTCGTCGTAGAATTTCCGGTCCAAGATTCGTCCAAGCCAATCTACATCAAGCAAATTCAGTTTGGTGCGGACCACGGTTGCTTGAAAACCTGTTTTGAGATAATCAAGGTAGATTTGTTTTGTGTCACCCATCCATAGAGGCTTAACAGGTGTTAGGCCAACTTCTTTGCAGACCCGACCAAGCCAACCTTCCTCATGACCAGCGACTTCGTATATGTCCCCTGTGACTAAGCCTTCAGCTCCCCGCATCTTACAATCTAGAAGAACAGCTTTGAAGTCCTTCTCATACGTCTGCGGTGAAGTAGTCTTTTTAATCAACGGAATTCCAATAGCTTCTGCCTGGGCATCCAAGATGCCAGCGGGGATCATATGGAAGTTTGATTTGGATTCACTCATCATCATTGTGAAGAAGTTTATGACTTGGTGACCTTGCTGGGTTGCCAAGTAGTATGCGTAGCAACTATCTTTGCCACCACTCCATGAAGCAACAACTTTCATTTCAGATTCTTCTCCTTAACTTTCAGCCTCAACCACTAAATTATTGAGTTGAGATTTTAGGTGAACATGAAAACCTTGATTTTTAACGTCTGAAACATTTAGCCAAAAAAACAAGATTTTACTTGCCAAACATTTAGATAAGCCATCAATTTGCAAAATATTGACTGGATTCAAAGCAGTTTTAGTTATGTTCAGCAAATTATCACCTTAACTGTTGGTTGGTTTATCCAACCTTTTCATATAAGTATTATGATAACCAAAGCCACGTAACACTTAAAACAGTCTACACCACTAAAAAGTGAGGTTAAACATCATGACCAAACAAACACCACCACTATTAACTTTCTTAGAAAGCAAGGGCATTACTCTACAAAGCCTAATCGACAGCGCCCTCGAAATGTACGTTCCCCACCCAGGCGTAGAAACTCTCGAAAAAGCTACAGAAATGCTCAAAGAAGAATTCTTCGATATCCTGAATGATGTTAACGTTTCCATCCTTGAAGTTGCTGCTTTCAATGTGCAAGAATATGCGGAAAAGGGACTTATTCCCGGATTAACGCAAGAAAGGTTCAGGGGCAGACCCGGACCAGTCGCGGACGAAATTTTGGGAATAGCGATTGCAAGCTACATTGGTGGAACCAGGGGAGTTTTTGAATATGTTCGATTCGACCAAGCTAAACCAGGAATTCTAAAGAAACTTGGCTCCATTACCAATGATGCGATAGGCGCTTTAGTTGCAGGAGCATCATCGAACGTTTATACGCGTGCACTGAGAAATGCAGAAAAATTATAAAATCAGTTTTTCTCATTAAATTCTACGGTGCCGTCACCAAGCAAATTCATTTTTCTTCTTTTACCATAAGATTATAATACTATTTAATCGAGGAGTTATTCCTGTTGGGCTAGCATGGTTCAAACAAGGCTTTGCATTGTTACTCACACTTTCCTGCCTCATGTTGGTGGAATTGAAAAAGTAGTAAATGAGCAAAGCAAGCGGCTTCGCACAAAAAATTTTGACCCCATGGTTGTCACGAATAGGATTGGCACACCCAAGAATTATGTTGTTGATGGGGTTTCTGTTGAATGTTATGAATCTCTCAATACGGGTTTTCGCCTCGGGATTCCGTATTCGATTCCTACTGTGACTAGTCTCCCAACTTTTATAAGGGCAGTTAATTCAAGCAAAATAGTTCACGCACACGGTCACCCGTACTTAACGTCTCTTGTTGCAGGTAAACTCGCTAAAAGATACTCCAAGCCATTTGTTCTCACTCAACACAACACGTTCATCGAATACAACAATATGTTTGATAATATCGAAAATCTAAATGACCTCACCGTTGGAAAACAAAACCTGAAAAACGCCGACAAAATCATTGCCGTAAGCAACGCCACTAAAGATTATGTTTTACGCTTAGGTGCCAACCCAAAGAAGGTTGTAGTTCTCCATAATGGTGTTGATTTAACAAAGTTTAGGCCATTGGAAGGAAAACGAGAGGAAATGAGGAGAAAACTCGGGATTCCTCTTGACGCCATCGTCGTTTTGACCGTGAGACGTCTTGTTTTCAAGAACGGGGTTGATACACTAATAGACAGCGCCAATATCGCAGTCAAAAAGAACTCGCGGATAGTTTTTTTGGCTGTTGGGAAAGGTCCTGATTCTGACAGCGTCAAAATGAGAATAAATCAGTTTGGGATTGAGGGAAATTTCAAACTTGCAGGGTTTGTTAGTGATGAAGATTTGCCGTTTTATTACAATGTTGCAGATTTGTTTGTGTTGCCCTCTAAGTCTGGGGAAGGGTTACCTTTGGTTGCACTCGAAGCCATGGCTTGTGCACTTCCAGTCATAGCTACAGATGTTGGAGGAATCGGGGAAGTGTTAACGGATGATTACGGAAAACTGGTTCCACCCAATCAACCTGAAGCGCTTGCCAAAGCAATTTTGGATTTCGCTGCAATTGATTTTTCTTCCCGCAAAATAGAATTGCGAGCCATGATGGAAAAGAAGTTTAGTTGGGATGCAAACGTTGAAAGGCTTGCGGAAATATACGAAGAGCTTATTTAATCAAGTAACGGAAACATATTAGCCCTTTGAAATGGAAGAGTGTCGATGACGTCAAAAGTTGAAATGGTTTCAGTGGTAATTCCAACACTCAACGAAGCAGGAAACATTTTGGAAGCAGTGTCCACCATTCACAATGACCTCTCATATCCTAAAGAAATCATAGTTGTTGATGGAAACTCAACGGACGGAACTAAAGAAATCGTTAGGGACTTAGGGTACTGCAGGCTCATCATTGAACCCAGACGAGGATATGGCTTAGCGCTAATGACAGGCATGAAGAACGCTAAAGGAAACATCATCGTCATGGTTGACGGCGACGGTACCTACGAAGTGCGCCACATCAACCGCATGATAGCAAAGATGATTGAGAAAGACGCAGACATGGTTTTAGCTACTCGCATGTACGATCCGAACAAAGCTATGGGGTTGATGAATTTCATCGGCAACAAAGTAATCACAACATTCTACGATTTCTTTTTCAGCCAATTCCTGAGCGATACTCAATCGGGCTTTAGGGCAATATCCCACGAAGCTATCAATAATGTAGAACTCAAAGCATACGATATGGCTTATGCCACTGAGATGCTTATTCAATTCGCTAAGGAAGGTTTCAGTATGATTGAAGTTCCCACGACTTACAAGGCCCGAAAGTATGGACGGCCGAAATTGAGAAGATTTAAGTCTGGAATCGAGATATTTAGCACTATATTTAGAGGATTCTTGGATGCGGATACGTTTAGAAAGTGCCAAGAGAATTGGAAACAAAATCGGGCTAAATGAAGAAAACGGCTATTTGGTCGCCATTTTTCTTGCATTAATCATCGTTTCTGCCACAATTATAGGGTACTATTTAGTACTTAGGCCACAAGCTGAACCCTACAACACCATCTTCTTGCTGGATGCTAACAAAAAAGCTGTCGATTATCAAGACGTTTTAGTCGCCAACCAAAACAGCACTCTTAATGTGTTTGTTGACGTAGAAAATCACCTGGCTACAAACGCCAACTATCAAATACAAGTAAAAATGACCCAAAGTCTCTCCAATTTTCCAGTTGACACCCAACCTGTCCAGACGATAGAATTAAACAACGTGAAAAACGATGGAAAACCAGTAGAAAAAACAGCAACCATAACCCAAAACACCCCTGGAACCTACTCAGTTGTTTTTGAACTTTGGCAACACAAAGAGGACGGCTCGCTGGAATTTACTCAAGACTATTGCGTTTTAAAAATCCAAGTGATAAGTTAACTTTTAATCTTTTAACCTGCAAAAGTTAGTAATTTAACATTTTGTTGGCATTATACTAAGCAACAACATCTTGAAAAAAAAATTAAAAAGTTTTAGGCTTTTTTGTGTCTTTCAGCGTATGCTTTCTCAATGGCTACTCTATGGACATTGTTGTAGGCGCAGAACGGTATGATTTTGAGGTCAGGCGTTATGTAATGGACGACGCATCGTCGGACTCGGTTGACGTCAAAGTTGTAGGAGTCCATGAATGCCATGCAACCTAAGAGAAAGATTCTGCGGCGGATTTTGCCCAGTGATTGATAAGAAGGCGATAGGTGCATTCGCATAATTGAAGACATTAGAGTGGGCATTCCGACTTCTTTGGTGACTAAGAACATGTCCATCGACAACATCGAAGCCATAAACAGCGAAGAAAGCAAAGAAAACTTGCCCTTGGACTCGGCTGATTCAGCGGTCTTGCGGATGCTGTTGAAGAACCTGTCAAAGTTTACAAATCGGTTGATTGGAAACATTTTGCCGCTTTTCGAAACGTAAACCCAGTTTACTATACCACATTGTGGACTACAGGAGAATAGTGGCCAAGGTTTCTGCATGAACTTACGCATGATCTTAATCGGCGAAGTCATCACTGACATCGGATACAGATCTGTTGATTTTATTTCGCCGTGAGTTTGACTCTCTACATCCTCCGCGAAACTCCATTCGCGAAAGTTTTCGCGGAACGGGTTCTCGGTAGCTCTGCCCGTGAAGGCAATGGGTTGAAAAATTAATCCGCGAACAATATCAGTATTTTTGGCGGCAAAGCGAATCATGTCGCCGACTTCTTTGTCGTTGAGGCTTTTCATCAACGTGTTGACAAGGATGATTTCCATGTCATACTTGCGGCAAACATCAATAGCCTCAAGCTTCATGCTTAAGAGCTCTCGGCCTCTAATCTTCTTATTGAAATCTTCATGAAAGCTGTCAAACGATAAATAAACAATGTTTAAACCGTTATCTTTAAGCTTCTTCGCCAACCCTGGGGTGTCAACCAAATGTGTTCCATTGGTTGCCAGAATAGTCATGAACTTAAGTCTATGAGCAGCAGCAATGATTTCAGGCATGTCTTCCCGCTCGAGGGGTTCTCCACCTGAGAACAGAATTGCGGGAGGTTTGGGGTTAGCTTTAGCTGCAAACTCGAGCATGTTTATGAGGGCTTCTTTTGTGGGTTCATAATCTGCTGCTTCTTGATCCGGAAAAGTAGAGAAGCAAACGGCACATTTGAAGTTACAACGTTTAGTTACATCGATTACGCCGATGACTGTGCCTGACGCATGTTTGTTGCAGGTTTCACATTTGTATGGACAGCCCTCTGGGTTTTTGGGAGCATTTAAGTCGCCAAGGTATTGGAATTGGTCATATTTTTGCATGTGATTGTAAATGGGTGTGCTTTGCCAGTGCGTAGCTTTGAATTCGCCGTGTTCGGGGCATTGTTTGGTGATTTGGATTTTTCCGTTGTGTTGGGAAAGTTGGGCGTCAATTTTCTTTTGACATTCAGGACAGATGCTTTTGGTTTCGCTCAAATCAACCAGCCTCCAAGGACAGCTTCAACTATCAACGCCAAAGGCAAAAGAATCATCGACATCGTTACCAAACGCTCGTACTTTCGTATATTTGCTATCGTTGAGGCTGAAGTTATCAAACGTATTGAAGAGTAGATTAAAAGGATACTCCATAACAGAATGAGCGGCAGATAGTAAACCGTAAAGTGACCGGTAAACAATGGAAGAGCGGGTAGAGGTGCAAGTAAACCGGTAAGCAAGAAGAACATGGCGCCGACTTTCGCTGCGCTGACGCTACCGATTTTCTGCGGTAGAGTTGGGTACCCAACCTTGGAATCGCCATCCAAACTGAGGATGTCTCGCAATACGTTGCCGCCGATTGTGCCGAAAGCAATGGGATAGAGGCTTAATGAGACCAAGTTTACTGTTGCAGGGTTAGTGATTGTGGCTTGCCCATACATGAAAGCGGTGCCGGTAAGAATTCCAACCAAGATGTTTGCGATGAAACCAGACTTTCGCTTAACCATATAAGAATATACCAAAAGAAGCAGCGAATCAACAGCTATGATTGCGAAACTGAGCCAGTTAATTAAAGCGGCCATAACTAATCCAGAAGCGAAGAGTACGCTTGAAATCGCCATAACCTGCTTGAGTGATAACGCACCTGAGGGAATAGGCCGTTTCGGTTTGATTACTGCATCGCTTTCCCTATCGAAATAATCGTTTATAGCAAAACCAGCTGAGGTTATAAATGCCATGGAAAAGAAAATCAGCAAAATCGTCTGGACACTTATGCCTAGAGGGTCTTTTGTGATGGCGAATGCTGTTAAAAGGGATAACCCGCCCGTCATTAGCCAGTAAGGAAGTCGCAGCAGGGCAATAAGTCCTCTAGCTGGCGTGGCATGGGTCATTTAGGAAGTTTCCTCGCGGCGATGACTTCTTTTATACTCTCTTCTAAGCCGACTTTAGGATTCCAGCTTAGTTCTTTCTTTGCTTTTGAGTTGTTAAACCATATTACGTTTATGTCGCCCTGCCAAGAAACGCCCGTTGTTGTTACAACAGTTTTGTCTTGGAGATTGAGAATCTCAAGCATTAGTTTAGCTAAGTCGATTATCTTTGTTGTTTTGCCGAGACCAACGTTGAAGGTTTGTCCATTGGCAGATTCAAGTGAGCCGACCTTAACCAGCAAATCCACAACATCAGAGACATGTACTAAATCACGCGATTGTTGTCCTGTACCGATTATTTCGAGTTTGTTAGGGTTCTTAGCTAGCTTTTCAAGAAAGTCATGAATTACACCGTGACAACGCAACCCGTAGACGTTGGCAAATCTTGTAACTACGATGTCTAAACCGTATTGTTCACGGTACATTTGGCAGTATTCTTCTCCAACCACCTTGGACAATCCGTAGCATGAGAAAGGGTGGAAACCGTACTCTTCAGAAGTTGGCAACTGCGTTGGGTTACCGTAGACCGCTGCGCTGGAAGCAAAGACCAGTTTTGCATCGTCTTTCCTTGCTTTCTCAAGAACACACAGAGTTCCTTTTGCGTTGGTTTCAAAATCTATCAACGGATTCTCCATCGAGTAAGGAACTACAACTTGTGCAGCTAGATGATAAATCAAATCTGCTTTTGGCTGACCACAGAGATTTTTGACGTCTAAAATGTCGCCTTCGACGAAATGGGCTTTTGGAACATCCTTTACGTTTTCTATCTTGCCGCTTGATAGGTTATCATAAATCGTTAAATCATCAATCAATTGTGACAGTTTATTGCACAGGTGAAAGCCTATGAAGCCTGCTCCACCAGTAACGAACACTTTTTTCCCTTTCAAGTCAGCCATCCAAGTCACGACAAAACCTATATTCTCTATCGGTAAGGTTGTAGGTATATGTCGCCTGTGAAAACTATAAAAACTTTTAGGGATTTGCTATCTTTCCTCACCATTATTCCTGTTGGGGGGAAGGAAGATTTCATATTTACCACGGCGGAGAACGTTTGGCTTTTCCCTTTGATGGGCGGCTTCATCGGTTTACTTGCGGGACTATATTTTGTCGGTTCAAGCGCTCTAATGGGTTTTTTGTTGGGGGTCGCAAACCGCGTCATCGCTTTGCCAATTGGGGTTTTGGGAACTCTACTTCCTGCAGCCATGACGATAGCTTTCCTGAGTGTTATAACGGGTCTACAACATTTTGATGGCTTAATCGATTTGGGCAACGCAGTGGGCTTGCGGAATGTGCATGACCGCAAGATGGTGGCACATGCTTGGACGGTAACTTATTCGGGGGCTGTTTTGGCGTTGGTTGTTGAGTTTGTAGCTTTTGTGGGATTGTTCTTTGTCAATCCTTTGTTTGCTTTTGGTGCAGTCTTTGCGGCTGAAGTTGCAGCCAAATTGTCCATGGTCACGATTGTTTGGGTTGGCAAACCCAGCCATAAGGGACTTGGTTCGATTTTCCTTGCAAAAGCCAAGAAGAACCTGAATGTTTTTGCTTATGTTATTGCAGTTTTGATTGTTTTCCCTGTTTTTACGTTTTTAGGCAGAAGCCCTATTTTGGGGTTGGTTAGTGTGGGCATAGTTTTGGTCAGTATTCCTGTGGCGTTCGTTATGAGAAAAGTGTCGGATAATGTCTTTGGCGGAGTTTCGGGCGACATGATTGGCGCCACCAATGAAGTTGCAAGGGCTGTTACGCTGGTTTTGTTTGCGGTGGTGCTAATGATTTCATGAATGTTCCTGCTTTGATTATGGCTGGCGGAAGAGGGTCGCGCATGGGTTTACCTAATGAGAAGCCACTGCTGCCTTTCTTGGGTAAGCCACTAATCGACTGGGTCGCAGAAGCAGTACTTGACGCAAAGAAAGTTTCCGAGTTCTATGTCATAACAAGTTCCAACACGCCAAAAACCGAAAAGCACTGTATCACCAAGGGCTGGAAAGTACTTCACACAGACGCAAAAGGCTACCACAACGACTTAAAACAGGCAGTTTCGATGGCTGAATTGACTGGTCCAGTGATGACGATGCCATCTGATGTACCAGCTATTACGGGACCCGTTCTCGACAAAATCGTTGATGCCTTTGAGGCATGTGGAAAAGATTTCTTAGCAGTCTTTGTTCCCATCAAATCACGTCAGGACTTGGGACTCTCCATTTCATCCACTGACGAGTACAAAGGCGTCTGGTACGCGGTTTCAGGAGTCAATATCATAAATGGCACCAAAATTTTGGCCGAAGGCAAAATTGAAACCAGCGCCATAATCACCGAAGAAACCGAAGTGCTACTAAACATCAACACCACCCAAGACCTCGAAATAGCCCAAAACATAATGTCTAAGACAAGAAAGGGCTAGCAACTCAGAAAAGCTATAACCTCCACATATGGCCAGATTTAAGCAAGGTCGGAAAGTTTCTTACCTTCGTATGAACCCCTCTCTCTTAAATAAAGAAAGAAACCCAACTCAAGTTTATTTGTATGCGGTTAGTTGCAGGTCTGAGGCTACAAACACAGTGTCACCTGCAACAACTGGGGCCAAGACGTAATGGTCGAAACGCTGAGTCCATGAAAGGTCACCATTTGAAATGCCAAAAACCCAGAGTGCATTGTTCTCGGTCAAGTACACGGCATCCTTGCTAACCACTAATCCAGGCGAGAAGCCGTAGGAGCCGCTGGGGTCTTCAATTTGCCTTGTCCACAACAACTTGCCACTTGCCAATTCAAGACTGCAGACAGTTCCAACGGATTGGTCATGTCTGTTGCCGCTGTTTGTCCCAAGCTGTTGGTTTATGCCAAAACTCCAGAACACCTGATTATTTTGTACTTGGAGAGGATATGTGGAGAGAGTAATATTGTCGTTGTTGACTGTGGAAATGAGGTTCTGGCCATCAACCCTTGTTTTCCATGCTGTTCTACCCTCTGAGAGGTTCAAAGCGTAAAAGTTGCCATCTGAGGCTCCAAAGAGCAACATGCCGTCGTTGAATATTGGTTTGTAAATGGATACCCCAATGTCTCTGCCCCAGAGTTGATACCCTGAAGTAGCGTTGAAGCTTAGGATTTGGTTGATGTTCTGGATGATAACTTGCCCCTGATACGTTGCTATAACGCTTACCGTGTTTCCGCTGTATCCCGGAATAGCTTCAGGATAAGCAATAGGAGAGCTTGTAAGGGTGATATTGCTGTTCCAAGCAAAGTTGCCGGTTTCAAAGTTGAATTTGCTCACGCATGGGTTTGAGTAGTTACCAGTTAACACGTACACAAAGTTGCCTTCGAATGGGTTTCCGCCGAGTGGATAAGCAGCAACCCACCAGTTACTGAGATCGGTCAGGTTCCCAAACGACGTTGCCGTATAGCTTGGGCGGGAAGCCTGCCACAGAAATGCTCCAGTGTTTGCGTTGTGAACGCTTACGCCGCCGTCGATCGAAGCAACTGCGTCTGAACTAACAACGACTGTATCGGGGGCCTTTTTGGTCCAGAGGTCAGTGCCTATTTGTCCATAGAAGCTCCATTGGAACTTTCCCGTCGATTTATCGATGCATCCAACTGAAGCACCCATCCCGCTGCCGTAGACTTTATCGGGTGACAGGTAGAGACCTGAAGCAAAATATCCTGTGTCGGAGCTTGTGTTCCAGACAGATCTGCCAGATTGCGTGGTGTATGCGCTTACGGTTCCAAAGAGGTCCGTGACGTAGACTTTGTCGTTGTCGGCGGTTAAGCCTGTTGCGAAGTTCTCGATTGGGCGTTGCCAAAACCTGCCCGAGCCTGCTGGGTTGAAGACTCTGTCTTCATAAATTACTAACGAAGACACAGCTATTACCGCAATCAAGCCGATGGCGACAACCAGTAACGTGCGCCTACTCAGTTTCTTCATCTATTCGCTTGAAGAAGGCTCAGCCATAAATGGGTTCTGTTCTCCACTCCAGTTTCGGCGTTTCTTGTAAAGTTGCAAGCATTCGGTTCTAGGTATGGATTAGAGAAATATTTAACATACCCACACATCCAATTAACTACCAAAGCCGCTGGAGAATTTGCATGAGCATACTTAGCCACGACAGCTTCTGGAACGCAGTCATAACACTGCCCATGACTAAGAAAATGCTCCAACGTTCCCTTAGGAAATGCAACTCTTGTGGCAGAACTGTTCTCGAAGCGGCGTTGGACGATTACGCAGGCAAAACCGACCGTCAATGTGCAAAATGCAGCGGCTTGTACTCTCAAATTATTGGTTTTTGGGTTGAATTTCTGCGCAGAAGCCTAAACATTAAACGTGAAAAAGTGGAAAAACTCCTCGTTGACCCGTACGCAAGAAAAGCCGTCTTAAACCTTACAAAATCTTTCGCCTACATAGGTATAAAAAAACCCATCTCAATCTACGCACCCTTCCTTGTAGTTTGGGACTTCACCCACAAGTGCAATCTACGGTGCAAGCATTGCTACTCTGACAGCGGCGTAGCCCAAGAAGGAGAATTAACTACCGAACAGGCCTTGGCGGTTGTGGACCAGATTGCGGACGCAGGCGTGATAGCCTTAGCGTTTTCAGGCGGAGAACCCTTAACCCGAAATGACTTCTTTCAAGTAGCTCGTCATGCCGCAGACCGAGGACTCTATGTTTCGGTTGCGTCAAACGGCACCCTTCTCACTAAAGAAAATGTTCAGAAGCTAAAAGAAGCTAAGGTTAACTATTTGGACGTAAGCATTGATGGGGCTTCAGCTAAAACTCATGATGATTTTCGAGGTGTCCCAGGGACATTTGACAGGGCAGTAGCCGGACTGAAGAATTGCGTGGAAGCCGATTTGTGTGTTTGCATAGCGACGACTGTTGGAAAGAACAACCTTGAAGAACTACCTGCAATCATCGACTTAGCAGAGGAAATTCAGGCAGAACGATTCACTTACTTCAACTTTATACCAACTGGACGGGGCAAGGCACACTTTGACCAAGACCTAACACCTCAAGAACGGGAAAAAGTTATGCATTACCTCTTGAACCGCATGTCGTCGGGCTGCAAAACCACCATCCTTACAACTGCACCTCAGCTGGCACGAGTGGCATTGCAATGTCAGGGTCCAGCTGGGACTGGAGAGGTTACAATGTCCATGGCGCACATGCAAACGGTCAGAATTACCAAGAAAGCTGTGCCCTTGGCGGATTTCATTGGCGGATGCGGCGCAGGCAGACTATACTGTTCGCTTTCCCCACAGGGCGATGTTCACCCTTGTGTCTTTTTACCCGTGAATGTTGGTAACCTGAAAACTGAAAAGTTCCAAGATATTTGGTTGAATGCTCCGCTTTTCAAAGCTTTCCGTAATAGGACAAACCTTAAGGGGTCATGCGGAAAATGCGATTACAAGTTCATTTGCGGAGGTTGCAGGGCAAGGTCCGCGGCTTACCATAACGGTGACATGCTTAATGGTGATCCGGGCTGTATAATGGGATTGAAAGGTGCTAAAAGTGCCTGACGCAGGACTTAAAACCGTTAAGATCTTTCGGGCTAAAGAGGACATCAGCGATATTGTGAAAGAGGCTGTTGCGGGTTCTGGGCTGCGAGGTAAGCACAAGATTTTCATCAAACCGAACTTGAGCCACCCAGAATACTTGCCCGGTGTTGTGACCAGCCCGGAGTTGATGGGGCAATTGGTTGGTTTGCTTCGGGACGGCAACAGCGAAGTAATAGTTGGTGAATCCAACGGTTTCAACTATCCCTGCTGGACAGCTTTTGACAAAACAGGCGCCCAGGCAGCCGTCAAATCGGCAGGCGGCAAAGTCATCAATCTTTCAGAAGACAAAGTTGTGGAAGTAAAATTTCAGGGCAACACACCTCTCAAACGGTTGTTTTTGCCTAAAACCATCATCGACGCCGACGCTGTGGTTGATTTGCCGTTGATGAAAACGCATGAGTTCATGGCTTACAGTGGAGCCATCAAGAACTTGTTCGGATGCGTACCCAGCAACAAACGAATCTATCTACACCCGTATCTGCCCGAGGTATTTTATCGATTGTACACGCTCTTTAAGCCACAATTAACAATTATGGATGCAAGAACAGGAATAGAGGGCAACGGACCCACCAAAGGCAAACCCGTCAAAATGGGGTTAATGCTAACGGGCAACGATGTTTTAGCAGTGGACATAACCGCCGCCAAAGTCATGATGCTAAACTGGAAAGAAACCTATCTCAGCTATGTTGCCAAAAAAACAGGCTTCCATGAAGAAGACATTGAAGTTCAGGGCTTGCCAATAAATGCAGTTGAGCATAAATTTGAGCCTCCGAGAATCGACTTGCCTGTGAAAGCCCAGATGATGATTTACCAGCATGAATATTTAACAAAAGCACTATTTTGCTCATTGGACATTGTTCGATTATTTCAAAAAGTAACCATGGCATATCGCGGCAAACCGGTTGAGATTGGTTAACTTAGTGCTTCATCATAAACTTTCATTGCTTTTTTAACAACAATGCGCCAATCATAGTTCTCTACGATCGTTTTTCGCGCTTGAGCACCCATTTCCATTGCCGCTACTGGGTGTTCGAGTAGATAAAGTATTTTTTCGCCTAAGGCTCTGGCATTGAAGGGTTCCACCAAGAAACCATTCTTGCCGCTCCCAATCGTTTCAGGTATTCCTCCCACGGTGGTTGTTACTACGGGCAAGCCTGTTGCAAGTGCTTCCAAAACGGCGAATGGATGATGTTCGTAGAAAGTCGAGAATGCAAAAACGTCTGCGGCTTGGTAGAGCTTTGGTAATTTCTTGTCGGGGTAGTAACCAGTGAACAATATGTTGTTTTTTACTCCTAGTTTTTCTGCGTGTACGATGAGTTTGTGCATTTCATCGCTTTGCCCCTTTCCAGAAATAATGAATCTTGCGTTTGGGAAACGTTTGACGACCGAAGGCATACTATCGATTAAGGTGAATAACCCTTTGCGAGCATAAAGACGCCCGACTGAGACGATTGCTAAGTCGTCAGGGTTAAAACCCAATTCCGCCTTAACCTTGCGTCTGTCAACTACAGGTTTAAACTTGGAAATATCCACGCCATTGTGAATAACTTGTATTTTGTTCGCAGGTATTTTGTAATAGTTTGTGAGTTCCCATTTGGTAAAATGACTGACAGCTATAATTTTTCTAGCACGGGAAAGCATTCCTTCCTCAAAGAAACGCAAAAACCAGTTAAAACTCACCAAAAATTTTTCGTTTGCGTTTAAGCGGCTGTATGGTTCCCCTCGTATGGCTTCTGCTTCTCCTTTCCATGTCGAGTGCACGGTACATACTATGGTTTTGCCGAAATTGGGAGGGACAGCAAAGTTAGGCGTCAAGGGAAGTTGAGGATGGGTGATGTCAACGTTGGCGGTCTCGCGGAGGCTGTTGAGTTTTCGTTGGCTGTTGCTTGCAAGCATGAATGATTTAACAATAGGGATTTTGGGGATTTTTAGAAATGACACATCCAGCTGAGGGTTAACATGGACGTCTTGGCTCTGATTTGAGCCCGTTACTACGTAGATTTTGTAGCCGTTTTTTAGGAGTTCGTTTGAGAGGTAGTAAACGTATGCGCCTGTTCCGCCGGACAGGGGCCAGTATTCAGGTGAGATAAAGCAGACTTTATGCGGCAATTACTTGTCTCTCCCTGTTATGTACCTTGCAGTAGTTGTAACTGCGCCAACAAACCACCCAATCGAACGCACGAAATAGAGCACAAATAGGCGTAAGGCAGTCGAGTCATGATATTTGATAGATATTTTTACTGCTGAATAAAAAAAATAAATTGACATCGCTAAAAGAATTAGCCCTGAAACAACCCACAATAATCTTAATACGGGAACGATGCCCAAAATGAAAAACACAACTATACCTAAAAGAAATACGGGTTGAATGTTCATGCCCACATCGGTAATTTCATCTCCTCGGGCTAATCGTCCGTGTTTGAAGTAGAGTTTTAGGGTGTTCTTGCCATATTGTAATTGCTGCCGATAATAGGTCCTCAGGGTTGGGCGGTTAAAATGGTAACAGATTGCGTTGGGTTCGTAGGCAATTTTGTAGCCTTTGGCGCTAATACGAAAACCAAGGTCCGTGTCATATTGACTGGGCAGTTTCTCGTCCCATCCTCCCGCTTCATCAATGACTGCCTTTTTTAGCAAAAGGTTCATGGTTGCGATGCGCCCAGTATATTTACCAATGCGTTGATATCGATTCTTGAGTTCGTATCCAATACTTCTTGCCCATGGGTTCTCATGGTTCCATGTTTCGATGCTTCCACTGACACCCGCCACTTTTTGCTCGGCTAGATGTGGTACAAGTTTGTTTAGCCATTCATTTTCGACTTTGGCGTCTGCATCTATGAAGCCCAGAATAGGATGAGAGGCGATTTTCGTGGCGTAATTGTAAGCTGCGGGAGCATTCAGCCGAATAGAAACAACTTTAATGGGAAATCTCTCCGCGATTTTGACTGTGGAATCTTTAGAGCCTCCGTCCATCACAATAACTTCAAAAAAATCTGCTGGATAATTCAGTGCCAAGATTGATTTGAGGCATTCTTCAATTGTGTCTTGGCTGTTGTAGGCTGCAACTATAATTGAAACCTTTGGAGTTGGTTTGTCAGCCAATATTTATCCCTTCACATATGCTAAAACAATGGATAGAAGAATTTTGGACCCATCCATCATTGGGTCAACGCCTGAGTGACCATATGTTCGCTGTTCAAAACTAATGGGCACTTCAGCAACTCTGAAGCCTTCCTTGGCGGTTTTTACAAGCATTTCGGATTCTATTTCGTAACCTCCCGACTTTAGATTTTGTTTGCTAAGGATTTGACGTTTCATTGCACGGTACCCTGATTGGGAGTCAGTTATGGCTGTGCCAGTCAGCAGTTCGATTGCAAAATTGAAGATTCGGACGCCGAAGGCGTTGAGTTTTCGTGCAGCAACGTTTTTTTGGTGCAGATACCTCGAGCCTATAATCATGTCGACTCTGTCTTTTAGAACTGGCTCGATAACTTTTCCAAGTTCTTCAGGGCGGTGGGATCCATCGGAGTCGATGGTAATTATTATGTCGCCTTTAGCTTTGGCAAATCCTGCTCTTAGGGCGTATCCTTTGCCCATGTGCTCTTTTAATGTGTAAAGCTTGCCGTTGTGTTTTTTGGCTACCTCAAGCGAGTGATCGTATGAATGATCATCTACAACAATTATCTCGAATTGAAAGCCGATTTGCTGCATTGCCTTTTTTGTGCGATCGATAATGTTGCCTATAGTTAATTCCTCGTTATATACGGGAATTATGACGGAAAGCAGCATTTCCCTTGGGCTCATTTTATTTAAGATGCCAATGGAAGAACTTATAAAGTTTGGCTACCCAACCTTGTAAGCAATTGAAGGGCAGTTTGAACCTAAGATGCAAACCACTGTGATCGCTAAAGTTGAAGGTGACCGGAAGGTCTGGTTTTCCATGTGGTTCTTGGGTGCGGTTGTCACTTTTGGCATTGCGTTTTTCCCCATGTTTTACCGTTTGGTTGAAGCCAGGAACAACCATTTTCTCAATGAGGCAAAGTTTGAAGAGCAAATTGCTGTTTACTCGAAAAGCAAGGGAAAGGATCTTCCAGTAAAAAACCAGAGATTCAAAACGATGAATTCGAAGGCGTGGGCAGCTAGCATTGTCCTAATTGTGCCTATCTTTGTTATCGTTTATTTGTTGTCGAGAGATTTGGCAGTTCATGAACAAACCCAGGATGAATTCCTTGCAACCGCTCTCCCTGAAAGAGTTTTTATGCCGCAAACGATACCGATAAAAACTTATGCTGTAATAACTTTAGTTACTCTGGGCGTCGGGGTTGTGTATTGGCTCTACAAGGTAGTTAACTTGTATAACGCTCATTTCAAGGCGCACTTGCAAGTAGAGAAAGAAATGATTAGGCTGATGGAGGAAAAAAACATTGTCGAGCACGTGTAAGAAACGCAGGTTTGTTAGCCATGGCGGCGACATCTGGGGGTTCAGCAGAAAATACAACATTCCTCTCGAAGAAGTGCTCGAATTCAGTGGACCAATAAACTTTCTTGGACCATCACCAAAAGCTGTCGAAGCTGTAAAACAAAATGCTAAGTTAATTCGGTATTATCCAGACCCTAATCCAGTAGAGTTTAAGGAACAAATAGCCAAATATGTTGGAAACGGTGTTGAAGAAGAAAACATCCTCTTGGGCAATGGATCAATTGAGTTAATTTATATGATTGCTGAGATTTTGCCTCGAGGCTTTAAAGCGTTGATTCCTGTGCCCTCATTTTCAGAGTATGAGAAAGCAACCTTACGAGTTGGCGGAGAACCAGTTTTTTTACAATTGTCCGATAACTTCGCCATGGAAACCGACAAAATTAAAAGGGCAGTTTCTGAAGACACAAAAATCATGTGTATTTGTAACCCGCATAGCCCCTCAGGAACGCTATATCGTAAAGAAGAGATTTTGGACTTAGTTGACTTCTGCAACAAGAGGGATATCATCTTCAGTGTAGATGAGAACTACATAGAGTTCGCAGATGAGAGCTTAGATAACACAGTGGCAGGAATGGTGAAGGATTACGAGAACCTCTTTGTTATTCGATCAGTCACAAAGTTCTATGGCATGGCTGGAATACGTTTCGGCTATGCAATCGCTGCGGGAAACCTCATAGATAAGCTGGAGACGATGCGGCAGCCATGGAGTATCAACGGCTTAGCAGATTCAGTCACGCTCGCAGCATTCAATGACACCGAATTCATAGAAAACACCAAACAAACCATCGCCAAAGAAAGAATCGCCCTCGCTAAGAGCCTAAACGAAATCGAAGGTTTGCATGCTTACCCATCCGTAACTAACTTTCTCCTCGTAAAAATAGAGAATAAAAAAATTACTTCCACCATACTCAAAGAACTCTTAGCAAAAGAGCGCATTTTAATCCGCGACTGCTGCACATTTATGGGCTTGGACGATCACTACTTCCGAGTAACTGTCAGATCAGCAAAAGACAACCAAAAACTTACAGAAACAATAAAACAGATACTTCAACAACATTGCCTAAGAAATAGTCTTATAACCTAAATTTTCAACATTCGCTAATCATACAGAATACCAGGCAAATTCCTCATCGGACAAGTGATTGGAAACCCATCTTTCAATTAGTTAACACCTCAAATCAGCATCAATTTTAAACAAAACAGCAAAAACACCTATCAAATCTCAACTTAATGCCTTATTCCGCTAAAGCTATAAACTCGCAAATCATCAAAAGGAACAATAAACCTTTCCACCGAGGCAAAACCATGCCCAACGATAAGAATCCTAAATCCAAAACCGAAAACAAGACCATTCTACTCATGACCACATCCCCTCCAGAAAACGGCGCATGGTACCTCGGTAAGCGGTTACCTCCAATCGGCTTGATGTATGTTGCTGCTGCCCTTGAAAAGGCAGGTTTTCAAGTTCAGATGCTCGACAACTACCTAATGAAGAATCCTATGGAAGAAGTCAAGCAGTTAATCATGAGCACGAATCCTGCTATTGTCGGAATTACTTGCGGTTCAGCCACTTACCGACGCTGTATAGAAACCGCTCACGCCATCAAAGAAACTCTGCCAACTTGCAAGATAGTTGTTGGTGGCTGGCATGCATCTTATGTGCCCGATAGTTTACTCGAAAACCCTGAGATTGATTATGTAATCATGGGCGAAGGTGAGAGGGCAGTTACAGAACTTGCCACTTGCATCGTAAACGATAATGAAGCCTCAGCAACCACGATACCTGGCGTAGCTTGCAGACGTGCAAATGTAAACATCAAGAATCAGCCAACATTCATCGAGAACATGGATGAAATTCCTTACCCGGCAAGACACCTTTTGCCCCTGGAACTTTACGACCGCACAATAGAGTATTTGGATGCTAAACCCGCTGACGTAATGAGCATCGCCCGAGGATGCGTATTCCATTGTGGCTTCTGCGAAACCCGCAAACTATGGGGAAACATATGCCGAGGGTTTAGTCCAGAAAGAGTCATCGGCGAGATTAAAGACTTGCAGAGCAAATACGGAACAAAGGGCATTTACTTCATAAACGACAACTTTACCCTCAGAAAGAAAGAAACCACCGAACTCTGCAACCTCATGATTGAAAACAAGCTGGATTTGGAATGGGTCTGCGATACCCGCGTGGACCTCGTCAATGATGAACTTTTAGCATTGATGAGTAAGGCTGGATGCAAAACCATCTGGTTCGGCGTCGAATCTGGCTCTCAGAAGATTCTTCAGCGCATCGGAAGAGATACAACGCTTGCACAGATAGAGAATGCATTTAAGCTCTGCCGAAAAAACAAGATAAAAACCGCGTGCTCATTTATGCTTGGGGTTCCCGGTGAAACGTTGAAGGATATGGAAGCCTCATTGAAATTCGCTAAGAAACTAAACCCTGATTGGTGCATATTCAATGTCTTCATAGCCAACCCTGATAGCAAGATGTACCAGGAAGTTTTAGATTCCAAACAATATGATCAACTAGATGAGTTTTTGCTGAGCGTAAAAACTGAAGAGTACGACTTCAAATCGCTTATGGAGGTTCAACGGCGTTTCTTCAAAGAGTTCAACATGACCCCCAAACAAATACTGAAGAGAGTCAAACGGGAAGGCCCAATCAACTTTGCCAAGCGTAGACTCCTTGGTGGAACAAGGAAAAGCACTGGAATAGCCTAAGGGTGGAATTGTTTGCAGAAGAGAAGGCTTGGCAGAACAAACCTGCAAGTCTCCCAGGTTGGTTTTGGCGGAACATGGATATCTGAGCTTAGCACACCCGAAGCTGTTAAAGTTGTTAGAAGAGCCTTTGATTTGGGTATCAACTATTTTGATACTGCAAAGTTGGATGGCGATAGTGAAGAAAAAATTGGGGAGGCTCTGCAAGATGTCAGGGACAAATGTGTAATTGCCACAAAGACTGGCTCTAGGACAAAAAAAGAATCACTCGAAGACTTCAGATGTAGCTTAAATCGGTTAAAAACCGATAGACTTGATATTATTCAGCTTCACGGGATAGATGATGAGAAGACGCTCGCGAAAGCCATGAGTTTGGATGGTTCATTGCAGACCTGCAAAGAAGCTCGCAAGGAAGGTTTGGTGGATTTTATCGGCATTACTGGTCACAAGCCACGAGTCCTAGTTAAGGCGATTGAGAGTGGCGAATTTGATACCGTGCTTGTTCCCCTCAACATTGTAACTCGTCAAGCGTTGGAGGAACTGTTGCCAGCTGCGAAGGCAAAGGACGTTGGAGTTATTGTGATGAAGCCATTGTCTGCCAAAACTTCCACCCTGATCACCTGTCTCTATAACCCTTCGCTATCGCTTGTTTCAGATGAGCCCGAACTTATGGCGCTTCTGGGAAAAACCAGTGATGATATGACTAACAGCGCATTAAGATATGTGCTATCGCAGGATGTCTCAGTTGTTATTCCGGGGTTAAAATCTATCAGTGAAGTGGAAATCGCGTCCAAAGCCGGGAAGGAATACAGGGGATTAACGACAAAAGAACTGGAAAATTTCAGCTTTAACCTTGGGAAAAGTCCTTGTCGGGATTGCGGAGAATGTCTGCCTTGCCCACAAAATGTCAATGTGGCAGCCATTCTGAGATTCCATACTCTATATTCAGCTTATGGATTGAAGGGTTGGGCTAAAAAACTATACAATGGGTTAGAGGTTAAAGCTGATAGATGCACCAAGTGCGGTGAATGCGAAGAAAAATGTCCTTACCAGCTACAAGTCTTAAACATGTTGGATAAAGCTAAGCTGGATTTCCAATAAAACACAGTTATTTTTTCGCAATCCAATAGCTCATTTCTGGCCTGCATAAGAGGCGGTAAATTGGAAACAGCGGGTTTGGGATCCATGTAGTGTGCTGGTAATAATCCGATCGTTTGAAAAATTCAAAACCTTCTTGCTTGAAAACTTGGGCTATGGATTGGTGGTTTAGGGCGTGTTCTTTTTTGTGCCAGTAGTCAGATAGTGTGTAGTCGATTGTGGGAACTCTCAAGCCTGTGAACTGAAAGTATAAGCTGTTGATTATGGGGTTAGAGTGGAAGTAAATGCCTTTTATGACGCTAGCAAGGGTGCTGGGCTCGTTTCCCCAGTAAAATGGAGATGCTTCATGGTCAATGTACATTACGCCACCCTTTTTTAGAAAACTGGAAAGAGCACTTAGTGCTGTGAGGTAATCGGGCAAGTGGTGCAAAACAGAATAGAAAGTTATTAAGTCAAATTTGCCCTCGCTAAAAGTCAACTCTTCGATAGGTGAGTTAAGAACAGTCAACTTATCGGGCAAGTAAGTCTTGTATTTTTTTTGTAGAATAGCGCACATTTCGGGAGAAATATCGGTTGCTGTCACGGTATAGCCCATCTGCAATAGTTTGCCTGTCAGGTTTCCTGTTCCAGCTCCAACATCCAAGGCTTTTTTTTGGTTGTTTGAAATTTTTGCGTCGATGTTTTTTAGCTTGGTGGCAATTCTTTTTTGTTCTTTCTTCGAGTAGACTTCTGGATGAAGCAGTTCGTATAATTTTGCTTCGGAGCGGTGGACTGTTACGTTTGCTTGATGGATTTGTTCCTTGAGTGTGGTTTGGTTTGGCAATTTCTTCTATGGCGCCTCGTTGTAGATAATTAACTTCGTCAGTAGGTTGGGTCTTCGAATTAATATACAGTTTGAAAAATATTCTTGAAAACTAAATAAAAAAAAATAAAATAGGGAGGGATTTTGTCCCTTGGTTTAGTCTATGGTTTTTTCCGTTGCATCAGTATCGATACTGCGCCAACTACGATTATGACAACGATGATGGATACGGCTGAAGCTAATACATAGGTGTCTGTGTTTGATGCTACTGGTGCTGCTGTTGGTGCGATTGTTGGGTGTGCTTGTGCTACGTTGAAGGATGACATACTGCTTGAAGGCCAGTATGCGTTAGTGCCTGCAAAGTTTGCGAGAACTGTATAGTCACCTGAAATGTCCGGTGTCCAGGTTAAGCTGAATGTTCCTGCAGATGTTGATGTTGCTGTGCCGATTGTTCTGAAGTTGTTGTTTGAGTCAACGACAGAGATGGTTATTGGTACACCAGTGAAGTTGGTCGGGAAGCCTTGCTGCTGGTAGACGTAAGCCATCCATTCGGTCATGACCGAGTCAGCCGCTAGAGGCATGCCGTTGGGGAAGTCTGCAGCTTGCTGGCTTTGTTGCGTGCCTGCAGATATGTCAGCGACTGTGCCTTTGATGACAACTGCTTGTCCTGATTCTGCAGCTATGTCAGGTGCTGTAACGGTTAGTTTGCTTGGTCCTCTGCCGATGGTGTAGATTTGTTGGTCATAGCCATTCATAGCTGTTAAGTAGCCGTCTGCGGTTGCCCATGCTGTTCCAGCTGTTGCCCATTCACTTGCGTAGCCTGAAAGGGTCCAGATTTCTGCTCCGTTTGTGGCGTTAATTGCGCGGAAGGTTGATCCTTTGTAGATTGGGTTTGGAACGGTGTGTTCGTTTGTTGCTGTGTAGACTACTCCATTGGATATCGATTGGATCTGAGTTGGGTATGCCCCGTAGAAGACGTTGAAGCCTGCGTTGGTGCTGTTGCCTTCGCCACCATTGCCGTAGGTGAACACTATGTCTCCGGTCTTAATGTTGTAGGCATAGAGTATGCCTGAGAAGGAGCTTACATAGAGGTTACCGTAGGCAGCGACCCCTAGGAGTGTTGGTTGACCTGGGTTGCCGTAGTAGTCGAATGCTGATTGAGATGGTGTGGGACCCCACATCTTTTCGCCTGTATCAAGGTTGTATCCTACCCATTGCATGGTTTCTTGGTAGCTGAAGGTGAAGACGCGGCTCTTGAAGTCAACTGGCTCTGATACTACTGAGACGTTGCCTGCTGGTGGAGTGTAGGTTTTTGTCCATATGACATTGCCGATTTGACCTTTTGAGGCGTTAAGGTTGATACCTAAGTATGTGTATGGTCCTTGCTGTGTGCCTGTTCCGGTTGCTGCGAAACCTGTAGGTAGTGAGCCGCTTCTGCAAAGCATCATATCACCATAGTTGATTGCGACGATTGAGGGTGCGGGTGACAGAGTGTTTGCCCAAGGCATCGAAATGTTGTAGTCATAGGTGGTTATTGCTTGAGCGTATTTGCTGGTTAAGCCAAGTGTTTCATCGGTTATCGGGATGCTAGCGTTGACTATTAGTGTTGATCCGTATGGAGCGGGGGTGCTTAATCCAGTTGGGAGTGTTCCTGTGGTGCCAGTGACTGGAAGAGGCAGCTGCTGTATGAGGGCTCCATTGCTTGCGTTAATTATAGATGGTGATAAACTTCCCCCTCCAGTGTATGGGTTAACATCATATAACCAGAGTTTGGATGAGTTCCATTCTGTCAAATAGTACGCGGGGGTCGAAGATGTGCCATAATTTGTCAAAGCGAGTCTTAGATGTTCGCCGCTTGGACCCATAATTGCTGTGCCTCCTGGAAGAGCTGTTACGTTGAATAGCGAAAGGCCAGTGGCTGCGTCATAGAGGTTCCATCCACCTGATACAGATGCAACTAGTACTGCTGGGTAGACTCCGTGTTGGTCAGGGTCCCAAAGGTTGTATAGGTATCCGAATGACAGTTGAGGTATGAATTGGTTGCTCCAGAGTTGTTTTCCTGTACGTAAGTCAATAGCTACTGTTGGTCCGGTTGTGCTGCCTCCCATAATTGGGGAACCAGTGAATGATGCAGTTTCGGTGTAGTAGAGTATTCCCTGTATGATGATTGGATAGTAGAATCTTGGGGCATATGATGAACCTTCGAAGTAAGCTACGCCATAAGCATCGGAGTTAGGGTCGGATCCGCCTGGTTGGAATTGGTTTCCTCCAACTGCTCCTCCGAACTGGAGTGGTCTTGTCCAAACGATGTGAGAAGTCAATGGTCCGATTGCGTCTTGGTGATACATTCCTGCTTGTCCACCGCTAGTGCTCCATCCACCTACGGGTGGAGAAGCAACACCTAGCCAGTTGGAAGAGATTGCCCACCAGTCTGTGTTCTCGCCGTAGATTGGGCGTGCCCAATATTGAGATGGAAGTGGACCGCTTGTTTTAGCTCCCGGGATTGCTTCTTGCTGTACAGTAAGGGTCGTGGTTGCTGTGCTTGCTAGGTATTTATCGCCCATAAGTGCGGATTTTTCGTATCCGTTTCCGTTCTCACCATAGGTTTGTCCTGGGAAGTTGAATACGAGTGTGTAGGTGCCGATTTGGTCAGGTGTCAAGGTGATGTATTGCGATGATGTTGTGTCTGATATGATGGAGAAAATCTGTGTGGATACTGTTCCGTCTGGTTTTGTTATGGTTAGGTTGTAGTTGTGGAATCTGTAGTTGTTTGCAAGCAAGCCTGCGCTGGCAGTAGAACCGTTCAGTGGATTAGTTGCTACAGTGCCTCCTGCTGCGCCATAGACTGTGTCAAGCCACAGGTAAATGTGTGCTGTCTGACCTAATCCGATTGGAGAAGGCGCCGCTACGATGTAGGCATACGTTGGGATGTTGTAGGGGGGATTGTGAGCTGAGGCGCTAGGTAATATCATCATTGGTGTAATAATTGAAACGAAGAAGAGTATTACGATAGAGATTGCTAGAGTTTTATTTTTATTTTGCATTTTTTTCCTTCCTTTTATTTTCTCTGTCAAAAGCCATGCTTGAATTTGCTTATAAATTTATCTTTGATGGCTTACTCGGTAACTAGTATTGGAATCGTAGCACTTGGTGCGGGTTCGTTGTGTCAAAAAAGCTTCCATGAAGTACGCTTGATAGAAATTTACCGTACACTTTTGGTCCTGCTGGCTAGAATGTGGTGCATAAAGACCCAGATTTTTGAATGACTATCAATTAAAATTGCAATTCTCTTCTGGTCAGTTTAGCAAATCTTACCTAGACATAATAAAACCTGAATTAAAAAATAAAATAGGGAGGGATCTTATCCCTTGAGTTGGTTTACGGTCGTTTCCTTAGTACCAGAATGATGACTGCGCCGATTATTGCTACGAAGACGAATAGTCCTGCGATCGCTGGAACGAAGAATTGGTCAGACATCGTTGGTGCTTGAGTTGGTGCAGGTGAGGCTGTTGGGTGTGCTTCCATAACGTTGAATGCGGTTGTTGCAGATGACGGCCAGTAACCGTTGGTGCCTGCGAAGGTTGCGATTACGCTAAATTTGCCCGAAATGTCTGGCGTCCAAATTAGGTTGAATGCGCCTGTGTAGTCAGTCGTTGCCGTTCCGATGCTTCGGAAGTTTCCGTTTGAGTCAACGACGTTGATTGTGACGTCAACGCCTTTGAAGTTGCTTGGAAGTTGCATTTGTTGGTAGACATAACCCATCCAGTCTTTCATTACTTCGTCAGATGCAACTGGAACGCCGTTGGGGAAATCTGCTGCTTGCTGGCTTTGTTTTGTACCTGCGGAAACATCGGTAACTGTTCCGCTTATTATGACTGCTTGTCCTGATGCTGCTGATAGATCTGGAGCTGAGACGGTCAGTTTGCTTGGTCCTCTGCCGATGCTGTAGAGGTTGTTGTCAAGACCGTTCATGCATGTTAAGAAGCCGTCTGCGGTGGCCCATTGACTACCTGGGGATGACCATTCGCTTGGGTAACCTGAAAGTTGCCATATTTCTTGGCCGTTAGTTGCGTTGATGGCGCGATAGGTGGAGCCTTTGTAAAGCGGGTTAGGTATTGTGTGCTCATTTGTTGCCAAGTATATTACTCCGCCTGCGATGTTTTGAATGAATGTTGGGTAATGACCAGTAGGCTTGTTAAAGCCGGCATAAGTAGTGTTGCCATGGTCACCGTTGCCGTAGGTCCAAAGTAGATTGCCAGTTTTGATATCAAATGCGTAGCATGTTCCTGCATATCCACTGGTGTAGATGTTGCCATAGGCAGGTACACTGAGCATTGTGTTTCCGACACCGTAGTAGTCGAAGTCAGCTTGGCGTGGAGTTGTCCATAGGAGAGCGCCAGTATCCATGTTGTATCCTACCCAATTGAGTGATTCCTGATAATTGAAGTAGAATACGCGGTTATTGAAATCGGCTGCACCAAAACTCATTGTTAGGTTGCCTGCTGGCGGATCATATGTCTTCATCCAGAGTACGGTACCAATTGTTCCTTTGGATGCGTTTAGGTTGACAGTGAACATTGTGTACGGAAGTTGTAGGCCACCGTTGCTATTTCCTTTGAAACCTACAGGTAATGAGCCGTTTCTGCAAAGCATTATATCGCCGTAGCTAGCTGCGACTACCGAAACTGGATTTGTTCCGACCGCTGGTAGTGTTACTAATCCTGTGTTAGTGTCGTAAATTGGAGCTCGGGGCATTGTGTTAAGCCATGGTAGTGAGTAGTTCCAGTCATAAGTCGTGATGCCTTGACCTGCAACACCTATTCCGCCGCGTTGGCCTCCGATAGTGGATATGTTGATGGGGATATCCGCGTTGACTGTTATGGTTGAGCCGTAGGGTACTGAGACTGGGGATCCGTTGGGAGCAGTGGCTGAAGCGGGTATGTTCGGGTTAATTGGAATGTTTGAGATGATGACTCCGTTGCTTGCATTGATGACTGATGGGTTAAAGCTTCCACCGCCTGTGTATGGGTTAACATCGTATTGCCATAGTTTGCTTGAATTCCACTCAGCGAGATACCATTGTGGATTTGTAGGTGTTCCTGTGTTGGTTATTACGTATCTTATTTGTTCTCCAGTTGGACCTGCTACTGCTGTTCCTGAAGGAACGTTAGTTACGTTGAACATTGGTTCGCCTGTGTACGCATCAAAAGCTCTTGCAAAGTTGGATGTGAATAGTATTGGTGGGAAAGTTCCATGCTGGTCCCCGTTCCAAAGGTTGTAGATATAACCAAATGATAGTGGTGGTACGTCGCTGCGAGACCATAGGACTTGTCCTGTGCGAAGGTCAACTGCGTCGGTAGGTCCGCTAGCGGGTGCCGTGAAGGATTTGACTTCAGTGTAATAGAGGATTCCGCTTATTATTATTGGATTTGTGAATCTTGGTTCGTATGAGCTGCCTTCGAAATAGGAGACCCCTTGAACAGCGCCGGCGGGGTTAGTGCCGCCATCGACAAATGCGTTTCCTCCAACAACTCCTCCAAACTGAAGTGGCCTTGTCCACATCACGTGGGAAGTTAATGGTCCTACGCCATCGGGCTGGTAAAGTCTGTTGCTGGTATAGCCAGATAGAACTGGTGACCCAGAACCTAGCCAATCAGATGAGATTGTCCACCAGTCGGTTCCTTCACCATAAATTGGGTGTGCCCAGTACTGTGTTGGAAGCGGAGTACTGCCTGAGGCGTCTGGAACAGGGTCTGCTTGTACGGTAAGCGTTGCAGATGCTGTGCTGCCTAGATAAGTGTCGTTCATCAGTATCGATTTTTCGTACCCGTTGCCGTTCTCACCATACTTTTGTCCTGGGTAAGTGAAGTCGAGAGTATATGTTCCGACTTGGTCAGGAGTGAACTTTGTATATTGTGATGAGGTTGTGTCTGATATGACTGCAAAGGTCTGTGTTGTCTTTGTTCCATCTGGAGCTGTTATAGTAAGTTGGTAGTTGTGGAATCTGTAGAAGTTTGCGGTCAATGCTGCGCTAGATGTGGATGCATTCGTCCCTATTGCGGCGGTTGCTCCGCCAGCAGCTCCGTAAACTGCGTCAAGCCACATGTAGATTGTTGATGTTTGGCCAACGCCGATTGGGTCAGGAGCTGGAACGAGGTAAGCATAAGTGGGAATGTTCCATCCTGGTGAGTGTGCTTTAGTATTTGGCATTAAGGTCATTGAAGTTGCTATCGAAATTGTTAAAAGTAAAGCAATCAAAATAGCCATAATTTTGTTTTTATTTTGCAATTTTTTCCTTCCTTTTATTTTCTCTGTCAAAAGTCATGCCTGAATTTGCTTATAAATTTATCCAATAGCACCCGCACTGTATCTAGCACAATATCTTAATTTACGCTGCCAACTGCGGCGTAATTTTCAAAAAAGTTCCCACGAAGTACCCTTACTAACAAATTGCAGAAAAGCGCAGGTCCAACCTTCCTAGAAAATAGTAGTTCGGAAAGATCACAATTTTTGTTTTAAGAAACAGCAAGCGCGCAACCCTAAGGACCTAAAAAGCTTATAGCAGTTAGAAATAACCAAAATTCCAAAAAAAAAATAAAATGGGGGGTTTGTTCCCGATTTAGTTTATGGTCGCTTCCTGAGTACCAACAATATGATAACTATGCCAATTATTGCAACGAACACGAATAATCCGGCGATGGCGGGAACAAAGTACATGTCAGCTGCAGATTGTGGAGCTACAGTAGCTGGGGTTAGGGTTGTTGCGGGGTTGCTTGCATGGAAGGCTGTTGAAGCTGATGATGGATAGTAGGATTGTGTGCCTGCGAAGTTGGCGACGACTGTGTAGTCTCCTGAAATGTCTGGTGTCCAAGTTAAGCTGTAGGTGCCATAGATGTTGCTGGTTGTTGTTCCGATTGGTCGGTAGTTGCCGTTGGCGTCAACGACATTTATCAGTGATTGGAACGCCAGTGATGTTGTTTGGCAGTGGCTGTTGCATGTAAACTGATTCCATCCATGGACTCATGCTTGCGTCAGAAATGCAGGGGAGACCATTTGGGTAGTTTAATGCGACTGCTGATTGTTTTGATCCTGCAGAGATGTCTGCTGATTGTGCCGGTTATAGTCAATGGTGTGGCGGTTGTTACGCCAACACTAGGTGCATCAACTGTTATCTTGCTGGGTCCTTTGGCATACGCGTATATCTGGTTGTCATAAGCGTTTAGGGTTGTCATGACTCCGTATGCTGTGATCGGGTGGCTATCAACGTTGAAAGAGTCAATTGCACCATGCTAGCTCTCCAGTTGTGCAGTTGATTGCTAGTTGTTTTGCTCCGATGAAAAGTGGTGGGCTGTATTCGTGTCCTTCGGAGAGGAATAGTAATCCGTCAGCTACTTCTCCTATTGCAGAAGGTCCAGATTGGCCATATTCCGTAGGGTGTGGCTGTGCCTGCATCGCCTTGGATTGTTGTTGTGTTTGTGTACCAGTTTACTGCACCAGTTTGAACATGTCTAGTGACCATATGTCGCCGCCCATGCCTGCATAGTATAGCTGAATTGCCTGCGATGATTTCGACAGTAGCCGCCTGCTGTGCTGTAGGCATCTGGGATTGCTCCGTTGTAGCCTCTAAGTGGAGTTGTCCAAAGTTTTGCTCCTGTTGCCATGCTGTAGCCGCTCATTTCGAAAGTGCTTTTGAGGGATATTGTGAATACTCCGTTGCCGCAAGCTGATCCGCCAGTGTTAACGTCGCCATGCAAAAGGTACTGTGGTAATGTTTTGTATCCAAAGTTGGTTTCCTGTGTGTGCGTCGTAGCCTGCAAAGATTCCCCATCCGCCTTGGAAAGCTGCCGCTGCCTGGCGCGTAGGCGTTCATTACGATGGTGTCTCCGTCATTGTTTCGTATTGATAGCGTAGAAGGCAAGGCGTTTCCTGAGATGTTTGTGGCTAATGGTTTGGTCCACATAATTCCTCTTGAGAATGCGATTATGGCGTTTTGGGTTGGTCTCCATTGCCAAGCTGTAATGCCGTTAGTTCCAACGATGATAGCTTGTGTTGAATTCCAGCAGTTGAGTGTTGGTGCGTTTGTAATGGTTGAGTTGACGTAGTAGCCAATCAAGTTTCCACTGTTCATCAATTGTCATAGACATTGTTGTACCGTTAACGATGCTTAGGACGTATTTTCCAGTCATGGCGTCAAACATGTTCCAGCATGTTCCGGTATTATTGATTCCGGCTGGGACTCCTTGGGTCCATAGGTAAGCTATTCCGCCGTATTGGTTAGGTGATACGTAGTCGTTTATTTGACCGTAGTAGAGGGGTGTAACTAAGCCGTGTTGATGTTAGAGCTGTTTGTGCTGGACTGCCTCCGCCGTAGTTTGTGGCGTCGTCGGTCCAAACTGTCTGTCCTGTTCGCAGATCGATACAAACGTTGCCTACAGGATTTGCTGAGCTTCCTGGAAACATTGTGTAGTAGATGTAGCCGTTCATGACGATTTGCTCGTATTTGTGTTCGTATTGTTCGGTAGAGTAGTAGTTGCCGAAGGTTGTTGTTCCGCCGAATTGTCCTCCGAGTACTCCTCCGAATGCGACAGGTCTTGTCCATATGATGTGGGGTGTTGTGGTGCGTCAGTGTAGGGGTTATAGTTTGAGCTGATGTTGTAGAGTGCACCGCTGCTGGTGCTGTAGCCTGTAACTATGAGTGATGCGCCGGCGAGGGGATACCAGTTTTGGACGTTCATAGCGTTGATGGGTGTTTGCCAGTATGTTGTTGGAAGAGGAGCAACTGAAACGCCTGCGACAGGTTCCTGCTGCACTGTGAGGTCTACTACCGCGCTAGTGCTGGGCATGAAGAAGTCCCCGATGAATGCACTTGGGCTACCAGGTGGTGGGTTGGTTCCTTGCAGAGTCCATCCTCCAAAGATCATCTGGAAAGTGTAGGCACCTAACTGTGTTGGTGTAATCGTTGTGTAAGTTCCTCCTGTGTCGTCGGTGGTGAATGGCCCTAATGTTTGGGTTGTTCCATCTGGCAATGTCATTTTCACAGTTATGTTGCCGAATCTATCGCCATAAGGTCCGCTCGCGGTTGGTGGGGGTTCGTTTACCCAGAAGCCGACTGTGACTGTTTGTCCTAGACCTGCAGGGTTGGGAGCAACATGGATGAAAGAGCTGGTTAGAATTTGCCATGGAGGCGTGTGAGCATTTGCAATTGGTAATAATGCTATAGAAGTGCCTATCGAAATTGTTAAAATTGCTGCAATCAAAATAGCCATAGATTTATTTTTTAGATTTTGCATTTTTTTATTTCCTATTAAATTTTTTATGCAGCGAGAGCTCTTTTGTAAAAGTCTCTTTGCTGCATAAGCCCATGGAGTATTTATTTTCTTTATAAGATTTTGGGAAGTATCCACTTACGACAAGTTCAACTCATTTAAAACGAAAAAACTAAATCGAGATCAACAGTGTTCAGAAATAGAATTAAATTTGGAAATCTAAGCTGCCAATAGTTTCCTGATCGCTCAACTAATAAGCTGATTCTCAAAAACTAAAATCGATAAAACAAAAAAAGAAAGGGTTGGTTTTTGTTGTTTTCTGATTGCTTTATGCTCGTTTTCTGAGCATCATCATGATTGCAGCGCCGATAATGACTAGCACTACTATGATTGCAGCTATTCCAATCGCAAAGTCAGTTGTTGTGGTGTAGTTGCCTGTTGATGTTTGGGATGTAGGTGCTGGTGTTGCTGCTTCGCTTGCAGATATGTGGGTTTGAGCGGTAGATCCGTAGTATGCGTTTGTTCCTGAGAATGTTGCAATGACTGTGTAAGCACCTGATATGTCTGGTGTCCATGTGAAGCCGTATGCGCCTGTGCCGTCGCTTGTGGTGGTTCCTAGGGTTCTGTAGTTGCCGTTAGAGTCGACTACGCTTAGGGTGACTGGAACGCCGGTTATGTTATGTGGAATTTGCTGTTGCATGTAGACAGATTCCATGAATGAACTCATGCTTGCATCGGAAACTGCTGGAAGACCATATGGGTAGTTTGCTGCGACTGCTTCTTGTTTTGCGCCTGCTGAGACATCGGTCACTGTGCCGGTTATGGTTATTGGAGTTGCAGTTGTAATTCCGACTTGGGGTGCGGTAACTGTAGTCGCGCTTGGACCTCGTCCAAAGGCATATATTTGGTTGTCATATGCGTTCAGGTTTGTCATAATTCCGTATGCTAACTCTGGATTGCTGTTGACGTTAAATGAGTCTATTGTCCATACTAGCTCGCCTGTCGTGCAGTTGATTGCAAGTTGCTGTGCGCCAAGGAATAGGGGTGGTGAATATTCATGTCCTTCTCCAAGGAACATTATTCCTCCACCGCCTCCAATGCCGGTTTGCACCCAAATTGGCCAAACGTTATAAGGAGTGTTGTATCCTGCGTCGCCTGTATACTTGGTAGTATTTGTGTACCAGTTAAGAGAGCCATCAGACATCTTTATAGACCAAATGTCGCCGCCAAAGCCGAAGAGGTAGAAGTTGTCGCCGTAAATGTTTCCTTTGATTCCACCGATTGTGTCGTAAGCATTAATGTCAGCGCCGTTATCGCCCTTAAGTGTTGTTTTCCATACTTGTTCGCCTGTAGTGACACTGAAAGCAGTAACTTCGCCAGTCTCTTTTATAACAGTTGTAAAGACTCCGTCACCAACGTTGCCATAGTTGTCTAGGTTAACTGCAGTGAAAGGTGTGAAGGTTATATTTTTCACGAATAGCTGATTGCCAGTATTTATGTCGTAGCCCGTAAAGATTGTGAATCCTGTTTGGAAATAGTTTGTGAGTCCTTGGTTCGCTGCTGAATAAAGTACAGCCACACCACTGTTAACACCCATAATTACCCAAGTGTTTGGCAAAGTAGCATTGTTTGCATATGCACCAAATGGAATTGTTCCAGGTAGCTGCCAGGCTGACTGTATGCCCAATGAATAGTCTATTACTAGATTTTGGTTAGGTTTCCAGTTCCAGCCTGAGCCCGATGAACTTGCCCAGCCTGCGCCAAGCATGATGCATTGTGTTGAGTTCCAAACTTCAAGTAAAGAGTTGCCTGCAGTGTTGGTGACTTTTGTGGGTGCTGGTCCAGTAACTGGTTGAATTTGGCCGTAGATAGTCTGTGTACCAACAGTTGTATTTGTGTAGTAATCTATGAAGTTGCCACTTGCATCTACTGTGTGTCCGTATGAAAAGCCTGTGCCGTTAACGATGCTAAGGATGTATTTTCCGGTCATGGCATCGAACATGTTCAAGGTTGTTGTTCCAGGTCGAGTGTTTATTCCTGCAGGGGTACCGCTTGTCCATAGGTATGCGATTCCGCCGTATTGGTTGGGTGATACGTAATCGAGTACTTGACCACTTACTAGAGGAGTAACTTGGCCAGTTGCTGTTAGAGCAGTTTGTGCTGGATTTCCTCCACCTAAGTTGTTTGAGTCGTCAACCCATATTGTTTGTCCAGTGTATAAGTTCACGCATACGTTGGCAGTTGGGTTAGCTGAGCTTCCTGGGATTTGAGTGTAGTAAAGGTAGCCATTTATTACAATTGGATTGTACTTGCGTTCATACTGTGCGGTTGAGTAGTAGTTGCCATAAGTAGTTGTTCCTCCTGCATCTCCGCCGATAACACCGCCAAATGTTATTGGTCTTGTCCAAATAATGTGAGAAGAAAGCGGTGCAGCGCTATATGGATTAAAGTTAGTCGTAGTATTGTAATTAGATGCTCCTTTGCCTGCACTATAACCGATGTAGAGACCAAGATAGGGACCGCCGATTGCATACCAATTGTTAACGTTCAGCGCATTTATTGGAGTCTGCCAATAGTTAGTTGGAAGAGCAGGATTTGCAATGGATGGTACGGCTTCTTGTTGTACAGTAAGGGTTGCAACGTCGCTGATGGCAGGCAAAATCGTATCATTGATATAATTTGGGTTGCTGATGCCAGTTAGTCCAAATTGGCCACCGTTTAATGTTTGTCCGGGATAAGTCATTTGGAATTTGTATGTGCCGAGCTGATCTGGTGTATAGCGTGTGCTTGTTCCACCTGTGTCATCTGATGTGAAGGGTCCGAGTGTTTCATTGGTTCCGTCGGGTTTAACGATGTGTACTGTGTAGGGACCAAATCGGTCTCCGTAAATGGTACCTGCTGTCATTGGTGGTGCATTAAGCCAAAAGCCTATTGTTACAGTTTGGCCAAGTCCTGCGGGGTTAGGTCCAACGTTAACGAATGCGAAGAGTTGAATTTGCCATGGTGGAGTGTGTGCACTTGTGTTTGGCAAAATTATCATTGAAGCTGATGTTGAAATTGCTAAGATAGCTATGAAAATAATAGCTATAGTTCTATTTTTTGAGTTTTGCATTTCTCTTTTCCTCATAATTTTTTGGCAAGAAAATCTTTGTGCAAGATGCTCTTGCCGTCTAAACTCAAGAGTTAGGGTTTCTTAATAAGATTGCGGGATTGAAGCAAGAGCCTTCTGACGACAAAACTTTGCAACATTTTGAAGACCAAATCTTATAAAGCATTTACCAACAACTAAATTTTAAAAATAGTAAATCAGCAATAGCTGACTAATACAAAACATCAATTGAGCATTCAAACTTTAGAATTATTCAGAACACAACAAATAGCTATAGGGTTATTTTTGCTTCAATTTGATAATTATGTTCTTTTGGTCCTTTTTTGCCATTTAGGCGAAACGTTTAAGCACCAAGTACCACTTTTTTGATGAATAAATAGTGATTACACATGAAACCTCACGTGACGTTAGTTAACCCAACCGCTCCGGCTGGCGCTGCGATGCACATGCCCTTTGCACTCTTAGGTTTAGGATACTTGGCTGCAGTTCTAGAGAAAAACAACTACCAAGTCGATGTAATTGATTGTCAATTGTTGAAGCTGTCGCTTGAAGATTTTAAAAGCGAGATAACTAAACGTCAGCCAGACGTTGTGGGGGTTACTTCTTCTACGCTCACGTACCAGTCTGCACTTAAACTAGTAAAGATTGCAAAAGAGGCTTGCCCGAACTGCATAACGATTGCTGGCGGTCCACATGTTACCTTCTGGGATGACAAAGCGCTCGAAGAATGCCCAGAACTTGACATCGTCGTCCGAAGAGAAGGCGAAAATACAGTGTTGGAGTTGGCCCAGAGAGTTGAGGCAGGCAAAAGTTACTCTGATGTTTTGGGCACAACTGTGAGGAAAGACGGCAAAATCGTGAAAAATCCCGATAGACCATACATTGAAGATTTGGATGGCTTACCGTTTCCTGCACGTCATCTGTGGCCTATGGATCGTCTTCGAGAATACGAGGACGTCCTTTACTTGACAACTAGTAGGGGCTGCGTTTACTGGTGTGAATTCTGCACGACAGTGAGGATGCATGGGCGAAAATATCGCATGAGAAGCCCCAAAAACGTGGTTGACGAATTAGAGTTCCTAAACAAGACCTATGGCATGAAAAAATTTACCTTCTGTGACGACGCTTTCACAGTAGATCAGCCCAGAACTGAAGCACTCTGCAGCGAAATTCTAAACCGCGGATTGAAGATACAATGGAACTGTGGAACACGGGTCGACATGATAACCAAAGATTTGCTCGTGAAAATGAAGGATGCTGGATGCATCTCGGTTTGGTTTGGCGTCGAATCTGGCACACAGCAGGTTTTGGATGCCATGAAAAAAGGAATCTCACCTGATTTAACCATTAAAGTTCTAGGTTGGGTGCGGGAGTTGGGTTTAAAACCGGTTCCAAACGTCATACTCGGCTTTCCAGGTGAAACAAAGAAGAGTGCTTGGAAGACAATCAAGTTCATAGAAAAAATCGCCCCCGACGATGTGGGTTTCTACAATGTAGCGACACCTTTTCCTGGAACGCCTATGTATGATATGGTTAAGGAGAAGGGATGGCTCAGAGTAACTGACTTTGACTTGTACGACACTACTCACCCGATCTTTGAAACTCCTTCGCTTAGCATGAAGGACCTTGGCAAACTTCGGGAAGGCGCATTTCACCATTACTATCTGCGCAGAGCCTTCTTCTTTAGCGAGAAAAGAAGGTTCAAGGTGTCTACAGCTTTGATTGTAGCTGCTAATGTAATTGCTGACGTCAAACTAAAACTAAGAAGGAAATAGGTTTTCGCAAGTCAGCTTATTAATTAAGACAGATTTCTGCAATTAAAGATGGCGAAGGTTCAGAATTTTCAAAATTCTTGGATCATAGACATTAAGTTCGTCATATTGGATTTAGTTGGGTTTGCTGAGGTTCTGGAACATTTCTTTAAAGGAAAGAGCAAAATGCAAAAATGCTCTACACGACAATCTATGGCTATATCGTGAATTTGACCAGAGCCTTCTCAGCCCCTTTTTCGCCTGCATTTAGCTGACTATCAGCCCGAATTTAGATGAAGTGAATTTATTAATAAAGTTTATTCCCAATACTTTAAAAAAGTGATTAAACCAGGATAAAGAAGCCATTTTTTGTATCGTGCAAACGTTTAGACCCTACAAACACCCTAAGGACTGTGAACTTTTAGAAGAAATTTCGACTTTTAATTCTAATTCAGGTTCGAATCCAATTGTGACCTCGGAGGGCATTTAATAACTCTAACCCGAAATGAATGGAATTAAATACATCTTAGATAATTTCTTTACAAATTCAACAACTGCTTTGGTTAAATAATAGACATTTTTCTCAATAGATTTGACAAATCTTATATAAAACGAAAAGTGTTTTGATGGTCAGGTTGAGTTCTCAGGGGCAGGGGACGACAATAACAAATCGAGTAAAAATCGATGAAATTGATGCAAAAATACTAAGAATACTCTTGATGGAATCACGCACCAGTTTCACCGATATTTCAGAACACTGCAATATAACAGTCACCGCCGTGAGGATGCGCTATAAACGCCTAATGCGAGAAGGCGTAATCAACGGCGAAAAAATGCTCGTCAACCCTCACAGATTGGGATACCGCCACATTGTAGATCTTTTAATAACGAATTCCTTTGAGGATGAAAAGGAAGTTGCAGAGTTTCTTGAGAGTAAACCGTACATTTCCGGAATGATAGGTCCATACGGTAACTATAGCTTCTTTGGAAAAGTAGCTCTAAGAGACCTTAAGAAGCTCCATGAAATTATTGAAGAATTTGAATCTAACCGTAAAATTAAGCACGTTGACGCTTTAATTTGGGCGAATGCCGCAAACATTGAGTACCCTCAGAATTTAGTTCTCAAACCCTTAAAGCTAGAAAATAACCGACTAGACAAGAAAGTGATACCGAACAATCAGGATCAAGAACAGAAAGTTCTAGAACTCGATGAACTCGATAAGAAAATTGCAAAGATTCTCTCAGAAAATTCTCGAACTCCCTTCAAAACGATTGCCACACAGCTTGATGTTTCAAGTAAAACCGTAATTCAAAGGTACAAAAAACTTAGAGAAAACCTGTTTACTTTTTCCTCGATCACTCTGGACCTTTCAAAACTTGGATTTAAAGCGCTAGGAAACCTCTACATCAAAATCTCAAACCGAAGCAAAATGAACGAGATATATTCTCAGTTGCTTGAAATTCCGAACCTAGTAGTAATTCTAAGGCTTATAGGCGCCCATGATCTGTATTGCGGCATTTTCCTGGAGGATTTCGAAGAGTTGTTTTTAGCTAATGAAAAAATCCGAAAAATAAGCGGTGTAGAAGCGACGACAACTTATCTGATAAGGTTACCTCCAGCATGGCCTCTCAATCTGTTTCCCTCATTAATCGACAATGAGACAATTTTACCAAAATACTGGGATACGGGCAACCCGAAATTATCAAAATCGAAAGCTTGAAGAAGACTTCCGTTTAATGTCTCAGCTTTTTCCTAAATCGAACTGCTTGAACTAAAAAAATTGCCGCAGAAACAACCGTCACCACTGTCAAAAGCCAGAAAGACTCTTCAACAGGAGACCCTAAAAGCAAATGCGGAATCAAGACTCCGACCTCCAAGAATAAAACGCCTAAGAAGATGAACCCGAAGACCGCAAAACTTGGCAGAAGAGTTTTCCCTATCCAAACATAACCCTTTAAGCCCTTCTTCTTTTTGACAAAGTAGTTGCCATAGTCATCCTTAACTACTAAACCCAAATCCACGAGTTTCTGCAGGTTTCTATAAGCCACACTTGGGCTGCTAAGGTTGGCTCCACGCATTAGATCCCGGGGACCAACTGGCTTTCCAACTTTAACTAGAAAAACGTACGATTGAAATAGTATCGAATTTAGTTCTTCGTCAGCTGCCAAGCCAGCACAAACCTACCCAAATAGCGGAGTTCATGCTTAAAAAACCAAGCCTTAATTTTGTGTATTGAAAAGATGAAGAAAAAAGAGAGGCCCCGAGCATTTCTTTGCAATTTACAAAATCTAAATCTTTCCTTTAAAACTGCAGACCGTAATTGATATTAACTGTTTGCTGGAAGTATCTCAAAAAGCAAGTTTGGGTCATCTTGGAGCTTAACCTATTAAATGCGGTAGTCGCAATCGTAATTCTAGTTTTAGCCATCTTGCTGGATTTGGTTTTGGGCGACCCATCTCCCAACAACCCCGATAGGTGGGTTTTCAAGCTGCACCCTACCGTCTTGATGGGCAATTTTACCAAGAAGATCGAGTCTGCCTTCAAAAATCCTGATGCTAAAATGGAAAAGTTCCTCGGCGTCCTACTTGGATTAACCGTAATTGCCGCGTTTGCGCTTCCGGTTTTCTTTGGGTTGTGGGCAATCTACACGTACGTACCCTTCTTCATCAACGTAGCCGTATACGGTTTCATCGCCGTAATCCTACTAAAAATGACCATCTGCATCAAACTCGAGACCGACTGGGCAAAAGCCACAGCCAAAGCCATCGACGAAAGCAACTTGCCCGAAGCAAAAAAGTACAGCCACTTCTCACGGCGAGAATCCAAAGACCTAAACGGCTCCCAAATGGCCAGCGCAGTAATCGAATCCATGTCAGAAAACCTCATCGACTTCAAACTCTCCCCCATGATGTCGTTTGCACTGTTCGGGGTGACCGGCGCCATTGCGTTTCGGGCAATCAACACGTTGGATGGCATGGTGGGCTTCAAGACTAAAGAGCACATCAACACGGGGTGGTTTAGCGCTAACCTTGACAACTTTGTTAATTTTATTCCTACGCGTTTGACGGCTTTGCTTATGATTGTGGCCGCAGCTATTCTTCGGATGGATGCTGGGAACGCTTGGAGAGTTGCGCGGCGAGACCATAAAAAAACTCCCAGTCGCAATCATGGGTGGCCGATGGCTGCAGTGGCAGGAGCGCTCCGAATTCAGCTTGAAAAGCCTGGACAGTACATTCTTGGCGATGCTCAGGAACCTTTGACGGGAGACAAAATTTTGGGGGCTCTAAAGATCAGGGATGTGACGATTGTTCTTTGGGGGCTTCTCTGCGTCGGCGTAATCGTTCTTGTGCGGTTGTTCTGGTTTATGCCCATTTAGTGGAAAGTTTTAATCGCAGCAGCAGGGTATTGATGTTTCAAGAGTGCCCGTATGCGTGTTTGCTTGATTAATCCACCCCGCATTCAACCCAAAGCATGGGGAAAACCCAACGTTTTTCCACCCATCGTCTTAGCCTCAGTCGCAGCAGTTTTGGAAAAAAAGCATGTTGTTAGCATTATCGATGCTCCAACGGAAGGGTGGAGAAATCTTGCGGAACTGGATGATTCCAAGTACCGTGTGGGTTTAAGCTCAGAAACCATCGCTGAACGAGTTAGGCAGTGGAATCCCGATGTGGTTGTTGTGGAGATTCCTTTTTCGGGTTGGTCAAGAACAGCGTTTGATGTGATCCGCGCAGTCAAAGCTGTCAATAGCAAGATTGTGGTGGTGTTGATGGGTCAGCACCCTACGGCGAGACCAGAAGCTTGCCTCTTAGAATCGGATGTTGATTTTGTGGTTATTGGTGAACCTGAAAGCACCGTTTCTGAACTCGTCGATGCCATTGCAGCGGGAAGGCAAGCGTTCAAGATCATTGACGGTTTGGGTTTTAAAGAAAATGGTAAGCCCATTCTTACGGGAAAACGCGCGTTTATCGAAGATTTAGATTCCCTGCCCTTCCCAGCCAGGCACCTATTACCCATGGAAGTTTACAATGAAGCCGTCAAAGAAAACCCGCTAAGAGGCGAAATAAGCAAACCCTGGACTATCGTTACAACCACCCGAGGCTGCCCCTACAGCTGCGTTTTCTGCTCCGTATGCATCCTCTGGGGAAGAACTTGGCGAGCTCGAAGCCCAAAAAACGTGGTCGACGAACTCGAACATGTAGTGAAGACCTACGGCGTTAAACAGGTTGATTTCTACGACGAAAACATGACACTGGACAAGAAGCGCATGGCGGACATTTGTGACTTAATCGTTCAAAGAGGTCTACACATCGAGTGGTTTACACCTAATGGCGTTCGTGCCGACACATTAGATGAGCCGCTTCTGCGAAAAATGAAGAAATCCGGCTGCAAAAAAATCCGAGTAGCCCCCGAGTCAGGCGTTCAACGCATCGTTAACGATGTCATTGGCAAGAATTTAGATTTGAAGAAAGTTGAGCAGGCAGTTATATTGTGCAAGAAAGTCGGCATCAAAGTCGGCTGCTTCTTCGTCTTAGGCGTAATCGGAGAAACCAAAGCAGACATCGAAGAAACCATAAAATTCGCCTACAAACTCCGCAGCCTCGGCGCAGACAGCCTCATATTCAGCATCGCCATGCCCCTCTACGGCACAGCGCTCTACGAACAAGCAAAAGAAGGTGGCTACCTGCGGGAAGGCTTCTGCGACTACGCCCTAGCAGCAACAGAGCCACTTATCGAAACACAAGAGTTCTCTGCCCAAGACCTACAGGAACTATGCATGCGGGCGAACATGGCTAACCCAACCTTTACCCGAGCCAAAATGTTGAGAGCTGCACGAAACCCTAAAAAAACTATCAAGATTCTACTGAAAATTGAATATAGTTTAAATTCAAATTTTTAAAAAAATCTATGTCGGTAATTGATTTTTTTTCGCAAGTTTTATAATTACGTTTTAGGTCTCTAATTGGACATGAACACTATTTTCTACCGAATAATGGTAACCATCAAAGCTTTCGCGTTGATGTTATTCGTGTTTGGCTTGCTCGCCTGGCTCTATGGCATAATTATCCAAATTATTCATCCCGAGTGGTTGCCATTGCCTTTATCGCATCTTATAGAAATCAGGGTCGACACCTTCACCATCATAATGTTCATTCTAAGCGCTGTGGGATTTTTCGTTTGGAGATTAATCGTTGAACTCCAAAAAGAACCAAAAAAATAGCTGCTCAGGTTTTAGAAAAAACTATTTTTCCATCAATAACAACCATTTCTGCGCTGATATCTTTGATTTCAGAAGTTGGAACCACTGATGGATCGTTTGAAAGGACGGTTATATCGGCAAGTTTTCCCTCTTCAATAGAACCTTTAACGGTTTCCTCATTCGAACAATATGCAGCATCCAAGGTGTACATGCGCCAAGCTTCCTCAACGGTTAATCGTTGCTCAGGATAGCTTTCCCGAATTACTGCTTCTTGTATGCCAAGGAATGGGTTTAGGGGCTCCATGGGGCAGTCTGAACCGCCAGCAACCTTGATGCCCTCGTTTAGCAGGGTTTTGAGGGGATGTAGCCATTTTGCTCTTTCAACACCTAAATGCTCTGTGGCCTGCCATACTGTGAATTCTGTGGGAACCATTTTTGGCTGAACTGAAACAACAACTTCTTGCGCTTTGAGGCGTTTTAATAGCTCGCTGTTTAGGAGTGCTGCCTGCTCAATGCGGATCCTAACTTTCTTGGAAGTTTTCTCGATCACATTTAAGGCTGTGTCAATTGCTTTGTCGCCCATCGCATGAATAACAGGCTGAAGACCCAACGCCAAAACTTGCTCTACCCAATCGGTCAATTCCTTTTGGGTGCACATCATTTTGCCTTTGTTGTTTGGATCGTCACTGTAAGGTTGTTCCAGAGCGGCGGTTTTGGAGTCTAAATAGCCGTCGGTGAAGATCATGGCGCCTCCCATTCGGAGCCTCAAATGATCTGTTGATCTAAATTTGCTTGCATTCTTCAAGAGTTCGTGGGGAACTATCACGTTAACTCTGATTGGGAGTTTTCCTTGTTCGTGAAGTGTCTGGATTAGTGATATTTCGTTTTCTGAGAGGATTATCCAGTCTATGCTGGTTATTCCTGCTTGCACAATCTGCTGACACGCCAACGCTGTGGCATCCGTCAACTCTTCCAATGTGGGTTCTGCCACGGCTTGCCAAATCAAGTTGGTGGCGCTGCCTCGAAAAATCCCTGTTAGTTCGCTGGTTGCGGTTTTGTCTATAGTTCCGCCTGATGGAGCGGTTGTTTGGTTTGTTACGCCAGCTGTGGCTAATGCTTTGGTGTTTGCGGCACAAGTATATGCGGCTCCATGGTAGAGGATTACAGGGTTGTCCGGTGCTGCTTCATCAAGGTCCTTCAGGGTTAGGAGGCGTTTTTCTTTGAATTGGTTCTCGTTCCAGCCGCGACCAACAATCCATTTCCCAGCTGGGGTTTGTTTTGCTTTTTCTTTTAGAAGCCTTTGCAGTTCCTTGATCGAGTCGGCGCAGTGTTAAGTCAAGCCACATTAAGCATCGGCCAAAGTCTGCCACATGAATGTGAGTGTCAATCAAGCCAGGAATTACTGTTTTTCCATTCAGGTTGATGACTTTTGTTTCTTTTCCGATAGCTTTTTTATTTCTTGGGTTGATCCGACTTTGAGAACTTTATTCTCTTTAATGGCCACTGCTTCTGCAAGGGGCTGACGTGGGTTCATCGTCCTAACATTCGCATCGATGAGAGCTAAATCCGCCGACAAACTGCCACTTTACCTAAAGTTACGATTGGTTACAAGTCGCTATTGAATGCTTAACATAAAACCCTTGTGTTTCGATTCAGTCCCAGATGGCAATTCTGCAGAAGAAATAGCGCCAAGCGCCTAACACTTGCCTTTTTGGCGTTTCTGCAAAACACATAATAGTTCCCACAACCGTTTTTCATCATCAAGCTGGGGAAACAACTGAAAGCTCACGTAGTCCTTGCAAATCCACCCTACCCAGACGATGTGCCGCAAGCCGTCTTCATCCCGCTGGGCATAAGCTATCTAGCGGCAGTGCTTGAAGAAAAGGGCTACAAGGTAGATGTGGTTGATTGCCAAGTTAATCGACCGTCTCAAAAAGAGATGGAAGACAAATTCAGAAGCCTCAACCCCGACATAATCGGCGTCACCGCAGCAACAGTAACATATTTCCCAGCGCTTAAAATCCTCAAAGCCGCCAAAGCTGCCCTTCCAAACTGCGTAACCATGATTGGCGGACCACACGTCACAGTTCTTGACGAGCGCACCTTCACCGACAGCCCAGACGTGGATATCGTTGTCCGTGGAGAAGGAGAGCAAACGATGCTGGAGCTCGCAAGCCTAGTATCAGAGAGCAAGCTCGAGGACCTCAGCGATGTTTTAGGAATAACTTTCAAAAAGAACGGCAAAATAATGGCTACAGCCGACCGACCATTCATAGAAAACATAGATTCCCTTCCTCGCCCAGCCCACCACCTCTTCGACATGACCCGCTACAGAATCAACGGCAAAAACTACATGCCCATCATAACCAGCCGAGGATGCCCCTTCAACTGCGCCTTCTGCTTGGCATCAAAGATGTGTGGCAGCGGCTTTAGAGCCCGAAGCCCAAGCAAAGTGGTCGATGAACTCGAATGGCTAAGGGACACGTTTGGGGCTGAATCGTTTGCCTTCTACGACGACACATTCACCCACGATATAAACAGGGCAATTGCAATCTGTGACGAAATGCAAGCCCGAGGGTTTTTGCTTCCATGGGATTCCCGCACAAGAGTGGACAGAATATCCAAAGAGCTCCTTGCAAAACTCAAGAGCACAAACTGCCAGCTTATTCACTTCGGCGTCGAATCGGGCAGCCAACAACTGCTAAACATCATGCGAAAAGGCACCACCGTGGAGCAAAACGCTAAAGCCATAAAGATGGTTAAAGAAGCAGGTATTCTGGTTGCGATTTCATTAGTTATCGGTTACCCAGGCGAAACGCCAGAAATGCTCCAGCAAACCGTCGACTTCATTCGCAAGACTAAGCCTGACTACGTTTACATGTGTGAAGCAGTTCCTTACCCAGGCACGGAATTAGCTGATTATGTTCGGAAACTTGGGTTGCCCATGAGTGAAGACTGGAACCGATACCATGAGCAAATGCAGGTTTTCGAAAACAAACTGTTACCGCTTCCGAAGCTTGAGGCAACCAAAAAAGCCATCTACGACAGCATCTTCACCCCCACCTACTACCTCAAGATGAGACAGCGAGGAGACTTCCATAGCCAAATCATGGCACGCATGGCACTAAACCACCTCGTCTGGAAATACCGCTTCACAAGATGGGCGTTTAGGCAACTGGGCAGGGTTAGGCGCGTTAAGAAGAGTCCAGGCGGACATAGCACCCCCAGCAAAGACCAGCAAACCTAAGCAGTTTCTAAAACGCTTATATGCTGGCGTGATTATCCCTCATCAAACAATTTCAGGCGAGACTTTGGACGTTGATTTAGCATGAAAGTTATTGTTCACTGGAGCGGAGGAAAAGACTGCGCCACCGCCTTGCACAAAATAATCGAGCAAGGCCACGAAGTCGCCTCCCTCGTAACCTACATCTACATGGAACCCTACATTTTCCACAGCCTCAAAGTCATAGAACAACAAGTCAAAGCGCTTGGCATGCCCCACCAATTCGTCAAAATCACCGACAACCGCTACGACGACATCATGGGAACCCTTGAACGGCTCCACAAAGAAGAAGGCGCAAAAGCCATCGTCACAGGCGACATCGACAACGTCCACCATCGGCGCGTTTGGAAAGACGCTTGCAAGAAGTTGGGAGTAGAGCTTATGATGCCGCTTTGGGACCGCCCCCTCAACTTGATCCCAGGCAATCGACGCCGAAAACGGATCATGGAAATGGAACAGAACGCCGGCGTAAAAGCAATTCTAAGCTGCGTCGACCAAAGATACTTTACCCCCGAATGGCTGGGGCGCCAAATCGACAGAAAATGCATCGAAGACATGCAACCACTTGTCGGTCCAGCTGGAAAAGGAATAGACGTTTCAGGAGAACCCGGAGAATACCACTCAACAACCCTCGATGCGCCACTGTTTAAGCAACGCGTCGAATTAACCAAGTTCACCAAGAAGAGCAAAGTGGTCGATTTTGGAGGTTCACCGTTCCGTGAAGGCGACTTCCTCTACATGGACATCGAAGAAGCTATATTAAAACCTAAGACCGAAAACCCACCTACTTACGTAGCACTGGCAAAATGAATTTGAGCCCCATTCCAAGTCAATTCTTTCGGTTTTAAATGAAGTGTAGGGTTGATCCCGTATGTCTATGGTTTTTTCTCCAGAGTAAGCTTACAAAAAGAAGCGTGATAGCGGCTACAATGACCACAACTATTAACGAGGTTTTCTTCCAGTCCGAATTAAGTATTTGAGTAAGCGGTGGCGTGGGCGCAATTGTTGGAGTTGGAAATTGTGGTGGTTCCAGCCCAATGGCGTAGAACTTGCCCGGCAATGAGCTTACATAAAGAATACCGTTTGCGATAGCAAAGGAGGATCCATGGGTTTCATTGAAGCTGTAATTCCACAATAGATTCCCACTTGTAATATTGAACGCGAAAGTTTTTCCTCCATACGGTGGCATAAGCGACGATACTACATTAATATAGAGTGTGTCACCTGCAATAATTGGAGGGTTAAGAAATTGGCCTGCGTCTTCAGTTTCATAGCTCTTTATGCGGGTACCTACTAACGCGTCATAAGCCTCATTATCTACATAGACTATTCCGTTAGCTAATGTTGGCTGCGTCTCAATAGAGTTGATAGACCAAACGATATTGCCGCTTGTTGCATTCAGAGCAAAAAACTTCCCCTCTGGCGGTGGTCCAAACCCCAAAGGTGTGCTTGTTTTTGAACTGACGTACACCATACCATACGCAACAACAGGAGAAGAAACATCCCAAAATCCTAAGTTCAAATCCCAGACTTGTATACCTGTTGCAGCATTAAGAGCGTGAAATGTGGCGTTTGATCCCATAGGCTGCGAGCTAAAGTAAACAAAGCCGTTGGAAACAGCAGGAGAAGTAACTGCTCCATATACCAAGTAGTCCCATATCAAAGAGCCCCTGGTTGCGTTTAAAGCGAAGACATTTCCGTCGCCTGAGGTTACATAAAGGATTCCATCATAGATTAAAGGCGAAGAAGTTATAATGTCACTAGTCCAATCTGCAATTGCAAGAGCTGAATCGTGCAACTGGTCACTATTATAGCTCCATATCAGTTCGCCCGTGGAAGCGTTAAAAGCACAAACAGTCTCGTTGACTAAAGCTAAATAGACAATGCCGCTGCAGACCGCCGGGGAACCAACTATTCCAGCGGTGTGTAGCCATATTGACGCTCCTGTTGAAGCGTTTAAAGCGTGGATATTCTTGTCCGATCCTCCAACATAGACAACGCCGTTACTAATTGCAGCTGGCGACCACCTACTATCATCATTTCCATATGTCCAAAGGGTATTATTCGTTGGGGGACCAGTTGAATTTGAATAACCAGTGTTCGAAGGATCGTGGTTGATCATTGGCCACCAATCCACCGAGTTGGAAAAGTTGTTTCCAGCTGTTAAAGTTATAAAGCCAAACATGCTAGAGGATAACAAAAAAAACAGTATTGCAGCCGTGATTACAACGATTTTTGTTTTCACTGGTTTGTCATCTCCCAATAATGTTAATTGAAAAAAGGAGATAAAAAACCTCCTTATTGATATTAAGATTTGAAAGCGAATGGATCAGTTAGCGACAGTTTTTCTTTAAGCACAATCTTGTTTGCGAGGAACCCATTTCCGAAATGCTCAAGCTGGATTGTTGAAAAGTCATATGGATCTGCGAAGGTGGTTAGAACGGCAGTACCATTCAAGGATATAGGACAGTAAAACTAACAAAATGAATTTGAAAAGAATTAGAACATGGCGATAAAAAATTTGGTTGATTTTGAGGGTTCACCGCTTTAGGATGCCGATGTTCGCCACTTGAAATAGAAGAAACAGTACTAAAACCGAAAACTCACCTGTTTAGCGAGTATTTCCTATGGTTTTGTAGTAATTCCTTATTAGTACCAATTGACAGTAACTATTTTTAGTGAAAGATATGGCTTCAGTTACGGTTACAAGACATTCACAAGTTACAATACCCAAAAAAATACGCGAAGCAGCAGGAATAGCGGAAGGAGACAGGGTGAAGATGAAAGTTGTTGAAGGCAACAAGATAATGATTGAGAAAACCACAGAAGAGGCGTGGAAAGATTGCACCGATTTTTTGCCTGAAGACTTTGATAAGCTACTGGCATCTTTGCGCACGGATTCAACAACCAGATTCAAGCGCCTTGGGCTGGTTCCTTGAATTGCAAGAGAGCAAAAAAACTGTGAGTGAATCTAAATCCGTGTTCGTTGACACCTCGGTAATTGTCGATGTAGACAGAGGAAAACAAGACGTAATTGAGCTCTGCAGACAATTAACCAGCACCAATAGGGCTTTTATAAGCACCGTAAGCGTTTCGGAAATATTAACGGGCTCTTATCTCAGAAAAGACTACAAAGTGGCAGAAAAGAAAGCAGAAAAAGTGCTAAGCCAGTTCCAATGGATCTCACTAACAGGAGAAGTGGCCAAACTGGTTGCCCAACTGAATGCATACCTAATCTCAAAGGGGCAACCCATAGAATACCAAGACATAGCAATCGCAGCCTCTTTTCTTGTTGAGGGTTGTGATATACTGCTAACTGAAAACAAAGACCATTTTGAGAGATTACCCAACCTCAAAGGCAAAGTAATGACTCCTAAGGAATTCCTTGAAGAAACAAAATAGTCCAAGACGTTAAGACTTATAATCGTGCCTTGAGCAAAACTATTTTATGATCTCTACAATTCGTGACTTTCTTGAAGTGCTCGTTTTCCAGTCACCATTTCACCTTTCTTTACAATTGCAGCGACATTATTTAGCCATGTAAAAGAGTCAAGAACGTACTTCATCGACAACGATCATTATGATCTCTTAGGTTGACAGTATCAGTTTTTTTCATGGTGCCAAACATGCTTTCGGATTTCTCAAAATGCTCGAGGAGGATTTTGTTAATTTCTTTGGAGATATTTCGGGCGCCCGCTTTTTCTTTCAGGTTTTGGTAAATGTCATCGCGCAAGATTATGGTTACTCTTTTTGCCGCACAAATCACCGTAAAAATCATTGGTGAGGCGACGTTTTAAGATTGTTAGAAACGAGTATAGTTTTTTCTAGAGATTGATGAACAAAAATCATAACCTGTTGGAAGCTAAATGCTCATTTAGGTCTTTGACCAGAAGAAGAAGGACAAGTTTTCCCAGCGAAATACGTTCTTCTTCTTTTAAACAATGCCCACATCAACCTTTTCAAAATATTACTAACAAAAGAAGAAGAATTACCCCTGCAGCGACCTTCTTCTTCTCTTAAGCTGTCTAAAGGTTGCTAGAACAACAACAGTTGGAAAAATTTGCGTGTTGTTGTTCTGCCGACAAGTAAAAGTAACAATAACTGGAAGAAGAAGAAGCGCTGATTTTTTTTCTATCTTCTTCTTCTTTCAACTCTATTCAAGTCAAAGCATTCTATGGGAGAACAGCAGCCTAAGAAAGACCCTGGTTTTGTCTGATTGCTTCTTTGCATTCTAAATATGAAGTAAACGTTCACGACCATTAGAACCCAAAAGAAATAAAAACTAAAATTAGGCCCTTGAGCACCTATGCCTTTTTCAACAGAATTATAAAATGTCAGCCACAAAGGACTCCATAATGTGTCATGGGATGGCATGTTACCAAAGTAATCGTAAATTAAATTGGAAATAGCAAAAAGGAGGCCCAACAAGAGGTTAACAAAAATCATCAGCTTAAACTGCTTAGGCATGGCAATCAACGTTTGATGTGTTTTGACCTTGCATAAAGATTTAGTATTATGTTTGGGGAGAAATTTTTAGGGACTATATCGTTGTGGTCCTTTAAAGTGTCTAGCTTTCCCGATTAGATAGCCAATTATGGGACCGACTGTAAAAGAAACCGTTGTAAGAACAACAAAAACTGTAGCCTCTGTTGAATTAGTATTGGGTAACGAAGTTATCGCAATAGCTAGACCAAGAAACCAAAGAAAGACTCCAATCAAAAAACCCAACAAACCAACATACACTATCTTGTTTAACGTAATCGATGGCTTGACTCTGATATAATAACCGAATCCTACAATGAGTAATGAAATCGCAGCATAGAATATTGTTCTTTCAAATGGCTGATGACCAAAGAAAGGAATGACAATTCCAACCACAATTACAGTTGAAACGAATATAACTGCCCAATAAAGCGAAAACCACTTTGGTTTAGCCTTTGATCGAGTAGATGATTGGTTAGTTTCACCCAAGAATTTTTCTCTGTAGTTGTCAGATTCAAGTTCAGGAAATGCTATCATTTCATCTAGTACATAATGACCTTTTTCCGTAAGTTCAAATTCGTTAGCCTGGTTAGATACTAAATGTTCTCCTTCAACTGTTAGGTCTAGTAAAATACTTAATTGCTGACTTATTTCTTCAGTATTATAAACCCTCAAATTCTTAATTAAGTCATTAAAGGTTAAGCGTTTATGGTTTCCAAGTTGAAGTAATATTTTTTGACGCAACGGTTCTTTCAAAACTTGATGAAGTTGAAAAAGCTTATCATCACTCATAATCGCTTTTCACTTGTTTTCCTTTTTTGAATAACTATAGCAAAAGTAATTAAGACTAAACCGATCACCAAAAAAGACACGCTTGTGGTCAATGCCAAATACCATCCATAAGGGTCAACAACGTAAAGGTATATTGAAAATACAAACAGAATGCTTCCGATGACCGATAAAAGACCGACACTCATTTTTTGGGTTTGTTTATCCATTTTGCTTAATCCTCGATCAAGTGTTATTTGTCCTAAAGTTGTTTAAAAGATTTAGAGGTATAGGCGTGGTGCACCCTGCCGTGGGAAAAGGTCTGTTGAGTTTAGGCTAAGCGAAGTCTTTGGAAATTACTTTTTCTCCATCGAGTGCATGAACGGTAAAGGTTGTAAAGAAGTCTGTTTCCGGTTCCATTTTTGGTGGGATCCCGTGATAGTAACTTATGAATACGTTGTAGGTATGCCCGTTTTTTAGGGAAACTGAGTAATTTCCGGTGGGATTGTTGCTTTGTGGAGCAAAAGAAAAGTGAAAAGTAGTTACAGTGCCTGTTTGAGTGTCTACAAATTCTATTGTTTGTATGCTTAGTTGGGAATGGTTGGGATAGAGCACCGCTGGATGCTTTCCCCGATACTGTTATTGCATCAGCACTTAGCGTGGGTGTTAACTGGTGATAAAAGATTAATGCTCCAATTGATGAAACCACAAGCACTACTATAATTACTGAAATGATCAGGGTATTTTTTTTCTTGGTTGAAGTTTGAGTCAAATGTATCATTCTCTTTATGGTTTGTTTTTTTTATGAAATCTGTGGTTTAAGGTAACTTTCACTTATGGCAGGTGCGATTGTGAGTATTGTTGACTGCGGGGAATCAGTTACTGCTAGATAGAAGCCTTTGCACTCAACTATTTGTCCTACCATAATCTGGGGCTTATTTGGGTAATCATAGCCCACTTCGACAATATGACCAACACTCAATGGCGCGTCAGGGAAAGTGCCATTTACCCAATGTGCCAAGTCGTCTCCAATCCATACAGTTTCAGAAATATTCACCCGCAGATAATACCGAAATATGTGGTAAGAACCCATTCCTTCAGCTTTGTGATTTTCTTCTACAGAATTGATTACCCCTCGGATGGAAAGGTTAGAATCATCAGGACGAATGGTCTCTTGTTGAAACATCCTCGGAATCTGAAACGCTGCGAGTGCCATAACCAGGATTAATAACATAACAACGCTGCCAATCAAGAGTCGTTTTTTCCCGTTTTGGGGTGAATTCTGGACATATTTTCCCAATAGTTTGAGTTCTTGTGGAAACCAGCCTCGAATCTTACGCAACCCTTTTTTTGTTTTCATTTCTTTCGCTTCCAAGACATTATTCCCGTCGCGAACAAACAGGCTCCAACCACAAGCAATCCTGCGAAGAACTCCAGTTGAGTATAGCCATGGTTTAATATTGGGTCATTTTGCGCCAAGAAATAGAGAAACAGGAAACGAAAAGAAAGAACAATCAAACCGCTGCCAAAACCGAATAGAAAGTTGCCTAAAAAATGTTTTTCTTTGTTTACAAAAGCCTCCCTAAAGGTTTGGCTTCTCAGCTATAAAGCTCCTAAAACGGCAACGAAAATACCTCCCACGCCCATTGCAAGGTAAACCGAAGTTTGGTCAATTAAATGTCGAAATACATTATTTGGTGGTAAACTGTCGGGACTCAACAATCTTTGAACTTCACCATACGTAAGATTAGTGAATAATGCTCCCGCAAAACCGATAACAAGCAGGCCAATTCCAAAGCCTATGAGGATTCCGACGTTCAGTTGGAACTTGTTCTCAACTATGGGTAGAAAAGAGGATTAAATGGGTTTTTAGCGTTTTGTAACACTATTGTGTTGGTTTGGCGGCGGGGCAATGTTGACGTGGTGGGTAGCCAACCTCGGATGCGATTTACTAAACTTTTTCTTATTGTCATGTTTTCAACTCTGGAATTAGTTTAGAGAAAATCAAATGCGCCAGTTTGGCTGGGCGGGTTTTGCTGTCGCCTGGCACGAATCTGCTTTTGACTTGAAGAGCATTTTCCGCCTTAGCGACTACATTATCTTTGACCGGATAATTACCCAAATTCTTCCTGAGATTAGCCAATGAAATTGCCGAGACCACAATCAAACTTAATATCCCAAGGAAAAGGAGAAGATCACCTATGTTTCTATAAGGATAGGTAACAATAAACCCGCTTTGGGATAGGTCAATTGGCGTTGTTATGGAAAACAAAGGGAAGGACAGTTTTCCAGTCGCGTTGCAATAGAAACTGAAAACAACGTCTCTAACTATGGGTTGCTGATCGCTTGGACCCGGTTCAAAAGGTGGTTTCATAGAGATTACGCTAAAGATCAAGTCCTGTTTTTTAGTTTGGATAGGCGAAAAAGTACCCGTATCGTTAGTTTGTTGAGGCATGTAAGTGTTTGATGTGGCGTTGTAGCGTGCGTACCTTAAATTAACGAAGTATACTCCTGAGGTGAGATTACTAGGTTCGTTTAGATATACATAAAGTGGCGCCACCAAGTTGGAGAGACCTATGCCGTTGCCTCTTATCGGCGCTGAAACAATAACTTTGATGCTGCAATTATAGTTCGTTCCATTGAATTGGAATGGTGTATTGCTGCTAAACCACTCTGTCGGCAACTCTTGAGAAGTCTGCTCTTTAGAAATCGAGTTTAGATATAATCCGCTAAGTATCAGACAAACAGCTAACACAACCGCGACAAACTGAGCCAAATTAATAGCAGATTTCCCCATTCTCTTTCTGAATTTCAAAGGGTCGGTTTCAAACTTTATCTGAATTGATTTATTAGGATTTAGAGGCTCTTTTGGAAGCCAACCTCTGATTCGGTTTTGGAAACTTCTTTTTGCTTTCATATGCTAGTCAGCTCCGGGACTAATTTGCTAAAAACTAGGTGCGCAAGTTTCGCGGGATGGATTTTTTCACAGCCTTCAATTTCAATGCCTCTTTCTTTGGCAATGTCAATAAGGTATTGTCGTGTTTGGTTTAGGAAAGCTGTGTCGGTTACTTCTTCGGGGTTATCGTGCCAGTACCAGACTTTTAAGCCGTGGCTAGTGGTGTAGGTGATTATGGCTTTTAGTTTTAATGCTGGATGGTAACCTAACAAGATGGCTTGTTTGGGGTAGAGTTTAGTTACTTGAAGGTCATTTACTTGGGCAACGTCTAAGAGGGTAGCCGACAGCTTGGCTTCAGCCATGATTCTTGTTTGATTAATGTACTGTCGTGTAGTTTTTAGTTTGTCGGCTATTTTGGTTACAGAAAGACCTGTGCTGATTAGTGACCAAATGTCTTTTTGGCTTTGACTGAGTGGCGAGGATACTGAACAGTTCGGCGACATAGGCTTCTGTAAATAATAAGCTATTTACATCAATTTAAGTTTTACTAAACTAAATAATCAGGTTTCTAAATTTAACCCTGTTTTTCTAAACTAAGGAATTCTTCACTTAACAAATGGAAGTTAGGTACACCTAAACGTGGGAAAAAGTCTACTTAATCAATTGTTTGATTCCAGTAGGTTATACGCTGATATTTGCCAGCAGTCGAGAAGTTAGGGTCATTGTAGACTATGTCAAGTTTCGACCCATATTTAGCAAGTGATGTCTGGACTGAATTCCAAACTTGCTGAGAGATATTAGGTTGCCATATACCCCATACATAATCAGTTGGGCTTCGCAAACCTGAACCATAGTCACTTGGCAGAACTAATGCATCCTGTCCTTTGACATTATTGGTTACTTTGGGATTCTGAACCACATCCGTCCAAAACCTTTGGATTGCGCTAAACTGTTCATCCTGTAAAAGTCCAGCCGGGCTATTGCTGTTTGGTGCATAATTGAAAACTACACCGTATTCAGCACCGTTTTCGTATGCTTGTTTTAACTCGTTGTATATTTGGTCGCCAGTTTGAAGGTTAAGCGGTGATTGGCTTGCTGGCTCAATCATCACTCCCCAACTTTTACCTTGCATATCTGCCGCACCTCTGACTAAACCCAAAGTTTGGGCGTCAGTTTGCTTACCAAATAGTTCGGCAAATACTGTATTGTAGCCACCAAGATAGTCGAACCAGTATAGGGAATAGTCTGACGTGAAGAGGTTGACATAAGATTGATTACCAATTGACGATAGGGTATTTTGTAGGTTGTTTACATACAGATTAGCTATGTCAGTGTCATTTAGGAGTGGATTTAAATTCCAGACTTGTTGGTAGGGTTCAAACTGTGAAATGTTTCCCTGATTAGTTATAACCTGACCGTTTCCATCAAAAACTTCTCCGTTTGGCTCATAGATAAGTGTTGTATCTGTTGCATAAGTAATCGTTCCATTGGGATAGTAAACAGTTTGGTCAGGTATCACAGGCGTTCCATCTACCGTTATATTAGTAACTGTGGGAATTGACCCATGGGAAATAATCGTTGAAAGCGTTGTCGTTATGGTGATAATTCCTGAAACAATGCCAAATTCGTATTGAGTTGAAATTGTATTCAAACCAAACCCTGATTGTTTACCGAATGAAATGATTACGTCAGAATTCTTTGATATGCTAACGCTTGTATTATTATCGTTAAGAAGCATATAGGGAGAATCAAGCATATGACCAGCAGGTTCATCATTAAAATACAAGCCAAGAAAGTGATTTCCCCAACGTTCGGCAATACTAAGTACAGCATTTAAATTGTTACCTAAACTGTTGGTGCTTCCACTTATGATAATGTTAAGTCCTGACTGGACCGCATAATCGCATATCTCCTTTGAGGCATTAATATTATACATTAATGGTCCTGACTGCAAAACAAACAGGTTAGTGTAATTCTTAACCGTATCAATTAGTTGTTGGGCTTCATTACTTGAACTTCCACAGTAAGTAACGCCTACATTGAACGGTTTCTTGCTTGCTATAGATGCAGATGGTGATTTGCTGGCTTCCATAGCGTCGAATGATGATACAAAAATAATGGCTATTATAACAATTGACGAGATTAATACTAAGCGTCTTTTGTTAGCCTTTAAGGCATTTCTAACCCGCAATGCCACACTTCTTCTCTTCCATCGCAGTTAGCCAATACAACACCGTATTTATTTCTATACATTAGAAAATGCCCGAAAATATTCACATCTTTTAGCACAAGAGACAACATACACACATGGTTACGAAAAGATTCTAAGACTGACTTTTAGTCAAGTTTTTTGACTAAAAATATAGTCAAAGGAAAAGTAGGCCATAAGTTCCATCGATTCGACCCGCAAATAGTTTTTGTTACACCCAACCGTAGGAAAGGTCTATTGATTTAAGTTGGTGGTTTTTTGTTTCTTCAGTATGACTGCAGCAGAGAGCATTGCAAGTGTCAAAGGAAGAATGGCTATTGCTGAGTATTCAGGAATACTAGATGGCAGAGGAGAAGTTTGTAGGGAACTCAAAGCATAAACGTTACCATCGCGAGAGCCAACGTATACGATGTTATTGGCAATAACAGGCGATAATGTGTTGTTAATTGAGTATTTCCATAGGGGAGTGCCGCTCGTGACGTTCAAAGCATAGAAATTGCTATCGTAAGAACTAACGTATGCAACACCCTCTGCAATTGCTGGAGAAGAAATAAAGCTGGCATTTGTTGAGTAGCTCCAGATTTTAAAACCATTTGAAGAGTTCAAAGCATAAACATTATCATCAGATGAACCAACGTAAACCATACCACCCAAGACGGTTGGGCTTGAACTAACCGACCCTCCAGTGCTAAAACTCCATATTTGCGTTCCATCAGAACTTTTCAAAGCGACAACGTCAGAACCGATGCCAACGTAAACTTTGCTGTCAGCAACAGTAGGAGAGGAGTCAAAGTTGCCTGTAGAGTAATTCCAAATTTTTGCACCATTAGTCGCGTCTAGGGCATAAACGTTGCCAACGATTGTGCCCGGTGATAGAACACCAACTGTGTCTATATGATAGTAACTTGGGGCTATGTAGACTACTCCGTTTACGACAGCCGGTGAACACCCACTTAAAGTGGTTGGGTTACCGTATTGGAGGTCAGTTCCCAAGGGGTAATCCCAGAGTTTTTCGCCGTTTGAGGCGTTTAAAGCATAGAAGTAACCATCGTTTGAGCTTACGTAAACTATTCTGTTGACTACCACTGGTGACGTTTCTACAGCGTTTTTGGTTTTGTAGCTCCAGAGTTCAGCGCCGTTTGTAGCGTTTAAAGCGTACACGTTATGGTCGTATGATCCGAAGTAAACTATGTCGTCTGAAACGGCTGGAGAAGAGAAGCTTTCTGCGATGGGGGCGCTCCAAATCTTTTTGCCATCTGTTGCGTTTAATGCATAAAAATCTCCGGTGTAAATCTGCTGGTGACCCGTAAAGACCGTATCGAAAGAACCTATGTAGATTATGCCTTTAGCAACTGCGGGAGACGACCAAATGCTTTTGCCGACAGAGTAGTTCCAGATAAGTGTCGGAGTAATTGAAGAAAGATTAACATCAGTTTGTGTTCCATAAGAACTTGTAATTTGTGCATTACCTATTGATGGAATCAAGATTAACGAAAGGATAATTGTGAAAAATAGAATTGAAGTAACAGTTCTGCAGTAGCTAACCAACCCTCATCACGTCCTCAGTTAACATATACTACAGATGGGCTTTTAGTTCTACTCATGGAACAGTCAGCTAAAAGGTTGTTCCAATTTGGAACACCAAAAACAGGGTATACACCTTGCCGTGGGAAAAGGTCTGTAGAAGTTAGGCTAAGCAAAGTCTTTGGAAATTACTTTTTCTCCATCGAGTGCATGAACGGTAAAGGTTGTAAAGAAGTCTGATTCTGGTTCCATGTTGGGTGGGATCCCGTGATAGTAACTTATGAATACGTTGTAGGTATGCCCGTTTTTTAGGGAAACTGAGTAATTTCCGGTGGGATTGTTGCTTTGTGGAGCAAAAGAAAAGTGAAAAGTAGTTACAGTGCCTGTTTGAGTGTCCGCAAATTCTATTGTTTGTATGCTAGTTGGGAATGGTTGGGATAGAGCACCGCTGGATGCTTTCCCCGATACTGTTATTGCATCAGCACTTAGCGTGGGTGTTAACTGGTGATAAAAGATTAATGCTCCAATTGATGAAACCACAAGCACCAATATTATCACGAAAACGACCAGTGTATTTTTTCTCTTGGTTGGTGTTTGAGTCATCGTTAGCCTTTTACCTATTCTAAAGTACATTTGAGTATACAATTAATCTCTTTTAGGTCTATTTGTGGAACATGCAGCTCCAACTTAGAACACTTACAGGCAGTTTTTTTCGTATTTAGGGAGTATCGTTAGACAGGGGCACTACAGTATAATTGCCAATCCAGTCGGAAGTGACTATTATCTTATTTACTTGCACGATCTGCCACTTTTCCATATTACCCAAAGGAATAGACATATTCAAAGCCAAAAGCCCATTCTTGTAATACGCAATTATGTCTAGTCTCGCGTTGTAAGCTGTTTTTGTACCAACATTAAAAACAGAACCTTCCACAGTAAAGTGGGGATGAGGATATTCTGTGTTATTTCTAGGTTCTGTGGAGATTCCAAGGGATGTAACTAGAGTTGCTTTATGCTCAATATCTAATTGTTCCCGAAGATCAATCACTTGATTGCTCAACCTTTCTACTTCTAAGTCCTTTTGGATTAATCTATAATTGAGACTGGCTTCAAAGGCAGCAAAGTAAAGGGTTGATAACAAAAGCACAGAAGAAATAATTATAATAATGATTTTTAGTTTCTTCTCCATTGCTTTCTTCCTAAAAGTAACAGTAATTTAACAACCTTATTACTCTCCCCAAAGAACAGCCTGTTCCACAAAAAGAACAGTCAAACGTTGCTTGACTAACCAAAAAGACGTTTTTGAGATACCCATCCTTAACCATAGGACAGATTTTAATTATTACTTTTTTGAAAAGGCGTAAAATGCTACATATTCAAACAAGCAAGTTAAAGTTTAATTTTTATTAAAAAATGTCCAGCCGCGTTCTATCGCAATGTTGATAAAGCAACCCTACGCCTAAAACATACAGCTGGAGTTGAACCAAACGTCCCAACAAAAAGAAGTAGTCGGCAGCCTAACTTTAAACATCGTTTGGCTCTGTGGAGGAAAAACCGCTGACATAACTCCGGCACCGCAACTAAAGTTTAACATGGATCAGGCTTGCGAGAAGATTAAGAAGCAGAAGATGAAGGTTCGGGTAAAGGCGCCTATGCTCCTGATTTTTGATTGCATGAAGATGGAAGTCAGCCTCTTTGATGGGGGACGTATGTTGATAAAGAATGTGACGGACAGCAAGCTGCCGATTGATGCGTTTGTTGAGGTTTGTAGAGCCATAGAAGTACCGATATAAAAAATCGTTGTTGCTAACGGCGGAAAATTACTTTTGCGCCTTTTTTAGCTGCACTTCCCAAGCCTTCCTGACGAATCACCCGAATCAGCTTGGATGCCGCTGACTTCTGGAAGCTTTTCTGGTACTCTCTTTGGATCTTGACGAGCATGTCATAGTCGAAGTCTTTGGTCTTAACCCTTGCTAGGTAGTTGTCCATTTGGTCGTAGAGGTGCTGGCTTATGACTTCGTCGTAGAGTTCGCTGCCAGGGCAAGCAATGTAGATGTTAAACATGCAAACATCAGCTTTCAGGCGTTTGGCGTAATTGAAGGTGGCTTGCATATCCTCAACAGTTTCACCTGGAATACCTAGCATGAATGAGGTAGCAGTTTTAATTCCAACTTGACGACAAATTTCAAAAGTGCGTTCGACTTCTTGCAGGTCGATGTTTTTACCGAGTTTCTGCTGAATCCGCGGAGACCCAGACTCAGTACCGAAGAAGATGGTTTGACACCCAGCGGACTTCATTTCTACCAACAATTCCTTGGTGACTAGATCTGCTCGGGTTTCACAAGTCCACTTAATGTCTAAGTGGTTTTCTTTGATTAAGCGACAGAGTTCGGAGGCACGGTTTTTGTTTATGGTAAAGTTGTCGCCGACAAAGTAGATGCCTTTGGTGCCGTATTTCTCAATCATTTGCTTGATTTCGTCTATGACTCTTTGGGGTGAGAATGCTCGGCAGGCTGTTCCCCATAGCTCGCGGGTTTCGCAGTATGCGCACTTGTATGGGCAGCCCCGCAAGATGCTCATGGTGTCGACGGGTTTGACGTCTATGTAGGGGAGTGAGCGGTCGTACATTTTCATTGGCAACATGTGGCGGGCTGGAAAGGGAATGCTGTCTAAATCTGTGATGAATTCGGGTGTGGTTTGGGTTATTTCGCCGTTGATTTTGCAGGCTATTCCTGGAATCTTGGCGATGGTGCTGTTCGGTTCTCCTTGGATGATGCTGGCGGCAAGCTTCACTATCGCCGTTTCGCCTTCGCCTATGATCACGTAGTCGATCTCGTTATGTTGCAGCATGGTCTCAGGCATGTAGGAAGGATGCGGTCCACCCACCACCACTTTGCAGGTTGGGCAGGCTCCTTTAGCTGCATTAGCAGTCTCGACACACCGCGCGTAGGTTAAACTGCTACAGGTTATGCCCACGATTTGTGGTTGACGCTTTTTGATCTCCGCCTTAACCTCTTCGATTGGACGCTCTATAAGATAATTGTCATAAATCTCAACTTGATATCCGGCCTTTTCAAGTGCCGCTGCAACGTAGGCTAAGCCTAAAGGAGGAAGCTTTCCCGCCATGCCCCAGGGCGATTTTTCTGGAGGAGCGGTGGTCATTAGAAGAATCAAGTTTGCTTTCTCCACGTGGCGTTTCTATTTGGTTGGGCTGGTTAATTTCGCCATGAGGGCTCTTCGGAAATGCGCCATTATGAGTCGTGTCGCGCCAAGTCCCCACATTTTTCCTTTCTTGAACATGCCAATTGCGCTTATGAAGTATCTGGGGCTGAGGTAGAAGCTTTGGAATGCTTGTTCGCGGATCTGGGTGAGTTCTTTCATGGTTAGGTTTGGAATCTCGAATGTTGGGGTGGCGGTGTCGTACTTGTCGAAGTCGGTTATTTTTAGTGAGCCGTTGGCTTTGACTTCTTCATACATAGGTGTGCCAGGGTAAGGTGTCGCGATGTAGAAGCCGACGTCGTTGGGGTTAAGTTCCTTCACGAATCGAATGGTTTCCCAAGCACTCTCCCTTGTTTCACCTGGAAAACCCAAAATTACGCCCGCAACAGTCATCAACCCTGCTTCTTTAGCCCACTTGAAAGCTCGTCTTGTCTGCGTAAGCGAGAAGCCTTTCCCCATGCTAGTTAATTGTTTCAAAGAGCCCGATTCAACACCAAACCAAACAGCAATGCAACCTGCCTCTCTCATCTTTACTAGGAGCTCTTTGCTAACCATGTCAACTCGGGTTTCACAGTCCCACTTAATTTTGAGCCCCCGACGATGAATCTCATCACAAATTTCTCCGGTTCTTGCTTGATCAACCGTAAAAGCGTCGTCGTAGAAAGTGAATTGGTTGGCGCGGTAGTTTTTGTGGAGATATTCCAGTTCGTCAACGACGTTCTTTGGTGTGCGCATACGGTATTTTCTGCCAAACATTCTAACCGCAGTGCAGAAGTTACACCAGAACACGCATCCTCGACTAGTCATGACGGGGTAAGGGATTGTTCCGTATTTTCGCAGCTCCCCCAGTTTTTCCCACAAGTGAAGTGCTGGAAAGGGTAGGCTGTCGAGGTCTTCCAAAAAAGGCCTATCTTCGTTCTTTACTATTCCATCGCCTTTTCTGCAAGTGGTTCCTTCGAGGTCATGGAATGCTTGGTGATTTTCGACTCTTTGAGCAAGCTCCAACATGGTTTGCTCACCCTCTCTTCGTATGACAACGTCTAAGGAGGGCTCTTCTTGCAGTGCCTTGTCATCCCAAAAGGTCACATGCGGACCACCGATGGCAGTTATACAGTTAGGCAAGGCATCTTTCGATGATTTCACGATTTTAAGAGCAGACTTGTAAGTGAGCGTAGTGCATGTGACGCCAACTATGTCTGGTTTACGTTTGGCGATTTCTTCTTTGAACTTTTGATGACTGATCTTTTGTGCTTGACAATCGATCACGTCAACGTTAAAATGATTCTTATCCAGAACCGCGCCTAAATATCCTATGCCTAAGGGCATGAAGGGTGGATGCTGGTGGGATCCAGCAGGGTATGGCGGATTCACAAGAGTAATGCGAGTTTTCATTTTCTTCCCCGAAGAAATAGAATTTACGTCTTGTAGTTCATTTACTTTATGCAAAACAACCGAATTTTTACAAGTCCACCGAATTTACCAAAGCAAATGTATAAAATTTAGAATTCAACAAAATGAAAATTTATTTGGGCTTCAGATGGCACTCTTTAATGTCCATGTAGAGCCAGTTTCTCTTCCAGTTCTTGGATTTTTCCTTCTTTTTCTTTGCTTTGAACTTGTCGATTTCGATAGATTCTTTGAAAAGCGGCGCCTCCACAACAGTGCTATGATATCCCTGACCGTCTTCGCTGGAAACGTCAATTCCCTTTTCATCCGTAAACTTTTTGAGTTCTTTGACGGATTCTGGGTCAAGTTTTCTTCCCAACCATTCTTCGCCAAAAAAGTTTGTGTTGACACAGTTCAGGACAGGTCTCAGGCCTGCATCGACAACTTCTTTGAGTACATTGTAGGTGTTGCCATCAAGACTTTCGTTAGGCATCATGAAAGCTAGCCCGAGCTGTTTAGCCATGCTCTCATAATAGCTTGAGTGCACCAAGGCACATCCTGCCCCAGCAATATCGCCGGTAACGATGCCCTCGATACCCTGTTCTTGCTTAAGTTTTGTTAAGGCACCCAAGATGTCTTCGTAAGCTTTCTTTATCCTAACAACTTTAAGTGGGGTGCCCAAGGTTTTGGATTGGAGCTCCATAACTTGAAAACTGTGAAAAACGTAAGGTCTCTGATATTCAAAGCTGAGAAGGCAAGCAACTTGATGCCCCTGTTTGATTACTTTGTGGTAAGCTAAGCAGCATTCTTTGCCCCCGCTCCAATGAACAACAACCTTCATTCTAATCTCTCTTCGATGTGGAAAAGTCATGTGAAAGAAGTATAAACCTTTTTGTCAACACTAATTCGGCACCCTTTGGGTAAGCCAACAGAAAAGTCAATTGCTAAAGAATTTCTTTGGCAAAGGCGCAACAATTTTTAATCGTGACGGTATTCAACTTGTACAACCGCATTTATGTCATAACCTCCGATTTAATCAGCCTCTTTAATTCTTGTCATAGAGCAGATAGATAGTCTAAGACACTCTTGTACTAATGTTTGTACACATTGTCCTAAAGCATAGTGATTTATTTTTCTGCCCAGAGATAATAAAAATGTTTAATATATCATCTCGAGTTTTTACCCTTAAAGTAAATAACAGCCGCCACTGAGCCAATCAAAGCAAGAACTAAAACTATAATCAACACTGACAAGAGGGATCTAAACGAAGTGTTATCTGGTGCAGTTGAAGTTGGGGCTGGTGTTTGGTTAGTGATTTCGTTGGCGAAGGAGTAAACGTTCCAGTCGTTGCATCCGATGTATAATCTTCCGTTGGCTAAGGTGGGCGAAGACCAACTGCTAGAAGGCAGGATGGCGGTTGCAATTTTTGTCCCGTTACGGGTGGTGTCAAGGATGAATACGTCGCGTTGGCTGGTTGCGAGGTAGATTTTGCCATCAGCGTAAGATGGTGAGGTGTAGAGTTCGTCTCCGGTGAAGGTACTCCAAAGCATGTTTCCATTGGACGCGTTTAGGCAAGCGATGTTGAATTTGTCGATGATGAAGAGGTTACCATTGGCATAGATTGGGGATGAAACGATGAATTCGATGGCTTCTTTGTCGATAAATTTCCAGACTATATCGCCTGTTGCTTCGTTTAAGGCGTAGTAGGCGCCCCAGTTAGAGGATGCAAAGACCATGCCTGCTGCAACCGATGGCGATCCAAGTAGTTCTGTGCCGCCCACGAATGAAATTTGGTATGGAAGAGTCTGTTTCCAAATCAGGGCTCCAGTGTCTGCGTTTAACTTGTAGAGACCACCTGCAGCGGGTTCTTGGGAAGTGAAGTAGACCGCGCCGTCAGCCACTGCTGGAGAGGATTCAATGGGACCACCTGTCTCAGCCTTCCAGATTATATTGCCGTTGTTTGTATCGAGAGCGTACAAATTGCCGTCTAATGAACCGATATAGACCTTGCCATTTGCAACGGCTGGTGAAGATTTAAGAACTAAATCTCCAAAGGTGAATGAAATGTTGCTGTTCACAAAAGTTTTCCAAATTAGGCTCCCGGTGTTAGCATTAAGAGAATAAACGTATCCATCTTCGCTTCCCACGAAAACTTTTCCTTCCGCCACTGCAGGGGAAGAAATGATTGCACCATTTGTTGCGTATTTCCATATCAGACTGCCACTCCAAGCCCCAATCGCGTAGATGTTTTTGTCCTGTGAACCAACATAGACGATTCCGTCTACAACGCTCGGCGAAGAAATAACTGAACCATTAGTTTCGAATTTCCAAGCTAACGAAAGATTGGAAGGACCGACTTGTGAAGTAGAAGAATGGGTTGAATCAGCTCGCCACATAGACCAATTGCTAACAGAAATAGAATCGGATCCAATTGCCCACAGTTCACTATCTGTGGTATATTCTGTTCCCGAAGTTGTGTCAACTGCGGTTGTCACGCTGCCGGGGATTATGTAGAGATTGCCATATGCAACTATTGCAGATTCCCTTGGAGCTAAAGCCTCAATGGGAAGCTTCCAAATAACCTGCCCAGTGTAAGCACTCAAACAAGCAAACTCAGAATAAGTCTGGTACTGAGTCACATATTGAGCCAGTTCTCCAGTTGTTACATATATTTTGCCATCCGCAACCGTGGGCATTCCAGGCCAAATTAGGTTCTCATCGGGTCCCTTGTACTTCCAAACTGGAACGCCTGTTTCAACGTTAATGGCGTAGAGGTAACCGTCTTTGTTCATTTCATAGACCATTCCATACGCAACAGCTGGACCAGTTGTGAAGTATCCGTTAGTACCTGGCGAGTATGTCCAAAGAATCTGTCCGTTAGTTGAATTAAAACTGTACATTGTGTTGTCATCTGTTCCACCTATAAAGTATCTCCCGTCAGAGTAGGCACCGTTAAAAATCATAGGACCATGCGTAAGAGTTGTCCATACGATTGCTCCTGTCTTGGCGTCGAGTGCTAATTGTTGATTCATGAAAGAACCAGTGAAGACTTTGCCGTCGCCGTAAGTTATTCCGATCCCGGTTATGCCGCCTCCGGGGATGTAAGTTTGCCAAGCTAAAGTTGGCGCTTTTGAGGGATCCGAAAAGTCCCAAGCTAAAATGTATGAATTAACTTTGGTGTAGAACATTTTTTCTGCTGGACTGTAAACGGCTGAATTGAAGATGCCTGTGTCAGAGGTGAAAGTTGAGCTCGTCCACAAAATCTTTCCGGTACTGATGTCAAGGCAACTGCTTTCAACCACTAAATGTGAATCATCAATCTTGTATGCTATTGGCCAGGTCTTGTTCATCGGAATCTCAGTTTTCCAAAGAGTATTCCCTGCTTGGTTAAGGGCAACCATCGAGGTATTTGTGCCTACGAAAATCATTCCGTTAAATGCTGTTATGTAGGGTTGTATGCCAGGTATGTTGGCTTTCCAAAGTATGTTTGGTGTGTTAGGGGCTGGTCCGGCTGAGAAGCGGGTAAATGAGGCATCACCTTGAAACTGCGTCCACTCATATTGATTTAAGGTGCTGCTGGAAGTTGTGTTAGAGTTGATTTGGGCATTTACTGAGCTTGCTTGAAAAAGTGAAATCGACGCAAAAACCGACGAAGCAAGCAACAAGACCAAGACAACTATTACCGCGAGTTTTTTAGGAATATCATTTGCCCCCGAGAATGATTGTCTAGGGTTTTATTTCACTATAAACTTTGTGGAAACCCACAAACTCCTCAAAACTAACTCAATTAAAGAGAAAATTGCAGGGATACCTTAAAAAACTAAAAGAAACTTAAACCGCACAATCTTTTTTAAGACGAAAATAACCCTTAAGGTAAATAACGAATTATCAGAGAACACAAGGTTGGTTTTACTTTGACAGAAAAGAAAGGTCCTTTGCTAATGACTTCTTGGAGAGCAACTGGCGCTTGCAATGCACGATGCAAATACTGTAACGTCGACGCAACGGGCAAGCATGCTCCACGTGAAATGACAACTCAAGAAGCCTTCCATTTAGTTGATGAAGTCAAGAGTTTTGGAGTAAGATGGTTCGGCATAAAAGGCGGCGAACCCCTAACACGACCAGACATCTTTGAAATTGTCACTTACGCTAAGAACAAAGGCTTAAACGTATGTCTCTTAACCAACGGAGTTTTCGTTGACGGAACAATATACGATAACTTGGTGAAAAACCAAGTCTGGACCTCCGTAAGCATCGATGGCCCCGAAGAAATCAACGACCAACTACGCGGAGAAGGCTCATACAAAAAAGCCCTCGCAGCCATCGAAAAACTATCCAAGGGCAAAATCCTCAACGGCTTAGCCTGCGCAATCACAACAATAAACTACCAGCACCTTGATCATGTCGCAGAGTTAGCTGACAAGTACCATGCCAACTTTGTCTGGTACAACCATTTAGTGCCCAGTGGACGAGCAAAAGCAACCATGGACCTAACACCTACTCCAGAACAGTACGAATGGGTGCTCAACCACATCTGGGATATTACAACCAAGTACAGGGGCAAATTTGAAGTTCACGTTCACTGCCCACACTTTGCACGAGTCGTAAAACAGAGAATTCCCGATAAAGAGTTTGACGAATGGTACGAAAAAGAATTCCATGGCAAATGCACCTACTTCGCCTTCGGCGGCTACCTCAGCGTAACCGAAAACGGCGACTTAATTCCCTGCTTCTACACTGACCTGCAACCTTCCGAACCCATGATGCTAGGAAACATACGCAGCAAAACCCTAAGCACCGCATGGGAAGAAATCAAAGCATCCAAATACTACAACAAATTCCAAGACAGAAACGTCTTGAAAGGCAAATGTGGAGTCTGCGAGTACCGAGAAATATGCGGAGGATGCCGAAACCGAGCATACGCGTACACCGGAGACATCGCTGAATCCGACCCAGCATGCATCTACATACCAGAGAGCCTCCGCAAAAAATAACATAGTAACAGGAATATTGATGAGTTCAACTAAAACCAAAGTAGCATTAGTAACTTCGCCACTTTTACAAAAACGGGGAAACCACCCGCTTTTTCCACCGCTAGGTTTAGCCTACATGGCAGCGGTTTTAGAGCAGAATGGCTTTGAAGTAAAAATTTTCGATTGCCCAGTTTGCGAATTCGATCATGATAAACTCAAGGCTGAATTAGAATCATATCAACCCACAATGGTCGGAATTGGTTCAATGACGCCGACGATTGAATCGGCACTTAAATCTGCCCGCTTGACAAAAGAAGTCTGCCCAGACGCCAAGGTTTTGATGGGTGGACCGCACGCAACATTCGCCGGTGAAGAAATCCTCGAATCAGAAAATGCCGTCGACATAATCGTGAGAGGAGAAGGCGAAGAAACCATAGTAGAACTAGCCAAACAATTACCCATTGGCGAAGTCAAAGGCGTAACCTTCCGAAAAGACAACCAAATAATTCAAACCGCAAACCGACCCTACATCCAAGACCTTGATTCTTTGCCACTTCCCGCTTACAAATATCTTCCAATGGAAAAATACAACATCACAGGACGAAACCTACTTTCAATAATCAGCAGCCGAGGATGCCCCTATCAGTGTCCCTTCTGTGTTGCTTCACAAATGTTCGGCGCACCCTTCAGAGGAAGAAGTTCCAAGAAGGTCCTGGATGAAATGGAATGGCTACGAGATGAGTATGGCGCAGAAGGTGTAGCTTTCCAAGATGACACGTTAACTTTTAACAAGGTACGTGCGCTTGAAATCTGCGACGGCATTATCGAAAGAAAAATGAAATTGCCCTGGGGCTGTGGAACCCGAGCAGACGCAGTCACCAAAGACCTTGTAGCGAAGATGAGCAAAGCCAACTGCGACGAAGTGATGTTTGGCGTCGAATCAGGCTGCCAAAGGATGCGCGACGTACTAAAGAAACAAGTAACAAACGCACAATGTGAAAACGCAATCAAATGGACAAAAGAAGCAGGAATCTTCGTCACTGTATCAGTCATTTTGGGTTATCCGGGCGAAACAAAGGAAACACTGCAAGAAAGCCTTGATTTTGTCCGCAGAGTTGAGCCGGACGATGTTTGGCTTTGCCATGCGACGCCCTTCCCGGGAACTGAACTTCGCGAATTGGTGAAGAGTTATGGTTGGAAGATGTCGGAGAAATGGGAACTGTACAATACTATGAATCCCATCTTTGAAGACCCAGCATTGCCAGCGAAGGATATTGCTGAGATGAGGATGAACTTCTACAACAAATTCTACTCTCCAAAATACGTTATGCGACAAGCGGTGAAGGGTTACATAAAGGGGAACTTGTATAGCAAGATAATGACGAGAACTGGTGCTAACTATATGCTTTGGCGAGCAATGGCCCGCTTTAGCCGAATGAAATAGCAAAACTGTTGCCTTCATAGATTTTTTCTTTTAATTGGACTTTTCATAGATACCATTTGTTGACTTAACTACGAAGTATCAATTATCTTCCAAACTTTTATGATTAATTAGTGAATTGTGGATTTGAAGGGGGTAGCAGAACCACTTAACCCAACTTTAAGGAGAAGGAAGGGGGAAATGCAAAACCCCGGAGTTAATGTATGGGTAGGTTAAGTGGCTCTGAGCGGTTGGCTTGTCCGCATTATTAGAATAATAGTCAAGTTTGGAATATTCGTTTGTGTGTCACTATTAGAATGTACAACACAACTAATTTGCGTTTAAAAGAAGTTTTTAATATTATTTTTTCTTTATCGATGCTTTCTATGTATTGCAGAGATGTTTCCCACTTTTGCTGAATTCTCGAAAAGTCGACGATTTCAACTTAAGATCTGAAAACAGGTTAGTAAATCTGTACAAAGAGCATCAAATATAAAATATTGATTAAAGAAGGCGAGGAGCGCGTCCGCGAGGCAACGCAAACTCAATGCATGCCATTTTTAAGCTTTTTTTGAATGATCTCAACAATTAAGATTCTAAATAGTCATCAAACAATCCTGTAAATTCTCTTCATCAATAGTTGTATGCTCTTTTTTTGAATCAATGGATTTGACGTGGATATTTGACGGTGTGACATGTATTGATATTAGAGACTTACAGTTTTGACATATTGCAGCGCTAAACTTTATTATTACTCCATCAACCTCGGGGACTGCTATTCTATGGTCACATGTTGGACATTCTACTTCTGTCATGAAATTACTTGATTGATAGCGGACCTTTAATGCGTAAATACGTCTAAAAGAACACGCACATAATCAGGAAACATTCATTTTAACCTCCTAAGACCTCGAGATTTCCTTTAGCGAAAGATAAGCTTGCGAATTAGCCTAATGACAGAATGTTGCACTTAGATTCAATTGTGTATGATTTCCGCCTGTACCTTAGCATTTAATATACAAATTGCTGCATCCAAACGGTTTCTGTTAGGCAAACAAACATTATAGCAAACTTTATTACACATTCGAGTGGTTTTTAGAACAACTCAAAGAGGAAACCTTGAATGACAAAAACCGCTGAAGCTTACGGAACAAGAGAAAACTGGCCACCATACACCTACAGGGATTACCCAGGCATAAAACCTGAAACATATGAAGCCTTCATGAAGTTCCTAGACACCGAGAACACCTCAGGCCGCCTAATGGAGCTACAACCGTGGGTTTCAGTTTGCGACAGCAGATGCGCATTTTGCTATTTCCCAACCACTGCATCAAGCAAAGTGCAGATTGAACCATACCTTGACCTGCTCAAAAAAGAGCTCGCCATGTACGCTAAAACCAAGTATGTGAAAACAAGCCTCTTTGACGAAATTGTACTGGGCGGCGGAACCCCCAGCGTCTTAAGTGCCGAGCAAATAATTGACTTAATCGATTTTTGCAAAGCGAACTTTAACACAAGCAAAGAATACTTCATCAAAGTCACTGGTTCGTCAAAGACCCTTGCACTCAAGAAGATTGACAAACTAGCCGAATACGGCGTCTACCAAATGGATATGGGAGCGCAAACTTTTGATGACAAACTACGAAAAGCACTCTGCTTACCCGACAGTGCAGCAGACGTCGAGATAGCCATTAAGCATGCGCGCAAACTAGGATTAGTTGTTTGCGTGGATCTTATGTACAATTTACCTGGGCAAACCATGGAAAGTTGGATAGACACACTCAAGAAAACCATCGAATTAGACGCAGAAGTTGACGCTTACTCGTTACATGTGGATCCTGGAACAATTTTAGAGAAAATGATTAAAAATGGTACCTCGCCACCCCAAGGCAACGCAGAAAACGAAAAGCAAATGTTCATAACAGCTCACAAAATGCTCACAGAAGCAGGCTACAAAGCCGTGGGCCACGACCGCTACAGCCGAGTGGAATGGCACATGCGTGAGAACTGCCTTAACGGCTGGCCATGGGGAGGCATCTTAACCACAGGCGCAGGCTGCTTTATGGGATACCTGCAAAAATTCTCCTATTCCAACATTGAAAACATAAACGATTACATGGAGACAGTGAAGTCAGGGAAACTACCAATATGCAGACTCTCCGAATCCACAACTGAAGACATGATGCGCAGAACCATGACACGACTCTACCTGCGATTGCCAGTTAGCAAAAAAGAATTCATGGAAAAATTCGACACTACCCCAGAAAAGGTGTTTCCAAAGCAATTGCAGAAACTTAAGGAACAGGAATTGATCGAGATTGACGACAAAGAAATTCGTTTAACCAAGAAGGGCGAACTTTGGAAGGGCAACATCGCTTGGGAATTTGCCCCAAACCAAACAAAATAATCTTTTCTTTAATATAATTTCTATTTCAATTTTTTTTAAAAATTTAGCATAAGCTAGGCAAAATAATTTTGCGAAAAAATTAAAAAGAAAAGAGAAGGGGGTTTTTAGTGCCTCATTGGCTGAATGCCATACCAGGTCATAACTTTACCGAGTATAGGTACGATTACGCCTAATGCAATTAGTGGCACGAAATTAGTTACAACAGCCAATACAGGGTCTACTTTCCAAGAGTCTTGAGCCATCTGTCTTGCGGGGTCAAGCGAGATAGTGTAATTCAAGTAAGCTTTGAGTACTGAGACTATCACACAAGCAGTTAAGCCTGCGCCAAGCATTCGTTTGAAGTTGGTTGAGCCGTTGGTGAGTGCGCCAGCCATGTAGCCAATGATAACACCGTAGACAATCCAATAGAGCATGCTTATGTCGCCAAAGAAGTTGTAAGTAGTTACACCCGCACCTGCATAAATTCCATTATACTGACCTGCTTGAGCTACGTAATAGAGGCCACCCATAATGAAGCCTGCAGCTCCACCTGCCCACTTATTCCATAACAAGCCTAAAACCAGTGGGATGCCGAGAATAATCATTTCTGCAAAGCCGTTAACAAGAATGACAGCTATCGTATTGTTAGCACCGAGAACATGGTGTACTCCACCGACGTTAACATAAACCGCAAGAACATAGATGAGTAATGCTAGAATTAATGGAATGATAATGCCGCCGAAGATTATTGATATGTTAATTTTGTTTTCTGTCAATTTCTATCCCTTACACTATTTTACATAATGGCATATTTATAAGCTTTAATGCTTGAAAGCTTTCCTCCAAGAATTTGTATCCATGTAAATTGAAAAAAACGCCTAAGAAGCGCCCTATTTCTGTAACTTACTAAGCCAACACCAGCATAATCAACTTCTAACCACGAGAAGACATGAATTTTTTTCTTCGAAGTTCCTGCTGATAGATTCGCTGACTAGCGTAGAGTAGAGTGATGTCGATTGATACTACGCACGTGTTAACACTTCAAACTGTGAAAATAACTTTGGCGCTTCTGATGTCAAAAATAGATTGATTAAGAAAAGAATTGGGGGCGGTTAATAGGCCGCATGTCTCTGTGGCTGAATACCATACCAGGTCATAACTTTGGCAAGTATCGGAACGATAACGCCCAAAGCAATTAGTGGCACGAAATTAGTTACAACAGCCAATACAGGGTCTACTTTCCAAGAGTCTTGAGCCATCTGTCTTGCGGGGTCAAGCGAGATAGTGTAATTCAAGTAAGCTTTGAGTACTGAGACTATCACACAAGCAGTTAAGCCTGAGAGGATCATTCGCTTAAAGGTTGTAGATCCATTGTTGACTGCGCCAGCCATGTAGCCAATGATAACACCGTAGACAATCCAATAGAGCATGCTTATGTCGCCAAAGAAGTTGTAAGTAGTTACACCCGCACCTGCATAAATTCCATTATACTGACCTGCTTGAGCTACGTAATAGAGGCCACCCATAATGAAGCCTGCAGCTCCACCTGCCCACTTATTCCATAACAAGCCTAAAACCAGTGGGATGCCGAGAATAATCATTTCTGCAAAGCCGTTAACAAGAATGACAGCTATCGTATTGTTAGCACCGAGAACATGGTGTACTCCACCGACGTTAACATAAACCGCAAGAACATAGATGAGTAATGCTAGAATTAATGGAATGATAATGCCGCCGAAGATGTCTGATAACTTAAATTTGTTTTCTTCTGCCAATTTTAATCCCTTTGAATTATTTACGTTGCGACGTGTTAATAAATTTAATGCTCACCAGCTTGGTATGCAAACAAAATCACGAAAATAAAATAACAAAAAAATCTTATTTTACAAAAATTGACAAAGAAAAAATAAGAAAAAGGAAGTTATTGGCGCGTTTTATCTTGCCATTTTTATGTTGCTGGCTAGAGGCACTCTTGCAGGACAAACATATGAGCATGTTCCACATGCAATGCAGTCCTTGGAAGAAAGTTTCTCAGCTTTCGCAAAGTCGCCTTTGATGACAGCGTTGTAGATTGCGACTGGTTGTAGACGTGCTGGACATGCGCTGACGCATCTGCCACAGTGTATGCATGCGGTGCTTTTCTGCCCTTTCTTAGCTTTGAAATAGATGATACTTGAGGTGCGTTTTGTTATCGGAGCATCTAGAGTTGGAAGTCCCATTCCCATCATGACGCCTGCAACGACTACCGAGTCCTTCTTGGTAACGTTGATGTTGTTTGCACTGAGAATGCTGCTGATTGGAGTGCCGATCTTGACCAAGTAGTTCTTGGGTTTTGCTATGTCGCCGTTGAGAGTTGTTACTCTGGATATGAGAGGTTCGCCTTCGAAGACCGCGTTTGCAATAGCGTTTATTGTTGAGACGTTTTGCACGATGGTGCCCATTTCGTAACTGCGTTTGCCTGAGGGTGTTTCGTAGCCTAAGATTGCTTTTTGGAGCATTGATGCGTCTCCCTGCTGATAGGTTAAGTGTTTTGCAACGACTTCTGTGTCGGGTTCTTTGCCGAATGCTGCTTGAAGTTTAGGAATAGCTTCAACCTTGCTGTCTTTGGTTACGACTATGACTTTGGGGTTCCCAAGGATTTTGCGTATAACTCTAACGCCTCGGAGCAAGTTGTCAGTTTTTTCGATCATTAAGCGTTCGTCTGCTGTGTCGTAGGGTTCGCCTTCTGCACCGTTCACGATAAGGACCTTGATTTTTTTGTCAGCTGGAACTGCTAGTTTTGCATGGGTTGGAAAGCCTGCGCCGCCTAAACCGATTATACCTGCTTCACGGATTATTTTCAGAAGAACTTCGTTCGTGGTGGTTTTTAGGTCTGACTCAGATATGGGTGATAAGCTTTTGTCTTTGGTTTTTTTGCCGTCGTTTTCGATAAAGATAGCTTCTGTGGGTGCTTCAAAGCAGCTGTTGTAGGCGTTTTCGATTTTGATGACTTTTCCGCAGATTGGACTGTGAATTGGCGCACTAATGCGTTCTTTGGCGTCTGCAATTTTTTGGCCGATAATGACTGAGTCACCAACAGAAACAAGAGGAGCGTTTGTTGCTCCGTTTTGCATGTTGGTTAACATCACTGCAATTTTGGGGTCAGGGAAGATTTCAATGGGTGTTTTTCTTGCAACGTCTTTTATTTCTTTAATAGCAACTAAGTTTGCCATTTTTATCATCTCCCAAAGGGTTTGTTGATACGTACGCGATCAATAAGTGGTACCGTTAGGTTCATGATCAACAATGCTAGCAATGAGCCGCCAAAGAAGTTCATATAGGTTTGTATAACTATGGTCAAAACTGCCAGACCAACGCCGAAGATGATTTGCCCGACTCCACTATAGGGTGTTGTCGCTGGATCGGTTGCCATGAAGAACGCCATGAATATTGAGCTGCCGATGAATAACTCGAAGAATAGTCTTGTGGTTAAGTCAGCGTCTGCGTAGATGAACGAGAACATCAATGAGAGCACTGCGATTGAAATGAGGTAGCTGAGGGTGATTTTCCATTTGACGTATTTGCGTGCTAAGACAAAGAGTGCGATACCGGCGATGATGACTGCTATGCTTGATGCTCCACCAACCCATCCGTGGTATTTTGCTAAGAACATAACTGATTCGATGCTTGCTGGAGTTTGAGCGGTGGGCAAGCCGTAGCAGCTTTGTAGGTAGAAGCCAAATGCGGCGCCACCGTTTCCGTTAATAATGGAACTTGCGCTGATGCCTCCTGCTAATGCGGGAACTTGGAGAAGTCCAGTTTTTAGGTGGAATGCTGTTATGAGGGTTGTTGGTAGTGTTGGGAGTAATACGAGGAATTTGGCTGCTGCAGCGGGGTTAACAAATTTTTTGCCTGCGAGACTCATGACTTTTTTGAAAACAACGATGCCAATGAGTGAAATTAAGGCAATGTAGAAGAATGCGAGAGGTGCTTCAACGGGTACTCCAGTTTCCAATCCTACTGCCATTGTAGGGAATCCAAGAGTGTAACAGTTAATGACGATTAAGCCAAATACTGCTGCGGACCAAGTATTTACTTCGCTATCAGATGCTAATTTCCCGATCAGTAAGTCGACTGCGACTGCTATGCCGACTGCTATGAGAGCGCCGATTGCGACTGTTAAGCCTAGGTCCCATCCTGAAGGAGTTTTGACATTTAACCAGAGTGCCATTGAAACAATCGTTACTGCAAGTATTGCGAAAAAGGTGTATTGCATCATACGATTCTTTGTCATTGTGCCGTGTATGTGTGGTGCTGTATTTACAACTAGTTCATTTGAGGATTCGTTACTCATTTTCTTTATACCTTCTCAAATGAAGAGCTATTTCTAAGCGCAGTCTTATTAAACTTTTTCAGGAACATCCAGTTGAAGCAAACGAGCGGTTGCCCAAACATTGGAAAAGAAGTTTTCAGTCAAAGTTACCAGTTTAAAAGTTGTAAGTATTAGCAAAGCTAATACGCGTAAAAAGGCATGTACCAATAAGCCAGAGGCAAAAGAATTTGACCATCGCTGACACCGGGGAACTTGAAGGCATAACGCTAAATGTATACCTGTATGCCGTAAAGAAAAACAACCCAGTTGGTCCCAGAGACGTCATGAAGGGCGAAGGTCTCAGCAGCCCCAGCGTCGCATACAGGCACTTACAAAAACTCGAAGATTCAGGCTACTTACAGAAAAACGAGTACGGCGAATACACCGTTAAACAAAAAGCACGCATTGGTGGGCATGTTTGGCTTGGACACCGCTTATTCCCAAAAATGTGGATCTACGCACTAGTTTTCTTAGCAATTTTAGTCGTTGAAGTTTTTGTTTTATTCATCCATTTCTTTGTCGAAACCAACGAATTCAAAGTCTTCTTCTTGCTTCTAACGGTTATTACCAGTTTGGCGTTTGCAGTCTTCGCCACGGAAGGGTACTTGCAGAACCGCCGAAAAATCAGCCGCGCCACAGAATAATACCTTACAAACATAAACTCGATTGTTTCTGCGGATTTTCTAAAAAATTGAATATTATGATTTTTAGGGGAAGTTTTATATCGCTTTGGTAAATGTATTCTCCACAGTGAATTCAATGAGTTCAATGAATCCAATTACAGCTCCATTGTTCATGGTTGTCTGGCGATGTACCCGCAACTGTGTTGGCAGTTGCACGTATTGTAGTTTCATTAAAGAATACGCCAAAGATCAAGAGCTCAACACCGCACAAGCCAAACATATGGTTGACGAAATGGCAGAGTTCGGTTCACAATGGTTAGGCATCAGCGGCGGCGAACCCTTGATTCGACCTGACATTTGGGAAGTTATCGAATACGCAGAGAAAAAACATGACATGCAAGTCAGCTTAATTACGAGCGGCTATGCATGGGACGAAAAACGCTTTGATCTGCTCCGTAAATACAATGTGCATACCGCTATCAGTATTGATGGTGATAAAGCCTCAAACGACAGAATCAGACGGAAAGGCGGCTATGACCAAGCCGTACATGCCATGGAAAAGCTCAGCAGCGTCGGTTTACTGGACTGCTTAGTTACGACCATGACAAAGTTTAACATTGACAAGATGGCGCACCCCGCTATGTTGGCGGAGAAATACAAAGCCCGCATGCTCGTCTACCACAACCTCGTGCCCGTGGGCAGAGCAGGCGAACACATGGAAGACATAGCCCCCACAGCCGACCAGTATGAGACAGCGTTCAACGAAATCTACGACATCCAACGCAAACTCTACGGCACAGTTAAAGTCAACGTTTACGCACCCTTCTACGCACGCATCGTCCGCCAAAAAAACCCAGCAGACTTCTGGCAATGGTACAACGAAGGCTACCTGGGTAAATGCACCATCGGCGGCAACTACATCGGCATTACAGAGAACGGCGACTACCGAAGCTGCGGCTTCCACGAAGGCTACCGCATCGGCAACGTCAAAGACACAAAACTCCGTACCGCATGGAGCGATCTCCAAAAGAGTGAACTGCACCTCAAACTACGCGACAAAAACAACCTCAAGGGCAGATGCGGCATCTGTGAGTACCGAGAGATTTGCGGTGGATGCAGAACACGAGCAGAATTCTACACGGGCGACCTCTTCGAATCAGACCCAGCATGCAACTATATACCAAAAGTGCTCCGCGAAGACCCCAAAACACTCCAAGCTATGCTGAAAAACCCACTCGGCAAAAAACAATAAACAAACTTTCTTCTTTTCCTATTTAGGTCCTAATCAGAAGTATTCCAAGTAGCCAGGACAAGAAATAACCTTTCAGCTTTTCTAAAAAAATTCTATTTTCCCTATTGGCCCGTAGCCACAGTCAACCGACATCAAAGAGAAGTAGTTGTTGTTGTTGTTGTTGCAACTGCCTTCGGCAGACGGGTTGCAACAACTACCAAAACAAACTACGCAAACAAAGATCAAGAGAAGATGCTGCTACTGCTGCTGCAACTGAGTTCGGCAAATCACCAGTTGCAACAACTAAACTAATCCCAAACCGTGAGCAACTAGTTCGGAGAAGAAGCAACAGCAACAACAGCAGCAACAGACCTACAAAATTCAGTTGTTGCTTCTTTCACAGACAAACCCAAATCATAAAGTTTAGCTTTCACAAAAAAAGTCTATTTCGACGAACCAAAAACAATGGCCTCACCGGTTCTCTTGAATTAGTTTTTAACCTGTCTTCTATCGCACAGGAAAACTTTGGTGTCGAAAGGTTCTTTACTCCACATATAGTAGTCGGTAGATTGGAGATAAGACCGTGCCTTTAGCATTTATTATTGGAACAGCTGGTTCAGGCAAATCCTTGTTCACCGCCGCTTTTGCCGAATGGCTAAAAATGTCAAAACAAGACGTCGCAGTCGTCAATTTGGATCCTGGAGCATTAAAACTGCCTTACCAACCAGACGTTGATGTGCGAAACTATGTGGATGTTGGCGACATTATGGATAAGTACGGTTTAGGGCCCAACGGCGGCATGATTATGGCAGCTGACTTAATCGCGGACGAAATCGAAAACTTAACCCGCGACGTCGAAGAAGCCCATGCCGACATCACACTGGTCGACACTCCAGGACAAATGGAGCTGTTTGCCTTTCGAGCAAGCGGACCATACATCGTGGACGAATTAACCAAAGAACCCAAAGCCCTAATCTACCTCTTCGACGCCGTCTTCTCAATCAACCCACTAAACTACGTCTCAAACATGTTCTTAGCCGCAGCAGTCTACAACAGGTTCTTCCAACCCCAAGTCCATCTACTATCAAAAACTGATTTACTACCAAAAAAAGATGTAACCGCAATCGCGGATTGGTCAGCGAACACCAACGCGTTGGAAGATGCGATTGAGCAGAAACTTGAAGGAACAAAACGCCTCTTTAGCCGCAACATGATGCAAGCCATCAACAAACTAGGCTTACAATTCCATCTGATGCCTGTTTCCTCCAAAACAAACGACGGCATGGTAAACGTCAACACATTACTTGAACGAATTTTGAATGAAGGAGAAAAATACACAACCTAAACGCTAACCAGTGACCAGCTTGCAGCAAACGCGCCCCGCTTAGCCTTCAAAGCCGTTTCTGCACCCGCAACAATGATAACATCATCATCTTCAGGCATCAACTCTTTAAAAATCATGCTTGCGGCTTTAGGATACTGCTTCTCTAAACATTCGCTCACGGATTCGATGCGTAGATGTTTATCCTTAAAAACAATAACCAACGCTTTGCGAGCGCCTGCAATGATGGCTGCGTCTCGCTGGTCGATGCCAGACTTTACTTTCTGACCACTTTTCTTCACCAAGAAGGCAAAGTTAAACTCAGAGGGAGCCAACTCGAACCGCGGAATTACGATTCGTTTAGGGAAAAGCTCTTCGATTTGACGCCAAGTCTCTGAACCTTTTTCGGTTAAGCGGCAACCTTCCTTTGAGATTTCAATCAAACCCGCATCCCTAAGCCGCATAATTATCGTGCGAACCGCACCATCGCCAACATTGAGTTTCTCGGCAAGTTTGTTTCGTCCAAGAGGCGTCTGCGACAAAAGCTCCAACGAATAAAAAATATGAAATACCGTAAAGGTAGTTGAGGGTCCGGGAGCCTTTTTTCCAGCAATTTGAGTCAAGAATTTCTTAAGAGATGCCGCCATGTCTTGCACTGTAATAGTTAAGCGTCGACTGGTTTTTATAACTTATCAAGAACAAACAGACTATGCTTTGCACGCTACCACAGAAACTTCAACAAGCGCACCCAACTTAAGGTCTACTCCAACAGTTGCACGAGCCGGAAAATCGCCCTCAAAAAATTTTGCATATTCGCGGTTAAACTCCTCAAACAACGACATCGAAGACAAATAAACCGTGGATTGAACCACATCTTTTAGGCTATATCCAGCAGCTTCCAAGATTGCTTTAACGTTTTCCATAACCTGATACGTTTGCAGCTCTATGTCAGCATCAATAATTTTGCCGTCCTTAGGGTTTATTGCTAATTGTCCAGAAACAAACAGAAAATTGCCAGCTTGCACTGCTTGACTATAAGGACCTAACGGGTTTGGCGCATTCGGACTTAACACAACTTTTTTCACTCAAACACCAAGTTCTTGAGCTATATCGAGGTTAAAATGGCTATTGCAAGTCCGCAGAACACAAATTATCTGCCAATTAACATTCTAAATTGTCGAAACCCTTTTAAGAAAAACGTCAGGTTACTATGCCTATTACACGATTGAACGGAAAAGAGAGATTCCAATGAAAAAAAATGGAAAATATTTGTTCACATCCGAGTCAGTTGGAGAAGGTCACCCAGACAAAGTATCAGACCAAATATCCGACAGTGTTTTAGACGCAATATTCACCCATGACCCCAAAGCACGTGTCGACTGTGAAACCCTCGTAATGCAGGGAACAGTTATGATCACGGGGCAAATCACCACTTGCACATACGTCAACATCCCAAAGATCGTCCGTCAAACCCTAAAAGAAATCGGGTTCGACAACGCCAAAGACGGCTTAGACTGGGAAACATGCGGCATTCTAGTATCCTTAACTGAGCAATCTCCAGACATAGCTATGGGAGTAGACGAATCCACAGGTCACGAGCAAGGCGCAGGAGACCAAGGCATGGTTTTCGGCTACGCAACCAACGAAACAAAAGAACTCATGCCACTACCCATCATGCTAGCCCAAAAACTAGTTAAACGCTTAGCAGAATGCAGAAAAACAAAAATTATGCCCTATCTGCGTCCTGATTGCAAATCTCAAGTTACAATCGAATACGAGAACGGCAAGCCAAAATGCGTCAAAACAGTCGTCATCGCAGCACAAAACAACGGATGCATCGACGATGCCACACTGAAAAAAGACATAGTAGAGAAAGTTATAAAGAACGTAATTCCAGAAAACTTGTTAGCTGAAGATATAAAATATGTAATCAACGGTACAGGTAGATTCGTCATCGGCGGAACCCTGGCAGATTCAGGCTTAACAGGCAGAAAAATCATCGTCGACACCTACGGAGGAGTCGGAAGCCACGGAGGCGGATGCTTCAGCGGCAAAGACCCATCAAAAGTTGACCGCTCAGGCTGCTACATGGCAAGGTACATAGCCAAAAACATCGTTGCTTCAGGCTTAGCAGAACAATGCGAAATCCAAATTTCCTACGCCATCGGTGTTGCACAACCAATCTCAGTTCTGGTCAATACTTACGAAACAGGCAAGCTTTCAGACGAAAAAATCATGGAATTGGTATTGAAATACTTTGACATGAGACCGAAAGGAATCATCGACCAACTAAACTTGCTAAGACCGATCTACAAGAAGACAGCAGTTTTCGGCCACTTCGGCAGAGAAGACGGCGATTTCCCCTGGGAAAAAACCGATAAAGCTGAACTGCTCAAAAAAGAGTTAGAAAAAGCCAAAAAGCCATAATTTTTCCTTTTTTAAATTTTATTTTTTCTTCTGAAACGATCCTCAACTATATTTTCTATCAAAAGTAATTGCCAATGAATAATCAACATTATTTGGGGTTTATTTGGGAAAGCGATAATTCTAATGGTTGAGCTGGTTCAGGAGTCTTTCGTCTGGTTTTAAAGAACACCAACACAAGCAAAGCAACCGCTAATACTAAAGCCAATATCAATACAACCATAAAAATGGGCAAAACAATGATATTTGCTTGAGCGCTGATCGCACCATTATACTGCCTATTGCCCAACCAACTAGCTTGGATAGGAATTACGCCTCCTGTCGCAGTCGTCCAATTGTACTCGTACCGACCATCATCTTGAGTTTCCACAGTGGCTATGGTTGTCCAACTGTTGCTGTTAATCTTAGCTTTCAACGTAACGTTCTCGTTTGCTGTTTGGGGGAGGATTTGTCCGCTAATGGTAACATTGTTGTTTTCAAGCATTATTGGCCAAGAGACTTTTACGTTTAAGGTGCTTGGGTCGAGTTCTCTGAGGCTTGTTGAAACCTGCCCAACGGAAGATTGCTCCATATTCTCAAGCGTCACTACGTGGGAGGAAACGTTTTGGTATTCAGAAGGGGTTTCGCCGACCCGCCAACCGTCTCTCCACTGGGTTCCCGTGCATTCGCCGATGTAGTATGAAACGTTTTGGACATTAACACTGAAAACCTGCACCCTTGCATCGATAGGAGCATTGTCAAGATCTACTCCAATTTCCATATGCTGCTGAGTTTTAAAGAACAATAGCACGACTGGGATTCCACCTGCTTCTAGTATCGAAGCTGCAATGTAAACGAAAAGGTCACAATCGCCATACCCATTAACCAGGGTTTCAACAGGATATTTGCCGGGTATGACTTCGCGATAGGTTATCTGGTGTACAAGCGATAGAACTCCGTTGGTGAAGTCTTCGGTGTTGTTATAAATCTGCCAGAGTTCGTCAGCTATGGGTTTGAGTGCATAGGGAGTAACAAACTTGGCAAAATCTGAATCTGAGTATAAAGCATGATTCTGCATCAAGTAATACTGGTAAAGAGAGGGAGGAATCGTTATATTAAGTTCATACGTTTTATCTCCGCCGGGTTTATTCAACAGCAGAAACGAAGAGGTGTAACTTTGAGTTTCTACCTGTGTTTTGCCAAGCGGCACTAATGAAAGAACAAAAACAGCAATTACTGATACGCTCAATGCCTTCAAATATTTACTTTTCATTTGTGATTTAGGCAACCATTGCTTTTCGGATGGTTAATTTTACTTAAATGTTTATTCCCAAATCAACCCTCAAAACCAAAAGTGACAACTCCACCATTCGCTTCAACTAAAACACCAAGTTGCCTTGCAGCTTTGACGAGTTTTTTAGCGGGGTTAAGCTCTTGATCTGCGATAAGAGTTAAGTGGAGTTCAACATGGGGCTTATTTTCTGTTCGCATAGGATGCGACTTAACATAAACGCCTTCATTCTCACTCATCACCTTATCAATTAAGGGTGATAAACGGGATTCCATGATGTTGTCAACAAAAAGGCTTCTCTCACAAAATATGCTACTGCCCACAGCCTGTTTTATTAGGGGAGCTATGGTTTCGTTGAAAATTGCTTCCGTTTCTATGGGAACACCCGGTAGAGAAAACAGAACAGTTCCTTCTACGTCAACTCGGACTCCTGGAGCCGTACCAATCGGGTTGTTAACGACTTCGGTTCTTTCGGGCAGAGTTGCCATTTTAACTCTTGGAGGAGTCAACTCGATTTCCGTTGGAAACCCTCTTTTTTTGGCGTATTCTATACATTTTTGTTTAACGGTTTCCAAGGCTTTTGGGTTGACTTCTAATTTGAGGCCTAGGGCTTTGGCGATGCCTTGAAGAGTCTTGTCGTCGAATGTCGGTCCTAACCCGCCAGTGGTTATTATAAACTGGGGTTTTCGAGCAAAGGCTTCATTGACAGCTTTTGCGATTTCTTCCACAATGTCTTGGATTACGGTTACTCGTTTGACGTTTGCGCCCAGTTGAGTGGCTTGTTTGGCTAAATAGTGCGCGTTAGTGTCTTTTATTTTACCTATGAGTAATTCGTTACCTATGCACAGAATTTCAACAGCTACTGTCATGGCGGTTTCCTCTGCGGATGATAGGGTTACTGTTGTTTTTCATTTATACCATTTGCTGGTTAAGCCTAATTATTACCGATCGACATCATAACATAGTTAAAAAACAAACCACTAACAAACAGCGTCAAAGCTAACGAAAAAGGTTCGTCAACCTTTATTTGGTAATCTTATTTTTTGCTAAGATACCATTTGAGGTATTCTTTTCGGCGGTTCTGTCTAACTTCATCGTCAGTTTCATCGGCGGGCCTGTTCTTGTCATGTAAGTCATTGAGTTCCTGCCCTGTACAGGATAAACCACAGCTTTTGCAGACATAGTGCTTGGTCAGCGAGATGTATTGTATTTCTCCACCGCATTCGGGACAGTAATTTACCATTTTTATTGTCTCTTTTTGATGGTTTTGTATTAATTCATTTTTGGGGGATATTAGTTCTTCGTAAGGTTTTTAACATTTTTAGCCAAAAAAGAGGATGTTTACACGTGAGTGTACATTTGGTCGCTGCTGTATTTTCCGGTGTTCATTTCCTGCTCGATTTCTTTCAACAATAGGATACGTTTAAACGTCGGTGGATGAGTTGCAAATAAGCTGTTCATCTGCGCCCAAGTGTTCTTGGACTCTTTCTCCATGGCTAACTGCAATTCCCGCTCGTCCAAAACACCATCGTGATCTAGGTCATATTCATCTTTTTTGTCCATGATTTCGGCAACTTCTTGCTTTGCTTGGCTGGGATCTTCGATGTAGAAGCTTCGTGCTTCAGCAGTTGCTTTGGGCGCAAGAGACAAACCGTAAGTAATTTTTGCTAAGGCACTTTGGAGGCTTCTTGGGTTTCCAGTTAAGTAAGCACTGTATGCATCGGCGAAATGTTCACGAAGCCTACTTAGCCGCATTACAGCCAAAAAACTCACGATATACACAACGAAAGAAGCAATACCGATAACAATGAGTACAACACCAGCGTTTCCCTGATCTTTATTCCTTCTTGAGGATCCACCGCTAAACCAAGCAGCGTTTAGCGCTATCTGGGCAATCCAGTAAGCGATAAGAGGTAGAGCTGAAAGAACCGTCATCACCACATAATCTTTATGCTTAATATGCCCCAACTCGTGAGCTATCACACCTCTAATCTCATCTTCGTTGAGGCTTCTCAGGAGCCCTTCATGTACTGCCAAAACTGCGCTACTGCTAGTCCTGCCAAAAGTAAAGGCGTTAGGAGTATTGTTCGGGACTACTGCCAGTTTAGGCATCGGAATATTGCTTTTTGTAGCTAACTCTTTTACAGTGTTTTCTAACCAGGGATTTTCGCCGGGTTTTAGATACTGTAATCGTGTGCTCAAAGAGACTATCGTTGGGCCTATTGCATATTCAAAAAGGATGAAAAGTAATGTTCCGCCTAATGCTAAGATCAAACCTGTGACTAAGTCAAACCCGACTACATAGTATTGAAGCAGGAAAATAACACCCAGTAAGAATATACCAAAGATGAAGCTAGCGGCAAAGATGCTTGTGCCCATAGCCCACTTCAAATCACTCAACTTAGCCATCAGGACTCAACCCTTTTGATTTCCAAAAGTGGAGGACTAAAGAATTAAGTCTTTTCCCCAAAAAAAGCTCTTTAAAGAGAGTTTTCAAAAAAATAAAGGAAAGATTAGATGGGGTAAGCTCCGCAGGTTTTGCAGAACTGAATCTTTGTTTTAATATAGCTGTGGCACTTGGGGCATTGAACGGCATCTTCGATTTTGGGGAATACGTCTTTCGGTTTGCCAAATTTCTGGCGGAAAACTTCGTAGTAGAGAAGTTGTTCTTTGTCTTGAATTTCGACGTCGTCAGCTGCTTGGATGGCAGTCTTCTTCTCATTGAACTCTTTATCAGTTATCATGTCGTTGAAGTAAGTCCTCAGTGTTTCTGTTCCCGTGCCGGCTTCCAAAGGAGCTTTGGGTCTCCAGATTATATCAGCAGGTATGACGTCTTCATAGGCTTTACGTAAAATCCATTTGCCGAATTTCACGCCGTTTCGCATGTTAATCTTGTATTTGATCGGGAGTTTCATAGCCCACTGCATAAACTCGGGGTCTCGGTATGGCGCCTTAATCTGCATTCCAAGAGAATCCGCCATCGGGAAAGACGAAAAGCCCATTTCTGCCCACATTTCTACTTGTTTCTTTGCAAATTCATCCTCTGTTAAATGGAATTGCCATGGGTAACCGAAAAGCTCGTCTAAAGCATCGCCAGTGAAAACGGTCTTTATTCCTTTGGGTTTTAGCAAGGTCAATCCAATGTAAACAGGCAAGCTGTTTCGGATTTCCATCGGATCATACTTCTTGAGTGCCTCCACAACTTTGGGGTAGAATTTCATCACGTCTTCTTTGCCGAACTGGTAGGTTTCATGTTTTAGGTGTAGGAGTTCAACCATTTTCTTTACGTATTCAGTGTCTTTTGGTTGTCCATGTTTGAAGGCTAAGGTGAGGCATGGAATGTCTGGATTGTATTTGACTGCTTCGTAGGCGATTATTTGGGTGTCGGTTCCGGCGGAGAAAAGGAAGCCGTCTGCCATGTTTTTCTTGACAACTTTGTTGATTAATGTTTTAACTTCGGGCAAGAGTTTGTTAACTTCTGATTCATCAATTGTCATTTCTGTCCCTCGCATTACAGTGTTTGTCTTTCCACCAGTATTTAAGTTTATCAGTATGCGTATAAAAGCTGATAAATAGTAAACATATGTGCTGAATCCACTTATAACGCTGAACAATCGACTACTCTAAAAGGTAAACATTCTATCTACATCTCAAGCAACTACGTTTAAATGTTCAAAACAAAACTCAATACCAACATAAAGAGGCAACAAACCGTGAAAGTCAGCCTACTCCACATGGAGATACGCAACACCCTTGAAGACAACTTAATTGCTGCAAAAGCCGCCGTCCTCAAAGCCGCTAAACAAAAACCAAACCTGATTGCACTACCCGAATACTTTACGGTTGCGAATTGTATGGCTGATTTCACTAACGCAAAAAAAATATCCGAAGAAACCTGCAAGAAAACGCTTCAGTTTCTGAAAGAAATTTCCAAAGAGATCGGGGATATCTACCTCCTCGGCGGTTCAGTGCTCGAGGAAGAGAATGGCGAATACTACAATACCAGCACGCTATGGAAAAACGGTGACCTTTTAGCAAAGTACAAGAAAATAAATCCGATAAAAGCAGAAATTACAGCCGGCGTCGCCAAAGGCTCCCAACCAACCGTGATAGACACTGATTTAGGCAAAATTGGAATGATTGTTTGCGCTGACTCCTTTGATCCTAACCTCATAAAAAGAATTGCGAGTTTAGGCACAGAAATTGTTTCTCTTCCAGTCGCTGCAATGGGCACACACCCAATCGTTAAAGGTCACCCATTATCGGAAGGTATGGCCCGGGATTATGGTTTGTTTGTGCTTAAAGTTGGAAACGTTTGCTCTAACATGAGGGGTGGAAGAAGTGCAATCATTGCTCCCTGGGGCATACTTGGGGAGGTTTCCGATGTGCCAGAAGATTCAGTACTTACCGCAGAGTTGGATATTGAGAGGCTTCGAGAATACCGAAAGAAACTCAGTAAATCTTAGCCCAATGGTCTACGATTCGACTCATTTCTTCAAACTCGTATTTTGCGAGCCATTCTCGGAAGTCAGTGTTTTGGACAGCAAACTTTGCAACTTGTTTTGCGTTTTCGGAATTGTGCACCAATAGCAACACCGCATCCAACTTGTGGCGTGAAATGTAAGCCACAGTTTTAAGGAGTGCATCGATTTTTTCGTCGGTGGGCATTTCAGCACTCAGTTCGACAACAATAGGTTTCATTAGGGTGGCAACGAAGTCGCGAACTATTGTATCAACCCAGTAATTTGTAAGATAATCCCTTGATGACAGCGGGACATGGAAATAGTCAACTAGTTCAGCTATTGCGTCAAAATCTATCCCAAACCGCTCTTTAGCTAGGACCGGATCAGGAAACATTTCAACTGCAAATGTGCCTTTCGTGTGGGTTTTGGCTTCTTTGAGGAATGCTGTTATGGTTTGGGCACGCCATTCTGTCCAGTCTAAGCCGCTTGCTTTTCTTTGCTCTGTGCAGCGGGGGCAAATGCAGTAATCTTGATCAGGGAAGTGGTAGAGGTTAAGTGTAACACCTGAGATGTCTTGTTTTGATATGTTGTCGAGGTAGTCAAAGACTTTGGCTTGATACTGCGGATTAGTTGGGCATACAAAGTCGAAAGCTAAATTGGATTTTCTATTTCTTCGCAGCGCAGGTCCGCCTTTTGAGAGGGCAACTATGCTTGGGTCTTCTCTGATGGCTTTGGCATCGCAGAAAACGGTAACGTCGTTTTGCATGCCCTTTGCGGCTGGAAAAACTTGTCCGTCAACCCATTTGGCGAAGTAAACGCTGGGGTCAAACCCTTCGACATGTTCAGGTTTGTATGTAACTAAGCCTATTTTCATGCCCAATTCCTTGCTCGCAACAAATATATTATTGGCGCTTATTTAATTGTTGATTCAAAATGGACAAGCACAAATCCCCAATCACAATCGATGCAGCCAAGTGTGGTCCCTGCACGGGGCAAATCTGCATCGGTGTTTGTCCACAAGGCGCCTTAGAAGAGAGCAAAAATCGCAAACCAGAAGTCATCGCACTTGTTCAATGCACCAAATGTGGAGTTTGCGCGAACTTGTGTCCCACCAAAGCCATCACTATAAATGATAGCAACCCCAAAAAATAGAGTACGGGGAACTGGCGGTTTGGAACAAATTGGCCTTTCAGGCAACATTAAACTTGTAGTAAAAGAAAATGTGCTAGCCATATTTTCGGACAAAACTTTTGACACAATAAGTTCAGCAATCTATAACGGCGGGAGCAAGCAGGTTAAAGCTGTCCTCAATGTAGGAGTACCAGAAGGTTATAGCGACCTTTCCTTGCACCTTGACCCGCTTGAACTTATTACGTCATCAGCGGCAAAAGTGGGGCTGACAGAGAATTATTTAGCGATGGTTACTGCCGCAAAAATAAAAAATTACAGTTTAATCTCAAAAAGAGGTGACCCATTTTTTGTTCATGTTGCTGCCACAGCTGGATGTTCACATGGTGAGTCTTCTGGGGAAGAGATGGATGTTCAAGAAATTGCCGGCACCATCAACATAATCGTTTTAATCGATGGAAATCCAACTGAGAGCTGTATGGTTGCATCGTTAATCACTGCAACTGAAGCCAAATCAGCTGTACTGAGGGATTTTGACGTCAGAAGTCGTTACACAGGAGACTCAGCGACTGGGTCAATAACTGACAGCGTCACAATCGCCTCCACGTGTAATGGCAAAACGTTAAGTTTGGGCGGTCCAGCATCGAAGTTAGGCAAAATAGTAGGTTATTGCGCGAGGCGAGCAGTCACTGAGGCGCTGCTCAAGCAGGAGCCAATTTGGGCTACTAGAACTGTATCTGATCGACTCAAAGAAAGGCATCTTGGACTTGACAAACTTGCTTCTGAAGTATCAAAAGTTGACGGTTTAGCGGTTGATGTTATTGAGTTGGCTGAAATTTTGAAAAATAATCCTGCTGCTGGAGGATATTTGCTTGCGGCGGCAAAGATGGATGACGATTTTAAGAAGAACTTGTTGCCGACTGATTTTGCAGACTGGAATGACGTAAGCAAATGCTTTGGGGCATCTGAAATCTCTAAAACAGATTGCTCAAAAGAGCCAAATTATTCTTCTGTTGATTTACCACCATTCCTAAAACATGCACTAATCAAAATTCTTAAGAACGCTCGATCTAAGTGCTAACTGAAAAGACTTAAATAACTTGCACTTTTATTTCGTAATAAAAAACAACATAACAATGGTGTATTAAACTTGAAATTCGGCGTATTTCTCTATCAACCCGAGCCTGTTGAAGGCGTCGATTACAATTTCTACCGGTTAAAATCAGAATCAGGAATCGTTGGAAAACCCAACCCAGAAATGTACACTAACATAGCGTGCTTCGGCGACAATTACATGGCGGCAAAACGCCCAGACTGGAATTCCGTAAGCTCATGGGGTCCAGCACTGCGCACTAACAAACGCTATAACCTCCGCTGGGACGTCGTATGCATGACCAACCCCGAAGCCAGAGAATACAACCTAAAAATCATCGCTGAAAGCGCAAAAGTAACTCCAGGCATCAGCATCAGCAGCCAACATTTTGCTGACCAGAATTTCTGCACATGCCCAAGATGCATAGAGCAACAACGCAAAAGCGGCTTAAAGTGGCTTGACTGGAGAGCAAAAGTGGTAACTGATTTCCTTGCTGAAGTTAAAGAAGTAGTCTCTGGCAAACCCCTCTTCGTCAACTGCCTCCCCGATCCCTTGATGGGCAGGGAACGCTTCGGCTATGACTTTGAAGCCATGGCACAATACGCTGACTACTTCGTTATCCCAATGTTCAGCAAAGCATACCCAACCCCCTGGTACTGGGAAACCATCGCAAGAGGCTTCAAGAGCTTCCTAAAGAAACCAGTGTTTGTTAACTTCTATGTTCGCGGTCCAAACGAGACATGGGATACAGTTGCACCAACAAAACAAATCATGACAGTTGCAACACGTGTTGCAAGACAAGGCGTAGACGGCATTATCTTCTTAGCAGAAAAAGCCCAATGGATACAAGAGTTCCAGAAGAACGCGGTCGCAGACAAAGAAACACGAGAATTCCTAAAGGGTCATGGCGGCGACGAAGTCTTAGACCTCTTCACTCGCTGGGAAAAACTCTACAAATAGTTTTTTCCAAACCTTCTTTCCTTTTCCCACATTAGTTTTTTTAAATTAAACAATTTTTTAAAGCCTATTTTTCTAATTTGGACTATAAGTTAGATCGCATTCTTCGAGGTTAGATTTGCCCATAAAGTGGAGTACTAAATTTCCAGCATTCGCAGGCCATATCCAGAAAATAAAAGATTACTCTCATTTTTTACTTTAAATGCAGGTTTAGTATAAAGCATCTTGTAGGAAACCTGATAATGAAGATAATCAAAGGCTGGAAGAGGTTAACTCACGAATGCGGTTACCTAAATGACATCTCGGGGCAAACTATAATTGTTTTGCAAAAAGAATTCAGCAAAAACTATCACGTACGCTTGTTCGAGTGTGGACATACCGAGAAAGATGAAGGCAAAACAATTTCACCTGACTATGCCTCAAAGGCCAAAGCAGACGCATTCGCTGAAGAGTGGATGCAGAAACACCCAAACGGAATTGTTTGATTTGTTATTTTCGATTCCTAAAATGTTCAATGGTCATTAATTCAAAAAGAACAAAGGAACCGTTTCACTTAGCAAAATACTGTGAACCTAATAATAAGAATAAAGAAAAGCTGAAAAAATAAATCTAAATTTTTTGGTAAAATTTAGGCAGCTGCCTTAATTTGAGCATCTATTTTTCTCTGGCGTTTTTGCAGCAATTTTCGTTTATTTGCCTTAGGGTTTGGTTTTACTCGATAGACTTTTCCGTGAGTGTTTTGGTAGTACTTTGCTCCTTTAGACTTTAGTTTTGTCTTTTTGTTCAAGCGTTTAGTCCCTCCTTGGCTCTCCAATGGGATTTGTGCTATTACAGTACACCGTAACTATTTAGGGTGCCTATAAAAAATAAAACGTATTGAACGCAAACACTTGGTTTAATTCATGATTTTGCGATGAAAAGCATCATTCATTTATAAGCTTGCAGACATCTTATATTTAATAAACTTGTAAAAGACCCGTTTTTTGCAAGAATAACAATTGAGAAGGCAAATGTTATATGTATACTTACGAAAAACTCGTTCAAGAAAAATTTAAATGCAGAATATGCTCCTCAAGTTTTCAAACCCCTGATGAACTTAGAAACCACAGAATGGTTGCACACAAAGCCCACATGCTCAGTTTCAAACATTAAATTCAATTTTAATTTTTAGTTTTCAGGTCAATTAATCGATAGGATGTTCTGAAGCCATCGCAATGTCTCGTTTCTTTATTAAGAATCAGAAGCCCTTTTAGTTACGTTTGAATATGGGGGTTAACAATTTGTTCACCAAAAGTCCATGGGTTATCTCCTTCAGTCATGGTTTTTTTGGTTTTTGGCATTATTTAGAAAACTATATAATCCATCTTAACGTACAACCACTCACTTAAGGGCGAAACACAGTTGAAGGTTACTCTTGTCAATCCACCTTATCCACCAAGCGTTCATTCGCACCCACCCTTCATTCCGTTAGGTCTCGCATATTTAGGCGCAATCGCAGAGAAAACAGGTCACCAAGTTACAGTTATTGATTGCCAAGCTGAGAAATTAACTTATGAAACCTTTCGCGAGCGAATTGCAAAAACGCCCTCAGACATAATCGGTGTAACAGCAACAACTTTGCTTTACAAGTCCGCCATGAAACTTATCGACATTGCTAAACAAGCTCAACCACAAGCAGTCACTATGCTTGGCGGGTCCCACGGAACTTTCTGGGATGAAAATGCTCTCATAGAATATCCAAGTTTAGACATGGTGGTGCGAAGAGAAGGAGAGCAAACCTTCATTGAACTTCTCGATAAGCTTCAAACCCAAGCCAACCTTAGCAACGTATTGGGTATCACCTACCGAAACGGAGAAAAAATCGTCCGCAACGCAGATAGACCCTTCATTGAAGATTTAGACGCATTACCTTTTCCGGCGCATCACCTTCTACCGCTTGAAAACCTAAAGCATGACGGCAAAATTCTGTTCCCCTTAATCAGCAGCCGGGGATGTGTCTTTTGGTGCGACTTCTGCAGCACCGTACGAATGTTTGGCAGAGGCTATCGAATGCGCAGCCCCAAAAACGTTGTAGACGAAATGCAACTTGTCCACGACAAATACGGCATCGAGCAAGTTACGTTTTATGATGACGCGTTTACCGTTGACCGTAACCGTGTGATGAAGATCTGTGATGAACTTCACGCAAGAAAACTGAATATGAAGTGGGATTGTGGTACCCGAGTTGACATGGTTGATCGTGAATTACTCAAAACCATGCATGACGCAGGTTGCATCGCGGTTTGGCTCGGCGTCGAATCAGGCTCAGAAGCTATCCTTGGCGCCATGAACAAAAAAATCAAATTGGAACAAACACGCATAGCTTACAAAACTGCGCACGACGTAGGATTGATGACGATCGCTAACGTAGTATTAGGGTTTCCAGGAGAAACTGAACAAACAGCTAAAGCAACAATTCGATTTGTCAAGGAGCTTAACCCTGATGACGTGGGCTTTTACGTTGCTACACCTTATCCTGGCACACCCATGTATGAAGAAGTTAAGAAGAATGGTTGGCTACGAGTCACAGATTTCGATAAATACGATACTGCCGGACCAACCTTCGAAACCCCTCAGCTAAGTATGGAAAAACTTGCTGAACTTCGCTATAAGGCCTACCAACAATTCTACCTTCGACCTGGCTATGTGTTCAAGATGATGCGTAGAGGCGGAGTCTACGGAAGAGCAGCGGTTAAAACTTCAGGCGCTTACTTGTTGAGGACTCTGCATCTGAAGTATTGGTAACTCTTTTCTTTTTCTTAAAAACGCACCTACTGCGAAAACCAGCACTAAAACACTAAGTGAAATTGTTATTGAAATAAAATTAATACCAATTGGAGAGAGCCCCAAGAATAGGCCTACAAGCCCGTCTAAGCCAAAGCTTAACGCGACTGATAGAGTGATTTCTTCAACGATATCAAGGCTGTTTTTGCCCAAAAACAACATATTTACTAAGCAATAACCTGGCAGAAAAGCGACAAAAACAAAAGCAAAAAAGTATCGCGGAACCATAAAAGCAAGTTCGGAATTGTTTGGGATAAAATAGGTTACTATTAACGTTAAAACTGTAAACGCAACAATTATTTCAAACCATCTTAGTGGTTTCAGATTTTAGCCTCAAAAATTTAAAAAAAATAAAAAATAAAGGGAAGAAAGTTTACATGAACATCTTGTAGATTGGATGAGACTCTTCTAGGGGTCTTGTTCCAAGGTCGCCTGCTGCTGAAGCAATGTATGTGTCTGTAACTGCGACTGCTGGGAATATCCATTCAGCTTGTTCTGCTGGACCGATCATAAGCCAGTTTGCGCCTGCCATTTGCATGATTGAGTTTGTTGAAGTTCTGCAGCCTGGCCGGAATTCTTTAGCGACGTTTGCTTTGACCCAACCCATGGTTGTGACGACGTTTCCGCTGCCTAAGCCTACTGGGTGACCATACTTCTCTTTCATGATTGGAATGGTTCTGACGGCTGTGCCCATGTCTGGTTCGAATGCTGGGATAGCTGTGTCGATTAGTGGTTTTGTGATGCCGCCTTTCTCTGCTAATGCGAGCGCTTCAACTATGACCTTCATTTTGCCTTCCATCGTGGTGTCTTTTGGATCATCAGCAAGCACTATGGACATTTTGATGCCGCTTTCTTTGAGGTTTGCAAGTTCAGCATCGGTTACGCCTTTGTAAACAGAATTGTAAAGGCACCTATCTGAAAGACCCATCTTCTTTGCTAAAGTTGCTGCTCCCATGCGAGTCTTAGGACTCATTGCATCGAGCATGAGTGGTGCATCTGTATGTTTCGGTACAAAGTCGATGTATTTTTCGAATGCAGCTTCTGTTGTGCCGACGATGTCAAGCGCAAATTTTACACCGGTTATGTCACTTTGGGTTTGGCATGTGTTAATGATTTGTTCGGCTGCTTTAGCATCAAAAATTCCTTTATTTGCATCAGTAACCATTTTTTGGCCTAGCCAAAATATGGAGCCGATTAGAAAGGTTGGCAGTTCTCCTGGTTGACCGCCTATTTTTGCTCCAGCAAGGTCATATACTTTTTGTTCAGTGTTGAATTTAAAGGACATTTTTCCACTTCGGATGGATTATTTCTTCAATGCTTTCTTTGCAAGCTCTGGAGCTTCTTCTTTGTTCTTGCCGAAGAATGCGCCAATTGCATCAGCGTCTTCTTTTTTGACTGCTGCGCCGCCCATGATTATACCGACTTTGTCTTTTAATCCGGCTGCTTTGAGTAGTTCATCGAGTTTTGCTAGGTTGTTCTTTGCTGGAACTGTGTTAACTGAAACTGCAATTAAGTTTGCATTGTTTTCTTTTGCTTTGTCAATGAATACTTGTGGTGCAACGCTTTTTCCTACGTCAATAGTTTTGAAACCTGCACGTTTTAATGAGCGTCTAACTGCTTCTTTTGCTGTGTCGTGCATGTCTGGTTCGATGTTACCGATAACGACTATGCCGATTGGATTTTCTGGTTCTGGTGGTTCTTTTTCCATCATAGATTTAAGCCAAGACATTTAAACACCTTTTTTTCCTTTTTGATACTCTGGGCTTTTTATACTCGAAATTCATATTTAACCTTTTACCAACAATTCGAACGTAAGCTTATCAAGTAGGAAAGTAAATGTTGAAGGCCCCCAGAAAACAGTTCATACTGCTCTTAATTTTTGCTTTCTCATTTATTTACCGTATGCTTCTCATGTTTTGGAATAATTTTCCACCCGGCGCAGACATTGGTCTTCACAACAGTGTGATTTATTCAATCACTGGATCTGGAAGTACAAATTTTCTTCATAATGCTTTCCAGTTTGGCGGAGGTACTTCACTTACTTTTCCGGGTTACCACATCTTCGCTTCAAGCATGATGTTGATGACTGGACTACCCGAGTATATTGCTCAGGCGGCGATTGTAGCGTTGTTTTCGTCGCTTATTGTTCTGTGCACTTTTTTAATAACAAAGATAGCTTGGAGTGAAAGAGCTGCTTTCATCGTTTCCTTTTTGGCAGCAATTTCACGCTTTGACATAGAAATGACCCTTTGGGGCGGTTACCCAAACGTCATAACCCTAATGTTGATTCCGCTAACGTTTTATTTTTACTTGCAAAAAGACCGTTTCTCAATAGCTCCATTTCTAGTTTCAACTTCTATTCTATCTGGTTCAATATTTTTAACACATTCTTTGAGTGCCGCCATTTTCGTGGGTGTAACATTCATCACTGCACTTTGCATATTCGTTGCACCAAAAACTTTCAGAACCCCTAGAAAGACAGTTCTTCATTGGATATTGCCGATAATTTTGGGAGTAATTCTAGCTTTGCCTTTCTTACTAAACGCGATACCTACCTATCTTAGCGATAACTCGTCGGCTCCCGGAGTTCAAGGTGTAAGTGACATTACTTCAGCCATACTTTCTACGAGAGTACTGCCTTTGGAAATGGTTTTGCCCCTCTTTCTCATAGTTTTAGCCTTTGCATTGTTTTCTAAAAAATTTAATGGGCGATTTTTGAGTCTTCCATCTCTGCTTCTTTCTATGTGGCTCGTTGTCCCGTTATTTTTAACGCAAGGCTATCTATTTGGTTTTATAATAGATTACAACCGATTCCTTTACTTTATAATTCTGCCAGTGATAGTTTTCATAGCAGTCTTAATTGATCATGGGGCAGAGTTCTTTACAAGTACAATTCACACTTACCGAGTTTTGACTAGGCAATTGCGAAAGGTAGAGAAAAACACAAATAAGAAAATCGCCTGGCTTTCAGCTCACTTAACGAACAATACGGTTTACGCAGGATTTCTCCTGTTTTTCTTACTTTTCTCTTTTGTTTTCATTCCAGTTTTCATGACGCCATTCCAAAATGTTGGTGAAACAATTCAGAGTTTCTATCAGGTGATGAATAATCCGGGTTGGGAGGCTATCAATTGGATTAGGCAGAATACTCCAAGTGACTCAGTGTTTGTTTCTGACGCACTCTTTGGCTGGTGGCTTGCAGGGTTTGCCCAGCGAGCTACATTAAGTGCTGTTGATCCCCAATATTTAACGAGTGCTAGAGAGTTAGCGCCTGCAAAGAATGCCGGCAATCTTCTTGATACAGATTATTTGATTGACAATAACTTAGTTCAGGTTCGAGAAGATGGTGGGTATATTGCAAGGCATAATCCCGAAATCTTGGCAAATCTTAACTGGACTTATTTCCCGTATTCTTTCTTCAATTTTGAAAGCGACCAAACTGAAATCCATTATAGAGTAAATGACATTCCGAAAGATGTGTACTTGAACAATTTGGCAGTTGAGGAGATGCGGATAGAAAATGATTCTCAACAAGCATCCATAACTGTGGTCAGGGGCAACGAACACTTCAACTACACGCAATTAACCACCGTTTATAGCGGATTGCGTTTTGTTAACTTAAAAACAACCATAAATAGCATCGTTCCGGGGGTTTCTTTAGATTGGCTGGATATATGGGTACAAAGTAAGGGAACACAAATACCTTACAACAATAACAAGACAATTGGCATGTTAGATGAAGGCGTGAAGACGTTTGGCCAATTAATATTTAATCCAGAACCTAATAACCAACGCGTTTCAACTGGATCGCCTACAATAATATATTTGAAGTATCCCTTAAGTGGAGAATCTCAGGGTAAAATCGAGATTTCAGCAAGTGCCTACTCGGCCGATAATGACCCTGGGATCTATAGTAATGAAGCACGAAAAGACCTATTCTTCGGAAGCGTAATGACGGCTAACTTAGAACCACAGACCCCCGATTACACAAAAGACTGGAGACAAGTGTTTAACTACCAATTGAGCATGCAATATTATGATGTTTCCTACATTGCCTGTCGGGTTCCTGAAATGTACCCAAAATTCCTCAAGGATCCCTCATTTAGCCTTGTGTTTATTAACAGCGAAATCGCCATCTTTAAAGTTAAAGGGTAACTCAATAAAGACGGGTGAACACTATCGCCCTGATAAGCACAATGTCAAAAGAGAAAAAAATCGAAATTGCGTTCATAATTATTTTCTCAGTGCTTATCTTTGCCATCTTTTACACGCTCATTTCAATGAACGGAGTGGTCTTAGGAAATGACCCTGCAGTTCATTTGGAAAAAGCCCAGATTTTCCTTAACACAGGAAAAATCCCGTTAGTGAATTTGGGTTGGACACCGCCTCTCTACGAACTTGTTCTCGCAATGTTCATTTCTTTTACTGGGGCAACATGATATTGGGCAATATATTTTTTTAACTAAAGTTCTAGCAGCGTTGATCGATTGGTTACTGTTTCTCTCCGTGTACTTGATTGCTAGTAAGTTTTTCAGCAAAAGAGTCGGAGCAGTTGCCGCTGTATTGTTGCTTAATGTGTTTTCCCATATTCGAGGCTAACCAATTCGGCGGCTACACCACAGTTCTTGCTTTAGCTTTTATGTTCTTGGTGTTTCTTTATACGCCCTTAGCAGTAGAGCGTTTTGGGTACCTTGTGGTCACTTTTTTTGTGGCTTTTGGGGTTGTTTTGTCTCATCAACTTGCTGCGTTTCTTGCAGTTTTCATAATGCCGCCAATTCTGATTTTCATGTTGATTAAGTCAAAAGGGGCTTATCTTAGAGTCGTAATGGCGTTGATTTTAGGTGGAGGAATAGCATTCTTCCTTTACTACTTCCAAGCCATGATTGGCTACATTGGCCTCGTTATCGATTATGTTTTTTTTGCTGTCAAAACTTATGCGTATCAAATTCCGTCTGTAAGCTTTAACGCCTTCATGGTTAATTTTGGCTTCATATTCTTCTTAGCGATAGGCGGGATTTTTGTTTCTTATTATGTGTTAAAAAAGCAGAAGAAATCGGTTTTCTTTTTGACCTTGATGCTTAGTTTCTTTGTTCCGCTCTTCTTTGCTGAATCGTATCTTTTTGGTTTTTACATGCCCTTTAGCTGGTTTATCTATTACTTGACCCCGGTGATGGCAATTCTTGGGGCTGTGTTTGTTGTGTTCATTGCCGATAAGGCAATGTTAATCTATTCCAAAAACAAATCGATGTTTAGAAAGAATTGGGTAAGGATAGTAACTATCGCCATAGTAGTGTTGCTATCGTTGATGCTCGTTTCCCGCTCAGACATAGTGTATGGGAAAATTCTGGAAGCCGGAGTTTACTATTCAACCACTGACGTAAAGGCCTACGATGCTGGAGTTTGGCTCGGCGCAAACTATCCTGGAAACAGCACCGTTGTAGCAACGGAGATTCCGGGTTTTTGGTTCCAAGAGTTTTCAGGCAAGAATGTTACTGCGCAAACTGATCCAGCTGTGCAAAGAAACGAAATTGCCGAGTCAGTTTTGAGCTTATCCTACGAAATTGAGCATCCTCAGACCCTAATCAGGGCTTATGAGGCGGGAGGCGACATCGCCACTGAAACATACATCTCTATGGATCAGGTTTGGAAAAGGATTTCTTACTCCTCACAAAGCGGAAACTTTCTCTCGTACACAGTAAACGGAAACGACTACAAGCTAGTACCACTCTCAAATTTCAGCAAACAGATAGTTTTTGATGAACAAAATTCGCCAAAGAAAATGGAGCTTATCTACTCAAACGACAATGTTGCGTTAACAGAAACAGTGACAGTTGAAAATACCAGTTACCCCCTCAATGTGTCCTGGACACTAACGCCCATTAAGAGCGAAATCTTCAACGCGTCACTTTACTTGAGCACGTTTTTTGATCTTAAGTATGATTTTTACAAAGTCCAAATCCCTAAGTTGTTGGATTGGGTTAACCCTTGGGATGCTCCTTCACCCATTAAAAGTACGCAGGGAACCGGTGCGAGCGCAACGGATTGGGCAGTTGCAAACTTCACCAGCTCAGATCTCAAAGACAAATATATAGGTGTCTACGACGACAAAAACGACATAGCATTTGCATTCAAATTTAACGATTTGCCTGATTGGGGAAACATCGGTGCTTTGGCAAATCGGCAGATTGATGCGGTAAGGTTCCAGTACCAGTTCAACGATCTAAACGTGAACCAGACTGCCTCACGTTCATACCAAGTTCTCACTTTGTCAAAAAATACCTTCCCAGACCTTCAGCCAGGCACGTTGCAAGGGTTGTTTAACTTTAACCCTCCTGAATTCAAAGTCTCAGCAAGAGACTACACCGACTACATCAAAGAAAACAACATAGGCTTCATAGTCTACGACCGAAACCACCTAGACACACAAATGATCCACAGCAAACTCCTCCAACTAATCTACTCAAACGACCGCTACGTCATCTTCAAAATTCTAAAATAACCAATTTTCTTGTTTGAGCAAGTCCAGTCCAGAAAACTGGCTGATTAGCCTTTGATATCGATCGATTTTCCTTGTACACAATAATACATCTGGTCGAGCGAATAATTTTTAAATACAGAACAACCTGCGCACACACAGCCTGAGGTTGCAACCTTTTCTTTGGCTTTTCCTCTTGCACAAAAAACGTTGCTGTTAAAGTTTGATTTCTTGTATGTTGGGCAACCTGGACATAAACACAACTTTGCGTTTTCTTCGTTATCGTGAACAACATTACCCAAAAAATTCACCGAAGTAATATTCAGATTAAGGCTAATAATGATTTTGGCTTTGATGAAAATCTAATTGACCCTTGTTATTCACTTTAGTTTGGCCGCAGTTGCAGTATCAACGACAACTTCTCTGACTACTTTGACTTAAACCAACAAAACCTCTTGGCAGAGTAAATCGCATAATTCAGGTTAGTTGAAAGATGCAGCAACTAGTTTGCCTAATTCAGTTGTTGCAGCTGCAGCAGTTGCATCTTCTCGGTGTCACGGTATTCTGTTGCTTGTGATGGCGTCACTGTTTTTGTCCGCACTCTGGACAAAAATTTGCCTCAACAGACATACGAGTTTTACATCGTGGACAAATTTTCAACAATATCTGAGTTTTCAAAGATGCCCCACAGAAGTTGCAAAAGTTAGAGTTAGCTGTAACTATTGATTTGCACTTTGGGCAAGTAACATATTGAGAATCAACAGGAACCGGAACCCAGATGAACGCTGAAAGAATACTCGAACCCCAAATACAACAACTGCGTGCTTATCTTTATCCTTTTTTTATTAAGCCTAAAAAAACAACCACTAGATTTGCGATTGTGGTGCGGTTGCCGGGATTTGAACCCGAGTCGACAGCTTGGGAAGCTGCAGTCCTACCGAACTAGACTACAACCGCAAATATTACCAGCTACCCGCGATAGCCTACTGCATAGGGATAGTTCAATTAATATAGAAACTTTACTATCAAACCCAAGAAGTTATTTCAGGATTCTGTCACCATCAACAACCAACCCACATTTAGAAAGCTCACGTATTAGGGCAAGTTTCCAGCTACCTCGATCATCGAATGCAGTGACTTTCAGACCTTCAAAATTCTGGGGGATTTCAAAGTTTGCGAATTCCCTGAAGAAAACAAGTACGTTATCCTTGCCAAGTTTTCCTAAAAGGAACCCAAGTTCAAAAACTACGTTTTGCTGAGGTCTTAGCTTGCGTTTTGTGGCGGCTTCATTTTTAGCATACACAAAATCATCCGGAGACAACAAAACCACGGCAAAGCCAACATCAGAGTAATCTCTGTTAAAGTTCTCTACGATTTTTTTGCCTTGGCTTGGCTCTTCACACATAACCACAGGCATAAGCGAAAGTTTAGTTAAAGCCCCAGCCAGAGCCTGCTTCATCTCGTTATCTGCACCTGAAACAACAATAATTCTACGACTCAAAATCCTTTGAGATGAAGTAGCCGATTGGTTTTGGAACATTTTTTTCTCTTTTGCGGGCAAAAATTTTTCAGTGCATACGTAAGCGCCTTTAACTTTACCTTTGACGATGCTTTCGATGAGGTATTTTTTGTCTTTGGCGGCAACGAGGTTTTCTGAGTTTGGCAGGGTTAGTTTGTCGGCTGTTTGATAGGACCAGAAGATGACGGCTTCTTTTACTTTATTGGGGCTGAGAAGTTTGCCCAAAAACCAGAAGAGTTGGCCCATGGTGAAGGGCGAGGAGAAGGTGCGCACGAGTTCCTCTTGGGGAACGTTGAATCGGATTCCGGATTTGTCCGGTTCGGCGTATTCTACGTAGATGTGATATTTGGGAGGTGCTTGCACTCAAATCAATGGCTAAACAATCCTTCTAAGCACTAAAACCTTTTTGGGGTTTTGTAAACAAAATCGTTATCAGACAGAAACCTACACATTTAGCGTGCAAGGAGAAACAAGCACGTGCCCAAAAACTACACTTACGACGACGCAGGTGTAAACCGCAAACAACGCGTAGAATCCAAAAAACAGCTTAAGAACCTGCAGGAAACCTACAAGCATAGCCTCTTTGGAGGTGTAATGCATCTGCCTTACGGGAACATCTTTCCTATCGACGAGAACACTTTTTTGGATTTGGTCATCGAAGGTGTGGGTACCAAAGTTCTTGTGGCGCAGCTGGCGCAAAAATACGACACCATAGGCGTAGACGCAGTTGCGATGGCTGTTAATGATGTGATTCGTTCAGGGGCCAAACCGCTTTCCATAGCGGATAACATTCATGCACAAGCCAGCGAACCCAACCTAGTAAAAGCATGGCTAAAAGGCATAATCCAAGGCGCCCACGAATCTGAATGCCCAGTCACAGGCGGCGAAACAGGTGACGTAGCCGAATTAATCAAGGGCTTAGCCAAAAACGCTGGGTTCGACATGGTTGTCGCCTCAGTAGGCAGGGTTGAGCGCAAAGAAATCATTACGGGCGAAAACATCAAGCCGGGCGACCCAATCATCGGTTTAGCCAGCAGCGGGTTGCACAGCAACGCTATCACGCTCGCAAGAAAAATCCTATTCAAGCAATGGGGCGGAAAATACCTGCCAAACGACATTCCAGAAGGGTTAGACAGGGAATTAGTTCTTGATGTTTTGGAGCCAACGAAAATCTACGTTAAACCAGTCTTGAAACTTGCTCGCGAAGTCAAGGTTAAGGCAGCTGTCCACATAACTGGCGACGCCTACTTGAAATTCAACAACCTCACCAACTACTCCCCAGGAATCGGTTTTGAATTCAACAACTTTAAGCCGCATCCGATTTTTGGGTTAATCCAGACGACCGCTGCGGAATTGGGTTTGACTATAACAGACGAGGAGATGTTTAAGACTTTTAATATGGGCTGGGGTTTTGGCATTTTAGTGGATAAGGCAGACACTGAAAAAGCGCTAAGCACACTGAAACAGGCTGGCGTGAACCCTGAGATTATAGGCAAAATAACCAACAAACAAAAAGTAGTGGAAATAGATTACAAGAACAAACACATGGTTTTCACGTAAAGTATTGCTTTTTTCTTGACGAAAGCGTTTAAATCCTGATGCTTAATTTAGAGGCTTATGAAATACGCTGCCAAAATTGAAGTCAGCCTCAAACCCGGACATAGCAACCCGGAAGGCGAAACAACCGCACGTTTACTCGTAGAACTCGGCTACAAGGTTCAAACGGTGGACGTTAGCAAAGTTTACACAGTAACCCTTAACGCATCAACGCTAATAGAAGCTAATGAAAAGGCAGAAGATATGAGCAAACGCCTATTGGCAAACCCAACCAAAGACAACTACACAATAAGCGTTGTTGAATCCAAATGAACAATAACCTCTACGCACAACGCAAAAACAGCCCAGTTTTAGAAGTTGTAATATCAAAAGCTACCCGCGAGGAACTTTCTGAAATCAACACTGAATTAGCCTTGGGTTTTAGTCAACAAGAACTATGCAACATTCAAACTCATTTTAAAGAAGAAAACCGAAATCCAACCGATTTGGAACTTCAAACTATAAGCCAAACATGGTCTGAGCATTGCTGCCATAAAACCTTCAAAGGAAAAATCCAAATCGACGGCAAAGAAATCAATAGTCTCTTCAAAACCTACATTGCTAAAGCTACCAAACAAATCAGGGCGCCTTGGTGCGTGAGTGTTTTTGAAGACAACGCGGGAATCGTCAAGTTTGACAAGGGTTTTGGCATAGCAGCAAAAGTTGAAACTCACAATCACCCATCCGCAGTCGAGCCGTTTGGCGGCGCAGCAACAGGAGTTGGCGGGGTCATCCGAGACATACTTGGCGTGTGGGCTGACCCAATCGCTTGCACCGATGTCTTGGGTTTTGGACCCTTAGATTACGATTACAAGAAGCTCCCTGCAGGCGTTAAACATCCAAAATACGTTTACATGGGGGTCACTGCAGGAATCAGCGCCTATGGCAACAACATGGGCATCCCGACAGTAAACGGCGCAATATACTTCGACGATTCCTACACCGGCAACGTCACAGTATATTGCGGCTGCATCGGACTCTTACCTCTAAACAAGTATGCAAAAAACGCTAAAGTCGGCGACATAGTAGTTTTGGCAGGCGGAAAAACAGGACGCGACGGCATCCACGGAGTAACCTTCGCATCCGCTGAGTTAACCGAGAAATCAGAAACAGTCTCTCGGCCAGCAGTGCAAATTGCAGATCCCATCGAAGAAGAAAAAGTTAAACGTGCCATAGTGGAGATTCGGGACTTACAACTTGCTTCAGCCGTGACTGATATTGGCGGCGGGGGCTTATCTTCAGCAGTTGGGGAAACAGCAGAACGTTTTAACTGCGGAGTCACCGCGGATTTAGCCAAGGTACCTTTGAAGCATAAAGATTTGGCACCTTGGGAAATTTACCTCTCAGAATCACAAGAACGCATGTTAATTACTGTACCTTTTGAAAATCTGGAACGGGTTATGGCTGTTTTCGAGAGGGAAGACGTTATTGCAATAGCCATTGGAACACTGACACCTGAGAGACACCTAAAACTTACCTACAACGGAGAAACCGTCAGCGACATAGACATGACTTTCCTCTTCAATCCATGCACAAGCAGCAAAGTTGCAACCATCGAAAAAACAACCTTTACCGAACCAGAATTCCCAGAACCATCAAACCTAACCGAAACCTTGCTCCAACTACTTGCGGCTCCAAACATAGCTAGCAAAGAAAGTGTAATTCGCACCTACGACCATGAAGTCAAAGGCAACACAACCCTCAAACCCCTACAAGGCGAATACGCAGGACCAAACGATGCCGCCGTGCTGAAACCGCTCGACGATTCATGGAAGGGTTTAGTGATTTCTTGTGGCATGAACCCGAATTATGGCAAGATTGATGCTTATTGGATGGCGGCTTCAGCCATTGACGAGGCAATTCGCAACAACGTTGCAGTGGGCGGAAGAAGAATCTCACTACTAGACAACTTCACTTGGGGTAACCCGGAGAAACCAGAGCGATTGGGATCACTCGTGAGAGCGTGCCAAGCATGCTACGATTTCTCTGTAGCTTTTAAAGCACCGTTCATTTCAGGAAAAGACAGCTTATACAACGAATCGCCGCTGGGTCCAATAACACCCACGTTGCTAATCACGGCGGTAGGCGTAATTCCCAACATCCAATCAACCATCTCAATGGAACTCAAAACCCCCGGCAACCTTCTCTACATAATAGGCGAAACATACAATGAACTAGGCGGCTCCGAATACTACAAACTCAAAGGCTTCCTTGGCGCAAACGTACCCAAAGTAAAAGGGGCAAAAGCCAAACGCACCTTCAGAGCAGTTATTGACGCCATTGACGAAGGGTTAGTTAAATCATGCCACGACCTCTCGGAAGGAGGCTTAGCGGTAGCAGCAGCTGAAATGGCGTTTGCAAGCGGCTACGGCTTAGAAATAGACCTCGGCAAAGTACCAAGAAAAGAAGTTGAGCGGAGCGATTTTGTTTTGTTCTCAGAGTCAAACAGTCGCTTTTTGATCGAAGTTGCAGAAGCAGACAAGGAAGACTTTGAGACTTTAATGAAAGGCAAAAACTGTGCTTTGATTGGCAATGTAACTAAAGAACCAAAGCTACTCATCGCCGGGCTGAACGGAAAATGTGCTATTGCTTCTTCACTTGAAAAGCTTAGACATAGCTGGAAAAAAACCCTAAACCCAGAGGAGACACCACAATGAACGCTGAAGAAATTAAAGTGTGCGTAATGCGAGTCGGCGGCACCAACTGCGATGCCGAAACCCAGCGTGCATTTCAAGAACTGGGCGTGCAAGCAGAATCTGTTCATGTGAACGAGTTAATCAAACGCCGAAACATGCTTGATTACAATGTTCTGGTTTTTCCAGGCGGCTTCTCATTCGGCGATTACGTTCGTTCAGGTGTGATTTTTGCAAGGCACCTCTCTGCGAACCTCTCCAAAGAAATGGGAAAATTCATCGATGAAGGCAGACCAATCTTGGGCATATGTAATGGTTTCCAAATCCTCGTTGAATACGGTTTGCTTCCAGGCTTCAAAGGCATGAGCGCCTACCCCGAAGCCACATTGACCACCAATGAGCCAGCGGGTTTCAAATGCCAATGGACCTACCTCAAACAAGAAAACAAGGGCAAATGCCTATTTACCACCAAAATTCCAACTGGAAAAGTCATCAGCTTACCCATCGCACACGGAGAAGGACGATTACTATTTCCAAAAGAACAAGAACAAACACTGCTAAAGAAACTCATCGATGAGGATATGTTGGTGTTCCGCTACTGCGACAAAAATGGCAAGGTCGCTGACGGAAAATACCCGATCTGCCCCAACGGTTCATTCTACGACATCGCTGGAATCTGCAACAAAGAAGGCAACATCTTCGGGTTAATGCCACATCCCGAGAGGGCGATGTATTGGTGGCAACAACCCAACTGGACGCGCGAGCAACAAATGCTTCAGTATGGCGATGGAAAATTAATCTTCCAAAGTATTATCGACAAGCTAACCAAGATATGCTAAATCTTTAGCATATGGTAATCCAGCGCGGGCACCCATTGCAATAGCGCTTCGGGAACCCACAAAATTGCCCAGTTGACCACATTCATAGAGGCTTTTTTCGTGGATTAAGCCGAAGAGGAAGCCCGCGTTGAAAGCGTCTCCTGCGCCTGTGGTATCGAGTGCTTTAACTTTGAAAGGTTCCACGCTGAGATGTTCTTGGCCATCAGTGACATAACAGCCTTTGCTGCCAAGCTTTACTGCCACAATCTTAACGCCCATTCCAATCATGAAATCGGCGCCTTTACGGAAGTCTTCTTCACCTGTTAATAATTCAAGTTCAGCCGCGTTAGGCATTAAAACGTGAGAGTTCTTAATTATGGGTTCTATGACTCCGAAACCCTTTTGTGCATACACTGAGCCCGGATCAAAGCTGATTTCAACTCCTTCAGGCAGAGCGCTTAAGAGTTTTTTTTGTGCACGGAACGATTTTTCACCGACAAAAGATGACAGGTGGATGAGTTTGGTTTGGGAGATATATTCGTATTTAATTTCTCTCGGTTCAATTAAGTCGTTGACGCCTGAGTTAATGTAGAGGGTTCTTGCGCCTGTTCTGTCCACGAAACCCATCACTGAACCGCTCCTGCCCTTTTTTGTCTCAACGATTCCGCTGGTGTCCACTCTTTCAGCTTTGAAGCAGTCGAGCTGCAGTTTGCCCTCGCGGTCGCCGGCAACTTTTCCTATGAACCCAACTTTGCAGCCAAGCCTAGCTAGCCCTACAATCGTGTTTGCCGCTGAGCCACCGCAGGCTTCCGTGTAATCTTCGATGAAGCTTTCTTTTTCGGCAGTTGCAAATTTTGCTACTTTAAAGAGCATGTCAACGTTGAGTGCTCCGAATCCTAATACGTCAAATTTTGTCATGGAAACAATTCCTTTAATTGAATTTTGTGTTGGCCGAGTTTGCCGCCGTAGTTGCCTGCGGAAATCCGCACGACGCCATTTACGTCTAATACGGCTTTGATTCCTGTTTTTGTGGCTTCCTTAACTGCATCCAATGAAATGCCGTCGAACACGATTTCGGCTATGTATCCGACGCCTTCTGGAACCTTCGATTCCTTTCCTAAGCGCGATTTGAGTGACGGGCAATATGGATGGTTAGTGGTCGGCCCTATTTTGGGAAAATGAGTCTCTGGTTTGGAACCAGCAGAACATATGTCAAAAGTGTTCACGACCCCATATACTTTATGAATTGCCTTTAGTGCCCTATCGCCTGCTTCTTTGAGTGCTTCTTTTGATTTACACATTATCCAAAAATTGCCACCCATAACACCCTTCGCGTAACCAAGATAGTGTTCGATGATAAAGTCCGGAACCATCAAAGGAACGACAATGACTTCCCTGCCATGACGCTTCTCAACCCACTCATAACCGTCGCCGCAATGCCCTACACTCTCCATCATATCCAACTTGCCCTCAGCCCTGGGCATGGCATCAAAGACAGCTGTGAAGGGTTTAACAAGAATATCTTGACGGATGCGATAAGAGAGTTCAGTTTCAAACTTTTTCAGTGATTCCTCAAAGGTTTTTTTGGGGTTGATTTCTCCCCAGAACTGTAAGATAGCGCCCATGCGTTTGTCGGGTGTTTCGCTAGGTGTTAGGTATTTTTCAACGCCACCTTCGGTTCTGCCAATTACAACCGATGGCGTGGCAGTTGAGTCTTCAGCGGCTTTGCGCAAAGTTGGCTCATCGTCCGCAGTTACGATTACCCGACAATAAATCCCAGTGAACGCTTCAGCATAAGTATCTTCGATTTGTGCTTTAGGCATTTATCCAAGTCTCCCGACGGCTACTCCACGAACCTTCTTCCTAAACTCGGTACTCTCTTTTATTAGTGATTCCATATTTTTGGCTGTTACTATTTGAACTTTGGGCAATACATCAGGGTACAACGTTGATAGCTGTTTTAGTAAAACTTTGTCTACCTTGTTTGTGTTAAGAACGTCATAGCTCCATGAACTGAGTGCGTTAAGGGTTTGTTTTTTGCCCAACTTGCAGAACAAATCAACTATCACAGCCGTAACAGTATTACTATCTGACAAAACAGCAACTTCAGCGTCCCTCACTGCATAACTGTTCCCGTTGAAAGAGACCGCCAAACCCCCATTGGTGCGCAACAGTTTGAAGGCTTCCACATCAGTTATGCTATCGCCAACATACAAAACATCCTCCAACTCGGTGCCTAAACGTTTGACTATATCACGGATGGCTTCGGCTTTCTGTTCCCCACCAACGGTAACTACATGGGTGAGAAATTTGCCAACAAACATCTTGGGAATTAAGTTCCAGAAAATCTCATCTAACCGCTGGATAAGGGTTTGGTCGCGGTTTGAAAAGTCCTTAACGGTTTTTGCGTTTTGGGGAATTTCGATTGGGGGCATCTGTGCGATTTCTTGCGCTATCTCTCTTAGGCGCTCTTTTTCTTGGGGTGTGATTGGGCATTTGTCAAGTTTTACTTTGGTGCAGTACGTGTTTTTGTATGGGAAATCGACTGCTTTGCAGAGGGCTTTGATGTAGTGTTCGTAGCTGGTGCTAACGATGAAGGAATCAGCAATTCTTTGTATGTGACTTAGTGTGGCTTTGCTGTTGGCGATTAAAACAATATTTCTGGCAGAGAAATCTTCCATTTGGCTATCGGTTATGCCGTAGGCTTTGAAGAAGGGCAAAATCAACTTGAGAGTGCTGCCCGCATTGTAACCAGGTTTCTTCAGTGAATCTGCCAGAACATCATCGTAAAGACTTATGTTAGTGAAAAATTTGTCGCCGTTTGGAATAAAGTTCACTGCTAACTCGAAGGCATTATCGTTTTTTGATATTGGTCCTTCGCAGTCGGAGACAAAGACACGCTTCAAGGCTTCTGCCTCAACTGCTCCATGTGCTTGATGCTTTTGGCGATATGTTGCTTTGATGCAACGTCGGTTCGGTTCCATAGTGCGCCGCCAGTGATTGCTTTTGCTCCTTCTTGGCTGATTTGGCGTGCTTCCTCGATGCTATCGCCGATGCCAAGGATTCCTATAGCTCGAGATTTGAGTGCATAGTTTTTACCATCGCGCAGCTCCATGGAGCCGGGGTAAACGCGAATTTTGTCATGGAACTTTTTTGCAAGTTCCTCAGCCGTGGCGAGGTCAACGGGTGTATTGGCATTCTGTTTATTCGCTCTGTCTGGGAACGCATCGGCATATCCACCGTAATCTGCTGGAACCTTGTAGGTTAATACCGTCGCCGACTTCTCCATTGCAACGCCGTTTAGGTTTCCATTGACCATTTTGAGGCATACGTCTACAAAGTCGTCTTTTATGATTGGAAGAAGGTTCATGATTTCGGGGTCGCCTGGGCGGCTATTGATCTCTAGGATTTTGATGCCCCTGCCCGTGTGCATAAAAGCAAGGTACAGTGGAACGCCCCTTAGCGCCGTGTCGTCTTTGATTTTTGTTTTCCATCCTTTAAAAACTCTGTCAGCTAAAGCAAGTTCTTGTTCGCGTTCGGAGGCAGTAAGGAAGGGCAGGTAATCGGCGACATCTTTGTAGGAGCCCATACCACCTGTGTTTGGTCCTTTGTCGTCGTCGAAGGCACGTTTGTAGTCGCGTGTGTCGGGCAGGGAAATGAAGTGTTTGCCGTCGCAGAAACCCATGCAACTGGATTCTTCCCCATCAATTTTTTCTTCTATGAGAACTGAGCCATACTTGAAGTTGGACATGAAATGCTCATAAAGTTGTTCTCGATTTGCGAAGTGGTCGCCCCAAACTCCTACGCCTTTACCTAAAGCAGGCTTATCGGGCTTCACAACGGCTTGATTGTCCAATTCATCTAGCCATTGATAAACTGATTTCTGAATATCTTTGCCTTTGTAATCAGCAGGATAGAAAATCTTGAAACGCGGGTTCGCTTCTGGCGCAATCTCCTCAAAAAGTATTCGCTGAGCAATCTTACTCTCCTCTATCGCGTACTCTTTGGTGGGGCAGATTACAGGTATGCCTGTTTGTTTCTCTATGAGGTCGCGTATTCCTTCGATTATGGGTTTCTCGGAGCCCACCATGACAAAGTCAAGTTTGTCTTTGTTTGTCTCTGCGAACTTGCAGATTTCGTTTATGTCAAGGGTTGGAATAACAACGTGTTTTGTGGCGTTTTTAGCGTTGTAGGGATTGCATTGTTTGTCGGCGACGTAGAGTTCCACTTGGTATTTTTTGCTTCTTAGAAGAGCATCCGCCATAGCAACTTCTCGTGCGCCATAAGAAACTAATAGGACACCGATTTTTTCCATCCAAAGACACCTATCAGCTAAGACATTGGAGGGAACGCTTAATAGCGATTACGGCTGGGCTTCTTCGGACTCGTAGATTCTGTTTTTCTCTTCGTAGCCTTCTTTGAAACGTTTTTTCATTGTGTCAGCCATTTTCTGCGCGCACGGTGTTGGGTATTTGCCTGTGACGCAGGCTAAGCAAAGCTGTTCTTTTGTGTGACCTGTCGCACGTATGAGTCCTTCGAGAGATTGATAGCATACACCGTCTGCGCCTATGATTTTTGCGATTCCTTCAGCATCATTCCTTGAGCCGACGAGTTGACCATAAGTTGACATGTCAATGCCATAGAGGCATGGTCCGATGATGCGGGGAAAAGTTACGAACACGTAGACTTTTTTGGCGCCGGCTTTTCGCACTTTTTCTATGATGACTTTGGTTGTGTCTCCTCGGACGATGCTGTCTTCAGTTATTATAACTCGTTTTCCAGCCACTTTTGAGCCTAAAATGTTAATTTTTTTATCAATTGTTGAGAATCGTTCGGTGTTTAACAGTATGAAAGCGCGTTCGGTGACATATCGGTGTCGTCTTGATGCACGTTCCCACCGCAAACCTGACTCTTCATGAACACCCATTGCAGAGTCGTCGCCTGTTTCAGGCACCGACATGATGATGTCCCCATCTTTGGCAATTTCTGGATATTCTTTTACTATGTTTCTGCCGAACTCTTCTCGCATTTCATAAACGTATTTTTCGCCGCCAAAAGTGGAGTCAGGTCTTGCAAAGTAAGCGTATTCAAAAGCGCAGAAGGCTTCTTGGGGATTTTGAATTACTTGAGTTCGTTTGAAGCCTTCGGCTGAAACTGTTACGAGTTCGCCAGGTTTTAGTTCAAAGTCTCTAACGAAACTATTCATGTCAAGGCTTACAGTTTCAGACGAAAAAGCAAAAGTTGCCCCATTTGGGTCATGTCCAGCGCATAGGGGTTTTATTCCATGCGGATCCTTGAAAGCAAAAAACTCACCCTCACCCGTTATGCCTGTTACCGAGAATGCTCCATCCAAACTCTCCATAACCATTCGAGCTGCAAATTCCAAGCCTTTGCCTTGCTTTAATCCTAAGAGCATTTTGTGGCAAACTATGTCTGAATCGCAGCTGTAGAGGAAATCAGAGAAGTTCTCCGTCATTTCTTTCTTTAAAGGCAAAGTATTAACGATGTTGCCATTGAATGATAATGCGACTTTTATCCCATCGCTAGAAGCAATGACAGGTTGTGTTCCTTCAATTATGGAGACGTCGTCACATTTACCGGAGGTCGTGTACCTCACATTACCAATGCCTATTGATCCAGGCAAACGGCCAAACCACTCCTGAATAGCGTCACTCTTCACTTTTGGAACTAAATCTAGATTCTTATAGGTAAAGAATTGTTTATCGCTATAAGTCAGAAAACCATGTGACTGGTGTCCCCGATGGTTTTGAGCACGTAAACCCCAGTAAACATACGGAAAAACTGGTTGTTTTTCATAATTTATTACGCCAAAGATACCGCAGCCTATTTTCAGTCCCTTCCAGCAGTAAATGAACATAGATTAAAAGAAGGGGTTTATACGCTTTTAGTACAAATTTAGCTAAAAAGCATGGGTTTTTTTACATAATACAGATTGATAACTACAAAGACTCGGTTGGAGAGAGCTTAAAAAGAAAAGGAGTTAGGGCTTTTTCATATATTCCAAAAGCCCAAATTGGCTGCCTTCAGGATCAAGCGCCAGTGCCCACCAACCCAAACCAGGAATTTCCATCTTCGGCACAACTATTTTGCCGCCCAAATCCACGACCTTCGTGCTGTATTCCTCCACCGACTCAACCGAAATATAGTTCGTCGGCTTAGCCATCTCAGGTATCGTGGAATCCTTTTTGTCATACAACCCCCCGTTAACACCAGGTCGAACAGGCATCATGGTTTTTTCATCTACAGGAACGGTTCCGACAAGATAGTAGACAGTTGGTCCAGGATACTTATTCATCGTCCAGCCAAACAGATCCATATAGAATTTTTTTATTTTTTCAATATCATTGGCTGGAATTTCAAAATGTACAATTGTATGATCCACTAAAAATCACCAATTTCTAGTTCTCGGAGAATTATAAAAGAATTACGTGTAAGTCTTATTGAACAAAAATTAATTAAAATAAAATAAAGAAGAGAGGATGGCTTATGGTTGCCATTTCTCTATGAGATACTTAGGTATCTCAGAACTGTCGCGTGGTCCAACTTGTACTTTCCAGCCGCTGAGTTCTTCGATTTCGCCGCTGATGCGTGAGGCTTTGCCTGGGATGATAATTTTTCGGTGTTTAACTTTTTGTTCTATGCCTGAGGCTTTGATTGCGTCTGCGACTCGTTCGGCTGTTAGTTTGCGTCCTGCTACTCCGCTGTCGATTGCTGAGCCTTCTGTTTCGACGACGATTAGGTAGGCGTTTAGTTTGTTGCTTTCGATGTCTGATGCTACGGTGTAGTATGTTAGGGCGAAGTTTGATGTGAAGAGTACTGGTGAGTTTTCGTCTGGTGTGCCGTATATTTTGAGTCCTGGTGCGACTGCGACAGGTTTGCGTGGGTCAGTGTAGATGTTCTGGCGTAGCACTGTCATTGGTAGTAGTGCCCATCCGTCGTTCCCGTGCATAATGAGTACGTCTGCATATCGGACCACGAGCATCGAGGCGACATATGCTTCTCGCCATTTGACTAGGTCGTCTGCCATTTCGCCTTTGTCTACCCAAGCGACCATTGGTACACCCAGTAAGGGTAAGCCTGCAAGTTCTTCGCCGCCTTTTGTTGCCGCTCTTCTTAGCATGGTAAAATTGTTGATTGTGTCTGGTAAACCATCGTTTATGAAGGTGCCTGGGTCAAGGACTATGTCGGTTACGCCGTAAGCCATCAGGGTTTTTGCGAGTGAGACCAATGTGTTTAGGTCGTTTGGCGCGGATGCGACTATTGGGCAGTTATACATTAGGGCTAATTCTGCCATGTCTTTCCAGTTGCTTGAGGTTGCTGCGTAGAGGAGTGGACGTGCCTTTGGCGCCGCCATTAATCCTGCCTCAGCTATTGTTGGGCTAAGGGTGCATAGTATCATTGGTAACTGGGTGGTTTCTGAAACTTTTTTGACTGCTGCTTTGAATTTGTCTGCGTCTCCGGAAGTGCATCTGACTGCTATCATGTCGAGTTTTAGGGTATTGCCGATGTATTCGAAAGTAAAGTTATCTGTTTTCTGAACGCGCGAAACAATTTCGCTATCGGACATTTCGTCGGTTACGTCGATTGCGATGGCTGTTGGGTTCTTGTATGTGAATTCATGGCGGTACATGACCAGTTTTCCGCCTATTTTCTTGGCTTTTTCGCCGACGCCCACAGTGATTTCTTTAACAGCTGGTTTTAGGAGATCGTTTAGTATAGCGTAGGATTTCGCGTTTTCTGGTTTGAGGAGTGGTTTGCAGCTGTCAAGTTCTAATTCGCGGTTGACAATCTTTGTGGCGAATGCCATGCAGTTGTCGACGCCGCATTCTTTGCAGTTAGTTTTTGGCAAGCTCTTGTAAATGGTTATAGGGCTAAGTTCTCTTAATCCGCCTTTTTTCTTTTCTGCCATATCAGTCATGTCTCCTTAAGCTTTTACCGTGACCCAGTTTGCGTATTTTGATGGGTCTGCTTTTTTTGCGCTTGTTAGGTAGTTGGTTACGTCTTTTAGTGTTTTTACGGCTGCTGGGTGCATCATCATGAATAGATCTACGCCTGCGAGCAACAGGGTTATGGCTGTGGTTACTTCCCAAAGTGGACCTCTGAGTTCGCGAGGTTCCCATTCAGCTGACATTTTTAGCCAGGCTTCTCTTGCTGCCCATGCGTTAGTTGTGCCTGAGGACATTGGGTGTGCCAGTTCGACGTCGCCCATTAAGCCCCCCATGCGTGCGCGTTCCATGTTTGTAAATGCATAGTCTAAACCGTAGCCGAGTGCTGCTGTGGTTAAGTCCATAATGATGTCTTCTCTGCCAACATAGTCGTAGAGGCGTCTGTTGAGTTCACGTGCCAAGTTTAGGTCCATGGGTGTGAATGAGAGGATTGCATGGCCTGCTTTCTTGATGAATTTGGCACATTTCTCGACGTCCATGTCGCGTGTGACTGAGCTGATTAGGAAGCGTTCGCCTGGAAATTGTGCACATACTTCTTCGAAGACGGCTGTGTCTTTAACTGGGTCTCCGCATCCGCCGATGACTAGTGGTACATCTACGGCTTGCAGGACTTTCTCGATGGTTTTGCATGCGTCTTTGGGTGATGCGTCTTTGAGTAGTGGGTCAACACTGATTAAGTGCATTGTAACCATGTCTGCGCCGAATTTGTCGACTGCAAGTTTTGCCCAAGCTGCTGGGTCACCGACGACGTCTTTAACGTGCATCTTGACGGCTTTGCTTAGGGGAACTTCCATGTCGAAAACGTCTAAGGTGATGACTGGTTTGTGTGGCATTGGTCGCTCAAAAGTGTAGAAAGCGGGAGAAACTTCTCCGCCGATTGTGAGTGATTTTCCGCGTGTGCCGCCTTCGCTCTTTGTTGCCCCAAGTTTTACTTCGCTTATTTTGTTTGGGTAGGTTTCGATGGGTGGGAGGAAAGGTATTTGCAGCATGCTGAGTGGTTTGCCACCTGCTATGGCTGCTGTTGGAAGCTTTAGCTTTGGCATTATTTGGCCTGCTGCGCCTGATTCGAAGATGATTTCGAGTTCTTTGGCGTCGATTTGGAAGTCTTCCAGCTCGATTGTCTGGAATTTTGCGAGTGCTGCTAGTATGTCGTCGCTTAGCTGTAGTCCTTCATTGTCTTTCTTTTTGTCTGTGTCGTGGTGAGTCGTGAAGATCACCGTTTGTCTTTGTTGTCTTTGCTGTCTTTAACGGTTGTTATGATTACTTTGTTAGCGTAGATTTTTGCGTCTTTGAGTATGATTTTGAATCCGCCGGCCATTATTGGAAGTGAACCTGCTGTTGCTACTGGCATCATGGTGCCTGCTGCTTCTTCGTTAACTTGTATGGCTTGTGCTTCTGCTGCTGGAGCTTCTGTTTCCCATTTAGCGACGACTGGGTGGTTCTTTGCCTTCAGGAATGCTTTGAGATCATCGATGTTCTTTGCGTCTTCTTCTGTTGCGACTTTGTCAACAACGTCTGCTGGGATGAATTCTTTAATTTTTTCTTTGACTTCTTTGGGTACCCAAACGACGCGGTTCCATCCACCGTCTGCGGCAAAGAATTTTTTGCTTCGCATGTATTCGATGGACATTCCGTGGAATCCATCGATTTGTCGTCCGCCTGCTGCGGAGTCTGCGATGGTGCTGAAGGGTAAGCCGTTTACGGTTGCGCCCTTGAAGTTTCTGTTGACTACGCCGAATCCGTCAACTTCTGGGATGTAGAAGGTTACTGCTTCGAAGCATCCGCATGAAGTGTGTGGGTGATCGAATGCTGTGTATAGCCAGACTTGGTTAACTTCGCCCATGGTGCGTTTCTTGGCGGCTTCGTTGACACCGCTGAATTCACCTTTTTCTTCGTTGATGATTTCGCCTCTTGGAATTGCGAAGACTGGACCCTTAGGATCAATGCTTGCTGAAGCTTTGCCGTCAAACCAGCTGATTGCACCGCAGTTGCTGTATCTTTGTGGTGTGATTACACAGACGTGGCTTGGTGCGAATGATTGGCAGAGTGCACATCCGTAGAATGTGTCGACTTCTGAGTCTTTCAGGCCTCTGGCTTTTGCGTCGCGTGATTCGTATGCTAGCAATGCATCAGGGGTCATTTCTTCTAGTTTTGCTGGGTCTGTTATGAAGGTAATTTGTACTTTCTCGATGATGGGCAGTTCGCTCTTGAAGAGTCTGTAGAGAACTTTGCCAATTGCGTCGAAGCTGGTTAAGCCTTTTTGGAAGGATTTTTTGCCGATGCGTATCCAGATGTCGTATCGCTGGTTTAGGTGCATGAAGCCTTCGATGTAGTTAAGGTAACCGTGAATGCGTCTTTCGATTACACCTTCTAATCCTGCATCTAGTTTTGCGCCTGCCGCTTCAACGAGGATACCGAATGGAAATGCGCCGCCTTCTTTCATGTCTTTTAGGTCTGGGCCGACGATGGTTATTTTGCCATCTTCGACTTCATTCATGGGTTTTACTTTTGCGAGTTCAAACTTTTGTTTGACTGTAGGACCGCCGAGTTCTACTTGCATGTCGTTTCTTCGGATACGTTCTCCTTCGTAGATTACGCCAACTTCAACAGGTATATCTTTAAACATTGACATTTTTTTTAATTTCCTCCATCAAATTTTGAGGTCATTACTTTGAGGTTTGCAGCCCAATCTTCCAGGGTTGCATTTGGGAAAGACCAGCTTGCGTGGACGTGGAATAGGTTGTCGATGGTCATAGTTTTTTGGTCTGGTGCAAAGTGCTTCATGCCTGAGAGCATCAACGATTCAACATAGTAAGGTAACCCGACCAAAATAACTAGGTCTGGGTGTCCTTTGCCGTCGAGTCCCATCCATTCTGGGTCGACCACTCTCTGACCGATTTCCATCGCGTTCATGAATGCCGCTGGTTGGTATCCTCGTTTGAGGAATTCTCCAACCATGTGGGCTGTTGCAACTACGGGTACTTTGGACGCGTTAGCGAAGTCGATGAGGTATTCGATTAGTTGTTTGCCTTCCATGTACCTTTCAGTTGCGTTGCTTCCCACAATTAGGAGGGGACGTTGGGCTTTTTTGATCATTGCTACTGCTATCTCAGGTTTTTGTATTGGGTTTGCTTTTTTGGTTGATGCTATTTCTGCACATTGCCATGGTTCACAGGACATAGTTTTTTCCTCCGTTTACTCCTTCATTTTGCGGACCATTCTTGGAAGCAAGGTTGGATCCGGAATTACTGTTTCTTGCCAGTTGTTTTCTTCAAGTATCTTGACAAACTCGTCTTTCATTGTTGATGGGACATCAGCCATCGTTCTCACGTACAGGTGAAGGTCGTTCGGCATAACTCCGAGGTATCGTTTGCTTAAGTCGACGTAGTGGCTTAGTTTTATGCTGCGTCCTTTCCATGTGTCGTTGGGTCTGATGCAGAGTTTTGCGATTGCAACCATACATTCCTCTTTGGTTTCTGCCATATTAAAGAGGTGTTCTGGTGCTGGTCCGACGTTAACAGTGTTGCCTGTTCGTGCATCAAGAACTTCCCAGTTCTGGGGGTCTTCTTTCCTGCCAAGGAGCATACGTCTGTATTTGACACCGTGTGGACCGACGAGAACTGGTACACCTAAGCGCCAGAATCCTGCACCGATTGCTGCGGCTTTCTGTGAGTATGCACCCCAAGCTAAACCGACTGCGCCTAAGCGGTTGTGGATGTAATCTGCGATTTCTTCGTAGTTGCCTCTTAGGCTACGTTTTGCGAAGATGTTTGCTACTTTGATTGCTGCACCTGCTATGTGGCTGTTTGCAACGCATGAGCCTACGTTTAGGACTCCTCCTGCCTCGAATCCGCCTGGGAATTCTTCGTAGAGGGTTTTGCCTTCGCTGTTGCGGTAGCTGCCTGCGGACATGGCTGAGCATCCTGAGAGCACGACTATGTATCGTCTGCTTGCGAATTCTCTGCATATATCGTAAACGTCTTTGCCGCCTTTTGGATAGTTGCTGCAACCGACGACTGCAACGATTCCGGGGATTTCTCCGAGAACGATTGGGCTACCTACATTGCGGATTTCGACATCTGAGACTGCGCCTCTGCCTACGCGGCATAGATTATCTTCGCATAGCATGGCTTTTTCGCCTGCTTTAATGATAAGACTGTGGATCATGATGTTTTGTGGGCATGCTTCTTCGCATTTTCCACATCCGATGCAAGTCTCATACAGATCAGTTAGCAGGGTTATGTCACCTTGTGCTGCTGCTTTTATAGCTACAGGAATCGCGTAGTCTTGTGGGCAGTTGCGTTGGCAACTCTTGCATTGCGTGCAGGTCTTTGCAATTTGTGTAAGTTCTTCTAGACTTGGCAGAACGTTCTTTCTCTTGCGGATTGGAGCGACTTGTTGCGCTACGCGAACTGCGACTTCGCCGACTTTTTCTGGGTCAAGGATTAGTACGCCTTTGACTTTTCCGCTTACGAGGTCAGAGACAATTTCGTCTGCGGGGTCGTTTGTGCGGTTCTTGAAACCCATGCAGTTCTTTTCGGATGCCGCAATTACTGGAGCGTTAACTTTACTTGCTTCATCGTAAACGTCTGTTCGGACACATTGTTCGTCAAGTACGACGACATCTGCCAATCCTGCGCGAATAAATCTGAGTTCCCAACTGATTGGGCCAACGATTCTTGCGCGGTTGTAGTATCTTGTCATGTCGTGTGCTGTACAGCATAAACCGACTACTTCTATTTTATCGTCAGCTTTGGTTTCTTTCGCGTAGTCAACTATTCCGACCGATGGCATGACGTTGTGACCAATACACATTATGACTGGTTTGGTTCTGTCGACGCTTGAAATGCCAAGTTTTACGAGGGGCGCTTCAGGGTCAGCTTTCGGGTAGCCTAAGGCTGATATTTGTGCGATGTCGCCAACTTCCATACCTACGTGGTCAATCATTCCGACGTGCATAGCTTTGGATTCAAAGTCTAAATTGTTACCTTCTTGACCTGTGTGTCCTACTGCAAGAACCTGGGTAATTTGCTCTTCGGTGTAAGTTAAAATGTCATCCAAGTCGCCGAGTGTTTCAGGTTTTATGCCAGTAACAAGGCGGCTGACTGGGGCTTCAACTTTAATGTTTAATCCGCCGACATCTAAGGGGTACCTTCGACCGTATTTTTCAATTAGTGAGTGAAGAAGGTGACGTGAGTGAGCTGTGTGGCAGGCTGCTCCAATTGCACAAGCTAACATCACAATACGAGAAGATTGGGTTGCGATGTCTAAGCCGCATGCGCCGCGTTTTCCAGCTGTCAGATCACATTTGCCAAAAGTACAAAGACAGCAAAGATCACAGTCGGGCATGTAGAAAGGCTTGTACTTGGTGAGAAGCTTCATGTCCCAATCCCGAAGTGCAGTCAAGGAGGGCATTGGGGTTGGTCCCATGGGCTCGGTATAATTGTCGTTAATAACCTTGCCGATGGATAATTCAAGATTTTTAATGAGACCGCTACCGGTCTTCATTTCGTCTATTTTTATATGGACGTTTTTAGCAGTCAAATCTGAAACCTCTGTAAAGGTTTACCTCTATGCTAAATTACAGACCTTTTAAACCTTTCCAGATTTCTTAGGAAAAAGTCACGGTGCACATATAGATATGGAATGTTTCTCAAAAATTGTGTAAAAGCCTTGGGACTACAAATAACCCAAGGATTTGAGGATTTTCTGCACCGAAAGATATGCTTTGTTGTCTTTTGGCAAGTCAAGTAGGGATTTTCCATCCAAAACATACTCATCTAGTTGGTCATCTGCGTCGATTTTTCCGAGGTACTTGAATTGTAAGTCTGCTTCAGCTTGTTTGCCTAGTTCAGCCGGAAAACGGTAGCCGCCAACTAAGTAAAAGTTTTCGAATTTCATGTCAACTTCTTTTGCGATTTTGTAAGCTCTTTTGACATGATCTTGAGATTTTTTTGAATGATCAAGTATATCAAAGATGTCATTGACTTCAGAGGTTATTCGTCTGTTGAGGTTTTCAAGCCCTGCTGGAGAGTCGACAATGACATACTTGTAGCTCTTAGTCAAAGATTCCAAGGCTCCTTTTAGGGCAGAATTTGGCATGCAATAGCACCCTTCAACCCACTTGTTGCCGACAGCAAGGAAATCAAAGTTTGGGCTTTCATAAAGGCCGTTTTCCCAAATGCGACTTTCAATGCGTTGTGTTGGAGGAATACCGACTGTTGTACCGCCCTGCTCAATAAATGTACTTACAATGAGGTCCGCAATTGTTGATTTTCCTGCTTCTTTAAGGTCTACACCTAGCATTTCCCCAAGATTTTGGTCGGGGTCAGCATCAACTAGTAAAATCGGTGCTTGTCCAGCGTCGATGAAATTTTTTGCCATAAGAGCGGTGAAACTGGATTTTCCTGTTCCACCACGACCAACTGTGACCAAAGTTTTCATTTAAACAACCTCAAACTATTGGGGTTTTCTTAAGCAAAAGCTCGCATATATTGTCTATGGTCTTAAAAAGTCTAATTTCCCTACCTTTGTTTAGCACACAAAGCTTTAATGGACTTGTGGTCAACCCGCACAGTACAAAACGGACTAATTTAAGCATTGAAATCGCTAATTTTAAAATATTAAATTTTGATTTTTATTCTTCCAATAGTATTAAAGTTAATGTTGACCGAACTTGATTGATTGTTCGAATTTTGTGTGTCACCAAATCCTTTAGCGCTTCCATTGTGCTTGCTCTAATTAGTATGATTAAGTCGTATACACCATAAGAAACGTATACCTCTTGAATATTGTTTAGGCTTCTGAGCTGACTTAACACATTATCCTCTGTTCCCAATTCAACATTCAACAATACATATGCTTGTGGCAAACAAAACACCTAACAATAATCTATTGCAAAGATAACTAAATAATTTTGCATAAAAACCGCATCCTCATCAAAATCTTAATGCACTTATCGCCATAAAATAACATCTTAAACAACTTATAAAAGACTCTTGAGACTTACAGGTGTTAGGCAAATTTGAACTATATTAAGTTCTTCTGAAAGGAGGTGATTTTTTGTTATATGAAGCTACACATTCGCATCCAGCGACACAATGCCCGCTTCTAAGCGCTGAAGGAAAAGCCATGCTTAAGCAGCTTTTCTCAGAACAGAACATAAAAAACGCAGGAATTAGCTTAGTTGCCGCCTATATGAGTTGCCCTCAAGATACAGCCGCAGACCACAAAGGTTTCTTTACAATAGAAGCACTGAACCCAGAAGCAATCAAAAAATTCTTCGGTCCAATGACAGTCGAAGTAAGACCTGTTAAACCATTGAGTGAAGTCGCAAAAACCCTATGAGCAAGTTGCTCTATCACTGACGATTCATCTATTCAGGGCTAAACTTACAAATATTCGAACCCACATTTTTTTACTAATATTTTGAAAGGGTTTATATGGATAAAAATCAAAGCGCCGACACCTTTAGTCCTCTAACAATAGATGAAACTTTGAGCCTATTACAGAGCAATTCAACGACAGGTTTAACCCAAACAGAAGCAAAACAGAGAATCAAACGATATGGCCTCAACGCTGTTGAGGAAAAGCAACAAAATCCAGTAATTGCTTTTATGAAACGTTTTTGGGGTTTAACAGCGTGGATGCTTGAAATAGCAATTGTAATATCATTTGTATTAGGCAACTTTTTAGATTTGTACATAATAGTTGCTTTACTTCTTGTAAATGCAATTTTAGGGTTTTTTCAGGAAAAACAAGCAACACGAGCCGTAAAGGCTCTCAAACAAAAGCTCCAACTACAAGCGAGGGTATTAAGAGATGGATTATGGTCAACAATTAGTGCAATAGAGCTAGTTCCTGGTGACATTATCAGGATAAGATCGGGCGATCTTGTACCCTCAGATCTTAAAATAATTGACACTGAGATCACTGTTGATCAATCTGCAATAACTGGAGAATCCATGCCACTTGAAAAGAAAAAAAGTGATCTTGTCTTTTCTGCTTCGATGATAAGAAAAGGGGAAGCCACAGGCGTAGTGACTTCTACAGGAGCTCACACATATTTTGGCAAAACAACTCAACTGGTTCAATTCGCTAAACCAAAATTGCACATGGAAACTGTCATCTCAGGATTAATGAAATGGCTTCTAATTTTAGTCGTTACTTTGCTCGCTATCGCCTTTGTAGTGTCGTGGATACGGGGCATAAACCTGTTAGTTATGTTATCTTTAGCATTGATTTTGTTGGTGTCAGCAATACCAGTTGCCTTGCCAACAATGTTCACCGTTACAATGGCTCTTGGATCACAAGAACTTGTTAAGAAAGGAGTCTTAGTTACGCGCCTTAGCGCATCTGAAGACGCTGCTCTGATGGATGTTTTATGCGTGGACAAAACAGGAACACTTACCCTGAACATGCTAAAGATAGCTGATGTCGTGGAAATTAATGACCACACAAAAGAGGACGTTATATTATTTGGCGCTTTAGCATCTCAAAAAGCAAACCAAGATCCTATAGACATAGCCTTTTTGGCAGCAGCCCAAGAAAAAAACCTACCTTTAAATGACTATACCCTAAAAACGTTTATCCCGTTTGATCCAACAACCAGAAGAACAGAGGCATTGCTAGAGAAAAATGGACATGAATTAAGTGTCACCAAAGGGGCTGTGGCGGTATTAGCCCCGATGTCTGGAATTTATGGAAAAGAACTTGCGGAGTTAGAAACAAAAATGGAGAACTTCGCGAGCAAAGGATACCGAATTATTGCAGTCGCCGTAAGTCAAGAAGCGAAGATGCAACTTGCCGGTTTAGTAGCACTCTACGATCAACCTAGACCTGATTCTGCAAGCAGTATAGCAAAACTTCGAGCGTTAGGAATATCCATTAAAATGCTTACGGGAGATTCTTTACCGATTGCAAAACAGGTGGCCGAAGACGTACATTTAGGTAATAAAATAGCACGAGCTCCTGAAATCAAAGAAAAGGTAAACAAAGATGCGATTGATGCAGCGGAGTTAGTTGAAAAAAGCGATGGCTTTGCTGAAATTTATCCTGAAGGGAAATACCAAATAGTAAAGGCTCTGCAGTCCAAAAAACATGTGGTTGGGATGACTGGAGACGGCATTAATGATGCCCCAGCCCTAAAGCAAGCTGAAGTCGGAATAGCTGTAAGTAATGCAACGGATGTGGCAAAGGGTGCGGCAAGCGTGGTTCTTACATCGCCAGGATTAACAAACATTCTGAGTCTTGTGGTATCTGGGAGAATGATTTACCAAAGAATTCTGACTTGGATATTCAATAAAATTGTTAAGACATTCCAGGTAGTAGTTTTTGTCGTCTTGGCCTTTCTTTTTACTGGACTATTCGTTGTCAACGCCTTTCAGGTTGTATTATTACTATTTTTGGTTGATTTTGTAACTATTTCACTTGCTACTGATAATACTAGAGCTTCAGAAAAACCTGAAACTTGGAATATAGCTTCGCTTCTTAAAGCGTCGATTATCTTAGGCATATTTATTGTTGCTGAATCCTTTGGATTGCTATACTTAGGCTTAACATACTTGAATCTCTCAAATACCGCTCAGCTAAACACTTTTGCCTTTGACATTCTGCTATTTGGCGGGTTATTCACAATTTTTGTGGTACGAGAGAGAGGTAACTTCTGGAAATCAAAACCTAGTAAACCCCTCTTGATTGCAATTCTTGTTGATATAATCATCTCTTCGCTCTTATCAATTATCGGAATACCCGGACTTGCTCCAATACCACTACTTTACATAGTCATTGTGTTAGGTTGGTTCTTTGTTTTTGGAATTTTATTAAATGACCAAATAAAGAAGAGATTGATTAGTCAGCAAACGTAAAGCCAATCCCCATTTTGTTTTTATATGAATTAATAAACGCCAGGCAAAGTTAGTTAACAGCTTAATAACTACGATACTTTGCTGTAAAGAAGGGAAGTAATGTTTGAACGCATTAACCTACAAACCCATCGGTATAGTTTATTCGCCTTTTAAGGAACCAAAAAATGTTCCCATACAAGCAACAGCTTCAAAAGGCATCAAAGGAACTATCGAAATTTACCCAGAATACGCTGAAGGTTTAAAAGACCTTGAAAGCTTTTCGCACATTATCCTTCTTTACCATTTTCACCTGATAAAGGGTTGTTCCTTGGTGGTGAAACCATTTCTGGACGACAATCTTCATGGAGTATTCGCCACCCGTTCACCCGCCAGACCTAATCCAGTTGGAATATCGATAGTGCGACTCACAGATATTGAAAACAATACAGTACATATACAAGACGTGGACATCATTTACGGGACCCCACTTCTAGACATTAAGCCTTTTGTCCCAAAATTTGACTGCAGAAAAACCACCAAAATAGGTTGGTTTAGCAGCAAAATATGTAAACTTGCAACAACCAAAGATGACGGCAGATTCTGCAAATAAAACTGTAAAAACACAATTATTTTTGATTCAGTTTTGTCTTTGCCGATTAAAGTCTTAAGAGCTAAATTAAAAAAGCGTGAAAAGTCTTTTGCTCTACCAACGTTTGTGTTTCGTAGTACTTGTTCCAAAGCTTTAGCAATATTCTTCGTATTTGGCTTTTTTTTAAACGTTTTAGTTTTAATGTGAAATAGCTAAAAAATGTGTAAGGGCTAATTTTTCAGAGAATAATTATTACGGCATCAACAAAAAGCGGATAGCAAGGCTGGAAAAGTATAAATCATCTTGACTTTATGAAACGTCAATACAGCCTCAAATGAGCACCAATTGTTGTAGTGAATCAACATTGAAATCAAATGGCCTCAAAGAAAGCGGATCGATTGCAAAAAAAGTTTTTCTAATAGCTATTGCAATAGGAATCGTCGAAATTATTGTCGGGTACCTGTCATTAAGTCTTGCCCTAGTTGCCGACGGCGTTCACTCGCTGGCAATGGCAACCGTTTTTCTTATCATATGGATTGGTTTGCGCTTATCGGGAAGATCACCTGACGGCACATTTCATTTTGGTTATTACAGGTTTGAAACCTTGGGAAGCCTTATTGCTGCTTTTTTCCTAGCCGCTTTCGGTGGAATAATAATTTATGAGTCCTATCTTGTTTGGCTTGAACCTAGATCAATAGTTAATGCAGGCTTAGCGTTAGCAGTTGCTTTGGGCTCAACAGCGGTTGCCACTTGCGCTACGGTTTGGATTGAGAAAGCTTCAAGAAAACGCGACTCCACTTCTCTTCGAATGGGGGCTCTGAATGGAGCTATCGACGCAGCATCTTCAATAGCCGTATCTGTCAGCATTGTACTATCAGGCTATTTTGGAATTCAACATGCTGATTCTATCGCAGGAGCGCTTATTGCTTTTGCAATTTTTGCTGTCGCTTACTCAATCATGAAAGAGTCTTCAATGGTGTTGGTAGATGCCTGCAAATGTGGCGATGTAGTTAAGGCGATTGGGGATGTGGCTAAAAGTGTTGAGGGAATAAAGGAGATTCATGGTGTCCGTATGCGGAAGTTGGGACCGTATATAGTTGGGGATATGCACATTATTGTTTCAGGACAAATGCTTGTACGTGAAGCGGACTCAATTGCAACTCAGGTGGAAGAAAAGATTAAGCGGGAATTTGGCGACATTATAGAATTCAAAATTAGAATAGAATCAGACGATGCACTCAATAAGCGTTCCCAAGACTTCACTATTAAACCAAGAGAAAAATGAGAATAAAAAACTTTCAATTTGCTTGATTTACAAATGTGCTAAATTGAACTGCCTACTCAGCGCCAGCAGAGGCCTTGACGATACGCTTAATTTCCGCGTTCAAAGACTCAGGCAAACCAAGAATACTCACATCCATAAAGCCCCTTATAATAAGGGAGACTGCTTTGTCTCGGGGACAGTTTGCGGGTCATTAAATACGTGATTTCTTTTTCGTTAATCTTTCCCACAGCAGCCTCATGCGCTATTTCAACACCTTTTTTTTGTTGCGATGAGCTCTGAAATGGATACATGAGTGATTCATTATCCATGAGTAACCCTCTGCATTCTAAGTGACCTTTACATTCTGAGTTGTTTCCCTCAATCATTCCTCGAATAATCATTTTCGAGCCCTCTCGGGATATTGCGCGACTAACCATCTCTGCTTTGCTGCCTTTCCCGCTCAAAACCACCTCGGATCCGATGTCAAGTAGACTGTTTTTTGTCCATATAGTATTGCTGTTGAAGCTCACCCGAGAATCTTCACCATTGCAATAAGCCACGGGATACATCTGTACATCTCTGACAGGACGCATGCATACATAATTCAAGACAAAAGTTGCTCAATAATCAATTTTGGGATATTTAGTCGATTCTGAGTTAGCTGTCAGTTTTCCTTTAGGGTTATAGCTTTGGCTGGACATTTTGCTATGCAGTCACCGCACCCGTGACAGATCTTTGGTTCAACGACAGCAGGTTCTTCGGCGTCAATGCGAAAAATAGCTTTGGGGGAACAGGCCTTTGCTGCTTGGCACTCAATGCACCGGTAGCATCTGTTTGGTTCAATGAAGGCCTTATGCATAGCCCTCACTTGGAGGGTTTCCACAACGCTTTATTGCGATTTACGACCCGACTGACCACAGCAAACGCCGGAATTCCTAATAAGCTAACAAGCAACAAAAGCTTAATCACGTTAAACTCCCCCGAGGCTATACTACCTCTTTTGGGTTTTTTGGTTTTCTTGGTCGCCATGTTAAAGCACTATAGATCGTAAACACTAAGAGAGCCACAAACACTGCTGCTTTGATGGCTGTGAAATCTATGATGGCGGAGTAGAGTGCGAATGCTGCGGGGAATCCTCCGATGTATAGTGTGAAGAATATTGCTGTGGGCAGTTTGTAGTTGTATTTGTAGTCTTTGAAGATGCGTTTGCCAAAGTACAAGGCTGCCAAGCGCCCCATGCCATGAGTGCATTTTATGCAATTGTAGCATGGACGCAGGCAACCCAGAAGGTGAAGTACACCATAAATCAAGATAAGGGTTAGGATAAAAAACACAATACCTGTTGTGAAATTATATAGCAGAAAAGCCACTGAATCAAGAACAATCCATAGGAAAAGCGCAAGGTTACCAAAGAGCACTAGGTTTTCTGGGAAGAAAATTGGGCGTCCGTTTTTTGGTTCTGTCATTATAGCCTCTTCCAAGCGATTGACATATAAGGCTTTTTTAGCACAACAAATTCGCGCGCGTGCAATAAGTTGTTCCAGCGGAGAGGGAGGTTGCCGCCAGCAAACCGTGATTTTACCGCTTCTATTTTTCCTTCAACACTCGTCATGTGCTATCCTCTGTGGCTGCTATTTCAGATACCGTTTGATCATCGCTTCGATATGCGCTTTGGGGTAAGCCCCAACTAATCGCTCAACTTCTTTGCCTTGATTGAAGATGACTATAGTTGGAATGCTCATTATTCCAAAGCTGCTCGGCATTACTTGATTCTCATCAACGTTCATTTTTCCAAACGCTGCTTTACCGGTATATTCAGCTGATAGGGCCTCAATTATGGGTCCTACCATTCGACATGGGCCACACCAAGAAGCCCAAAAGTCTACCACCAGTAATTCATTTGCTTTGACTGATATGGAAAAGTTGTTGTCAGTCAGAATTATTGACTGTTTTGCAATGGGTGTTTGGCATTTTTTTGCAGCCTCTAGCATGGATTGAATTTTTCTAAGTTTTATTTGTTCTAATTCATTTTCTTCATACATGCCTTAACTACCTCCATTTTTTTTTTAGGGGATTTTATGCTTGTTTTTGAGCGTTTTCCCTGGCTACCCAGACCTTGCAGGTTGGAGAGTGGTCACATAGTTCTTCGGGGATACCGCGTGGGCATTCAATTTTTTTCTGCATTTACTTGTACTTCCTATGTTGTAACATTGTAGTTAACTTCCAAATATATCTTACGGTATTGTCAATACCAAACAATACCATTTATATGTAAGATTCGATAATCACCTCTTATGGAAAGCATTAACTTACTGACAAAAAAGGGCGCCTCCTGTACCGACTTACTTACATGCCTATACAACCTAAAACCCTCAGACCTTGAAGTCCTCCTTGCAGTGGCAAAAAATGAAAACGCTACGCTCGACCAAATCGCAAAAATAGTGCAGAAGGATCGAAGCTCAGTACACCGCTGTCTTTCTAAGCTTGTAAGCATAAATTTAGTAAACAAGCAGTCAAAATCCCTCAAAGGCGGCGGATACTACCACGCTTACGCTATGCTTGACCCAGCAACAATTAAGAAGCACGCACTCGAGCGAGTAAAAGAAATCACTGAAAGCCTAGAATCACTCGTAGACAGCTTCGAATTAGACCTTCAAAAACACTTAGAATAAGAAAAAAAAGTCATGGAAAAGAAAATAAGAAGAACATAACGGCTACATTCGACGCCTAAAAATTCTTTTAGCAGTCAGCGTTTGCGTCAATTATCTTCAAGATCCTCTTAATCCTAGTAAAGCTTCCTTAGCATGCTTATTGAAATGAAGTTGTGAGACATAAACGTGCTTAACGATGCCTTCCTCATCTATAACGAATGTGGCCCTTCCAGGAATCCCGAGATTAGGCGAAACGCCGTATAGTTTTCTAACTTTGTTATCGGCGTCGCTCAATAAGATATACGGCAGATTATGGTGGTTTGCAAAGCTCTTATGCGATTCCACACTTTGGGCACTTATGCCAATTACTTCCGTATTCTTTTCTTTGAAGGCTTCATAGTTATTTCTGAACGCCTCCACTTCTTTACAACAAGTAGGTCCTTCATCCCGCGGATAAAAGAAAAGAACAACATTCTTTTTTCCTAAAAACTGTGACAAACTAATACTCTCACCAGTGCTTGATTGGAGGGTAAAATCTGGTGCTCTGTCTCCCATTTTGATTTTAACCATACTCTTACCTTCTTGGCGCTTATTGGAAAATTAATCGGTAATAAAAGAATTTATGAATGTCATTTAACTTACCTGTCAATTATCACAATCAGACTTCAGAACATAATTTTATTGCTTATAATATCTGAATTATAATAAATGGCTGAATATTTTTTTATGATTTTGACCTCACTTTTCAGCCTTGTGTTTTGGGCGATAATTTTGCAATTAACTCATAATGGTAATATCCTGCATCAGTCTGTTTTACAAGAGTAAAGCCACGCTCTGCAAGAACCTGCTTGGCTTCATCTTCCGAGAGTCGTTCTTTTAATGGCGGTCCATGTTCTGTTTGAATCTTTTTCCAATCTACATCAACAATGAAGGCTGTTGATTTAGATATACGTCTAACTTCGTGGAAGAACGCTTTCCTGTCTTCTACCTCATGTAGAACGTTGGCGAATAGGACAAGGTCGACGGATTCTTTGGGATTCCTGTGTGGCACACATCGCTATTTACTATTTTTATGATTTTCGGGTTAACTTCTGACTTGGCAATGTTTTCTTTTAAGCCATCTAGCATTGTCTGGTTGCTATCGACGGCGTATACGAGGCCTTTTTCTCCTGTCATCTGAGCCATTGGTATAGTGAAGAGGCCAGGTCCCGAACCCAAGTCTGCTATAATCATTCCTCTCGTAATCCCTGCCTCGTTTAGAATGGTTTCTGGATTATGCCATTGCTTTCTTTCTTCAGACATTAAAAACTTGACACGGTCAATATGATGTTCCATTTCTAACTCCTCACCTGCTTAAGCAAAAATCAATCGAGTATTAATGTACACTTGCTGAAAAATTCGTTAGCAAAGGAAATAAACAAGCTCTTAGCGTTAGATTGGTTTTCATTGCTGTGTGAGTTGTGGTTTAAAGGAAGTCGAAGGTTATGATCTTAATGGCAAGCCCTATGTGAGGACTGTTATATGTATGAGACTAATCCGCCTAAGGCTTGTGACCCCATGGCTGTGTCATCTGCCTTGTCTGTGCGAAAACAATTAGGCCAATCAGGCAGTTCAGGCTTAACTGAGCTACAGCAAAAAATCTACAGCACTATAGAGAAATATGGCAAAATCACAAAAGAAGACTTGGTCAACACCCTAAACGTCAAACCAGAGCAATTAGAGCAAGAGTTTGCTTTCTTTCGACATTGTGAACTGCTCCGTGCTTTTAGAGAAGATGGTAAAATTTACTTTGCGAAATGGGAAACAAGAAGCGTCTTGAAATTTGAACCCTAAGAAAAAATGTTGCAACATCTAACCTAACCAATATGCAATGCGTTAACTGCAATTCTGAAATTCTTTTTTGCACAACGTTAGTTAATTTTTCTCGGAGATTTTCTTCCGGAATTTTTTTATCTAATTTGTCAATTTTTAGGGCGAGTTCCTCATCGCCGACCGTAGTTCTTAACCACTTCTGGAAGTCACCTCGATCAAAGTGAAATTTGATCGATTGTTCGTCAATGCTTCCCATGTCTCTTAAGAATGAACAAAGGGACATTGCCGTTTCACCTGTATAATGGCCGTCTGGCATAAAGAAGTGAAAGCCCTGAGCATAGGGAACTTGACGGAGAATTTTCTGAGCAGCTTCCGCAGCACAACTATTCAGAGTGTTAACCAAGATGACCACCAACAGATAATTATCAAGATATGAAACTTAAAGTTGTTTTGGCTACAGCGCTCGTTAAAAAAAGTAAGAATTAGAGTAGCTTACCTATACGCCTTGAGTCATCTGTAATGACCTGCAACTGTTCAGCAGTAGGTTTCCCCCTAACATCACCCAATCTGCCTATTGTGCTGTGCTCGATTGAGCCATGAAATTCGCTAAGAACATACCATTCATCGATAACAGTGAAGCCTAAGTGCTCAAAGTATTGCCGTATATCTTTGCCTACGGGTATTGCCTCGTCTATTCCTGTATGTGGTCCCGAGTAAGTAACAAAAACTATCGCGTTTTTGCCTGGAATTTTTGGGGCTGAAGGTTTGATTTTACCATTTTGACGATATTCAGCGAATTTTTTCTTTAGAAAGTTTGTCATCGGTTCAGGAGGATGCCACGAGTACGATGGACAACCTGCGCAAACTAAATCATAGTCAAAATAATCAAGCGCCTCTGCTTCCTTGGGCTTTTTAATGGATACTTTGACGTCAGCTTCCTCTAGCCCTTCTTTGATTGCGTTGGCGACTTTTTCTGTATTTCCGGTTTTAGACCAATAGATTATCAGTGCAGTTTTCATTTTTAAGCTCTGGACGCTTACTCTGTTTTCCCTTCAAATTCGACCTTTACGGGGGTTGGTTCTTTAAAGATAAACAGCACAGGGCAATTTGCTTCGGTTCTTCTCCAAGCTGCCTCTAGTAGTTCTTTCCTTGCATCAGAGGAAGCGTTAACTTTCATAGTAACACCACTTATAATTGGTGAATCCGGGGATTTTTCAGCTTCAGCGGTAACTTCAACCATCTTGAGTTTAATGTTGCTTTTCTTGCAAACATCGGCAAAGATTGTCACGCCGCAGTCAGCTAATGCCATCAAACTAAGTTCAAGTGCTGTTGGACCGCAATCTGTTCCGCCTGCAGCAGTCGAGAGGTCACATTCTACGCTGTGGTTTCTTTGATTATCAACCTTTGAATGAACATTTTCAACCCATGTTGCTTTTGCTTTTATTTTTGGCAATTTTTTCACCTATCAATTCTTAAATATTTTAGTTCAATTTAATGTTCGTGCTCGTGGTGATGGGCGTGTTCGCATCCAACTGCAAGTACTTTGAGTTTGCCCTCTTTGAAAGATTCAATGTTGCCTTCGACTGTAAGTGCAGTTGCCGCCAAAACTGGGATGCCTGCGCCTAAGAAAGTATTCAGTGCTCCTGGACCCATTGAATAGGCTATTACAACATCTGGCTTCAATGCAAGGAAGCTTTCGTGTGAATGCCCCGGAGCACCCCCCATATGTTCGCTCCTGTTTGGTTCAATGTTGACTTTTGGAGATTTTTGGCTCTCATCAAGTTCTACTATTGCGAAGTAGGGCGCTCTTCCAAAGTGTTGTGCTACTTCGGCATTTATTCCAGTCGCGTCTTCAACTGGCAGCATTATTCTTTTTGTCATTTTTATAACCCTTTGTTTTGATTTTAATACTGTTTAATAGATAAACAATATTAATAGGTTATGTTTAGAAAGTAAACAACCAGAAGTCTGAATCTATGGACGATGTTGATCGCAAAATAATCTGCCAACTCCAAGTTGACGCAAGAACTACACTAGAAGAACTTGCCCAAATTACCGGGTTTACTAGTATGGGCACCAAAAAGAGGCTAAAAAAACTGGTTGACCAAGGGGCTATAAAAAATCAAGCTTTGATGAACCCAAAAATATTCGGGCTTATTCCAGCGATGATATTATTGGAAATGAAAGACACAGAGTCAATGCAAGAAGTCATGAACCGTTTTAAGGATTGCCCGCGGGTAGTTCATTTCTTCAAAACTATCGGCGGCTACAACCTTATCGCACTAGTTATTGCAGAAAACCAAGACATACTTGACTGCATTTCAGTTGGAAAGTGCTCGATAAGAAGTAGCCCTGGCATCCGAAGATCAGAATTCTACCCAATCAGCGATAACGAATTTTCACAATTCCTTCAAATAAGAGAATACTTGACGCATAAGGGCAAAGATAAAGCGCCTTGTAATGTTGATTGCTCTTCATGCGTAAGATATGAAACCAAAAAATGCGTTGGCTGCCCTACGACCATACATTATCGAGGAACCCTATAGCTGGATTAACCTTTGACAACAAAAAAAATAGAACTTCAAGATGCTTCAAAACTGGAAATCATTTCTTTAATGGATAACACAGTAGATTTTTTCTCAACCAATCGTAGAAAAGAAGTGCAAACATTTCCTCAATGGGCACATGATTATACAGATTTACCATTTGCAGAACACGGTTTTTCTATGCTTCTCAGGATGTATAATCATGAGAAAACATGGACAATTCTTTTTGATACCGGCGTTAGTTCTAATGGAGTTATTATTAATGCTAAACGCATGGGCATTGACTTAAGCAAAGTCTCTTATGTTGTCCTTTCTCATGGCCACTATGATCATTTTGGCGGATTACAAGCAATAGTTAAAGAAGTTAACAAAATCAACTTACCAATAATAACTCACGAAAACATGATAAAACGCAGAGGAACCGCCAGTCTTAAGGGAGAAATAAGAGAGTATCCACCTTTTCCGACGTTAGAACAGCTAACTCCAGCAAAAATCATAAACACAAAAGAGCACCATTTAATTGCTAATAATTTGGTTTGCATCACTGGAGAAATTCCAAGAAAAGTGACTTTTGAAAAGGGTTTAATGCATAACAAAATTTATAGGGATAACTCTTGGCAACCAGATCCTTTAGTCTTGGATGACCGTGCTTTAGTCGTTAATATTAAAGACAAGGGATTAGTTGTCATTTCTGGGTGTGCTCACGCGGGAATTATAAACACTATAAAATATGCGCAACAAATTACTGGACAAACAAAGGTCCACGCAATATTGGGTGGCTTTCATTTAGCTGGAAAAGAATTTGAGAAGAGGATTGAACCTACCATAGGAGAGCTAAATAAGATTAACCCTGAATTCATCGTGCCCTCACATTGCACAGGATGGCGAGCTTTAAGTTTAATAGCTCAAACGTTTCCAGAGGCCTTTGTTTACAATAGCGTTGGAAATATTTACCAATTCGAATAATTGCTTTATCTAAAAATGACTTGATTTAGATAAACGCGTTTCAAGATTAAAGCGAAGAGATACAAAGATGAGCCAAGAAAAAACCAAAAAAATCACCCTCAACATCGGCGGCATGAGCTGCATTAACTGCGCACACACCATCGAAAAGGAACTCGCCAAACTAAACGGTGTGACCCAAGCTACCGTAAACCTCGCCGCTGAACAAGCACTAATAGACTACAACCCCGACCTTATCAACCAAAAAACCATCGAAACCGCCATCACCGACGCAGGCTACCACGTAATCCACGAAAAAATCGTCCTCCAAATCGGAGGAATGTCCTGCGTCAACTGCGCCAAAACCATAGAGAAAGCCTTGGGCAACCGCGAAGGAGTTTACAACGCAGTCGTCAACTTTGCCGCTGAAAACGTCTCAGTCGAATATAACCCCCAGCAAATCAGCCTGCCAAGCATAAAAAAAACGATCCAGGACAGCGGATACCAAGTAATCGAACAACAACAAAAAACCCACGAGGACACAGCGGGTGAAGAACGCAAACGCCACATCCGACACCTAAAAATCCTCCTAGCCACAAGCGTTGCCCTAACTATTCCAATCCTTGTTTTGATGTGGCTCTCACCTCTGCCCATGGAGCAAAACAACATCCTTATGTTCTTGCTTGCAACGCCAGTTCAGTTCATCGTGGGCTGGACTTTCTACGTTGGTACCTACAAGGGGCTTCGAAACAAGACCGCTAACATGGACACCTTAATTGCTATGGGCACATCCACCGCATGGATTTACAGCACCCTCGTTACCTTTACCCCAAACGTTTTCCCAGGTGCAGGAGTATTCTTCGATACCGCCACCATGATTATGAGCTTCATTTTGCTGGGCAAACTGTTAGATGCAGTAGCTAAAGGCAGAACCTCGGAAGCCATCCGAAAAATCATGGGGCTTCAAGCCAAAACAGCCCGAGTCATCCGCAACGGCGAAGAACAGGAAATTCCAGTTGAAGACGTAGAAGTAGGGGACATTGTCGTGGTTAGACCGGGAGAAAAAATCCCCGTCGACGGCACTGTCACTGAAGGCTACTCGGCAGTGGACGAGAAAGTCATTACAGGCGAAAGCATCCCGGTCGAGAAGAGAAGCGGCGACCAAGTCGTAGGAGCCACCATGAACAAGACGGGTATGCTCAAGTTCAAAGCTACCAAAGTCGGCAAAGACACAGTTCTTGCTCAAATCATAAGCATGGTTGAAGATGCGTTAACTTCGAAAGCGCCTATTCAAAGATTAGCCGACATTGCTTCAGGATATTTTGTTCCAGCCATCATAATTACGGCGACACTTTCAGCGTTTGCATGGTACTTTATTGCCGGAGCGTCCTTCATCTTCTCACTCACAGTTTTCATCGCTGTGCTTATCGTGGCTTGTCCATGCGCTCTTGGACTGGCTACTCCGACAGCGATAATGGTGGGTGTCGGAAAAGGAGCAGAAAACGGTATCCTGATAAAAAGCGGTGAAGCATTGGAAGCAGTATATAAGCTTCAAGCTGTTGTTTTTGATAAAACTGGAACATTAACGAAGGGCGAACCCGAAGTTACCGACATCTTCTCTTCTGGACCGTTCGGGGAAACACAGCTTTTACAGTTCGCTGCCATCGCAGAGAAAAACTCCGAGCATCCGTTGGGAGCAGCTATAGTGAAAAGAGCAAAGGAAATGGGAATCCAAGTTGATGAACCGGAATTGTTCAACGCTATCCCCGGATACGGAGTAGAGGTGGAACATAGAGGCGCCAAAATATTGTTGGGCAACAGAAAACTGATGGAGGCAAACAACTTAGACATCAGCGCTCTTGAGGGGAAAATGTCGGCGTTTGAGGAACAAGGCAAAACCGCCATGCTCCTAGCCGTTGACAACCAGATTGCGGGTTTGATTGTGGTGGCTGACACCTTAAAGGAGCACTCTGCCGACGCAGTGAAGACTCTTCAACATATGGGATTGGAAGTCATCATGATTACGGGCGACAACCAGAGAACAGCCAAAGCCATCGCGGCGCAGGTAGGCGTTAACCGCGTCTTTGCAGAAGTGCTTCCAAGCGAAAAAGCCACGGAGATAAAACGACTACAATCCGAAGGTAAAGTTGTCGCTATGGTGGGCGATGGAATAAACGATGCTCCCGCTTTGGCTCAGGCAAACATAGGGATTGCTGTTGGCAGTGGAACAGATGTAGCTATTGAAACTGGAGACATTGTGTTAATTAAGAATGATTTAAGAGATGTAGTTGTAGCTATTCAGTTGAGCCGCGCTACTATGAAGAAAATCCGGCAGAACCTATTCTGGGCATTCTTTTACAACATCGTACTCATCCCCCTGGCGGCAGGCGCATTCTACCCGATCTTACACGTCCTGTTTGACCCAGTGTACGCGGCAGCGGCCATGGCAAGCAGCTCAGTAACCGTAGTTACCAACGCTTCACTGCTCAGGAGATTTAAACCAAAAATCTAGTCACAAGACAGCAAGCAATGTTCTTGGAGGTGAAAAAAGTATGGCTAAAGATTTAGTATGCAACATGGAAGTTGATGAGAAAACAGCAAAGTACAAAACAATCTACCAAGGCAAATACTACTACTTCTGCGCTCCAGGATGCAAAAAATCCTTCGAAGCAAACCCCCAAAAATACATTGGCGGTAACTCGTCAGGTCACAGTTGCAATTGCGGTCACGACCACTGCTAAACCGTTAAGGTTTGACCTTTAACATCCTTTTTTGTTTTCTTTATGCTTTTTAGCTCAGCAGAATTATTCTTTACCGTCGTTTCCTACGCATTACTACCAAAAGAACAGCAACGACAGCAACTACGACAATTGCAACGATTACACCGATTAGCCATGTAGGCATGCCACTAGAAGTTTCATTTGTTGACCGAGTACCTAAAGCGTAGACATTGTGATCCCATGACGTAATGTAAACTATTCCTTCAGAGACCGCTGGAGAAGCACTAATGTGACCTTGCGTAGTGTACGTCCAGAGGCTTAATCCGCTTGAGGCGTTTAGGCAGTAGAAGTTGTTATCCCAACCTCCGACATATAGATAGTCACCGGCGACAGCCGGAGATGAGTAGATGCCGTCGTGGGTTTCGTAGCTCCAAACTTTTTCGCCAGTGGCAGCGTTTAGGCAGTAAATGTTTTTGTCTGCTGTACTGTCAGAGACGCCTGAGCCGACGTAAACATATCCGTTGGCTACTGCCGGCGAAGAATCAACTAACCCTTGTTCTTGATAGCTCCAAACTTTTTCGCCAGTGGCTGCTTTGAGACAATAGAGGTTGTTGTCATGCGAGCCGATGTAGACATAGCCATCAACCACTGCAGGGGAGGACTGTATTGTATTTCCAGTTGCAAAGCTCCATACTTTATCACCTGTCCCTGCGTCAAGACAGTATACGTTATGATCTGCTGATCCAACGTAGACTTTTCCATCAACTACTGCAGGGGAAGAATCCACCAGAGCGCCTGTTGTGTAATTCCATATCTTATTGCCAGTGGCTGCATCAAGGCAGTATACGTTTCCATCCCAAGAGCCAACATAAACACGACCGCTGACTACTGAGGGAGAGGACTGAACACTGTCACCAGTTGGAAAGGACCATACGTCGTTACCCGTTGACGCATCCAGACAATATACATTCTTATCGTAACATCCGAAGTAAAGGTAACCATTCGCAACCGCGATTGCTGAACTTATAGCTGATCGATGACTAAGGCTATATTTCCATACTTGAGAGCCATCAGCTGCATTAAGACAATAAACAGAACCATCGTTAGAGGCTACATAGACTTTGCCATCAACAACTGCCGCAGAAGAACCCACTGGGGTTCCAGTATCCAATTTCCACAGTAAGTTGTTTGAAGTTGCCGGTGCTGTAGAAGAGTAGCCGGTGTGACTTAGATCTCCACGAAACATTGACCAATCATCCGATGAAGCGGCTACTACATCAATTTGTAAGAAAAGTGGGGACATGAGAATTGCTAAACACAAGATACTTACTAATTGTTTTTTCATAATTTAGACTTCCATTACTATTGTTGTTTTTATCCAAAGCGCAGATAGTTTACTGGTAAACCCCAAAGTTTTCAGTTGCTCTTCACTAATCATTCTATATCACTTAGCAGACTACGTTTTCAACGACTTCTTTGGTGAGTACACTCAATAAATCGGGATTCAACGCATCCACTACATTGTATATTCTTTGGTCGACGATAGAGTACATGCGTTTTGTTCCATCTTTTCGGCATCTCAGTATGCCTGCATCTTTGAGGATTTTTAAATGCCTTGATACTAACGGTTGGATTAGGTTAAGGTGTGGAACTATCTCGCAAACGCATTTTTCGCCCAGGCGTAAGTAAGTTACTATTTCCATTCGAATAGGGTCAGAGAGTGCATGAAAAACGGTTGATTTGAATCTGTTTTGCGTATCCGCTTTTGAGGACATAGGTTTTACAATTAACGAATAACAATATTTAAAAGTTGTTATGTTACTGATGTAAACTAATAGAAGGGAACTAAATGCCTGAAGAAGAGTATGAAGGAATTCCACGTAACAAAATATCTTGGGATCCAAAAATCGACGATGATAAATGCATATCATGCGGTAAATGCGTTGATTTCTGCCATATGAGTGCCTTCAAATTTGAAGAGAAAGAAGGCAAGAAGAAAACAGTAGTAACGCCTAACGCCTGTGTTGTTTTCTGCAGAGGTTGTGAAGACATTTGTCCAGTGGACGCTATAAGCCATCCATCCGAAGAGAAAACACAAGAGTTAATCGACAAGCTGAAATCAAAATAATATTAAATTTAGATTTAGCCTGCAAAGTTACGGGTTTATGAAATAAGTTTAAACCCTCACCACTTAAGAATAAATTGTTCTGCCATAAATGACACTAGGCAAATTAAGCATGACTTAAGCATACTTGCTGCCCGTAACCTTAAAACAACAAAGTTTTGTCCTCTTGACTGGCTGTATTATCTTTATCAACGGTTATTGAACCGTATCCGTTGCTGTCAGATTTCCGAATTTTTTTGTCAGATTTTCTGTATCGATCACCAAGAACCGCCAGCTATTGGCTCCCAATCAGTGACTAATGTATTTAAGACACTCGCCCAAAACACCTGACGAAAAGACAAAGCGTGTCACCGACTTACTTCAACACTTAATTTCGGGACAAGGCAGGGCACGAAATCATCAAAAGGCAGTTCGTTAATTTGTTATGGGTTCGTCTGGGTCTATTCGGACTTTTATCTCTATTACCTCATCAAACTCTTTTTTTACGCGCTCTTCTATTTCGTAAGCTATTTTACCCGAATCCCTAACCGTTAAGTCAGCATCAACCACAACGTGCAAATCGCCAATCAGGTAAGGTCCTATTTTTCTCATGCGTAGGCTATGCACCTGCTTAACTAGCTTGACACTTCTAGCGATGTTCTCTATGTTTGTTAGGATTTCTGGGCATTGACAAGCATCCATCAGTACCAAAGAGGCTTCTTTCATTATTGCATATACCATTGTGAAAACAAATATTGAGATTATTATTCCAGCTACGGCGTCAGCCTGAATGATGTTGAAGTATCTAGCTAGGGCGATGCCTATGAAGGCTGTTATGGAAGTGAGTACATCTTTGACAGAGTTGGAAGCGTCCGTTTTCAATGCCAGAGAGTTATATTTCTTGGAGGCACGTCTTTTGTAGATTAGAAGTATTGATGATACTGCAGTTGCTGACAATGCAACGACGAGGGCTAGTTCGGCGTTGACTATTGTAGTGGGCTTAAGGAATTCCTGATAAGATTCGTATAGAACTACCACTCCTAATGTTGCCATAAAAAGCGCTGCGATTATGCTGCTGAATGTTTCCACTCGGTAGTATCCAAAGTGGAATTTGCCATCAGGCGCTCTTCTTGAAATACGCAGGCCAATCCACACAATTAGAGATACTCCCGCGTCAGCAAAGGATTGGATCCCGTCAGCAACCAATGCGACGCTTAAGGTAAATATTCCCATGAAGACTTCAGCTATGCCCACCATAATTTGAATGATAAAAGATTTCCTTGCGACTTTTCCACCTTGTACTAGCGTGTTTGATTTAAGTCGGCGAGCTTCTGTTTCCATGACTTTTAAGTTGGAAACGTTTAACTAAAACCTTCTTAGAACGCTTGGGCTATTCTAATGTAGATGCGCATTTTGCTGGGTGATTTTTGTGTCATAGCTATCCCTTGCTATGACCAGACGAGGTCGAAGCGGTCATTGTTCATTACCTTGTTCCACGCTGCTACGAAGTCGTGTAGAAATTTCTGCTGGGCGTCCTTACTCGCATAGACTTCTGCTATAGCCCGGAGTTGCGAGTTCGAACCGAAGATGAGATCGATACGGGAACAGGTCCACTTAAGTTCGCCCGTTGTGCGATCATGACCCTCGAACACGTCTTCGTCTACCGAGGTTGCCTTCCAAGTTGTGCTCATGTCGAGCAGATTCACGAAGAAGTCATTGCTTAGCGTCCCTGGCCGCTTGGTTAAGACACCATGCTGGGACTGCCCGAAGTTGGCATTCAAGACCCGCAAACCGCCAACGAGAACCGTCATCTCTGGAGCCGTCAGCGTCAACAGTTGTGCACGATCAATCATGAGTTCCTCTGAGGGTAGGACGTATTTGGTTTTGAGGTAGTTGCGGAACCCGTCTGCAACTGGTTCAAGAACTGCAAATGACTCTACGTCGGTTTGCTCCTGCGATGCATCTGTACGTCCCGGTTTGAAAGGAACAGTTATGTCTTGACCGGCATTCTTCGTAGCTTGCTCGACACCTGCGCATCCACCCAAAACTATCAAATCTGCGAGCGAAACCATCTTCCCGCCTAACTGAGCAATATTGAACTCCTTTTGGATTCCTTCAAGGGTCTGCAGCACCGTCTTTAGTTGAACCGGCTGGTTGACTTCCCAATTCTTTTGCGGCGCAAGACGGATACGAGCCCCGTTCGCACCTCCGCGTTTGTCGGAACCGCGGAACGTGGACGCGGATGCCCAAGCGGTTGAAACCAGTTCCGATATTGACAGACCAGAAGCAAGAATTTTACCCTTAAGGTCGGCGATGTCTTGTTCATCAATTAGCTCATAATCGACTGTTGGTATCGGGTCCTGCCAGATTAGTTCTTCCGCTGGGACTTCCGGACCGAGATAGCGAGAGCGAGGCCCCATATCGCGGTGGGTAAGCTTGAACCACGCTCGCGCGAAGGCATCTGCTAGCTGATTTGGATTCTCGTAGAAACGCTTTGCAATCTTTTCGTAAGCCGGGTCGTAGCGTAGGGCGAGATCGGTGGTCAGCATTGATGGTGCGTGACGTTTTGATGGGTCGTGTGCATCCGGTACGGTGTCTGTGCCTGCGTCACCTTTCGGCTTCCACTGGTTTGCACCGGCTGGACTTTTGGTTAGTTCCCATTCGTGGCTGAAGAGGATGCGTAAGAAGTTGTTGCTCCACTTAGTTGGCGTGTTGGTCCAGATGACTTCTAAGCCGCTTGTAATCGTGTCATCGCCTTTGCCCGTGCCTAGGTTGCTTTTCCAGCCTAGACCCTGTTCTTCGATGGGGGCGGCTTCAGGCTCTGGACCCAAATGTGAGGCAGGGCCAGCGCCGTGGGTTTTACCGAAGGTATGGCCGCCAACGATGAGGGCCACGGTCTCTTCGTCGTTCATCGACATTCGGGCAAAGACCTCGCGGATATCCTTGGCAGCAGCAATCGGATCCGGGTTGCCATTAGGACCTTCCGGATTAACATAGATTAGCCCCATCTGCACAGCAGCAAGCGGATTTTCAAGGTCCCTCTCCCCTGAATAGCGTTTGTTAGCCAGCCAGGTGGTTTCGGAACCCCAGTAGACATCCTCTTGCGGTTCCCAGATGTCCTCGCGTCCACCGCCGAAACCAAAGGTCTTAAATCCCATTGACTCCAAAGCGCAGTTGCCGGCGAGGATCATCAGGTCGGCCCAAGAGATTTTCTTGCCGTATTTCTGCTTAATCGGCCAAAGTAAACGTCTCGCCTTGTCAAGGCTAACGTTGTCTGGCCAACTGTTAAGAGGCGGGAAACGCTGCGCGCCCCCGGATACGCCCCCACGACCGTCACCCTTGCGGTAAGTCCCTGCGCTATGCCAAGCCATCCGGATAAAGAGTCCTCCATAGTGACCAAAATCTGCCGGCCACCAATCCTTCGAATCTGTCATCAGCGCAAAAAGGTCCTTCTTCAGAGCTTCAAACTCGAGTTTCCGGAATTCATCAGCGTAGTTGAACTCCTTGCCCATAGGGTTGGACAAATGGGAATGCTGGTGTAAAATATTCAGGTTCAGCTGGTTCGGCCACCATTCTCGGTTTGACTTGGGCGTACGAGTAGTCGTATGCATCGTTTTATCATTCAAAATAAAACAACTCCTTCCTGTTTATTTTGATTGAAGTGGGACCAATTTAAAGGTTAAGATAGCGCGGTGCGCTCTAAAAAATCTCTATTCTCGGGTGAGAAAAAGATACATGAATACCATGCTCAGAACAAAAGCAATAATTCCTATTCCGATAAACGTGAAAAGACAAAGAGCAAGAACACGGCTGTCAGGCGAATTTCCAAAAATCTTCAATCAAATTGCAAAGCAATTAGAATTGAACAAACTTACATTAGGGAACAAAAGAGTAAAGAAAGACAGATTTGGGGCGGAATTGCCGTTAACATTAGTGGCTCTTCGAGATACAACTTTAGTAAAAAATATGTTTATAATGAAGATGACCTCACTTCATGGAAGTTGCTGCCCTTTTACTGAATAGTTTTGCCATATATCCTTGTTCCGACCTCTACCTAAAGTTTGTACAACGCGTTATAGTAATTATGCCCAATTAGTCGGCCATTGTGAACTTTGAAAGAGCTCCGTTCGGAACACCATAAAATTTTCAATCTGAGGAAGGCTTTCAAGTGAATCTTGGACTTTATTGATAGCTTGGGCAAACACTTCTTTTTCAGACCTTCTTAATGCCTCTATATCTGCCCATAAAGTCAGGACTGTTGCTGAGTTCAAATCTTGAGAGAGCAACGAAATGGAACCCCGAAAACCCTCGGTCTTATGAATTAAACTACTAAGAATACGGTCAAGCTCTAAAAAAGCTTCTTTACGTTTATCTTTCTTAAAATTCCACTTACTCATTCTGGCTAAAACCATCGAAAATTCACCTGGATATAATTTAGGCAACTTCTCTCTTAAATAACTTAATGAATGAGATGCTACAGAATTGAAACCTTTAGCATCTCAAGAAATCAAGTAAGTTTCAACAGGGAGAAAACTATTTTTTTAAAAAGCTGTTTTGATAAGGGACGACTTAACGCTGAAAGCTGACGATTGCCGTTTCATTGAAGATGTACCTGAGTTTCCGGAAGAGGTGCCAAGAGTGGAAGCTTAAGTTTGGTTGTTGCAAGCAGAAGATCCACAAAGCTGAGCAGGAAGCTTTGGAGGCTAATTATACGTCTGGGCAGGTGTACAAAGGGCCAAGCATGCGAGAGGCTTCCTGCTCACTGTGAATAACAATGTTATTTCACTATAATATTTTTGTCCCATACATATACGGGATTGAACAAAACCCTACACCTGGAGAAAGTCTAAAGAAAAAAACAACCAAAATGCGCACACGTGGGTTCCTCTCTTGGTGTTTTGGTGAGGAAAACGTAAATTAGCTTGACAATGAAATTATCTGTAGTTTGTGATTGTTATGAAAGTTGCTGTTTCTGGTAAAGGCGGCGTTGGCAAAACCTTGATTGCAGGCGGTTTAGCGAGCGGTTTTGTTGAGCGCGGATTAAAAACTATGGCTATTGACGCTGATTCTTCTCCAAACCTAGGTTTAACACTGGGATTATCAGCCGAGCAAACCCGCAAAATAGTGCCCATTACTGAAAATAAGCCCTTGGTGGAGTCTAAAACAAGCACTGGTTACAATAGTGTTTTTAATTTAAATTTCACTGTTGACGACATAGTTAGAGACTATTCTATATCCACTCCGCTTGGCGTAAACCTAATTGTTATGGGCACGGTGCAGGCGATGGAGGCGGGTTGCATGTGCGCCCCAAATGCTGTCATCCGCGCTCTACTTCGGCACCTTGTTGTTGATCGGGATGAAGCTGTTGTTATGGATTTGGAGGCTGGCGTAGAACACATTGGCAGAGGCACTGCAAGACAAGTAGACGCATTACTAACGGTTGCCGACTCTAACCTAAAATCCCTAGAAATCGCCAAACACATCCACGATTTGGCATCTGCGGCAGGCATGAAAAAGCTTTACCTAATCGGAAACAGAGTAATGAACGACGCCCAAAGAGAAGCAATTCAAAGCTTTGCAGACAAAAACGGGCTTAATTTGCTTGCTTTAGTGCCCTTCGACCAAAAGGTAATCGAGGCTGATATGCTCGGCGTAACTCCACTGAAAAACAAAGAAATCGCGGCAGTTAAGGCCATAGATAATATTTGCGAGCTTTTGCTTAAGAAAACAGCATAAAACTCTTCGATTCATCAATAACTACTTTTTTACGCTTTTTGTATAGTGTGAATGGTTTTCTAGGTCAAACTAGTAATTGCCTAAGAAGGCGATAACTATAACAGAAAATTTAATGTTTCAGGAAAGCCGTTCTGGGATAGTTTCAGTTGTTTGTGCTGGATTTTGCTACTAACAAAGAGCTATCAAGAAATCAAAGTTTAGAAGTATCAAAGCCGAAGTAGTAATAACTACAACTATCTCACTATTCCAAATTTAGGATAAAAAAAGAAAGAAAAGGTGGTATCTCTTAGCTCACTTGCAGTTCTTGGACGAACGTTCCGTGCCAAGTGTGGAACAAGACTTGTCCGCTGTAGCCATTGATGCTTAGCATGCCATATGTTGTTCCGCCATTTAGAATTTCGATTGTGTAGTAGCCATAGAACGTGCTTACGTCGCCTGTTGTTGCGCCGCTTATGTAGGTGTTTAGGTATTGTTGCGCATCAGTTGTTGCTTGAGCAGACCGTTACTGTCATGGTTGTGGTTGGGGCTCCAAAGATTCCGCCCAAGGATTCCGCCTCGCATCATGCCGTACTTGGTGTTCCACATCATGTTAGGACCCATCTCAGGATAGATGCTGCCCGTGTACTTGTTTATGAGTAGTTCGAATGCTCCTTTGCCAGTGCTTTGTTCGTTAACTTGGACGTAGAAGTTGTTTGCGTATTCTTCTACTTGCTTAACCATTAGGTCGGGGTTGCCGGTTGAGGTGACGTAGTTTTGAGCGATGGTTTTTGCATCTGCTATGGTTAGTTGTGTTCCTGTGTAGGTGTAGGGTGCAGCGTATCCGTAGCTTCCCATCATTCCGCCAAAGCCATAGCCGCTACCGAGTCGACCCATCATTCCACCGAACATTGAAGGGTAAACTGGTTGGTAATACTGAGATGAGGGCGCAGTCGTGCTTGGTTGTGCTGTTGTATATGGAGAGTTGTTGTATCCATAGCCGTACCCGTAGCCTCCCATCATTCCACCGCCGCGGTAGGCGCCACCAGTGTAGCTGCCTCCCATCATGCCGCCATAGCCTCCAAAAAGACCTGTACCAAACGGTCCCATGGCTGCTGCCGTGGAAACTAATAGTGCAGCTGCGACGAATGCAACTGCAACGATTGTAAATATTTTCCAGTTTTTCATTTTTGTTTTACCTCGATTTTATCTTGAACATATTATGGTATTCGAATGATATGATAGTTGGCTGAAACAGATGATGAAACAGTTTTGAAACGTCAAAGACAGTTGAGTTTGCATGGTTTTTGGTTTCAGTTTTCAGCCAAACAGACAAATATTCTAATATTCTAATATTGTGTAAGACTCTCTTAAAAAGGTTCTTTGAGAAACTCCCATTCTCGATGTCGATTCAGCCCTTCAGGAGCTTCTTCGAGAAGATCAACGTTCACTGTCTCCATTAAATGAAAAATCTTAACTCATTTTGTTTACCAATGTTTGTTTCTAAAGCAAACATATTAGCTCAATGGTGGCTTTCCTTCAAACGAAATAAAGCCTATGGTTTTCTTGGTTGAGAATTTTCAGTGTTTTGACGGGTGCCACAATAAGGGACAAACGCGTGCTCAACATCTCAACGAAAAATTTATTATATAAAAAGCCTCATTTTGAGGTATAGTGAATCTGATTACTCACTCTTGGCGATAGATATGGAAAATTCGGAATCAAAGAATAAGCCACAAACAGAGGCTCCAACTCTGGAAGGGTTAATCCAAAGAGAATGGGAAATGATTAGTGAACTCCAAAAAATGCTCAAAGACCCTGAACTCACTGTAACTGAGAGGACACGGGTAGCTACAGTTTTTGCCTTTCATGCGAACACATTGAACAAGATGCTAACTCAAAAGGGCGAAAAAAACCAATTTGAAGACCAAAACTTAGGCGATGACTGGGTTTTTCTTGATGAGGCAAGCATTATCCCAACTGAGATGATTACTAGCGAAATTATGATGATGCTCACGAAACCCAATTCCTCCTTAGTTATGAGCGGAACACCCATGGCGTTTGACCATGTTTTTCGCAAAGCTTTCCTGGACACAAAACGCTACTCAACGCATCATTACCCAAGCGATTCCAGCCCACTCGTGAGCCAAACCCAACTCGTCGAATGGCGAGACATGATGACCCAGGAAGAATGGAAAAGAGAAGTTGAAGCACTCTGGGTTGAGGCAATACAGACTTTCTTCCCCATGGACCTAATCGCAAAATGCATAGATCCTGAACTGGACAACCCAGCTTCACCAAACCAATACCTCCAAGACATAGAAAACATTGACAGCCAACATTTAAGCGGCAGATATTTTGGCGGTTTAGATTTGGGCAAACAAATCGACTTTAGCGTCTTAGCGGTGGTTCAAAAAACAGAGAATGACGAAGTTAGGCTGGTGCATAAACGCCAGTTTCCACTGGGCACGCCCTACCCAGAAGTTATCGCTTACGCAACCAAAGCCAGCCAAGCCTTCAGCTTCGATGGAATGTACATAGACAAAACGGGCATAGGCGACGCTGTAGTGGATGAACTCGAGGGTATAGGTGTTCCAGAGGTAAAGGGTGTCTTCTTTACGGATGCAGAGAAAGAGAACATGCTCAACTACCTCAAACTACTGATGGAGAAAAAACAACTTCGCATACAGGGCAGCGATAAACAATTGATTGCCCAAATTAACGAGCAGCAATACGAATATGTCAAGCCTAACACAGCACAAGAGCACATACATATGAAATATAGACATCCAAAAGGGAGGCATGACGATCAACTGTTTGCTTTAGCGCTGGCATGTTATGCAACCAAAGACGCCGAACCAGAACCATTCCTAGCTGTGGTCCCAAGATAAACAACACAAATCTCATTCTTGCACAGTAACTGACTCTTTCAATACCTTTTCCATTGCCCCCCGCAACTCAGAATCACGCACTTTAACCAACAACCCGACCAACTGCCCCGCAATATTCACCTCCACCCCACTCTCGTTACGGTAAAATCGCTTTCCCTTACTCAACCAATCTACCAGAACCCGAGCCTCAACTTCAAAACCTTCAACGTTCTTTTCAGTAAAAACCAAAAGACCACCCTCCACACAATCACTCATAAACCGTTCAAACGCGCCAGTCGAAGTATACTCACCTGCAGAGGCAATTGCCTGAAAGTCTCGGTAAAGTTTGGCGTCAAACCTGAACCCCTTGAAAATCTTAGCCACACAAACCACCCTGTATATCAAAATGTATATCAAATTATATAAACAAAATGACCCAAGGTCAACAAGTCTCCATCAACCTTCTTAATTCTCGCAAAATCAAATCACTTAACCGCGAAGCTTTAAAACTTTATTTGCCCGAAAACCCCAACCTAAACTAAGCAAAAATTGGTTGAACTTCTTATATGACGGATAGTCAAGTAGAGAAAAACCAAACCTACAAAGCCCAAGATGAAGCAAAAATTGAACAGCAATTTCTGGTGGGCTCAAAAGATCCAAACCTCGGCGTTTACTGTGAAATGTTTTCGGCTAAAAGCAGGTTTGAGGGACAGGACGGGGGGGTGGTTACAGCGCTATTGGTCAAAGGTTTTGAGGACCACATTTTTGATGCTGCTGTTGTCGTTTACCGCGGTGACGGATATAGCGCAAGAGCAGTTGAAAAAGACGGGTTAGGCTTTTTTTACTTGTTTAAGCAGGGTTTGTCTAGGTAAAAACCCGTAACGCCCATAGAAACCATACACCTGCTCATTGCCCACGGTAACTTCAACGACTTTTTCTACGGCACCCTTCTCCTCCATCCAAGCCAACGCAGTTCTCATGAGTTTATCTCCGATACCAAAGCCACGATATGCAGCCGAAACGAAAACTGATTCAACACAACCTATCTTTCCAGAACTAACACTACTCACAAGATAAGCTATCACTTCACCGTTTAATTGATCAATAGCTAGGTCAACTCGCATTATGCCGCTATCAGTTTTCTTTAACAAGTCTGCTTTTCTTTTTTTGAATGTCATTGCTGCAAAATGTTGCTTGAAATACGTCGAACGCTCGCCCATGTATTGGTTTAGGCCTTCCCATAATGCCTCGACCTGATCGAGCGCTTTTTGGTCGTCGTGTGCATATTTGATTCTAGTTGAAAGTGCTTTCTTCTTATTCATACGAACACCAATGTTTGGCAGCAGTCTTGTTGGCTGTTTTGGTTTAAAGCTTTATTTCCCCAAACCTTTAGCTAAATCCAGAAGAAATTGGTTGAATATCCAATGGACTCAGACAAAACTGAAAAATACCGAACCTTCAAGATAAAAGAGGAAGCTCAAATCGAAAGCCAATTTCTAAGAGGAACCAGAAACGAAGACATAGGCACCTACTGCGACATGTTTTCAGCAAAAACAGCTTTTGAGGGGCAAGACGGAGGTGCAGTCACCGCGCTACTTTCAAGGGGCTTTGAAGAGGGGTTGTTTGACGCAGCCGTTGTCGTGCGACGCATGGAAGGCTACAATGCAGAAGCAGTCGTTGCGCAAAATGTTAGTGAGGTGGCGGCGGCAAAGGGCACTAAATACCTTAAAGTCAATGTTGTAGCGAAACTTCGGGAACTCGTCAATCAAGGCAAAAAACACATAGCTATAGTTTGCACTCCCTGCCAGGCAAAAGTTGTGCGGAAAATTCAGCAAATCCTCAATGGCGACACCGAAATCACCGTTATCGGTTTGTTCTGTTTTGAAGCGTTCAACCGTAGGAAACTAAAAGAGGAAATCAAGAGCCGTTTAGGCGTTGATTTAGACAAAGCTGAGAAAACTCAAGTGCGTGATGGCAGATTCAACTTGCAGGTTGATGGGAAAGATTATAGTTGCAGAGTAAAAGACTTAGATTCTGCGGCGGAAAAAGCCTGTGACTTCTGCGACGATTTTACTTCCCAGTTTGCAGATGTTTCAGTGGGTTCAGTTGGAAGCAAAGCAGGCTACTCAACTGTCGTCGTACGCTCAGAAGTGGGTAAGAATTTGGTAGAAAAGTTGAAAGCCGTAAAGGAACCGGTTGATAAGGCAGAAATAGCCCGTTTAGCCATGTTCAAGCGGGAACGAGCAAAAAAGGCTTTTCTGAACCAAGGAAACGCAAGTAGAACTTGATTTAACGCTACGATTAAAAAAAGTATCAAACTATAGAGCTAAATCGTGCGAATGCAAAAGCCTTTTTAACCCAAACATCTCACCTCTTTAACCTGAGATGAACTCTCCATGAAAATACTAAATGAATTTGTGCCAACACGTAAATTCTTAAAGCTTGCAGATGAACTCAAAGATTTAGTCGATGGATGGAACGTAACTGACGGTGCAGCAGGTTATCCAGCGCCAAGCGGTGTAGTAGTAAGCTGCTTACTCAAATACAAGTACCCAGAAAAATACGTCTGCCCAATCTTCATTCTAAAGTACAAAGGTCCAGTTGAAGTGGGAGGCTTAGCTCTAGCATCAGACATCATCGGATTAGACGGCTTAGCAGTCACCATGGGAGACAACCCAAAGTTTGGTCAACCCATCACGATGCTGCCCTCATCCGAGGAAGCAAGAGACTTCATTCGCAACTCAGTCAAAACCAAAAACCTCAAACTCGGTTGCCTCCTAACAGCAAGACGCTCAATCGAAGAAACTCTTGAACGGGTACGTGAGCCATGGGACTTCGTGTATTTCATGAGGCTAACTGATGACTCATTCGAAGCTCTCAAAGCAGTATCAGCTGAATGCAAGAAACTCAACAAGCCACTGTTCGCATACTTCCTAGTTGGAACCGCCAAAAACGTTGAAACAGTCAAAATGATCGGATGGCCAACAGCCGCAACAATGGAAACAGTTGAAGAAAAAGCATCAAAACTTGTCGGATTAGTCGACGGCATCATCGCTACATGCGCTGGTGACGCTGAAGGCGACAAACTGATGCTGCAGAAACTGCAGAAATTCAGAAGCTAAACGTAAACCATTTGACCCTACTTATGGGTCTTCAAATGTTTCCAATCTCAATTCTTTTTTCCTTTTTGTCTTCCAAAAGTTTTCCGAGATAAACTTAAGTTCTATCGCTTGATAAGCAACCTCTAAGATGAGGCAAAAAGCGTGAATCCTGTTCAAGTATTCGCCGTAGAAAATTTACCACTAATACAAGAAAGAGACAACATAGGTAAACTTATAGTTGAAGCAGCAAAAAAACAAAACAACCCAATCCAACAAAACGACGTCATAGTTGTAACCCACGTAGTCGTTTCGAAGGCAGAAGGAAACGTAATCAACCTAGATCAAGTCAAACCCTCTGATAGAGCATTAGAAATCGCGCAAAAAACCAATAAAGATCCAGCACTGGTTGAGGTTGTCCTTCAGGAAACCAAGGACATCGTTCGAGTCGGCCAAAACAGCATCATAACAGAAACTGTCAGTGGCATAATTTGTGCCAACGCTGGAGTTGACCGTTCCAACGTTTCAGGAGACAGAAACGTAGTTCCCTTACCAAAAAACCCTAACGCTTCAGCAGAAAACATAAGGAAAGAAATTAAACGTTTAACAGGCGTTGATGTGGCAGTTATCGTTTCTGACACTCACGGCAGACCTTTTAGGTTAGGCGAAATTAATGTGGCAGTCGGAGTAGCAGGATTCAAACCTATAAGGGACAGAAGGGGTGAAAAGGACCTCTTTGGATACGTGCTCAGAATTAAGCAAACTGCCATCGCAGACGAACTCTCTTCAGCGGCAGAGCTCGTAATAGGTCAAGCCAACGAAGGCATCCCCGCTGCAATTATCCGAGGATACAAATACCAACCTGATGAGAACGCATCAGCCACCCCACTAACCAGACCCAAAGAAAGAGACCTCTTCAGATAAAAGCAACAACCAAACATTCAATAACTCACCCGCATAAAATAGCTGAAAATCAACAGGCTGAAATAATGGAGACTCAAACACCCAAAGATTTCTTTGAAAAAACCTTGCCGCTTAGGTTTAAACCAGAAAAAGCAGCAGGCATCGACATTATTGTGCAAATAAACGTCACTGGGGTCGAAGGAGGCAGCTGGATAGTCATAATAAAAGACCAAAAACTCCAAGTAACCGAAGGAACTCACTCATCACCTACTGTTACTTTGAAGATGAATGAGAACGACTTTTTGGATATGATGAATAGAAAAATAAGTCCAGAAAAAGCTTTCTTTACGGGAAGAGTGCACTTTAAAGGCGATATTGGTGTTGCACTAAAATTACGGGAAGCAGGCTTTCTATAAGCCGAGTTTTCTGACCACTTCAAGTGGCAGTTCGTCTTCGCCGACCTTGAAGGTTTGGGGTTCGTCGATTTTTGTAAGTTCTCGCAACTCATCGGCAGGTAGCTCTTTGATGAGTTTCATTATTTCTTTTTTGGCAACTTCAAAATGATCATTGAAAGCGGATTTGTTCTTGAACAACTCGCCTGCATAGGCGCAGATTTCTGATTTTTTCAGAAAGTATTCAACTTTTTTGGTTCTAAAGTTTATGTCAAATGTGATTGGTCCTGCTCGGCATGTTTCAGGCTTAACGGTGTGCACCATACATCTTTTGGTTTCTTTACTGTTAAAGATGCAAAGAAGCGTTTCATCCAATGATGGATACGCGTAACTTTCTCTTGTAAAAGGTGCTTCGATGTTGATTTTGTGTTCTGCCATGTATTCTTTTAGTATTTTTTTGCGACTTTCGCTTAACGGTGGTTTGGCGTCTTGACAACAAATGATTTTGCAATCGCTACAGACATCATATGAGTAAGTCTTTCCTTTGTTATCCTCAGGCACTTTGTGTCACCGGTTTTTAGGAGTAGATTTGATTATCGGAGAGGCACTTAATAAGCGTTGAATAAACATCTACAACGGCTTGATGGAAATCTGTTTTTTGAGCGCGTCTGGAAACGTTTGCCCAAATGAGATCTGAGAGGCTACCTTCAATAATCCGCTTCTCTACGAGCCACAAGTACTTTTTTTCATCTTCGGTCGCATACTCAAAGGCTATTTTAAGGTAATATTGACAAACCTGCCTTGCCCGTTTCCCATGAGGATTTGAGACTTCCGCGTTCAACCCATCCTTAATAATTGCATTAAAATCTTTGACTAAAGTGTCATGGGCTAAAAGCTCACCGTTTGAAGCAATCAAACCTCTAAGCGCAGAACGCACAAAACACGCTAGCGCCACATCCGCCTTCACACATTCCTGCTCATCCATAACACGAACTTCAATAGCTGAGCGGTCAAACCTAAAAATCACGCCTCTTGAATTCACCCATTCTCGATTCAACAGCGTCTTGTCTGCATCGACAAATTCTAAATCCTTTGAGTAACGCTCGATTACATCTCGTTTGTATTGACCCAAAGAAGATACGTATTCAGGGATAACGTCACCTGTAATTGAAGGAACTTCTTTTTGGTTTACTTTGTAAAATTGAAGGCGGTTGTCGACATCTGTTCCGTTTTTGCATTCGAAGATTGGTGAAGAAGCAGTGATTGCGGGCAGGTAAGCGCAGATGTTGGCGAGTTGGTTGTGGATTTGGATAGCGTCGAATTCTTTTTCAAAAGGCAAATTTAAGTGGAAACTCTGAATGTTGAGCCACCCGTGTTGATTTAGGTTAAATATTTTGCCGTATTGTTGGTAGATTTTTCTGTGGTAGTGAGGCCAGATGGCAGTATCGTGTAGTCTGAGGAGCGGGTGCATCCCAGTTCCCAGCAACAGGGCACCATGTTTCTGAACTATTTGATTTAATGACGCGACGGCATTTTGCATGGTCTCTTCAAATTCAGTGGCCGTTTTGAATGGTTGATTGGCTTTTATTTCCATTACATGGAGTTGCATCTCTTTTCCAAAAGTAAAATGGGGCAACTCGATGAAATTTACAGTTTTTCCGCAATAATCTTTGATGATTTTGTCGCTAATCGGCAATACGTTTAGGTCTTTGTCTACCAGTGAGTATTCGTGCTCTGGTCCGAAGACTTCTAGCGGTTTATACGTCATTTTAGCCTCTTTTTTGATTTAGCGTTAACTTAAGATGCTAATTTATCGTATAGTTAATTTTAAATATAACTGCACGAATAACGCCTTCCAATTACTGGTGTCACATGAAGTGTTGGTCGTCTCTAACATCGACCTTAAAGATGATTTAAAAACGCTAAATCCTTCACAGTTTCTTGAATCATCGATAAAAGAGACAACCATCAACATCAACAACGACTACCGCTACCTAAAAACAGGCTACTACGTGTCCTTGCACGCGGAAGTTTTGGGAAATTCGGTTATTCCTTCTTGTGAAAACATTATTGATGCAAGTCGAACCCCCATCCTTTTGTTGCGGGCAGAAAGAGCAAAAATTCCCACTCTGCCATTTCTAGTTACTGATTCTGTTAAGAAAATAATGACTGAAATCAAACTCCCAGTGGTTGTCTTTGCGGTTAACCCTTTCATCTATGAGGGCTATCAAGTTGCCAAAAACAAGAGCGCGCTGTATCGGGCGTTGAAGAGTTTAGGAATGAATTATAAATTTACTGTTTGTGCCCAACCGCTCATGGGAGAAATGTCTACAGTCAAATCGTTCTTTGGAAAATGCCAAGTTGAGGATGAACAAATTAGCGCTATCTTAGAAAAGGTTTATGAACTCTTCAGAATCCCAATCTGTAAAGTACACGTTCAAAAAGCAGAGGGAAAAGCATTCCTGTGTGGTCTTGAACCATTGAAAGAAAACAACCTGTCAAAGAGTGATTTAGAGTTAATCTCCAAGGAGATTATGCTGATTTCTCAGCAGGGTGAACACATCAGTGTCTAAAATTGCATGCTTTGTTGAAAAATATAATTTTACTGACCCCCGAGAGGAAGCCGCCCTTCACAACTTCAAGCAAGCTGCAGAACAATCTGGGCAAGAATTCAGTTTCCTTTTCCGCGAAAACATCGAAGACATACCCAACTACGACGCCGTATTCATTCGGGCAACCACAGACCCATTATTCACATCATACATTGTTTCCAAAACCGCTTGGGAACTTGGCCTAAAAGTCATCGATGACCCAGAATCCATCACCATTTGCGGGAATAAAATTCATCAATACGCGCTATTCGAAAAATACAACGTCCCCCGCATCCCCACCGTTTTCCTTAGCAAAGACGACTTGCACCACAAAAAAATCACAGAAATCTTCGACGAACTCGGCAAACCAGTTGTAATAAAAGCCCCTTACACAAGTTTCTCGCGCTACGTAGAAAAAGCTGCTTGCGAAACCAGTTTCCGTGAGGTTGCAAAACGCTTCTTCAAAAAATCTGATGTTTTAGCAATTCAGAAATTCACCCCAACAGCATTCGATTGGAGAGTCGGCGTTCTGAATAATGACGTTCTATACGTTTGCAAATACATGATTCCTAAGGGCAAATGGAAACATGGAGCCAAACTCCGAGGAAAACCAACGGTGATTTGGGGAAGAACTGTAAGTTCAAATAAAAGTGATATGCCTTCCAGGCTCAGGGAAGTCGCGTTGAAGGCGTGCAGCGTTGTCGGTAAGGGACTCTATGGTGTGGACATCAAAGAAGTCAACGGTGACTACGTAGTTGTGGAAGTCAACGACAACCCAAGCATCTACGCTGGATACGAAGACTCCAACGACAAAGACATCTACAAACGCATCATTGCCTACTTAGCTGAATAGCTTGAAAGCTTTTCGACACCTATTTATTCTCTTTTTAGTAATCAACTTGATTAGGAGAAAATAGAATGCACAAAGATTCTTCACATAAAGTTCCAGTGAAAGATTACGATTTTACTAAAGACTTGACTGTTGATGAGCTTGTTTTACAGATGGATGCGGCTTGGGGTTTCACCGCGGGCAAGCTAGCTACGGGTGTTAACATAATAGAAGCTATGGTTAAGGAAAAAGGCTGCGTAAAGTTTCTCTCGTTCACTGCAGACATTGTGGCAACGGGCACACGTGGCGTAATCTGTGAATTGGTCAAACGCAAACTCGTGGACGTAATAATTACAACCTGTGGAACATTGGACCATGACATAGCGCGTTGCTTCAAAGATTATTACAAGGGCAGCTTCATTATGAACGATTCAAAACTTCACCAAGAGGGCGTAAACCGACTTGGAAACGTGCTTGTCCCGAACGACAGTTACGGCATAATTATTGAGAAGAAAATCATAGGGCTACTTGAAGAGTTGTACAAGGAAGGCAAAAGGGAACTTTCAACCAGCGAACTTTGCAGAGAAATTGGTTTGCGCTGTTGCAATGAAAGCTCGATTCTTTATTGGGCAGCCAAAAACGACATCCCAATCTTTGTACCGGGTATAACAGATGGCTCAGTGGGTTACCAACTTTGGTTTTTCAGCCAAGACCATAAGGATTTCAGAGTTAACTTGCTTAAAGATGAAGGGGATCTCAACAACATCGTTTTTGACGCCAAAAAAAGCGGCGCCCTCATCGTCGGTGGCGGCATTAGCAAACATCACACAATCTGGTGGAACCAATTCAAAGATGGCTTAGACTACGTCGTCTACATAACCACTGCAGACGAGTGGGACGGAAGCCTCAGCGGCGCACGCCCCCGCGAAGCAGTTTCATGGGGAAAAATCAACGAAAAAGCCAAACGCATCATGATAGAAGGCGACGCAACAGTGATTATGCCGATAATGACAAGCTCGCTAATATCAAGATTAAACAAGAAGAAAAAGTAAAAAATTTTGGCGTTTATTGTACGCCTTGGAATAGCCAGCTCATGTCTGGCCCCTTGCGTTTTTCTGGTACACGCTCAGCGAGTGCATGGCAAATGAGTGGCAAAGCAATAGTTGCATCACAATAGCATACTGCTCGGGTTCCGGTTTGGCTATTGATCTTACCCCAGCTAATTGCCTCTTCGAGTGTACAACCGCTTAAGCCGCCCCATTGGGGAGAGTCCGTGGTGATTTGGATGGCGTATTTGTGCGGGTAGTAGTATTCTTGTAAGCTCTTGCGTAAGCCGCCTTTTCTGCCTGCTACACCTTTGTCCTCAGTCATTGGTGAGACGGATATGGCTATGAGTTGGGTTAGGTCTTTGGGGACGCCACCGCCGATGTAGACGACACCGACTTCCTTGGTTTTGGTGCCTATGCTGACGAACTGGTCGAATTCTTTGACGCTGTCAATGTGCACGTTGTGCCCCTGGTTCTTTGCCAAGAGGAATGTTTCGCCGTAGGCGCTATCAACCATGGCTGGGCTGAAGATTGGAACGCCGTTGGCCGCCGCAACCGCGGAGATGGCGGGTATGTTTTTCTTACCCAAATATTTGCCTAAAAGGTAGAGGAATTCTGCTGAAGTGTAGTTGTAGTCTTGTTTGCAGGTCATGACAAAATCGGTGACAACTTCTTCCATCTTGCGGTAGTCCGTTTCTTTGCCATAGACGTCGTAGTACCGGTTGACATCGTCGTTGAGAAGCTGTGCATCGTCAACCATGTGGCTGCCTTGATAGTAACCTAAGCCCATGGCGTCAACGATATCTTCGCTAACGTTCGCACCAGTGGAAACCAACACGTCAATAAAGCGATTTTCGATGAGCCAATTAATAATTGTCCATTGCCCTGCCGTGCTCATGGAGCCAGCAAAGCCCATTGCAATAACTGTATCTTTTGATTTAATCATGTTTTCCCAAACATCAACTGCTTCGCCTAGTTTGCGGCCCTGGTACGCGGTTTTGCCCATTTCGCTTAGAAGTTGGGAAATGCTCTTTTGTTTGGAAACTTTGATTGGTTCAAGTTTCTTCTTAAAATATGAATCATTACTCATTAGTATGCACCTCGTTTTAGATTATTAGGCTTGTATATGAAATTTGTTATTGCAAGAAAGACTAATAATTATGTAAAGGGTAACGGACTAATCCTTTAATTGGCAATCTTCAGCCATACCCTTCTTCTAACAAAAATGAAAGAGGTTACACTCGTGATGAATAATGTACCGATTAGCATCACGTTTGCGACTGTGACAAACTGAGGAGTGTTGTAGACGGAAAATGCTATGCCTGCGAATAGGTAGAAAGAAACAACTCCACATACCGCATGCGCAACAGACATGACTTGTCCTCCTTGCCCAACCTTCGATTTCAACCAGTTCAGTGATGACTCAAGCCGTTCTGACACGTCTGGCAGATCATCTAAGAGCAATGTTAAGCCGCCTAAGAGGAAGAATCGCCCGATGTTAACTTGAACGCTAGTGTCGTTGACCAAAAATATAGTTAGCAGGTTTACTGGCGTAAAGAAGGCGACGTAGATGGCTGAGAAGACTAGGACGATGATGCCGTAGAAGTAGTGGTGGAACAGGAACCTACCTGTGTGTAGGGAGCGCCCGAGTCCTGCGCTGGGGAAGATGTTGATAACGGCTGCCGCAATTGCCACCCACAAGAGGTTGCCGCTGAGGAGGTAGGGCGCGAAGGGATGCCAGTCATGGTAGTACCAGTAGAAGCCTCCTAAGATGCCAACGATGCAGCCAATGGTTAATAGTGCATTGAAAACAAGTGAGACGCTAAAGATTTTTTTGGTTATTATCCATAACTTGCCCATGATTAATGTCTCTTTAATTTTAGACAACGTTATGTCTAAAGAAGCTACCGAAAACAAAAGAAAACAAATTCTTTACTGCTATCACTAACATATTTGGATCATAATAGGAACTCATTGCAGGAACTAAGGTGGGTCCGGTATTGGCGCTTTTTTGAGCCATTAACAGTTGAAAAGAAAGGAAACGTGACTACATTTTTTCTGGCGCAACCACACCAATTAGGTTCAGAGCGTTGTGCATTACGGTTTTTATGGCTTGGGTTAGGGCTATACGTGCATCGCTGAGTTCTTGCGAATCAGCCTTTATGACTGGATATGCGTTGTAGAATGTGTTGAATTTGTCGGCTAAGGCGTTGGTGTAATCGGCTATCATGTTGGGTTTATAGTATTCTGTTGCTTCTATGAACATATCTGGGAAACCGGCTAGGTTTAAGATAAGTTCGCGCTCAAGCTTCTCAGTCAGCAGTTCATATACTGGTTTTTCTGGTTCACGCGCGGCTTTTCGCAGGATGCTGCAGGCTCTTGCGTGAGTATATTGAACGTAGGGTGCACTATTGGTCTCGAAGTTCAAGACTCGTTCCCAAGTGAACATAACTGGTTTTGAAGGATCCACATCCACAAGCGCATATCGTACTGCACCTAATCCGACAAAGTCGGCAATTTTATGTTTCTCCTCCTCGGATAGCATGTGGGGAGCGTTTCGAAACTTCTTCGTACGCCCGTTGGACGGCTTCGCTTAAAACGTCGTCAAATGTAATGTAGTGCCCTCTTCTGCTACTCATCTTGTAACCTGGTAAAGTAACTAAGTTGTAGGCGAAATGCACCAGATTCTCAGCATATTCATTGTAACCCATTGCGTAGAGAGCAATTTTTAGATGCAATTGAGCCAGCGACTGCTCCATACCGATTACGTTTATTACTTTTTGGGCTTGCTTAAACTTCCAAAGCGTATAGGCGATGTCTCTGGTGGTGTAGAGTGTGGTGCCATCGGCGCGTCCAAGCGTCAATGGCGGAACCTCGTTATTCTGACTTAAACCCAACTTGGCCTTCAAACCATGGACCTGCACGACTTTTTCTGCGTCAAACTCCAACACACCCTTCTCAGTATACACAAACGGAGAAGCCTTAAGCCTCGCCAAAACGTCAGTAACCTGGGTACTCCATACAAAATCGCTTTCCCAATCCCACGAATCATACGTGACGCCTACTCGCTTCATGGTTTCCCTGAAACCTTCAAGGCACAAATCACTGACTTCGCGGACGAGTTGTTTAGCGTTGGGTTCGCCGTTCTCGTAAGCGCAGTTTAGAATTTTAATTTCTTCCTCTGGATTTTCATCTAAACCAATTCTTGCTGTCAAAGCCTCAAAGAGCACGGGATATTTTTCTTTGAGTTCAGCTGCGATGGACATCCATTCGTCGATTTCTTTATTCGCCTTGACTAGGTCATCAGTAGATTTGGCTGCGATGGCGAGTTCGCGGGCTTTTTTCTGGCGGTTAATTTCAACTATGCAGCTGGTTACTGTGTAAATTTTGCCCACGAAAAGGTCTGCTTTCTCGGTGGGTTTTGGTCTACCCAACTTTGCATAGCCATACGCGACAACTGACGATTGACGTCCAACGTCGTCGATGTAGTAATGGCGTGAGACTTCATGTCCTCTGTACTGCAGAATCCGGGCTAAAGCGTCACCCAACATGGGGTTTCTAGCTTGTCCAATATGAATAGGATGCAAAGGATTAACACTGGTATGCTCAACGATGATTTTTTTGGGCTTGTCAGTCTTGACAAAGCCATATTCGAATCCTAAGGCTCTTAACCGATTCTAGAGTTAAAGCGGAGAATTTAGCAAAGTTGACATGGAAATTAATGTATCCTACTCCTGCAGGTGCAACTTTCTCGATAAGATTAAAGGTGGATTTGTCAAAGGCTGCGACAAGTTTTTCTGCTAAAGCGAGAGGTTTCATGTTGAGTTTCTTAGCCAACTCAAAGCAAAGTGATGACGCTAATTGCCCGTATTCGATGTTGGGTGTTTTGTTAAGTGTAATTGTGGGTTGTTTGATTTCTGGCAGGGCTCTGTTTAGGGCATTTGCTAGTGTGATTTGGCATTCTTGGCGAAATTGGTCAAATGGATTCTGTGAGACCATAAGCACTTTCTCCGATTTCATTCCTTAGTAATAACTCTGGCAGTTACGTTTTTAAAATGTGAAAGCGTACTTATGTGTCTAATGGATGCAGGTAGCGATGAAAACAAAAATAGTCTACTCAGAAAAATGTTTAGGCTATGGCACATGGCACGTTGAAGGTCCCCAACGAGTAAAAGCCTCTCATGAAATTCTGAAAGCGAAGGGCTATGAGTTCGTGGAGCCTTCCCCAGCTTGCGATGAAGAACTTTTGTCTGTTCACGATGCAGATTACCTCTTTAACGTAAAAAAGGGGTTGGTTGAGGATTCAGACACGCCCGCATACGCTAACATCTACGAGTTTGCGAGACTCTCCGTTGGCGGAGCTCTCTTGGCCAGTAAGATTAATGGATTTTCTCTAATGCGTCCGCCAGGACATCACGTCGGAAGAAATGGGGCTGCACTGGGAGTTTATACACGTGGATTCTGCTACCTAAATAACATCGCAATAGCTGTTAAAGAATCAGGAAAACGGACATTAATCTTAGACATAGATGGTCACCATGGAAATGGAACGCAGGAGATTTTTCAAGGTGACAAAAAAGTGATTTACTTATCACTTCATCAATCGCCCAACTATCCTGGAACAGGAGATTTTACGGAAGGTAACTGCATAAACTTTGCGTTGCCAGGTGATTTTGGCGGGAAAAGGTACTTAGAAACCCTTGACAAAGCGTTAGGTATGGTTGATTTGACCAAACTTGAAGCGGTTGCGGTATCTGCGGGTTTCGATACTCATCTTGGTGATTTAGCAACTTTAGGTTTAGTTGAACGAGATTATTTTGAAATTGGCAAAAGAGTTGCCCGACTAAAAAGACCCTCCTTCTTTGTTCTGGAAGGCGGTTACGTAGGCGAGAAGGTTGGCTTAGATATAGACAGTCTTCTGAAGGGATATGAAGAAAACTTGTAAAGGAAAAAGAAGAGCTTTATTTTTGTTTCTTGGCTAATGCTTTCTTGTTTAGTTTCTGCAACTTGTCTGTGATTTTTTCGGATCGTTTTTCTGCGGTTGCTAAGAGTGGTTTCCAATCTTTGCTCTTTACATATGCAGTTAATTTTTCTGTTTGTGCTGGGAGGTTTGCAAGGGCGTCGTTGAAACGTTTTTCTGCAGCCTCATCTGATTCAACTATCTCTAAGGCTTCCTCTGGACATGCGTCGACACATTTTGGTTCGCCTTCACAAAGGTTACAGGCAATGGCTTTTCCTGTATCAGCATGGATTGTAATTCCTCCATGGTCGCATGCTTGAACACACCAATCGCAGCCTTTGCATCTAGTTTCGTCAATAATTAGTAAGCCTGTGCTTTCTGCTTGACTAAGAGCTCGCTCAGGACATGCTTTAACACACTTGGCATCGTTGCATCCTCGACAGGTTAAGGCAAAATTAAAGACAGGCGCCATGCGGACAACTCGGATTCTTGAACGAATCGGGTTCCAAATGCCTTCACCCTTCTCGACGGTACAAGCATATTCGCAGATTCCGCATCCAATGCATTTGCCTGGGTCAACTGAAACGAATTTTCTCTGTTGAGTTTTAACAGACATTAATACCAAACCTTCTTGGTGTTAAAGTAACATTGTGCATCATTAGCTTTTAACCGTTACTTATCCAAAGGGTTTTTTTGATGAAAAACTGATTGAACAAAAACGATAAACATTTTTCGATTACAACTGTCCTACTTTTGGAATGTTTCTGAGTGAAGTTTTCCAGCTGAAGCCCAATTTTCTTTGGGTACTTCTGAGATTATAATTGTTGTAGCTTGGCTCGGGATGCCTATGTTTTCTAATACTTTCGTTATTCCTTCAACCATTTTTTTCTTGTTCTCCAAACTTATTCCAGACCAAACAGTAACTTGAACAACAGGCATATTCATCACAATACTTCTAACACATTCCAACCAATTAATTTTTCTAAAAGTTCTGTTGGTGCGGAGGGTGGGATTTGAACCCACGAACCCCTGCGGGATAGGAGCCTCAGTCCTACGCCTTTGGCCATGCTGGGCGACCTCCGCGTTGTGTTGCGGAAATATAGAAACAGGGCACATTTAAAGGCTTTACTTTATGTTTAAGCGCAATTGTTTTAGGTTTAATTGTGTTATTGATTTCATGGAGTTATGTGTGGTCGGTTGCGATAATGTTTATATCAGAACCTCCCATAACACCGTTATAACATTCAGGTGTTAACATGAAAATCTATAAAAACGTTTTAGAAACAATCGGAAAAACACCCTTAGTCCAAATAAACAAACTAACGCAAGGAACAAATGCCACCGTTGTCGCTAAACTAGAAGCTCGAAATCCGGGCGGCAGTGTCAAAGACCGCATTTGTCTAAGCATGATAGTGGAAGCAGAAAAACAAGGCATAATCAAACCTGGCGCAACCCTGGTCGAACCCACAAGTGGCAACACAGGCATAGGTTTAGCTATGGTGGCGGCTGTAAAAGGCTACAAACTCGTACTTACAATGCCAGAAACTATGAGCGTAGAGCGTCGTAACCTACTCAAAGCTTATGGTGCACAGCTGATTCTTACTCCGGGACCAGAAGGCATGGGGGGCGCCATCAAAAAAGCGGAAGAACTCACGGCAAACTCTCCCAATAGCTTCATGCCCCAACAATTCAAAAATCTAGCTAACCCCAAAGTGCACAGAGAAACTACAGGGCCAGAAATCTGGGAAGACACCGAAGGCAAAGTAGACATTGTAGTGGCAGGTGTAGGCACCGGTGGAACAATAACAGGAATAGCCCAATTCATCAAGCCCCAAAAACCAGACTTCAAAGCTGTAGCCGTTGAACCGGCAGCTTCGCCAGTTCTAAGTGGGGGGCAGAAGGGACCACACAAAATTCAAGGAATAGGGGCAGGCTTCAAACCAGACGTACTAAAACTTGACTTGGTTGATGAAATTTTCAAAGTCACCGATGACCAAGCGATTCAAACCGCACGCCAATTAGCCCAAAAAGAAGGCTTACTCGTTGGAATATCTTCTGGAGCGGCAGCATATGCGGCCATAGAAATTGCTAAACGACCCGAAAACAAGGGCAAACTCATCGTGGTTATTCTCCCAGATACAGGCGAACGCTATCTAAGCACTGTGCTATTCCAAGAGCCAGCTGCAAACGCAACACCAAACATATAAACTGCGTCAAAAAGACGCTTTTCTTATATCCTCCCTTCCACACATTTGAAGAAAAGGGAAACAAAATGACTACAACTCCAAACCAACCTCTACCCAAAGAATGCCAAGAATGCAAAGACAAGAACTTGATGAACGACTGCTGGAACCCAGACAGAATGCTAGCCACTCTCATGCATAACCATGAAAAAGTGGATCAAGACTGGATTGAAACACGAGTGCCAAAACTTGTAGATGAAATCATGGCTAGTTACCAGAAGTTCGGAGGCATGGACCATCTTGAAGGGCGAGACTTACCTTCGAAAAAAGTAGTTATCGAAGTTCTGGAAGACTTATTCACAGTTCTTTTTCCAGGCTATCTAGGCGATTCCGAAATCACTAAAGCCAACATAAAATATCATTTGGGCACCACCTTAACATCAGTTTCCACTCGACTCACTGATGAAGTTGAAAGAAGCCTCAAATATATTTGCAGAAAAATCAGTGAGTGCCCACAGGATGTTTGCCAAAAACGTGCTCACGTGGTCGTCAAAGAGCTTCTCGAAAAATTACCAGAAATTCGCTCAATGCTCAGCGGAGACATTCAAGCTGCATATAGTGGTGACCCAGCGGCAGTGAGTACTGAAGAAGTCATCCTAAGCTACCCCTGCGTATTAGCCATTACCACCTACAGACTAGCGCATGAACTGTACTTAAGCGGAGTACCTTTAATTCCAAGAATCATGAGTGAACACCTGCACTCTCTAACAGGCATAGACATTCACCCAGGCGCCAAAATTGGCAAAAACTTCTTCATCGACCACGGTACAGGCGTCGTAATCGGCGAAACCGCAGAAATAGGAGACAACGTCAAACTCTACCAAGGCGTAACATTAGGCGCACTAAGCTTCCCTAAAGACGAGAAGGGCAACATTATCAAAGGACGCAAACGCCACCCAACCGTAGGAAACAACGTCGTAATTTACTCTGGCGCAACTTTGCTTGGGGCGGAAACCGTGATTGGTGACAACGTAGTCATTGGCGGAAACGTTTGGATTACTGGTCCTGTAGCTTCTGGAACAAAAATCACCATCGCTCAACCCGAACAAAAGTACAAGATGGAAAATCATCACACAGAAAAAGTAAAAACCTAACTTTACTTTATCTATTTTCCAAGAAATTTTAAAAATAGAAAATTAAAGAAGACGGAAGTTTTCTTTTACCGTAGTTAAGACGACATGAGTATTTGTTCGTTCAATATACGGCAGTGATAGAAGTTTCTTTGTGAATGCGCCAAGATCTTCTCGACTTTTGAATTTAGCGACTATTATGGCGTCGGTCAAGCCTGTAACGTCATAAACTCCGCAAACATTGGGAATTTTGGCGATTTCATTCTCTGTTTCTACAAGTCGGCCTTTAGAGACTGTGATTTCTGTGACTACGGTCAACTGATAGCCAAGTCTTTCATGATCCAAAATAACTGAGTATCCTTTGATTAATCCATCGTCTTCCATCTTTTTTATTCTAGACAAGACGGTGCCTACTGAAACGCCAACATTCTTAGCGATTTGCCTACTAGAGAACCTCGCATCTTCCAACAGACCTTTTAGAATTTTTACGTCGGTTTCATTCAATTCCATAACCTTCAGACCCTGCACGTTCTTTCAATTTAACCCTTATTTTTGGAACAGCCATTTGATAATCATATGATTAAGCTAATAAAAGTTTAGTTTTTTCAGCATTACAATGGTTGCAAAATCAACTGGCAAAGCCATAATTAAGCTTGCCTTTATAAAAAAATATATAGTAATCTTAAATTAGAGCCTAAACCCCAATAGTTCTGAGCCATCACAATGCAATCAAAATACGACACCATACTTGTTCTTGACTTTGGCGGACAATACTGCCATCTCATCGGAAGAAGAATCAGAGAACAAGGTGTCTATTCAGAAATTGTACCACACGACATCTCACCCGAAGAAGTGAAAGCTCTAAATGAAAAATTTAATGTTAAAGGCTTAATATTTTCCGGTGGACCCTCAAGCGTTTATGATGCAAACGCGCCCAGACTTCATCCGCGAATCTTAGAGGTAGACCTGCCAATTCTGGGCTTATGCTATGGACACCAGCTTTTAGCGCAAATAACCGGAAGCAAGGTTGAACCTGCAGCCTGCAAAGAATACGGCATAGCCCAAGTCGCCATCGACAAGCCAGTGGGCGTATTGGAAGGCTTGAGCGAGAGCGAACAAGTTTGGATGAGCCACGGCGACACGGTTTTCTCACCACCGCCAGAGTTTGAAGCTTTAGCTCACACCGAAAACTGCCCTGTTGCAGCCTTTAGACACAAAACAAAACCAATCTATGGTCTTCAATGGCACCCAGAAGTAATCCATACCGAAAATGGCATGCGCATGCTCCAGAATTTCATCTTTCAAGTCTGCAAGTGCCAAGCTAATTGGCAGATGGAAGATCTCATAGGAAAAATGGTGAAGAGAGCTTCAAACAGAAACAGGAAATGCAACAGCCATAATCGGCTTAAGCGGGGGCATCGATTCAAGCGTCGCAACAGCACTCGCAGCCCAGGCCTTAGGAGATAAGTTGACAGCAGTTTTTGTTGACCATGGATTTATGCGAGAAGGCGAACCTGAGCAAATACGCGAAGCATTCCAAAAATACCCCATAAAATTCATAGTGGCAAACGTGCAAGATCGATTTATGAAGAAGCTAAAAGGTGTTGTCGAACCTGAGACTAAACGCAAAGTAATCGGGGAAGAATTTATCAGGGTTTTTGAAGAAATTGCCAATGAATCAGGAGCCGAATATTTGATCCAAGGGACCATCTACCCTGACAGGATAGAATCTGGATTCAGGAAAAACTCGGACAAAATAAAAAGCCACCACAACGTTGCAGGATTGCCAGAGAAGATCAAGTTCAAAAAAATCTTGGAACCACTCCGAGACTTGTACAAAGATGAAGTGCGTAAAGTTGCTCGAATGCTTGATTTGCCTAAAGAAATCGTGAATCGCCAACCGTTTCCTGGACCCGGTTTGGCAGTTCGTATAATCGGTGACTTAACCGAGGAAAAGGTTACAATCGCAAAGAAAGCTGATAAGATTGTTCGCGAAGAGATTGAGAAGAACAATCTTACAGAGAACCTTTGGCAGTATTTTGCAGTTCTAACCGATACTAAAGCCACGGGAGTTAAGGGTGATGCAAGGGCCTACGGTTACGTTGTTGCGGTGCGAGCGATGGAGAGCCGGGAAGCCATGACTGCGAGCTTCGCAAAGATACCATACTTGGTTCTTGAAAAGATTTCCACACGAATTACAAATGAGATTCCTCAAGTTACCAGGGTAGTTTACGATATCACTCATAAGCCGCCTGCTACCATAGAGTGGGAATAACTAAGAGTTTCTACATGCATTCGACTCAAATATCGGCATTCGACCTTCTCTCCAAAAGTAGGGTGGTCTCAATGGATCTCGACAGGCAAAAATTTTGGCTTCAGGTCCATAATTGTTTATATTAAAACATGTCAATAGGTTAATGCAATTCAAGGTGACTCTTTGAAAGCGTTGATCTTAGCAGGCGGCTTTGCCACAAGGCTTCGTCCCTTAAGTTGTTCTAGACCCAAAACCCTCTTTCCAATAGTTAACAAACCGTTATTGCAGTGGATTTTTGAACGATTAGCCGAAGGTGGAGTAGACGAAGCCATCCTCGCAGTTAACGCACTTACCCGGTTCTATATCCGACAGCATAAACCTTCAAAATGCGGCTTGAGGGTTCGGTTCTCTGTTGACCCTCCTAAAATGCCCTTGGGAACAGGCGGTCCAGTCAAGAAAGCCGAGAAACTGTTAGGTCATGATGAACCATTCATAATGTTGAACGGCGACATATACGCTGACATAAAATATCGGGAACTTCTTGAAGCGCACAAAAAATCCGGCGCATTAGCCACGATTGCCCTCTGCAAAGTCGATGACCCATGCAGTTTTGGTGTAGCAGATCTAAAAGGAAATGCAATCAAAAGATTTGTGGAGAAACCACCTAAAGGTCAGGCACCCAGCAATCTCATAAACGCTGGTGCCTACGTTCTTGATCCAGAAGTGTTCGCATACATTCCTGAAGGAAGACCAGTTTCTATCGAGCGAGAAGTCTTTCCCAAACTAGCTGAGGAAGGCAAACTTTGCGGTCACTGCATCGATGGTTTGTGGATAGATATTGGAAAACCTCAAGAATATCTGGAGGCAAATAGAATAGTTCTCGAATCTCTCGCAAGAAAAGGTAAACGAAGAGAACTCGGAACCATTCGTGCAAAGTCCCGTTGCTATAGATGTTGGAGTTTTAGTTGGCGAAAAATCCGTCATCGGCCCATATGCCATTCTAGGAAAGAACGTCAGAGTTGGTGAAAACGTTCAGATCTCCAATTCAGTCATCTTTCCAGAAGCACACATTGCTGATGGAGCTATACTTAATGGAGCAATCGTCGGCGAAGGAGCAAGAATAGGTAAAGGTGTTAGGCTTTCAAAGGGCTGTATTGTAGGGGATCACGCCAAGGTTAAAGACAGCGTTCACATGCATGATGCCCAAGTGGTTTGCCCCGCAAAGGAAGTTACTGAAACATTTTAAAACCTAGACTCGACTGTTACTTAGCTACTGAGTTGAATTTACATGAGTGCACGAAAACTTTTTGGAACAAACGGTATCCGAGGTCTAGTTAACATAGAATTAACACCTGAAATAGCAATAAAAGTTGGATCCTCAATAGGAACTTTTTTTGGAAAAGAGAAGAATTTGCTTTTAGGATACGATGCTAGGACCAGCGGTCCTATGTTTGCTAAAGCAGTAATTTCTGGACTTACAGCCACTGGATGTAACGTATTCTTCGCTGGAATGGCGCCCACACCCTCCTTGCAGTTTGCAGTTAAAAATCATAAGATGGACGGAGGAGTAATAATCACCGCTTCTCACAACCCTCCAGAATACAACGGCATCAAAGTCATTTGGAGTGACGGAATCGAAACCTCACACGAACAAGAGGTTGAAATAGAGAACATTTACTTTGACAACAAAATAGTCTTTGCTCCATGGGACAAACTGGGCGCGAAACGTGAATTGCCCGGAATCAATGATGAATACATTCAAGCTATTAAAAAACACGTTGATAAAACGAAAATTGCAAATGCTCATTTCCACGTCGTGGTTGATGCTGCAAACAGCGTTGGTGGATTAACTGCCCCACCGTTGTTAAGAGAACTCGGGTGCAAAATTACGAGCATAAACGCCAACATCGATGGTACATTCCCTGGAAGAATGCCGGAGCCGCGTCCAGAGAGCTTGGGTGATTTGGCTTCAACTGTGAAAGCAATTAAGGCTGATATGGGCGTTGCATTCGATGGGGACGCTGACCGCTCAATCTTTGTCGATGCAAACGGACAGATTTACTGGGGAGACAAAACCTTCGCGATTATTATAAAACAGTACTTACTCAAGAATCCAGGCGCAAAAATAATCACACCTGTGAGCTCATCTACCCTTATCAAAGATACAGCAGAAACCTACAAAGGCGAACTAATTTGGACAAAGGTTGGAAGCGTAACTGTCTCTCAAAAAATGAAGGAAGAAAATGCTAATCTTGGTGGTGAAGAGAACGGAGGGGTATTCTATGGCCCACATCAAGCGGTCCGTGACGGGGCAATGACGACCGTATTGCTCCTAAACATCATGGCTCAAACAGGAAAATCACTGGCTGAACTTGTTGCCGAGCAACCACAGTACTTCATAGAAAAAGGAAAAATCGAGTGTTCAGACAACAAAAAAGAGCAGTTACTACAAAAAATCATTGAACAGGTTAAAGGCGAAAACATAAGCACCATTGACGGAGTCAAAATTTGGTTTAGTGACGCAAGCGCTATTCTGATTCGTCCAAGCGGAACAGAACCAGTTTTCAGGTTGTATGCTGAAGCTAAAAACCAAGAAAAAGCATTAAAACTAGTTGAAGACTACAGTTCTCGGCTTGAAAAAATATTGGCAACAATATAGCCGATCCAAAAATTATGGTCTGGAGAAAATCAGCCGATGCCCGCAGTCCTAAACCTGAAACCGGAAGAACTAGACACCAGTGAAAAACGCTCAAAATTCACTGTGAGCGTTATAGGATGCGGGCAAAAAGGAATCCTCTACGCTAACGCTTTTGCTGAAGCAGGCTTTAACGTTATCTGCACCGACGCTGACCCAACTGTTATAAAAAAGGTAGCAAAAGGAAAAACTCCACGGTCTCAATCACAGGTAGAAGCTAAACTCAAAATCAACATTAACTCAGGAAAAATAAGCGTTAGTGACGAGCGAAAAAAAGCTATTTCTCAAAGCGACGTTATTATCATAGCGATTGGGGCAAAAGTTGACGCACAGAAGAAAACTGATTATTCACATGTTGTTAGTGCGTGCAAACAGGTTGGTGCAGCACTTCAAAAAGGCTCACTGGTTATTTATGGCGGCACAGCAGGCATCGGTTTTACCGAAGGCACTGTTAAAGAGACTTTGGAAAATACGTCGGGGCTCAAGGTAGGACAGGATTTTGGTTTGGCATATAATCCAATCCTAACATCAGAAGTCTCGCTTGCTAACTTGGAGTTGAAGGTTGCAGCCGCCGATCAAGCAAGCCTAACCACAGCTTCTACTATCCTCAAAACGATAGCAAAAAAAGTAAAAGAAATTAGCGACCTAAAATTGGCTGAAACAGCCACACTCTTCGCCGTTGCAAAACAAGATGCAAACCGGGCACTAGCTAATGAGTTATCTGTTTTCTGCGAAAACGCAAACACCGATTACTTTAAAGTCTTAAAACTTCTCGACCTCAACGATCCAAGTTTTTGGCCAACCATAGTTGAAGAAGAACATGGGAACGAAGCATATTTGCTGCTTGATAGCGCTGAGAATTTGAATGCTAAGCTTAGGCTTCCAACGTTGGCCAGGCAGATTAACGAGGACATGGTTAAACACGCCGTTAATTTAACACAAGATGCCCTTAGAAGCGGCAATAAACCATTAAGGAGAGCAAGAATTGCCGTTTTAGGCACCGCTGACCCGACAACGGCTACAGGCGTTTTTGTTAAAATGATAGAGCAAAAAGGCGCCAAGCCCAGCCTCTATGATCCGATTTCGAAAGTGGGACCACAGGAATGGCGTGTGATAAAAACTAGCTTAAATGAAGCAGTGGAAGGTTCGGATTGTATAGTGATATTGACGGGGCAGGAACAGTTTAGAAACTTAAACCTAAAAAAACTTAAAGCACTTATGAAAACGCCCTCAGTAATAGTAGATTTGATAGGCATTTTTGAGCCCAAAAAAGTTGAAGCAGAAGGCTTCATATACAAAGGATTAGGTAGAGGAAGTGAAAAGAATTGAAGAAACTTGGAGTAGCGGTTATTGGAACAGGACAATGGGGAAAAAACCATGCAAGAGTCTACAAAGAACTCCCCTCAACAGAACTTATTGCAATATGCGACGTCAACCCTGAGAGAGCCAAAGCAATGGCAGCCCAGCACGGCGTAAAAGCCTATTCAGACAGTTCACAAATGTTAAAGGACAAGTCAATCGAAGCGGTAAACGTTTGCACTTGGTCAACGATTCTAGCTAAAGAAGCACTTAAAGCGTTGAAGGCTGGAAAACACGTTTTGGTCGAAAAACCTATGGCAACTAACCCACAGCAAGCTGAGAAACTGGTCCAAACAGCACAGGAAAATGATTTACATCTAACAGTGGGGTTCCTAATGAGATTCATACCCGGCCTGCAAAGCATTCGCGAGTCGGTTGAAAATAAAAGAATTGGAGAATTAGTATGCGCTACTGCTAAGCGTGTTTCGCAATGGCCTGAGCGAATCGGCGACGTCGGCGTCGTCAAAGATACAGCGATCCACGATATTGATGTCATGCGATTCATTTCTGGCGAGGACCCGATTTCTGTTTATGCAAAGATGGGGAGCATGAGAATCCAAAAATTTGAAGACTATGCACAAATTATGCTTACCTATAAAGATGGCAAAAGTGCGTTCATTGAATCAAATTGGCTCACGCCCTACAAGACTCGCTCTTTAACTGTCACGGGAAGCGATGCTATTATGCGATTAGACTACATTACGCAGGATTTGTGGATTGAACAACAAAAAGAATCCGTGCAGCCCAGATATCCCTTCCAAGAACCTTTAAAGGCGGAACTCCAACATTTCGTTGATTGCATAGTGGAGAAAAAGAAACCCCTTGTATCTGGCGAGGATGGAGTAAGAGCATTAAAAGTCGCTACAGCTGCAATGCAATCGTCAGCGAAGAACAGGGCAATTCAATTAAACAAATAGAAAATTATTTTAAGTTGAAGGGCTTGCCTTCAGTAACAATTTTCTGTGGCGCTTTTTCCTTCCATTTCTTTAGAAACGGTAAATCATCATCCGATTTCCGAAGCTCATCTGGAAGCATTTCGGGAATTTCGTCACGGATTGGGTACCAACGCAGGCATTTGGGGCAGACGATTAATCCTTCCACTATTTCGTCTTTTTCTTCAAAAACATGAAGTTCAAGCGGATGATACTTGTCGATTGGGCAAGCGAGAATTTCCATTAGTTTTCGTTTCATGTCGATTCCACGAATTAAGATAGTTGATCGTTGAGTTATTAAAACTTGCTTGGAATCGAACCCACCTGAATATCCAGAACAGTTTGGTACCAATTAGGACCGGTAGGGCGCATCACGCGCGAACTGCCAAACACGTAGCTAACACCCATGCTGTTAAGTTTTTGAGAAACTTTGACCTTGGTCTTCTCCATTGGATCTTCCTTTCCAGGAGCATGTTGGAAATCGTAGTAGTGAATCCAGCCGCCTGCTCTTTTGAGCGCTAAAAGAGCATATGGAAGGTATTCGAGTGCTTTTTCTGGCAATGGCATAAGAACGCGGTCAGCGATTCCCTGCAATTGAGCTAAAATTACTTCTTTGGCGTCACCTAGCAAGGGAAAGACACTTTTGCAGACTTCATTGATCTTAACGTTCTCGTCCATACATTGAACGGCAATTGGGTTCATATCAATTGAATAAGTCTTAGTTTTGCTTTGGGTTTTGGCGATTATTATGCTAAAACAGCCTACTCCTGCAAACATGTTAACAACTATCTCGCCTGAATTAACAAGTGAGGCAATCCGCAGGTGTTCGTAAGACAGTCGGGGAGAAAAATAGCATTTCTCAACATCAATCCTGAAAGTACATCCCGATTCTTTATGGCTTGTGATTTTCTTGTTCTCTCCCGCCAACAGTTTTAGTTCCCTAACTCGAAAATCTCCTGTAATACGGGTTACAGGAGTGAGAACTGTTCGTATGTTTCTGTTAACAACCATAATCTTTTTTGCAACGGTCTCCAGGTTTTGAACATTGTTATGCTTGATGATAGCAATGTCACCTATGATATCGAAAGAATTGTAAACTCTGCTCAAATCCTCTGAAGGCAGAACCTCTGAAAGTCTATCTCGGAGCCGTTTTCTCAACTATTCATCCTCAATATCGGCAAGTATTGGAAATGTTTAAAAGCAAAATACTTTTCTTTGTAGGACAGGCGTTCCCTATGGAAAAATCAGGAATTGTTTATGAATGCATGAGATGCGGCTCAAGAGTGCCCTCTGAAGAGTTAGAGTTACGTGGCGGAGAAACCAAATGTATCATCTGTGGTTACAGGATTCTAAAGAAGGTTAAGCCGCCAGTAGTTAAAAGGGTTAAATCGAAATAAAATGGAAAAACTCGTGTTTTACACGAGTAAATTTTGTTTTAATTTTGTTTAGTAGAAGTCTTGGTCTCCGAGTTTGCGTAGTGCTTTTCCTTTAATCTTCACGGAATCGTCAAAGAAGTCGTCAACGTCTTTTTCAACAGTCTTTCGTTTCACCGTTTCGCCACAAATCGCTCCTGGCAGCATACGTCTCTTCATACACATCGAATAAGTACAGTTTGCGACGTTGCATTGCTCTTCGGTTTCTCTACACCATACAGTGTCTCTTCTATAAACAAGAGAGTTTTTTGCGCATTTGAAAGATTGACATGCTGGAGAACAAGCTTTTGATTGAGCCATCAGATATACCTCAATTGTCAAATCAAAATATTGTATTTTTGTTTCAGGTCTCTGATTTCCTTTAAGTTATTTGGAAACAATATAAACTTTATTCTATCAAAAGGATAAATTTAGGCAATATTAATTCGTTTGACTCTTCTCCGTCTGTAAACTTCTACGAAAGCAAACAAGAGCATAGCGATCAATATTATTAGTACCGTTATGAGTAAACTTGCTTGTATCAAAAGCGACCCTATAGAAATGTACTTGTCGATTTTTATCTGAACTGAAGTTGGCTGGTTAACGGTCAACGTTATCGCTTGGTAAGCGTCAATTGTTCCTGAGGCTTGAGCTATAATTTGCAAATTGCCGCCGATGATGCTTTTGAATGTTGCTGTCCCATCACTCTGAGTTATAGCTGATAATTGTTCAGGTCCGTTTAATGTTACGTTAACGTTAGAAATTGGAGCACCGAAGAAGTCAACTACTTTTACCGAAAGCTGAATACCATATAAGGTGCATCGAATTTGTTCTTGGCTGTTGCTGAAAACTTGCACATTTGTTTCATTGATTAATGTATTGCCTTGGTAAACTCTTGCACGGTAGATCCCGAAGGTAGCTTGAGTTGAGGCTGCACCGTTACTGTCGGTTGTGGCAGAGTAGAACAAGCCATTTGACAACTCGACTAGTTCAATGCGGGCTCCAGCGATTGCCTCTTGGTTGTAACCTACCACATTGAGGGTTAGGGTCTCGCTTGGACAAATTATGAAGACTTGCGTGGTTGCTTGAGTTGGAAGGTTGCTGACTGTGTTATTGGCTGCATTGAAGATTTGATCATATACTGAGGCGTCAATTGTGTAACTTGCTCCCGGCAAGGTCGAGTTTAACGTGAAGCTTCCTGAAGGGTCCGTTTTCCCTGACGCGTTCCCCGTTTTTGAGCCGCCGCTAGTTTGATATTGGTATACTATACTCAGGTTGACAAAGGGCATTACAATTCCGTTTGCGTTTTTAACAATGATTTTTACGTCAGTTAATTGGCATTGTAGACTTAATGTCGCATCTCCGCTGATAGTTACGTTTGTTTCTCCAACATTAGCGCCATTCCAGATGGCAGTTAGAACCTGAGTACCTTTTTCAAGTTTAAAGTCTGCAATACCAGCTGAATCGCTTACTGAATTGTATACAGCATTAGTTGATGCATCTTGAGCCTGAACAGCTATTCCAGAGACAACCTCACCCGCGAGGTTTGTTGTTTGAACTTTTATAGCAAAACCGGATACTGTGAAAGTTTGTGAATCAGGTACTGATTTGGGGGTATTTTGTGGAGATATTTTTATGGTATAGTCGCCGATGTCGACCTTTGAGGAAACTACCCAGGTTGTGCTAATTATGCCGTCAACAGAAGCGGTTGCGGAAATAGTGTCGATTGGTGAGCTTGATTTAGCGCTTGTTATGGTGAGGGTTGCGAGTTCGTTAGACTGATAACCAGTCGCGCGTATTGTTACTGTTTGACCTCGATGGTATGTAGTTGAATCGATGAAGTTCACTGCGAAGGTATTTTGGGCAAGAGATTGAGATTGGTTAAAATACACAGTGTATGTTCCAGCATAATCGGTAAGTGAGCCACTGGGCTGAAAACTGCTATCAGGAAAAGTTATCTGAGCGTTAACTGTGCCTTTTTCGTTAGAAGTTCCTAGAGACACTATTTTTGAATATGTTGACCCAAGTGGACTTGGAAGCACAACAGAGACATTCGCGCTATATGAAGTACCTGTTGGACTCCCCGTGACGCTAATGTTAAATGTTAAACTATTTCCTTCTTGAACCGATGGAGTCACTGCATTTATGGAGTAGCCCGTTGAAACAGTAAAAGATTGAGTAGAATTAACGTTGATACCAACATCTCTAAGTATTAATGAGTAGCTGCCACTTGCCATTTCGGGAACAGTAAAGTTTGCATTAACATAATAACCCTCGGATGTTCCGCTGACGACCACGGTTTGACCCAGAATGATTTGATAAGAACTATTAGAATTGTAGATCGTTCCTTGGACAACAACTAAGGTGCCTACTGGCCCAGTTGTCGAAGTAGGAGTAACTTGGATAATGTTAACACCAAGATTAGTGTTCTGTGCATAAACTTCAAGAGGCGTAACCACTGCTGCAAACGCCATAAGGAATAGGATAATAACTGCAATAATTTTCTTATTCAATCCAGTCGGCACTCCCTAAATAGTTAGGCAACATTACCTAATGCTCATGATTTAACTAAGAGATGATTTTAAACTTTACCATTCAAATGACACACAAACTTTTAACCAATAAAAACAGGTCAAGGGATTGCCAATATAGAAAATGAACAGCGGACATAGGGATTTTTAAAAGAGTTATTGTAATGTTACAGAACCTCGGTGTATACTTTGGAAAACAATGTCGCATCCCCTCTTTTAGGTGCGCTCAAAAAGCAAAAATACCATTTAATCGGAAGCCATTCAGCAGTCAAGAGATGCAAGTGGCTCCACGAATCTATAGTAAATGGTAGATCATGCTACAAGCAGAAGTTTTACGGAATCCAATCCCATCGATGCATACAGATGACACCGTCTCTCTATTCTTGCACGCAACAGTGTCTGTTTTGTTGGAGGGCACAAAGTGGAGACTTAGAAGTTAAATGGGACGAAATGAAAAATCCAAATAAAGACACACCCGAGGAAATTGTCCAAGGATGTTTAATGGCCCAAGAAAAAATCTTAACTGGGTACAAAGGCAATGAGAAAACGGATTGGCGCAAATTCCAAGAAGCCCAAAGACCCAAACAAGTTGCAATAAGTTTGACCGGGGAACCAACGCTTTATGATCCCCTGGGCGAGTTAATTCGCATCTTCCATCAGAAAGGCTTAACAACATTTTTAGTTTCTAACGGTACACTACCGTCTAAACTATCAAAACTAAGCCAAGAACCCACTCAACTTTACGTTTCACTTTGTGCTCCAAACGAGCAGGTTTACAAGCGAGTCTGCCGCCCATTATTCCCAAATGCTTGGGCAAAAGTGAACGAAACCCTAACTTTACTGAAAAGTTTCCGCTGTCCAACTGTTATTCGCACCACTTTGGTTAAAGAACACAACATGGATTTGATCGATGAGTATGCTAAACTCGCTGAGAAAGCTAATCCTACATATATTGAAGTGAAAGCTTACATGCATATTGGTTTTTCAAATCTTCGTTTAGGTTTTGACCGCATGCCTATGCATTGTGAAGTCAAGGATTTCGCAGCCCAATTATCAGAAAAGACAGGGTATAAGGTTATCAATGAGGCACCAGAAAGCAGAGTTGTTTTGTTGAGCAGGCTTGACAAGCCGATTCAGGTTGGAACTTCTTAAGCCTCTTGAGCTTTTTCTTTTTGATTTTAAACATTCTTACTGCTACTGAAAACCAAGTTACTAAGTACCCTTATAGGGGCTCCAAGCATGCTCTCCTAAGTTGGATAAATTTAAATACTTAATTTCTGCCCTTGTTCCAATCAAGCGGTTGCAGGGTAGGGTAAGCGAAGGAAGAGGACGGCTATTTCGACGAAAAGACGGCAAATATCTTGTCTATTTGCCTAAAGACTTGGCAGAAGACAGCATGTTTCCTTTTAAAGGTGGAGATACAATTTTTGTCAAAGTAAGCTTTGCTTTGGGAGATAGTAAGTTGCTAGTTGAAAAATGGACAGAACCTCAATAGCCATACACAAAAAGCGATAGATATTCTTAAGAAATTAAAATAAGCAACCCAGCACAATTCTAAGGTGGGTACAATTTTGGCCTCTTTAGAAACAGTTATCCAAGAAGTAAAAAGCGAACTTATGCAGAAGAACCAGATTCGCGAGGATACACATGAGAGCATGCGAAAAGCCACCAGCTTATCCAAACAGGCAATTCTGCTTATACACCAAAAAAGATTTGATGATGCCGAAAAAATGGTTGCGAGCGCCAAAGAAAAGATTGTGAGTCTTCAGGAACAGGCTAAAAAATATCCTGAAATTATTTATGGCGGCATGCTTAGCGCGGCATTTCAAGAGTATTCAGAAGCGAATATCTTCTTGTTATTAGTTCGCGAAGAACGATTTGTTACACCAGCGGAGCTTAGTGTACCCTCTGTAGACTACGTGTTGGGTTTGGCAGATGTTATAGGTGAATACAGGCGTTTGGCATTGGACAACTTACGTGAAGGCGAAGTTGAAAAAGGAGAAAAATGTCTTGAAATCATGGATCAAATCTTCATCCAACTTTTAGCTCTTGATGAGGCTTACATGCTGGTCCCAGGGCTCAGACACAAATCAGATACTGCAAGAAGAATCATCGAGTCCACAAGAGGCGACATCACGTTGGAAGTGCGCAGAAAATCGCTTGAGGACCAGCTAAAACGGTTTGATCCGGTGAAACGCCCAATTAAGCGAAAGCCCAAAAAAGAGTAAAATTTGCGTTGCCCAAACTTTCCAAGAATTTTTCAGTTAGAAAAGCCTACAACACACAGATTTGCCTATCAAAAAAGTTGATATTAGAGGGTAGGTTGCGCAGAAAATCAGAACGGTCGGCGGCGTAGATGTTTCATATATCCGCGATGTAGGCATCGGCGCGGTAACCGTTTTAGATTATGAGTCTTTAGAATGGTTGGAAGCTCAAGTAGCAACCTGCGAAGTAAAGATTCCGTATATTCCAACTTTGCTATCTTTTCGTGAGATTCCGCCCTCGATGGCAACCATTAAAAAGTTGAAGCTCCAACCGGATGTTCTTCTTGTTAACGCTCAAGGGTTGCCCATCCTTATAGGTGCGGGTTCGCCAGCCACCTCGGCTTAGCGGTTGGGGAAACCGACCGATCGCGCTGCGAAAAGCAGAATAATTGGAACGCCTCTGGAAAAGGAGGGCAGAAAATTGCTCATTGACAACGACGAAGTGATCGGTGAAGTAGTTGTCACAAAGACAAATAGAAAACCAGTCTATGTTAACATAGGCAATATGGTTTCGCTTGAAACCGCGGTGAAAATTGTAAAACATTGCTCGAAAACCAGAATTCCTGAGCCATTATTACAAGCCCATAATTTAGCAACTAAAGAAAGGACCAAACTAACGAAAGCAAAGTAAATATCTAAACATACAGTAAACTGTCATTTGAGAGTGAATTTTATGGCTGAAGAGATATCATTTTCCGAATTCCAAAAATTGGATTTACGTATTGGAAAAATCATTGAGGCAACCCAAGTCCCTGAATCAAAAAAGTTGATAAAAATATCAGTTGATTTTGGAACAGAAAAAAGACAAGCCGTTGCTGGATTATTCAAGTATTACAAACCTGAAGACCTGGTTGGCAAAAAATGCGTTTTTCTCCTAAACCTACAAAGAAGAATGCTAGCAGGTATCGAATCTCAGTGCATGGTTTTAGCCGCTGAAGATGAAGCAGGCAACGTAACGGTCTTGCAGCCTGAAAAAGACATTGCTGAAGGTAGCAAGATCGGCTAATCAAGTCCCAGCATTCTTTTTTATTGCTAGAGAAAGATAAAATAGTAATTAGAGTCAGTTATTGTATAATTTGTTGTAGAAGGTTAACTTAATGGCAATTAACGAAGAAGCACTTATGTGGGTTGAGAAGTACCGCCCTAAAACCCTCGACGACGTTGTGGGCTTAAAGGATATAGTTGAAAGTATCAAAGCATTCATGAAAAATCCAAAGACAATGCCGCACCTCATGCTTGCAGGCATTCCGGGCACAGGAAAAACCACAATCGCCCTTTGCATAGCTCATCAATTGTATGGACCAAATTGGAGAAACTTTACACTTGAACTCAATGCATCCGACGAAAGAGGTATCGACACTGTCCGCGATCGAATAAAGGATTTCTCACGTTATAGTCGCTCAGGATTCGGCGACATACCGTTTGCACTCATAATATTGGATGAGTGTGATCAGATGACTGGACCAGCTCAAACAGCACTTAGACGAATAATGGAAACCAGCTCACGCACATCAAGATTCATTCTAATATGTAACCAATCGAGCAAGATCATCGAGCCAATCCAAAGTCGATGCGCAATCTTTCGATTCTCACGACTAGACAAACAAGCAATGAAAGAACATTTGCAGTATATAGCTAAGAAAGAGAATGTAACCCTTGAACCTACAGCCGCTGAGAGAATCGTTGATTACTCTGAAGGCGACCTAAGACACGCCATAAACGCCCTCCAAACCGCCTCCGCCTACAAGCCAGGCTGCGTAGACGAAAAAACCGTAGCGATGGTCATCGGCGAAGCCAGCCCAAGTCAAGTTCAAAAGATGGTAAGAAAAGCACTCTACGGCGATTTCACCGAAGCCAGAAAAACAATGTATGAAATAATGGGTTCCTTCGGATTCTCAGGCAACGAAATCATTAGGCAAGTCCAACGGGAAATTTTCAAAATGTCAGATTTAACGCCCGAACAAAAAGCTGACCTCTCCAGTATCATCGGCGAATACGATTACCGCCTAACCCAAGGCGCCAATAGCGACATCCAACTTAGTGCTCTTCTTGCTCAGTTTGCAAAGTTTGGGAAAGGCATAGAGGAAAATTATGCTGCGAAATGATTTGCTTTGGGTTGAAAAATACCGCCCTAAAAAGATAGAAGACATCGTTGGTAACGAAGAGGCTAAATCACTTTTTGTGGAGTGGCTCAAAAACAAGAGGCATACTAAGAAAGCGGTTTTACTTTATGGTCCACCGGGCGTGGGAAAAACTGCTCTGGTTAATGCGGCTGCAAAAGAGTTTGGCTTCACAATTATCGAGATGAACGCCAGCGACACACGCTCAGAGAAAGCCGTTAACGCGGTGGCCAAACCTGCCACCTCATACATGGCGCTTGACAATTTTTCTGGGGCACCCAAAAAAAGTGGTAACATGCTCTTCCTCGACGAAGTTGACGGCATAGCTGGCAATGAAGACCGAGGCGGCGTAAACGCCATAATCAAAATTATCGAAGAGTCGCTCGTTCCAGTCATAATGGCTGCAAACGATCCTGACATAGACAAACTGCGCCCACTCAAAAAGTTATGTTTACTCGTAAGGTTTCAGCAGGTTCGTCTCCCACTAATTATCGCTTTATTACAAAAAATTTGCCTGCTAGAACACGTGAAGGCTGAGTTTGAGGCACTGGAGCGGATTGCCCAGAACAGTCGGGGCGATGTGCGGTCAGCCATAAACGACCTACAGAGTCTAAGCGAAGAAAACCATTCCTTAACCTTGCAGGACACCGTAATGTTGACCTCAAGAAACAAAGACATCAGCATGGATGAGACGCTACGTCGGTATTTTTCGGTGCAGTCAATCGCTGAGGCCTCAAGCTTGCTCAGCTATTCAAGCATTGATTACGATGATTTCTTGCTCTCTGTCAGCGACAACTTGCCCCGTCGATACACCAACCCAAAAGAGCTGGGAGAAGCTTACGATTTTGTTTCCCAAGCCGACATGTTCCGAGGAAGAATCGGGACAGAAAACTGGCACCTTCTCAAATACTTCTTCAACGAGTTAGCGCACGCAGCAGCAGTTAACCCCAAATCATTCAAGCAATTCGAGTTTATCTCACCACCAATCCGGATAATCACGCTGTTTTGGACTAAAGGAAAAAGAAGCATGCTAAATGCGATCTGCGGGAAAATCGGCGCTCAATGCCATGTATCCCACGAAATCGCCAAACACGACTTCGTGCCATACATCAAAATGATTCTACAAAAACAAAAATCGAGCGCCCTCATTGACTGGTTTAAGTTTACCGCAGAAGAAGTAGATTTCTTGACTAAAATGGGCAGGTACTAAACATGGTTTTGGTTTTGAATAGCAAGGCTTTCAAACTTCCGCGGCTGGAGAAAGAAAAGTTTGTCTCGTTGATGCATCTGGGGCTTGATTATAATCGTGACCAAGGTACCTTCTCTATCAAGAGCTACAACAACATCGAAAAAATCATGGAAGCTGTCGGCGCTATCTTGGGAAGTGAAGTAGTTTTTCTTCAAAGCTGCACACAATGTGGCAAAGCCTTTCCCTGTGCGAATTGCAACTATTATGAGACCTGCACGACTAAGAATTTACCGTTTAGTTGTGTTTGCCCTCATTGTTTGAAGGGACAAAAAATAGCTTGAAAAGCATCTTGCAAAATCTCATGTTGCAAACAGCCTAATTTTAAAAACAAACATTAAATATCGCAATTATTAGAAATTACAAATTCAGTTTTTGATACAAATTTTTTTCCTAATTATCTGTGGGATGTCCTTATCCAAATCTAAAAAGCATGAATGCATAAACAAATAAGACTCTCGTATACAAAAGCATCACCCAAACACACAAATTCTTATCTAGCAATTCCGCCTAACACTTGTCTATAGAAGGCTCGCTTATGTCCGAAGAACACACACCGTTAAGTGTTGCTCTATCTCAACTAAAATTAGCCTCCAAAAAACTAAAGCTAGATTCTGGCATGCAAAAGATGCTCAGCCAACCCAAACGCTCAATCTCCGTAAGCATAGACATCAGAATGGACAACGGAACAGTTGACGTTTTCAACGGTGTTCGGGTACAGCATTGGGACGCACGAGGACCCTTCAAGGGCGGAATCCGCTTTTACCCATACATAACCCTTGACGAAGTCACCGCGCTTGCCATGTTGATGACTTGGAAGTGTGCAATTGCAGACATTCCATTTGGCGGCGCAAAGGGCGGCGTATGCGTGGATAGCAAAAAACTCAGCCAACACGAGCTGGAAAGGTTGACAAGACGATACGTAAGCCTAATTTCAGAGTACCTTGGCCCCCACAGGGACATTCCAGCACCCGACATGTACACCGACGCCCAAACCATGGCATGGATAATGGATACCTACAGCCAACTCAAAGGTTACAGAATCCCGGAAAGCGCTACGGGCAAACCCGTCGAGATTGGCGGTTCATGGGGCAGAATAGAAGCCACGGGACGGGGAGTCATTCACTGCGTCAAGCAAGCCTCAAAGAACAATGGCTTAAAACTCAAAAATGCCACCGTGGCTATTCAGGGATTTGGCAACGTCGGCTTCCACGCCGCAGTTGCGGCAAGGGAAATCGGGTGCAAGGTGGTTGCGGTAAGCGACTCGTCGGGCGGAATCTACTGCCCCGACGGCCTAAACCCAGAGGATGTTTCGGCACACAAAGAAAAAAACAAAACCGTTCAAAACTACAAAGGCGCCAAGAACCTAACCAACCAAGACCTCCTCGAACTCAAATGCGACATCCTCATTCCAGCAGCCCTAGAAAACCAAATCACCCAAAAAAACGCCGACAAAATCAAGGCAAAGATGGTTGCAGAAGCAGCCAACGGACCAACAACTCCCGAGGCCGACAAAATTCTCTACGAAAAAGAAATCTGCCTCATCCCAGACATACTCGCCAACAGCGGCGGAGTAACAGTCAGCTATTTTGAATGGGTACAGAATCTGACACGCGAACAATGGCCCCTTGAAACCGTCAACACGAAACTCGAAGCAAAGATGACTAAAGCATTCAACGATGTAGAGGCTATTGTGGTTAAGGAGGAGAGCGACATGCGCACAGGTGCCTTGATGCTGGGTGTCGGCAGAGTAGCAAACGCTATAAAGACACTGGGACTTTGGCCATAACCTAACTTATTTCCAATCCAAACCCGAAATAGGGCAACAGACTCTACAAATCAAAACATCAATTCGCCCTAGCAAAGATCAAAGCTTAATCCCTTAATAGAAACAAACCAACTCCAAAACATATCCCAAGCATTCTATCAAAAAACATTAACCAGACAGCTCCCAAATAACTCAGAACCTTCCAAACACCCACAACCAACTCACTCCACCATGACCCCACACCCACAACCAACACAAACCTAACATAGCACCCATGCAGAGAAGTGAAAACCAACACACTCCCACAACCAAAAACCCAACGCAATACACCCCAAACACAAAAAACAACCCAACCAAGACCCAAAAGATGGGCAACAACAAACCACCCACAACCACACAAAGAACTTATAATCGAAACTAAACAAGCACAAAAGCGAAAAATAGCTTAAAACTCCATCTTCGATGGGTCAGCAATTCTAGTGCAAACCCTTAAAACCCCTTTCATCATATGTGTTGAATCCCGTTAAGAGCAAACAGATTGAGAGGAAAGGGGATTTGGCAGCAAAAATATGCACACTGGACTTTTGCTATGAGAACTCCCTAGTCAAAATCGTAGCGAACCGCAACTGCCCAGAAATCAAGCTAGCCGGATTAGTTGTCGGCCCTTTCGACGAAGGCAATGAGTATGAAATTTATTTTTGGGTAGCAAAAGAACTCGCTGCAGCTGGCATGGTGCATTTTCGAGAAGATGACACCCTCGACGCTACCAAACTCTTCAAGGTGCAGTGGAAGGAAGGCGTACAAATTCCAGGACAAATCTCGGAACTTTCAGGAGATTTTTACCCTAAACTCCGCAGATTCATCGCAGACCTAAAAGAACAAGCCTCAAAACAATCTGAGAAATACCAAGAATACGACCGCGCAAGACAATTAGCACGTGACATCGTAAATTCGAGGCTAAAGAAAATAGTCGCAATATCAGCTGCTCCCGCGCAAAGTGACCAAGTTCTAAAAAAATTCACAAGCGAAGAAAGGCTTGTTTACGACCAACTAGTCAAAATCATTTCCGAATGGAAAACCAGGATATTAGAAAACGCTGGAGAGAAGTAGGATGGCTAAACTTGAAACCATTGATCCTCAGCAGCGTTTTCAAGAATTCTTCAAAAAAGAAAAGTACCGCCAAAAAATCCAACAATTATCCATCACTGGTAAAGGCTCATTAACTATAGATTTTGAAGAACTCTACGGGTTCGATCAAGCACTAGCTGAATTACTTCTCAACAAGCCTGAAGAGTATCTTCAACACTCAGGCAAAGGAGCCTATGAGCAGCTCAGAATCGAAGATGCTGAATACGCTGAGAAAACAGAAAAAGTCATCGTTAGAATTGTAAAGCTCCTTGGCAAGGAGCAGCTTAGAAAACTTGGCTCAAGACAGATGAGCAAATTGATCATGGTTGAAGGCATTGTTGTGAGGGCTACTCCTGTTCGGCCGATGGTTCAGATTGCGGCCTTCAAATGCAAACGCTGCGGCACCATGAATCAGGTTGAGCAAACAGGGCAATTTTTGAAAGCGCCGTCAGTTTGTGTTGCACCTGATTGTGGAAGGGACGGACCTTTCGAGTTCAGCCAAGAAGAATCCTCTTTCATAGATTCACAGGACTTAAGACTCCAAGAAAAGCCTGAAGACCTCCCTCCAGGACAGCTCCCACGAGTACTAGCTGTGAAGCTTATCGGTGACGAAATAGTGGACGTTGCAAGACCTGGAGACCACGTGTCCATAGTCGGCATCGTCCGGGCTTTTGCGCCTTCACTCATGGGAATGGGAAAACTCCGCACATTCATACTCCAACTGGATGCTAACTCTATAGAAGTCCTCGGCAAAGAACCAGAAACTTCACCGCCCACGCCAGAAGAAGAAGCAAAAATGATTGCTCTATCCAAGGATCCATTGGTTCACAAAAAAATCATGAGTTCGATTGCCCCCTCAATCTTCGGGCTTGAGCACATTAAAGAAGCAATAATGTACTTGCTGTTCGGCGGAGTTTCCAAAAGTCTGCCAGACGTAAACGTGAGAGGCGAAATGAACGCTCTTCTCATCGGTGACCCAGGCACAGCCAAGTCGCAGTTGCTTCAATATGTTGCAAGAATAGCTCCAAGAGGCTTATACACTTCAGGCAGAGGTACCACGGCCGCAGGCTTAACCGCTGCCGTAGTCCGCGAGAAAGGAGGAAGCATGAGCCTTGAAGCAGGCGCACTCGTCCTAGCAGATAAAGGAATCGCGTGTATCGACGAAATGGACAAAATGCGTCCAGAAGACCGAGTCGCCATCCACGAAGCTATGGAACAGCACACTGTTTCAGTTGCAAAAGGAGGCATCGTCGCAACATTGAACGCGAGAACAGCGGTTCTTGCAGCCGCAAACCCATCATTGGGCAGGTACGAACCCAACAGAACTGTAGCAGAAAACATTTCCCTGCCAGTAACCATCCTATCGCGTTTTGACTTAATATTTGTACTCCGAGACATTCCTAACAAAGAATCTGATGGCAAAATGTCTAGACACATTTTAGAAATTCACAGAAGAGGAGTGAGTCCCGTAGAAGCACAGGTCGATGCAGAGCTTTTGCGCAAATACGTCAGTTTTGCTAAGAGCATCAAGCCTGAACTTAGCATGGGAGCATTAAACCGACTTAGCGACTTTTACTTGGCGATGCGTTCAGCAAGCGAAAGCGAAGGCTCACCTGTGGCCATAACTGCTCGTCAGCTGGAATCGCTGGTTCGCGTCTCTGAAGCCAGAGCGCGAGTTGCGCTGCGCAAGGAAGTCTCAGCTGAAGATGCAGAAGCCGCTATAGCAATTATGAAGCGATCGCTGGAGGAAGTTGGAATTGACATGTCCTCATACAAAGTAGATATTGACTTAATTATGACTGGCAGACCAAAGAGCATACGAGACAGATTACACGTGGTTTTATCAACACTTATGGATATGGAGAAAATAACGGGCATTGTCGAGAAGGACGCACTTGTGAATGAGTTGGAAACCAAACAAAAGATCCCAAGGGGCGAAATCGAACGCATGATAGGCCAGCTTCTCAGGGAAGGCACGATTTACGAGCCGCGAGAAGGATGCCTTAAGAAAACATAAGCATAAAATAGTTTTAGGGATACACTAAGCAACAAAAAATATAAGAAAATGCTTCTCAGGTCTCCTTTTCGGGATGTAACTGCCCTTCAAGAAGATTGATTTAAAAAAGAAAAATTTTGTTTAAGAAATATACGTGGTTTTTTTGTCTTCTTGCTTTTTTGTTTCTTCAGCTTGTACGGCGCGTTTTTCTTCGATTTGCTGTAGGCGGCTAACCATCGTTTCAGCTTTGGTAATTTCCTCGTTTAAGCCTGCGAGATCCAAATCAAAGTTAAATGTTAATTTTAACACCTCTAAAACGCTTTTAGCAGCCTGCGGATCTGGTAAGTAACCACGTGTTTCACCTAGCAAGCATAGAGCATCGATTTTTTTGAATTTTGCTAGGCCCAGTATCAATCCTGCTGTGCCTACGATGGGGCTTCCCGAAGCGCTTAACGTTGCGCCCCCTTGCAATGCTTTGTTTAAGACGTCTTGCGAGGTTGCTGCTATGAAGACTTTTGGTTTTTCCTTTGGTTCCATGCGGTAGCCACCGATAGTTGCGATCGTTTTTACGCCATGCTTTTCTGAGAAGTCAAGCATACGGTCGGCGATTTCGTATTGTCCTTCTATTGTTTGTGATTGGCTATCGCCCGTGAAGAGGAGTATATCGTTTCCTTTGGGGTTTTGGTAGTAGTAGAATGCTCCTCTTAGGAGTCGCACATTGCCCTTTTTGTTTACTAAGACAAAGTATGGAAAATGTGGTGAATACAGGTAGGCAATTTTTTTGGCTTTCAACTGTTTGATTAGGTAGCGGAGGGCGATTTTTCCTACAAGACCTAAACCTGGAAGACCTTCGATAAGGATAGGGTTGTTGGGGTGAATTTCAGCAAATTCTCTAATGTATGTTTCCTTCATTCTTGGGCGCTCCTTTTCATTGCCATCCTGTACTTTAGATATTTATCGTCTGGAGAGAATTTGGGTGGATGTGGAATCCTGACTGGTCCACCACAGTATGGGCAACTAGTTTTGTTTAGTGTATATTTTTCGCAGTTAACACATTTGCGTAGTTGCCAAACCAATTAGTAGTCCCTTCTAGAAAAGCCAAGCTGCCAGCCATTTAGCTTACGCTCAGCCATTTTGCTGTTCATCTCTTACTCAAGAACTGCTTGAACGTCACCGTTAATTTTTGCTCTTCCGCCAGAGGGTTCAGCTAACAATTCTCCACAAACGTTGCAGGTGATTTTGTTGACTACGTTGCTGAAGATGAGTTGTTCGTTGCCACATTTCTGGCATTTGACACGTAGAAAGACGCTTCTCGGTTTGGGGATAAGTTTGTTCCATTCAGACATATTTTTCTTCTCCGTTAATTTACTGGATAACTAGTTTTCGTAGTCGGATGCCGTCTTTGTGACGCATGTAATTGCAAACTTTGCATTTTAGGCGCATAGTTTGTTTTTTGGTTGTTTTGGCGAATTCTCTTTGCAGTGGATATTTTTGTCCACCATAACCCTCTTTTTCGCGCGCGTGGTGGCGTTCGCCTCTTGCCAAGGCTCTGCGCTTTCCAGGCTTATAGAGAGTTACACTGTGAATCTGATGAACTTTACATTTTGGACAGTAAGTCTTTACTTCTTTAGGAACGTTCACGGTATCGACCAGCTTTGCATAAAAGAAACATACACATTCTTATACTTTTTCACCTATCCAGCAAAAAACCAGAGTTTCTTCCACACTTGTCTCTCTTCAACAACTAAAAGCGTATCGCGTTATTTATTAGACCTTGTTTTATGGTAAAGTTTTTTCAAATATGACCGCTTAAGCAAGAAAACCCAACTCCTATTTTTGGAATACAAAAGCATATTTTTGTTGAGTTGAACAATTAATTTATTAGCCCAGAGTGTAATCATAAGCTATATAACTTTACAATACAAGATTAAGCGAGGAAAAGAGTAACATGTTCAAGCTTAAAGTGTCTGACGCTAAACTCTTACGGGATATGGCAACTGCCATCTCAATTCTAGTTGACGAAGCAACCTTCAAAATTGATTCTGAAGGCTTAAAACTTCGAGCTATGGACCCATCACGTGTAGCCATGATAGATTTTGAGTGGCCAAAAACTATCTTCCAAGAATTCGTTAGCACTGAACCCACAAAAATTTGCTTAAACATAAGCGAACTACTCAAACTTCTCAAACGCGCAGGAAAAGAAGAAGCAGTCGAACTGTCTTTGGACGATAAAACTGGACGTTTGCTAGTTACGATAACTGGGAAATACAGCAGAAACTTTACCATGCCAACCCTTGAAGCCTCAGAAGAAGAAGTTCCAACACCAAAGATCAGTTTTAACGTTAAAGCCAAAACCACAACGCAGGGCTTAAGCCAAGCAATCGAAGACGCTCAACTAGTCAGTGACCACGTAAAAATAGAAGCTGAGCCAGAAAAGTTGACCCTGAGCGCCTCAGGGGATTTGATGGGAGCAACCATCACGCTCCAAAAAGGAAACGATGCATTACTCGATTTGGAAGTTAAAGAGAACGCTAAAGCTACATTCAGCCTAAGTTACCTTTCAGAAATCATAAAGGCAGCTTCAGCAACCTCAGACATCGCAACTCTCGAATTCTCAAGCGACATGCCAGTGAGAATCGACTTCCAGCAAACAAAAGAGGGAAAGTTGACCTTCTTCTTGGCACCAAGAATCGAAACAGAGTAATGACGTAAAATTGCAAATGGAATCGGCATTATCTTCGGAAGATTTTGCCAAATATCCTTTTTTAAAAAAAGCATCAAAACAAATAGAAGAACTTCAGTTTACAATTGGTACCTTATCTTCAGAAAAACCCGTTTTTGATCGCGCTCAAAACCGAGTAGAAAAAGCAATCTTAGAAGTAAATACTGGAGTAGCATTGAGGGACAAGAGAGCTGAAATATCCTCCTTTGCTGCGGCACTTATTTTGGTTATAGCAACCAAAAATTCGTGGATAAAGAAAAGATATGCCTTGGCCGTAGCAAAAACTGCACATGTACAATTCCAAGCGGATAATAAAGAAAAAATTGTTGCTATTGCTCGAGACTTTGATTGGGATATTGGTGAAGGGACCGCAGGCAAAGATTTTCGCACAGGTTTTGGTTTCTATTTGAAAAATGCTGCTCACATGCATGGTTCTGAGTGGAAGCTTGTTAACCAAATCTTGGATAAGGGCATGGTTTATCTAAATAAAGACAAGGTAGTTCGGTTGCTTCAAGAAGAAGTAAAGAATCGAATAGAGAAAAGGCTCGATGTTTTAGAAATCAAAAACCTTCCAGAAGAAATAGCAGCCGTGGCTGAGGGACTAACAAAATTGGCGCAGGATATCATTGGTCAAGAAATTGAAGAAATGCCCAAAGTTGTTGTTCAAGGAGCTTTCCCACCGTGCATAAACGCCCTCTATTCCGATGCAGCCCAGAGTCACCATCTCTCACACATCGGACGCTTCACTTTAACTTCATTTCTAGTAAACATTGGAATGACTCCGGAGGGATTGAATGATATGTTTAAAACCTTCTCAGATTACAACGAACGCTTAACTCGCTACCAAATCGAACACATTGCTGGAGAACGCGGGTCGGGAACAAAATACACGTGCCCTCAATGCTCAGTCTTGCAAACTCATGGCGTGTGCAAAAATCGAGATGAGGTATGCCGCCGCATTTATCATCCTCTAGCATATTATAAGAGAAAACAAAAGACTATGGCCAAGGCGGAATAAGTTGTCAAGATTTATTAATATATTAAGTTTCGATAAGGATGGCAAAATTTTTTATGGCTTATCACTTAATTGGTAACTCGATGACAAACTCTGAGGTCGGTGTGATTCTTCCTACTTATGGAGAAGCAGAGAATATCGCTAAGCTAATTGAGGATATTGAAAACCTGAAGTTGAATGCGTCCATACTGGTAATCGATGATTCTAGCCCCGATGGAACTGCAGAAATCGTGCAGGAAAAACAAAAGAAGTATTCAAACATCACCCTCTATGTAAGACCCCAAAAAACGGGTTTAGGAACAGCAATAACTGACGGCTTCAAAATATTTCTGTCCTGCAACGAACCCCCCAAATATGTCTTCACGATGGATGCAGATTATTCTCACAATCCACAAGATATTCCAAAGCTCTTAGCGACAATGAGGGAGTGCGATTGCGCGATTGTCATCGGCAGCAGATATGTCAAAGGAGGCAAAATTGCCGGGTGGCCTTTCACAAGAAAGATAATAAGCAAAACCGCTAATCTAATCGCCAGAGCTTCTTTAGGTCTAAAACTAAAGGATTGCACTAGCGGTTTCCGCTGTTACTCCACAAGTTTCCTAAAAGAAGCAATAGGCAACTTACACAGCCACACTTATGAAATCCAGATAGAAACTGTAAGACAGGCAACTTTAAGGAATTTCAAAGTAAAAGAAACACCCATATTGTTTGTGAATAGGAAACGGGGAAAATCCAAGCTGTCACGGACTGAAATCAAGAGCTACCTATCTTACACTATGAAGGCAGTTTGGCGTTCATAAAGCGCTTTGGAGTTAACGCTTCTTTGTTAAAACAGTATTAAATACGGGTTAACCATATTTTTTCCTGTTGATGAAGACAGGTTGATGAGGCAGCTTGGCTGGGCTAAAATTCTTCTCTTAGTGGCTATTGCTTTCCTAGTGCTAAGCATAGTTCTTTCTATCGGAAGTTTATTTCCAGGATCAAGCGGTACTCAATCAAAGATTTTGATTAATGATACATTCAGTTTAGGTCCAAATGAAACATACACGCAAGGCTTAGGATCTTTTCAGAACGGAGAAAACATGTCGCTTATAATACAGTACCCAACAGGTTTTCAGGAAAATCTTTTCTTTTCATTGAAGTTTCCATCAGCTACTGATTTTGTAAAAACCGACACTGGCTACATGCAAAATGATAGTAAAGACAACTTTTCTATTCTTACAAAATCAAACGTTACTTACATTACTTACAATAATACAATCGCTAACTATTATGAAGCCGTTTTTGTCTCAAACGCGACCAAATCTAATGTGGTTCATTTTCAAGGATTTGTTGAAGAACCGAAAACTTTCTTTGCGGTTTTTTGGTTAAATGAAACTTCAAAAATCATGTTTTTATCGAGTTTAAGTCTGATAATGCTTCTAACATTAAAAATTGTATTAGCTAACTTTTCTAAGGTCAAAGCACATACGCCCTTTTCGTCTCTGAGCAAGAAAAAGCGTAAATTCCTCGCAATTTTGCTTTTAGTATCACTAATAATTTGGTTTTCGATTCTCGCCTTAAACTCAAATCCACTTGCAACGTTTGAAAATTGGTACACCGATCATGCAAGAGATACCTACGTTTCTAGCTTGTTTCTTAAAGACGGCTTATCAGTCTTTAGTCAACCCCTAAACAAACTTTCAAGTCTAGACGCTTCATCCTACAAGTTTGTAACTTGGCCTGAAATGCCCCACCTTTACCCTTTAGGCAGCATTTTTTTGTTTTTACCCTTTGGAGCACTTATTCAGAGTGGCAGTAACGCATCTTTGGTATACAAAATTGAAATAGCCATATTCTTGCTTTTCGCGACAGCTTGCGTTTATTATTTCTTGAAGAATTTCTTACAGAAGGACATGGCTTTGCTTTTAAAACTAGGCGGTGTTTACGTTATTTATGTTTCTTTGGTAGTTTACGCAATGGACGGGATGTTTGATTCAATTGCTTTTTTGTTCGTTTTTTTCGCCGTATCCATGTTTCTTATGGAGCGTTATGACTACTTCTTTTTGCTTATCGCTGTTTCTGTCTTTTTTAAGTACCAAGCAGGCATTTTCTTGTTGCCGTTAATCATAGTTGGCGTAATAAAACTTTTTGAGAAAGAAAAGTTTGGCTTACTGAGAAACAAAGCTGTAATTGCTGGCATTGCCTTCGGAATTACAAGCGTATTCACTGCTTTTCTAAGCGCGTCCTATTTGTTGACGCCTAAACAACAGTTTATTACAAATTGCATTAATGCTTTTGCTGTCAACTCACAACTCACCTGGGAGCTTCAATCATCTGCCGTTTTGTTAACGCTTGCAGTTACGCTTACGTACGCGGTTTACATGCTGAACAAGAATAGCTTGCTTTCTCTCTTAGCATTTTTCATGCTTTTGCCAAGTTTTATGCTACCTTACTTTCAGAATTGGTATTTACCGTTCTTCTTCATTTATGCGCTGATTCCGCAGAGAAAAAAAGAGTCAGAGATAACTTTAGGTTGGTTAATTTTTATGATCGTTATTCTTTCCTTCGGCGATCAGATTTTGGGCGGAATTAAAACTTTGCTTCTGTCTAATTGATTTTCAGTGTTCGGATAGATTGACAATATAGGGTTAAATTTAGGAAAAGTAAAGTAATCATACATTAACATTTAATGGGGATGAAAGTGGAGACTTCTCGAGAATTCGTTTATCAAAAATTTTCTGAATACTATCGCGACCCCTCCACATTGATTCCCGAAGTTTCCTTGCCCGAGCAACGTGAATTCGGCTACCTCATGTTTAAGGAGCGATTCATGGTTAGACACAGAACGTTTGCTGAATTCAAAAATCTAAGAGCAACCCTTGCCGAAACCGTACCTTCCGACGCTTATCATTCGTGTGCGTACTACGAAAATCCAGATTTTGACATGGACAAAAAAGGCTGGATGGGCGCTGACTTAGTCTTTGACATAGACGCTGACCACATCCCTACCTCATGCAATAAGATTCACGACGAATTCAGATGCGTAAAATGCGGTTTCGAAGGGAGAGGAATCACACCGGAAGCTTGTCCCTGCTGCGAAGCCACAAAATTTGAAACCAAGATTTGGGCTTGCGAACTGTGTATTCAATCTGCCCGCGAAGAAACCGCAAAGCTCCTCGATATGTTAGAGCATGATTTTGGTTTTTCTCAAGATGAGTTACATGTGTATTTTTCAGGTCACAGGGGATACCATGTCCATATCGAAAACGAAGTCGTGAGATCGCTGGACGCGATGGCGAGAAAAGAAATTGTTGATTATGTTACAGGTTTAGGTATTAGCATTCTCGATAAAGAGGATCAATCAAGACGTGGAAAACGTAGAGAAGGCAAAAAGTTTAGTTTGCACAATTTCGGCTGGAACAGACGTTTAAAGGTAGGAATGCAGGATTTTCTTTTGAACGCTACCAAGGAAGACCTGAAAGCTGTCGGGTTAAAGAACAAGGCACTGCTAGGTAGCAAGGATGCCATCATTAAACGAGCCATCAACGAGGGTAGATGGGAAAGCATTAATGGCGTGAGCGTTCAAACCTGGTTAAAGTTAGCTGAACATATACGTGAAACTCAATCATCAAAGATTGACACCGTTGTCACTACCGACATTCATCGCTTAATTCGCATGAACGGCACATTGCATGGAAAGACTGGACTAAAAAAAGTCGAGTTTCAAGCAAAAAACTTGCAAGATTTTGATCCTTTCACAGGAGCCGTAGCTTTTAAAAAGGGCACGGCTAAAGTGTTGGTGTTTGATTCACCAGAGTTTAGGTTGAGTGGGGAAACGTTGGGTCCATACAAGAACAAAATTGTTGAGTTGCCAGTTGCTGCAGCGGTTATGCTTATCTGTAAGAGAAGAGCTGAGGTGGCGAAGTAGTGTACAAGGAACTCTATGCGGCTTGGCAAAGAGAAATTGACGACCCCACGCTGGGAGCTTTGCCACTTGACTTCTACAGCAAAATCTCTGAGTACCTACGACGGATAAAAGATGAAGATAAGGTTCTGGATAAAAAATCCGCAAAAATGAATTTGCTTGAGCACGAAGCACAAAACGTTGAACGGATGCTTGACCAGCTTCTCGAAGTCAGGTACAGAAAACTCGTAAAAACCGTGACGAGAAGCCAAAAGTTGCCCATTGAACTGTTAACAGTTGAGGAAGCAAGTATGTGCGAGACCTTTGCCGACTTCACGAAGTCCTACCGCAAGTTTTCTGAGGATTTAAAACAGGGACAGTTGACTGTTGAACCCATAAAAGTTGCAGTCAAAGTCGGAGCTAATACCACTGCTCCCGCACATCAACTCCATAAAAGGTCGACTATACGGTTTTTGAAGAATATTCCAGCTATCATGGGTGCGGACATGAAGTCTTATGGTCCATTTGTGGCGGAGGATGTTGCTTCTTTACCTCTTCAGAACGCACAGATTTTGGTTAAGCAGGGCTTAGCGGTCCTAGTTGAGGTTTCGTAGCTTTCGTTTTTTCATCTTCCATAAGCCTTGGGCTGCGAGAAGAATCAGCGGGTAAGAAATAATCCATGCCATCGCATACAATGGACCATAGTAGAAGTGAAATTCTTGGACTTGACTTGAATCTACGCCATACTGCATTCCTATGGAGAAGATAGTAGCTATTCGTAGAACGTTGATGAAGTAGATGACCACAGCGCCGAAGGCGAAGAACCCTATTTTGACTTTCCAAGAAATATTCATCCGCTTCAAAAACAGCAAAGCCACAGCGGTAAATATAAGAAGACTTTCAATACCGGCGCAAGGCCATGCAATCGTAAACTCTGCAACACCCAAAGGACCCGTAACATGAAGAAGCGGCATCCCAGTCGAAATATCTGTTCCAAGCACAGCAGAATTCCCCATCAAACCCAAAACGCCCGCAGCAAGGGAAGCAGTTGTTGGAACCAGAATCTGGAAAGGCGTGAATTGCCCGTAAGGAAAAACGTTGTCTATAGTGTAGAGAACCCCAACTAACGCCACAAACAAAGCAGGCAAAGAAAAACCCGTCAGCCCTTTCTTTCCAAAAGAGAGGAAAACGGTTGCAGAAAAGAGAACCGAGAAAACGAGGTACTCGATTGCGAGCGGCATTGAATCCGCCCAAGTGACTCCATTTTGTGCGGACCAATTAATTATGGCAGAGTTTAAGCCAAGATAATATTCCAAAACTACGTAAAGCGTTGGAAGCAATAAAGTAATTGCGAAAACGACGAGTTGTCTTTTATTCTGTAAATTAGTTTTGGTTTGGATAGTTTCCCAGCTGAAAATAAACTCCAAAGCTATCAACCATACGAAAAACAGCTGGAAGGTTCGCCCTTTCCACATTAACTCGAAAGAACTTGAGTTTAGAAAATACAATAATCCCAAAGGAACCGCAAAAGCGATGAGCGGCATGAGCTTGATAAGGAGTTGTTTGAGCTCTATGTTTTTTGTCGAAGGTGAATTGTTGGTCATGCCGCACACGACTCTACACGATGTTATCTCGATTTAAAAAACAATACGCCATCCAAGCTTACGCTTTAATTCTGCCGATAAGAGCAAAAGAAGAAAAAAGAATGTTAGCTGTACTCTCTAAAGGTGTAATTGCATTTGGTGCATCGCATAAACTGAGTGGAAGACTCATCTGCTCCGCGTGTCTGAACTTGCCAAACATAAGCCGTGTTGTTCCCGCACCTTGGGCATTCTATACGAGCCGTTGGCAATGTATTCAGCTTCTGCTCCTCTTTGCCAATTACAGCTACCAACTGCTGAGGACTATGCTGAATAACCTTTGGCGAAACTTTGGACTCGACGTTTTTGTCTGCTTCCGGTTTCTTATATCCGCATTTGGGGCAGGCAAGAACCAAAGTTGCTTCTTTACCGCTCTTAGACTTCTTTGGTTCAAGACGTGAACCGCATTTTGGGCAGAATTCCATATACCTCAATCCACATCCGTTTTGGGATTCCCTTAGCACTGTACCTTTTAAACTTTTTCTAATTTAGCCAATTTCAAGGCCTTATTCCGGATGCGATAAGATGCGCAACCCGTAACGGTTCGGGTAAACTGCTTCTTGTAGAAGTTAGCTGAATGATTTTTTGAGCGTCGGTGAGGGAAATTCCAGCTGTCTCGATGTAAATTTTAGCGCCTTTGTTGATTACCTCGTTGATTTCTCCAGCTTCAAGAACTATGTGCCACCGCTCGTCACTGTTGGGCAAGTTTTTGAGCGCTTTATGAATACTTTCTAAATCAGGCTTTTTGCGAGTCAACGCCACAACAGGAAGTTTCGTTGCCACACTCAATTTTTTTAGATCCACTATGTTAAAACCTGCAAACGTTATCCCATTCAACATTACCAAACGCAACTGTTTACGGTGAGGCGAAGAGTTAATCATTAAAGTCAATTTGTCAGTGGCATCTAATCCATCAAGAGTGATGTTGGTGTGCATGAGACCTTCGATTGAGCTGCCCCCTCGAAAGACAACACCTACGACTAGCACATTGCCTTTTGTATGCGGAGTAAATTTTCCGTCGTCAATTCCGAGAACGCGGATTTCTGGTTTTATGACTTGGAAACCTTTTTGGATGCTCAAATTTTCTCCCTAAATCCAATAATGGTAGTAGTCGTTTTTTAGAATTATAATTAATTGCAAAAAAGCAATCTGGCGATCAGGTTCTAAACAAAAAGAATTCGAAGAAAATAAAAAACTGAATTATGGATTAGACTTTGAGGACGCGCTCAAGTTCTTTACTGAAAGCATTGTTTGCTTCACGAACTTTCTGGGTAGCCTCAATCAACGCATCTTCTGGCTTATTTGCGCCCTTCATTCTAACGTAGATAATTGGACTTGAAGCCAAAGGATGAGGCACATCGTAGCCCGCAAACTCTACTCTTTTGTCTTCTAAAAGCCTCTTCGCAATCAGGTTACAGAGCCCATGGCTTGAGCCCTCAATTTCTATTTTTAGCTCATTTTCTGATTTCTTTAACACTTTAACTTTCATGCTATTTTTCGCCTGTTAAATTTGTTCTTTGCCGTAATCTGGAGATATTTTCCGGGTTTCAACATTTCCATCTTTGGGACATTTAAGGTCATATCCATGCTGTTCAAGCAGTGTGCCACATCTTGAACAGAAACCGTACAAGACTCCAAGACCCCTGTCGTTCATTGATAAATGGAAAACTTGGTTCTTATCGCTGATGACTTTAGCGCGTACGATGTCACCAGGCTTACATACATCGCTTATTTGGTCAACATACCTATCAGAAACATCTGAAACATGCAAGATGCCGCCGAAATTCCCCGAGAGCTTTTTTTGCCCTATTCTGAATATTTTGACTAGAACATTGTCAGATTGTGCGTTGCCAATTTGGCCAATGACTACAGTTGAAACTTTCGGCACAACAACACCGTCAACAACCGGATAAACAGATACACGTCTGGTTTGCAAATCCATAAGTGACCGCCCAACAATCTTTGAGAAGATGACGCCATCTTTAACGTAGGTTCCAGAGTCTGGAATGAATTCTTCAATAACGCCCAGTCGTTCGCCAGGCAATACTAAATGACCGCTTTTTTGTTCTGGAGATTTTAAGCTCATGATAGTTCACTTTACTCGTAAATAAGCTTGATTTTGATAAATGCATATGCTTAGTTTCTATTCTGCGCAATAAACCTTTTGATTAATAAATAAAAAACGACTTTTCCTTACGGCTTAAATTAGTTGGCTTCTTTTTGATAACGTACAAGTCAATGACGAAGTCATGCTTGAGTTTTGTGTGAAAATCGAACATGTGGGGAATAGTCATTAGCATAGCATAGACTGCGACAACTTCGCCTTCATTTTTTGAGATCAACCTTTCGAGAAAGGGGGATGGTGAAACTTGAAGAAACCCTTGGCACGCTTTTAGCTGCTTAATTAGTCGCGAATCAACTTCTGGGTGGTTATGGAGAGAGTATATTGAATTGCAGACTTCTAGCGCTTTCACTAGGAATCCCCTGTCAGCTTCTCGGCTTTGTACTCCAAAGGGGGGATTCTGAAGAACTGTATCGAACTTGCCAACAACGGTGGCTATACTACCGTTAATCAATTGAATCCCGCCGGTTAAGCCAGCATTACGAGCGTTTTCATGTGCGGTTCTAATAGCTAATCTGTCAATGTCAATGCCCACAACTTCCAGGGCACCAAGGAATAATGCACCTAAAGCAAGCCTACCTGTTCCGCAGCCTAAATCTAACACTGATCTGCCAACAATGTCGTCGTTTGCGTAGGCCGCGATGTATAGTATGTTTGCGGCTATCTGCTCAGAAATAGTGTATTGTTCAAGATGCACTTGGGGGTTAGGTTGAACAGCGACAGTAGAGAGGAATCGCTCCAAGTCTAATTTTCGAATAAGCCTTTTTTGAGCATGTTCTCCCATGAAGATTCGCCACAAACAACCATAAACTCGTTAACCGTTAAAACAGGCTTCCCAAATTTTCCCGTTGCTTCAAGTGACACTCTCGGGCAAGCTGTGTTCACATATGCATCGATTGATGGAAATTCTAAAAGCGATTCAGGTGTAATTTCTCTAGCCACCAACAAATAGGCTGTCTTGCCTTTCTTTTCAGCCAACTCTTTCATTCTCAACGCATTTTCCATATGTTTTTGTCCCGGCTTTAGCCCAATAAAAATCCCGAATTTTTTGGCGTTTTTGGCTTCTTGGATAATAGCAAAGCGTTGTTTGAGAATCTTTTGAGCTTCACCACTAATCGAGTAAGCTCTGTTATCATACGGGTCAGCTATTATGGTTGGTTTAGTAGTGCTCAACGCAATACCTATCGCGTGGAACATACCACCACCTACAAAAAGGAAAGCTTCAACTTCATTAGCTATGGACTTGGCATTGCTGTAGTTGCAACCGCTCACTTGCCCGGCATACCCCATTTGTCCCGTATCGCCGATGATGATTGTTTTTCCAGAGCGAGTCAGGATTTCTCTAGCTTGATTCAGCATTTGCAGATGTTGAACTGAGGTTACCAAGCCAACTGTGGTATATTCGTTCAATAGTGATAGGGCTTGCTCTATAGCTTCATCGACTGTTACAGTAGCTCTAGCTTCCACGTAGATCGTTGGAACTTGCTCATGCTTAACCATCTTTGCATGACCAAAGTGGATGATCAAATCCACACCCAAACTTGTCGCCTCAGCTACCGCAATGTCGCAGGCACCATAGCAAGGGTCGGCTGAAATTATGGCAAGTACACCGCTCTCCTCGATGATTTTTGCCAATTTGGGAGCCTCGGGTTTTAATCCTTCAGGCAACTGTAATAAAACGCGTTTAGCATCAAGTTTTGCTATTTCTTGTTTTATTCGTTCCTCTTCAAAATCAAAACCTAACACACTATACCCTCAAGTTAATACATATGAGAACAAAGGGGAAAGAAGAATTTAGGTTGTGCACTGGTTGCATGGACTTTAACTTATGGCTGCCATTCCCAATCTTGTGTTGGTTTTTTGAGGGGTTGTCCGCGAGCTAACGCTGCCTGTTCCGCGAGACGTTCAAGGATAATTTTTTGTTCTACACTTGCAACGTGTTTACGAGTTGTGACTACAGCGTCGTTGTTGACGGATATGCTGTCAATTCCAACGCGGACTAGAAACTCTGCGAAATCGGGTAAGTTCGATGGTCCTTCACCACAGATACTCACTGTGCAACCATTCTCATGGGCGGCTTTAATGAGGTGCGCGATGATTCGCTTAACTGCCGGGTCACGTTCATCAAAGTAACCCATTTGGCCTAAACGCTCAGAATCGCGGTCAATCATCAATACTCCTTGAGTCATGTCATTTGAGCCAATGCTGAAGCCATCGACTAGTTTGCTAAATTCGTCTGCCATGATTCCGATGGACGGTGTTTCTGCCATAAACCATACCTTGAAGTCTTTGTTGCGTTCTAAGCCTTCTTCTTTCATGATTTGTAAAACTGCTTTTGCTTCCCAAAGTGTGCGAACCATTGGTAACATAACGTAAACGTTTTTGAGCGCCCATTCGGTGCGGCATTTTTTGATGGCTTGACATTCCAAGCGGAATGCTTTGTCATACCATTTGCTTATGTACCGACTACATCCTCTCCAGCCCAACATTGGGTTTTCTTCAATGATTTCGTATTTGTCGCCGCCTTTTAAACCACGGTACTCATTGGTCTTGAAGTCACTTAATCGTACCACAACTGGTTTAGGCTGAATTGCTCGTGCAACGGTAGCTATGCCTTCAGCGAGTTTGTCGACGAATAGTTGGCTTTGTCCGGCATCCACAAACGCCATTGGGTGTTGACCTATGGAACTGGCTAAGATGAATTCTGTGCGCATTAACCCGATACCCTCGAAGGGCAAGTTCTTGTATTGTTCAATCATCTCGGGGGTTCCGAGGTTCATGTAAATCTTTGTAGCTGTAACTGGCGCTGCTTCTGCAACTTGCATGACTGCGCCGTTATTTCCTGCGACTGGTTGAACCGCTTGTGCCATTATGCCTTCGTAGATAACGCCGTTTCGTGAATCCACGGTGTATTCTTCGCCTGTTTTCATTAGTTGCGTGGCGTTTTCTGTGCCTACGACGCATGGAATGTTGAGTTCTCGGCTTACGATAGCTGCATGTGATGTGATTCCGCCTTTGTCAGTTACGATGGCGCTTGCCATCTTCATGAAGGGTACAAAGTCAGGGTCTGTCATGCCTGTAACTAGAATGTCTCCTTTGCACATGTTAGTATTGGCGTCTTCAAGGTTTAGGACAACTTTTGCTTTGCCTATACCGTAGCCTCTTCTTCCAGCGGAGATTCCTCGAACTATAACCTTTAGGTCTTGAGATTTGTTTTCTTCCATCTTTGATTCTTCCGTTGTTTTTAAACCGAAAACGGTTTCTGGACGGGCTTGAACCAACATCATGTTCTCAGGAAAAGATAGGTCTTCGTCGATTGCCCATTCAATATCCATTGGTTTCCCATAGTGCTTCTCAATACGCTTGGCAAGTTCGGTAAGCTTAAAGATTTCTTTGTCACTTATGCAAACATTTTTTTGCTCTGCTTCAGGGATGTTCAGGTGCACGGTTTTGCCTGTTTTGGGGTCGCGGACGTATTTGACAGTTTTTCGAGCTATACGACGCTCTTTTATCACCATTGAATTCTTATCTATGACGAAGTCGTCGGGGTTAACGGCGCCTGAAACAACTGTTTCACCCAAGCCGAAGTTTCCTTCGATTACGATTTCGTCCCTGTTGCCTGTAACTGGGTTGATTGTGAACATAACTCCAGCAGCACGGGAGTTAACCATTTTTTGGACCCCGACACTGATGAAGACTTTCTCATGTGGAAAGCCTTTCTCGTTTCGATAAAAGATAGCGCGTGGCGTAAAAAGACTTGACCAACATTTGATAACTTTGTCAATAAGGTCGTCTTCCCCTTTGACGTTGAGGTAAGTTTCTTGTTGACCTGCAAACGATGCGTCAGGTAAGTCTTCAGCGGTTGCGCTTGACCGTACAGCAACGAAAGTATCTTTTATGGCAAAACGTTTGTTCAAGTCGCTGTAAGCGTTTCTTATGGCGGTTTCGATGTCTTTTGGCATCGGAGTTTTTTCCATAAGTTCACGGATCTTCTTGGACGCAACGTCATATTGTTTAGGGTCGTTTGGATTTGTGACTGTTTCCGAAATAATTTTATAGATTTGTTCAGCGATTTTTTTCTCTTGAATGTAACGCTCATATGAAAATGCGGTTACCGCAAAACCAAAAGGAACAGGTAACGCAGCATGAATCATTTCGCCAAGGCTGGCGTTCTTGCCGCCAACAATGGATACATCAGTATTTCTTAAATTATCAAACCATAAAACCAGTGCTTTCTCTTTGACGCTCAAGTCGTCTCCGTCTCCGGTTCGGCCGTTTCGGTGATGGTTGGAGAAGCTACAATTTTAGATATAACTATCTTGCACGGTATTGGAAGTTTTGCACTGCCTCGTTTAAGAGACTCTTTAGCTACTGCCTCTTGACCAGCCTTAACTCTAACGGTTATGATGGGTTGATCAACTTCTACTTTTGCGGCAGTGCCGATTGCTGTTCCAAAAGAGCGTCTCATGCCCTGTTGAAGTCGGTCAGCGTGAGCGCCGAAGATCATTTTGTTTTCTCTTAGGATAATGTGAGGGTATGGATGAACAACCATAAGGTAATCGTTTATGAGTTTATCTATCAGAATACGGTTTGTAGCTACACGCGCGGCTTCTAAGGCACTGTGGCGTATCTGAGCGCGTTCTTGCCCGATAAGTTGACCTTCAACTTCAAAAGTCCCCTTTGTATCGCCCATCGTGAACTTTACGATTTTTGGTGGTGGAAAACCTCTAGCATATTTCTTTCGTGTGTAGGCTCGATTTTTAACGTGCCTGTAATTTCGTGCGTGCATACAACGTCCCTTTTTAACCTACACATTCCAGCGATATTTAAACGATTTGTAAATCTGCACCGATACTTCCGTGCATTTTCCAACTTCCAGTTATTTACTTAAATTCCTTAATTTGAGTAACTGCAAATCATTTACTTATATACTTAGTTTACTTTTGATTTTCACAATGCCAACTAAACTATTTATTTCGGGAAAAAACTGGATGCTCTCTTTAGCGGAGCTAACATCATATTTCAAGGCAAGAGAAATCGAGTTTGAGATTCAATTCTTTTCTGGAGAATTTTTCACCTTATCATTTGAGAAAGACTTTGACGATTCAGTAATTGGAGATTTGGGTGGAACAATAAAGATTGGCGAAGTTAAGACAAGATTTCCAACAGAAACCATCAAAGAGGCTTTCCTGAAAAAAAACAAGCAAGCCAAATCCCAAATAATCAAATCTCTGGCAACAAGCGGCTTAGTTGACGCGATGACAAAATCGAAAGAAAAAATATTTTTTGGAGTTAGCGTATACTGCACGGAAAGCACACTTCGGTCGTCGTCTGGAGGTATTCAACGATTTGTTGGAAGCGCCATCAAGGATGAGCTAGCGAATTTAGATAAGAAATCTAGTTTTATGGGTTTTAGCAGCGATAGAAAACTTGCTCAGCTAAGTCACGTTGAAGTATTGAAGAAGAATTTGGTTGAAAATAAAGCTGAAATATTATTTTGCATTGGCCGAAATGAAACATGGGTAGCAACTACAGTTGCAGTCCATAATCCGTTTGAATTCCAAAAGAGAGACATATACAAGCCTAATCAACGAAAAATCTTCGGCATGCCACCTCGATTAGCAAGGATGATGGTTAACTTATCTTCATGCACACCAAACAAGGTTCTGCTTGACCCTTTCTGCGGCGTTGGCACAATCCTTCAGGAAGCATTGTTAGAGAAGGCGATAGTTGTGGGCTTGGATGTTAATCCTTGGTGCATTAAAGCTGCAAGCGAAAACCTTGAGTGGTTAGTACGGGAATATGAAATTGAGGCTGCAGATTTTAGGGTTCTGCAAGCAGACGTTAGCAGGTTAGTAGAGAAGATTGGACAAGAGGCGATAGATTGCATCGTTTGCGAGCCAGATTTGGGTCCAGCCTTGCGCCAAGTACCAACTGGGCCCTATGCTGAAAAGATTATCTTGAAGCTTGAGCCTTTGTTTTTCGGTTTTGCTGAACAAGCCTATATTGCGCTAAAGTCAGGTGGGCGTTTGGTGCTGGTTACACCCTACATCAAGACTCGTTCTGGACAAGCTATAACTATGCCTATAGGCAAAAAACTTGACAGTTTAGGATTCAAGAATGTTCATCCATTCTCTAAAGATATGTTCACACAAAGCGCAGGTGGACTTGAACGATTGATTAACGCCTCCTCTTTGGTTGAAATGGATGAGAGGCACTTGATTGGAAGAGAAATCCACATCGTTGAAAAATAAGGTTTCTTGCCGATACAATTTATTAATTTGTTTAGTGAACTATGTTTCTTAACTGTTGGGGCAGAAAATAATTGAGCACTAATATTAGACCTAATTGGGACAGGTACTTTTTGGACATGTGTGAAGCAGTGGCTAGACGTGCGACTTGTGATCGTGGAAGGAGCGGTTGCGTTATTGTTAAGGACAAACGAATCATGACCACTGGGTACGTTGGTGCTCCAGCAGGCTTACCCCACTGCGACGAAGCAGGACATGATATGCGTAAAGTATTCAACTCCAACGGAGAAGTTACACAGCATTGCGTTCGAACATTACATGCGGAGCAGAATGCGATTATTCAATCTGCAAGGTTTGGTATTCCGCTCGAAGGAGCCACACTTTTTTGCAAAATGACACCTTGTCGAACCTGCGCAATGATGATTATCAACGCTGGAATCAAACGCGTGGTCTGCGAGAAACGCTATCATGCAGACGCGGATACCATTGAAATGTTCAAGCAAGCAGGAATAGAACTAACTATAGCAAATAACGAATTCGAAAAATACGACAAACAATAGTTACCATTTAAGCTTGAAAACTTCAATTCTATAAACGGGAGAGAATCTTTCTTTTAAGAGAAAAGATCTACCGTTTGGTTGGAACAACAAACCACTTAACGTTATCAAACCCGTATTTTGATATCAGTGGGTCGATGAAGTTTGGGGATAAGTCATCGTCTATTTCTGAGAAAGCCACAGTATCGCCGATTCTGTAAACAATGCATATGATTGTGACATCCTTTAAGGCTGCATATTTGCCCTTGATTTCCCAGTAGCCGGGTTCATCTCGGCCTGGTTCAATAATCCAGGAATATTTGTCTTCCGGATGCTGTCCCTGCATGAAATTGAACGCGCAAACAACGTCCCCAACAGATTTTGGGTCATCATTCGTTTTGACATAGAACCATATCGTCATAACTAACACCAATATTATTGAGTTGGTTTCGGCTTTAAATTGTTTCTTCTACTCTCAAGCGTGGGCTTCTATGAGAGTTAAGGTTTCAAAGAATGGTAGCTTAAGTTCGGCTTTTACTATGCCTTTAAGTTTGTTCTGGCTGAATTTTTGGAGAGTTTCGTCGACTCCCGTGAGTGTGGATTGCATTAGCATAACCGTGCCCATTGGTTTCAAATGTGCAGGGACCTCGAAAATAAATTGGTCAACTACTTCCCTCCCATTTGCGCCTCCTGCCCAAGAGCGTCCGATCCAAGAAGCTTCTTCGCCTTTATCTGATGGCAAGTAAGGAGCATTAAAAAGAATTAAATCAAATCTCACTCCATAATTCAGAGCCGAGAACAAACTTGCTTGAATGAAATCCATTTTATCCCGCGCACCGTTAAGTGCTGAATTCTCTCTTGCGCACCGTATTGCAAAAGGATTTAAGTCAACCGCTACTACGCCATCAGCTTTCTTCGACGCCAGTATGCCAAGTAATCCGCAGCCCGTGCCAACATCCAAAACCCGAGCGCCTTCTTTGACATCAAGGCTTTCGGCAAACAAAAATGAATCCTCAGCAGGTTCATACACATCGTCACACACGTCAAAAACGTAGGTGCCAAAATGAACTCTTTTACTGGCACAATGCATTTGCAATTGCTCCAAAATCTTTAGGTGACAATTCTCTTACTCGTCTATCGTGGAACTGCAGGCTTTGAACTAATTTCTCCGCGTCCTGCTTGCTTAACTTAAAACTATCTCGAATGAATGGAGAAAGAGCTTTTCCTAACTTTTTGTTGCGTTGGGTAAAGAGCCACTTAATCATTCGCTTGAAAAAAGTTGCATCCTTTACCTCGAACGGTTTTTTATTCCAGGGTTTTAAGCGAAGAATTATTGAATCTACTTCTGGTGGAGGATAAAACATGTCTTTGGGAACAGCATCAAATAGCTCGGCTTCAACATACTGACTAGTTACAACAGTTAACCAGCCATATTCCTCTCTGCCAGCAGGCGCGACAAGACGCTCGGCGAATTCCTTTTGCAAAATCAAAACCGCACAATCAATCTTCTGTTCTAGAAGCCACATCACCAGATGCGAAGACAAATAGTAGGGTGGAATCGCAATGACCTTGTTGAACTCTGGCAATCGTACCTTCAGAAAATCGCCTTCTACAACAATAATGTTGCTCAAGTCCTTTACTTGTTCACGAAGCGCCATAACTACTCGTGGGTCCTTCTCAACTGCAACTACGCTTCTGCATTTATTAGCCAAGAAGCTTGTTAACCAGCCGAAACCGGCGCCGGCATCCAACACCACATCAGTTTCGCTAAGCTCTGCGTAAGTGGATAATTTAGTGTAGAGTAATGAATTAACCATGAAGTTTTGCCCCAAGAGCTTGTTTGGGGAAATTTGATGGGTTTGAAGAAGTTGCTCTATTTGCTCAATATTCATCGATTATGCCTTACTGCGCCCGCGTGAACAACCGGTACTTACTGTCACCCTCAAGCTCTTCCATAATCCGCTTTGTAATCAATTTAATTGGGTTGGGCAACTCAGTTCGTTTCTGCAAATCCTCAAAACTTTCGAACGGTTTGCGTTCACGGTCGTTGATGACTTGCCACATATACTTTTTCCCGATACCCGGAACAAGTTCCAAGGCGTGCATTCTGGGAGTGATCGCGCGCGCGGTGTTGAAGAAGTTGACGAACCATTTTTCCCGGTTTGTCACTATTTTGCTTATGACGCTTGGAAGCTCTGCTTTAGCTGAGGCAGTTAATTCCTCGTATCCGATTCTACCAATGATGTAGGTAACTTCCTCACGAGAATCCTTTCCCACATAAACACGGTCGCCAGGCTTCAAGATCAATTCTTCTTTCACCAAAGCCTCCAAAAGGGTAAAGAATTCTTCGCCGACGCATTGAATTAAAGCTCCCGCTCGGTAACCTGCCCGTCCAGTAGGGCGAAATCCTGGCTTTCCGTGCTGAAGAAAATCTAACACGTAAGCATGCTCTTCATACCGCTTTTCCATAACAGTCACTAGGTCCGTCCGCTAGACTATTCTCGCTTACTGCTTAAAAATACTTAGTCGTTTTCGGCTACTTCAACGTCCGGTTTTCGTTCAAAAGTTCCACGATAGTATGCAGTTTTGAGGTCTCAATGATTTTGCGTCCGCCTGCTAAGAAAACTCTCAACTCATCTACAGTCTCAGGCATACAGTTGATAATTTGAACTGCTTCTGCTTCGTCGATTTCGTATTCTTTGAGTAGAATTTGCAAGAGTTCTTCAGCTTTATCTGGATCGCATTTGGAGAATTTGCTTACGTAATCGAGTGTTCGACGTTGGAATTGATCTAGGTTTTCTTCGCCGATAGTTTCTAGAACCTTCTTAACTTGCGGTAGTGTTAAGCGGCTTTCGCTGACTTCTCTCTTGCTCATGCGCTCTCACTTACCCGTATAAGGCTCTAGATGTTCGGAGCGAGTAATGATTTCTTTAATTGCGTTGCCTTGTGGAACGCTAACGACATATCCGCGACCCCTTTTCTCCACAATAACACCTATTTTGCCGTGAAAACGTTTGTGTGGCATACTCTTCTGTGTACTAGAATCCATCTTTATGATTACTTGGGAACCAGGAGTGTAATCTTGAAGTATCTTACCGATATGGGGTTTGCCTTTTGCACGAGTTGGTTTACGCAATAGACTGCGAGTTCCAGTGTAGTAACCTTTTGAACCTCTCATCCAATTTTCACCTTTAATTATCATCCATTATTACATTGAGAACGTCAAGCTTAAGCGTCTTCGCTCCGTTGTTGAGCAAGTTCGAAACGTTCGGTACTGTTCTTCCTTCATCTCCAGACACCAATTCTTTAACGTAGAGCCCACCTTGGCAACGAATTTCCAACAGAGCCCTCTTAAGCGACACCTTCTTAACTTTAACCTGATATATGTACTTTTCTCGGATTAAATCTGCCCTTCGATGCAAAACACGCAGAGGCGTCTGCTGTTTAATACATACGCCTGATAGCTGCTCTTCAATTTTGCGCAAATCTTGATCTGTTAATTCATTTTCGAATTCAGCCAACAAAGCATATTCTTTCTGTGAGCCTTCACCCTTCTTTAGGCGACGAACAACTTCTTTTGTTGTAAAATGCAGGCCCGAAACTTCAACTTTCCCAACCGCGTCAGCATTAACTTGGTCTTCAATCTCCTGCAAATCAATAAATCGTTTCTTAGGCTTTGATACCTCTATCACGAAAGGTCTGCCGCTTCCCAGCATCCTTGCATCGATGTCTTCTCTTCCGGAAGCATGGAAAAAGATTTCATCGCCTTGGGTGACCTCAAGCAACTGTTTGGATGATAACTCTTCCACCGATTCAGGATACAACTTTCCGGTTCCACCGCATTTTTTACATCCTCGACCTCGGCAGTCTGAACAGAACCATTTCGACTGCGGAATGGTTCTAATAAGCTTGCGGTATCTGCCAGTGACGAAAAGCGGATTAACTTGTATCCGAACCTTCTCGAGAAAAGGATTGAAAACGAAGACTAAGTCTGGTTTTAAGTAATCTGCTTCTTTGCCTGTTCGTTTAGCGAGTGCTTTGCCGAGTAATCTGCCGAATTCATGCTTCATGCTTTCTCCATAGCCAACGTTTATAGCGGCTTTGAATTCGTCTTCGCGCTCTTCAACTTTAATTGGCAATTCAATACCTACAAGGAAAGTCGTAAACTCGTAGCTTTCAATTATTTCTAAGGCTTTCTGGGTTAGACTGTCTACAACCCCAAACTTACCGTCACAGAGACTACATCTGATTTCCGTGTCTTCTTTTGGGAATCGTTTCTTGAGGTGTTTTAGGGTTTCTTGGGCTTCCCTTGAAAAACCGTTAGTTGCCAAAACCTTAAGCTGCTTTACGCCTTCAACGCTTTTTTCTGCGACAAAGTCGTTAGCTTGCAGGGTTAAACTGACTTTTAATGCTTGGCCACGTACATTGTTTTCCATGCTGTAACCAAGCAAAGCAAACTGCCTACCCAAGCAATGGTCACAAAGTGGGTACTTGCTGATTATTTCGTAGGCTTTTTCTAAAACATCCATCGCGTTTAGCCTACTTCATATCTGGCATTCCCATGCCCATACCTTTACCACCTAAACCGAATGGAAGTTTCTTTTTATGCTTAAACATCTTAAGCATCTTACGCATCATTATATACTGTTTGAGGAGTTCCTTGACGTCTTTTTCTGTGGTTCCTGAACCGCGAGCAATGCGTCTCGCCCTTGAAGAATTCAAAAGTTTAGGATTCTCCTTCTCATCCGGCGTCATTGATTGAATTATGATCCCCCATTTATCTAAGCGACCTTCAGCTGTATTCAGCATTTCATCAGGTACATTGGTTGAAGACATTCCAGGAATCATCTTCAGCACTTTACCGAAAGGTCCCATTTTCTTAACCGCTTGGAATTGTTCGTACATGTCAGTTAGCGTAAAGTTGCCGCTCATGATTTCCTTGGCTTTCTTTTGGGGAACCTTGATCTCGGCGTCCTTTACCTTTTCTAGAAGTGTTTCTAAATCGCCCATGCCTAAAAGTCGACCGACGAAGCGCGAGGGAATAAAGGGTTCTATATCTTCGATTTTTTCGCCTGTGCCAATGAATTTTATGGGCGCTCCCGTGGCTGCGACTGCTGATAATGCACCTCCGCCGCGTGAAGATCCGTCAAGTTTGGTAACAATGATAGCTCCGATTGGTGTTGCTTCGTGGAATGTTTTGGCTTGCGCGAGTGCTTGCTGTCCGATTGTGCCGTCAATGACCATTATGACTTCGTCGGGTTTAATGTGTTTTTCAAGGTCTTTCATTTCCTTGATTAAATCCTTCTCTTCCTTGTGTCTGCCGGCGGTGTCAACGATTATTAGGTCTTTGTCGCTGAATTGTTTTAGGCCTTCCTTTACGACTTTGACGGGGTCTTTCGCTTTTAGGTCACCGAAAAAGGGAGTATTCGTTCTTGCTGACAGCTGTTGGAGCTGGTTGTAGGCTCCTGGGCGATAAGTATCTGCACAAATCAAACCTACCTTTAAACCTCTCTTCTGGAAATATCGAGCGAGTTTAGCGGCGTGAGTGGTTTTTCCTGAACCCTGAATACCTACAAGCATGATGATTTTCTTTTTTCCAGGTTCAACTTTGAGTGGAACAGGTTTGTCGCCGACGAAACGAGTTAGTTCTTCATAGACTACCTTAATGACGTGTTCGCGTCTTGAAACTCCCGGAGGCACTTTTTCTTTTAACGCCCGTTCTTCTATGCGTTTGGATATTTCTAGAACAAGTTGAACATTAACATCTGATTGGAGCAGGGCACGTTGGATGTCGCGGACCAGTTCCTTCACTGCAGCTTCGTCCACGGCGCCCGCTTTGAAAAGCTTCCTTATAGCGTCTGTTAGAGAAGAACCTAGCTTGTCTAGTGCCATTAGAGTCTCCAGCCTTAAACATTCTATTGTTCTTTTAAATAAAGTTTACAGCGTAAAATGGCAACATTACAGATTAAGTTGGTTTATGCTTTTTTGAAGCCTCAGTTCCCCATTAAATTATTCTTCACAATTCAGACGGCTCTTCATGCATCATTGGCTTCAAGCAAAAGGCTTCACGCTAGAACATAAACTTTAACAGAAAAGATTAAGAAAATAAATTAATGATTATTTTACTCGGACGATTTTTACTTTTCCAAGGATTGCCCAGTATTCAATTTCCGCGCCAGCAACAAGTTTGGCTTTCAGTTCAGGTTCATCTGGGAATGGAGCATCTAAGTACTCATAAGTTTCCAGGTCCATTATTTGTACTCCTGTAGGGTTAATGGCAAATACTTGGCCTGTTCTTTTGTCGATTATGGGTACTTCTGCTCCGAGGTCAACTGGTTTTACGAATTGTCTTTTTTGTCCGTCAAAGACACCGATTGCTACGATTCTTGCTTTGGCTGACCCGTGTTTTCCAGGTTTAGATTTAGCGATGTCTACTATGCGGCAAGGTTCACCCTCAATCATCATGTAGCCGCCAACGCGTAATTCTCCAACATCTACTGGTTTACTCATACGCTCACCACAGTATAGTCCTGTTTAATGCAATTCTGAACAACACCCATATATAGATTAAGGTTTACGCTAGTTACTGAGCTGTGGAAAAAGTGTTCAAAAGCGTGGGTTTGGTCGCCCGCTACGATAAGAAGTCGGCGCTGAAGCTTACCGAGGAGCTATCTGAGTACCTTAAGGGAAAAGGGTTGAAGGTTTCAGTAGAAGATACCCTTGCTGACAAGATTAAGACCCAGGAAACTTTTGTTCCACTCTCAACAATGAACACAGATTTTATAATTACAATCGGCGGCGACGGAACCATATTACGGACTTGTCTGGGAATTCCTAAGCCTGAACCTCCAATTTTAACAATCGACATGGGAGTAAGAGGATTCCTGACAGAAGTTGAACCAAAAAACGCTTGTGAAGCAGTAGAAAGAGTCCTAAGGGGCGAGTTCAAAGTTGAAAAATGCGCAAAATTGGCGGTTGAGGTAGGCAAAGAAGCGATGCCTGATGCGTTAAACGACGTTGTCCTTTCTGCTTGTGAACCATCAAAGATCCTCTATACACAGATATGCAAAGATGGAAAACCAATCCTAAAAAGTCAAGCTGATGGTTTAATCGTCGCAACTCAAACAGGCTCAACAGGATATTCGCTTTCGGCTGGGGGACCAGTTTTAGATCGTGAAGTAGATGGTTTCGTTCTTACACCCATATGTTCGTTAACCGTATTTCGTTCTCTTGTATTTCCAGCGGACTCCACAATAACCTTCAACGTTGATAGACCAAAAGAGATGCTTGTTTTAATCGATGGCAACTACCGTAAATTAATAAGTTCTGATGAGATGCTAAAAGTTACTAGATCCAAAAACGTAACTTCATTTATCCGTTTTGAAACCGATTTTTATGATAGACTTCGGAATCGGTTACTTTTTAAGGGAACAGAATGAAAATCCAAGCTGACAGCCAAGGCAAAGGTGTTGTTGTTCTAGATACTTCTGCTTTTTTGGCTGGTTTTGACCCTTTCTCTCTCAGCGCAGAACAGGTAACGGTGCCTAAGGTTGAAGAAGAGATAAAAAGAAACTCCATGATTAAGATGCGTTTTGAAACAGCGATTGAAAGCGGTAAATTGAGAGTTAAAGCGCCAACGAGAGAATTCTCAAATGCAGCAAAAAAGTCTGCCAGCAAAGTAGGCGACTCACATAAGTTATCGGAAACGGACCTGCAACTTTTGGCTTTAGCCCTAGAATTAAAAGCAGAGGGCGTCGCTCCTCAAATTATCACTGATGACTATTCGATTCAGAATGTTGCTACCCAAATGGGAATAGGTTTTTTGGCTCTTGCCACTTTTGGTATTAAGCGTCTCTTGGAATGGATTAGGTACTGTCCTGCTTGCCACCGAGAATACCCCAGCAACTGTAAAACTAAGGAATGCCAAATTTGTGGAACCGAACTTAAGCGGAAACCGAGACGTCGACAATCTTAGATCAGAAAAGTAGCAACAGTAGAATTAGTATCAACCCTTCTAATCCAAAAATTGGAGCCACAATCCGTTTTGCCTTAACTATTGCTTTGTCGACTAGAGTGGTTATTGAATGTAAGCGTTCCTCGCCGATTACCCTTACTTGAGGAACGACGAAGTCTATGCAGCCAGCTTTGCAGGTTTCAAGAGTTGATTCTGCAATCTTTGCTGTTTCGCCTATGTAGCGAATGAGCAATTCGTTGTCCATAGCTTCGCCTACAGGGTGGTAACCACGCCTGCCTGTAACTAAAGCGCTGACCGCATGGGTGTCGGTGGTAAAGATTTCACTTTCATCAAAACCAAGAGAACCCAGAGAGGAAAGTAGCTTTTCTCTCAAGCCTGAAATCATGTTGTTCCCATCGATAATTACGTAGGCGGTTTTCCGATTTTCAACTTTTACCACTATAACTGTTATTCCGCCAGTGCCCATGCCAGCTTTTAAGTTAAATTCTTTTGGATAGACGGAGGCGGCGCCTACCTTAAACGGCTTGGTTGGTTCGGCTGTTGCTTTTTGGAGACATTTAGAAGCCGCACGCTTCAGCGAGTCTAAATGTTCTTCAATGTCGACTATGTCAGTAATGCAGTTGTGTGAGTTTACTACTACTGTATTTTTTAAACCATATTTCTTTGCTTCTTCCGAAACAATCCGACCTATTTCTTGAGGCAAGTCTTCTGTGGTTTTGGGCGACAGTGAAAAAGAAAGAATCGCGGTATCACCAAAAATTTGGCAGGAAGCTGTAGCAAATCCATCGGTGGTTCTGACTAAGGGTGATGCCAGATTAGCTTTCGCCTCAAATTGCGCGTGAGCAATCGTTTGTGATACTATCTTTTGGTTTTGGGATTGAGAGGCTAAATCAAGTTCGTGCCCAAGAATGCCTAAGGGAACACAGGCTACGCACCCGAATTCTTTTTCATAGCCGTTCTTGAGAAGAGAGGGAAGAAGGCTGCTTCCGATGTTTTTGAATGGACCAGGATGGACAAGAGGAACGATTATTGCTGCTTTAGGCTTTGAAGCATCAAACTTTAGCAATGTCACAGAGATATCTGTGTATTCACCCATCTCTTCCAGATGCTTCTCAAGAGGGGCGTTTTGGCTGGTTACCCAGTTAAGTAAGAATGCTCTAAACAATGGAAGGGCAGATAAAGAATAGGTGTTTTTTCCCAAACGGTCTATCGAGGAAAGTAACAGAAAAACTGCGACGAAACCAATTATTGGCGAGACTATAATGAATGGAAAAACCTGCAGAGTTACCGCGCTAGAAATAGTCGCCCAGAAGATTAAAAATATTATTATACAAAGCGTTGGCTGAAGTAAAATTGTGACCACTTGGCGCCACTTGGCCGCGGATGATATGGCCGTAAACACAATGCACCTAAGAGTTACAACTACAGCGAAACCTAGAAGAGAAAGCTTTACCCAAAGTAGCCATCCGAACACAAAACCTAAGCCAACGCCTAAAGTGTTGAAGAGAAGCCAAAAAAGCCAACCTGCGAGGGACAACACCAGAGTTCTCCTCATCGAAAAAATCGGGTCACTCTTCAAAACAATCTTACTTGTAACAGAATCGGATAAATAAGTAACAATGAAAAGAGAAAATCCCAAAATCACACTACTAATGGAATGGAAAAGGGTAAAAGCCGAAAGGCTTACTCCAGCAATGCAGATTACCGCAACGGCGAGAAGCGCTTTCTTAAATGATGGAAGAAAGAACATTGAGGAATAATGTTTTTTTGCGCTATCCATTGAAGTATTAAGAGAAGTATCTGTCTCCATTTTTCTATCTCCACAATGGAATCGAATAGCTGTATTAAAATTTAGTCTAAGTTCGAACGCCTGGTTTAGAACAATAAATACACTTTTTTTTATAACCTAAAGAAGGGAACAGTATGTTTTATCATAAAGCAATCAAAAATTAAACGCAACCAAACACCAACTCACTATTATAACAACAAAAGTCAACATGCTCAAGCAGAGATATTGTTTTATCTTTAGAGCCACAATCATATTAATTTGCGAAGCTTATGCCCGATCAAGACTTGCCCCCTTCAATATTTCACATGCTGGAGAGAAACGTGGGCAAAAAAATCAGAGTAATTCTTGACCCTGCCTACGGTTTTGAAGGCACCTTAACGGCAGTTACGCATGAGCCGTCAGGAATCTGGCTCTCAGAAGCTGAAGCAATCGTCTTAAGATCAACAATCGCTCAACCTATCCCGCAGGTTGCGAGCCGAGAAGAAAGAAGCGAATTATTCCTACACCTAAACTCAGTTCAAAGAATAGAAGTTTTACACCCGACGCCTTCAAGACGTTAAGAAAGGGTTAAACTGGGAAGAAGACTTTTGCTAAAACAGAAACAACTATAAGTGAAACGGCTAGAACCACGAGTAATTCAGGTCGGATTTTAACGCCCTCGGTCTCTTCTTCAAAGAACCTTAGCAAACCGGCACTTGCTGCAGGCATTGGACCTGTATCTTTCTTTTTCTTTCTTCCGCTCATCAAATATCCCTACTGAGTTGTTGAGATACATGCCTAATATTTCATAGCACTAATTAATCTTGCGCCAAATTCTGAATACCTAAACCTGAAAACTTCAAAGTAGCATCAAGTTTAAGAACACAACTTCTCAAACTTAATTAGGTAATGCTTATGCAAATACATGAATTCCAAGAAATGATGAACCGCCTATACTTCAAGAGAGATTCTGAACGAGGAATCGACGGCACTTTTAGTTGGCTAGTTGATGAAGTTGCAGAATTAGGTGAAGAGCTGAAGGGAACAGATAAGGAAGCTACGGAAAAAGAGTTTGCTGATGTAATCGCTTGGCTTGCATCGCTTGCCAATATCATGGGAATCGACCTTGAACGGGCAGCCCTCAACAAGTACGAAAACAAATGCCCAAAATGCCATTGTTCACCATGTAAATGTACTTTTTAGCTTAGACGCTTCTGTCCTAACCCTGTGGCCAACCAAACAAATCGCCTACTACCTTTACGCTCTACGGTGCCTTCGTTTTTCAGCAATCTGAGATGGTGCACAACAACATTATATGAAAAAGCAGTTTCTTTGGCAATCTTGGAAGCACTGGATCCCTGTTTTTCAAGCACAATCAAGATTTTTGTTCGTGCCCTAAGACCGCTAGTTACGTTTCTGATGTTTTTTAAGTAAGCGTTAGGATGCGTATTTTCTTTGATGATTGCTCCACCGACAATATATTTGTGGTTTATATAGAAAAGCTTTAGTCTACTTAAAATCAAAAAGCTTAGCTTGTTTTGGCTTTTTGTTATCGAACATGGTAGTTATCTCTTCTTTGATTAAGTCCATGCGCTGCGTATAATACTTTGGCAAACCATATTTATCGACTAGTTCTTGTGCAGCCACAAGATACTTTTCTATTCCACCACGGTAAACAGTAAGCGTAAGTTTTCCCCCACAAATTGGACACTTGCCTTTAAGGGGCAACCGACGAAACTTTTTGTTGCAAGATTTACACCTAAACCCCTGCGTTGAAAACGCACGCAAGTTGCCGGCAATATCTCGCATGAAATGTGTATTCAAAACTTTGAGCGCCACACGCCTAGCATCAACTGCGTCGATCTTTTCACCCAACTCTAACTGCATGTGCAATTTATCTATCATGGACTTGAATTCCTTATAGGAGCTGTTGGCATTGCCAAGATTGATGCTTGTGCATGGTGTGGTATATTGGAAACCTTCAAACTGCGCTTCAGTGCCCAATCTGTGGCTGATAACATCCATTATTGCACTTGCAGGTCTTGCATCAAACTTCTCTAAAGTCTTTTTATAAAACTCGAGGGGGTAGGTGGAACTAACGTCAAAGTCATGAGCTTGTCGTTGTACTTCTTTTGTATTTACGAAGGGAATGAGAAGAATTGGGGCATCCATGATTCCGCCGATCTGAGCGGGTAAATAGATTCGTGAAAAATTGATAAGAGTATCTAACGCTAACATGATTGTGTCTTCGTCACCGTCACAGTCTCGACGTTTAGCTGAATGCCAGACTGGATGAGCATAGATAACATTACGATCTGTAAAGCCAACCACTCTTCCTAAAATGCAAGCGCAGGTGTGAGGTGCCAACCCAAAAATCAAGTGACCAACAGTATCTTCAGCTTTCTTGATATTATAGTATGAAGGTTGATTGTAGACTCGCGTTAATAGATCGTCTATAAAGGCTGCAATTTGAATGAAGTATTCTGCTGCTTTCCATGGAATCACGACGTCTTGGATTTTTAATTCGCAAACCTGATTAGGGTCAGTTAGGGGAACGCCGTGCGAATCAGCTAAGTATCCCATTTGATGCATCTTTTCAATTGAAACACCTACTTCTGTAGGTGTGATATGTGTTAATGGAGCATTGGTGGCGTCAAAACGTATCGTGCCATCTTTGTAAACGGAAAGACCATGCTTTGCCCGCAAGATACCTTTTTCGATGATTTCTGGAGTCTTGTCAAGGTTAGTTAGTCCTTTAACACCACGCAACATTTTTGGGACTGGAGAGCCAAGAGAATTACTTGCGTTGGCGATTAATTCTTTGAAGTTGACCGGTTGACGCTGATACATTACACCTTCTGCCTTGCAGGTTGGGCAGCCGGTATCTTTTACAGTTCTACCGCATCTTTTACAAACTTTCTCAGGGAAGGTTTCGCAATCACAGGAGGCACATTTTATTTTCAGCGTATATGTTTTGCAATTGGGACATTTCCGCTTTGCGAGTTCAACAAATATTGGTCCCTTACGTGAAGCTTCCACAAGGTCGCGATGTGAGCCTCCAGCCAAACTGACGGGAAAAAGGACATGAACAAGGGGTTTCATTTCTCGGTGTTTGGCCTTTTCGGGTCTACCCATTCGTCCTCCCACATATGTTGGTGCTTTATCCTTGATTTGCACACCTGATAGCAAGCTCAACAATTCTATAGGAGAATTCGCTTGAAAAGTCTGTGTTTTACTATAGCCAAGAGAAAATGCTAATGCAGCGGCATCTTCACCCTCCAAAATGATTTTGCCATCCAAGAGTTTGTGTTGCGCAAAGATTTTTCGGAGGGAATCTATCACTGTATCGCTTATTTGACCTACGATTTTATTTGCAACTCCATCTTCGATTGTTACTTCACAAGCCGTAAACCATTGTCTTAGCAACTCGACCTCCTGCACATTGGAGATGCTTCCCCAAAAAAGCGTACAACTTGGAGCAAATGGGATGCCTAAACACGAACTCAATACAATTGCTTCTTTTACAGATGGTTTGCAGACAAATGGGTCAACCACAAAACGCTTTATCCTCTCTAAGGAGAGATGGGTCGCTTGAGCCACCTTCTGATAGTCAGAACCGAACTTTCCCAAGATAGCGTTTTGCAGGTCTTTTGCCCACCATTCCTCCACATATCCCGAGGGCGGAAGAGCTTTATTGCAATATAGGAAATCGCCGAAATCTATGAGCATATCTCCTAAGAAGAGGATTTTTTGAACCTTACCTTTTACCGTTGCATAGTTCTCAAGTGTTACGCGAACAACAGAATTGTCCTTTAACAAGACTACAGGTTGTTCAATGCTATCTACCGGCATTGTAACGCCACCCTTACCGGGCAACTCCAGACGCATCTGTGTGCCAGCAGCAAGGAAACTTTCTACAACGAGCATTGTGGCCGGATGAATACCCACAGCCGAGAGACCAGTGTTTCGTGATCTGCCATACCTTAGACGAAAACCGCCCCGTGTGGAAGGAAAAGCGAAAATTGGTCTACCCGCAATCACATCATCCATGAAGCCGCCTGATTTCTTTTCAGATTTCTTCTTGAAATTCTTGAGCCATTCCCAGCCTTGAAAACCTAGTTTATCAATTATCACGTAAACTTTTTGTGCACGCCCGACAATTCCGTCGTTGACAACTCTAAGCGCTCCGCCCCGGACTCGATTCGTTTCAACTCTTTCTAGGTTTCGATATGATGAGACTTCAACGGGGTCGGATTCAGTTCCAGTGCATTCGACGGGAATTAGATTGAGGGCTTTTCGTAGTTCTTCATCGGGAATGTGGTACTGGAAACGACCCACTGAGCGTTCATAAAGTCTTAATTCTTCTATGAAGCGGGAAACTTCTTCGTCGGTGGGCTTGTATTTGTCTAAGTTTAATTGGAGCCGCACGTAGTCGCCAACGACGAGGGTCAAGGCCTGGTCTGTTCCGCCTGCTGAACGGATTGGTCCAGCAAAATAAATTGCTAAGTAATGAGATCTATCTGCGTTTGTTTTTATTTTAACTTGTGCTATACCCTGAATTGGCGCAGCTGTTAAGCCTTCGGTGAAAATTGCGAGAGCCGTCCTAATAGCTTGCTCAGCTGCCCTTTCAGGATCCATTACTCCGAATTTTCCCAAAGTGATTTCTTCTGCGACTTTGAAGGCTATTTCTTCCCGGGGCATCTTAGTACTCCACTCTCGGATGCTGAGGGCAACTCCTTTGGGCCCAACCAAGCCTTCCACTAAGTCAGCTATGTCTTGAGCCACGATGCATTCCGTTTTAAGGGCCGGATCTAGACCTATTGCTCTAGCGCTATCGCTTATGGCGTATAACCGTTTGAGCTCATTTTCCATTGTTTCAACGTAGTTTCGATAGCCTTTACTGATATTCAAGTTTACAGCTCACACGCAAGATATGGATTGATGGGTTATTTTGGCTTTCTAAAGTAGCTGAGAAAAGCCAGCGAAAAAAAGCTTAGACCTTGATACTCTTTATGGCTTTGATAATTTCTGAAACCCGCTGTTTAGCATCGCTTGATTCAGTGATGTTTCCAGTAACGATTACGTCTGCGCCTGCAGAAGCTGCAGCATAAGCTTGCTCCTTGGTTCTTATTCCACCACCGACTATTAGGGGAATATCAATCAGATGCTTAACTGCGCGAATCATTTCAGGAGGAACAGGATTGGCCGCTCCAGAACCTCCCTCAAGATAGATAAAACGCATGCCAAGGTATTGGCCTGCCAGAGCGTGGGCAGCTGCAAGCTCAGGCTTGTTGTACGGAACTGAGATTGCTTTTCCAACTATGCCAGCCGTTCCTCCGTCTCCGACGATTATGTAACCCATTGCGATCGGTTCTAAACCGTATTTTTTTACAAGGGGGGCTCCCAGGATTTGGGCACCTATAAGAAAGTACGGGTCAACTGAATTTAGCAATGACATGAACCAAATTGCATCTGCGTGGCTGCTTATTCCTGTAACGTTGTTTGGGAAAAGAATCGTTGGTATGTTTACTTTTGATTTGATGGCTCTTATGACTTCGTCCAGATGATTCTCAGAAACAAATGTGGAGCCTCCAATCATTATAGCAGCTGTTCCGCTGTTTTTGGAGTTCTCGGCAATGCCTGAAGCAGCCGAAGCGGTTACCTTTTCGGGGTCTATAAGGGTGATGTGGATTGAGCCATCAACTTTTATTTTTTCAAGCAAGTACCTTTCAATAGGCCCTAGCATAACAGTAATCCTTCAATTACTCTTTTTTAACACCTGTCACAGGTGTTCTTTTTTGGGTTCCGTAAACTCGGTCGGTTAACATACAGTAGACATCAACTTCACCTTGTGCGGATTTAACGGGGAATTCTTCTTTAATACCGCAGCTACTGCATTGAGCAAAAGCATGACCACCTTCATCCCTTGTGATTTCTACTTTTACGGTTTCCTTTCCGCATCTAGGGCAAGAGAAGAATTTTGGTAAACGCTTCTTTGGAATATGAACAACTTTTTTCCTTCTTCGCCCCAATACAACAACCTTCTAAACCGTCTGGTAATATTCATAATATTTATGCTTGTCCTTAAATACTTGCCTACTAACCATGAATATTGAGGCTGCTGTACCAAAGTGAAGTTAACGCCTTCCTTATTAGAGATTGATTTTTCTGAGGTTCAAACAAGAATCTGTCGTTTCATCAAAGAATATATTAAAAATTCTGGGGCGAAAGGAATCGTTCTTGGTCTTTCCGGCGGAATCGACAGTGGAACTATAGCAGCCCTTTCGAGCCTTGCGATAGGCGGCGAAAACGTATTTGGTCTCTTGCTGCCCGAGAAAGAAAATTTTGACCAAAAAGACATTGACGACGCCAAAACTGTTGCAGAGCAATTTCAGCTTCAGACACAAGTATGTGACATGTCAGACGCACTCAACCACCTCTACGGGGCCATTCCTGTTTTTGACCAATCCGATAAGCTTTGCAAGGGAAACATCAAAGCTAGAATAAGAATGATATACCTCTACTATTACGCAAACAAACAAAATAGGATAGTTTGCGGCAGTTCCGATAAATCGGAAACAATGATGGGTTACTTCACCAAGTGGGGAGACGCCGCATCTGATATAGCACCAATAATGGATTTATACAAAACTCAAGTACGCAAACTTGCAATTTATTTAGGAATCCCAAAAGAACTCGCGTTAAAACCTTCTACACCAGCTCTTTGGCCAAACCAAATGGCAGAGTCTGAACTTGGAGTCAAATATGAAACCTTGGACCTTATTCTCTATGGACTCGAACGGTTCATGAAGGTTCAAGAGATTTCTGATCAGTTAGGCATAGATAAGATAATTGTTGAGAAGGTTAAGAATCGCTGGCGTGTAAACGAACACAAAAGAAGAATGCCGCTTGCACCTAAAATTGGATTTAGAAGCGTCGGAAACGATTTTAGGCTTCCAAGACACACATATTAAAAGTGGAACACATGAAAAATAAGATCAAACTTGCCCTTGCCCAAATAACCTGCAAAAGAGAATGCAAAAATGAGAACATTCTAAAAATTGAAAAATTGACACTGAATGCAAAACAGCAAGGAGCAGACCTAATTATTTTCCCAGAGATGTCATTGACTGGTTATGTTGTGTTGGATCAAGTCTATGATTTGGCCGAAACAATTCCTGGACCCTCAACTCTAAGAATTGAAAAGTTGGCAAAACAGACAGGAATGCATGTCATCTTTGGGATGCCTGAGTTAAGTGAAAAGACCCAGGCAACAATTTTTAATACGGCAGTACTAGTTGGTCCCCAAGGCTTAATTGGCAAATACCGCAAAATGTACTTGCCTACTCATAGCGTATTTGAAGAAAAAAGATATTTCCGCCCAGGTTATCAAACTGTCTCCTTCCAAACTGATTTGGGAAACATTGGTTTGAGTATTTGTTATGATGTTTTCTTTCCAGAAGTGTTTAGGCTGACAAGATTGATGGGAGCTCAATTAATCGTCTGTATTTCCGCATCCCCAGCAATTCGCAGGAATTATTTTGAAATCTTAACATCCGCTCGGGCATTGGAAAACACGGCTTTTCTTGCATATGTTAATCTAGCGGGTATTGAAGACGGGCTTCAATTTTGGGGCGGAAGCAGGCTTGTTTGTCCTACTGGAGATGTTGCTGCGAAGGCGAAGTACGATGAAGAAGATTTTATAATCTGCGAAGTAGATTATGGTGACTTGAGGACAGCTGAGACGTTCATTCCAACATTGCGAGATTTGCGTCCAGAACTTTTTGAGAAATTGAAGGAGTATTCAGAGGTTTTTTAATAGGTCACAGGAAAATATTTTTCCCGTGAGTTGGAATCACAAGTGAATCACATCCTTGTGATATTAAGCAGTTATATGAATAAATCACGTGATTCATTCGTGATAGGTGACGTCACGAGTGTTTTTACCTGAGTCGCATGTGAGATATAACATAAAAATGGGGTTTCTTATTGAGAATAGTTAGATGAAAGTGTGTTTTGTTCGTCATAAGTCCGTCAAAAAGATACTGAAACTGCTTAGAGTTGGTTTGCAAAAGTGCACTTTTTATGTAAAGTTGCGAGTAAAATGTGTTCTGAATAATCGAGAATTTAGTCGTTTAAATGTTAATCAGTCAGATTTCAACGCAAAACAGTCGACACCCTTTGTATTAGCTTCATTTCGACGATTGGGCGATATTTTAGTCTTTTAATTACGAGGTGCATAGTCTTTGGCGCTCGGATAAAAGTTAAAAAGGCGAGATAGTATACAAATCTGTATCCATTTGAAGTATGGTGAGGAATGATAAAATGAAGTTGAAAGACGGAGTTCAAGCGTGGTTAAACGGAGCGCTAAACGATCCTATTGTAGAAATACTGGCTAAAAACAGCCAATTAACAAAAACACAACTTGAAACATATCTAATAGACGTTTTAGCTGAAAATATATCGGGTAAACAGCTAAAATACGATGATAAGGCAGCATTACGTCTAACAAGGTCTAAAATAAGTCGTGGCAGCTTTAATAGGACATTAAAACAGTCTAAAGAAAACGTAATTAAGTCCATCTATACAGTACTTCTTTTAGGTTATTTGGGAGTGTTTGAGAGCACAACTCTCGACCCTTATCTCGAAATAGCCAATAAACTGCATCAATATGTCGACGCTCACCAAGACATGCCAGGTAAGGAAGAGGAAGTAAAAGATCATCTAAAAGTCATAGAAATCATTCGAGAGGAGCTTGAAATAAGCCTAAAAAGGCTATCTAGCCCATCAAATGAGCATTTGTGACGTCACAAATCACAGGTTTCTCTTCCTTTTCAGCTGATTTAGATGAAGTAAAACATATTGACTGAATAACTCCAATTCGAATATTAATTGCTAAAATAAGCTCAAATGACACATTATTTTTGCATGATGGTTATTCAAAACACTTAATTTAAGAGTATTGTGATGTGTGATGTCATGATCTGCGCACAAAGAGATCACCAATAAACTTAAAAGCCCATGGAATTATTGTGATGTGTGATGCAACCTATGAATCACGGTTGGGTCACAGATAAATCACGGAGGAGAAGATCACGTTTGACTTCACAATAGCGATCTTAGGCGTTCTATTAGTTGCAACAGCTGTGACTGCTTACGAGTACATTAGGCAAATACGAATGGCCCATAGAGAGTACAAGAAAGCCAAAGATTTCGTAGAAGATATTGTATTGAGTTTTGACAGAGAACTTAAACGTGAATCAGAAAAGTTTGACATTATGGTTTCGAAGGTTGAAGGAAGCTATAACACAGCAGATATTAGTTTTAGGAAATCAGACAGTATCGAAAAGAAAATAGAACCTATGGAAAAGCAACTGGGTGATCTCGACAAATCCTTTCAAACAATATCACAAACTATCACACAAAACTTGGAGAATAATACCCAAAACAGTAATACAATCCTCTCAGGGCTTTCAGGTTTGGAAGTGAAACTAAAAAATATTGAAACGGCGCAGGAAACTTTGAGGAATAGAATGACAGGGTTTGAGGAGCACATTCAGAGGCTTTCTTTCACCCCTCTTCAACAGGAAGTTAGAAGCGAAATTGCACTGCCGCCTATACCCATCAAACGCGATAAAGCGTTGGCAGCTTTAACAGATACTGAAATCACAGTTTTAGAAATACTCTCTAAGGAAGGAGCGAAAACAGCACCTGAAATTAGAGAGCGTGTTCACCTCAGCAGGGAACATACGGCTAGGCTAATGAAGAAGCTTTATGAAGATGGTTACCTCGAACGGGAAGCTGGTAAGATTCCTTTCAGGTATACAGTTAAGAAGGAGATGGAAGCCCTTTTGCAGAAAGTGCAAAACCCCTCCGCTCAATAATAAGTCATAGCTTAATGGGGTTCAGGTAAGAACTATTTGCGAATCGACAGTGGACATCTTTGAAGCTACTTTATGCGCTGCTTCAAGGTTGATGAGATGTTTGGCGCAGTCTTGTATTTGAGGTTGTTTGGGCCGCCTGTTCTAAGCAACATCCCTTTTACAGACATTCTGGATAAGTAGGTTGAGATAGTACTTAGACTAACAGGTTCTTTCAATTCCTGCTCATAAACTGACTGAATCTCCTTTGAGGAGAACCAGATTAAAGGGAAATTCTTCTGGACAACAAGTTGTACTTTCTCAAAGCGTGACAATATCTTATTAGGCAAAGCATTGCCGGAATTTACAGTTGGACCTTCACTAGGTGCCCCCCCGAGCAACTCTACTAGATCCAAAAGGCGAAGAGCCTTATCACGAGTAACCTGACCCTCAAAAGCAATAGTATATCGATTACCATCGCTATCGAACAGCTCAACGCGCATTTTACGAGCCGGCATCAGGTCTACACCTTAAGGTTGTTCACAACTTTACACTTCACACCTTATAGCTGTTATGGTGAAACGTGAGAATAAAACAAGATTTTATAGAGCTTATAATCCAAAAAAAAGCTATATCCGTAGCTATTTCAGCATTACCAGCTTCACAATTAATTGAAACAACTGGAAAAATGTAGCAATGCCTCAGATTTACTTTTCCAGTAGAAGCGTAGGGGTGTCTTGTTCACTTGTAAAAGCCGGGAAAAGAGTAAATTATCAGAAAAGGAGCTTAACAAAGCAACAATAAAAATAGTAATTCACATCCATTCACAATTTTGTGAACCGAAAAACTATGAAAAGTTTACGAGAAAAATGAAAAAGCAAACCTCATTGCTAATACAAGAAGACCATCGATAAAATAATCAACTTATGATTTTTTCCAACATTCTTTATCATGGAAATACGTTGTCAGACGCACCCCTATGTTTCCTCTCGAAGTATTTGGGACAAAAAGAAGTTAGGAAAGACAGAAAAAATATTTGTAGGACGTTTGTCTAAAATCTTGGATAACAATTATTAATATACTAAAATCCTTTTTACCTATCAGAGTATATAATTATATATATTATAAATATGGATTTTCATATACCAAGATTTTTTCTCCAGTAGAAACTTTGGGGTGTGTCTGCTCTCGCTTTGTTTGGTTGTTATCGGTTATTTTCATTGTTTTTTAGAATTGTTGTGTTCTAAAACCAGTTTTTTGTAGTGTATCCTTTATCTGTTCCACACGAAATAACGGTGTTGCCTCTGAAGAGTGAGAGGGAAGGCTAATGGGAAATCCAAGCGTATTAGATGATGTATTCGAAAACTTTGTCAACGGGATCAAGTTGTTTAAAGACCGAGAGGTCTTGAGGCATGATTATCTTCCAGATAAACTTCCACATCGTGAAGACCAAATTCGATTGTTAGGCTCAACTGTTGCCCCAGTCTTGAGGGATTCAAGATGCTCCAACATTTTTATTTACGGAAAAACCGGAACAGGAAAAACTGCGGTAACAAAATATGTTTTGAGCCATTTAGAGTCAAAGGCTAAAGAGTACGGCGCAAAGGTAAGATTCTGTTACATTAACTGCCGAATGACTGGTTCCGAATATCGAGTATTTGCAGCACTGAGTCAAAGTTTAGGGTTAACGATTCCTTTCACCGGGTTGTCTGTTGGAGAAGTTTTTGATAGGTTCCGTTCAGGCTTAGATCAATCTAGAATTATATTCATTGTTGTTTTGGATGAAGTTGACGCCCTGATCAAGGAACATGGTGACGCCTTCATGTATGAGTTAACAAGAATAAACGAAACACTATCAAAAAGCAAGGTAGCCCTGATAGGCATCTCCAACGATCTGCGACTAAAAGAATTCTTGGACCCGAGGGTTTTCAGTTCACTTAGTGAAGAGGAACTTGTTTTTCGGCCATACGATGCGGGAGAATTACGCAACATTCTATTGGAGCGGTCAAAGTTGTCCTTCCAGGATGGTGTGTTATCCGATTCAGCATTAAGTATATGCTCAGCTTTAGCAGCGGCTGAACATGGCGATGCAAGGCGGGCTTTGGATTTGTTGCGCGTAGCTGGTGAGGTAGCTGAGCGCTTGGGCGCTAAAACGATTACTGAAGAGCATGTGCGCCAGGCAGAGAAACACATTGAGCATAATCGCGTTGTTGAAGCCTTAAACAACTTGACACTGCATTCGAAGTTAGTATTGTTGAGCGTTTATCACTTGAACAAATCGAGCGCGACAACAGGCGAAATATATGATATCTATAACGAATTGTGCGGTGAAATGGGTGCTGGTCTCCTCACTCAACGGCGTTTGGGCACGTTGGTTAATGAGCTTGATTCTATGGGTCTTGTAAACGCGAAAGTTGTAAGCATGGGGCGATATGGCAGAACCAAAAAAATTAGACTAGAAATTTCTCGCAGCTTGATTAGGGATGTTTTTGGCGGCGATAACCGTTTTAGTCGACTAATAGATTATTCCCCCCAAGCAATACGTAAGAACACCAGTGGCGGCGCTTAAATAGAATTAAAATCTAGAACGGTCGTATGCAGCGTCTGCAGATTCACCACAGGCACTTTTCCAGGCGTTGGAACCAAACCTAATTTTTCCATGTATTCAGTTTGATCTTGCCATCCTCCCGAATTCACAACGAGCACTCCACGGTAATTGCAAAGCCCATTAACATGCACGTGTCCTGCATGAAAAATGTCTGGAACCTTGTCAATCACGAGGTAATCCCGGCTTTCTGGTGAAAGCATTGTCTTTCCACCGTAAACCGGTGCTAAGTGACGTCCTTGCAAGAGTAACCGCATAGATTTTTCTGGGTGTTGATGATCCATTCCGGGAATAACGGAGACGATATCGTCGAGGCTTCTGCCATGGTACATTAGCACATCTACTCCATGAATACTGAGGTAACACGGACTTCCCACTGAGTGGATGTTTTTTTTCCCTTTTATACCCATTAAATAGCATTCAGGTATTGCTGGTTGAGGTAAGGATTTGCGTGCGGCATCGTGATTACCTGGTGACAAAACGATTTCAATATAATCTGGAATTTTTTCGAAGTATTTAATTGCAAAATTATACTGTTTATGTACATCGCGTATCGTTAGTTCGTTTTGCTGACCAGGGTAAATCCCAATACCATCTACGATATCTCCCGCGATGAGAAGATATTTGACGCGGCCAGCTATTTGCCGCATTTCTGGGGTTCCATATTTCCCCCTTAGCCAAAGAATGAAGCGTTTGAATGCTTCTTTGGTAAATTTTGTACTACCGATGTGGATATCGGATGTGAGGACTGCGTAAACTGGTTCTTGTGCCCGTAGCGGCATCTTTTTGCCTACGTCAGGAAAAATTATGTCCTCAGCCATCATTAAGTCGCCTCTTGTTTTAATGGCCGCTACGCAGAAAACTTGGTCTGGCAAAAGAGAGAGCGCTTTTTTCTTTATTTCTTCAGGCGCTTTTTGAGAGACGAGAATGGTTGTGTTTCCGCTTAAATCCTCAACTGAAAGTAGGATGTTGTTTTTTGAGTCTCTCTTCTCAGTTAGCATGCAGATGATTTTAAGTTTAGTTTTTGGTGGCGACTTGAGGGCTTCTACAATTGAGGTCGCTGCCTTAACATCCATCCTTTGCCTTAACATTTTTTCGATACGTTTGAAGCGATCTTGAAAATATAATACGTACTCGTCCAATGTACCGTTTGAAGTGAGTTTCCCCGTAGCGTCATCAACGATATTGAGCTCTGATGGTATATCTCTAGCGTACGGGTAAAACTCAGTTTCATCGATGGTTGCATACGTTTTTGGAGGCTCTTCGACAATAATTAAGGGTTCTCGAACTTGTTGTGGCTCATGCACCGGTATCTCTGAAATGGCAGATACTGCTGGAGTAGATTGCTCAAGCAATGCCTCCAAAAATTCTCTCTCTATAAACATCGGTTTATCTTGCAATGAATCAATTCTTTGCAGTGCCAAATTCATTATGCCAACAGGGTCGTTGGTTTCGACGTTCTGGATCAAAAATTCGAAAGCTTCGCTATTTAGTTGGTAGCCTGCAGCGATTATTGCTTGGATTGCTGTTTGGAGTTTTTCTTGTGCACTCATCGAGTTCTTCCTTGAACCATGATTATTGAAGGGTTTTAACGTGATGCAGTTATGCTCTTGAGTTATTTACTGTTTCTTGTTTCCCGCGGTAATTTTTGGAATAAGCCCCTCGTGGACGATTTTTGGTTGTGGATATTATTTTCGCAGTCAGGTTATAGAAAAATTAACTCAATTAATATAAGCCGAACATAGTTTAGATATGTTATATCTACCGGGGAACGACAATTGGGCGAATCTCGCAAAATTCAGCAAACACCAACAGGAACTTTCTTTGTTTGTTTACCAAGAGATTGGGCAAACGAGTCTGGCTTAAAAAAAGGTGTTGAGGTAAACCTTGAAGTAACCGGCGATGGTAAACTTCTAATTGACCCTAAAAATGCCTCTGAACCCGAGCCAAAAGTCGTCACTATAGGTGTAGGTCCTTTTTTGGGACGTGAAATCGTTGGCAGATATCTCCTTGGTTATGATACAATTAATATTGAAGCGAAGGACCGAATCGATGCAAACGCACGTAAAATAGTTAAGTCAACGGCTAGTTCTTTGGCAGGTTTAGAGATTGTTGAGGAAACAATCTGCAAGATTTCTCTCCAAAGCATCTCTCAGCAACCGTTCGGGTTTTTGCCAGAAAAAATATTACAACGTAATCATGGTCTTGTCGCAGGAATGATTCGGGACGTTTCTAACTCCTTTATTAATAGCGATTCAGAGCTGGCCAAGAGTGTTGTTTCCCGGGATAATGAAAGCAACCGGCTATACTTTTTGCTCGTACGAACACTTCGTACTATTATACAAAATCCCAGATTAAGTGATAAGCTTGGGATTACTCCGATAGAATGTTTAGACTACCGGCTAGCCGCAAGTTTGATTGAAGGTATCGGCGATGCCTGTGTTCAGTTTGCTTCAAATACCATAGCACTAAACGGAATCAAATTGTCTGAAGACCTTCGGAAATTGTTGTTTGAATTGCAGTCTGCTTGTTTTGAGGCTAGCGAGCAAGCAATCAAATCTTTCTTGAACAAGGATATTTCCCAAGCGGAAAACGTTCGTAACCTGAGAGAGAAAATCGAGTCAACCTGCTCAACCATTGAACGCACCGCGAAGGACGCGTTGGTGGATTTAATGCCGCAGACCTTAGCTGCCGTGGCTTTCCTTAGACAGATTTATGAGCGCAGCGTCGACATGGCTGACTTAGTAGTGTAAATCCTCTTCTATTATTCTTTAAAAAATATTATTGACTGTTGAAAACATCGCTGTAGCTTATCTTTTTGAGTACTTCCAAGGTTCTGCAATTTGTTAGTTTGGGAAAGCGTCAACAGGGACCTACCCCATTTAGGTTTATGGACGGATACTTTATCTAAAAGTCCAAAATAGGCAGCAAAGGGTTAAATTTTCAAGCCACCTTCATCATTAGGGAAATCATATGTCAACTATTACTGATAGAGTGGCTGACGCTCTTTACTTGTCTGGATGCTTAAAGTTTGGTAGTTTTAAAATCAAATCTGGAGCAACAAGCCCCTATTACATCGACTTAGCCCGTATTCTCTCAGCGCCTAGGCAACTTTGCAATATAACTGAGGCTGCTTCGGAAAAAATCAAGCAGATAATTGCGACTGAGCACATTGACAAGTTAGCCTCAATTGAACTTAAGGGCGCTTTAATTGTGCCAAGCATCGCCTGCAACTTAAATCTGCCCTGTATCATTGTTCGCAAAGAAGAGAAAGCTTATGGCGTTACTGGCAGAATTGCTGGGGCAGACGTGAACAAAGGCGACAACATCCTCTTTTTTGATGATGTCATAAGCGAAGGGTTATCCAAGGTTGAAGGAATAAAACCTCTTCAAGAACTTGGCGCCAACGTAAAGCACCTGGTGGTGGTAGTTAACCGCGAGCACGGCGGGAAAGAAAAACTGGAAAAACTTGGCTACAAAGTACATGCCTTAGCAAAGATCTCCGATATCGTTGACTCTCTCTATGCTGGACGCAATATTTCTAAAGAACAAGCTGACAACGTATTGAATTATGTTAAACACTTTCAGATTCTTTAAAATAATGTGCAACAATTTTTTCAGCCGAATTGCTAGAAATAACGCTATTCAAGTGCACCTTTTTTAGGTCCTCTCGTTTATCGCTCTCCATTTTTTATCCCAAAACTTTTTCGTAATTCAAATATAGCGTTAATTCAAGATTAAAGACTTGACTAAACCTACTGCAAAAACAATACCTCTATATTTATTGGCTTCAAGTCCACAACAATATGTCCCAAAGGAAGAAACAATAATGGATGACCAAAAGCAAATAGTCGCGGCAATGCTTACCGCAGAAGCTTACCCCCAAGACCCTGGAAAAATCGAACTCATCCAGACCCACATATCATTCGTCTTCTTAACCGCAGATTTTGTTTATAAGGTAAAGAAAGCCGTGAACTTTGGTTTCTTAGATTTTTCGACTATTGACAAAAGACATGTTTTCTGCGAAAAAGAGTTGCAGCTAAACAGACGCCTCTGTCCAGAAATATACCTTGAAGTAATCCCGATAAACAAATCGAACATTATCAAAATAAATGGCCGCGGCGAGACGGTTGAATATGCTTTAAAAATGAAACGATTGCCACAAGAAAGAATCATGACAGTGCTCCTAAAAGAAAACAAAGTAGATAGAAAAACAATCGACGAGATTTCAAAGGTAGTTGCAGAGTTTCATTCAAAAGCTCAGACAAGCAACCAGATATCTGAGTTTGGTTCCCTGAAAATAGTGAAGACGAACTGGGATGAAAACTTCGAACAAACAACAAAATATATCACCCAAACAATTCCTAAAGCTGATTTTCAATTCCTCCAAACAAGAATCAATAATTTCATGCTGCAAGATGTGGCTCTTTTTGAAAGCCGAATATCCGAAAAACGAATTCGGGATTGCCACGGTGACCTTCACTCAGGTAACATCTTCATAACAGATAAGATCTGTATTTTCGACGCCATAGAATTCAACGACCGCTTCAGGTACTCTGATGTTGCTGCCGACGTAGCTTTCTTGGCAATGGACCTTGACTTCCAACAAAAATCTGATCTCGCAAAATACTTTATTGAAAAATACATTGAATATACTAAAGATCAAAAACTGACCCAGCTGCTTCCATTCTACAAATGTTATAGAGCATATGTGCGTGGAAAAGTAATCAGCTTCAGACTCGACGATGCAAACATAACGAATGAAGAAAAAACTTCAGCAATCAAAGACGCCCAAGCCTACTTCAAACTAGCAACTGAATACGCAAAAACCTTCTAACGTCTTCTTTTTATTTAAATTGATTAGGTACCCAATCAGGGATTGGAACCGTACCCATTAAGATCGGTTTTTGGTGACAATCACTGCCCCCAGTCATAATTAACCCGTTCTCTTCTGCAAATTCTACATAATGCTTTGTTGTTTCGGGAGGGCTTCTTGAATGCCAGCATTCAACGCCGTCAACATAGAGCAGCATTTTTTCTTTGATAATTTCTGTTTGTTCTGAAAGCTCTTTGGTCAACGAAGTCAGCGAGGTTCCATGCGGGTCGTTGGGGTGAGCCAGCACGAGTTTTCCACCTGCACCCCGGATGAGTTTTGAAGCTTCTTCAAGATAGAGCGGGAATTTTGGGACATCACATTTAACTAGATACTTGTCGAAGGCTTCCTGACGTGTTTTAACGATTCCTTTCTTGACTAAATAGTCGGCTATGTGTGGTCTTCCAAGCACGCCGTCGACTGATTCTTCAATCAACCGCAAATCCTCTGCGGTTAACATAGAAATGTTTTCTTTTTTGAATTCGGCATTGAGATTGTCGAGAATTTTGGCCGCCCGTTCCTCTCTGTATTTTGCCATAGTCTCAAGTTTTTTTTCTAACGCTTTGTTTTTTGGGTCAAAATTGTAACCTAAAAAATCCAGCGAAACAGGTTTCCCATCATGATACTTAGGGTGAGAAAAAGTCACATTCAGCTCAACACCTGTAATATATTTAATATTTTCTTTTTTCGATAAAGCGGTGGCTTGAGGCTGGCAACCTATTGAATCGTGGTCAGTAATCGATAAGAAATCGATGTTTCTTTCTTTAGCTTCTTGTAATATTTCTTGAACTGTCAATTTTCCGTCTGAACTTTTCGAATGGATGTGAAAATCAGTCTTCATCTTTTACTCGTTACCTTTTCTCCATTCCGACAACAAGCCATTTGTCGGTTTCATCGTGGCAGGTATCAACCGTTAAATGGGTCACTTTGAGAGTTGGATATTTCTTCTTTAGGTCATCTATGTCTACTGGTTCAAACTTGTTCTTGTTGGCGAGGTATGCTTCTTCTGTTAGAGCATTTGACTCATACTTTTCTTTAGTTCGCTTCTTAATTCTATTGAGGGATACTTCTTGTGGGCAGCTGGTTTGTAGGATAACAAAAGTCATGTTATTCTTTGCTGCTATCTCAGCCGCGCGCCTTCGGAGTTCTTGATTAACAAAGGTAGCGTCTAAGATTAAGCCCCCATTACCTTTTGCTGCTTGTTCGTCTGCACGTCGAAACACTTCATCGTAGACTGATAATCGTTTGTTCATGTTTCCGGCAACTTTCGCGTCGAAAATATCCTCGTTCTTAAGAACTTCTAATCTGATTAGGTCGCTTCGGAGGATGGGGTAACCCTTAATTTTGGAGATTTCTTCCGCTGTTTCCGTTTTGTAGCTCGCAGGCAATCCACATGTTATCAGCAGAGTTCTGGATTCTAACTCTTTTTTGACAAACGAGGCAAAAGGTTCTTTCATTTGTATCTCTCACATGTAGGTCTGGACATTGAATAATTAAACTTTTTCGAGCAAGCAGCTAATACTTACTCCGTAAGCGAAGCAAATTCTAAATAGGAAGAAGACACAATGTTCCTAAAAAGAAGGAATATTCATGGAAGAATTCCAAGTTAAAGATCAAAGTTTAGCACCTCAAGGTCACTTACAGATCGAATGGGCAGCAAAACACATGCCCGTCCTAAACATAATTAAAACTCGATTTGAAAAAGAAAAGCCCCTAAAAGGCCAAACCATAGCAGCATGCCTCCACGTAACCAAAGAAACCGCAGTCCTCATCAAAGTTTTGATTGCGGGAGGCGCCAATGTAGCTCTCTGCGGTTCTAACCCCCTTTCAACTCAAGACGACGTCGCCGCAGCCTTAGCAGACAGCGGTGTGCACGTATTTGCTTGGAGAGGACAAAATACAGAGGACTACTACAAATGTATTGACAAAGTTCTCGATTACAAACCAACAATTACGATGGATGACGGCGCTGACGTTGTTGGAATGCTTCATAGTAAACGTCAAAACCAAATTGAAGACATCAAAGGCGGCACCGAAGAAACCTCTACGGGTGTAGTCCGCCTAAAAGCCATGGAGCACGATGGCAGCCTCAAGTACCCTATTATAGCTGTTAACGACGCGTATACAAAGTATCTCTTTGACAATCGCTATGGAACAGGTCAGAGCACCATCGATGGTATTATGCGAGCAACATCAGTGCTGCTTGCCGGCAAAAACTTTGTTGTCGGTGGATACGGTTGGTGTAGTAGAGGTATAGCTATGCGTGCAAAAGGGTTAGGCGCCAATGTTATAGTAACAGAAATTCAACCAACCCGTGCTTTAGAAGCAGTCATGGACGGTTACCGAGTCATGCCAATGGCTGAAGCAGCGCCCATTGGAGATATATTCGTCACAGCTACCGGCGACATAAGCGTCATACGCAAAGAGCATATGCAAAAGATGAAAGACGGCGCCATCATGTGCAACAGTGGACACTTCAACGTGGAAATCAACATCCCAGACTTGGAATCGCTCTCTAAAGCCAAGCGGACGATGCGCCCTAACATGGAAGAATACACATTAAAAGACGAAAGAAAACTCTACCTCCTTGCAGAAGGCAGATTAGTCAACCTGGCCGCTGCAGAAGGTCACCCATCAGAAGTCATGGACATGTCATTTGCAAACCAAGCCTTATGCTCAGAGTACGTTGCTAAAACCGCTAAAATGCAACCCAAAGTCTACAATGTTCCAAAAGAGCTGGATGAAAAAGTCGCTGAGTTAAAACTGAAGTCGATGGGCGTCACAATTGATGAGCTTACTGATGAACAGAAAAAGTACCTTTCAACTTGGGAAATGGGCACTACCTAATCAATTGACCGATTGAAAAACATGACAAACTTTAAATTGATTAAGCGAATACATGGCTATAAAGTGGTGAATCACTAAATGGTTAGCAAAGATCAATCAATAGGTGGAGCAATATTACTCGTTTGCGTTCTAGTTGCAGTATTATACATTGTAACACTCTTCTATCCAACTTGGCTAGTCAGTATCGGATTACTCGGCAGCACTGCTAACGTTCAATTCTGGGTGATCGCTGTACCAGTCTTTGTAGCTTTCGTAGCTATAATGTTCATTGGCGCATGGATCGGATGGACAATGGCAACAACGCCGCCCCCAAAACCAATCGAAGAAATCACAACTGAAATCGAAGAGAAAAAAGAAGAACCGAAAGTAGAAGAGCCAGAACCAGTAAAGGCTCCTGACGCGACTTCCACCGAAGAAAAACCAGCGGCAAAGAAAAAGAAGTAATCTAACTTCAATCTTTTCTTACAATTTTCCTTTCAGTTTTTTTAATTATACTTTTGGCCCAAACTTTTGGGAAAAAGTTCAATCAAATGAAAATTAGTTACTAGTTTATTCATGCATCTTCTTTAACATGCAATCAACGATGTCTTTACACACAAGGCATTCATCGGGAATCTGTTCTTTCGAAGATCGCTCACTTAGATAACCGGGATGGTAATGGCAACTAGATGACGTATCGTCATTCTTCCCTTTTTCTTTAGTTTCAATTTGGCCTGTTCTATTTAGCATTTTTTCGACTGTTGGTTCCTCTGCTTTAAGAGGTTCTTCTTCGACAACTTTTATTTTGGTCAAACAATAGGGACAAGCAAAATATGGTTCAGAAGGGTTTTCCCGAAGATTTAAAGTTTTAAGAGGTGCAGTAAAGTCTTTTTTGCAAGAAGTGTTTTGGCATGTGAACGCTTTCTTTTTCCCCCATGTTCCAAGATAGCTGTCTCTTTTGCTTACTATTCACTTTACTGCCTTATAGTATTAATGTATCCAGAATAAGGATTCTCATTATTCAATTGAGCATGTTTGGGCAGGCGATGCAAGTTTCTTTAGATCATCTGCACCCTCAGCGTAACCTGAAGCAACTAAAACATCGCCTGATGCAATCTTGGAATCTCCACGGGGACGCAAGCATTTATCATTTCTTTTTATAACAAGAATCCACATACCAGTCTCCTCATGCACTCTTGCTTCCTTGAGTGTTTTTCCAACAAGAAGCGAATCAGAAGTCACGCAAGCCTGTGCAACCGTTTCTTCTGCTTCTCTAATCGTTAACTTCAAAATTGGGTGCGGTTCAATACCCCTTAAAACTACCTCAGCCATATCTGCAGCGGCATCTGCTATCTTTTCCGTCGCAACGCCCAGTCTAATCAAGCCTAGAAATCCTGATGCTTCTTCTTTCTTGAAATCACTGGTCAAAGCGAGCAACTCAAAATCTGTATGTAATTGATCCATGCGTTCTTCAAGCTGCTCCACTTCTTCCGCTAGCTCTTTACTGTTCAGCATCAACGAGGAATATGCTAAGTCCATCATCAACTCAGAAGTATCTTTCAACTCCACGAACCTTGAAACAATCTCCTCGAACTTTGCCCGCTTTTCAGTGTCCAATGTTGCTAGTTTGCCTTCTGTTAAGTCTTTGAACTCCTCAATTCCAGATGGTGCTCCACGAGTGATAAGAATGTCGCCCTGGAACAGTATCTCTGTTTCTTTGGGATTAAGTATCCAATCATGATTTCTGCGGATGGCAATTATGTCAACACCCATCCTTGCTGCTAAATTGAGTTCACCGATGGTTTTGTTAATAATTTCAGAGTTGGGTTTCACAGTTGCTTTCATTAAACGCTCTTCAACTTTCTTGAAAATTTCCCCAATTATTGGGTGGATGCCTATGTTGCGGGTAACTATTGCTGCGATGTCCGCGGCTGCATCAGAAATTTTATCTGTAGAAGCTGCAACAATTGAAACACCAATAAGCATTTCCGCATCTTTGGCATCTCTTGCTGCAACCATGATTTCCATATCTAATAAGTAAGAAAGATAGTCAACTCTGTTTTCCAAAGCTAGAACATCTTCCGCAAGGTCCTTATCATTGTATAAGGCGGCAGAATAAGCTAAATCAATCATCAATTCCGAGAGATTCTTCATCTCAAGCAAAAGTTCCCTAACTGGGATGGGTTTATACTTTATTTTTTCAAATTGAGGCAATTTCGATAAGGCGCTCCGCAATCAAGATAAAGTGTTCAAGGAATATTTTAATTATGCTTTTACCGCTATAGAATAAGAAGTAAAGCTACAAACAAAGCAATGGTTGTTATGGCGTCAGCTAAGGAGCTTTCGACGGGAATAACGAAGTTGTCGGGATCTAAGGACCTTTTGAAAGTCAATATAGAAATAGCATAAGATAAAATTACGATAGTAACGAATGCGACTATGTTGGAAATGACAAGGATCAAAAGTAGGTTAGAAATTCCCTGCAAGGAAAACATACCATTCATGGCTGACGACAAAAGACCTAAGACGGCAAACAGCATAATAGACACAGCCCAAGCGCTGAAAATGTTTTTGGCATGATTCTTTATTGAGGAAAAGGACGGTGTAAGAACCCCTAAGGCAAGTTTTGTAGTTGCTGCAGATCCTACGACCAAGCCAACATCACCCATCATGTCAATTATAGCCGGGTAAACGGTATAAATTTCCTTTCGACCAACTGCAAGGTTGCTTATGCCCTTAAGAATAGTGCCCGTTATGTTTACCATAAAAGCGACTAAGAGCATAGTTGGCAACGATTCTTTCATAATTTTCAAGAACTCTGTTTCTCTTAGATTTCGAGGCAAGATAATTAAAACAAGAAATACGTTAATGAGTCCAAAAATTATTAGCGCCCACCTACCAATTGCCCCCGAAAAATAAAGGTGCAATACTCCAATGTAAAGGAATGTTATTATGATGTCTGCAACAGTCGAAATGGCTGGGTACACTATGGTGTCTGGGTCCAAGCTATTTTTAAAGGCAATAAACGTGAATTTCACTGTAATCAAAGTAATAAGGAGCCCCAAAGACATAGTTGCTACCATAACCGTTAAGATAGCTGGGAAATCACTGATTGACATTCCCCAAAACAAAGTTCCAAAAGCAATTGCTATCACACTAATAGTTGCGCTTGTAGCCAAGGTCAAAACAATCATTGCTCCCAACAATTTGTAAAATGTCTTTGTGTTCCCAAAGAACTTAGGATAAACCGTTCCAAGATGCAATGAGGTGCTTAAACGGCCAGTCAGCAAACCAGTGATAACGCCTTTTACACTGACAACCGCGGGGTAAAGTGCTATAGCCCATGGTGAAAGCTGAAAAACACCAAGTTGTAATGCAATTGTAAAACCAGCAATTAAGCCGCCGATATCAAAAAGACATGCTATTGCGGTCTCTTTGAACATTCCAAAGAAACTTTTAGAGAGGCCAGCATGAGTAATCTTGGCTGCCTCCTAATGACAGTTTGTTGTTAGCTTAAATAATCTAAAAGTCAAAGGTTTTTTGGTTAAGGTTCCGCTCTTCCTCATGTCAAGTGGAGTTGGTGCCGTAACCGCTTTGGTCGAATTAGAGGATGTGTGGACTCCATCCATGTTTTTCGCCTTCTAATTTTGTTTGGCGGTCCACAGTCACTGAAACGCTGTGTTTGCGGGCTGCCAAAGCCGCTTTAATTGCCTGTTGAAGTTTTTGAAAGACAACTATGACTTAATAGGTTTTTGGTTGATGCACACACCAGGGATCTTCGGCTAAAAAGTCACTCTTAATTTCTGATGGTTCATGAAGGTCTCCGCAGTAGTCGATGAAGTCGCTTGAAAGTCCATATGCACGAGCTCTACAACCACCACATAAACCGCGATATTCACATGCACCACATTTGCCCTTCAAGGAATTCGGGTCCCGTAAAGCTTTGAATATAGTTGAATTGAACCAGATTTCTTTGAAGCTTTTTTCTCGAACGTTTCCCAGTTTGATAGGCAGGTATGGGCATGGTGTTACATCTCCGTTGGGGTAGATTCGGCAGTAGTATAACCCTGCCAAGCAGCCACGAACCCATTGTCTCATGTCTAAACCCATGCCTTTGGCGATACGCATAAACTGCGGAGCACAGGAAGGTCTCACATTTAGTTTGTGCTTTGCAACTTTCGCGAAAGTGTTGGAAATCATGTCTTCGTATTTTTGGGGTGAAATATCTGCAAGTTTGGTTCCGCGTCCTGTTGGAACAAGAAAGAACAAGTGGAAGTTTTCAACACCTATTTCCTCTGCTAAACTCATGATGTCGTCGATTTGGTTATAGTTTTGCTGAGTTAACGTTGTGTTTACTTGAACTAAGATATTGGTTTTTCTTAGAGCCTTACATGCGTTGACGGCTTTTTCCCATGCGCCCCTTACTCCTCGGAAATCATCGTGCTGAGCTGGAATATGGGAGTCTAAACTAATCGAAACTGTAGCTATGCCAGCATCCTTAAGTTTAGTAGCCACTTTGTCGTCGATTAGGCTTCCGTTGCTTCCCAATCCCATCTTCAAACCCTTGGAAGCACCATAATGAATTAGTTCATAAATATCTGGGCGCAAAAGAGGTTCACCACCGCTTAGTATCAGCAGTGGTTTGCTAACTTTGGATATTTGGTCAATGAGGTTTTTACCCTCCATGGTTGTTAACTCATTGGCAAGTTTCTTGTCGGTGGCGTTGATGTAGCAGTGACTGCATTTCATGTTGCATTCACGGGTAACGTTCCAAGACATTACTAATGGGACGAATTGTTCAGATGTTTGGGCTTCGGGTGAAAATGCCAGTTTAAGGTAGAATTCACAGTTGCCATCGGTCGCTATTAGTTTAGGTTGCCATAATGTGAATGGAAAGGGCAGGACCGTATCGAGCATGGCCTTTGCGTGAGCAAAACAAAAATGGGTGCAGAAAAGTCCTGGAACTTTATCGTTAACGCCGTATTTTTCTGTAGCGTATTTGTGGCTTCCATAAATCGGACAATTCAAGAATTCCATGTGCCCGTCGAGTGTTTCTGTGCTCATCGTCATGTTGATGAAGTGATCGCTTAACATAACTGACTGAAGCTTTTCTCGACGCATGCCAACTTTAAGTGTTACATCAAGAGCAATGCTGACGGTTTCTTCACCGAACTTTTCCTGAACTCGCGCCATGGCTCTTTCAAGTGTCGGTAACCCCATGGTTTTAGCCAGTTCAGCAGTCACAAGTAACCCCTTGATTGTTTCGTACTCCTGAATGAGACGCATCCAAATTACTTGCTGCGCCCAGTCACTGAAAAGCTTCTCTAAAGCTTCACTTGCTTTTAGGTTCCCGCTATTTAGTAGGGCTTCGACTTTTTTGTTTTCTTGTTTTAACTTTAAGAAAAGAGTGATTTTTTCTTCTGAGCTCAACCTCGAACTTGTAGTTATTTCTTGTAAACCCATTGGAAAGGGGCTTACTTTTTGAGTGAGCTCTTTAGCGTCAGATTCAAAATCGCCATAAATTCTGCTTAACTGCTCATTTATGTTGGGTAACTCTGCATTTAACTCGTTGAGTATCACTTTGGTTTCGGATTCCATTTTGGTAACCATAGCCATGTGATAGAGAAGTGAACCTGCCATGCCCGGGTCAGCTTGTTTGCCTCCCATGAATCCATTAAAAATTTGGTTAAACAACCGTTTCGCTAAATCAAAATCCTGATTTTCTACAGCTGTTTTGGCTTCGCCGAGTTTTTGTCTGCGGCTAACTAATAGTTGAGCCCATTTGTGACATTGCCTGACATCAAAGTTTGTTAATGCATCCACACCCTTGAAGCTAAAAGATTCCTAGATGAAAGTAAAAAAGGTTAACGGTGGTTGAACAGCTTATCGATAATGTATCTTGAAAGCAGGAGCTAATTCGATAAGCTAATTAAGCTCCTTTGGGAAATAGCCAGATTAAACGGTGATTGGTTTGAGTTACGATTGGATTTACGCTTTAGTTGGTTTTTTGATTATGTTAGGTCTTCTTGGTGGAATTGGAATTAACAAGCCAAGAGGTATGAGCGTAAAAATGTGGTGCGTTGGTTACTTAGCTGTCGCGTTGGGTTTTGATGCGTTAGTTGTTGTTGGTTTGTTAGGTCAATATTCTTGGCTTACAAATCTGCTTGTTGGGCTTTCCGCAGGTGCAGCGACTGGTTTAGCCTTGCATGTGATGCATCATATTAATGAAGAGGATGCTCACCCAACCTTCATGGGCTAAAAAACTATTATTTTGGTTTTGTTCTTTAAACATTCGGGTCTTCGCCTTGCAGAGGTTTTTTGTGTGCGCCGATTTCCTTAGCGTTGCATAGAAGACTTCTGGGCCTGCAAGGTAGACACGTTAGTGTGCCAATATGTATTCTCCAGGAATAGGGTTTAGGCATTTTGGCTAATTAAGTCAGTCAGTATAAAAATTTCCATTAGAAAACATGTGTGGATTGTTAGTCAAGAAACTTTGACTACGGTTAGTCAAATATTCTTTACGAGAACGCTTTTACTTCATCAAAAGTAGTGAGTTTTTAGAAAGACTGAATGGAAGTAGCTTCCTTTCGGTTTGAATTAGCTCATGGAGCGTGAAAAAAATGGTTAGCGTAATGTCAACTATTTCAAAAACTCAAGACGACGCCGCTTTTTCTGGATTGCTAAAATCGCTCGATGCAAAATGCCTAACCTGTGCACCAATAACACCCCTTGAATGCCTAACAATATGCAAAGTCTACAAGTTAAAAAACGAGTTGAGGCATCTCCGGGATAGCATGATGAATAACCCTGATTACGTAAAAGAGCTTTTCAACGTCCTTAAGAACGAGACAAGACTCCAGATTCTACAATCGATCGTCAACGGTAAAAATTCAATTTGCGATCTTCAACAAGAGTTGAACAAAGCAAGGCACAACCATAGCCAAAGTGCCCTCACCAAGGATTACTTGGCACCTCTTGTCGCATTGGGCATGGTCGGTGAATCACGTGAACGATATTGTCTAACCTCTTTTGGGCGTCGCCTAACAAAACTGCTGGGCTGTTTCCCTGAATTCGCATCAAAACTCCCAGCTCGTTCAGAATGCTACGAAGAAACCCTCCTGCAATACTTACTATTAGGTCCAAAAACCTTTGAAGACATAGAATTGGCTGTTTCACCGAAAAATGTGTCTCGAACGCTAAATCGCCTGCATTCGGCCAGACTAATTAAAACACCGCCGCAACGTGAATACGTCTTTTTCTTCAAGACAATAAGGATTCCCGAAAAGGAAACTTTGAGAGCTTCTGAAAGAAGAATTTACGAAGCAATTGCCTCTTGCGATGGAATTTCAGCTGGGCCGCTTGCAAAACAAACAGGCTATTCAATACGCGTAATCTACAGATGCGTAAGACATTTGAAGGGCAAAAAACTGATCTTCATAAGGAGGAAGCCGAAGACATATCATTTGACTTGCAAAGGCGAAAAGTTGGCTTCTGTAATTCGTCTGATTCAACAAGCAGTCGAAGACACATGGCTATCTTTCCAACAAACAGCCGAAACAATGAGGCAACAACGAATAAAATAGCATTCTGAACAAAACCGAACAATTCAAATTTAACAAATGGCGCCGGGGAAGGGATTCGAACCCCTGCGAGCACGAAGCCCACCAGCTATCTTGCCATTTTCTGGCTTTAGCCCTCTTTTGTTTGATCTCGAGGCTGGCGCGATAACCACTCCGCCACCCCGGCTCCAGCCTAAACATTTGCATTTGTGGCTAAAAGAGTTTTCAGTATAGAAAGAACAAAGTACAGCCTACTCTTTCTCCCAATTATGCATGATTCCTCAGCAAACTTGCAACAAACAAGAAGTTGGCTTTCAAAATACCCCAACTACCCCAAACAACGTTAAACTAACTTACTTCTCTTAACGAAAGAGAAAACCAAGCTTCTCCTCAACGTTAGGTAGTCGTCAATTTGCTTTCAAACCTGCCATAACATCGTCGGACCCGCCAGTGTTGATAGCCTGATTTATGGACGGTAGAAGTTGTTGTTGTTTCAACTGCCCTTCTGTGTAATGGTTGCAACAACTACCAAAACAAAACTACACAAACAAAGACCAAGAGAAGATGCTGCTGCTACTGCTGCTGCAACCCAATTCTGCAAATCGACAGTTGCAACAACTAAAATTAAACCCCAAGCGGAATCAACAACGAGTTTAGGGGAGAAGAAGCAACAGCAACAACAGACCTACAAAATTCAGTTATTGCTTCTTTCACAGATAAACCCGAATTATTCAACTTTGCCCATTCAGAAACACAGTTTAACCAACCCACACCAACACAAACAAAAATCATTTTTGTTTAAGAGCAGAAATCTTTATCCTTTGCAACGAAAGATAACTATTAGACACTTTAACATCACTTGCAACCTAAGGATGTTAAATTTCTTTTCCACTGGACGCGCTCTACTTTTGAGTTCTTAACGGCAACATTTATAACCCCTTTTACTATTTGGTAGAGGCGCGAAGCGGAAGTACTATGGGACATCGTAAAACTCATGCTCCTAAACATGGTTCATTAGCCTATTTGCCAAGGCATCGTGCGAAGAAACCAACAGCACGAATAAGATACTGGCCAGAAATCAAATCTGACTCTCCTAAACTCTTAGGTTTTTCAGCAGCCTACAAAGCGGGCATGACTTATGTATTCACAATCGAGGACCGTAAACGATCTCCTCATTTCGGTAAAGAAGTTGCTCGGGCAGCAACCATACTAGAAACGCCACCTATCCTTATTTGTGGCATTAGAACTTACACTAAAACACCATACGGGCTCCAAAACATATCCGAAGCCTGGATGAAAGACCCTCCAGACATACTAGATCGCGCTCTAGTTCTACCAGATAACTTTAACACTGAAGCAATGCTTGAGAAACTCTCGCAAAACCTCGAAAAAACAAATATAGTTCGAGTTATCGCCGCCACTCAGCCATCACAAACCAGTCTTGCAAAGAAGAAACCTGAAACAAGCGAAATTCAAATTGGCGGCGGAACAATCGCCCAGCAATTCGAATATGCAAAACAACTTTTGGGCAAAACAGTTACCCCTGAAGAAGTGTTCAAAGACGGACAATACATAGACGTTGGTGGCATTACAGTAGGCAAAGGTTTCCAAGGTCCAGTTAAACGTTGGGGAGTAACATGTCTGCAGCATAAAGGCAGAAAAACAAAACGTGGAATCGCCACTTTAGGTCCATGGAATCCTCACCATTTAATGTACTCCATTCCAAGGGCAGGCCAAATGGGATATCATCAAAGAATCGAATTCAACAAACGCATACTAAAAATCGGTAAAAACGGCAAAGAAGTCACCGTTAAAGGAGGCTTCATCCGATATGGCGAAGTAAATGGACCATACATCCTAATCTCAGGCAGCATACCTGGAACAGAAAAACGCCAAATCCGTCTTCGCATTCCTGCACGTCCACCAACTGAAGTTCCAGAAGCAGCACCACAAGTCACATATATATCGCTGGAGTCCCCACAAGGAAAATAAGGAGAAATGAGCCATGGCACAAAAAACAGCAGAAATATTTGACTTGCAGGGCAAAGCAACAGGTAAAATTGCGCTTCCAAGCGTTTTCTCTACACCTCTAAGACCCGACGTAATAAAACGCGCCGTCTTAGCTATACAATCTAACAGAAGACAGCCACAAGGCAGAGACCCCATGGCTGGAAAGAAAACTACCGCAGAATCACGCGGAACAGGCAGTGCAACTGCAAGGGTTCCCCGTATTAAGAGCGGAAGTGGAAGAGCAGCTTTTGCTCCAAGCACTGTTAAAGGTAGACAACCTCATCCGCCACGAGCCGAAAAAAGAATACTCCGTGCGATTCCAAAGAAGGAAGCCAAATTAGCCTTAACTTCAGCAATTGCAGCAACTGCTCAAAAAGAAACCGTGACTTCCCGCGGTCACAAAATCGGGAATGTTCAACAGTTTCCATTGGTGGTTGAAGATGCTTTCGAAGGGTTGACTAAGGCAAAAGAAGTTGAAGCTGCATTCACAAGCCTTGGCATAGCTGAGGACTTAACAAGAGTACGTGACAGTCGCAGCATAAGAGCAGGTAAAGGTAAACGCAGAGGCAGAAAGATGAAGCAAGCTATTGGACCACTCATCGTCGTTGTCGACGGAAAAAGTCTAGTTAACGCAGCCAGCAACCTTCCAGGAGTAGAAGTAACAACAGTCGCTAACCTTAACACAGAAATGCTCGCACCAGGAACTCACCCCGGACGATTAACTGTTTGGACTAACGGCGCTATCGAAAAATTAACAACTCTTTATGGAGAACAAATGTAATGGATATTAATGACATAATCACTTTTCCGTTGATGACGGAATCTGCCAGCGTAATGGTTGAGCGAGACAACAAACTTATCTTCATAGTTAACCTCAAAGCAGGTAAAACCGACGTTAAACGCGCCGTTGAGACACTCTACGAAGTTAAAGTTAGCAAAATAAACTTGCTTATTACTCCGCAAGGCGTAAAGAAAGCGTTCGTGAAGCTAAAACCAGAATTCAAAGCTTCAGATGTTGCAATTAAACTTGGAATACTCTAAACATATAGAAGGCATGACTTATGGGAAAACGAATTCGTGTTCAAAGACGTGGTCGCGGTGGAAGAAACTTCCGTGCTAATACTCACAAACGTGTGGCTCCAGCTAAGTATCCTGCGATAGCACCCAAACAATCCTTTGAAGCATCAATAATGGGCACTATCACAGATCTCGTGCATGATCCAGGTCGCGGTGCGCCACTATCATTGGTCAAGTTCGAGAATGGCTTATCCATTTACACAGTCGTTCCTGAAGGCGTTTTCACTGGACAACAAATCTGCTATGGCGGAAAAGCTCCAGCTGAAATAGGCAACATCATACCTTTGGGAAAAGTTCCTGAAGGGACAATTGTTTGCGACCTTGAACTTCGTCCAGGTGACGGAGGCAAAATGGCCAAGTCTTCAGGTGCTTATGCCACTGTAGTTGGTCACACTCCACAAGGCACTCTAATTCGTTTGCCTTCGGGGCGAACGAGATACGTAGACGATTACTGTTTATCAACTGTCGGTGTAATTTCTGCTGCTGGACGCATTGAGAAGCCTTTCCTAAAGGCAGGCGCGAAATTCCATTTAATGAAAGCCAAAGGCCACACTTACCCAAGAACAAGCGGTCGCAAAATGGTTCCAGCATGTCACCCATACGGAAGTAGCAAACGTAGCTCTCGCAGATGTACAACAACTTCACACGGTGCACCACCCGGACAAAAAGTCGGATTGATCGCTGCAAGGGGTCCAGGACAAAAGAAGAAACGGGCAATACGCTAAAGGAAAGTATAATAGAGGATAGACTCAAGTTTAGGAAAGATGAAAAATGCCGAAAGAATTTAGCTACCGTGGACATAGCCTCAACAGCTTAACAGGCATGTCTATGGATGAATTCATCAATATGCTTCCCTCACGTCAACGAAGAAGCCTACAACGCGGACTCACACCAGAACAACGCATACTTCTCGAAAAACTGCGCGCAGCCAAAGAAGTACAAAAACAAGGCAAAGACGTTAACATTAAGACGCACGTTCGAGATTTAATCATTTTGCCCGAGATGGTTGGAGCAAAAATCGCCGTTCATAACGGAAAAGAATTCGTGGCCATGGAAATCAAGCCGGAAATGATTGGACACTACCTTGGCGAATTCGCGATCACTAACAAGCCAGTCCGACATGGAACGCCTGGTATCGGTGCATCACGTTCATCAATGTACGTGCCGCTGAAATAAACCGTTTCTTTCTTTTTCTTCTTTGTTTTGTTGATGCTTTCGTATACAGACTATAAATCAAACTTTTTTCAATTATTATAGATAGTGAAAACCACACCTTACACACTATTCCCTTAATTCTTGCTAGACTTATGTACTATACTTCAATCAGTAACCAAAGAATTAATTTAGCAAAGTGTTAATAGGGCATTTTAGGATAATTCATAGTGAGGGCTTTTTCAGCTTGTTTAGTTACCAGTCATGCGTATCGCGTTTTTGTAACCTTTATTCTGGAAACATAAAAAAGGATGTTTTGCTCGTTTTTCCGGGAAAGTTCAGAGCACCTGACCCTCAAGTTCCACTCGCATTGTTGCATATTGCTGCTTCGCTTAAGGAAGAAGGGTTTAACGTACGAATTCTTGACATGCGTCTTGAAGATTATCACAATACTCAAATTGGAAATCCAATTTTTGTAGGAATAAGCTGCATGAGTGGCTTGCAAATTAAATATGCGTTAGAGTTTGCCCAGTTTGTGCGGTTGCAAAATCCCGCTTGTCCGCTTGTTTGGGGTGGCGTTCACCCTACCTTATTGCCCGAGCAGACAGCGATCAATGATTTTGTTGACATTGTAGTTCGCGGCGAAGGGGAACTAATCATTAAAGATTTAGCGAACACCCTGGCCTTAAATCGCCCCATAGACAATGTTGCAGGAATTACCTATGCCCCAAACGGTAGGATCGTAAACAACCCGGATGGAAAAATTATAGATCTAGATGCTATACCTGTAGCATTACCCTATGAGCTTCTTCAAATGGAGAAATATCCATCTTTCAGATCAGGACGTTTTCACATCCAAACTAGTCGAGGATGCCCACATCGGTGCGGCTTCTGTTATAACTCAATCTTCAACAAAAATAGATGGAGGGGAAAAACAGCCGAACGCGTACTTGATGAAATTGAGTACATCATAAAAAAATATCCTCACATTGATATTATTGATCCTATCGACGACAACGTTTTTGTCGATGAAATCCGCGTAAAAGAAATTTGCCATGGGCTTTTAGAAAGAAAACTTCATGTCCACTGGCGAGCTAACTGCCGATTTGATTATCTCGCTACCTATGATAAAGATTTTCTTGAGCTTCTAGAGAAGGCTGGATGTGTCGAGTTGGATTTTGGAGGCGAATCAGGTTCAGATCGTCTCCAACAACTTATCTGCAAAGATGTAACGGCGGAAGAAATGCTGAAGTCGGTAGGCAATCTGCACCGTTGGGCACCTTCAATTGAACCTTTCGTTTCTTGGATGAGCGGCTTACCTGGAGAGACTGATGAGGACTTAGCTGAAACTTTCAATTTGATGGATAAAATGCGTGAGGTGAATCCCAAAACTCAGCATTACGGCATTTTCGTTTACACACCTTTCCCGAGCACTGTCATGCAATATTTACCTTCAGAGTTTACGCCTCCGCAATCGCTTGAAGAATGGGGTAGTGTAGAAGTTTTTCATTTTAACCCGCCATGGCATACCAAAGCACAAATTGAAAAGCTACATACGATTTCAGCGGTCACACGTCTGGCCTTCTATCCTGAATCAAGAATTAAAGAACGCGACTTAGCTTACAGATTTGCATATGGTGTTATGAATAGGATTGAAAAATATCGTTGGCGTCATAGAAACTTTGGGTTTCCTATTGAATTAAAAGTTGCTGATGCAGTGGCTAGAAAGTTTAAGGGGTTCCTTTAGGCGCTATAGTCTCGTCCCTCGGGTTTTGTACTTACTGGTTTTCCAGATTCAGGGATCTGGGGTAGAGGGATTGGAGGTGGAATATTCAATGTTCTAGATATAAGGACTGACTCGATGAAAACCACGTTTGATATCGATTGGATTACTAATCTGAGCGGGCGGCTTTTTCTGGTCGTAGTCCTTGAGAACTTTGTCAACTTCGCCTTTTTCGCCGTTAACATAGGCAACTCCTTTCAAGCTCATCTGAGCAATGGAGGGATTATAAACAATCGACAAAACAAACGGTACTTCCAGTGATTCATCTTGCTTCTTTTCCATACCAACGACGTTAATGTTAGTGCTAATTTGAATAGGAGGGACAGGTTTTCTAATGTCCCAGAAGCGTTCAGCTGAAACGCTCGTAATAACTACGTTTACTCTAAGCATGAAAGATCAAAAAAGAATAATTGCTATTGGAAGATTTAAAACTGCTTATTTCTGCTTGTAGCGAGTAAATCCGCAGTGACCGCAAGTGTATCTGTCGTGGTGATCGCCCATGAAATATCCTGGTCCGCAGCGCTCGCAAGTTGGACGTGCTCTGGAAACTTTGTCGCCTTCTGCCTTATACATTGCACGAACGCCTTTTTCCTCTTTATGTTTTTTCTCGTGTTTCTTCTCGGCTTTTTGAGCTTTCGGTGCTGCTTCTGCCGCGGCTGCTGGTTTTGCTTCTTCTTTCTTTGCTGGATCTTCCTTTTTTGGTGCAGATTTGGCCGGCATTATGCAGTCGCCTCTGCTTTGGATTTTTCAGGTGGACTGTTACGTTTCCTAATATATTCAGGCTCGACAAGTTTTGCTTGGTTAACGGACTGATAAACATTAGCAACTCCAACGGTTATGCTAGTTCCTGTTTTAGTTCGCATTCTCTTAATGAAAACTACATCGTCACCAATTTTCATTTCCATGGCAACGGCTTTCTTGACCTCTAGCCTTGGGGGAGTTTTCTCTTTTGGACCGGAAGCAATGGTGAAGCCTACTTCTTTCCGTTTCAGAAGCGGGTTATCCTTGGTTGAATCTATTTTTACTTGCATTAATGTTCACTTAAGGCGTAAATTCATACAATATTCTTCTTATTTAGCTTTTCGAAGATTTCATGGCGTTTAGGAACTCTTGAACCTGATATTTCCTCTCAGGGGTTACTTTTACAACCACAATACCTAAATGTGGCTGCCCATAAACCACAAAAGTATTTTCCGGCGCGAACAAAACTGCTATTAATGTAAGCAAGTCTTCCTCGCCATTAACTACGATGTGTGTATGCTCATTTTTATCTAAGGATTTTCTTATTGCTAAGATTGTCTCTTGGGTTATGGTTCCTTGAGGATTGTCCACATTGATAGTTTTTTCTACCTCAGCTTCTTTTGGAATTGGTTGGTTTCTTAGAGAAATGTTATCAATGATTGTAAGTTGAGGGTGAATGTTGTGTTTGTGTAGATTTAGGGAAACAATGTCTCCGACAGAAATTATTCTTGGTGGCTTTTCTTTTTCAACCATTTCCTTCATTTTAAGCATGGTTTCTTCAGGGGTGCCTTGGATTAGACTGCCGAAAGGGTCTTTTAGCTTTTTGCGCAGCTCCGGGGTTAACGTGTAAACTATAGTCATCTTTAAACCTTAAAAATAGAAAATGCTCTCTGGGTTATGAAGCTACCGCGATGCACTATTTTACCGAACTTTTAGGGCGTATCGACCTTTTTCTTTAATATTCATCGCTTTTGCGATGGATGAGGTTTCCGGGTCGAACATAACCACTAAGCCGCTGAAATCTTCACTAAAATTGGTCGACTTACACCTTGAACAAACGTTGTCTTTAGTTATAAAATGGCAATTTGTGCATGATTTTTCGCTCATTTAACTCATCCTCTTAGGCCGCTTTCTCTGGGCTTTCAGCTGTTTTTTTCTCTGGTGAACCTTTGGCTTGGTCTATCTTTAGCCAGTCCAACTTGCCTAGGAATGGCTGTCTTGCGGTAACACCGATTTTGCCTGAGCTTCCAATTCTGCCCAATGATACTGCTGTTATTCTGACACGTACTTGGTCGCCAGTTGTTAGTTTGCGTTTAGTCTCTTTTCCCAACAAGACGCCTTGTTTTTCGTCGTATGAGATGTAGTCGTCCATAAGTTGTGAGACATGAAGTAATGCATCGACGGGTCCGATTCGGACAAAGGCGCCGAAATCGGCGATTTCAACCACATCTCCCTCTACGATTTCTTGAATTATAGGGTAGAAGGCTAATAGAGAAAAGGTTACTTTATGGAATGTTGCGCCGTCGCCAGGTATGATTTTGCCAATTGGGCTAACTTGAATACCTGTAACTGCAATGACATATCCTAATTCTTCATCCACGATTCCTTCATACTTCTGTTTTACTTGTTCACGGCCAACTTTTTCAAGTGGCTTGCCGAAGGTTTCTGGTGGAATGCGAATAGTGTCTTGGAGAGTAATTAGTTTGAACATCTACGATATCATCCCGTCAATGTCTAGACGTGATTTTTGTCTCACATAAATCACTGGCACACTTATATCTCTTAGCTTCTTCTTTAATTGTATATCGTTTGTAAACACAGGAGAATTCCAGTTTTTAGCTACTCTAACGATGGCATCGTCTGTAGTTGTTCTTTCATCGCTGTCAACTGGTACGTACTTACATTTTTCAGCAAGCTTCAAAGCAAAAAGGGCTTCTCTACGAATCTTTGGCATTTGCTTTGTCGCAAGAATTTCAAGCTCACGCTTAACAGACGAAAGTAAGATGAACTCAACATTCCGATTCAAAAGCTGCTTCAGGGCTTCGAAAATGTCAATCTTAAACTCCAAAGGAACAAACAGGGCGTTGGAATCTAAAATTACCTTTAGAGGCTGATTTTTTTTAGGCATTGAAGCAGACATATAGGGGGTGGCTCCTAATTCGTTAAGATTTATTTTTTGGTGCTTAAAACATTTTGTTTTGTATTCTTTGCCTAAAGTTGCTATTACTTTAAATAACAGAGTAAATGAATTGAACACAATTAGGTGAAAATAGTGATTCGCGAGAAATCATGCGGCGCCGTTGTATTCATTAAAAAAGAAGATCAAACAAAATATCTTCTCCTCAATTATGCTGCGGGACATTGGGATTTTGTTAAAGGCAACGTTGAACTTAACGAGACTGAAAAGGAAACAGTCCTGCGCGAACTACAAGAGGAAACCGCGATAACCGACGCCACCTTCATTGATGGCTTTAAAGAAACCATAGCCTACTTCTACCGTAGGCAAGGTTTAACGGTTCATAAAGAAGTCGTGTTCTTCATAATCGAGACACATACAGAAAAGGTTGAGTTATCCTTCGAGCATGTGGGTTACATTTGGTTGGATTATAGGCGTGCTATGGAAAAATTAAATTTCAAAAACGCTAAAGATGTACTTCAAAAAGCGCACGATTTCTTAAAGAAACAAGGATTAGTAAAAGACTAATCGCATCCTATTTTACGAGCCCATACCCGATAAGTCTCCACCTTGCAGTAATCTTTCTGCTGATGGCGACTCTTGAGCCTGGTAACGCGCAAATAGGTCTGGTCAACTTTACTTTAATTATGTTCTGTTTGATTGAGATAACCTTGCCAACGTTCACTGCAGAACCAACGTGGAGCAGCAGGGCTTCGTCCGGATTGATTTTTTCAACTTTCAAAAGTTCCTTTGTTCCAACGGCGCGTTCCAAAACATGTGTTTCCAATGTGAGTTCTGTTAAGGTCGGAGGTAGTTGGCCTGTTTTTCCAGCTATGCTGCCTGTAAGTCCGTCTGCTTTTGAGTATGATGGGTCGAGGCAGGTTCCTACACCGACTAGTCCACCACATGTGGCTTCTTGTACGTCTTGACTACCTGCTTGGAGACTGACGATTTCACTGATTAAGGGGTCGTAAACGGTTTTGCCTTCTCGTTCCGCCATAACGCCTGGGCGAATTTCAATTTCTTCTCCAACAGCAAATTTGCCCTGTGCGATGGTTCCTCCGATGATACCGCCTTCCAAACCTTCAATGGTCGTTCCCGGCTTGTTAACGTCAAATGAACGTATAATAAACATCATAGGTGGTTTGGTTTCATCCCTCTTTGGCGTGGGAATGATGGTTTGTATCGCGTTGAGAAGCACATCAATGTTTATTCCACGTTGAGCTGATATGGGGATTATGGGCGCGGTTTCAGCTACAGTACCTTTTATGAATGCTTTTATTTCTTTGTAGCTTTCTATCGCTCTTTTCTCATCTACTATGTCAATTTTGTTTTGAACGATAATTAGATTCTTAATACCGCTGACCTCTGCAGCTGCAAGATGCTCTCGTGTCTGGGGTTGAGGACATGGCTCATCAGCTGCGATAACTAGTATGGCGCCGTCCATTATTGCTGCACCAGAGAGCATCGTCGCCATGAGTGCTTCGTGGCCTGGTGCGTCAACGAAGCTTATAGCGCGGACAAATTCTGCTTCGGAATTGCAGGTTTCACAATAGGGCTTTATTGTAAAGTTTTTTGGTGGTTCACATTTGGGGCACTTGTAAATAGGCATGTCTGCATAGCCCAGCTTTATGGTGATGCCCCTTTTGAGTTCTTCACTGTGTCGTGAAGCCCAGGTGCCAGTTAGTGATTGAACTAAAGTGGTTTTTCCGTGGTCTACATGTCCAATGGTGCCAATGTTAACTTCTGGCTGCTTCGGCAAGGCTTTACTAGTGTTACTCATAGGATTCTACTTCTTCCAACAAATACTGACGAATAAAGGATGAATTAATTTTTGAAGTTTATAAGGTTTAAGCATGCGCTCAGGCAAAAAGCAATTATTTTGCAGCCTGCTCTGGCTTGGCTTCTGCAGGCTTTGCTGGTCTTTCAACAATTTTCATGTTTATTTGAACTATTTCGTCGGTAATTACGTTTCCTCGAACAGTTTTGCGTCTTCTTTCTCCTTTTTTCTTTGGGCTAAAACCTGCTCCGCCGCTAAGTACAACTCTTCTTCTTATACCGCCATGAACGTTTCCCCTCATCGGGACGCCGTCTTTGTCGGAGCCTCCTAGGATTTGTACAGTGTGTGCTGGTAAATCTACGGCTGAGCCATCTAGTGTTTCGCCCAATCGTCTTCCAATGAATGGGGCTGCGCGTGTTTCTTCGAGCTCAACAACCTTTGATGTTCCAGCTTCGGGATCGGAAACTATTACCTTAAACTTTGCCATGATTATCTCTCCAGCGGAGTATGAAATTGCCTGCTCTCTCTATTAAGGATTTATGAAAATTTCGACATCCAAATCCTACCTATAAGCGAGTTCAGCTTTTTTAGGTAAAAGTTTTAATTTGTCAGTGAAGTGGTTTGTGGCTATGTGGCGGCTGGGTTTCTTCTTTCACGAAATAGCATTCGGACTGTTAAGCGTTTTCATACCGCTTTACCTAGTTGCTTTCAAGAACACCAGTATTCTTGGTGGACCGCTGGTTGCTTTGGGTGTCATGACATCAATTGCAATCTTCTGTTCTATCCCTGCTTCATTTCTATGGGGCTATCTTTGTGATGCCACGCGGCACTACAAAGTATTTATTCTTCTTTCGTTCCTTTCGTCGGCCGTACTTCTCTTCTTAATGGCTCTTCCTTTTGCACAAGACATCATCGTGTTTGTTATTTTGTATGTAGTCATGCAAGTGCTCCATGTTTCACATGAAGCACCAAAAAATGTTCTAATCGCTGAACACTACAGCCGCCCCGAGTGGGAAAAATCCTATGGCTTCTATGAAGGACTCACTGAAATCGGTTTCATTGTAGGCTTATCAGTTGGGTTGGTGTTAAGCATCGGGTTATTTGCATTTACAGCTTCCTTAAGCTCAACTGTTTTGGCAACTTACACTTTGTTCCTATGTAGCGCTTTGAGTGTCGTTGCGTTCATTCTTTCTATTGCTTTAATAGCTGATCCATTGATGATTTTTGAGCGCCGCTTAGTGAAAATAGAGAGATCAGTTGAGTTCACTTCTCGAGGCGTTGAATCTTATAGTTTGCGCTGGAAAGGTTCGTTCAAACGAGAAAGTTTTCCTGGCTTCGCTTTTGCCATAGTTACTTTTTCATTGGCAACTAGTCTCTTTTTTACACCCCTGCCGATATACCTAAAAACAATTTTTAATGGACAATCAAGTATGGTTTATGTCGCCTACATCCTCAATTCAATTGGAGCAACGATAGGCTATTTCTTGATTCGTAACCGCGCAAGGTCAATGGATTTAAGAAAACAAATGCCACGTTTCGTCCTCTTCCGAAGTCTTCTGATTTTCTTGCTAGTAGGGATAATTCAGCTTGCCTTTTCACCGACTATTTTAACGGGGATCTTCCTTGTTTTTCTAGGATTCGCTTACGCAATGTATTACATAATGATGATTTCCCTCTCAATGGAACTTATTCCAGAGGGAAAATCAGGTTTCTTCGATGGTCTTGTCGGTTTAGGTGCAGCCGTTGGCTCCTTCCTTGGACCTTTTTTAGCAGGACGATTAAGCTATGCTCCAACATTTTTGATTGCTGGTGTAGGCTTCTTCTGTGCGTTTCTAATTCTAAAAATCTTCGCGGTAAAAAAATAGGTTAAAAAGAAAAAGGGTTGAGCGAATTTTGCTCGATGTTTTTTGTCTATTCTGTATGGACTCTGTATAGGTCAACGTCTTCGCGCATGCTGGGGGTTAATTCTAAGAAGTCTCGGACTGAACGTTCAATGTCTTTGGACTGTGTAACGTACCTGCCGACGATGAGTATATCCGCGCCTTGTTCTAATGCTTCTTTGGCTGTTTCTGGAACGATGCCGCCTGCTACTGCTATAAGATATTTCTTTTTGGGGAATGCTTGGCGTATGAGTTTTATGCGCTCTAATCCGCAGGTTCTGCCGCTTTCTTGGTCGATGCCTCTGTGCAAGATGACGATGTCTGGCAAGTCCTTAAGAGACTTCAGTTTACCCAATACGTCTTCGACGTTTAGCATATCGATGACTGCGTAGATTCCAAGGCGTCGGGCTTCTTGCACCGTTGCGTCGAGGGTTTCTGGAGGTGCTAAGCCTGCTGCAACGACTGCGTCTGCTGTGTCTTCGTAGGCAATGTCTACTTCAACTTTGCCCACATCAAGCGTTTTGAGGTCTGCTATCATGAATTTGTCTCTGGCGATTTGTCTGAGGTCGTTGATGCCTCTTGTGCCGTAGCGTTTAATGAATGGAGTTCCAACTTCAAGGATGATTCTGTCGCTACCTGGAAGTGCTTCGATCACCTTCTTGGCGCCTTCAAGTGAGGGTGCATCAAGCGCAATTTGTAAGTATGGCGGTCTCCATAGGCGCGGAACTTTGAAGCCCATGATTGGGTGTTTTGCACGGTCTTTGTCATAGTTTATCTTTTCTATTGTTGGATACTTCTTAAGTGCACGTTGCAGTGCCATTTTTGTTGCGCCATAGTTGTACTGGTATATTTTACGGTAATCGGTTGCTTTTGGATGTATGAAAACGCTACAAATTATTACCCATTCATCTAGTTTATTTGCTGGGATAATTCCTTCTTCCGATGAGTCAGCGATGGCTTTTGCAACTGCTGCTTGTGCTGGACCAAAAATCTTGCCTGTGTCTTCCATGTTTTTGATGGTGACTTTTGGTACGATTAATGTGTGTGGTTTTGGCGGCAGGTTGGGTCTGATTACTGCCAAGACTGGTGTATGGCCGGCTGAAAGTTGAGACATACCGTTGGCGAATGCTTGCCCGATGGGTCCGTTTTTGTCGCCAATCATGAGATCAATGTGCGCAACTTCGTTTCCTTCACCTAATAGTGATTCACCGATTAAATATGTGGGTCCTGAATCTTCCTCAGCATCGTCAATTATTGTCGGCATGCGGTCGACGATTTCTTTAAAATCGACATTGAACTCCTTTAGCCAAGAGTAGATCGTGTCTCTGTGAATTTCCATTTCTTTTGCTGTTCCGACGACTGTCGGTTTTGTCGGCTTTCCTTTAGAGCCAACTTCTTTTTTTGCGGCTTCAGTTAGCATTTTTACTAATTCTTCTCGTGTTTCTGGCTTTTTAACGTCTGTTCCCGACATTTAATTCCTCGGTCGCTCTTTGAGGGTGATGTTATATATAAAAATGTCGGATAGGCTTCCAAAGATTGATTGAGATGGCTACCGGCGGTTTGATGCTTATTCTTATGTGGTGATGATATTTTTTAGAATTTTCTTCATCGCTAAATCTTTATATCCTGAAGCAGGTATTGAATGCCTGATTTGATGAGGAAAATCGATGTCTTGGACTGACTGGACATTACTATCTCTATTCATATTTGGTTTCTTGCTGTTTCTGTATGGCGCTAACACCTATAATGCGATTATCGGATACGGCGGCATTTATCTTTTCATAGGTTCAATTGCAGCTTACCTCGTCATTTACATTTACAAAGAAATGACAAAGCAGAAGCCCGCTTAAAACTCGTAAAGTCTGCTGTATTTTTCGTTCAGGTATTTTAGATATGGTTCTGAAGTTAGATTTGTTCCAGTTGCCTGTTTGATTAGTTCTTCTGGGTCAAGTAAGTTGCTTTTTCGATGAATGTTATCTTTTAGCCAGTCGTTAACACCTTCGACGTTTCCTTCTGCTAACTGCTTTGGATAATTGGGTAGCTTTTTGTGCATTGCGGCGGTGATTTGTCCGCTGTAGATGTTGCCTAAAGCGTAGCTCGGGAAGTAGCCATAAAGTCCACTTGCCCAATGGGTATCCTGCATTACGCCCTCCGAGTCATTCTCCACTTCTACTCCTAGATAATCTGCATATTTCTGGTTCCACACTTCTGGAAGATCGTCGACTGTTATTTTATCAGCAAAAAGATCCCTTTCAAGCTCGAAACGGATGATAATGTGGATACTGTAAGTAACCTCGTCAGCTTCTATTCGGATTTTTGAGCGTTCGACCTTGTTAATGGCTTGAATGAACGGGTCGAACTGGAGATTGCTTAGACTCGGTGCTGCCTGCTTGATTTTTGGCAGAAAACTTGTCCAGAACTCAATGGATCGTCCTATAATATTTTCGTAAAATCGTGATTGAGATTCATGTATACCAAATGAGCATGTAGAGCCGACGGGTTGGTATTCCCATAATGGGTTGAGGTTTTGCTCGTAGAGTGCGTGACCGCTTTCATGTAGCACAGAGAAGATTGAGCTGGCAAAATTGTTAGGGTAATAATGTGTGGTTATGCGTACATCGTCATAGTACCCTGTTGAAAAAGGATGTTCTGTCTCGTCAACTCTTCCCCCAGCTTTCGGTGAAGAGGTATCGTAACCGAGGGTTTTTGTTATGAGCTGCGTAATTCTGCGCTGGTTTTCTATTGGTACTAGTTGATTGAGGTTTTGAATGGGCGGTTTATTTTGACAATTTTCAATCTTCGCGATCAAGGGCTTTAAGCCTGTGAGCAACTGGTTGAAAGTTTTGTTTATTGTGGCTATAGACATTTTTGGCTCGAAATTATCAATTAACGCTTCATAGGGAGTTTTAGTTTGCTTGACTTTCATGAGGATATCGGCGGATTGTTTGTTTAGGTCCAATAATTTCTTTAGGTCTTTCTTGTAGAGGTTAAAGTTTATCTTCGCTTTTGCCTTCTTCCATGTGTTAACTGTTATGACTTCTTGCAAGGCAAGATCTGCTACTAGTTTTTCAGGTAAGGCCGTTTGTTCAACGAAGCCTTTGTTTATTAGATACAGGTTGCGTTTTTCCACTTGGCCTAGCTCATTATAGTCGGGACTCGTTTGGATTTTGTTAAGTAAATTTCCTATTTCTGGGTCCGTTCCTAATTTGTGTTGGATGCGGCTTAGCAAGGATAGTTGTTGGCTGCGCTGCTCAACAGCCTTTGGTGGCATATAGATTTCCATATCCCAATGAATGATGCCTGTAGCAGTTGAAAGCACCACCGCATCCTTGGTTTTCGACAGAAGTTCTTTGTAAGCCGAATTCATTTTGATAGTCAAAGTTGTTCTTCCTTTATGTTCATTAATGTAGTCTTTACTTACAGTTAAATTAAGAAAATTGACCTTCTTGAGTATAAATGGTTAGAAGCAAAGATTAATGGAATTGGTGCTCCGGCCGGGATTTGGACCCGGGTCGCCGACTCGAAAGGCCAGTATACTTGACCGGACTATACTACCGGAGCGCTTTCACAATAAAGCACCAACCAGAATGCTTTTTCCTTCGAATAAACCTTACCCTTCCAGAACCATACTTTAGCTAACTGGCTTGTCGGGTTTAGGTTTTTTTGGAGTAAACAAAAAGGCGGTTATCTGTTCGACAAGTTTAGTCTGATTTGAAATGGTTTTTTCGAGGTCTTGGATTCTTTTTTCTAAATCGTTTGAGATAATTTTGCCTTCAATGCGATTCGCTGAACGGAACATAAGAAGCATCTTGAACACTTCATCAATAGCTTTTTGCTGCTCATCGGTAGATGAGGGTTTTGTTCCCGCAATTATAGATAAAAGTTCAACATAATGTTCTTTAATTTTTAATTCTGCGTTAACTGAAGGATCAGTTGGAAACGCAATGCTAAGCGGCGTCTTCTTAGCCAGTTCAGCGGCTGTTGGGAAACGGATAATTATGTCTCCTCTTATCCATGAAGAAACAAACTCTGAAACGAAACGACGAACGTCTTTTTCTGAATAGAGCAAAGATGACGCTGGGTTTGGCTCTGTTTTTCTTTTGATTCGTACACTGATAATTTTTTTGTCTTCTGCATTATCCTTCGACATATAATTCCCTTCTTTGCCCTGACTAAGCATTCTCGGTGTTGTTTTCTTAAGCAACACCTAGTATTTAAGAAAAAGCTACTTGTTTAGAAAGAGATTTTTGCCGCTGAAGGAATCTTGCCCAGAATCTTTGCGGTTGCCTTCTCAACTTTCGCCCTATTAACTTCATCAGTGTAGACGCGTAGGATGTTCATGAACCCTTTGAGGGTTTCAAAAATTTTCGAGCTCTCGCTTAACCTCTGAAGTTTCTTTTCTCCCCTCGGACTTCTTGTGAAAACAGGAATTTCGGTTGATTCCATAAGAACCGCATGGTGGTAGGGAACAGACGGAACTGTCGGCACATCGATTATCACGGAGTCTAATTCGACTCCTGCCTCTTTGGCGATTTCGCTCTGCACTTGTCTGCGGTATGCTTCGCGACCAAACAAATTAGATATCATGGCATCTTTCTCATAGAAAGTCCGTTCGTAAGCGCATTTGAGCATGCGTCGATTTTCCAAGTTACTGATGATTTCGTTGGATGCTTTGCATTTTCTGAGTGCTGCCCAAACTGTGTAATCGTCCAGAGCCATGTATTCTTCTGGTGTTTTGAAAGCTGTTAAACCTAGTTCATCGTTAGCTTTATCCATGGCAGCTGCTAGCATGATCTGAGCCGCTCGTCCGACACGATGGAAATAGATGCTTTTGAAAGATTCAATTCGTGCAATAACGAATGCTTCCAGTGCTGACAGCGCCCCTAATTCGACGGCCAAGTTTTCACCTAAAACATCGAGTGCGTGTATTAGGCGGTAAACATCTATGAAGCCATATTCGGCTCCGGTGTGATAAGTGTCTCGTACAATGAAGTCTTGTTTATCTACATCGACGGCGCTGCTTATTATTTGATCGAGAAACGCTCGATCTTTCTTATGGAGTTTTCCAACAGCCAGTCCTGCAACCTCCTTTGCTTTGAAACCCATTTTGGATAATTTGTCGCTGACTTCGCTCTTTTCTATAATCCATGAGGTAATATCTTCGTGGGTTTTTTCGAGGTCTTTGATTAGTAGGTGCTCGAAGACATGTGAGAAAGGTCCATGCCCGCAATCGTGAAGAAGTGCTGAAATGCGGCACATATCAACTTCTTCTTCGTTGACGACGCGTGAAATGTTTGGGTTTTCCAAAACATGGCCAGCAAGGTACATGACTCCCAGACAATGTTCAAAGCGTGTGTGGTTGGCACCTGGATAAACATATTCCGACCCCGCAAGTTGCCTCAACCTGCGCAGGCGCTGCATTGGATATGTATCAATTATATTTTTTTCTGCTTCTGTAATGTAAACGTAGCCGTGTACGGGATCCTTGATTTCTCCCCAGTAAGCCTTTGGCATAGTGCAGCCTCACAGTTGTAAGCTATATTTAGGTATCTTCCATTAATGTGTAGCGCTAACCCCACAGAGTTGATAAACATGGGCAAAAAAGGAGTCTTTATCGTTATCGAAGGCTTAGACGGAAGCGGAAAAACCACTCAAGCTACCCTGCTCGCAAAGGAACTCGAAAAAGATTACAAAGTTCTGTTGACTGCGGAGCCCAGCTGCGGCAAAATCGGCTCATTCATTCGTGAAGGCTGCTTATACGAAGACAAACGTTTACCAACCGAAGCTGAAGCCTTAATTTTCGCCGCTGATCGCATCGAACACATGTATAACGAAGTAAAACCCGCTTTAGACGAAGGAAAAATAGTGATTTGTGACCGTTACACCTACTCTTCATTGGCCTATCAGGGTAGTGCGGGTCTCAGTTTAGAGTGGATAAAAACAATCAACGCACGCTCACTTCAGCCGGATTTCAGCATTTTTATAGACGTGCCTTCCGAACTCGCATTCAAGCGATTGCAGCGGAAGAAATCGGTAATGGAAACCATAGAAACCCAACAAAAGGTTCGAGAAGTTTATCTCAAATTCGTAGAGAAGGGTGAGCTTATCAGAATCGATGGAGATAAACCCGCGGATGTCGTTGCTAAGGAGTTGTTTGTTAAGGTTTCGGGTTTAATTAATGCCTTCCGAGAGCTTTGTTTTTCAGCAAAATAATTAATTATAAAGAATTTTAAAATCTAAAAAGGAGAAGAGTTGGTGGTTAGTCTTCTCTCCACTTGAACAGTCTAACTGCCAAGACGAAGATGACAACTGTTATAATCCCAAGGACAGCAATGTCAATTATTGCATTGTTTATGTTTCCGTAGACCATAGCGTTGTTTAAGCCTTCAGTAACATAGAATAGAGGTAGAACATGGGCGAAGGTTTGAAGATACTGTGGCATGCTGCTAATCGGGAAGAAGGTGCCTGCGAGGAACATCATGGGGAAGGTTACGATGTTGCCTATTACGCCGGCAGTCTCAGGATTCTTCGTAACGGTACCAACTAACATGCCGAGTGCTGCAAATAGCATTGGGCCTAAGATTAGAAATGGTATTAGCCAAGGCGTAAGCATAACATGTGCTCCGAAAGCGAAGATTCCCATTCCAACCATAAGTAGAAAGCCAGCGATTGTCAAGACAATGTACCAGATCATTTTAGATATTAGCCATTCCATCTTTGTAAGTGGCGTAAGTGAGAGTTGTTTGAACAGCTTTGTTTTCTTGTATTCGGATGAAATGTTAACTAAGGAGAACATTGGGCTTGTAAGTATTGAGAACCCTATTAATCCTGGGATTAAGAAGTCGATGTACTTTGTTTGCTGAGTGTTAACAGTAGCAGACGTTAATCCTATGACTGTTGTGCCGTTGAAGCGTTGTAAGTTAAAGTAGTTTGCATATCCACTGACTGTTCCGCCTACTATGCCGCTTGTGCTTGAAGTTGGGTTGCCATAAACTGTTACGTTAACTTGATTGCTAGCTAAATAGTTTGCCGAAAAGTTTGCTGGAATAACGATGCCGTCAGATGACGAATGGTCAGATAGGTATTTGGATAGATTCTCTGAGTTGCCCACTGTAATGACTGTGATTGTGCTTGAATCGTTGAGTGAAGTTAAGAATTTAGATGCTATATCCATTTGCGGATAGGCAAATGGGCCAGTATCGAGGTTTTGAGCATAGACATTTACTTTTCCAGTGCTTCCTCCTGCAAATATTGCGCCGAAAATCAAGATTAGAATTACTGGGAAGACTAAGCCGAAGAATAGTCCGAATTTGTTTCTGAGATATCCGCGGCTGAAGACTTTGAAATCTGAATATATTCGTTTTCCACTTACCATGTTTAACGCTTCCGTTTCTTGTTGGTTTTTTCTTCAGTTGTTGCTTCTCCTTGCTCGCCTATAGGTTCGTTGACGAGTTTGACAAAGACGTCATCTAAGCTGTCTTGACGTGTCGAAATTTCGCCCCATTCCTGGCCTGATTGCTCGGCAGCTGCCAGTGCTGCAAGTGCATCGATTTTCTTTTTTAGTGGTATTGTGACTTCTCCTTTGACTTTGTCGTAGTCAACTTGCAAATCGGTGTTTGATTTTATGTATTCAGCTAATTTTTCGGTTCCATGGATCTCTAAACGCTCGCCCGAGCCGTGTTGTTGAATGATTTCTTCGGTAGTTCCCATAGCTACGATGTGGCCGTGGTCCATTATGGCTACTCTATCGGATAGTTGCTGTGCCTCATCGAGGTAATGTGTAGTAAGAATGATTGTTTTTCCTTTAGATTTCAACCCGCGAATAACTTCCCAAATAGCGCGCCTCGCGTTAGGGTCTAAGCCTGTGGTGGGTTCGTCAAGGAAGAGCAATTCAGGTGAGTTAACAAGTGAAAGGGCAAGCCCTGTCTTCTGCTTCTGCCCACCTGAAAGACTATCAAAATTGACATTTGCGGATTCCCATAGCAGGACTTCTTTTAGAATCTCGTCGGGGTTCACTTTTATGTTAAAGAGGTCAGCGTAATATATGATGGCTTCACGTGGAGTGGTTTTTTCAAAGAACGTAAATTCCTGTGGGATGACTCCAATTTTTTTGTGAAGTTCATAGCCGTTTTTCCATGGGTCAAAGCCGAGGACTTTCACGTCGCCCCCGTCTCGCTCACGCAAACCTTCCATGATTTCGATGGTAGTGGTCTTGCCTGCGCCGTTTGGTCCCAAGAGACCGAAGACTTCGCCTTGGTTGACAGTGAAAGAAATACCATCTACTGCTTTTAATTCTCCATAGTGTTTTTTTAGGGATGAAACTTCAATCGATAACATGCTTGTTAGTTCCTTTAGGTAGTTTAAACTATAGCCTTTTCTAAGTTGGAACGAGCGAGAAATATAACTTTCGGCTATAATTCACTAATAAACTTAACTTTGTTTGCGAAATACGAACTTAAACGCTTGCTTTCTTGAGAATTTTTCTATTTCCCCTCGATGATTCATTGATCTTTGTAAAAATGAACGACGATATCTCTTCAGGCGAAATATACCTAGGCCCACGTTCATGGTGAACTTGAATTTCAAATGTATCTTTACCAAAAATAGTTCTTAGTATGTAGTAGTCGAATTTTAAGGGCTTCTTCTTTTCACCTATTCCTTTGTAATAGCGGATAGAACAGAAAAAATCCATGGACCCTAAACGTTTATCTGTCAAAAACTTTAACGTTTTCTTGAGTTCCTCTTCATCAATATAATTGAAGCCTTCAGACTCAGCAATTCCAAACTCAAAAATCACCCTTCCCTGGGGCACTGTTGGATTGGTGACTTCTTCAAAACTGAATTCTTTAATATTAATGTCATGGAAAACTTGAATTAACTTCTGCTGAAGTTGCTTGCCTGAAAGTATTGAAATGAACTGGTCGATTCTGTGGATGTTTGCGGGAAAATTTTCGTAAAAACCCAAACTCATTGCTCTGCTCAAGATTTCATTTTTTTGATTTTGTCGACGCTATTTAGCAATTCTGACAATGCGATAGTGAGTTTTTGCAGTTCATCTATGTCTTCAGTTTTCTCAATTTTTCCTTGTAAGTCAGCTATCTTAGCCATTAGTGTTGCTTCTAGCTTATCGTAGACTGTCGTGGGAGATGGAACTTGTTTGGGTGGTTCTTCGCCTTCCTTCAGAACTACTACTTTTTTCTCGTCTTTAGCGCACCAAAGTGATCCATCTTTTAATCTGAAGAGTGGGGATGCGCAAACAGGGCACGATAGGTCAGTCAGAGTGGCGCCTTGCAGTAGTAAGTTTGCTCCTCGTTTAACAAGAGTGTTATCTGTTCTTGGTTGCATGTAGAACCCCAAAGTAAATACGTGTCAATGCTTATATAACTTGGTCACTGCCATGGTGCATTAAGGGGAACTATTTATGGTTCGTAAGAAAAAATCTGATGAATATGAAGCAAAGATTCAGCAAGCGTTAGTTGTGCTCGGTGAAGTTTCTGAAGACAGTACGACACCACGAAATATTAGACGCTCCGCAAAAGACGCCATGAGTGCCCTTCAAAGCGCTGAATATACTCCTGCGGTGAGAGCTTCAAACGCCGTCTCCATGCTGGATGAGATTCTACAAGACCCCAACATGCCGCCTTACACGCGAGTAAAGCTCTGGAACGTCATGAGTTTTATAGAAGCCATAAAAGATTAGTTTAATCTTAAATTTTTATGTAATATCTAATGCATTTTTGTTACTTGACTTGTTTAGCGATTTTCTTCCCTTCCGTAAATGATCGCGCACAATGCATACAACAAAATGCAGTTTCCTTACTATCGATTGTTTCTCGATAGCCCCGTCGTAGACTTTGCAACCGCAGTGAGCACAAACATAGATGCTTGGTTCAATTGCTATTGCAACCAACTCGGCGAAGCGTTTGAAGAGTCCGGTGCATAATTCTCTGCCTTGCCCTGTTAGTTCAAAATTTTTCTTTCTTTCTCGCCAACAGGTTTCTGAGAATGTGTGACTAAGCCTTTTTCCTCAAGATGTTGTAGGAATGGGTAGACTAGGCTTGGGCTGATTTCTTTTTTGACTCTTTTTTTGAATTGGTTGATTATGCTGTAGCCATGGGCTGGTCCTTCATAGAGTATGGTGAGTATGTAGAAGCGTGAGAAGTCGGAGATTAAGTCGTCGATGTTTGCGGGTTGTGGTTGATTTGCCATTAGTGACCTTGTTTTATATTGGTATTTTTGTTATTATAAATGTTCTTTAGACATATCTAAAAAATACCTATGCACTATTCAAAATTGCGTGCACCAAATCTCCTTCGAAGTCGGCACTAAGAAATATATGCCACATGTTACATGTAATTCTGGGTTCCAAGGGGGCAAAGTTCCTTGAAATATGACGTAATAATTGTGGGCGCAGGCCCAGCGGGCATCTTCTCAGCGCTAGAACTGACTGAAAACACAAACCTCAACGTCTTAATCGTCGATAGAGGACCAGACATTGACAAGCGTAAGTGCCCATCAAGCAGAGGATTCGAATGCGTCCATTGCGAGCCTTGCTCAGTTCTCTCGGGTTGGGGTGGAGCAGGTGCTTATAGCGACGGTAAACTCACTTTATCAACTGAAGTTGGCGGTTGGCTAAATCAATACATTACAACCAAAGAGCTTCACAATCTTGTAAAATACGTAGACAGTATTTATCTCAAATTTGGTGCAAGCGAACAGGTCTATGGCGGTGAAAACAAGGAAGTAGATGAAATTGAGCGCCAAGCGTCACTTGCAGGCTTAAAACTAATCAAGCAAGAAGTCCGCCATATGGGCACGGATAAATGCCTCGAAACCTTACAGCGAATGCGCAAGGCTCTCAACGGAAAAATCACCTTTCTGCCAAAAACCGACGTAAAAGGACTAATCGCAGAAAACCATACAATCCAAGGCGTCGAAACAGTAAGCGGTGAAAAGTTCCTCGGCAAATACATTATAATTGCTCCTGGAAGAAGTGGCGCAGAATGGCTTCAAACTGAAGCTCAAATTCGTGGGCTAAAAACTGTTAATAATCCCGTGGACATCGGGGTGCGCGTTGAGCTTTTGGCTTCTGTCATGGAGAAACTAACAAAAGTGCTTTACGAGCCTAAGCTGGTCTATTTTTCACGGGATTTCGATGACCAAGTTCGAACTTTCTGCGTTTCACCTTATGGTGAAGTCACAACTGAATCTTACGATGGCGTCTTAACCGTAAACGGTGGAAGCCACGCTGAAACAAGAACGGACAACACAAACTTTGCCATTCTCGTGAGCACTTCATTCACTGAACCCTTCAAAGAACCAATTGCCTACGGAAAATATGTCGCAAGACTTTCGAACTTGTTAAGCGGCGGCGTAATGGTTCAACGTTTAGGCGATCTAAACCATGGTCGACGTTCCACTCCCGAACGATTATCCCACAGCGTAGTTACACCTACCCTGAAAAATGCTACTCCGGGCGACTTAAGCTTCGTTCTACCTTACCGCTACTTAGCAGATATACGAGAGATGCTTCAAGCCCTAGATAAAATTGCACCCGGCGTTGCCTCGCCCGAAACATTGCTTTACGGCGTTGAAGTCAAATTCTACTCATCTCACCTCCAGCTGAACAATGCATTGGAAAGCAAAATCCAAAACATGTTCACAATCGGTGATGGTGCAGGTGTCACACGCGGCTTAATCCAAGCCTCAGCTTCAGGAGTTATCGTTGCAAGAGAAATTCTCAAACGCGAAAAACTGAAGGCATAAACGAAATGTCAGCTGTGGCTCAGGAAATCAGATGCTCGCATTGCGGTGCCCCGGTAGAGTTTAAGCCAGGTGAACTAGTTGCCACATGCAAATACTGCGGCTTCACAACTGTGATCGAGACTGGTCAAGCATTCACCTTTGAACATTCACTACTCTTAAACAACTACTCTGTAGCACAAGTCGAAGATTTAATCCGCGATTGGATGCGTTCAGGCTTCATGAAACCAGGCGATTTAGCAAAAAAAGCAAAAATAACCGAGAAAAATCTGGTATATCTGCCTTTTTGGATTGTATCCGCCGATGCCACAACCAAGTACAAAGGAATTTTCGAGCGAATATCCCCAGCTATTGTTAAGGAAGGGCAAATTCAAAAAGAGTATAATTGGCTGGTTTTAGCCCGAGAAGCATCAGGTTTCCCCACCCGAGAATACACTGTTCCTTTAACAGGCAAGATTCCCTACGATTTCAGAAAAATCGAAGGCTTCGCCAAACTACTGAACAGCGAAATGACTCGTGACGAAGCCTTAGAGATTGCTAAACAGCAAATTGAAACGCTACATCGATACTTGCTTCAGCAAGATATAGATAAAATTGTAGAAGCAACTACGACCATTGATTTGAAGCAGATAGTTTACTTACATTCCCCGATCTGGTTCATAAAATACGAGTACAAAGGCAACAACTTACAAATGATTGTTGATGGCGCCACGGGCATGATATTAAAGGGGGATATACCCTCCTCCAAGTTCTAGTTTTGATTAATAAACTTTAAGAGCAAGCGTTTTTTTATAACGGAGTACAAATAATGGAGGATTTAGGAAATGAGCGAAAATAATGATGTATATGCACAGTCAAAAAGCCAGATGAGGCTTTCAGAACGCATAGTTGCGGCGCTTCCAGGGTTCCGGGGATACAAAGAGAAGGAACTTCGCCGTGAATCAGACAAACTCGTTAGGAATAACTTATACCTAAAGCTCACCAAAGATAAAGATGACGTCAGGGCTATTTCCCAGAAATTAGCCGATAAACGCTACATGGACGTCTTAACAGATATCGATAGATTAACGGCTAAGATGGACCGCATAACCGAAAAAGTAAACCACGCCTCATACGGTTACGCAGGCTTCTATGATATAGTAAAAATCAAAGAAGAAAACCTTGACCGCATGATAACCTTCGACAACCAACTCCTCGACGAAGTAAATGCATTAACCGCCACCATCGGCGACCTAAAAACACAATTGTTAAGTAACAACTTTGCAAACCTCAAAGACAAAATCCAAGCAATTGCAGACAAGATTGAGTTGCTAGAGGATACGTTTGACAAAAGAGAACAAATAATCTTAGGAGTGACACAATAATGCCCCAAGTATTAGAATGGACAAACGCAGGGGCAGACGCCATAGTATGGCGGTACCCAAGCGAAGACATTACCTGGGGAGCCCAACTAATCGTACACGAATACGAAATGGCCGTATTCTTCCGAGACGGAAAAGCCTACGATGTATTCGGACCAGGAAGACACACCCTTACAACATTAAACCTGCCAATTCTAACAAGCCTACTGACAAGATTAGCTGGCTTTGGAGGCAACAAACCATTCAAAGCAGCTGTCCTATTCATCAGCACCAAAGTGTTTGCTGGTAAATGGGGCACAAAAGCCCAAACAACCGAACTTGCACCATTGCAAACCTATGGGCAATTCTGGTTCAAAGTAGGCGATGCATCGCTCTTTGTCAACGAGGTTGTTGGTGGGCAAAACGCTTACGACACGAATTCAGTCAATGACTTCCTGCGTGGGTTCCTAAACGAGAAAATAATCGATGAACTCAGCCACTACGACTTGATAACGGTTTTTACACGTTTAGACGAAACCTCAGTTATAGTCAAAAACTCGCTAATTGACTACTTCAAACGCGTCGGTATCGAACTAACTGATCTCAGATTCGAAGGCATCGACACAACTCCAGAATACAGAGAACGTTTGTTCTGGCTGAAAACCGGACAAACCCCACCCGGAGACGTTCTTCGAATGGAGACAGTTAAAAGTGCAGCCGCAAGCCTCGGTCAAGGAGGCGGCTCAGGCGCTCTCGGAGCAGGTATGGTCCTCATACCGCAAATCATGAACCAGCAAGGAGCGCCACAAGCGGCGCCTGCAGCGGCACTAGTTATCTGTCCTAAATGCGGAGAAAAAGTTCCAGCCACAAGCAAATTCTGCCCCAACTGCGGAACAAACCTAACACCGCCCTCAGAAAACGCAATGAAATGTCCCAATTGCGGCAAATCAATCCCAGCTAACAGCAAGTTCTGCCCCGAATGCGGATTCAAAATAGCATAGGCGAACCAACATGAGTAACAGCGACCGTCAACTTCTAAGCTTTGGCGTATTCCTAATAATCGTAGTTGTAGGAATATTGCTGGTTGTAGTAGGAATCATAGGTTGGGGGTTGTTTGTTCCAGCGGTATTGGTGCTTTGCGGTTTATGGGCGGTTGCTTTAGGTGGAATGCATGCCAGTAAATCGCAGAAGTATGAACGCGGAAGCTTTAGCACGATTGCTGGAGGCTTAGGTCTCATCGTGGTAGGTGCTGCATGGTACCTATTCGGTATCAATTGGATCTACTCACTGGTAGTAATCCTTCTGGCAATAGCGTTACTAGCAATTGCAACTGCGATAAGACGCAAATAACTCTACATAGAGACTTTTTTTCTCTAAACATTTTTCTATACCCTCACACAGTCATGATGCAGAAGGGCAGTAGGTATGAGTGAAGAAATTATTGGTCACGGCACATGGTACGACATGATGGCTAAGAAAGTCATCGAGCGAGAACAATCCCTAAACCGCGACATGAGCAGGATTCGCACAGAAATGGGTCTTGGAGCCTCAGGTTTTCCACACATTGGGAGTCTAGGGGATGCGTCACGCAGTTACGCTGTTACTTTAGCTCTCAAGAACCTGAATTGCAATTCTGAACTTGTAGCTTTCTGCGACGACAAAGACGGTTTACGTAAGGTTCCTGCAGGGCTCTCCGAAGACATGGAAAAATACCTTGGGTTTTCTGTTTCAAGCATACCTGATCCGTTTGGTTGCCATGAAAGCTACGGCAAACATATGAGTTCCCTGCTTCTGGACGCTCTAGATAAGTGTGGAATAGAGTACAAATACTACTCAGCCCAGCAAGTTTACAAAGAAGGCTTGCTTCTTGACGAGATTCGAACTATCCTTGTCAACGCTAGAAAAGTCGGCGAAATCGTTAAAGAAGAGGTAGGCCAAGAGACTTATACCGAGGTTTTACCTTTTTTTGCTGTTTGCGAAAAATGCGGGCACCTCTATACGACCAGAGCTTACAAGTTCGACCCGAAAACCGATAAAGTCTCCTATAAATGTGAAGGCCTCGAAATTCGAGGCAAGCTAATCGCAGGTTGCGGTCATGAAGGAGAAGTGGACATTAAAAGCGGTGAAGGAAAACTAACCTGGAAAAGCGAATTTGCAGCCCGTTGGAAGGCGCTTGATATTAGATTTGAAGCTTACGGTAAAGACATTGCCGACTCTGTGCGCATCAACGATCGGATTTGTCGCGAAGTTCTTTGCTTTGAACCGCCTTCACACGCTAAATACGAAATGTTCCTCGACAAGGGAGGCAAGAAAATCTCTAAATCAGCAGGCAATGTTTTCACGCCCCAAGTGTGGTTCAATTATGGTTCGCCACAATCGCTTCTTTTACTCATGCTTAAACGATTCGTCGGGACACGAACTTTGGACGTTTCAGACATTCCGGCATACATGAACGAAATCGACAGCCTTGAAGATGTTTACTTCGGCAAAAAACAGGTCGGAGAGAAAGAAGCAACGAGACTGAAAGGATTATACCTATACTGCTATGTTATGAAACCGCCAGCTAAAGCCAGCATTCACGTACCCTACAACCTCATGGCTTTCCTCGTAAAGATGTCCCCAAAAGAATGCCTTAACGATTACGTGACTGAAAAACTGCAAAGCTACGGTTATCTACAGAAAAACCAAACCTTAGACTCTAACCTACTTCAACGGGTAGAATATGCTTTGAACTGGACACAAGACTTTGAAGAAATCAAAGAAACCGCTATAGACCTAACCATTGAAGAGAAAAGAGCCATTACCCAACTTATTACTAAACTTCAAACGGAAGAAGATCCAGACAAAATCCAAAATGCCATCTTTAATGCTGCGAAAGAAAATGCAGTAAAGCCAGGGGCTCTTTTCAAAACCTTGTACCAAATTTTAATGGGTGCGCCACAAGGTCCGCGTCTTGGTCCATACGTGCTTGCAATGGGAAAACAAAATGTTATAGCTGCATTGCAAAGAGTTTTGACTACAGTTAGCTCTTAGCACCTTATTTTTCTCTTAAAAAAATAGTTATTGTAATGGCAAAAGCCTTCCTTATCTTTTAGCCAACTGTTATTTGCGGATATTAAAAGAATTTACGGTGAGCTTCAAGACTCTATTAACCTCGATCAAGAGGCGTGCATTAACAAGATTATCTCTGATTTACAGCAAAACCTAAGTATTTCGTTATCAAAGATTCATCTTCTTTATCTTTTGATCTGAAAGTCTATTCAATCGAAGCATCTTAGTAAAATCCTTTTTTCCCAGAAAGAAGAAATGGATGCTCTCGTCACTGTCTTCTTTTTTCGAGAGAAGAAGAAAAAATCACTTTGCCACATTAATTTTTTCTTCTTTTAAAATAACCCTTAAACTAACCTGAAGAACAACACTGATTGCTATAGGCTTTCTGTTTTTGTTCTGCCTACAATAATGTGCTCCGATGACTGTAAGAAGTAAAGCGTCCCTGCAGCAACCTAAAAATCTGATACTCGCATTTTTAGATATGACCAAACATAAAATTAGGGCTTCGTTTGCTGGACTCTTCATAATAAAAAGTTGTGGTTTTTAGGTGGGAAAATGCCCTAAACATTGTGTAGTCTCGAAAGTGTTATAAATAAATTGTAATCATGTAAGCTAGTTGGGCAAAGGGTATAAACGTTCGATTAAGTAGTGAACGTTTTAATTTTTGCTCAATAAGAAAATAAATTTAAAGGAAAGAAAAAAAATGCAAAAACTAAAGAATAGATCTATGGCTATTTTAATTGCTGCAATTTTAACAATCTCTATTGGAGCTTCATTGATACTACCGGATGCTAATGCGCATACTCCGGCATGGAACATTCCGACTTATGCTTATGTTAACGTTGCGCCTAACCCAGCTGGTCTTGGACAAACCCTTACTATCGGTATGTGGATCCAGATACCCCCGCCAACAGCTGCTGGCGTAGTTGGAGATAGATGGCACAACTTTAATGTAACAATTACAAAACCCGATGGAGCCAAAGAAACCCTAGGACCATTCACTTCCGATGACACTGGCGGAACATATACCCTATTCACTCCCACACAACTTGGTAACTACAGCTTCGTTTTCAACTATCCAGGTGAAACAATGCCTGGCGCAAACGGAGCCTCGCAAACAAACGCATACATCGGCGACTACTTTATGCCTTCTACCAGCGAAACAGCATATTGCACAGTGCAGCAAGATCCAGTTCCAATTTTGCCGACCAATCCGCTTCCAACAAGTTACTGGACGCGTCCTATACAATCAGGAAACGGTGTATGGTCAACAATATCTGGAAACTGGCTTGGCTTTGGCATTCACTCATTCGCTAATTCTGGAAGATACAACAACACAGGCAACTACAACCCCTACTCGGCAGCACCGCTAGCACCCCACATTATCTGGACTAAGCCCGTAGCATTCGGAGGCTTAACAGGCGGAGAATTCGGAGGCACAGACACAAGCAACTTCTACTCAACTTCACAATATGAGCCAAAATGGGCACCGATAATCATGAACGGCATAATGTACTTCACCGACTACCCAACCAGCATAAACAACCCAACAGGCTGGACAGCACTAAACCTAAAGACAGGAGAAACAATCTGGACTAACAATGCAGAAAACCTTGGCGGTGGTAGCCCAGCACAAACAGCCTTAACATCGCAAGGAATAGTTACAGTTCTTAGATGCGGACAGCTGCTCGACATGGTTAACCCAAACCAATATGGAAACATTGCATACTTGTGGAGCACTGGAACTCCAGCGGGAATTAATGTTACAGGTGGATCAACTACATATAACCTGTTTGACGCTATGACTGGAACCTACATACTTAGCATTGTCAACGGCACATCAATGACACTAACAGAAGATGACAACGGAAACCTGATCGGTTACTACATTAACAGCACTATTTCCGCCAAACCAATGCTGAGCTGTTGGAACTCCACGCAAGCGATCTTTTACCCCAGCTCCCAGTTCATACCCGGAACAACTGTGGCAAGTTGGAACTGGCGCCCAGGACAAACATCCGTTATCAACTTCCAACGCGGTGTAATGTGGTCTAAACCAGTTGCAACAAACATCTCTGGCAGCCCATTGATCAGCACCACTGACCTCTCAGGCAACATTGTGACCGCTTCTCTGGCCATTAACAACGTCAACAGCGGAACAGTCCTTATGACCGCAGTCGGAGCTACTTACTTCAACATCGGCTACCAAATTGACGCAGCATACAGCGCAACAACAGGAGAACAATTATGGATACAAAACAGATCTCTAACGCCATTCACAAGAGACTCAATCACCAAAGTAGGCTATGGAATGTACTTCTATATGCAATCAGCCGAAGGCAAAATGAGAGCATATAGTCTGAATACAGGCAATTTGGTATGGGGTCCCATACAGCTCACAGGTGACAACGGCAACTATCCAGTGCCAGACCCATACAACAGCATCGGAGGCTACCAAACAGAACTCGCAAACGGTGTACTCTACGTTATGGGCTTCGGAGGCGACGTATGGGCTATTGACGCAATCACTGGACACGAACTATGGTATACCAGCACAAACAAACTCATCGGAGAAGCCGGGTCAGACACACCTTACGGTGTATGGCCACTTTGGGTCTTCAGCGGCGGATCTATCTCTGGAAACGGAGTCTATCTCCTTAACGTAGGTCACGAGTACAGTCCACCACTATTCCGAGGAGCACAACAACTAGCGCTAAACACCACAGACGGATCACTTATCTGGAAGATATTGGGCTTTGACGTTACCAACGCAGCCACCATCGTAGACGGTGTCGTAACAGTACTAAACGCATACGACAACCAATTATACTCATATGCCCAAGGCCCAACAGCCATGACGGTTACCGCACCTGAAGTCGGCGCAACAACAGTAACCCCAATAACAATCAGGGGCACAATAACAGACATTTCAGCAGGCACAAAGCAAGAAGTACAAGCAGCCAACTTCCCCAACGGCGTTCCAGTAGTATCTGACGAAAGCCAAGCAGCATGGATGGAATATGTCTACATGCAACAGCCAGCCCCAACCAACGCAACCGGTGTTCCAATCAGCATAAACGTACTAGACGCAAACGGCAACTTTAGAGAAATCGGCACAACAACCAGCAAAGCAGACGGCACCTTTTCATTGACTTGGACACCTGACATATCAGGCGATTACTCCGTCACTGCCATCTTCGCGGGCTCAAACTCATACTATCCATCTTCAGCATCTACCTCCTTCCACGCGAGTCAAGCGGCAACAGCGACCCCCGCATCTACACAAGCACCACAATCAGCAGCTGATATGTACTTCATCCCAGCAATCGCAGGCCTATTCGTAGCCATAATAGTTGTTGGTCTATTGATTGTCTTGGTCCTTAGAAAACGACCATAAAATCCTCAACCAAAACAAATCTCCCTTTCTTCTTTTTTTTAAATAAGGTTGAAGAGATTTGTTAAAAGCGATTTTAGATGTCAATTTAACAATTCAAGTAGAAACAAACATTCTTGCTAATTTCTTAAAAACTAACTTCTTTTGTGCTTCACTAGCGTAACGATATTTTTCCGTTAGCATTAGCGTTTATATTGTTCGAATGGAGTAATCTCGTCATATAGGGGCTCGTCGTCTAGTACGGATTAGGGCACCGGCCTGCGGAGCCGGACGTCATGGGTTCAAATCCCATCGGGCCCGCCATCAACTTCCTCCAAGATTTGTCCTTCAATCGAAGATAAGTTTATCTGAGACTTAATTTTTCAACGAGATTTTTCTTATTGTGACAAAAGTGAATTCTGTTTACTATTTGATATAGTAAGTTGCTTATGGCTAATGCGAAGGGTGGCATAGCGGGTAAAATATACCAAAAAAGCTTTGTCTGAGCGATTGTAAACAAGCCAAGCACAATTATTATCCACCCTAAAATCAATGTATCTGCTCTTGAACGCTTGACGACTGCACCGTATATGCAAAGTCCTATTGCAAAAGGCAAAAGTATCGCCCAAAAAGTTTCATTAGTCAATAGGTAGTTGAAGTAGTAAACGTAGTTTTGGCTATGTCCTTCCAGTGGACTAACTAGTCGCAAAGCACTATTATACACAAAGTAGCTGTTCCAAAAATCTTTAGAAATCTGCGCCATATATACTGCCCACGGAATAAAAATAGCGGCAGCAACACCCAAAAAGAGCATAAAACGCTTGGCAAAAACAAACCGAATGCGTCTTGTGAAAACCAAATAAACAATAATTATCGCAGGAATCAACAGGGCTTCCGTCAATTTGGTCATCAAAGCTAGACCAAAGAACGCACCGCTTAACGCTAAGTACCCCGCAGAATGCTCGGTTTCTTGTTCACTTAGAAGCAGGTAGTATATACTTGCTAACATGAAGAAGACCAATGGAATATCAGTCATAGCATGTGTTGCAAAAGAATAAAATGTTGTAAATGTTCCCAAAACAAGTACGGAGAGTAAGCCCACATCTGCATTGTAGAGTTTCTTACCCAAATAAAAGACAAAAACTAAAGACAGGATGCCGAAGAGAGGAACCCATATTCTTGTAGAAAAATTGTTTATGCCTAAGACTTGGTAGGCAGTTGACATAAGCCACATAAGCAACGGTGGCTTGGCAACCCAAACGCCTTGCTCTCCATTGACCCAGGGGACAAAATAATCACCGCTTTTTAGCATGTGATAAGATATTTGGCTATACGTTTTTTCGTCAGCAGCCCAGAGTGGTGCACCATTTAGGCTAAGCAAGAAAACAATTAAAAAAGCCAAAATCAGAATTCCGAAGGTCGTGTTGATGTGGGTTGAAATCCAAGATTGCTTTCGATCCATAGGGTTTATGGTTGGAGTAGTTCGCCTGTTTTTTCTTGCACTGTAGACATATCGTATGATTACAAAAAGAACAATTGCCCAAACAGCACAAAATAAAACATCAAAAACAATCGTACTCCAAAGAACAGGTTCAATCTCTCGGGTGGTTGGTGCAGTAGAATCGAGCAATTTGAAGGCATATAGATGATAATCGTGGGAACCAAAGTAGAGCGTATCGTTAACTATGCTTGGTGAAGAGTCAATGATTTGGTTTGCATGATAGCTCCATTTTTCAGCGCCAGTGAGTCCATCAAGGCAATAGAGGTGGTAGTCTTGGGAGCCCACAAACACGTTGCCGTTTGCTACTGTAGGCGAAGACCATACCCAATACCCGGTTTTTGTACGCCAAAGTTGCTGTCCGTCGGTAGCATTTAAGCAGTATATGCTGCCATCATCCGAGCCGATGTAGACTCGTCCGTAAGCAGTTGCCGCAGAGGAGCCAATGGTGTCACCAGTCTGGTACCGCCAAACCTCAGCGCTTGTTGAAGCGTTCAGACATGAAACCCACCCGTCATATGCGCCAACGTAAATGTTGCCGGCTTCTAAGCAGGGAGAATTGACGTTGCTGCCTGTGTATTGGCGCCAAATTTTCTCGCCTGAGGTTGCGTTGAGCGCGTAAAGGTGGTAGTCGTCGCAGGCGACGTACACAATGCCATTTACTACTGCAGGAGAAGAATCTACCTTTTGTTGCGTTGGGTACGTCCAAAGGATTGCTCCGTTTGAAGCATTATAACAGTAAATATCATGTAAACCTGAACCGATGAACACTCTGTCATCCACTACTGCTGGAGAAGACTCTATTTTGCCGCCAGCTTTCATTCCCCAAACTGGAACTCCAGTAGAAATGTTCAAGCAGTAAACCCAGCCGTCATAACACCCGACATAGGCGTTTCCGTTGTAGATTGCAGGTGAAGAATTCACTTCGTGTCCCACCCGAAAACTCCACAGCAACTCCCCATTGGAGGCGTTGACACAGTAAATGTAGCAGTCTTTGCAGCCGACTACAACCACTCCGTCAGCTATGCTGGGAGAAGACCAAACTGATGCGCTTGTGGCAAAATCCCATAAGAGTTTAGCGGAGTTAGCTTGGCTTTGGCTGTTTGTTGTGCCGCTGCGGTTTGAGTCATGGCGGAACATCGTCCAATCGTCGGTGTTTGCGGCTAAGGCAGTTCCTATTAATTGGGTCAGAACTAACGAAACAAGGATGAATAGCATCCAGATGTGTTTTCTCATTTGTCACTTAGCCCCAAGCCCAGTAACAACCAATTTTGATGTACATAATATATTAAATTATTGAACTCTGAAGAAAATGAAAGGAAAGGTTGAATGGAGAGAACATTGAATGCTTTATGCCTAGGCTAAGATTTCCAAGCGACAAATTAAAAGATATTAAACTGGGAAAGAAAGATCGTTTATTCTCTGCTTGAAAGCACAATGATGTAGTCTGCTGTGTCAGCACACATGTCTGCTGCTTGTTCGATGAACTCTATTAGGTCGTCGAAGATTACCATTGCTCCGCAGTTTATGCTTGCACCGTACTTGACGAATAGGCTCTTTGCTTTGAGGTATTCCACGTCAATAGAATGTTCTATTTCGCCGACAGCTTGTGCTTCTTTTATGGCTTCGTTGGGGTTGGACGAAATTTTTTCGATGCTGCTTCTAAGGGTTTGAGCTGTTTCCACAAGCTTTCCTGTCATGAAAACCGTCTTTTCAGTTAATTCTTTTGGAATGTCGGTTTCAGCTAGCATTTCAAGGCATCTAGCTGCGTCTTTTGTATGGTCTGCCAGTGTATCTAACCGTTTAACAAGATGTAGCAGGTCTTCTCGGTAATCAGCAACCAATGCGGCACCTTTTGATAGCTCCATGAAAACGTCTGTGCGAAGAGCGTCAACTTCCTCTTCTGCAATATACAAGTTTTCAATGTATTTTTTGGACTCCTTAAAGTTCTTCTCCGAGAAGCTTTTGGTTGCTTTATGTAGCCACGTTACTGTGTCAAAAGCTTTGGTTATTTGATCGTGAGCCAGTTCTAGTCCTCTGGTTTTGCGACGTTGCTCAAACCAATCGTAACTTTTTTTCTCCACCCACAACATCTCCAACTATTAATCCATAATTCCTATTTGCAGATATAACCCTTCTCTTAATAGGGTTTTCACGTGAATTTGTAAGACACACATGTCTTCCCATCCGAACGTTTATTATTTTCAGGTTAAGCAAGCATCAATCGCTAAAAGCCAATCCAAAAGATCGGATCTTTTAGCTTTAACTTGCTTTTCACCAATTGTCTTTTCAACCATGTTTTCCCCAACAATTGAAATTCCATTTCATACGTCACTAAAGCAATATGTATTCCAATTTTTACAGGCTACTTTCTTGTTTTCTTATTTTGCATAGCGCCACGCATCTTAAAGAATATTTATTCTGCCCTATTTAGAATCCCCAAATAATCTATAGAGAACGCTTTAGTCTATATTGACATTATTGCTTTCTAAAACGACTTTTGCCAAAGCAACTTTATCCTCTAAACTCTTCATCAAGGTGTTGGTTACCTTTACGTTGAGTCCCAACTTCTCAATTCTGCTCTTTTCACCCGCATCCTTAGTGTCAATAACGAAAGTATCAAGGAAATCAGAGTAAAACTTCGCAACTCCAAATGCTGAAACCTCAACGCCCAAAACACGAAGCATTTTATCAGCAGGGCCCTTAATGGGTAAACCCTCAACAATAGGGCTAACCCCAACCACGCGCGCATTTGTCCGCTTCAACGCATCTCTCACTCCCTCAACAGCCAGAATAGTGCTGATACTTACAACGGGATTGCTTGGGCAAACAACAACCATTTCCGCATCTATAATGGCTTCCAAAACCCCTGGACAAGGTTTCCACATTTCGGAACCTACAAATTCTATTCCTAAAACTTCATCCCTCCATTGCTTTCGAACAAAATATTCCTCAAAATGTATTGAGCCATCGCGAGTCTTTACCCTCGTCTCAAACTTGTCGTTGGTCATGGGTAGAATTTGGATTTTTAGCCCCAAACTACGACAAATCTCCTTAGTGATTTGTGACAATGTCGCCCCTTGATTTAAGCGGTCAGTGCGGTAAATGTGAGTGGCTAAATCTTTGTCGCCCAAATTAAACCATGTATCCATGCCACGTTTTTTGAGCATTTCGAGACATTGAAAAGTGTCATCTCTAACTCCCCACCCCTTCTCCTCATCAACTATACCTGCCAAAGTGTAAGTGACAATATCTACGTCAGGTGAGACATGCAATCCAAATAGTTCGATATCATCGCCGGTATTTACAATAACTGACAAATCTTCATTGTTGACAAGTCTGGTTAACCCTGTTAAGAACCTGGCTGCGCCCACCCCACCTGCTAAGGCCACAATCAATCAGTTTACACCCATTAGTGACCGGGCTTTTCTGAAACCCAATACTCAGATGACACACCCTTCTTGTCAGTTATGCTTTCTTTCTTGAAAACAGGCGCTTCACTTTTGTATCTCTCAACAGCTTCTCTTAGGACGGGAAAAACATCTGTTCGATGAGCACCAGCTACAGCAACATAGACTAAGTCGTCCCCGACTTTGAATTCTCCAAGGAGATGGTGAATCTGAACGTTAACGATTCCAGGTTTTTCAGATAATTCCCTGCTTATTTTTGTGAGTACTTCCTCAGCTTTTTCCTCGTAAGCTTCTATGGTGATTTTTTCAACTTTTTCTTTTTCTGAATCAAGAGTTTCGCCTCGAACCACTCCAATGAAAAGTCCGATAGCGCCTGCTTTTGAGAAATTGGGGTTTTTCTTGATGTTATCTATAGCATCTTGGGCGTTGAAGGTTCCTTTTTCGTGCACACCCGCATTAGTCAAAACTTTCGTTCTCCTGGAAAAATACTAAAGTCTCGTGTCTAAAACTGTTTACGGTTAAAAAATTAGAAATAGAAAATAAAAAATTCTATTTACGCTGGGGCTGCAACTGGTGCAGGTGCTGCTTCAATGGGTGCTTCAGGTAGTTTTGCTGGAGCGGAGATGAGCTTGGACTTTCTTATGCCCACGTGTCTTAAAGGTGCAACGAGTTTGGCTTGGTTGTAGATGTCTGAAGCGATTTTTCCAAGGACCATTTCTTGAACGAACTGGTCGAGTGTTAATGCAACGGCTTTTTCTTTGATTGTTTTCTCCATCATCGTGCGGATGATTTTTTCCTGCGAAGTCTTTATCCTTGAAAGTGTCAGAGCTGAAACTGAGATTCGAAGCTTGTATCCATCTTTTGTGGTTAAGTTGAATAAGCCGTCAACTTTTGTAGTTCTCCTTCTGACCAAGCTGCGAAGATAATCTCGTGAGTATTCATGCCCCTTGAAGAGGGTTTTTGCAGCTTTGCCGTCAATTTCGTTTATCTGGAAGAACATTTTCAAGTAATGATGAGAAAAGTCACCTGTAATGTCATATAGGGTTGCTTCGACAACTCTGCCGATCATTTGTTTTTCTTCTTGGGCAGGTATCGAACCTAACTCTATGTTACCAAAGAACGATGGCGCAACTACCATGTACCAGGTTTTGCCTCGCCATTTATCGCGTACGTGTTTTGTTTTGGAAGACAAATTTATTTCTCCAAACGTGCCACAACATTCTCATAGAAATATTAAAAGGTTTAGCGTTTTCTGCTCATTTTTTCTCTGTTACCCATGTATTTTCTTAGCACTTCAGGTATGTTTATTGTTCCATCAGCTAATTGATTGTTTTCTATTATCGCAACGATTGTTCTTCCTGTTGCTATGGCTGTCGAGTTCAGAGTGTGAACAAAGCCTTTTGGGGGTGCTCCTTCTTTTTCGCGGTAACGAACTCCCAACCGTCTTCCCTGGTAGTCGGTGCAATTGCTGCATGAAACCACTTCGCGGTAGCCGTTCTGTGCTGGCATCCAAGCTTCAATATCGTATTTTTTGGCTGCTACCGTGCCGATGTCACCCGTGCAAACGTTTACAACTCGGTAAGCTAAACCGATTTTCTGAAATAGGTCCTCAGCGTTTTGGAGGAGTTCTTCGTGAAGTTTTGGTGAGTCTTCAGGTTTGCAGAAAATGAATTGCTCAATTTTGTTGAATTGGTGAGTGCGGAAGATGCCCCGTGTGTCTTTTCCATGTGCTCCTGCTTCTTTTCGGAAACATGTGCTTATACCGGCGAGCTTTACGGGCATTTCTTGCTCTTTTAGGGTTTCGTTCATGAGCATTGCTGCCATCGGATGTTCGGAGGTTGCGATTAAGTACAGGTCCTCATTTTCGATCTTGTAGAGGACTTCTTCAAAGTCTCCCAATGCAGTTACTCCTTCGTAGGCCTCACGCTTCATCAACAAAGGCGGAATAACAGCTGTGTAACCTTTCTTGGATAACTCATCGATTGCAAAACTCATAAGCGCCATGTCTAACATTGCAACTTCATTTTTTAAATAGAAAAACCTTGAGCCAGAAACCTTTCCAGCACGTTCCATATCGATTAAATCAAGGTTCAAAGATAGGTCAATATGATTTTTCACTGGAAAACTAAATTGCGGAATTGTTCCCCAAGTTTTCACCTGCACGTTGTCGTTTGAATCTTTTCCCAAGGGAACCGATTCGTCTAGCAAGTTTGGCAGTCGCAAAAGGAAACTGTGAGTTTTCTGCTCTTGTTCGGCTACTTGCTTTTCAATAATCTTTATTTTTACATCAATGTCTTCTGCTTTTGTGAATTCGTCCGTGGCCTCTTTTCCTGTTTTCTTAAGTTTAGCGATTTCTACCGTAACCAGTTTTCGGTCATGGCGAAGCTCATTTAGTTTGGTGAGGTTCAAACGCCACTGTTTATCAACGGTAATCAGCTCTTCGAGCATTCCAAGGATTTCTAGGTTGCCCCGCTTAGCTAAATTGGTTTTTACAAGTTCAGGGTTTTCGCGGATAAGCTTGATATCTAACATGATCTCACACGAATAATTCTCTACTAACAAAAACATCTATTTAACTTTACGATTCTAACCGCGACTCAAAGCGATAATGTATGATAAAAAAAGACTTTGTTAATAAAAAATAGAAGAAGGTAAGTTGTTTTCTAAATTCTTCTGAGTCCAGTTTAATTTTTGGTTAGGGTTATCTCCATTGTGGAAACCATTCTGGACTTGCTCTCTCCCTCACGTGGTGGCATCTCGACTGTTCCGATAGCAATCTTGCTAACCTTGAGGTCTTTTATGAACCGGTTTCTTGTGATCTCAGCTACGTCAACAGCAGTGGTTATGGCTTGGCCTCTTGCTTTTAGAGTAATTTCCTTCAAGTTTCCTGCTGATAGGCTTGTGATGATTGCTAGAACATAGCTCATTGGAGGTTTGTTTCCGACGAAGATAACATCTGGATTGTTTTGGGTCATTTTGTTTTTACTCCTTTGTTTGCTTTGTGTAACGTTGCTGTTTTTGCGATAAGTGCGCGGCAGAACGTCACTGCCAATTATTGCAAGTTCTTCCTTATAAGTCCATTGAAAAATCACATTTAGATGGTCAAACGTTCAACAATTAAGTAAGAAAGGCTTTTCTACAGCCATCCCTTAATGAGCAACAACACCTTCACAGTGAGAGTTAAATTGCTAACCAAACTCAAGAAGAAAATCCAAGTAATGCTAACTTCACAAGCAAGCGTCGCACACAAAATAGGTTTGACCCCCAACAAAATTAGCACAATTGGTTTCTTGCTTGCATTGGCTTCAGCATTTTCTTATGCTGTAACTACAACCCATTCACTTTGGCTATTAATCTTGTCGGTAGTTTTTCTTCTTGCTTCAGGGTTTTGCGATACCCTCGACGGCATAGTGGCAAGGACTTTCCAGCAAACAACTGTGTTCGGGGGTTTCTTCGATTCCGTCCTTGATAGATATGCGGACGCCGCAGTCTACGCTGGTATAATAGTCGCAGGTTTGTGCAATCAACTTTGGGGCTTAGTGGCTTTGGCTGGCTCAATTCTGGTAAGTTATACTCGTGCAAGAGCGGAAGCTGCCGGGGTAAAAATGGAGTCTGTCGGTTTTGCTGAAAGGGCGGAGCGCATGCTCATTTTGGCAGCAGTGTCTATAATCGCGTTCTGGTGGCTTCCAGCCTTAAACTATGGCATAATAATTTTAGCGGTAATTTCAAATCTGACTGTTATACAAAGAGCACTTTACGTTTACAAAACATTAAAGAAAAAAGCAGCAGTTTAGCCGCTTAGTATCTTCTTTTATATCCTTTTGAATGGCGTTCGTTTTCGGCGCGGACTTTAACGATTCCGCGATGAACAGCGCAGGAGATACAATAGAATTTTGTGTCTACCCAAGAGGCTAGGTACGTACCGCTTTGTCTAAGTTCTTTTGCTAATTGCGGTTCGACAAAAGATACTCGGCGAGTCGACCTCTTTGCTTTGTCTCTTGGCACCGAAGCACCACAGTTTGCGCATTGAACAAGAGTACTGCTTCCTTTGTTTCCTTTTGATCTTCCTCGGCTTTTTCGTTTAACGGGCATTATTTTGACCTCTTTTCTGTTGTTCCATTTATTGACTTAACTATCTTATATATCTGACCTTAATTTTAGCAGAGAAGCAATGTTTGCATTCTGAGTTAACCTCGGAACAATTTTTCCAAATGAAGAGGTCATTAAGGTTGTAACTCCAGGACCATGACCTGCAGTAACGCAATTTGTATGAACAACCACACCCACTGAAACGGCACCTTGACGGTAAATTCTACCAAACGAATGGTCAGCATCAATAATCGCAACAAAATCTCCAAGCCTTAAGCTTTCAAGCCCATATTGTTCAACGACTGCCTCATCGAACAGTTGGATATCATAATCGCCTGAGTTAACTTGGTTTGCGCCTAAACCTGAACCCATGATCGCTGCCGGTACAATATGTGTAACTGAAACTTCCAACTTGGTGCCTTTTGGTTCAGGGTTCCATGCCTCAAGCAAACTTGGATCCATGTTGAGAACTTTAATATCTGGAAAATCAGAAATTTTTAGACCCGTTCCGTAAGCCTTCACAAGCATTCTATCGCCAAGCACAAGTTTTTCTAAAACCTCGGTCGGAAAATCTACAAGTACGTGCTCTATTCCACCATGCTTTCCAGTTATAACACCGGTTGCTCCCTTCGCATCTCCTGTAACCACCGTTGCTTGGTTTCCGACACAAGATAGAACGTTGAAGGCCGTGTTTGCAGCTTGTCCTGAGCGGGCGTCATTTTCTTTGTTTTCCACGCTTACACCTGGTTCCACATGGTCTGCTTCCCAACCACATGCTGGATCACCGACTCGCAGGTTATACGTTATACCTCCAACTCCTGGTAGGACTAAGGGTTTCCCGGTGGCAGAAACATTGTAAACTGAACGGATTGTTGGACTGGCGATTTCACCCATAACTGAGATTTTGATGAGTTTTTCGGCGTTTGTTTTAAGCATTATTTGCACCTCTTGGGCATTGTGGTCTATTGCTTGGAATCAAATAAACTTTCACGAGCACATTTTTAGGTTAAGCAAATCTTAAATTATGGGTTCATTTATTGTTCAAGTGGTAGCCAATTCACCTAAATTGTCGGAAGTGACGTTTACTATGGCAGAAATTGGATTAAGAACAAAAATGTTAGTTAGAGACGTGATGAGCAGCCCCGTCGTAACTATGGCTGAAGATGAAACTTCCAACAAGGCTGCTGCCAATATGGATATGCACGATTTAGGCGCCGTTGTGGTCATCAACAAAGCAGGAAAATCAATCGGCATAATAACCGAACGCGATCTAGTTATCAGAGTTGTAGCTAAGAATCTTAAACCTGATACAGTGAAAGCTAAGGAAATCATGACTACCCCTTTGGTTACTATAGAGCCTGAAGCAACAATAAGTGATGCTGCAAGAAGAATGACGAGGCTCGACATCAGAAGGTTGGGTGTAATCTACAAGGGTAATCTGCTGGGAATAATCTCAAGCAAAGACATTTTAGGTGTGATGCCTGAGCTCATAGAGATTATGCAGGAGCGTTCACGTATTGAAGGCGCTGAACGAATAGAAGAGACTGAAGAAGTGCCGCTTTCTGGTTATTGCGATCGCTGCAACGTTTACTCTGAGAGTCTAAAAGAAAGTAACGGACAAAACATCTGCGACGAATGCCGCGTCGAACTAGAAGAAGAAAAATAAGCCTTATTCTAAGTCGACGTAAACGGAATTCTCTTTTTCCTCTGAACGATACATTTTAAGTGGCTTATCGGCAGGTCCTCTAATTACTAATCCGTTTGTTATGTTGAATTGTGAATAATGCCAAGGACATGTGAGGACCTCTCCATCAAGAGTACCCTCAGCCAGCGGTGATCCAGCATGTGTGCATCTTCCGTCCAAACAAAAAATTTTTCCTTCAACATTAGTCACCAGGATTTCAAGACCTTTGATTTTAAAGGACCTTAATTCTCCTACGGGGAGAATATTCTTGTCACATAGTTTAACAAACATCTTTTACCCTCTAAACATTCCGAGGAATAATAGTCGCTATTTCCTGATGTTTGCTAATGTATTCCGTTACTGCTAATACGAATTCAGCGTGGCTCCAAAGTAGTGGCGCTGCTGATATTGGTTTGCCAGAGTTAGGATCTATTTGTTCGGCTAATGCTCCGGTGGACAATGCGTTTTTTGCTGCCCATTTAAGAAATTCCATGGCATGGTCCAACTCATCAAATGAAGAGGCTGAAGCGATATGCCATCTTGCGACCCTAAGCGTGGAAATAAACCAAGGGTTCCCCGGAGTATCAGGCGAAACTCTCCGGTAATTGTCGTTTTGATATCTTGCGAAGCCACCAACATTTGTTTTAACCCAAAGATTCCGAGTCAAGGTTTCCATTGTGCTCTTGACTCTTACGTCCTTTGCATCTAGGACTTCATAAGCGAAAATCGTTGAAACACTGCTGTCTATCGTTACGTCCTTTTCACCATCTGGGTAAATTCCCTTTATGAACCGTTTAAGCTGTGGATCGTACAAATGCTTAATCATGGCATCTTTAATTTGAGCCGAGGCTGCCGAGAGAGTTGCTAGCCTTTCACTGTCGTAGAATACTTTGGCGAACTTGGCGGCTGCATTAAGGGCAGCAACGACTGATGCAACAGTTGAGGTAAATACTCCGACTTTTTCTTCCCACTCATCAAACGTTGGTTTCGGCAATAGAGTGTTAGGGTCCAAGTAACTCATCATGAAATCTGCCGTTTTCACGACAAGTTTGTCATAAACCTTAGTTACGAACTCTAAATTGCCGTTCTTTTCGTAATATTTCCAGAGTGCATATAGTACACTTGCAGTTTCATCTTCCTGGATAGGCAATTGCAAATGTCCTGAGGAGTCTATTAAAGCGTGCCAAGTGCTTCCTAGTGATCCATCTGGAAGGTACTTGTGCCGGAAAAAACCGTCATTATCTATGACCCTATTGCAGAACCCAAAAAACATGGCTGCAACATCAGTGAAGCCTGCACTAGTGAAAGCTGAAGCTGCTATTGCACCATCTCTAGGCCACACATACGAATAACTATCCCTTTGTATTTCCATCAATTCTGAGTCGAGAGATGCCAAAAAACCACCATGGTTGTCAACATGGGCTCGCATGAGAAGTAGGGAACGCTTAAACAGCCTAGCCACTTCCCGAGGCAGAATGTTGAGGTCCAGTTTTAGCCTGTTTAGCCAAGCGCTCCAGTAATTCTCAACTTCCAACAGCATCTGCTCAATCCCCGCCTCTTTAACTTGGACATCTAAGTTTGTGACTTCATTAAGATGGGTTCCGCAAGCAATCCAATAGTGAATAATTCCATAACCATGGGGTGGAATTACTATTTGGAACGAGACTGCTGAGTCAACTGCACCTTGAGCGACCGGGTTTGTGCTTAATTCTCCATCCTCGCAATCCCTCCAAGTACCCTCTCTATCTTGCCTTTCCTTGTGCCCAACTGCGTACTGGTAGAAACCTTTGCCACCAGTGCCTCCCCCAACTAGAAAATACCTTTTACCCTTGTAATGTATGATGGCATTTCTGTGGGGTTCAAAAAAAGCGGTGTCCCCAGATTCGTAACCGTAGATATGGAAATCATGGGTGAAGAACAAACGGACTTCTTGTTTGCGTTCAAGGTTGTTTGAGACTTTTATTTTTCGAAGAAAAACGTCTTTTGAGTGATGGATGGCATCATTAACATCCATTTCTAAGCCGTATGCTTGTTTTTTTATCTTGTATCGGCTTGTTAGAGTTTCGGGCAAATAAGTCATAGCAATTTCCCAGTCCTTTTCCAGCCATTCGAATATGCCATCAATCCAAACTCCGAACCTGAATTGGTGACCAATCGCGTGGTTCTCAAGCCCAACGTATGGAAAATAAACATCTCTAATTCTCGCTTTCTCATCAAGAGCTACGGCGAACCGTCCATTGCTAACCAAAACAAGTCTGGGCACCAAAATTCCCTTCTGAAATACTCCCTACAACTTTGTATTACACCATAAATAAACTTTAATTAATTAAATCACCCGCTAGTAACTGGACAGTGGGACTCCAATTGATTGTTGACTCTGTTTTCACAAATACCAAAGCTTATCTCAACGGACAAATCGTCGACTGTAGCATAGCTATTGAAGACGGCAAAATCCAAAAAATCGGCAAAGAAACTCAAATGCCTAACGCCGACGAAAAAATCAATTTGAGGAATATGCTGGTTTTGCCTGGATTGATTGATGAGCATGTTCACTTGCGTGACGAGGGTAAAGCGTATAAGGAAGATTTTTCTTCCGGAACAGCTGCAGCAGCTGCGGGTGGTTTCACCACAGTTTTGGATATGCCTAACAATGATCCCGTTACTTTGAGTGTGGAAACTCTACGAAACCGAATGCGAACCGCCTACAAAAAAATCTTAGTTAACGTTGGATTCTATTCTGAATTTCCAAAAAACTTTTCGGATGTATCGGATATCGTTGCGGAGGGTGCTGTTGGATTCAAACTTTTTATGGGCAGCCAAATCGGTGGCTTAAACATAGATAGCGACCAAGCATTGCAAGAAGCGTTCAAAGAGGTCGCAAAATTGCGTGTACCAGTAGCATTGCACGCCGAAGACAAGTCCGCGCTAATATCCAACGAGGAAAAACTCAAGCAAGCACAAAAAATCGGTGTCGCTGACTTTTTGAGGGCGCATACAGAAGTGGTCGAGGTAGACGCGATCAAGCGTCTGCTAAAAATAGGCGCTCCCATTGATGTGAGGCTGCATTTCTGCCATGTCTCAACTAAAGAAGGCTTAAACGCTATAGCTGAAGCAAAAAAATCTGGTAGAAAAGTAACTTGCGAAGTTACTCCAAACCATCTCTTGTTGTCAATTGAAGATTTGAAACGGTGTGGGCAAATGGCAATTATTGCACCCCCGCTTCGTGGCAAAATTAACGTTGAGGCGTTATGGAAGGGTTTGGAAGATGGTAGTATCGATACTTTAGGATCAGACCATGCGCCCCATGCTATAAGTGAGAAGTTAGCTAGCAGCGTTTGGGACGTAAAAGTCGGTGTACCCGGACTAGAAACTACTCTGCCACTCATTCTGACGTTTGTAAAGAAGAACCGATTAACCTTAACTCAAGCTGTTCATCTTCTCGCCGAAAAACCGTCAGAAATCTTCGGTTTAAACGACCGGGCAAGCATAGAACAAGGAAAAAACGCCGACTTTGTAATTGTAGATTTTAATAAACAATTCAAGATTGATGCTTCCAAATTCAAGTCCAAGGCCAAGTTTTCGCCTTACGACGGGTGGGATGTTCAAGGTAAAGTTGTAAAAACCATCGTTCGCGGACAGTTGATTTTTGACGAAGGAGAAATTGTTGCTAAAGGTGGAAGTGGCTTGATTGTTCGGAGAGGCAACGTGTGAAGTTTCTCGCGGATGGAATGCTTGGAAAACTGACGCGTTGGCTTCGTATGTTAGGGCAGGATGTCCTTTATTCTATTCAATTTGATGATTCTCAGCTTTTGGAGTTGGCAAAAAATGAAGAGTGGGTTTTGTTGACTAAGGATTTTGAGCTCTATAAACGTGCTATCAGCAGGGGCATAGATGCTTATTATGTTGAAGGAAAAACGGAATCTGAGCGTTTAGCTGAAGTCGCCAAAAGATATGGCTTATCACTAATGATTGATATGAATAAATCTCATTGTCCAGTGTGCAATACCCAACTCAAACAAACCCCGAAAGAGCAACTCCAAAACGAACTTAAGAAAAATACTTTCACTTACTACGACAAATTCTGGAAATGCCCAAACTGCGGACAAATCTACTGGCAAGGAGCGCACTGGACACAAATCAACAATACATTAAATCAAGCACAAGCAAAACTGCAAAAGCTAAAAGAGAAAAATTAAGGCTCAAGATAGCCATTTCAATGGAATATCTTGAAAAGTCCCATCCGGTAGCGTTCTACGAATAGTGATTGGCAAGACTCCCGCGTCTAGTTCACTTAGCGCTATGTCAATCGGGTTTGTATTTTCAGCTGCATCTACCAAGATTGGTGCTCCCATCGAGATTTGAAGCGCGCGCGCACCTACTATTCTTGCTTTCTCGAAGCGAGTAATTTTTGGGGGTCCTACAATAATTGTTTGTCCTGACATTTTACATCATTCCGCCTGGCATTCCACCCATACCGCCCATGCCCATCCCACCTGGCATGCCTCCTCCTGGTGGCATTGGAGGAGTCTTCATTTTGCTTGAGGATATGACGTCATCGATTTTAAGAATCATTGACGCTGCTTCGTTTGCTGATTTTATTATTTGTTTTTTGACTGCGAGTGGTTCGTAGACGTTTATTTTTGTCATGTCTTCGACTTTGCCAGCGAGAACATCGATGCCTGCCCATTTTTCGCCTTTTTCGTGTCTAGTTCGTAATTCTGATAGTATATCCACTGGGTCTAAGCCTGCGTTTTCCGCAAGTGTCACTGCTATTGCTTCGAGGGATTCAGCAAATATTGCGATTGCAAGTTGTTCCCTTCCCTTTACGGTTTGTGCATATTTTTTGAGAACGCTTGCCATTTCCATTTCGGGAGCGCTTCCTCCAGCAACGATTTTTGGTTCCTCAATTAAGTCTCTGACTACACAGAGCGCATCATGTATGGAGCGTTCGGTTTCTGCAGTCATCCTTTGAGTTCCACCTCGAATCAAGAGTGTAACTGACTTGGGATTCTTGCAACCCTCGACGTAAGTCATCTTGTCCTCGCCGGTTCTGCGTTCCTCAACCAAAGCTGCGTAACCGAGATCTGAAGCAGCGAGCGCATCAATGTTACTTACAATTTTTGCGCCTGTAGCTCTGGCAAGTTTCTCCATGTCAGACTTTTTCGCTCTTCTAATTGCAATCACTCCTTTTCTAGCAAGAAAATGCTGAGCCATATCGTCAATCCCTTTCTGACAGATCACAACATTGGCGCCTGAAGACAAGATTTTTTCAACCATATCTTTTAGCATAGTCTCTTCTTGCTTTAGGAAAGCTTCAATCTGATCGGGGCTTTCAATGTTAATTTTTGCATCCATCTCTGGCTTTTCATTTTCCAACGAAGCATCGAGCAAAGCAATTTTTGCTTTCTCCAACCGTTTGGGCATGCCAGAGTGAACAATTTCTTTATCTAAAACTATTCCGTTGATTAAGCTGGTGTCTTTGAGGGATTCGCCTGTTTTCTTCTCAACCTTCACGTCATCAACGTCTGCCTTGAAGGTACCATCGGCTTGTTTTTCTGCAACTGCAAGCATGGCTTTAACCGCTAAATCAGCCAAGTAATCTTTGTATTCAGCTACAATTTTACTACCCATGGCTGTGGCAGCAGCCTTCTTGAGGTAGTCGTTTGATTTTAGGTCAATTGTTATGGCGATTTTTTCTAAGGTTTCCAACGCTTTATCAGCTGCTTTTCTGTAACCATCAATTATAACCGTTGGGTGGATGTCTTTGTCAATTAATTCTTCAGCTCTGCTGAGAAGTTCCCCTGCAATAATAACAGCAGATGTTGTTCCGTCTCCAGCTTCTTTGTCTTGGGTTTTGGCAACTTCAACGAGCATTTTTGCAGCTGGATGTTGAACATCCATCTCATCGAGAATAGTTCGGCCGTCGCTCGTTATTGTTACATCGCCGAAGCTGTCAACGAGCATTTTATCCATGCCTTTTGGTCCTAAAGCGCTTCGAACGCTTTCAGAGACAACTTTTGCAGCCATAATGTTGCTGTGTTGGGCTTCTCTTCCGCGAGACCTGTTTGAGCCTTCTTTCATAACCATAACAGGTATTCCGCCAGCTTGTGATGATGACAAATCAAGTAACCTCCAAATAATGCGAACAACAACAAAACGTTACTAACCATATAAGTTTTTCTAGTCAAGGCATGGTGAACAAAGCCTAGGTGAGAGGTTTTTGCATCATTAACTCATTTTATAGGCTTTGGAGCGTTTCATTTTTGCCAGAGCTAGTAAACCGAAACCTTAGCTACTCCTGAAATCTTTAGAAGTTCAGGGATTAATTCTCCAGGAATTTTCTTCTCTACAATCAGAGTTAATTTTGGTTCGGGAGATAGTTCGGGGTCATCCACAATTGCTTGTCGTATACTTAAGCCTGCCTTGTTGAGAAGCATAGCAGCGTTGGAGAGGATTCCTGGTGACTTTGCATTTATCGGGGTTATTTCTAAAACTCCCAGGTTGAGATGTTTTGCGATTTCTTTTAAGGAATGCCCTGCTGGGCGAATTTCTTCAAAAATCATTCTCAGTTCTGGATTTTCATTTATTGTATTAAGGGTTTCGTTCACTGTTCGTCTGTCAACGCCTGCGACTCTTGCTATGCGGACAGGTGGAATTTCGATTTGGTTTAGGTATATTTTGTCACCTTTGGCGCTTAAGCCATTTTCTACAAGAACGCGCGCTACTTTGAGGCGTTCGGGGTATTCTTTAAGTTGGGTTTTGATTTTATTCCACATTTTGGGTCGCTTGTGCATATTTCTGTTCGTTTGGGTATAAATGTGTTGTTTGACAGCGTACAAAACTGTGCACAAAAGCCTTAAATAAAGCCTTAAGGTACGATTTAAAACTCAATACAGAAGGCGAAAAAATGCCCGACAGAAAAATTCTTCTAAAAGAAAACGACATACCCAAACAGTGGTACAATATAGTGCCCGACCTGCCACATCCGCTTCCCCCCTTCATAGATGTGGAGACAAAACAGCCAGGCGTCGGCATTGTCCCAAGAATATTCCCAAAAGAAATTATCGGCCAAGAAATAAGCCAAGAAAGATGGATAAATATCCCAGATGAAGTCCGAGAAATCTACAAAATCTGGAGACCCTCCCCGCTGTTTCGAGCATTAGGCCTAGAAAAAGCGCTCAAAACACCTGCAAAAATCTACTACAAATATGAAGGCGTTAGCCCCTCTGGCAGCCACAAAACCAACAGTGCAGTCCCACAAGCCTACTATAACATGAAAGAAGGCATAACAAGAGTAACAACCGAAACAGGCGCAGGTCAATGGGGTTCAGCGCTATCGTTTGCAGCAGGCACGTTCGGTTTAGAAGCAACTGTTTACATGGTCCGCGCAAGCTTTAACCAAAAGCCATACCGCAAAGCCATGATGAACGCCTTCGGCGCCACAGTGTATGCCAGCCCAAGCAACAAAACAGAATCCGGACGAAAAATTCTCGCTGAAGATCCAGAAAACCAAGGCTCACTGGGCATCGCAATAAGCGAAGCAGTAGAAGACTCATTGGAAAGCGAAAAAACAGGCAAGAAGGCAAACTACACCATCGGAAGCGTATTCAACCACGTCTGCTTGCACCAAACCGTAGCAGGGATAGAAGCTAAAAAACAGCTCGAAATGGTGGAAGACTATCCTGATGCGATTTATGGGTGCATCGGTGGCGGAAGCAGCTTCTCGGGTCTCTTCTGGCCTTTCTACTACGATAAAGTTTCGAAGAAGGCGTCAAAACAAACCAAGTATATCGCAGTTGAACCATCAGCCTGCCCCAAAGTCACAAGGGGCTATTATACCTACGACCACGGTGACACCGCAAAATTGACCCCACTCGTACCCATGCACACGCTTGGGCATGACTTCATGCCAGCCCCAATCCACGCAGGCGGACTCCGCTACCACGGTATCGCACCAACCATCAGTGTACTAGCCAAAGAGAAACAAATAAGCACCCTGGCCGTTAACCAAGTTGACGCTTTCGACGCTGCTAAGATATTCATACGCTCGGAAGGAATAATCCCATCACCCGAGTCGACTCATGCCATTAAAGTAGTGATCGATGATGCCCGCCAATGCGCAAAAACCAATGAATCCAAAACGCTACTGTTCGCATTAACAGGCCATGGCTTCTTTGACATGTCAGCTTACGATGAATACTTCAATGGACACCTCCAACCCTACGAGTACCCAACAGCCAAAGTCGCGGAGTCAATGGAGAAGCTGCGAAAGCTCTATCCATGGCTAAATGAAGTCTCAAAACAATACATCGGCTGCGAATCATACTAAGAATTCGCAACTTAACTTTCTTTATTATTCTTTTTTCCTTTTTATTTCTCAAGTTATCTATTAATAAATTGGTTATTTTCATGAACTCTACCAAAAAAGATCCTCCAACAAAAACAATTGGATTCATAGTAAACCCAGTTGCAGGTATGGGTGGCGCAGTTGGACTCAAAGGCACAGATGGCATGGCAATCCTGACTAAAGCCAGAGCCTTAGGCGCTAAACCTATTGCATCGCAGCGGGCAGAAACTTTTCTTAGTCAACTGACGGCAGTCAAAGGCAGCTTAAAGCTAATTGTAGGTGCAGGTGACATGGGACAGAACCAAACAGAAAAGTGCGGTTTTTCCTGCATAGTTGTGGGTGAAAACAAAAAAGACACATCTTCCAAGGATACCCAAAACATTGCCAAAAGCATAGTGGAAGCGGGCGTTGATTTGTTGGTTTATTGTGGCGGAGACGGAACAACCCGTGACATACTAAAGGTCGTTGACCTGAAAGTACCCGTACTTGGTGTACCAACAGGCGTTAAAATGCATAGCGCCCTATTCGCAGTCAGCCCCCAAGCCGCAGCAAGAGTTGCCCTTACTTATCTGTGGGGTGGATTGCCGGTTCGAGAAGCAGAAGTTATGGATGTTGATGAGCAAGCGTTTAGGCAAGGACACTTGTCAGCAGAACTTTATGGGTACCTGCTAAGCCCCTATGAACCCCACCTTATTCAGGGCAATAAAATGGCAAGCCCAATGACTGAGAGCGAAGTAGAAAACCAAGCCGCTATTTCTATCTACATTATCGAAGAAATGAAACCTCAAATAATCTACATTGTTGGTCCAGGAACGACTACCCGAACCATAAGTGACCTTTTGGACCAGGAAAAAACACTTCTCGGTGTGGACATATTCCAAGAAAAGAAAATCCTTGCAAAGGATGTTGGCGAAAAACAGATCCTGCAAGCCATACGCGAAAAAGAAGCAAAGATTATTGTTACCCCAATTGGAGGACAAGGCTTCATTTTTGGCAGAGGAAACCAGCAGATAAGCTCTAAAGTCATCCATCAGGTTGGCTTAGATAATATTGTTGTGGTTGCGACTAAGGGTAAGTTGGATAAGTTAGAGAGTTTAAGAGTTGACACTGGAGACCCCGAACTGGATAAACAGCTAAGATCTCACGGAATCGAAGTGGTTATTGATTACAAAGTAAAGAAGAAAATGGATGTTGACTAAATTTCATAGACTATTTCCATTCTAATTTTGCTCGCAGTCCCTGATCTCGTTGTCTGTTATGAAACGCAAAGCTTTCTCCCCACGATAGGTTTGTTCCGGTTGCTTTCAAATTTGCTGCAACAACTTTTGAACCAATCAGGATGGATTTAAGTTTCTGGGGCTAATTTGACTCAGAGAAGTTGTTGTTGTTGCAACTGCCTTCGGCAGACCTGTTGCAACAACTACCAAAACTAAACAACCCCAGAGAAGATGCTGCTGCTACTGCTGCTGCAACTGAATTCTGCAAATCGACAGTTGCAACAACTAAACTAAACCCCAAACGGATGAGCAACGAGTTCGGGAGAAGAAGCAACAGCAACAACAGCAGCAACAGACCTACAAAATTCAGTGTTGCTTCTTTCACAGATTAAGAATATACCAGTAATCTTTATTCGTGCCAATAAAAGTTATTTAGAAGCTCTTTCCGTGGCTTGCCATCTTTGTTTATGAGTTCTTTGCTTGCCAGCCTTCAAAACCTGTCTCACATTGTCCATGGCTTTCTTGGTAACGGAAATATACTCGTAGCCCACCCTATTCTAAACATTGCGAGGCCGAAAGTATTGATTTCAATTAATCTTCCAAAAATCGGTGAAGAAGAAGTTCAAGCAGTTGTAAAAGTTCTAAGAAGTGGTATGCTAACCAGCGGCCTTGGAGCAGGCCCAGAAGTGACTGCGTTTGAGAAAAAATTTGCAGATTTTGCGGGGGCAAAACATGCCGTAGCAGTTAACACAGGTACTGCCGCCTTGCACTCAGCCGTTATAGCAGCCGGCGTTAAGCAGGGGGACGAAGTTATTTTACCCAGTTTCACTTTCGTGGCTACGGCCGAAGCCGTCGTTTTAGCTGGTGCTAAACCGGTTTTCGCAGACATTGATCCGGAAACCTATAACCTCTCACCTTCAGGGGTCGAAAAAGCAATAACCAAAAAAACTAAGGCCATACTTCCAGTTGACCTATATGGATTTTCAGCCGACATGAAACCTCTCAAAGAAATGACTACAAAATTCAGTTTATCGTTGGTTGAGGATGCAGCTCAAGCGCATGGAACAACATATGGTGGGAAACCTGCAGGATCGTTCGCTGACGCAGCATGCTGGAGCCTCTACGCAAGCAAGAACATGACCACAGGAGAGGGTGGCGTCATCACAACAAACAACGACCAAACCGCCGAAACTCTTCGAATGATTCGTACCCATGGCGAAAAAGCCAAGTACTCTTCGCTTATGCTCGGAACAAACTACCGCATGTCAGAAATGCAAGCTGCCATAGGTAACGTACAACTCCAAAAACTGCCTTCCTTTGTGGCTAAACGTAGGCAGAATGCGCAACAATTAACCAAAATCTTGAAAAAGAATAGTAAACTCGTTTTGCCAAACGAATCAAAAGAAAGACTGCACAGCTGGTACCTTTTCACTGCAAGAATTGAGGATGGCACTGAGGAACAGCGCAACCATCTAGTGGACGAACTCAAGAAAAAAGGCATAGGAGCCGAAGTATATTATATAAATCCGGTACATCAAATGCCGTTCTACCGAGAAAACTTTGGCAGCGCCAAACTCCCACAAACCGAAAAAGCTTCAAAACAAGTTTTCTCTTTGCCCATTCACCCAGGCGTAACCGAAGAGCAAGTTCAGTTTATCGGAGAAACAGTTCTGAGCCTGTTTTAGAATTATTCACACGTTGAGTGTAAGAGTTAAATTACACTTCACATACTATACCATCTGATTTGCAGGAATTATTGGGTTTTATTTAGGGGTATGAACACTTTGAGTACCGAAGAAGGCGTCTCCCGCATAAAAGTAAAGTTTCTAATTGAAGGCTTAGGTGAAGCTGAAGGCGAACTCGTTAGGTTTCTGGCACCAAGAACAATAGATTACATCGTTCGTAAGCTTCCTCTTGAAGGCAGAGCCGCTCTCTGGAAAGAAGAAGTCTACTTTGAAATCCCCTTAAAGATGGGTGAGGAAAAAGCCAAGCCAACTGTGGAAGAAGGTACAATTGCCTTCTGGCCTATGGGCAGTGCGATATGTGTTTTCTATGGCAAATCCCAGCCATACAGTCCAGTGAGCATTCTTGGAAAAATAACCAACAACCTAGAAATTTTCAAGCAGGTTAAAAGCGGCTTAACGATAAAAATTCAGTTATTAACCGCTTAATCTAGAAAGCAAGTGAGCTGTCTTTCCACATTTCAAGCAGTCGCTCACACTCTTCTTTGATATCCTTCTCGTTGGTTTTCACTTTGAGGGTTTGCAAGAATTCGATTCGTTTTGCAATTGAGCGTTTTTCAGCATTGCCCCCATAGTAGAGTTCTCCCTCTAAGTACTCTTTCATATGATATGCTTTTTGGATAAATAGGCTAGCAGCATCCACTGGGTTTTCTACTGCGAACTTGTTTGCCCATATGGCGACTTCTGTTTCACGGAGTTGGGTTATGCCGTCGATTTCCATAATTTTCCTTATATATGATTGTAGAAAGTCGTAGTAACCTGCGGTTTTGATTAGTTCAAGGGATTGGTTGACCTGCTTCCTAAACTCAGGTGTACCTTCGACTATTAGGTCGTGTTTATGACCTTGGTCAACGGCTTTCTTAGCGCTTGTTACTTCTTCTGCAGTATAAACCCTGTCTGGAAAACTCATTAAATACTACTCCAAATATTAAGAAAATTATTTAAATAAAAATAAATTTGTGCAGTTAGACTGCGGGCTTGTAGATTTTGATGTTGTGACTGCCCGAAACGAGTTGAACTGAACCGTTTGCTTCAAGTTGTTCGAGGAAGTCTTTGGCTGCGCTTATACGTATTCCGAAGCGTGTGGAAACTGCGTATGGTGTTAAGACACCCATCTTTTTAATTTCACTGACGTTCTTTGGGTCTTTTGCGTCTGGAACCATTATACCGACGGTTTTTCGCTCTTTTGGCGGTCCAGCTTTCTCTTTCTTTTTTGCTTCTTTCGCTTTGTCTTCGTCAGTCTTGACCTGCTGCTTTTCCATTTGCTTTATGCCGAGCTTCTTTTTTCCACCCATAACTTTTTCACTTTAGTTCTTTCTGTCTGCATTTTTATTGTGGTTGGCTTATTTCAACCTTATGTTGCGCTTTCCAGTCTTTGAGTGGAATGCCAAGTTTCTTTTCTACTTCAGCGCGGTGGATGGAGTTCATAGTGCAGAAAGGTATTATTCGCCCGTCTGGAACGGCATAGTGAATTAAGCACCGCTGTACCCGCTCTAAGTCAAAATTGTAGGGATCCATGAAATGCATCGAAGTAAGCAGAAGCGATTTGCGTTGCAGGTCGCCTAGACTTTCATAAGTGCCTTCAGTTAATACGCGCAACACATATTTGCGCAGGAAACTGAACTTCATATGTCGGGCTGCTCCTACTAAGCGAAGCTTAGCACGATTTTTGTTTCCTTTGGAAGCTTCTTCGTAAACTTTTTGCATTGCAGCATTGAATTTTTCGACGTTAGCTATGCGTGATATTGGTGTGGTTTTGCCATTTTCCGTAAAGAGGTATGTAGCCATACCACAATGAGGATGTGCTGTAAATTCTAAATAGCGCTTGTCTTTGAGGGCTCCAACCGCTTTAGCAATCGGTGCAACTGTTGGGACAGGGTAGAAATCTGAAGCTTTAACCATACCGTTTGTCTGTTCCTCCACCAAACGCATGAAGTCAGGGATAGTGATACGCATTTTTTCTCTTTCTTGTGCGGGTAAACGTCCGCAGAGTGAAACGGGTTGCACATTGATGCATCGGATAACATCGAAATTAGCTAATGCGAAGTTTACGATGTCTCCCAGTTGCTTGTCATTGACGCCTTTAACCAATGTGACTACGAGGACTATGCTTTCGAAACCCGCTTCACGCAGATTCTGGATAGCTTTCATCTTGATATCGAGAAGATCTATGCCGCGGATAAACTTGTAAACATCAGAGGTTAATCCATCGAATTGCAAGTAAATAGTACTGACACCTGCAGCTTTAAGCTGCTTGGCGTATTCGACATCTTTGCTGATTCGAAGGCCGTTCGTGTTGATTTCAACGTGTTGGAAACCCAATTCTTTTGCCTTTCGAATAAAATCAAAAAGGTCCTTGCGGATTGTTGGTTCACCACCCGAAAACTGAAGTGCAGTGGCTGCTACGGGTTTGTTTGCTCGTAAGTTCTCGAGCATTCCAACGATTTGCTCTTTAGTGGGCTCGTAAACGTAGCCTGCAGCCGCAGCGTTAGCGAAGCAAACGGGGCAGGTTAGGTTGCATCTGTTAGTAACATCAATTATTGCTAGGGCCGTGTGCGACTTGTGTTCGGGGCAGATGCCGCAGTCGTTGGGGCAACCGTTTTTCTTTTCGGTTCGGGGGTTTTCCATTCCTTCACCCTCGAAGCGGAATTTTTCTGCACGAACGTATTGATCGTAGTCTGACCAATAAAGTTCATTAAAAGCCCCATGTTCAGGGCATGATTTCTTCATGAAAACTTTACCATCATCTTCGTAGATTGTTGCATCTATTGCCTTTAGGCATTCGGGACAGATGCTTCTTGTAGGTTTGATATCTTTCATTACATTATGCCTTCTTGGATGTAAGCGTTAATTTCGAAGTGCTTAAGTGCAGAAGTGATGATAATAAGGTTTCCAGACGTTTCCTAAGGTGATTGAGGGGAGAACATGTCAATTAACGAGAACACTCGGGCTGCGCTGCGAGAAATGGGCTTAAACGCATACGAAATTGACGCTTATATAGTGCTGTTGGAAGGTGGGCAAATGACAGCTATGGAGATAAGCCAACAAGCCACAGTGCCCTACAGCAAAATGTACGAAGTCCTAAACTCCCTTAAAGAGAAAGGTTGGCTAAAAAGTAGCGAAACCCGACCTTTCAAGTACTACCCCGTTCCACCATTGGAAGCAACGCGATTCACTAAATTACGACTTGAAGATAAGTACCTGAACTGGGAAAACACAGTTGCCGAAAACCTCCAACCGCTCTACGAAAAACGAGAACTCGTTGAAAGACCCGACATGCTGATCTTGCGAGGTCAACAAGCCGTCCTGACCAAGCTCGAAGAAGTCCTCAAAAAAGCATCCTTGGAAATAGTTATTGCTGCACCAGAATTCGCTAAACCCCTAATTACGTTGGCTGAGCCTTTGTTAGGTAGCGGCTTAAAGAAAACGGTACGCGTTAAATTGATGGCGGCTGGGAAAAAGGGTGATTGGCTTTTCCTTAAAAAATACCCTGGGCTAAGCGAGCTAAGAATTCGTGACCATATGTTCGGGGGAGGGGTAATTGCTGATGGCAAAGAAGCCATGCTCTTTCTAGGCGAAGATAAACCCACACTCGTTATATGGAGCAACCACGTTGGCTTGGTAGGGTTTGCACGGGAATACTTCCAGTTTCTATGGGACTCCTCGGCAACCGCTTAAGGCCCGCTTGTTTAGTGTTTCAAAAGACGGAAAAATCAATATTCATTATGACCATAGCAAAACACCTAGGGGGTCACGCCTCAAAAAGCCTAAGTGGGTAAAAAGTCCTAAATTCCATTTCGAATTTAACAGTTTTCAAGCTTACAAAACATTAAAATTAACACTATCAAAAAAAAACAAAAAAAGAAGAAAGGGAGAAATGTTAAGTTATGAGCTTACTTATTTTCCCATGATTTTTCTAGCGGCTATTTCTATGTCTTCCGCTTTGATAGTTTTTCTTCCAGCATGCATCGCAAAATCGAGTGCTTCTTTGGCGATTTTTACGCCGATTTCTTCAAGTGCCTTTGCGAGTTCTTTTGCTGCTGCTTCACTTACTCTGTCAGCGCCTGCTTTTTTACATAATCTATGCATGGGAGCTACAGCTATTTCTAATTCAGTCATATCGACATCTCCGTGGGCTCTTTTTCATTTTAAAGCAATATTTAACCTTTGTTATCGCTTTTTTCCCTAAAACACCCTTAACCATAAAACTAACATTTAGGGAAAGAAAAATTATAAAACCTTCAAGCATGAATATAGCGCTGGAACAAAGATGAAACTAATAGATGCACATGTCCATCTCTCCGATTCAGAATACATCGGCCACATCGATGAACTAATAGTGGATGCAAAAAATGCAGGCGTTACCGCTTTAGTAACCAATTCCATGGACCTTAAAACCTGCCAAAACGACATTAAATTAGCCCAACAATATCCAAATCTAGTTTATCCGGCTCTAGGAATCCACCCGTGGAACGTAAACGTCCTCAAAAATGACGAACTCCAAGAAACAATAGACTTTATCCAACAAAACAGAGAAATAGTTAAAGCAATAGGCGAAATTGGCTTAGACTACAAGTACGAAACCATCTGGGAAAAACAAACGATGGTCTTCGACAAAATGCTCCGTCTTGCCGAGACACTCGAATTACCTGTAATAATACATTCGCGTGGAACAACCGACAAAATTGTCGAAATGCTCCCATCCTATAACCTAAAACGTGTGCTTCTGCACTGGTTTAGCCACCCTATGAGTGCCTTAACCAAAGCGTTAGACAACGGTTACTTCATAACTGAGGGTCCTCCCGCAACATACTCTAATGGTATCCGTGAAGTTGTAGAGAAGACCCCAATTACTAATCTATTGACAGAAACCGATGGGCCAGTGACTTATTGGAAACAACCTTTCAACGGACAGTTGACTAAACCCTCATACATTCGTAATGTTGTTGAAGCGGTGGCTGAAATCAAGAAACTGCACGTAACAGAAGTTGCTGAACAGATAATCAAGAATTTCGAGAAATTCTTTAACATAAAAGTAAATTAACACGTTCACCTTTTCCCCAACAGTTCAACTCAGAGCTTGTCGGTTTCTTAATTCTAAGGTTTAAGGCGTAAACTTAAATTAAGCCTATCATCTATTGACAGTAGCTCCTACGCTTTTAAACGTCGGAGAAACTAAAACTGTTAAATCGGAGGAATATCAACTGGGAAAAGTAAAGACTGATCAGATTAAAAAGCTGGGCAAAGAACTAATGGCTCGCTTTCCAAGCAAATTCAATACAAGCTTTGACGAGAACAAAGGTGCAGTTGACGAGTTGACGAAAGGTGCAACCACAAGAGTTAGAAACCAAACTGCAGGCTACATAACACGTACTCTCGCATTAGCTCAAGCCAACTCAGCAGCAGAATCTGAAATGGACGAACAAGAAGAAATAGCCGAATAATTCTGGACGAAATCCAATGATGGATGCGTATAGAAAAGGTTGGGCATTAAGGTACCTTCGTGAAGCTAAAGCTGAATTAGAAGCAGCACGAAAAATTCCATACATGGCACCAAGCTTAGTTGTTGAAGCAATTAGAAAAGCAAGAAATGCCATATACTACAGCCTCGGTGAGCCAGCCTTTATCGAAATACTCATCCGCGAAGAAGTTACCAAAAACCCTGCTACCAACGATTCCGTTTTGCGTTTTCTAATAGAAATCGAAACCATCGTTCAGCAAATCTCACAAATGGAAGAGGTTAATGGCGATGCGATGATGAAACAAGCAGATTCAATAGTTGACATCGCAACCGACATTGTCGAAACACTGACGCAAGAAAAACTTGAAAGTTTTAGTTAAATTTTTTAACAAACTACTTATTTCATATGTAATGAGTGAAGAATAGGTGCCCTTAATCGTAAAATTCGTCGGTGCGCTACGTCACCTTTCAGGAAAAACACAATTCGCAATGCTTTTTCGAGATGGCCTCTCCATAAATCTGTTGCTTGACCAAATCAGTCAAGAAATACCAGAGTTGAAACGCATTTTCAGCGATCAAGGACTAAATGCTTCAAGATCCAATTCTCTTATACTTGTTAACAGTAGAGAAATCAGTGTTTTAAACGGTTTGGAAACCAAGTTAAATGATGGAGACGAAATAGTTTTTGTCCCTGTCGTGCACGGTGGTTAACCCAGATGATAACATTAACTAGTGATTTTGGATTAAAGGACCCTTATGTAGCTGAATTGAAAGGCGTCATTTTAACTATAAACAAAGGCGCCAACATTATCGACGTAACTCATGAAGTAGAAAAATTTAACATTCGTATGAGCGCTTTCCTTTTGGCTTCAGCTGCACCTTACTTTCCCAACGGAACTATTCACTTGGCAGTTGTAGACCCGAGTGTTGGTACGGAAAGACGAGGAATTTTAGTGCAAACCAAGCAAGGCTTTTTTATTGGACCTGACAACGGCATTTTGCTGCTTGCTGCCCAAAACCAAGAGATCACTCATGCATACAAACTAACCAATCCAAAGTTTATGTTGCCCAAAGTTTCCAGCACTTTTCATGGTAGGGACGTATTTGCGCCCGCCGCAGCATATTTGGATATGGGTGTGAAACCTTCCAAGTTTGGACCAGAAATTAATGATTTAGTCATTCCCGACTTCACTATCGTAAAACAAAGAAATGGTGTTTTTATTGGCGAAGTCTTGTATGTAGACAGCTTTGGAAATATAATAACGAACATACATCAGAAAAAAATAGCCCAAGCAAGAAACGTAAAGATAAAGCTCCAAAAGAATTCATTAAACGTTAATCTCGGCAAAACATATGCAAATGCTACTCCTCAGGAAGTTATTGCTTTGATAGGTAGTCATGGCTTTTTAGAAATAGCTCTCAATCAAGCTAACGCAGCAGAGAAGTACCACGTGAAATCTGGCGACTCAGTGGAAGTTATTGCTGCTTAACCTTTATGTTTTCCACAGCTTTTTCGATAACATCTATCGGGTTTTCTAAGTCTGCAAGCTTTCCTACAGTATCAACTCTTTTGCCCAAATATTTTTTGGCATAGCCGATCACTCGCCGCTCGGTTGTAATAAACAACGGAAAATCTTTCTTTGACAAATAGGTGTTCACGTAGGTTTTTGCCATATCTGAGATTGCAATGCTAGGAATACCTTGCAACGCCGCTTCACGCGCAATTGTACCTCCATAACTAATCACTAAATCAGCGTTCGCAACCAAATTGGCTGAATCCTCAAAGCCAGCTTTTACTCCGAACATTTCGCCCTTTGCATTGTATCTTTGGATTAGATGTACATTTCCAAGTTTAGCAAGTTTATCGACCAGCGTTTTTACGCGGTCTTGTTTTCCTTGAGCGTATGCAGCTTTGGTTTCTATTTGTCTAACTACAATAAAGGGTTTTTTTAGATTGGCGATTTTTGTTGGCTTGAAGTTTTTTATCCAAGCAACCTCGTCGACGCCTTTGAAGGAAACGACATTTTGGGCGCAGTATCTTCTTGTGAAACTCTTAGGCAACGCTTCAGAGACAACGACAGAGTTTGCAAACGGGATAGTTAATCTGTTGACTGCTAAAGCGTGTGGTGTGTCAGCTGTTAGGATGATGGGGATTCCTAATCCGAAGGCTGTTCGGCATAGCTCCACAGATTGGTGCGATATTGCAACGTCTGGTCTGTCGTCTTTGAATAATTTCGCAAATTCTATGATGCGTTCTGCGCTCTCTTCAAGCCTTGAAGCAAGGGTGGATGGGTTGTATTTGCCGACGACTATAGGTTTTTCCCCGAGGATTTTCGCAAGTGGTACGGTGTCGGGGTGTTCTCTGGTTGTGAAAATAAATTCGTGCCCTGATTTTCTTAATTGCTTCCCGATTGCAGCCCCATATCTGGTATGTTTGCCAGTGCAGGCGTCGTACCAAATTTTCATTTCTTCACCTGATACTTAGTTATGAAGTCTTCGCGTTTAGCTTCATATTCTTCTAAAAACATCACCACTTTTGCTGGACATCCTGCAACAACTGTTTTGGGTTGCACATCTTTAGCAACCACGCTTCCGCCGCCTACTATGGCTTTTTCTCCTACGATGACGTTAGGCAGGATTGTGACTCCTCCCCCGATTTGAGCTCCATCTTTTATGGTGGGTGGTGTCAGCAAGATACTTTTAGGGTATTTGTCGTTTAAGAGGCTGCTGTTTGGGGCGATGAAAACGTTGTCGCCGAGCGTGCAGCCGTTTGAGATGGTTACATGTGCTTGGATGTTGCAGTTTTTGCCTAAAGTTACTTTCTTGCCTATGTCAACAAAGCTTCCAATTGTTGTGCCGTCTCCGATTTTTGTGTCGTCACCTATTACAACGTAATTCCAGATGGCAACGTCCTTGCCTATTTCCACGTTTGTACCAGTTATGATGCCTGTGCCTTTCTTTGGATTCTGCATATCTTGTCCTTGCGAGCTCCAGATTTAAATAGTTTAACATTAACTTGACATTCAATTAAACGGAGGAAATCATTTGGCTCAAGAAAAAGTCTTGATTATTGGCTTAGGCGAAATCGGCCACACCCTTTTTGCATTATTGAATGACGCGCAAGAGAGTTTTACGGTTTACGGGTTAGATCTGGATCAGGCAAAAATGAATGCTCTTGAGCAAAGAAAGGAAAAGATTACAAACAAAATCGACACGTTGCATGTTTGCCTTCCATGCGGTGCCCCAGAGAAATTTGCCGAAGTGGTTGAGGGATATGTTGATCAATTTAGCCCTAAACTCGTAATTATTAACAGTACTGTTCCCCCAGGAACTACGCTTAAAGTTGCTGAAAAATGCGAGTGCCTTGTTGCCCATTCGCCCGCACGTGGCGTACACAAAAGTGCTGAGCATATGATCTGGGAGATGAAGAGGTGGACTAAATATGTAGGCGGCGCGAACGAAGCTGCTGCGAAAGCCGCACAAGTCCACTTTGAGAAACTGGGGCTAAAAGTAAAAGTATTAAAGAGTTGTCGAGAAACCGAACTAGCTAAACTCTTCGAAACTACTTATCGTGCATGGATGATTGCATGCTTCCAAGAGATGCATCGAATCTCCAAAGCATTTGACGCTGACTTTAATGAAACGGTTGATTTTCTCGAAGATACTCACCGCGTGCGTTTTGATAGGCCCATCATGTTTCCAGGTGTGATTGGTGGTCACTGCTTGATTCCAAACACAGAATTGCTCCTGAAATCCTATGATTCAGAGTTTTTGAGGTTAATTCTAAAATCCAATGAGCGGCGCAAAGAAGAAATCAAAGACAAAGACGTAAAAGCTGAAGCCGAAAAAGTTGCGGCGAGAGCTGAGGTTCTAGAGAAGGAACTAACCGGACAAAAGAACCAATTAGAATGCCCTTAAATCTTTTAAAAAATGTTGTCCTCAAAAGCCCCGCAGTTATAGAAGTAAACCTTCCCGTTATTCCTTCTTTTAGGAACAAAAAGTCCCTTTACCCCTTTGGGGTTTTGGACCGTATTTTTATTCAAACTAAAAAAGCTAATTTTTTTCAATTCCACTTTAAGTGCACGAGAAGCGATCTATGTAGCGCTTTTAGTCAGTTGGAAGAGTTCATTTATGAATTCGTTTACGGTTTTCTGGTTTTTTTTAGCTATTCTTTTTACGGCGTCGTTTATTCCAGTAGAGTACTGCACGGCTTTCTTGGGTTTCTCCGTCATTAAGTTTGGCATGCCAACATTCAAAGCCATCTTTCTCAGCACAAGCTTCCTTTGGGTGTCGGTTTTGTTTTCGATTTTCAATTCAACGGGCAAACCAAGCGCAAACTCAGCCAAATCAAAAGATCCGAAAGGAACACGCAATTCAACATTATGAAAACTGGTAATTTTCAAGTCCCGCTCAAGGTTGCTATCATGAATCCTAATTACGTCATTAAACATGGTTTTTCTGACTGCTTCGATTCCATCCTTGCAGTACTCATTTACGTAGCGTTGGTAGCCTCCGAACAACTCATCAGCACCCTGACCCGCCAACATCACTTTAAAATTCCCCTCAGCTGCCTTTTCTGCAGCCCAATAAAATGGCACTCCAATGCTTGCCTTAATGGGGTCAGGCTCTTCAATTAGCTCCACAACTTTAGACAAAATCATTTCCACATCAGAATCCTTGAACAAATGAACCTGCAGTGGCAAATTTAACTGATCCGCAGCTTTAATTGCTTCTTCAGTTTCCGCTTGGTTCTCCAAACTAACATGCAACAAACTAACTTTTACTCCACACTTGCTTGCCAAAAAAGCCACCAAACTACTGTCCAACCCCCCTGAAAACGCAACGGCAACCTCTTTTAACCCTTGCACTCGTCGCTCAATTGAATCTTCAAGGAGAACTTGAAGCTTCTTTGCCGCTTCATCCATTGTTATTTGCTTAGGTTCCATGTAAGTTAAAATTTTGATAGATTTGAACTTGAAACCCTCTTTATTGGCAAACCCAAGGCTTCCGGGCGGAAAAGACAATGGGTTTTCTATTCCAAGTTTCCATAGGGCTGTTCGGTTTGTGGCGAAGGCTGCTATGTTTTTGTTTTCGCCATAATAGAGCGGTTGAACGCCTATTGGGTCTCTTCCAGCCGCAACCCAGTTATCCTTCACCATTAAAAATGCATAGTCGCCGTCTGTTTGCTGGATTATTGTTTGCAGAGTAGATTCGCAGTGAAGGGGCTCTTTTGCAAGCCTTTCTGTAAGGGCTGCTTTCGGTATGGGTGAATATATTCTGCCCTCAAAGAGAAGGGCTGCTTCATCCAACTGCAGATTATCGTAATCATTGTTTGACTTGGGTTTTGAGGTAACGTAGCCTGCAACAGTGGGCGATTTTAATCCTTGTTTTTTTATAATTTCAACGTTTTTCTCAAAGATGCTTTTCTTAGGTGAAATAAATCCAAAATGTGAAGGCAGACCCACTTCAAACGAATTTAGAACGTTGAGAACTCTGTCAACGGCGCTGTCGCCGTTTTTGTCTAGTACCGCAATCGTTACTTTCATGTCCACATACATCCAATGCTACTTACTTGTGCTATTGTATTGGTAAAACATTAATCTTTAATCTGCATATCTTTAGACTTTGAGGAAAAACTACATGCCTATTTTGCCGATCGATACTGGTCGTTATGGAACGCCTGAGATGCTCAAAATCTTCGATGAAGAAACAAGAGTCCAAAAGCTGCTCGATGTTGAGGCGGCTTTGGCTTTGGCTCATGCGCAAGTAGGCAACATTCCTGTGAAGGACGCTGAGAAAATCGCTGCTATGGCATTCACAAAGTTCGTTAAGGTCGAGCGGGTGAAGGATATTGAGAAGGAGATTAAGCATGACATTGCCTCATTAGTTCGCGCCTTATCTGAGGTTTGTGGTTCAAGCGGTGCTTATGTGCATCTTGGGGCAACAAGCTATGATATTGTGGACACAGCCAATGCATTGCAGTTAAAAGACGCTTTAGAGGTTATAGAGAAAAAACTTGTCGGCTTCAAAGTTATCTTACAAAAACAAGCTCTCCTGCATAAAGATACTGTTATGATTGGCAGAACTCATGGACAACATGCTCTACCCATCACTTTGGGTTTTAAGTTTGCGGTTTGGGGCTATGAAATCAACAGACATCTTGAACGGGTAGGCGAGTGTAAGAAACGAGTTTTGGTTGGAAAAGTAAGTGGTGCGGTTGGTACGCAAGCCGGCTTAGGAAAGTATGCAGAGGAGATTCAAGAACTCGTTATGAAGAAACTTTGTTTGCATTCAGCTGAGATTTCAACGCAAATAGTACAACGAGACCGCTATGCTGAACTAATTTGTATTTATGGGCTTGTTGCTTCTTCACTGGATAATTTTGCTGCCGAAATCCGCGAGTTGCAGAGACCCGAAATCGGCGAGCTTTTCGAGTCGTTTGAATCAAAAAAGCAGGTAGGCAGTTCGACTATGCCTCACAAGCAGAATCCCGAGACATGCGAAAGAGTCTGTGGTTTAGCTCGAATCGTCCGAAGCCTATCGACACCAGCGTTAGAGGACATTGTCACTTGGCACGAACGCGACTTAACCCAATCCTCAGCTGAACGATTCATTCTCCCAGAATCAAATATCTTGCTCGATTACATCCTTAATCTAACATGCAATATCGTTGCTAATTTGCGCGTAGATAGCGAACGGATGTTGCAGAATCTATCGTTGACTCAGGGGCGGGCGATGTCGGAATCCGTCATGATGACACTCACCAAAAAGGGTGTAAATAGGCAAGAAGCACACGAAATGTTGAGGAAGTTAACCATTCAAAGCGCTCTCGAAAAGAAGGAATTCAAGCAAGTACTCCTCGAAGACAAGTTCATAAGCAGCAAACTCGACGAAAAAGAAATTGACCAAGCACTAAACCCTAAGAACTACTTGGGCACTGCTGTTAAACAGGCTGAGCGTTTCGCGAAAAGCTCTTAAAAATCAAACAAGCCTTTTTGCTCAACTTCATCTGCCTTTTCTAAGTTTTCCCACGTTTCTTTTTTAACGAAGCCGCCGACTTGCTCTTTGATTTTTTTAGCCAACCTTGGCCCAACTGAGGGTAAGTTGGTTAATTCTTCGACAGATGCATGCTTGAGGTCGGGGATAGTTTGGTAGCCGGCATTGAATATTATACGTCCTCTAACTCTGCCAACACCTTCCAGTTGAACGATGGGTAATAATTCTTTCTTTATGCCTTTAGAAACCCTCTCCACAAGTTCGTGGCTTAACGCTGGAACTTCTTTGTTTTTGGCTACAACGGGTGATAATTCGTCAATAGCATGCAAAAGCCACTTGGCGGTCTCAATTGTTCGGTAGAGGTCGCCTGGTTGAACATTGAAGCGTTCAATGATTTTTTCCTCTGGTAGTTCCTCTATCCAGTTATTCATCACCATGGCGGTTTTGACTTCGCCTAAAAAGTCTGCGTAGCCGATATGGTCGCTCCATTGGTTGGGCGGTTCAACGAATAACTCTTGTTTGTGATCTTCAGTTTGGACTGCTAAATTGTCCATTTCCCGTTGGTAAGGCCTCATTATTGGTCCCATATCGGGTGTGTGAGAAACCAAATGAAGTAAACTAAATTCAGTTAACATTGCAGGTTTACTCTGTAGCGCATCCCTAATGATTACGCCAGATAGTGGGTCAATGTAGAGTTCACTTATGCGTTTGCCAAATTTGGTGGCTAAAATATTGTCTCCTGCGACATAAATCATCTCCTCGTCATGAAGGAAACGTAGAATTTTGTTGATTACACTTTTGATAGCTTTCACGTCGTACTGGTAAGCGTAGAACGTTTTTCCGAAAAACTCGTAAATCCCCTTTTCGGTGTGAGCAAAATCTGAAGCAACCGTCGCCAAAACGTGTCCACGGATGATTTTTTCAACAGCCAGCCGCGACCAGATCCGTTCTGGTTTAGCTAAAACATAGCTTTCCATCAGATAGTCAGATTCGTCTGCGGTTTTGGCGATGAGGACTGATTCGCCGAACTGGTCGTATTTTGGTCTTCCTGCTCGGCCTGCCATCTGCTTGTAGTCCAATACGCTAATGGGATAATTGCCGAGTCCAGCTTCAAAGCGTCTGTAGTCTTGAATTATGACGGTTCGTGCGGGCAAATTTACACCCCAAGCTAATGTGGGCGTAGCGGTTAAGACCTTGATTTTTCTTTCTTTGAACGCATCTTCGATGACTTTCCGGTGCGCACCCGACAACCCGGCGTGATGATAGGCTGTGGCGCAACGCACCAAATCTGCGAGTTCCTCACTAAGCTGGGTACGTTCTCCAGCATCCAAGATTTTTTTGGCTTCTTTTTCCAAAACTTTCTTTGTTTCTTCTTCTAAAGAGCGCTTGACTAACTTGGAGCCAGTTTTAGGCTGGGCTTTATTCATGTGACTTGCAACGGTTTTGGCTGCGGCAACGGCGTTCTTTCTAGTTGAAGCAAAAATTAGTGCTTGCCCACCATTCTTTAAAGTGTTCAAAACCAAGTTTACGACAGGAAAATGGGTTTCCTGTTCTATTTTTCTTGATTCACCGTCTTTGTATTGGATTTCATCATTTAGTATGATGCCTTCTTTGAGGTTAATTGGTCGCCATTCGGTGACGATGAACTTCGCATTTAACCAACCTGCAATTTCATCCACGTTGTTGATGGTTGCGCTTAAGGCTAAAATCTGAATGTTCGGGTTCACCTGCAAGAGCCTTGCCAGCACAATTTCTAAAGTGGGTCCACGTGCCGCCTCATTCAGAAGATGAATTTCATCAGCGATTACCAGCGAGATATTGTCCATCCATTTTGCGCGGTGACGCAACAGTGAATCAGCTTTCTCGTTTGTAGTAATAATAACATCGTATCGTTCTAGCCAATTGTCGGCGCTATCAAAATCCCCAGTGCTGATGCCCACTGAGACATTTCTACCATCAACCTTTTTGATGGATGTGTACTTTTTGAATTCCTCAAACTTTTCGCTTGCTAGAGCACGCAGAGGCGAGAGATAAATGACTTTGCCGCCCCTCTCCAGTACGTGTTTGAGTCCGCAAAGTTCTGCAATCAAGGTTTTGCCTGAAGCGGTGGGACTGGCAAGTACAATGTTTTGGCCTTCTAAAACTCCAGCCCGTACGGTGTCTTCTTGAGGCGGAAACAACTCCGCAATTCCCACGCCATTCAAAATTTCTTTAACTGATTCGGGCACAGACAAATCTTCAATTTTCAATGGGGTCGCCATAAATTTTGTTTCAAGAATAGTATGGATTTAGATGAGTTATTAGAGTTTTTTTGTAACGTGAATGTTTTTACCCTGTTAAGTTCTGTTCTATTGATAAATTTTGACTTTGAGTTAAATGGGCGCTTTTAAAAAAAGAAGAGTAATGGGCTCTTCTATGTTAAGCGGTTTGATCTTTGATTGCGGCAAAGATAGCGCTACTCATTATGCAGTCTATACCATTCGTGCAGCCCTGTTTTGTCTCATATTCTTCGCTAACTGCAACTATTTCGCCGTTCACAGCTTTGAAACGCCAATAAAATTTTCCATTTACTGTATTTCGTATTTCGAACATTGCTGCCATAAGTACCACCTACGCGCCTTATTTTCTGAAGTGCTATTTAAATTTAATTTAAATCCGAGCTTTTATTTTTTCATTGATTAAGTTTAAAAGTTCAAAACTTTAAATTGCACATTGCCACATCAAAGTTGCTTCTTTAGGTTTTTTGATAGTGCCTAAACATATGTTACATCAATGTAAATTGTCAGGTGGTTAGGTTTTTTTACTTGACTAGATACTAGCAAGAGTGACGAGTTATCTGTCCCAAAATATCAGGTAGGATACTGTATGGTTGAAAACGTGAAAGAACTCCTCAAGCTGCATGAAGGCATAACACATGAAGTTTACTTAGACAACGAAAACTCCAGCATCGTTCCCCAACAAGTAGTAGACGCTATGCTGCCCTACTTCAACAAAAAAGCCTACGGCAACCCAACACTCACACACAAGCCTGGCTGGGAAGCATTCGAAGTCATTATGAACAGCTTCCAAAAAATCAGCAAATTCATGGGAGCAAAAATCCTGGAAGAAATCACCTTCACCCCAAGCGAAACCGAAGCCAACAACCTAGCAATAATGGGCGCAGCATTCAGCCAAAAAGAAAAGGGAAAAAAAATTGTGGTCTCAGAAATCGAGCCAATCAACGTATTACAAGTTGCCGAGATGATGGGGAAATTTGGTTTCTCAACCACAAAAATCCCCGTAGACCACGAGGGCTTCATCAACCTTGAAAAACTCAAGGAAGTTGTAGACAAAGAAACTATCTTAGTAAGTATTTCTGCAGTTAACAACGAACTCGGAACCATCCAGCCCATCAAAGAAGCTGTAGACATTGTTAAAGCCCAAAACCCACAAACCCTCTTCCACACCGACGCAACAGACGCCTATGGTAGAATCCCATTCAACGTCCAAACCCTCAAAGTTGACTTAGCCACCGTTAGCAGCTACAAGATTCAGGGTCCAAGAGGTATGGGCGCCATTTACCTGCGAGACGGCGTAAATATGGAGCGAATCCTCGAAGGGCAGATCGGAACGCAAAAACTTTGGCCAGGAGTAGAAAACACGCCCCTAATTGTTGGCTTTACCAAAGCGTCTGAGTTAGCTTTTGAGAACTTCGAAGCAAACACTACAAAAATGCGAACTCTCCGTGATAAGCTTGTCGATGGCATATTCGGTGAACTAACTGATTTGCGGTTTAACGGTCCAAAAGGCGACAAACGTTCCCCAGACAATGCTAACATAAGCATACTTCGAGCAGAAGGCGAAGCACTAACCATCGAACTTAGCCTCAAAGGTGTCTACGTTTCCAGCGGTAGTGCGTGCAGCAGAAGATTATTGCAGCCCAGCCACGTTCTCATCGCCATCGGACGTATATTCGAGGAAGCCCACGGCAGTATTCTCATGAAAGTCACCCGAAGCCACACAGAAGAAGATATAGCCTACGTTCTTAGTGTTTTACCTACAGCTGTCAATCGTATTAGAGGGATAGTTGGCTCAACAGGAGTACATTAGTATGTCACGTATACCCTTACCCTATAACCCAAAAGTCATGGATTTATTCCAACACCCCAAGAACCTTGGCAAAATGGAAGATGCCACAGTCGTAGCAGTCGCAGGAAACCCTGCCTGCGGAGACATGATTACTTTCTACTTAAAAATCGACGAAGCAAAACAAATCATTGAGAAAGCACAGTTCGAAAGTTATGGTTGCGCCGCTAACATCGCAACGTCTAGCATAGTAACCGAAATGGTCAAATGTCTAACTCTAGAAGCCGCATGGAATACAATAACCTGGAAAAAAGTAACTGAAGAAATCGGCGGCTTGCCAAGCGTCAAATTCCACTGCGGCGTCCTTGCGGTCGGCGCCTTAAAACGGGCAATACGACAATATTTCACTCAAAAAAATGTTGAAGCCCCAAAATGGTTACCCAAAGAACACACATTCGAAGAAAAGCAAGCTTTAGAAGAAGAAGAACTAGCAAAAACTCTCTCTAAGAGGCTAAAGCCTGAGGCAGAAAAAAAATCATAGATGCGCAAGCCATCCGCAAGGACTTCCCCATTTTAGATCGCAGTGTAAACGGCAACCCCCTAATCTACTTTGACAACGCCGCAACTACTCAGAAACCTCGCCAAGTCATCAACGCCATCACGGACTTCTACGAAAACCACAACGGCAACGTCCACCGCGCCGTTCACACCCTCTCTTTGGAGGCAACTGACCTTTATGAGAAGTCTCGGGAAAGAATAGGCAAGTTTATCAACGCTACGGACTCCAGCGAAGTCATCTTTGTTCGCGGCACAACTGAAGCCATCAACTTAGTTGCGTATTCCTGGGGACTAAGCAGCCTATGCAAGGGCGACGAGGTTTTGGTCTCTTTAATGGAGCATCACAGCAACATTGTTCCATGGGAAATCACCTCCAAACTAAAAGGATTCACAATCAAGTATGCCCAAGTCAACCCTGATGGCACTTTGAACTATGATGATTTTGAAAACAAAATTTGCAGCAAAACAAAGATTGTGTGCCTGAGCCAAGTGTCAAACGTTACAGGCGTAATCAATGACGTTAAACGCATTAGCAAGGTCGCACATGAAAAAGGCGCTTTGATGCTCGTTGATGGCGCTCAATCGGTGCCGCATATGAAGGTTAACGTTCAGGAATTAGGGATGGATTTCCTTGCTTTTTCGGGACACAAAATGCTCGGACCGACAGGCATCGGAGTGTTCTATGGTAGGAAGGAAGTTCTGGAAAAGATGCCTCCGTTCATGGGAGGAGGCGAAATGATAAAGGAAGTAGCCTACAGCCAAAGTCAAGGGCAATGCAACGTTTCTTGGAATGAGTTGCCCTGGAAGTTTGAGGCAGGCACACCTAACATAGCTGGAGCAATTGGTTTAGGTGCAGCTGTGGATTATCTTGACGGCTTAGGCATGGAAAATGTTTTGAACCACGAAAAAGATCTAACAAAGTACGCCTTCGAAAGAATGAAAGAATGCGAGAAAGTAACCGTATATGGCCCAAATAGTCTATCTGCGAAAATGGGAATAATTCCTTTCGGTGTTAAAGGCTTGTCCTCTCATGACGTAGCGTTGTTCTTTGACAATTATGGCGTAATGATGCGTAGTGGTTACCATTGTGCGCAGCCGTTGCATCAGGTTTTCAAGCTTGAATCTTCGGCACGGGCGAGCTTCTACATTTACAACACAGAAGCGGAAGTTGACCGCTTCATGGAAATATTAAAGGAGTTTGAGCAAATCTAATGGTTACTGTTGACGACTATGTTTCTCGCATCGAAGGAACATGCGGGGCAGAAAAAGACGTTATAGTAATATTCAAATACGAAAAGAAGGATGAAGCCATCACTAATATTCTAAAAAAAGCTACTCTGAAGAACAAGATTGCTGGAATAATTTTTGAGTTAACTTTCCAGGAAACCTCTTTTCGGCTCTATTCGAGTGGGAAAGCCATTTTTCGAAGCATAAAAAACCGAGAAGAACTAAACAAGCTTTTAGCTGCCCTATTGCTTTAATTTTCTGATTTGAGTTTGATTCGACGTCTGGTTCTTTTACTCCAGTTTAAACCCCGAACAAGCGTTCCCCTTGCAGAAAGCGGTAAGGAATTCTTAAGTGTCCTAAAGCGCCCCAAGCTTGAAGGCTGCCTCCAATAACTTAATGGCTTGTCTTCTTCGTTATAGGGGTGACTAAAATAAACTTCCCTCATCTGCTTTACCTCATCAACCATAAGATGCCCCCATTTCTCAAGAAAATAAAGCTGACATTTAGGATACGTCTGTGCGTTTTTATTCAGCAAATTCTTGTCAGATTTAATTGTTTGGGAACCAAAATGGAAGAATTTAGCTCCGCCATATGCGTAGGCTTTTAAGCCGGCCAACACTAAGCGCGCATGCATGTCCCCATCTTCACAATATGCGGGAATAAAGTTCTCATCGAATTTGCCCACACAAGCAAAAAAATCCGATTTGACCATGAAACAGGAAAAATTTGGATGTTCCGCAAAACTTTCTTCTTCTTCACAGTTTTCGAGGGTTGCTAAATCTCTGCATTCGGTCATTGTCCAGAGTACTGCGTTAGGATGGGCCTGTGCAAAATCAACAAGCCGATCAATTGAGTCTCTCTTAAAAATGATGTCAGTGTTTATGACCAGAATGTAATCGCAGCCTGCCTTACTGCCTTCCTCTATTCCCATATTCCAAGCTTGCGATACGCTTTGTGGACCTGTTGGATGCAGCACTTTGGTTTCCTCGGGTTCCTGATTAAAGATATAAGTTAGGGGAACAAAATCAGGACTGACGTAGTTTTCGCAGGGTAGCCAAACAACTTTTTGATTCTTAGAGAATATGCTTTTTGTAGTTAAATCCAAGTATTTTTTGTGTTCCTGATTAGTAACGTAAATTGCTGCTGTTAATGCTATTTTCATGTGACAATTCACCAGGAGGCTTATAGGAATTCTTAATACAATTTCAACTTCAAGACTAATAATGATTTTCAAAAGTACCCACTAATGTGAGTTTATTTCCTCGTAATTACAGTTTCTTGAAAACCAAGACCGAAAATTCTCCCGATTTAGGTATTTCCTTTTCCAAATAGAACCCAACGTTCAAGAATTTTTTTATGATAGCGTCTCTTATTTTTAGCGAATGTACCTCGATTATGTAATGAGGGATTTTTTGGAGAATCTCTGCTGGGACACCAACCAAGCTTTCTTCGGCGCCTTCGCAATCAAATTTACCAATTTGGGCCATGCTTTCCTCAATAACTTTTGAAACATCGGTGATCTTTATTTTCACACTGTTTTCTCCTTTGCTTAAGATTCCAAAGCCTGGATCTGTTTCATTGAAATGAATTATTTGGGTTCCATTTTGTGCTCCGATGCCTGAGGGATGAATTTCCGCAACGATTCGGTTTAGGGCTACGTTTTTTCTAATTGCTCTTATGTGTACGGCAACGGGTTCGTATATGATGATTTTTTTTGCGCCCTTGCTCCAGAAATAAACGGCTGATTCTCCTTCAAATCCTCCAACATCCAAGACAATCTTGTCTTTGCAATCACATTCATACTCGCCTGTTCTTAGTTCTCTGATGCACATCAACATTGCTAAAGAGCCAGCGAGTTCAAGCATTTCATTTCTTAAATAAAAGACATCATTTTCTTGGCGGATATCAAAGTTCTGCATAAGATCAAACATCATGGGAAGATACCTAGAGGCGCAGACTACTAAGTTCCTTTTTTCGCTTATTTTAAACATGTCGTTCTCTACCTGTGTAATAGAGTGTTTTGTTAGAAACTGGTAATTGTCACGAAACACTCTAAACTGAGGCCAAGTCAAACAGCATGTAAAACCGTTCCTAAATGTTAGGGTTTTTCTGGAGTTGCCGCGTTTCAGAGACAAAGTAACAAGGGGATTCCGAGAAACCGTTAGCGTTCTCCAAATTATGCTCAACTTCGTCATACTCTTTTCCTTTGCATGAATTTAGGTTCAGCACAACTCAAGAATGACTACATTCTTAATAACTTATGATATTTGCTGTGCTCAAATGATAAATTATTATTTTAGTAATTGCAGTTGTCTATACTGAATAAAATGGGGGATGGAATCTTTCAACGTAAAGTGGGCATATTGAGAGGTTCCTCCCTGAACCCTTATGAAGGTCAATACTTCAAGAAACTCCTCAACTATGGTTTTCAACCCATAGGGATTATGACGTGTGATAACTCATTTGGCCCCGATGAAATTCCCTTTCCGGTAAGGGTTGGACATAGTTATAAAACTCTTGTTAGAGGAAAATTCCTATTATTACAGCGTTTAGCAAAAAAAGCAACAAAGTATAATTTTGAATCATACAACTTTAGAATATATAACCTGAAAAAACTAACAAAAGACCTCGACATTATTCACTCAGCAGACATAGAATTCCCCTACACCTACCAAGCTGCAAAAACAGGCATCCCCACAGTAGTTACTGAGTGGGAAAACATACCCTTCAACTTCGAAGAGCAGCCGTATTCAAGAATAAAGAAGTACAACAGAGAACATGTTGCCCACTTCATCGCTATAACAGAAAAAGCCAAAGAAGCCCTAGTCATGGAAGGTACAAATCCTGATCGAATCACAGTAATTCCGGCAGGCATAGACTGCGAGATCTTCAAGCCCGCAGCAAAAGATATGGAGACCGTCAAAAAGTCGGGGATCTCACAGGATGCCACAAAAATCTTATTCGTGGGAAGATTTGTTCCTGAAAAGGGCATATTCAACCTTTTAAGCGCATTTTCGATGCTGCTTAAAAAAGAACAAAATGTTGAACTATTAATCGTTGGTTCAGGCACCCCAGAAATGACACACCAAATCTACAATCTCGTCACAGATCTAAAAATCAGCTCTAAAACCAAGTTTCTTGGCAGCGTTAAATATTCAGAAATGCCCAAAATCCACAATGCAGCAGACATCTTCTGCTTGCCCAGCGCCGAAACCAAAACGTGGGCAGAGCAATTCGGTTATTCGCTGGTTGAAGCGATGGCATGCGGAAAACCTGCCGTTTCAACTTGGACAGGGTCAATTCCTGAAGTTGTGAAACACCGTGAAACTGGACTTTTGGTTGAACCCAACAATCCAGCTGCGCTCGAATCAGCTTTAGAGGAACTGACAATCAACAAGGTCGAGAGAGAAAAGTTCGGCGCAAACGGACGGGAATGGGTATTGCAAAAATTTGAAGCGGACACGGTAGCGAGTCAAATTGCGAGAATTTATCGCAAAGTTATCGGTTAAACCCTTATCTTTTCTCCAAGAATAAACCGCTGTCTGCGTAGAGCAATTATGCCTTTTAGGTCACGGATGCTTGCCCACCATACCTGCGCAAAAAACATCAGTCTGCCGTAGGCGTCAATTCTCAAGGCGAGAGGCAGTTTTCCATGTTGAGGCCGAATCACCAAACACCTTATAACTTCTTTTGACTCCAACAGTGCTATCCGTTTTAGAATGTCTTTGACTTGGTAGTTCAAGAGGACGAATCGGATGAAGCTTCTGCGGGAATAGAACCGTTTTTTTCTTCTACCCAGTTTATTACTCGATGTGCCGCAGTAGTGAATGAGTGTCGGTTTAGGGGTATAGGCAACTTTGTACCCGTAAAGTCTTGCTCTAACACACCAGTCAGTGTCCTCATAGTAGAGAGGCGAAAATCCTTCATCCAAGAGCCCTATTTTGCGAATTATATCCGACTTAATCAAAAGCGCAGCCCCAGTTACATAATCGACAAACTCAACTTTGTCGTATTGGCCGGTATCTTTTGTGCATTCGCCTCTATGGTAGGGCACCCGTAGGTTGATTACTCCTCCAGCATGCTGAATGGTTCCATCGGGATAGAGCAGTTTGCAGCCAACTATGCCGATTTTTGGGTTGGATTCCAAAACATCAGAAAACTTGCCCAGCCATTTCACGTCGGTGATTTCGACGTCGTTATTTAAAAGCAGAATCTGTCTTGCACCATTTTCAAGTGCAAGCCGTATTCCTTGATTATTCGCCTTAGAAAAACCAGTATTCTCAGAATTTATGATGCTTTCCACTTGAGGGAAGTTATCCCTCACCATTTCCACAGAGCCGTCTGCGCTGGCATTATCAACAACAATTACTTTGCATTCAGATCTCATAGTATTAGCGAAGAGGGAACGCAGGCACTTTTGGAGTAGTTCTTTTCCGTTCCAGTTGACTATGATAACGTAGGTGGTTAAGTTAGGCATCGTTGATGCTTGGTTTTTCACGGCTTTAAGATTTTCCTTTCACTGTTTGCTCAAGCAAATTTGTTACGCTGGTCCATATGCGCTTTTCAAAGTTTTCGGGTTTCAAAACCGATATCTTATCGCGCAGTTCCTCTTTTTTATGGTTCCAAACGGCATAGTCGTTGGTTGACTCTACCAGCAGGGCTATTTTCGCCTTAAGCTCGTCAAATGTGCTCCATCGAAATTCCTCTGGGATGAATTCTCCGCTTCCCCCGCTGTCATGAACTAGTGTTATGCATCCGCTAGCCAGCGCCTCCATCGGAGCGATGCCGAAATGTTCCCCTTCCATAAAATGAACATAAATTCGACTATCCTGAAACAGTTTGATAAGTTCTTCTTCTGATAAGTTTGGCTTAACTTTGTAGTTGGGGGGTAAGTCTCTTGAAAAGTGTTCAAACCAGGACGCTTCGCTGTTCCTCATCAAGCCAGCGCTTACAAATTCGAATTCTGGAAAGGCATCAGCAAGTTTCTTCATTAAATCGTGCCGTTTTTGAGGAACAAACCGACCGACATACAAGACTCTTTTATCTCTCTGATTTAATGTCTTATCAGACCAGAAACGCTCTTCAACAGGCGGATACGCAACAACTGGATTCTTGATTCCGAACCTACCCCAGTACTTCTCCGTCATCGCTTTAGTGTAGTTGCTGTTGCAGAAAACCAAGTCCAGTTTACCTATATCTTTTTCGAGTAGCTTCTTGTACAACCACAGATACGCCTTTTTGCTTAGCTTTGAGTGGTCGTAGTCATAGTGGATTTCGGGAAAATGCACGTATGCAATGTTCTTCTTTGCTTTCTCAAATAGTGCAGCTTCGAAAGCCGAAATTGTTTGTGTGCTAAGCGTATAATCGTAAATCGCAGCCGCTTTGTATTTTTTCAATAATTTTAGAATGTTTCGACGTCTTTTGTAAACGGATAACGGCGGGCTCGCCTCCACAATCTCTCGGTTTCCAAGTGTATGAACTGTTATGTTTTTTGGCAGTTCTTCACCCATGATTTCGGCATATCGTGTTTGGTCAAAATCGAAAGTCAACAACTCTACCTCTTGCCCGTGTGCGACGAGAGCTTTGAGTATGTGATGGCATACACGTTCGCCGCCTCCATAAATGTCCATGTGGGGGTGAATAACCAGGAATTTTGCCATGTTATGGTTTCCTTTTTAGAATTGAGTGTTTTGGTTTAATCAAGATTTCCCTAAAAACTGCGCGGCACAATCGACAAGGTCTCATTTGTGTAATGCAAGTTTCAACCGCACCTTGCTTCTGCTAACCCAGTTAAATATTGGAATAAGGGGATCCTTAATCGACTGTGGCAATGCGTCTTTGAGTTCCTGATGCAACCCCAAGTGAATCGCCAACCTGCCCTTGCCTGTGATTGGTATGTAGAAGCGAGTTACAGGATACTTGACAAATCCGTTATTCTCCTTGAACTTGTCAAGGGAAGGATGATTTCCTATCCTGCCGTACATGAGCCACCGATTTCCATTGGATGCGCAGAACTCAACAGTTTTGGCTATGAGGGCATTGTTCACTGATTTGTTCCAGTGCTTCTGCATCGATAGGATATTTGAGATTATTTCTATGTCGTCGCCGTGTGTAAGCTGAACAAAACCAATTAGCGCATCATCTAGGAAAGCACCGATATAAGTGGAGTTTTTCTCAAGATACATAACATCTGCCAAATGTTTGAGCGGTTCGCCAAAGTGAGGAAAAGCACGTCCTTGCCTTATCGGCGTTTCATTATAAATCTTCCAAATCCCTTCAGCCAACTTATCACTCTGTGTAACGACGGAAACCTTCACACAATCTTTCTCTGATTTCCGAATCATGTTCCGTGTTTTCTTGCCTATGGCACCCCACCACGTTTCATAGTTTTTTATTTCAAGGAGACCGATGTTATCATCAGTTTTTGCTCCTGCACTTGGTAGAATGGCAAGGGGGCAACACCATTTTCTTTCAATAAATGTAAAGATATCGACATTTCTTGCATAAAGTTTAGAGAGGAAGTTATCTGTAGGAAGGACGTTTTTTTGGTACTCTCTGTAATCGCGTGCAATATTAATTCCAAAAGTGCTTCGAATGCTTATGGTGTCCAGTTCATGGTCAACATCTAATATACATTTCAGTGCGTCGTAGTAAGGTCCCCTTTTAGCTTTCTCGGTAGCCTCAAACAGCCACTCAGGGTGTATTGACATTACCATACTTTCATCTATCCAATGTTGCGCTTCCTTTAAAACGCCGTTTAACCCCATTAGATAGCGCATCCTGTCCAAACTTGTTTTTGTCTGATCATGAAAGGAGGTTAAGGGAAATTCTTTTGGGATAATGACTTGTAGTCCTCTAAGCCTGCGTCGCCACAATAACCGAGCCAATACACTTTTGGTTCCGTGAATAGTGTAATGCTCCACTTTGTGGTTGGTTTCATCTTCCAAAAACTTCCATTCTTTCACGGCGTCATTTGCCACATGAAGTGCTACTTCGTGTTTTTCTGGATTAAGTAAATCAAGCAGATTCTTGTCTGGAATAGTGTAGGGGGTAAAGAACCAGTATGCTTTAACTCCTTTGGGTGATTCATTAATCATCTTTGCTATAACTTTAGCGTTCTTGAGGTAGTCTTTGCCGCTCTTGCTTTTTATTCCTAAAGCTACGCAAAGAAAACTTTTTGTTCTCGACGGGTAGGGGTAGTCAACATCGATTCTTAGCTTTATCATTGCTTCTCCACTTCAACTGCCTGAAAGTTCTTTTAGGTGTCGTTTTATCTGCGACCAAATATTATTCTGGAATGTCTCAGGTGTTAAAACCGAAATCTTCTCCCAAAGTTGCTGGCGTTTGATCTTCCAACTTGCACTAACTTGCTCCCCTTCCATGCTTTTGATAATCTTTTCTTTCAAGTCATCGTAGGTTTTCCATCTGAACTCATCTGGGATGAACTCCCTCATTCCTCCGCTGTTATGAACGATCGTGACGCATCCACTTGCTAAGCCCTCAATGGGAGCAATGCCGAAGTGTTCACCCTCCATTAAATGAACGTAGACTCGGGAATCATGCAGAAACTCAAGGAGTTGTGGTCCAGGTAAATTAGTTTTAACCAAATAGTTGGGTGGAAGGTTTTCCGAGAACCTGTCAAACCATGCTTTTTCAGCATCAATTAACCCGCCGACGCTTACAAACTCAAAACTAGGCAAATCGGTAGCCAGCCGTTTCATTATTTCATGTCTTTTTGCTGCAATAAAACGAGCTACATAAACTACTCTTTTTCGCCGTTGATCTAAGGGCTTATCTGACCAGAAGTGGTCGAGGTTTACCGGCGGGTAAACCACAACGGGGTCTTTTACGCCGTGGCTTTTCCAGTAGCGAACAATGTTTTCTTTGGTATAGTTGCTGTTACAAAAAACCATGTCCAACTTCCCAATTCCCTGTTCAACCCACAGCTTAAACAGCCATAGGTAAACTTTCCTCTTCATTCTCGAATGGTCGTAGTCATAGTGTATTTCAGGGAAATGAACATATGCGATGTTCTTTTTGGCTTTGTTTAGGAAGACAGGTTCAAAGGGTGAAGAGGATTGGGTTGAAAACAAATAATCGTATTGAAGTTGGCCTCGGTATTGTTTTAGTAGTTTAACGAAGTTGCGGTGTCTTTTGTAAATAGTGAATGGCGGCTCAACCTTTATTCGTTTGCCCAAAGAATGAACAGTCACTTCTTTAGGAAAATCTTCCCCTACAATATCTCGGTATTGGGCAGAGTCAAAATCAAATGTTAGCAATTCAACTTTTTGTCCGTGGGCAACCAATGTTTTGATTACGTTGTGGCAAACGCGTTCGCCACCACCGTAAATATCTAGGTATGGGTGAACTACAAGGAAGGTTGCCAACTCATTAAGCCTCAGGTCAGTGTGGGTTACATTTCCCTGTTGCAGTTTATGAAGTTTGCCTGTAATGCCTAAAGTAGCAAAATATATACGCCTGCATGGAAAGTGAGTATGGATGGCATTTCGGTGAACACGTAAACATGGCGCCTAATTATGAGAAGCTCAAAGTCGTTTTTGCAGACCCTCCTTTCGGTCGAGAATCTAAAGGAGAAGCTGTTACCGAGTCGCCGAACCTTGGCATCCTCTACATCATCGGCTACGCTAAATCACGCGTTCCAGACGTAGAATTTACTTATCTTGAACCCTTCCTTTCCATGGAAGAACACCTTGAGAAGGTCAAGGAAATCAAGCCCGACGTTTACGCCATATCCTTCACAACACCCAGAAGAGACCTGGCCTTTGAGACTATAGCCAAAGTCAAAGGTTTAGGTTTGGACACGCTAATTGTTGCAGGTGGTGCCCATCCAACTATCGATCCCCAAGATGTCCTTAAAAGCACCCCGACCGAAGTCTGCATTATAGGTGAAGGTGAAGAAACAACCACTGAATTACTCAAGAAAGTCCAAGCCAGAGAAAAAATCACCAATATAGTCGGCACAGTTAATTCTCAGAAAAACAATGGTATTCGACCGCTACTTAAAGACCTTGATTTTTTCCCAGCTTGGGACCTAATCGATTTTGAAAACTATGACATCGCTGTAAGTAAAAAGAAACGCATGGCGTATTTGCTACCCATTCGAGGTTGTCCCAACTACTGCACGTATTGTTCCAACCCAGTTTGGAAGCTTGAAAAGCCGTGGGTTAGGCAACGTTCACCGAAAAATATCGCTGAAGAAATCAATTACCTCTATGGCAGAGGTATCCGAGAAATATATCTACGCTCTGACACTTTTAACGTTGACATCAAATGGTGCCTTGAAGTCTGTACTGAAATCGAAAAACTTCACCTCAAGGGCATGACGTTCCAGTGTAACCTGCGAGCAGACAAGCTGAACGATGAGTTAGCCAAGAAACTTCATGGCATCCATGTGTGGCTTGTTCACATAGGCCTTGAATCAGCCAACGATAGAGTCTTGAAAGGAATAGGCAAGAACGCGACACAAGCTGACAACGTGCGCACGCTTGAGTTGCTCAAGAAATACAACATTAAAGTCTACGGGTTTCTGATGCTCTACAATGCATGGGAGTCAAACGGTAAACTCGCACATGAAACCCCTGAAGAAGTCAACAACACCTTAGAGTTTGCAAAAACCTGTCTTAGAGATAACCTCATAGAGTACATTTCATGGTCGATAACCAACCCTATCATCGGCTCAAAACTCTATAATTTAGCTAAAAAATTCAATGTTGCCAGCTACAACGTTAAAATCGGAAACTGCATGCGGCTTCCTGACATCAGTGAACAGCAAATGGTTGAACATGTAAAGCAAGGCATGATTCTGCAATTGTTAAACGGCATCCAGAAGGGAATGATAACAAAGAAAAGCTATAAACGCGCTGCCCAGAAAGCCGTTAAAATCTTGAATATGTAACCTTCTTCTCGCTCAGATTAAGCATTTGCCTATTGCGGTAAACTATTTAACTTAAGCGAGAACATTATGCCATATGCCTACTTCCAGCTGCGACGACGACATGAAAGTGGATTTTGTGGTTCCCTCAAGAGATGCGGCTAACCCAACACTTATGCACCAACTTAAGAACATGCAATGCACGGGGCAAATCATCAACACACATGAAAAACCGCTCAGTATTGCACGAAAAAAAGGAGTCCTGCAAGCAAAAACCGAGTGGGTAGCGATGGTTGACGATGACATGCTTCTGCCTAACAATTGGCTTCAATTGGTCACCAAAGCAATTACGCCCAAAGTAGGAGCCATCGGCACAGTTGCGGTTCATAAAAACAAGCATGTAGCAGCATACGAGCGAGTTGTCGGGACAGTTTACAACCTTAGCAAATTAGATACGAACCCGCACATCAACAACATCATCATACGTCGCAAACTCATGGAAAACTACGATCCGCCAAAGTTGTTCTTCGGTGAAGACCAATACTTCAAACGTTACGTTCAGAAAACAGGGTATGCTTGGAAAGTTCTGCCCTTTCTCGGTGCGACACATTTGGGTACGTCAAAAAATTATGTTACCATCGGTATATCGTATAGGCGGTATGGTCATTTTGGATTCTACAAGTTGGTTAGAAGAATGGCCGCGAGGTTCATTTTTACGCCCTTTGCAGCCCTTAGCAATTTGAGTGTAAAAACGTTCTGGTATCTGACTAAACTTAATGTTGAATTCTTAGCGGGTTGGGCAAAAGAAATAGTATTGGAAAAGCTGTAAGGCCAGTTTTTACTAGTCTATTTGATTCTAAGATAACTGGTTCCATGCATGGAGGGTAGTTTGCACATTTTTCCATAAGAGATGACGGTTGTACAGGCGTTTTCAAGCTCTAAGCCTTTAAAAAAGTGTAAACAAAAATTAACTTCAGGGAGAGGGGGACGCTTCTTAGGGTGTTAACCTAACTCTGTCGCGTGGGTAAAGTGTTACTTCCCGGATGTTCTTGTTGCCAGTCAAAATCATCGTTAACCTTTCTAGTCCTAATCCCCATCCAGCGTGCGGTGGCATACCATAGTCGTAGGCTTGCAGGTGGCTCTTGAAAGATTCAGGATTGAGACCTTTTTCCTGTAGCCTCTGGATTAGCTGGTCTTTTTGGGCTATTCTTGTCCCGCCTGAAACGAGTTCGATGTAACGCCACATCAAATCGAAGCCTTCGCATACTTCAGGCTTGTCTTCGTGTGGTTTAATATAGAAAGCTTTTGCGTGCGTGGGCCAATCTGTTATGAAGTAGAAGAAGGGGTAAAGCTTGCCAAGGACTCTAAACGCTTCGGTGGGGATGTCTTCGCCCCACGGAATCACAACGTCCTGGTTCTTCAAATCTTCCAAGATTTGGTCGTATGTTAAGCGTTTGAATGGTATATCTGGCACCTCAAACTTGTACCCAAGTGCCGACAACTCGCTGGCGCATTTTTCTTTAACGACGGTGCATGCATGGTGTATAACTTGTTCTAGGAGAGCCATAACATCTTTTGCATTAGCAAAAGCCGCTTCAATGTCGACCGACGTAAACTCGCTCAGGTGCCTTCGAGTATGGGATTCTTCGGCGCGGAAGAAAGGGCCAACTTCAAATACCTTCTCAAAACTCAGCGTCAATTCTTCCTTGTATAGCTGAGGGCTCTGTGCAAGGTAGGCTTTTTGACCAAAATAGTCGACGCTGAAGAGTTCCGCTCCGCCCTCAGTGGCAGACGCGATAATACGTGGGGTATGTACTTCAAGAAAACCTTTCTCGAAGAGGAAGTTGCGCATTGCCTCAAGCGCTACATGCTGGACCTTGAACGTGGCTAAGCTTCTTTCTTGAGTAAGGTCTAGTGGTCTTGCATCCAATCGCGATTCAATGAGTGCTGGCGTCTTACCGGTTATGTCTATTGGTAGTTGCTCAGTTGCCACATTAAAAATCTTAATCGCGCTGGGAATAACTTCGATGCCTCTGGGTGTCATGTTGGTTTTCTTAATATTTCCTTTAACGCCCAGGTTGAACCTTTTCTGTAGAAGGTCAGATTTAGCTAAGACTTCAGGTTGGATTCTCTTTTTGGGAATGGTTAATTGGATTGTTCCCTCGCGGTCCTGCAGTATGATGAAGCGGATTCCGCCTAGGTCGCGGATATCTTGGACCCATCCAAAAAGAGTTACTTCTTGGCCATCAATTTCAGGTGTTATTTGACTTGTATAGTGACTTCTAATCCATTCGCCAATTGAGTCCAAGTTCATGCTGCTTGCCAACCTTAATCTGCAATTTCAACGCGTAAAGACATTTTGCGTACTTTACTGGCGATTTCCTTTAGAGCTTTAAGGTCAAAGGGTAACTGTGCGCCTCGTTTCCTCTTAAGAATTACGCGTGTTTCGGTGGTTCCGTCTGGAAGCCAGATTGTGTTGATAGTTAGGATGCTGAAGGGTACAAAGAGGTCTTCGAGGAATTTGCGATCGTCAACACCATATTCTAGTACACGGACGTTTTTTCCTGTTTCATCACCGAGGGTTTTGACGATTTTGCCGCCGTAACCTAAAAGTTTAGGGACATCTCCATGTCCGACGAGGATGGCTAAAGTTTTTTCAACCTCAACTGCCTTGTAGAAGCAGACGTTTTGCAGGGAAGGATACTTCTCTTCTAGGGAGAGCAGTATACGGGCGATTTTCAAGTCTATGTCGCTGATTTCGCCGGCTTTAACTTTGGCTGAACATTTTTGGCATAGTATGCCACTTTTTAAGCAGAAGCTGCATAGTTCTGTTTTCATTTGTGTGTCTTTTTTCCTGCAAAGAAGGAGTTTAGCTTAAAGCGTGATTTTATCTTATCAGAGTTATTTCTATTGTGCTTACATTGGTTGTCTGGTTGCCCTCTTCTTGGTCTTGCGGTAGGAATTGATCCGTTCCGATGCTGACGCTTTTTATTTTCGCGTCTGGCAGGAATCTATGCCTAACAACTTCGGCTACGTCGATTGCACGACTGATAGATCTGCCGCGTGCTTTTATACTGACTTCTTTTGCTCCGCCGTGGAAGAATGTGATGCATGCGAGGACATAGTTCATTATTGGTTTTTTGCCGATCAAGACTGCGCTGGCGTTTTCTGTCACGGTTCCGCTTCACTCCTAGTTTACTTTTAGTGGCTTGACTTAAGCTTTTTTTTTAAATAAATACATTGTGGTGTTTTGTTTGTGTTCCTGGAGGAAGCAAATTGGCTCGTTTTACATAAGTTAGGGTTATTTTCTGTTATAATTTTTCGAACCTTTCTAACTGGAAAACGCATTTCGGAATGTCTTTAAAGCGCTCCTCGCCAAAGTTTAAAAGGACATCCGTTTCTTAATTTTTTTTAAAAAAAGAAAATTCAACCTTACCCGCTTAAATTTTCCAAAAATCAATAATAAATCGGAAAACAGGGGCGGCCAATCACAGCATCCTCTCCATATTGCTTAACTGAAAACTGTTAGGTTGGGATTATGGTTAATTGTTTTAGGAGTCAGATTCTTAAGGAAGCTTTGCAACTATTGTAAAGGTTTAAGTTAACAAAACAACACAAAAGTGACTAAATTGGAACCATTAACTAAACGTTCAATTCAACTGTTAAAAACACTTTACGAAAAAGGCAAATCAACAAACACCTACACTCTAAGACTGAAACAAGATGAATTATCAAATCAATTAGGAGTAAGTAGGCAAGCATTAAACGTACACTTGCGCAAACTTAAAAACCGGGGATACATCCGCACAGGAAGAGGATTCATCGACGTCACCGAAAAAGGTCTAAGCGCCCTTGGCGTTTCAACTACACCAGCATTTATTTTGCTTAAAGTTTCCCCCATCAAACGTATTCACGTTTACGAACAAATTCACGAACTTGCAGTTTCCAGAGCGTTCCGAATTGCTGGCGAGGTTGACGCGTTAATTATAGTTGAACGTGAAAACCTCGATGAAATATTAAAGAAACTCTATAGCATTGACGGAATAGAGGATACTCGCTCCTACGTTACCATTGAAGTAATAAAGTAAATCCGAGTTATTTATTTCACTGCAATATGCCGAAAGTTTAGACAAAAGGTATATTTGATACTTAAACATCAAAGAGTTAGCCAAAACGGAAGGTTAACAATAAAATGCCAATACTAGATCCAGTAAAAAAAGCCATAGCACAAGAACATCGTCTGTTCATGAAAATCTGCCGAGACTGTGGCTCACGTAACGCTGCAACCGCGCTGAAATGTAGAAAGTGCAAGGGCAAGAACCTGCGCTGGAAGAAACGCGAAATAGTGAAATAGTAACCAGTCTAATTTTTCTTTATCTCGTGTTAATAAAATCTATAGTTGAAACTGTTTTTTAATAGCTCACACAATAAATTTGAATTTTCGACTTTTTTAAAAGATAGTGCTCTGAGGAGAAGTCTTATTTGAAGTGGCAATTTTTCCGGCCATATTTTGGAACCAAAAAAATTTATTCCCAAAATGCGTATTTTAAGACTTACAACTTATGCTGCCATTACCAGTACCCATTTAACTGACCCGCAAGTTCTGCAAGGTGGAAAAGTCTCAGTTTTGGACAATGGAATACGTGATTTTTCTCCTTTGTTTTTGCAGAAATGCTCATATAAACCTGATTCCGGGCATTTCTCGCCGGTTCTGCAGAATTTTTTACTCGTTTTTTCAGAAGCTTTTTTGTCAGGCATTTGGCATCAGACAAGTATTCTCTTGTTATGGTTTGGCATTATAAGCTTTGCTAATTCTTCAATTTATAATTAAAAAACTAATTGGTTGGTTAGAGGACTTTTTTGAGTGTTTCCATATTAAAAACGGTGCTTGCACACCCATTTTTTATCAATGGTATACCTTGCCCAGTAACATTCATACCGCTTAGAAGTGGACCCATGATTTTCATTTCTTCTCCACATGCCACTCCGACGATGCCTTCATAATGGCTATTTTTGAGTATCTTCGGTATGCAGGAGCCGCCAGGTAACAAATAAACGTCGTAGCCTCTCTTTTTGGCGTATTGGTCTGCCTTGTTTACCATGCAATCATCAGAACAATGAGCACACGCATAGCTTGGGATGTCCGAGTTAAATGTTGCTTTGCAACGGTTATCCATGTATTTTCGTGAGCAGTGTGGCAGAAAAATTGCTCTCTTCTTGGTCTGTAAAAACCTGCCTCTTTCCATACTGTTGATGGCTTGTAAATCGATTAGGTCCTGAAGCAAAGCCACCGCGTCTGAAAGATTTAACCCTGTTGCTTCTTGGATTTTAAACTTCAGAATCAGATCGTTGAGTGTTGATAAGAAGCTTTTATGCATGCCCTTCTGATAGCTAATCAAGGCAATTTCATTGAAGAAGAATCGGGGGACCTTTGAAAGGTCGAAAGTGAATTTATAGGGCATGAATTAGCATAGCTGCTAAGGTGCTTAAAAAAATTACTTATCCAGGATCAATAATTGCCTGAATTAGAATTTTCCAGTTTTAATCCTAAAAGTGCCTGAACACACTTTAATTCTTCTCGCAGCTTTTTAACTTCAGCCTCCAAATTTGTGGCCCTATTTTCGGCTTCTTTTTTTAAGTTCTCAAAGATATTTTGCAATTCAGGCGTCGAATAAAGCATCGCTATTTTCTGATGTAAACTACAAATGTTTTGTTCAAAACTGATCTGAATTTCTTTTAGTTTGGCAATTGACTCTTCCATTTTAGGCCGATCTGACGTTTTTGAATTGGGAATGGCCATTTATGGAACCTTAAAAATTGAAAAAAGAAAAGGGGAGCTGTTTAGATGCTTATTTGGAACAATAAGCGTTCAACGAGTTCTTTATACCTATTTCGAATAGTAACTTCCGTCACCTGTGCAATTTCGGCAATCTCTCTTTGTGTCTTGCGCTCACCCGTCAACACTGATGCAACGTAACTTGCTGCCGCTGCAATGCCGGTTGGACCTCTCCCTGATGTGAGTTTTAGTTCTTTTGCTGCGGTTAAGATTTTATGCGCAATTTCTTCTACTTTTCCTTGCATCGTAAGTTGATTTGAGAACTTTGTTATGTATTGGCTTGGTCTTAGTGGTGGGATGGAGTAGTTTAGTTCTCTGATTAGGAAACGGTAGCTTCTTCCAACTTCTTTTTTGTTAACTGTCGATGCCTGAGAAATTTCGTCTAGGGTTCTGGGTAAACCGCATTGTCTGCATGCTAAATACAGAGCTGCTGATGTAACGCCTTGAATTGACCTGCCTCGGATTAGGCGTTCTTTTACCGCTTTACGATAAATAACTGAAGCTGTTTCAAGAATATTTTTTGGGAGGTTCAAGTTATTTGAAATCTTTGTTATTTCTGAGAGCGCAAAAGCCAAATTTCGTTCTGTTGCGTCGGAAACCCTGATGCGTCGTTGCCATTTCCGAAGGCGATAAACTTGTGCTTTCTGTCCTGGTGAGAGGCTTTTGCCGTAGATATCTCGATCATGCCAGTCGATGGTTGTTGATAATCCTTTATCATGGATTGTGTATGTTAAAGGGGCTCCAACACGGGTTCTTTTGGACCTTTGCTCATCATCAAAAGCTCTCCATTCGGGTCCACGGTCAGCAATTTTGGCTGCCACAACGAAACCGCAGTCCATGCAAACTATTTCGGCACATTCATAATCGCGCATAAGTCGAGTGCTGCCACATTCAGGGCATGATTGAACCTTGGCGGGTTCTGCTTTTGGTGAAGCTTGATCTTGATTTATTGGTTCATGTAACTTGCTGGCTCTACTCATTATCTTTTGCTCCGTTTTGTTTTCGAGAGAAGCAAGTACACCGGTTTATTCACTAGTTTCTCAGGTTCCCTAATGCTTGTTTTAATTACCGCATAAGGCGCTGAGACAGGGCCGATAATGTCAAAAACTTTACCGACAACATTTAAGTTCTCATCGACAACTTCAAAACCCATTTTCGGGGGATTTTCTGCTTTAACCACCAAGTTTCGCGATGGAGTTACATTTGAACCCTTGCCCAATCTTTGCAAACGCAATTCCCCTCTCGAAAAACAAGTATTGACCCGTAACAGTTTATATAAAGTTTTCTAAGTGCTTTATAAGCTGAAAGTAAAAGATAGGCTTTTTCGGTAGAAAGATTCTTAAATGAGATGTGCGGATAAGACTGTGCCTTAAAAGGGTGAGGCTAATATGTCTAAACCATTCTATGTAAAATATGAAGTCCCAAAAGAAATCGTAGATGCAGCCTATGAAGCCCTAACGATTGCTTCAAAATCAGGATCTGTTAGGAAAGGAACAAACGAGGCAACAAAAGCTGTTGAACGCTCACAAGCCAAACTTGTAGTAATAGCTGAAGATGTTGACCCGCCCGAAGTTATAGCGCACCTACCACTACTCTGTGACGAAAGAAAAATTCCATACGTATTCGTTCCAAGCAAAGAACAACTTGGCAAATCCATTGGAATCGATGTTCCATGTGCAGCAGCATGCATCATACGAGAAGGAGAAGCAGCAGGATTACTCAAAGAAATCGTTACCCGAATCGATCAGGTTAAACGAGGAACTCAGTAATGAGTAAAGAAGCAGCTGAAGAACTTATTCCGTCAGAAGTCATACAAGTCATCGGTCGCACAGGTGTAACTGGTGAAATCACGCAAGTCCGTGTTCGCATAATGGAAGGCAAAGACAAGGGTAGAATAATCACACGCAACGTTAAAGGACCGGTAAGAGCACAAGATATTCTGATGCTGCGAGAAACGGAAAGAGAAGCGAAGAAAATAACTCGATAAAATAACCTGGAGAATTTGTCATGCCAAAACCTAGAAAATGTTCGTTCTGTGGTGCTGATTTCCCAGCTGGCACAGGCATGATGTTTGTTAAAAATGACGGCTCAATCCTTTGGTTCGACTCTAGCAAATGCAAGAAAAGTAGCTTGTCATTCAAACGCGACGCACGCAAACTTAAGTGGACCAAGTACTTCGGTAAAGAAGAGAAAGGCAAAGGGTAAACAGCAAGTAATCTTCTACGTTTCAACCCATTTTTTCCTATTTTTGTTTAACTTTTATTCGCTTTTCGAATGAACCTTTATCTTTGGTTATCCTAATTTGCGTCTAAGGTGACAAGTTTGCCTTTGTTTTTTGCAAGAAAAGAAGTTTTTAAATGGTTAGTTCAAGGGCAGAAAACTGTCGATATACGAAAAGGTAATTCTGTAGTCGGCGAGTTTGCTGTCTTCCAGTCAGGTCCTCAATCCCTGAAGTTTAGAATTGTTAAGCGTGAATCTGGGAAGCTTGAGGATATTTTGCGTCTAGATAACTTCAGGACCGTTATTCCTACGGCCGCAAACCTTGGGGACGCTATTGGTTATTTGCGTGGGATTTATGGTGTTTATGACGGTATTTTCACAGCTTATTATGTTGAACTCGTAAAGTAGCTTTTGGATTGCGAAAAGTGTGTGTGGTTTAGTGTATTTTGCTTTTTGTGGTTGATATTTATACGTTTTTCGTATTAATGATGCTATAAACGTAACGCTTAAATATTCTGGTGTCCAAATGGTTCTCACTTGAAAGAGGAACTTTAAAATGGTGACATTCAGCGGTTGCTATACTGCGTTAATAACCCCAATGGATCGTAATCGCCAAGTCGATTATGAAGGCTTACAACAACTGATAGATTTCCAAATAGAAAACGGCGTGAAAGGTATACTAGCAGTTGGTACAACAGGCGAGAGCCCGACCTTAGATTGGAATGAACATACCAAAGTCATAGAAAAAGTACACGAATACTCATGCAACAGGTGCCTGACAATAGCTGGCACTGGCAGCAACTCAACCCAAGAAGCCATAGACGGAACACAGCACGCTCAAGACTTTGGGGTAAACTGTGTCCTTCTTGTAGACCCATACTATAACGGGCCAAGCTCGATGGAGATTCGCCGAGAATACATCGAGCCCATAGCCCGACAGTTTCCAGAAGTTCAAGTAATTCCTTACATCATTCCAGGCAGAACAGGAACACAGCTTTATCCTCAGGACCTTGCGGTACTCCATCAACAATATCCAAATGTTCGATGCGTAAAGGAAGCCACGGGTGACCTTAAGAACATGGAGTTAACAAGGCAATTCTGTGGAGAAGACTTTGATATCCTCTCCGGCGACGACGACAAAACTTATACGATGATGATTTCGCCCGATATAAACGCAAGCGGGGTCATATCTGTAGTATCTAATGTAGCTCCAAGTGCAGTTGTAGACATGGTTCACTACATTCTTGACGGCAACGATGAGGCTGCAAGTGTAATCGCCCAAGCACTCAAACCGCTCTTCAACATAGTGACAGTGAAGACCCAAGAACAAACACCGTACGGACCAGTAGCGACCAAAGCACGCAATCCGCTCGCTTACAAGACACTAATGAACGTGTTGGGAATGCCCTCGGGGTCGTGTAGGCAGCCATTGGGAAAAATGACTCGCAGCGGCTTAGAAGTTGTTTTGGCAAACACACGAAAAGTCTACGAATCTAATCCACAGATTCTAAAGCCAATCGCTGACTACTTTGGTGTGGACCTTAAAGAAAGACTCTACAACGAAAAGTATCTTGAAGGGCTTTTCTATGCTTAGGCTGTGTGTAGCAGGTGCAGCAGGGCGAATGGGCAACGCAATCATAAATGAAGCAACCGCAAAAGGCCACCAAATAGTAGGTGCTATAGAAGCACCCAATTCTCCCGGCATTGGTAAAAGTCTTAGAGAACTAAACATAGCGAACTCCGACACAAAAATCCTCGGATCCGACAAACTCGGCGAATCGGTGAGAGACGCCGACGTTTACATAAGCTTCACTCTACCTGCAGCCGAAGTAACTAACATTCCGACAGTCGCAAACCTGGGGAAACGTATAATCCTTGGCACTACTGGCCTTACTCAAGAACAGAACCGACAAATAGAAAGTGCAATGTCGGGTAAAGTCCCGTCGGTGTATTCACCAAACTACAGTGTAGGTGTTAACATACTTTTCAAGTTAACCGAAGCCTTGAAGGCTTTTCCGCAAGGGTACGATTTCAGTATTAACGAAATTCATCACACAGGAAAGAAAGATGCCCCCAGCGGCACAGCGAAGAAACTTGGCGAAATCGTTTCTAATGTTCGCGGTTACAAAAAGATAGTTTCGGGAAGAGAAGGTATCAGTCCACGGTTGCCAGAAGAGCTGGAAATTACAGCTTTGCGTGCAGGAGGTGTTCCAGGAATCCATGACTTAATTGTTGCAGGACCATACGAAATGCTGCGTATAGAACACATTGCTTTCTCACGTAATGTGTTTGCTCAGGGCGCTGTTTACGCTGCTGAATGGTTGAGCAAGCAAAATGAGCCTAAAATATTTAGCATGTCTGATGTTTTAGGTCTAACTTAATCAGAAATACAACCATTAACTTTTTTATCAAGAACAAACAAAGTGAAAAGGGCAAAGGAAGAAACACTCATGCCGAATAAACGTAAAGTCGCCATCTTGGGCGCAACGGGAGCCGTCGGACAAAGGTACATTCAACTACTGCAAGGACATCCTTGGTTTGAAATTGAGGTGCTTGCCGCTTCAGAGCGGTCAGCAGGCAAGAAATTCAAGGATGCTTGTAACTGGATAATGGAATCAAATCTGCCAAAAGAAATCGCTGAAATGCCCGTAGCAAACGTAGACGTTACGTCAGTTGAGAAGGCAGGTAATGTTGACTTAGTGTTCTCATCTCTCCCAGGCGACTTAGCGGGGGCAGTGGAATCCGAATTTGCTGCGATGTACCCTGTGTTTAGTAAAGCGAGTGCTCATCGAATGGATAAAGACGTGCCGCTAATCATTCCGGAAATAAACCCGGATCACGCTGAACTAGTTAAAGTTCAACAGAATCTTCGTGGTTGGAAAGGCTTTATCTCAACTGACCCAAACTGCAGTACGATTCAAATGGCGATTACTCTAAAGCCACTAATGCAGTTTGGTCTTCAACAGGTGGTAGTTACTACCATGCAAGCTCTCAGCGGTGCTGGTTACCCAGGTGTAGCATCGCTCGATATAATCGACAATGTTGTTCCTTTTATTTCTGGCGAAGAGGACAAGATGGAGACAGAAGCCTTAAAGATACTCGGGTCTTTCGACGGTAAAAGCATTCAGAACGCGGATTTCAAGCTTAGTGCTAGCTGCAATCGAGTCAACGTAAAAGACGGGCACTTGGAATCCATTTTTGTGAAACTAGATCAAGATCCATCAATTGAGGCAATTGAGGCGTCATTTGAAGATTTCAAGGGAGCTCCGCAGTTGCTAAAGTTGCCGTCTGCTCCAACGAACCCTATTATTGTTCGTCATGAAAAGAACCGTCCTCAACCACGATATGATCGTGATGCAGGTTGCGGTCAAAGTGTTGTGGTAGGTAGAATACGTAAGGATCCGATCATGACATTCAAGTACATGTGCCTTGGGCATAATACTGTTCGAGGAGCAGCAGGTGGAGGCATTCTAAGCGCGGAACTGTATGTAGCTAATGGTTTAGCTTAAATGTCGTTGGCGTAGTAACTGTAGAGTCTGGAGTAATTGGATGGTTAAGAGAAAGCTTCGCGAACCCTTAGAAGACCGAAAAGGCAGTCTCTTCTTTGATGGTTTCTCCGTTAAGGCGTTAGCTGAAAAATACGATACGCCCCTGTATTTATTGAGTGAGAAGCGAATTAGAGACAACTACAATCGTCTTCACAATGCCTTAATCAGCAATTACAAGCACTTGCGAGTTTACTATGCGGCAAAAGCCAACACTAACTTGACCGTTCTGAGGGTTCTTCAGTCCGAAGGTGCCTACTTGGACGCTGTCAGTCCGGGGGAAGTGTTCATGGGTTTAAGTAGTGGATACACTCCTGACCGTATCCTTTTCACGGGAACCAGCGTGAGAAATGACGAGCTAAAGTTTCTTTCTGGTGCAAACATAACTGTGAATGTGGATTCGCAGTCAGAATTGGATAGGTTGCTGAAGATTGCGGTTCCCCCAGTGGTGTCGGTGCGCGTTAACCCAGAGGTTGGGGCGGGGCATCATAGTCACTGCATCACAGCTGGTCCTGAGTCGAAGTTTGGTTTAATGGAAGAAGACGCCCTGAAAGCTTATGCAACTGCTAAGCGAGCTCGTGTTGAACGTTTCGGTATTCACATGCACATTGGTTCGGGTATCTTAGACCTTGAACCTTATTCTTTGGCCGTAGAAAAGTTGCTGAACATTGCTAAACGGGTTCATGACGAAATAGGAATTGAATTCGAGTTTATCGACATCGGGGGAGGATTCGGTGTTCCTTACAATCCAGAGGACAAAGACTTAGACTTAACAGAGTTCTCGAACAAAATCGTTTCTCCATTTAAAAACAGAGTCAAGGAATACGGACTCGGCAAGCCATTTCTCTGTGTTGAACCTGGAAGATACCTTGTTTGTGATGCAAGCATCCTATTAACAACCGTTAACACCATTAAGATAACGCCATCCAAGAAGTTCGTTGGCGTAGATGCCGGATTCAACACGTTAGTGCGTCCTGCAATGTACGGTTCTTACCATCCAATTCTAGTCGCCAACAAGGTTGCGCAAGCGGACAAAGAAACCTACGATGTGGTGGGTCCAATCTGTGAGTCCGGTGACTCGTTAGCCAAAGAACGTCAATTGCCAAAGGTTGAGGAAGATGATTTGCTAGCTGTCTTAAACGCTGGTGCTTATGGTTTTAGCATGAGTTCACAGTATAATTCAAGACCTAGGGCTGCAGAAGTCATGATCCGTCAGGGTAAGGATGTGTTGGTTCGTAAGCGTGAAGAACTTAGCGATTTGATGGCTAGTCAACGGATACAGAGTGGGCCTTGATGCGTTTTTGGAAGATGCATGGATTAGGCAACGACTATATTGTAATAGATGACAGAGGTCAGAAAATTGGCAATGCTGCTGAATTGGCGAGAACCCTTTGTGAGAGACGTTTTTCAGTTGGTGCCGATGGGCTTCTTCTTATCTGCAATTCTAAAGTTGCCGAGGTGAAGATGCGGATTTTCAACGCTGACGGTAGTGAGGCTGAAATGTGTGGAAATGGCATTCGCTGCTTCTCTAAATACTGTTACGAAAACGGTATAGTAACTCAGAATGAGTTTTCAGTTGAGACCCTCTCAGGCATTAAGCATGTCCGGTTGACTGTCAAGGGCGATGAAGTTCAAACAGTTAAGGTTGATATGGGTTTGGCAAATTGGAAACGAGCGTCGCTTCCTATGCTGGGGCATGGCGAAAGCATAAACAGTGACTTAGAAGTAGACGGCGAACACTACAAAATCACATGCCTTTCTATGGGCAATCCTCATTGTGTCATATTCGTGGAAAATGTCGACGAATTTCCAGTTGACTATGTCGGGCCACTAATTGAAAACGACAAGGTCTTTCCCAAAAGGACCAACGTGGGCTTTGTTCAAGTTCTTAACAAAGATGCGCTTAAGGTGCGGGTTTGGGAACGTGGATGCGGAGAGACCCTCGCATGTGGCACTGGAACCTGCGCTGCGGTTGCGGCTGCGAACAAGCTGGGTAAAGTTGGTAACAAAGTGACAGTTCATGTTCTTGGTGGAGAACTACAAGTGGAAGTTGCTAAGAGCATCTTTCTAAGTGGTGCCGCCGAGAAAGTTTACGAAGGGACACTATTCAAGGAGCCATAAAACATGACGTTCGAGTATGCAGATCGAATTAAACGGTTGCCACCTTATCTGTTTGCTGAAATCGAGAAAATCATAAAGGAGAAGAAGTCGCAAGGCATCGATTTGATTTCATTGAGCATCGGAGACCCTGACCTTCCGCCGCCCGCTTTTGTCATTGAATCTCTAAAGCAAGAAGCTGCTGACTTGAAAAATCATAATTACTCGTTTAGTCAAGGTGAACCAGACTTTCGTGAAGGCGTTGTGGGCTGGTGCAAGAAACGATTTAACATTGATCTACAACAGGACCATGTGGTTGCAGTTTTGGGTTCCAAAGAGGGTATTGCAAATATTGCACGTGCGTTCGTTAACCCTGGTGATCGCGTTTTGGTTCCAGATCCTGCCTACCCAGTTTATGCTAACGGTAGCACTATTCTCTGTGATGGTACAGTTGTGCCTTTGCCACTCTTGGAGGAGAATGGTTTTAAGCCCGACTTTGAGGCCATTGATGCCCGACGCTTAAAGATGATGTTCATGAACTACCCAAACAACCCTACCGCCGCAACCGTAGACAAGAAATGTTTGAAAGAAGCAGTTGAATTCGCTAAGGACAACAATATTATCCTATGCTATGATAATGCTTACTCGGAAATCACTTATGATGGCTATCGTGCTCCGAGCATTCTCGAAATTGATGGAGCCTTGGAAGTTGCAGTAGAATTCCATTCACTTTCAAAAACTTTCAACATGACCGGTGACCGTATTGGTTTTGCTGTTGGAAACAAACAACTTGTTGCTGGTTTAGCCAAAGTTAAATCCCAAATTGACTCGGGGCCGCCAGTTTACACTCAGAAAGTCGCAGTTAAAGCTTTAGCAACATACAACAATGCGGAAGCGCCAGAATTCTTAAAGAAAAACAATCAAACTCTGCGTGAACGACGCGACCTCCTAGTAGATACACTCTGCAAAATCGGTTACAAATGCGACAAGCCCAAAGCAACATTCTACGTATGGGTTAATTGCCAAGGTGACTCAATGGAATTTGCAACCAGACTGCTCAACGTTGGCGTGGCTGTTACTCCTGGAATCGGTTTCGGCAAGTTTGGTGAAGGATATGCTCGAATAACTTTTACGCAACCCAAAGAACGCATAGTGGAAGCTTGCAACAGAATAGCAGGGGCTTTTTAGGCTCTGCATTCTTTGAATAATAGATCTTCTACTTCCTTCTTGTTTTTCTAACATATATGGGTTCTAAAAATCACCATTAACAACGTACTGCCCCCAAAGTAATTCCATGGATGAAGAGTTTTTATTTTGTAGGTTTTCCAACAGATTTATTGTTAGGAAGATTTATTTTTTGGGCTATCAAGTGTTCTGGGTACAGGTAACTTAGTTTGGCGACGCACATTAAAGTAACGAAACGAGCAAGCAACATCGAATATGCGATACGGGACGTAATAGTTCACACTCAAGAACTCATTAAAAACGGCAAAAAAATCTATTACCTAAACATTGGTGACCCCGCTGCTTTCGATTTTAAAACGCCGCAATACGTGAAAGACGCCTTATGTGCGGCAATTGATCATGATGACAATTACTACTCTGTTTCTGAAGGCAGACCTGAACTTCGGGAAGCAATTGTGCGCAAAGAAAAAAGAGTCAACAACGTTGACATAACTGCTAACAATGTGATAGTCACCGAGGGTATTTCGGAGGGCATCCAGATGGTTCTGGCGGCTTTAGTTGAGAAAGGTGACGAGATTCTTTTCCCTGGGCCAACTTACCCGCCGTATATTTCCTATACGAAATTCTTCGACGGCACTCCAGTTTCATATGAAACCATCGAAAATGACGGTTGGGTGCCGAACATCGATGATTTACGGAGTAAAATCTCGCCTAAAACCCGTGCCATCGTAATCACTAACCCGAACAATCCAACAGGTTCGGTTTATAGTTCAAAGTGCATTAAGGAAATGCTCGACATAGCTGGAGAACACGATTTGCCGGTATTGTCCGATGAGATTTATGATCAGTTAACCTACGAGAAGCCGTTCGTAAGCTCCGCGCACTTGTCCAAAGATGTACCTGTAGTGGGTTTGAACGGGTTCTCCAAGGTTTATCAGATGACTGGATGGCGTTTGGGTTACATGTACTTTAAGGGTGAAGGCAAACAACTTGAGGATCTTCGTTTGGGCGTTGAGAAGCAATGCCGCATTCGCTTATGCGCCAACACACCTGTTCAAATTGCAGGAGCAGCTGCACTCAACGGTCCCCAAGATTTCGTCAAAGGCATCGTTGATCGACTGCGCGAAAGACGTGACTATGCTTGGAAACGGCTAAACGAAATTGAAGGCATCAGTGCAACCAAACCTGAAGGTGCCTTCTATATATTCCCCAAAATTCATGAAGTTGGCACAAGGTGGAAAACCGACATGGAATTCGTCGTGCAACTCCTTAGAGAAACAGGTGTCTTAATCGTCAATGGCTCGGGTTTCGATCCTTTGTACGGTAAGGACCATGCCAGAATTGTCTTCCTGCCACCTTGTGAGGAACTCGAAGAAGCCTTCAATTGCTTGGAACAGTTCATGAAAAAGAAACAGAAAACAGGCCGCAGCCACGTGGGCTACGGTTAAAATCTAGATTTTTGTGCCGTTTTTTGGGTCTTCGATTACTTTCTGGAAAGCTGTCATAAGCTTCTTTGTGACTGGCCCTGGTTTGCCATCGCCTATTTGGCGTTTGTTGACTTCGCGGATGGGCACCATTTCCATTGCGGTTCCGGTGAAGAATGCTTCGTCAGCGGTGAAGAGCATAAACGGTGTCAGGTTAGTTATGATGAGGTCTGTACCCAGTTTTGCACATAGTTCAGCAACGACGTCTGCGGTGATGCCTGCAAGAGCGCCTGTTGACGTAGGAGGAGTAAAGATTTCGCCGTTTTTGACTATGAAGACGTTTTCGCCCACGCCTTCTGCGATGTAACCGTTGCTTTCAAGGCATATGGCTTCGTCGACGCCGCATGCATTGGCTTCTATTTTTGCCAAGACGCTATTTAGGTAATTGAGGGATTTTATTTCGTGTGTGGTTGCATCTACTGGGTTTCTGCGGACCCAGCTGAGCATAGTTGTTATGCCAACTTCTTTGGCATTGCCTGCCTTGATGTTTATGGTGTCAGTTATGATTATAACTGTTGGCTTTGGGCATTTGCGCGGATCAAGTCCCAGATCGCCAACGCCTCTTGAGACGACCAAGCGGATGTAGCTGTCTTTCATTTTGTTTTTGCGCAATGTCTCGATGACTGCTTTGATCATTTCATCTTTTGTCAGGGGAATATCTAGCATTATAGCGTGTGCACTGCGGTACAAACGGTCTATATGCTCTTTTAACTTGAAGACCACACCGTTGTATTCGCGGATGCCTTCAAATACACCGTCGCCATAGAGGAAACCGTGGTCGTAGACGGAGATTTTAGCCTGTGACTTAAGGTAGAATTCGCCGTCGATGTAAACTTGTAATTCGTTGGTCATTTGTTTTCCACTTCTTGGATGACTGTTTCATATTGTCCAATTGTTTGATATAGTTTACCCCAATGATACATACGATTCGTTTACGGCGGCTTTATTAACCGTGGAACTGCGGGCGCTTCGACAATAGCAATGGCAACGGCAATGGTTTGTAGGGTTTGCCAGCGATTTTCTCAGAAACCATCGATATGAGCTGTTCAGTGGTGAGGTTTTGTTGTTGACCTTTAAGCTCACGGACTCTAACTGAGAGCATGCCAGATTCAATCTCTTTCTCGCCGACGACGATGATGTAGGGTACCCATTCCTGTTCAGCTTCACGGATCTTCTTCTGGAGTGTTGAGGCTGAGTCGTCGATGTCTACTCGGATGGAGTGAGAGCCGATTTGTAATGCGAGCTCCTCCATTTTGTCAAGGAATTTATCTGAAATTGGAATAAGGCGCACTTGGGTTGGGGAGAGCCACAGTGGAAGCATCGGAGCTTTACCTGCCATTTGTTCTCGGTAAGCCTTCTCCAGTAGCGCGTAGATGTCGCGTTCGATGGCGCCGCTTGGGCTACAGTGTAGAATTAATGGATACTGTTTTTCGCCTTTTTCGTCAACGAAGGTTATTTCATAGCGTTTAGCGTTTTCGACGTCGATTTGGTCGGTGCTGAGTGCCGCTGCCTTGTCTTGGTTGTCGATGAAGTTGAGGTCCCATTTGAGTGCAAAGTAGAAGAAGCGCTCATTCCAAACTTCTGCAAGGATGGGCTTCCCGAAAGCCGATGCGAGTTCGGTTATGAAGTCTTTGTGTTCTGAGTAGAAGTCTTTGGTAAAGCGCATCGCAATTTCATAGTCATCTTTTACCAAGCCAATGTTGCTTAAGACATCGATGCAGAGGTTGAAGCGGATCATGAATTCTTTTTTGGCTTGATCGATGTCGGTGCAGAATGCGTGGCAATCGGGCATGGTGAAAGCTCGCAGTCGTTTTAGGCCTACAACTTCTCCGCTTTTTTCACGTCGGAAACTGTAGCGTGTTAGCTCGTAGAGTTTTATAGGCATTTGTTTGTAACTGAATTGAGCATCATGTGCCATGAGGAATTGGCCGAAGCACGCGGCAAATCGCAGGAAGAGTTCTTTGTCTTCGGATTTAAGGACGTATTGGCGTGCTGGGAAGCGGTTGAGGTAGCTTTTGAGGCTTGGGTGGTTGAAGTCGTACATTAAAGGAGTTTCGACTTCCATGCCGCCGTAAGCTGCTACTTTGGCGGAAACATATTGTTCGAGTAGAGATTTTATCATGCGCCCTTTAGGGTACCAGCGGATGTTGCCGGGGTCGCTTCCCGGCTCATAATCCGCAATTTCTAGACGTTTCATCAAAGGCACATGGGGCGGCATTACAGTAACTGCACGCGTCTTCTTGATTTCGTAGTTAGAGAACTTTTGGAGATTGGTGTATCCTTTGAATTTGAATTCTTCAATAGGTACTAGTGAGCCATCGGTTTGAAGAATATGCCAGTAAGATTTCATGGTGTCTTCGGCTTTGAGGGCTGCGGAGACGGGTTCTTCTTCCTTTTTGGCTTCACAAGGAGCTGTTGTTTCTGCGACAGCTGCAACTTGAACTGGCGCATAGCTTCGTGCCTGTTCGGCTAAAGGATGCCCTTTAATTGATATTGTAAATTGTTTATTCCAGCCAAACGGGGCACAGTAGGTTTCAATTCCTTTCTCCTTCGCGTAGACTTCCATGTCCTTTATTATTTTTAAAGCCGTTGAAGGCTGGGAGAGGTTACTGCTGAGATGCGCAAATGGGTAGATTAGGATACGATTAGCCTTGAGTTTACCTAAGAATGCCCGCACATCGTCGATTGCTTTTTTTGCAATGGCGAAGTTATCGCCTTCCTCGACGGCGGTGAATAAAACGACGACATCTTCTACGCGGTTTTCCACCTTTTCGGCTTCTTCGGCGATGTTGATTTCTTTTTCTACAGGTTTGAAAACTATAAAGTTAGAGTGTAACTGCAAAATTCGCATTTTAATTGCCTCTTGTTAACCGTAACGCCACTTGTCAAGAGTCTTGTCTTTTTTGGTCTTCTTTTTGTATTCTTTGTAGTGATCTTTACAGAGGTAAGCACGTTTATCAGCACTGCCAACACTAAATCCTGAAGCTTTAACTTTGTCAGCTGACAATGAACGAGCAGCTTCTTTGCCGCAGACGCTACATTTTTCTCCTTTGTCTATACGTCCCATAATCAACGCCTCTTAATTTTAACTACGTACTTATGCAGCTATTGCTTAAGTTTCTTTTCATACAAAGAATTGGCTCTTCTGTAAATCTCTTCTTTTTTACCAAAATAAGTGGATCCGAGACCTTCGATAACGCAGGATGCTGCGGCGGAACCGACGATAGCGCACCAAAGTGTTTCTTTTTGTTGAAGATATTCAGCCAAGAAGCTGCCGATGAAGACATCCCCTGCACCCGTTGGGTCAACAATAACCTGTGATGGGCAAGCTTCAATATTGTATTGTGCTCCTTCGACTGAGAGAATTGAGCCTTTAGCTCCCAAGGTTACTATGACGGTTTCAACTCCAACATCGTGAATCGTTTTTATTGCTGACCTGAGTTCTGACTCTCCGGTTAAGGAGTAGATTTCGTTTTGCGAGGACTTGTAGATGTTGATTAGACTAAAGATTCGGTTGTCGATTAAAGTGTTCTCAGTGACATTTCCTGTTTTATCGAAGTTTCGAAGTAGGCCCTGAGGGTCGAGCGACAAAATATCAGCGCAACTCTTGAGACGCTCAACAAGCTCGTATGGGATTTCGTCAGCAATAGGTGCAAGGTGAACTGCTTTGGCGTGAAAATCTTTAGGCACGTCATTTGGGTTTAAGCTGGGTCCTTTGCTCTTAAGTTTTAGAGTGCGTTCAGAAAGGTCTTTGTTGTAATTAAGCTCAAAACAAGTTGAGGGTTCATTTGCAAGTCTGGTGACTGCTGAGATATCAACGCCTTCTTCTTTTATCCACCATAGATAAGCTTGTGGGAAGTTTCCGCCAACTTTGGAAATGACTGAAACGCCAGCGTCTAGACGTTTTGCTGCAAACGAAGTGTAAGTTGCTGCTCCGCCTAAAATTATGAAAGGGGTTGTTCTGCTTGGCAGGTTAAGGGTGTCGATTGAGAAGTGTCCAACTACAGCAATGTCAGAGTTTTGCGTAGCCATTTTCTAATCCTGTTGAATATTGAAATCAAGTGGTATATAGCGTTAGCTCATCCCCAAAGGTAAACAGCTTATCGGAAGATACAATCTGCGTTTTTGTGCGATAAAGTTTTAATAACTTAAAACCTCTCAAGAAACTTGGCTATGGCATTAGCCGTGGCAGAGCCAAAACCGCAGCCGTGAGGATGCTGATAATGCCTACCTAACAATTGGAAGGTAAGCAAATGAAGTGGATTGAGTTTATCCTCTTGGCAGTTGGCGCGGTAATTGGAGCATTCTTACGTTACAAGCTGGTTGAGTCTCCAGTCTCGGTTTATGGGTTACCAGTCAATGTGTTAACAGTGAACGTTTTGGGCAGTTTCGTTCTGGGAATATTCTCGATTTTGTCTGTTGGCTTTAATTTGGATCCACAGTACACCCTGTTTGTGGCTGTAGGGTTCTCTGGTTCCTTCACCACTATGTCTTCTTTTGCACTAGAAACCAACAACTTGGCCGACGCAAATCGTTTTAGCCTCATGGCACTAAACATACTAACCAACGTTGGCTTGTCGCTTGGAGCGGTTTTTGGCGGCAGGCTAATTGGAGATGAAATCCTACAGAGGTTTGTGCGTTGAGACAAAAGATGTGGAATTTAACGATTAGAATAAAGAAGAACGATGAAGTTGGAGGAAAACGGCTCCAAGCGCTTATCATAGATTGCCTTACAAAAGCACACATTGAAGGCGCGACTGTTTGGACGGGTGTTAACGGGTTTGGGAAACGAGGCAAATCAACACTGCATCTTGAAGGGGTGCAGATAAACATGCCTTTGATAATTGATGTAGTAGATACTCAGGAAAAGCTTGAGCCCCTGCTTCCCGATTTGAAGCTGATCGTCGGCGATAATGGCTTAGTAACAATTCAAGAAATATACGTAATCTAAAAACCGGCTGAGGCAAAAAATGCCAATGTGCCCTATATTGAAGTGGCTTCAGTAATTCATCTAACGAATTCTAAACATACCTTTAACGCAAAAATAAACTTAGCATTTAAAGAAGGAAATTAAGATTGGAGTAATAGTATTGCTTTGGCTAAGTCGCCTCCGCATTCTTGGAGGGCTTCTTTGGCTTTCTCGAGGCTTTTTCCTGTTTGGTCTGCCACTAGCTGGACGTCTTCTTCGCTGAACGCGGGTTTAGCTGCTGTAGTTGCGCCCCGTTGTGATGGTGCTTGTTCGCTGACTTGTCCGCCAATGATTTGGTACATTTTTTGTCCCTGAACTTGCAGAATTGCCACTTCGGGCTCGTCTATAACAATATCTTTGTCGGCTGTTCGAATAATGACTTGTTGAACATCGGCGACTGAGTCCATGTTCATTCCCATGCGCTGCATCATGCGTTTTTGCTCTCGAGGATTCATGCGTTTATGCATAGATTTAACACCACAAAGTATTCTGCGCTAGAACTTGATATACTTAACTTTCATTGGTACCGTGTCTGACCTTGACGGCTACGCCTATTTTGAAAGCTTTAATTTCCTCGCTGGACAAGACAGTTCGTCCAACAGCTAAGACATTACCTTCTTCATCCAGCGCTATAACTTCGTCTTTGGCGCCGACTTCCGAATCTACTTTAACAACATGTACCGCAAAAATGTCTCCGCCTGCGGCAACAAACCTTGAAACCTCATTTTTAACAGTGACGAAGCATTTGGCAAGGGGCGTGTTCTTTGCCATAAATTGTGCAGCTTTGAGACTCAACGAAAGCACTCCATCCGTCGGTCGCAAGGTCGCTAATCTTTCGCTGTCTAAATTAATGTACCGAATTCTTCCAGTTCTTGGGGAATACTGGATTTCGATGTTGTCGGGGAACAACTTTGTGCCTACTCCTTTTCCAAATTGGTAATCTGCAATGCTTCTAACCTTGGCCAAGTTGTTTTCCATGCGTTATCACTGTAAAGCTGTTTTGTTTCGACAAGTATAAACATAACAAGATTATAAAGACAGTTAAAAGGTGACCGTTTCTTGAGATGTGAAGTCTGCGGACGCAAAATACACGATGAACCAGTTAGGGCAGTTATCGAAGGAGCTAGACTAACAGTCTGTTTAGAATGCTCCAAACATGGGAAAGTTATTTTGCATGAAGAACCCGACCTACCCAAAAAAACTGTAATAACAACAGCTGGGAAGCCTGGAACTCCTGCTTTATTAGTTCAAAGAAAAAGACAGCCCATCCCTCAAGTAGATATAACAAAAGAACTCACAGACGATTACGCTAACAAAATAAGAGCAGCAAGAGAAAAACTCTTATTAAGTCATGAAGATTTGGGCAAAAAAATCAATGAAAAAGCCTCCGTTCTAAAGCACATCGAAACCGGAAAAATGGCGCCTAACAATCTCTTAGCTTCAAAACTTGAACACATGTTGAGAATCCAGTTGCTGGTTCCCATCGCTGACGAAAAATCTAACACTCATGTTAATAGGGCGGGAAATGAAGAAATGACTTTGGGGGACCTCGTCGATTTCGACACAAAAAGCGGGGAGGAGCCCACAAAACGAAAGCCATCATAGCTCAGCGCAGATTAAATCGTGAAGCATCAACCTTAGATGAGCTTAAAGCGTTAGCGCAAGCAGCCGGCTACTTTGTTGTCGGTACAATGGAGCAGACACGACCGCCTGACTCACGTTACCAAATTGGCGCCGGCAAAGTAGAAGAACTTGCAAGAATGGTGGAAGAAACAGGCGCCGAAAAAATAATTTTTGACAATCAACTACGCACAATTCAAACTTATAATCTTGCAAAAGCAACGAAAGTCGAAGTAATCGATCGATTCCAACTAATCTTGGAAATCTTTACCAAACGAGCTACAACAACTGAAGCTCAGCTACAAATTCAACTCGCAATTGTGCGAAATGAGCTTAAACATGCGCGAGAAAAGGTGAGGCTTTCCAAAGGAAGCGAGCAGCCGGGTTTTATGGGTCTTGGTGCTTACGAAGCAGACGTTTATCGAGATGCCATTAAACGGCAAGTTCAAACTATCCTCAAAAAGCTCGCCCATGTTCGAGAGAAAAGGGTTCTGCAGAGAGAACGAAGGACGGAACTTGGTTTTCTCACTATTTCGTTGGCGGGTTACACTAACGCCGGAAAAAGCTCACTCTTCAACGCGTTGACAGAAGACACTGTGGAAGTCGACAACGCCCTGTTCACTACGCTCTCAACTACGACGCGCATGGTCGAGTTTTCTAACCGCAAGTTCCTCATAACTGATACCGTTGGCTTCATCGACCGCTTACCCATCTCACTCATCGAAGCGTTCCATTCAACTCTCGAAGAAACCATCTTCTCCGACCTAATAATAATACTAATAGACTTAAACGAGCCCATAGAAACCATCGAGAACAAGAACAACGTTTGCCTAGACACAATCGAGAGGCTCGGAGCATGCGGAATACCAACCATAACCGCCCTTAACAAGATTGACAAACTGAAGCCCGAGGAGCAACAACAGAAACTCGAAGCCTTAAAAGACAAAGTCAAAAACCCAATCTTGCTCTCAGCCAAATGCCAGACAAACCTCGACGCTTTAAGAAAACAAATCTTACGAATCCTAGAAAACTATTTGCAAGCTCGATTTTCTGTCCCATTGTCAGGTAAGACGATGCCATTTATCTCATGGGTACACGGAAAAACGCATATTCAAAAAGAAACTTTCACAAACGAAACGGTTGAAGTGGAGTTTGAAGCTAACCCCTCGATTACTGAGCAAGTTAAAAGAAAAGTGGAAGACTTAAATGGAAAATTCCAAATCATTCCAACCTGATGATTTGCCCCCGATTTTTGTGCTGCGTTGGGGGCACAGACCTCAAAGAGACGTAAGGTTAACAACTCATGTGGCGTTGACGGCACGAGCACTTTGTGCTTCAGGCTTTATTCTCTCAGACACACAAGACCTGCATATTCAAGAAACTGTTACAAAAATCATGAAAGCTTGGGGCGGAACCTTCCATTTTGAAATGGGCACCTCTTGGAAACGAGCTGTTCGCGAATGGAAAACCAAAGGCGGCATCGTGGTACATTTAACGGCTTATGGTGAGAACATCCAGTCCAGCGACGTAATGGATCGAATTAGATCTGTCAATAAGGATGTTATGCTTCTCGTTGGAAGCCAAAAGGTTCCCGGCGAGTTTTACTCAAGCGAAGTCTCAGACTTTAACGTAGCAGTTGGCAATCAACCACACTCCGAATGTTCTTCGCTTGCTATTTTTCTAGATCGTTACTTTGGAGGGAAAGAATTAGCTCACCCCTTCGAAAAGGCAAAAATTGAGATTGTTCCAAAGGAGCGGGGCAAAGAAATCAGAAGTCATTCGGATAACGTGGATTTTCCTTAATTTTTGGGAAGGGTTTTATTACCGCAAGTGTCAATATTATGGGTATTAAAAAGGAACATTAGAGTATGTTATCGACTATTGATGATTCAACCTTAACGAAAGTAGCTATCGCGTTAGGTGGAGAAGAAGCAGTACAACTTATCGCTCACTTGAAAGGTGTCGAAGAGATAACGGATGACGAAATCGCCAATAAAACTGGCATCCGCCTCAATTCAGTCCGCAAAATCCTTTACAAACTCTACGACCATTCTCTCGTAAGCCTCAGGCGGACGCGGGACCCAAAGACTGGCTGGTTTATTTTTCACTGGAAACTTCAACCCGATCAGCTTGAAGGTTTTATTTTAAGCCAAAAGAGACGTGTTTTAGAAAAACTCAATGTTCGATTAGAATATGAAAAAAACCATGATTTCTACTATTGTGACAATGCTGAATGCAAGCGGGTTCCGTTTGAGGAAGCAGTTGAACTAGTTTTTCACTGTTCTACCTGCGGTAAAAACTTGGTGCATTTTGGAAATGAACTGATGATAAGTAAACTTTCAGAGAAAGTTGAGATTTTAAGGAAGGAACTTGGTGAATAGCGAGCTTCCTAACAGGGAGCAAGCTATAGAACTTCTCCATGAAAACAATTGTCCACCTCAGGTCATTAGACACTGCGTAGCAGTTGCAGAAGTAGCTGTTGAAACCGCAGATAAGCTCTCGGAGAAAGGGTACAAAATTAATATTCCTTTAGTTGAGGTAGGTGCACTTTTGCATGACCTCGGTCGCTCTAAAACTCACAATGTTGACCACTCACTTGTTGGAGCACAAATAGCCCAAAGTGTAGGTTTGCCGGAACCTGTAGTTAGGATAATTAAGCGGCATGTTGGTGCTGGAATTACTGCTGAAGAAGCGGAAAAGTTGGGTTGGCCAAAAGACACGTACATGCCCCAAACGCTGGAAGAGAAGGTTGTATGTTACGCCGACAAAATAATCGACAAATCAAGACGAACACCGATTGAATTGGAGATTGAGCGGTTACAAAAGGAAAATAGGTTTGAGGCTGCAGAAAGAGTTAGAAAGTTAAATGAAGAAATAACCAGTTTACTAGGCAAAAAACCATGACTACATTAACGTTATTAGTAAAGGCTTCGAATCTTGGGCAAGCAAAGCAAGTAGATGAGTTGCTGAAAACGCAGTTTGGAGAATTAGATGTAGACGTAGAAGTTTTAACCAGCACTGCGAATAGGTGGGTTCGGGTTGAGCTTTCAGGCGAAGATGAAGCCATAGCAACAAGTTATGTTAACAAAGAAATAGGCACTTGCCCAACAAGCCTTGAAAACGCAAAAAGCTACCCCGTGCTTAGGGGGTTTGTTTCTAAGGTTGACCTTGGCAAACAAGAGTTGGTTGTAGATGTGGGGATTTTTGAGCCAAAAATAATTTTGGCAACAGTATCTTTGACTTGTTTACAGGCACAACTACTAGATGGTCGAAAAGCAGATTTGAAAAAAATCGCGGAAAACTACGGTTTAGTTGAGCGTTCTCCTTTAAGTATAAAACCCCTCTCTTTAATCTCTGAAGATGCAGAAGGGTTGGAGGCGGAGTTGTCGGTTGATCAAGTTGAAAAGCTTCATGATTGGCAGCAGTCTCTTTTGGATAGGCTAATTGTTTTAGGTGCTTCAAAGGAAACTATTGAGAATGTGCTTGAGCGAACTCGGTTGACTCGTGATGTGATCAATATAGAGACTTTGGGAATGTTTGAGCATGCATTGACCTGCAAGCTTGGGACCAACGCGGCGGGTATAGTTGGGATTGTGGGTAGGTATTTGAGAAACTCGGTTTTTGTTGTCTTTAACGCTAAAAAGAGTCTGGATTTTCTGAGTGAATAAGGATTAACCTTATAATTGTTTACACAGACAGTTAAACTTTGAATGAGAGGCGGAGGGGGGCTTATGAGCCAAAATGACGATAAACGAAAGTATAGAATCGACATAGGCGCTTATGGCAGTATAGGAATTGAAGCACCAACAAAAGAAGAATGCTTGGAACTATTCAAAGAAGTCACCAGAACAAAACGTGACCAGAGAATAGACGAAGCAATCAGGTAGCCCATATTTGCGTGTTTCCAGTATAGACTTGTTCACTACTTTAAACGAATTGTCTCTTGTAAATTTTATAGAACGTCATGTTCTTCTTTGCAGTGTGTTTCGTAGTCCTTGCGGTTATCGTAAACTTCTTGGTCAATAGGACACTTGAATTTTTTTTCCTTAGTCATTTCAGGCTCTGGAACTGTAACGCGAGGGGCTGTTCTTTTAAGATCAGATTTATCATTTTTAACCAAACATTTCACCTCCAAACGAAGCCGGGCAGAGTTTAAAACAAGTATTTTAGCGATTGTTTAGTTATTAAAAATATGTGACTGCATGCAGCCAACAACGAAAATTAAACAACCACAAACCCTTACATTTCAGGGGCAATATATAAATTCAAAAAACACATAGTGTAGTATAGTAAGTTGGTTTTTATGAAAAAATTTTATGCATTAATAACTTTAGGAATTTTATTACTATCAGCTATCTTATCAGTTTCATTTACCGTCAACGCTCAGAGCGATGAATCCTGGCCAATGTTTCACCATGACTTAGCACACACAGGATATTCAAACACAAATGGCCCCAGCACAAACCAAACCCTCTGGACTTTCCCAATAATAAACAACGGTTGGGTGTTAACTTCCCCAGCAGTCGTCAACGGCGTAGTATATTTCACTTCATCCGATAAAGGCTTCCACCTCCAAACCACCAACAACAACATTTATGCAGTAAACGCCAAAGACGGCACAAAAATATGGAACTACTCTGTCCCAGCTAAAATCTACGGTTCTCCAGCAGTTGCAAACGGCATGGTCTTCTTCGCGTCCGATGACTTTTCAATCTACGGATTAAACGCAACTACAGGTGCCTACATATGGAAATGCACTACTGGACTCTACGCAGAAGGCTCCCCAACAGTCTCAAATGGAATTGTTTACGTAGGTTCAAACGATCACAAACTTTGGGCAATAGACGCAACGTCGGGTATGCCTCTTTGGAACTTCACAACCGGCGGTCTTGTCACTGCGGCTCCTGCAGTAGCTAACGGAGTAGTTTACTTCGGCTCATACGACCACAAAGTTTACGCCTTGGAAGCTTCAACGGGCGCTGAGAAATGGACTTTCTCAACCGAAAGTGTTGTTGCGTCATCTCCAGCGGTCGCTGACGGCAAGGTTTTCGTCGGCAGCTACGACAATAATACCTATGCATTAAATGCCGACACGGGCGCCTTAGTTTGGAAAGTTGCAACCGGCTATGACCAATGCGTTCAAGCATCTCCAGCAGTTGCCAACGGTGTAGTTTTCACAGGCGGAGCTTTCGACTATAAACTCTACGCGCTAGACGAGTCAACGGGTGCTCAGAAATGGGCTTTCATAGCTAACGGAGGAATAACCACCGCTCCAGCAGTAGTCGGAAACACTGTCTATGTGACGGCCACACTAAGCAACACAACCTACGCAGTCAACGCACAAAACGGCAACCAAATCTGGAGTTACCAAACAGCTGGCAATGTCTACTCCTCACCTGCAATAGTAAATGGTGTTGCTTATTTTGGCGCCTATGATGGCACGTTTTATGCAGTTGGCCAAAACGCAGGCGGTTCAGGCACAGCGATATCAGCCACAACATACTACATTATCGCAGCAGTAATCGTAGTTATCATAATCGTTGCTGTCGCGGCCGTAGTCCTCCTAAAACGTCACAAATAGTTTTTTCCCAAACACCCTTTTTTTAATTTAGCAGAAGATAAAATCAACCCATCACTTTCTAAACAATTAGCCCAGCCTAATGTTGATTTGTTTATTACAGATAGAGTTGCCAAATTTTTTGTATAGCTGTTAAGGAAAAATAAAGTAGATTTAGGCAATGCAAACAACTTCTTTCTCCTTTTATCGCGTCTATATGTCCATTTTTTAAATAATATTTATAATACAGGTTAGGGTTAATATGCTGCCAAGACAGCCTAGATTTTGACTAAAAGAATCGGGCGTCTTAAAACTTTAAGGAGATAAAAAAAAATTGAAATCTAAATTAATAGCAACTTTGCTACTCTTTATTTTCGTAGCTTCAGCAATAACAGCAATACCCTTGATAAACATTAATGTACAGGCAGCAACCACGATGAAGACCTACCCGGTTTCTGATGCAATTCCAAACCCAATCGGTGTTGGTCAAACAACACTGCTCAAAGTTGGTATTTCTCAGCCTGCACCATCTGCATCTTACGGATGGAGCGGCATTACCATTACCGTCGTAGCACCAGATGGAACAACCAAAACTCTCGGACCATTCACCACTGACTCCACCGGCTCAACCTTCTCGCCATTCGTACCCGACCAAGTAGGCACTTACACTTTGACGACAAACTTCCCAGAACAAACGTTCCCAATCACTTTCACTGACTCAGAAAGAGGCCAAACTATCCAGGCAGGCACTATACTGCTAGCAAGCACTAAAACAAGTACGTTGGTTGTAACCCAAGAGCCAACTCTACAAGCATACCCGACTCAACCTCTACCAACCGATTACTGGAGTCGTCCAATCGACCCTCAACTGAGAGAATGGTACTCAATTTCAGGTAATTGGGTAGCACGACCAGACAACTCCCTTGCACTCTATAATGACTATGCACCAGAAACAGCACACGTTCTATGGGCTAACCCATATACTCAAGGCGGTTTGGAAGGTGGCCTATTTGCAGACGGCGTTCCAGCAGCAGTTTATGCAGGCGACGCATATGAAGGCAAATTCGCAAGCGCAGTAATAATCAACGGTGTACTATACTATAACGCACAAGGATCAGGAACGTACTCAACTGTTGCAATACCCGGTATCCAAGCAGTCGATCTACACACTGGCGAAAAACTCTGGTACCTTAACAACACCGCACTATCATTCGGCCAAACCTTATTCTTTGCAAGCTACAACGTGAACGGCGGATTCAACTACCTCTGGTCAGTAACTGGCAGCAACTATACAGCATACAGCCCTGTTGATGGCTCATTCCAGTACATGTTCTATGGCGTCCCCTCAGGCACTAGAGTCTTCGGTCCAAGCGGCGAAATTCTGATTTACCAAATCGACACAGTAAACGGATGGATGGCACTTTGGAATTCAACACTTGCAGGACAGCAAAACGATTTGATAGGACAACCCTCCTATGGCAGCTGGTCTTTCGGCGTTATAGGATTGAATGCCAATGGCGTTAGCACTGCTAATCCAACTAATGCAATAGGTCAACAGGTAAATTCAGCTTTTCCAACAGTCAGAGCCTTAAACGGATCGCTAGCTAAAGACTACTCATGGAACGTCACAATACCCAAGGGCTTAACCACTCGCAGCGAATTAGGCGCCGCTTCAATCAAAGTATACCAAGACGATAGAATCGTTGGTATGGACTATAACCAAACAATGGTGCGCATATGGGCACTACCAATTAACTCAATGATTGCAACTCGAAACGCAAGCATAAACACACAAACACTAACACCAATCTTTGACAAAACATGGGCTGCACCAGACGAATGGCTATCCGGCTCAAACACAATACACTACACCGGAGCAACTAACTATGTTTCGGACACTACTTATGGCAACGGAATCATGGCAGTATTTGATAAAGAACTAACAACCCACTATGCATTCAGCGTTGTTGATGGATCCTACCAATGGGCAACTGCATCTGAGAGTTACTTAGACCAATATGGTTGGGGTAATGCAGAGCACACCTGGTACTTTGCCTATGGCAAACTTTACTCAGTAGGTATAGCTGGTATCCTCTATGCATATGACCTCGCAACCGGACACACTGCATGGACCTACAACCTAACAGACGCCTACGGCGAACCTGTTACTGGCGAAAACTGGTGGGGCTGGATTGACCTCATCGCAGACGGCAAGATCTACATCGGCACACTCGAACACTCAGCCAACAACCCAATCCCAAGAGGCGGACCTTACGCTGCAGTTAATGCAACCGATGGCTCAGAAATTTGGCGCGTCAACGGTATGTTCCGTGAAACCCGCTGGGGTGGTAACGGCATCATCGGTGACAGCATCATTGCAACCTTAGATACATACGACCTGAACGTCTACGCAATCGGCAAAGGCCCAACCGCAATCACCGCGAATGCACCAGATGTCTCAGTTGACTTCGGCAGACAAGTGATAATCAAAGGCACCATAATGGATGTCTCTCCAGGTCTGAAAGAAACCTCTATAGTAGCACGATTCCCCAATGGCGTTGCAGCAATCTCTGATGAAAGCCAAAGTGCATGGATGCTCCATGTCTGGAAACAGTTTGCAGCTCCAAGCAACACAACTGGCGTTCCTCTAACAATATCCGTCGTAGACTCTAATGGCAACTACAGAACAGTCGGAACAACCACAAGCGACGCAATGGGATCATACAGCTTTAACTGGGTACCAGACATCGCAGGCAAATACACAGTATTCGTCAACTTCGCAGGCTCCAAAGCATACTATGGCTCAACAGCTGAAAACTCATTAGTCGTCGAGAATGAACCAGCAGCACACGCAACACCAACACCAACACCAGCATCAACTGTTGACCTATACTTCGTTCCAGCAGTCATCGGAATAATCATTGCAATCGTAGTCGTCGGCGCAGTCATTTTGCTCGTCCTCAAAAAACGACCATAAATAAGCGAAAAAATATAAAATATTCCTTTTCTTTTTTTGTGTTTTTATTTAGAACAAAAATATTCAAGGTTAGTGCTTACTTCTCATATTGTTATTCCAATTCCTAGCAACCAACTCTATTACGGTAAGCGGATTTGCTCTTTCAATAGTTAGAAAGACAAACGATAGACCTTTTCGTACTGCAACTAAAGAGAATTAATTTTGTCTCTACTTTAAAGCTAACTTGTACCGGTTATGTTAGGGGAAAATTCGGGTCTAAAGATTGACGTCCAGTTGGAATCTCTAAACTCGTCAAGCCATCCGGCTTCTTCATCTACGTGGCACTTGAACATAACGCCCAAGTTCTCCCTATCCTTTGCTTCATGGTATTTAAAGTAAATCTCTCCGTTCATAATGCCGAGTATCTCTAATTTCCCTGTTACATGTGACATAATGTATTTGAAGCGCTTACTAAGCCCGTTACAACTTGCTTTTGCTTTTTCCACTATCCTGGATCCTTTACACAAAGGAACCTGGAACTGATGCTTAACCCTCTTCACAGGGCGACACTGAAAAAGATAGTAAGGCATCACGCCAACACCCACGAGTTTATTCATTAAGGTTGCAATAGTGCTGGGATTATCGTTAACTCCCTGTAACAGAACCGTCTGATTGCTAACCAGAACGCCCGCCTCAAGCAGATTGTTCACGGCACCAATGGATTGCGGTGTTATTTCCCGAGGGTGATTGAAATGAGTCACGATATGTAACCTCCTGTCAGCCTTTGAGTATTTTTTTAAAACAGTTAGCAGTTTAGAATCAGAAAGCCTTGCAGGTAGCGTAACAGGAACCCTGCTTCCGATTCTAATGAATCTAATATGTTTAATTTTATCCAAAACTTCAAGGAACCTCGTGATGATTTCACTATCAAGCACAAGCGGATCTCCGCCGCTGATTAGAACGTTGTTTATTTCTCTGTGTTTTGCAACATAAGCTGCAGCATCCTCAAAACGAGCCAGGATTTCTTCATTTGGGAGCCCGACTAGGCGTTTCCTAAAACAGTGTCTGCAATACATTGCGCATTGGTTTGTAGCTAAAATCAAAGCTGTCTCTGAATACTTATGTTGCATCCCGTGAACTACCGTGTTTTCTGTTTCTCCGCTTGTGTCATAATTTCCTTCAAGGCTTAGTTCTTCAACAGAAGGCACAGCCATTTTTCTAATTGGATCATCGGGGTCGTTCCAATCAATAAGCGACATGTAATAAGGACTAATTCGCATTGGGTGAACTTTAATTATTTTTTCCAGCATCTTTGCTTCATCGGGAGCAAGATCCACATACCTCTTGAGCTGCTTCACGCTGGAGATGCTTTTCTCTAATTCATTACATTCTCTCATGTAGACAAAACTCCTTTGTTGACCAGCGAGGTGTTGATTTTTGTGTTGATTAAACAATTGATATACTACAGTGAAGTCTGTGCTTTTGGAATAAGCTTTTTTGAGAAGCAAAATTCACTAAATTATCAAATGTATTACTCGACAGGCAAAGCCCAGTATGCTAAATTTGCAAAATCTTGTGGGCACAACTTTCAGCCGAGCTTTTCTTATTTGAGTTCTAGCGTTTTGTGTAGAACGAACCAATACGCTGATTGACACAATGATTGGACTTGACCCAAATATCGGCAATAACTTACTCACAAACCCGAATTTGAGTAGCTTTTAATAGATAGAATAATTCCCTATAGAAATGGAGTGGAATACTTGCTGTTTAAACATAAGAACGTGGTAAAAGTTGAGATGGCGGATTTAGATGGCGAGAAAGAAAGCTTGGCTAATTTTTTGCTTAGTCAATTCAAATTAAATTCATCAATAGCTCCTAAAGGTTTGGAACTAAATGCTGAAGATGTTCCGACTTACTCCTTGGGAAGAATGGTGAACAAGTTTGTTTATCACAAGAATCTAAACCGAACTCATTGGGTTACCGTGGAAAATAACGTGGTCAAAATCAACAAATTCAAGGGCACTGCTAAAAAAGAAAAGCACAAGAAAAGCCTGCCTCATCAAAACATTACACAAAGCTGGGGATTATAGAAACCATTGTTCACTTTTAGCATGTTTTGAGCGCAAATGAGCCCACATATTTGTTGCACTGCCCCTTATCTCTAACCCAACAAATTTGTTAATCGAGTAACAGCATTCGCCAAATCGCCATCAATCCAGATAAACGTTAACGAAAATTTTTACTAAAGCTGCCTATTAGTGATTGAAGCTTAACACAGGTATTTCCTTACCGACTCAACCCAAAGATAGTCCATAGAATTTGTTGGAAAAGATATATGAACACTATAAATGCTTAGGTTGATTCGACTAATGGTATGCTAGAACTTATCCTTTTGCTGCTACTCAGCATTTTGATAGTTTTCGTATCAGCCTTGCTTTTTGTTAACGCTATAGAATTTCTCGGGAGTCAATACAAAGTAGGTGGTGCTTTCGTAGGCAGTATCCTGTCTCCGCTTTTTACTTCACTTCCAGAACTCATTGTTTTGATAATTGCTGTTTTTGGACTTGGTGGAGTAAGTGGTGAAGCAGTCGGGGTGGGGACAATTTTTGGTGAGCCCCTTATGGCGTCAAGTTTATCGTATGGATTAGTGGGAATGCTTGCTTATGTAGGCTACCGCCTAAGAAGGCGAGAACACCAAAATCTCAAGGTTGATACCTCATTGGCTGTGCCTTTTATTTTCGTTACTATTCTGTTTCCTTTAACCTTAATACCCTCTCTTCTCAACAGTGGCGTTGTTAGAGTCTTTTTTGGGATAGGTTTCTTGGGTGCTTATTTGGGTTACTTAGTCTTGATGTATCGTCGAAAGAGTCTTGGACAAATCGAAAACGCTAAAGCGCCGTACATTTGCAAGATTATTCCTCCTCAGCGGATTGGAGCTTTTATACAGTTAATTGTTTCAGTTGTGGTTTTGTATTTTGGGGCTAGTGAAATGGTAAGTGTTGTAAATCAGCTTGCGTTAGGGTTGGGACTTAGTGTAATGGGTCTAGCCATTATAGTGGTACCTGCCGCTACGGCGGTGCCGGAGACTGCGAGTGCTTTAATTTGGGGTTTTAGAGGTCAAGATACGCTAAGCATTGCTTCGCTTGTTGGCGAGAAGGTCCTCTATACAACTCTATTTCCGGGAATAGGATTGCTGGTTACGGGGTGGGTTTTAGACATTCATGCTTATCTTAGTGTTTTAGCCACTACGACAATATCCCTTGTTATGTTGTTTTTTATTCTTAAAAAGCGAATTCCGTGGTATGCTTTGACTTTTGGTTTTCTCTTCTTTGTAGCTTATGCAGTTATAGTGTTTTGGTTAAGGATTTAAAAAGAATTTAGACTTGTAACCAAACGGTCTGATTGTTTCAAAACTGTTTTCTCGAACTTGTCTTGGGAGTCCTAATTAGTGTCGTAGTAAGTCACTCACAAATTATTAACATTTAACACTTTTATTACCAAATAAGAATGCGAAGATCAGAAATGAAAAAACTGTGGTTTCAACGTATTATGTTGTAGAGGGTGTCTGTTAAGCTTTCAAAAGGTGTGCCCAGCAACTTGTAGCCAATTTTTCCCAAATGCTTTCGGATATAGAACTGAATCATGCCCTTGATAATAGCAAACTTTAGTTTGCGTTCAGATAATCTCGAGTCGAAAAGCAATTTGTGCTTAACCAAGTTCACGTTTTTTGGTTCTTTCCATTCGTCTGAAATCAATTCTCCATTTAATCTCTCATAAAGGGGAGTCCCGGGAATAGGATAGGGCAAAGTAAATGAAAGATAATCAAGAGGAAGCGAAGAAGCAAACTTAATTGTTTCTAGGACAGTTTTGTGGTTCTCTCCCGGATAACCTACAATAAAAAAAGCTCCAGCTTTGATCCCGCTATTCTTGCACAAAGAAAGCGCTTTATGCACTTGTTTGGTTGTTATTTGTTTTTTCATCAAGGCTAGAATAGAGTCGTTGCCTGATTCTATTCCAAAGAACATCCTGATGCATCCTGCCTGCTTCATTTTGTCTACCGTTTCCGGATCCAAAGTGTCAACCCTTGAAAGACATTCCCAACCTATTTTCAACCCGCGCTCAATAATTTCATCACAAATTCCTATGAGACGTTCGCGATCTAAGGTAAAACAATCATCCGCAAACCATATCCTGCTATATCCTAAGGAAATAACTTCTTCAATTTCATTAGCAACCTTAGAAGCTGCTCTCGCCCTAAAATCGTTACCAAAAACGGGTTTGCTGCAGAAATCGCAGGAAAAGGGGCAGCCCCTTGAGCTCATGATTGCCGTAGTAGTGTAACCAAACTTTTTGGAATAGTATTTTTTGTAGGAATCGTTGTCAAATAATTCTCTCGATGGATTGGGAAACGTATTCAGGTCTCTATTCAAAGCCCTCGGGGGTGTCTTTTTAATTTGACCAGTTTCCTTCTCGCGATAAACGATTCCTTTAACTTCAGAAAAATCGCTACCAGTCTTGAACTGGTCAACGATTTCTAACAAGGTTTGCTCTCCTTCACCTACGACTACGAGATCGAAATTTTCAAGAAATGACTCTGGTTCAGTTGTTGGAAGTGCTCCGCCTGCAACAAGTAGTTCGCAGTGAGCTTTTAGTAGTTGGGCTAGTTCAAGTGATTTTTCTTTCATCGAATACATCGACTGGATTCCAATTATCTTTGGCTTTGAATCGATAATTTTTCTGATAGCCTCTTCCTGTTTAACGAAAGTGCAGTCTACAATTTCGACAGAAACGCCATTCTGTTTTAGATAAGCGGCCATATACCCTAATCCTAACGGCGGAAACCTGAAGATCGATGAGTCAGCATGAGGATGGAAGTACGGATAAACTAAGGTAACAGTAGTCATCAAATCAACCAAAAAGTTCAATTTCATATTCAAAATTACAGTATTTAGGGTCCAGTTCATAGTCTAGACCGATCCAGTTTAAAGAACCTTCCATCAACTCTCTTCCTCGTTTCAACATGCTTCCTTCTACGTTCTTTAGGCGGAACCCAATTTTGTTTTGTTCATTCGCTATTTTCGCGGATTCTGCTGTCACATTGTCCCAAGCGCCGATTTCCTCATCAACCAGTCTAATGCCTTCTGAATCAGAATAAGTTCTAAAGAAATGTGCTCCTTGTTCGTTCAGAATAAAGACTTTAGCAAGATTGGTTTGCTCAAGTTGACTAAAGTTTAGTTTCACTTGAATTCGGTTTTGGTCCATAATGTAAGTGACAATGACTGTGCCTTTTGGTGGGCTTTTCATAAAGCTTGACTTTATTCCGAACTTAAGAAATAAGCCTCTCACAATTAGAACTGGTCGCACAATGCGCTTATGTCTCTGATACTGCAAGCAAAAAAAGTCTGATAAAGCTTGAACTCCGGGAATTTTAAGTTTGAAACTTCGGAATCGATCTCTGGAGGTCAAATCCATAAGAAACTCTTTTCGGATTTCTGTAATATCTCCTAGCATGCGGACATAAAGCGAAGATGAGCCTGAAAAGACTGTTCCACCAGAATATTTCGCAATTGGGACTCCAAACCCTGTACCTTCCCCGATAACGTCAGTTCCATTGCATAAGAGAACCAAGCCCTTTTGCAAGTTAGCTATTTTCATATTTTGTGGATAAGTATTAGAGTAGACCTTGAGAGCTACAGAATCCGAAATTGTGAAAGCGCGTTGGCTGACCTTGAAGAAGGATGAATTTTCGCTTTTACCTGATATGCCCAACAATGCCGAAGACCTTTATTTCAGTGTTCTTTAAGCCGTGATCGATCTATTTAATTATTTTATTTTTTAGCAAGAAAGATTTGAAACGAACTCAAACGACTGACAAATTTTTCTGTAGTTTTCTCATTTTATATATCATTTATCGTCACTCCGGGTACTTTACTACAACCGGTTCCCATGTGTTTTGCTTAGTTCCTCTGAAAAACTAACTGAAAACAGCGGATGCTGCTCAGAATTTTTTTAATTATTTACTTCCAGTTTTTTCGTTAGGATTAACCGAGAAGTAGAGACCAATTAAGAATAAAATAGAAGATTACACCCAGGGAGAGCGTTACTAACCAAAGGATAAAGGTGGCGCGCATAAATTTTCTTTTAGGTGCACAAAACTTAGTTGAACGCCTTAAGCGCCATCCACCAACAATCCAGACACCTAAGATAGCAGTTACCGTTCCGGCAACGGCATGAAAAGGTGCGAACAAGCCAATCGAGATTGCGGGCTTCTCTAGGATTATCGCTACAAATGACGGCACCATAATGAACCCGATAATTATTAGATGCAACGTAACTGCCGCCAGCATAAATAACCCATGCAAACGAAAACGCAAGCGACGCTTTAATCCGAAGCCGACCAAAAGCAAAGCTAAAACACCTAGCTGAAAAGCCAGACTGAAGGTAGCGATGAACAAATAGAAGTTCATGACGTTTTCTCTGACAGCCAAGTTGTAACTTGTTTATCGAATAAAAGGGTTCACTTTGAAATATTTTGGAAAACATCTCTGATTTCTTTAGCGCGTTACCAAAAATAATCCATTTGGGCTTCGAGTCCGAAGCATTTTTTGCGAGCCGAGATAGACTAACCTCCCAAACGGGGAGAGTCTCTTCTGTCTTTGCCTTGAAAGGGGTTCCACAATTGCTGTTCCTATTTTGAGTTTCTAACCCAATCGGAAACAACTATTTCGTTAGTGTTTCCAAATTCCTTGACCGTGACGATTCCTCGTTGAGCAAAACGGGCTACAATTCTGTGAGTTTTGAGTCTACTAAGCCCAGCTTCTTTTCCAACGTACTTTTGAAGGTACTTCCCTTGATGTGCAACTAAAACATTCAGAACTTTTTGTTCTTCAGGTGTCATAGTCTTTAACAAGACACCACACGCGTTTGATTTAACCGCTGAATCGGCAATTACTCCAGTATCACTTTTGGTAGGTTCCGCCCCAACACTGTTTGTGTTCGGTAACTCACAGGTTCTCTTAACGTATCTGAGCTGAGGAAATGCTAAGTAAAAAGCAACCCCAATTACCGATACTGCGACGATAGCAATTAATGCCACTGGAACAAGCCACAGGTAAGAAGTCGTTGTACCATTGCCGTTGCCCATCATTCCACCCATTCCTCCATAGTTTCCGTTGCTGCCTAAGTGTGAACCCCACATTTGGCTCATCCAACTTGACCCGTAATAAGATGGAGAGGTGACAGACAAATACCAGCCAACCAAGGCAAGAATGAGTAAAACGCCCAGCGTGACTATGAAAACAGTGAGAAAGACGTGCAATTTTTGCATGCTAAAGAAAACCTCGTAGCTGCACTTTAAGTTTTACCCAATAAAACGATTTTCAAATAATTAATCATCAATAATGGACATTTTCAAGAACTGGAAGAATGCCTAATTAGGCAAATCTTCCGTCCATTCAATGGATTGTAGCTCTTAGGTTTTAGGTTTTTATTTCGTAAACCATGTCACAGTCTCCTACTGGACCAGGTTTGCGGATTTCTTTTAGGCGGACGTTTTTGAGATCTAGGTTTGCTGTCAGTGCTCCTACTGGAAACAAAGAAATTCCGCAAGCGGGCGTAATTCCGAATCGTTCTTTAACGAGTTTGCCATGGCAAATGTAGCAACCTCGAAATTTTAGAATGTATTCTTGTGTCTGCTTTTCCAGTGTAACGCTTTGAGCAAGCTTTAGGTCGCTCTGAAGGTAGCTTGCAATCTTCTCCATTAGCGCATCAGGCGTTTGAGCTGAAGGAATGGATTTGCCCCACGTTTTTCCTAGTGCCATGCTTGCTTTGGCAAAAACCTTTTGATTTTCCTCTCCTAAGGCTCCTTGAATTGAGCACATAATTTCAAAAACAGGCTTTTGTGGAATCATTTTATCTTCAGTCATTCTTTTTCCTCTCAAAATCGATTCTATATTCAACTATATTTCGAACGCTTAAGGTTTTTGTTCTTTCAAATTCATGAGAAAGAAAACTGTCTCAATACCAGCTGTGAGAAACCTTTTTCCTTTTGTTTTCGATTTCGCGTTTTCTCTCTTTAATTCAGAGGATAGCAAACTTTAATTTCGAGATTTAAATAACCCTAATTTCGTGCGAGAAAATCAATTTCTTATTCTACTATCTTCTGCAACTTCTGTTTTGTTACTCCTGGCTTGCTTCTTAGTTAATTCCAGTGTAGCTCAGGTAATGATGTTCACTCCTACCCCTACTCCTACGACAAATAACTTGGGCGTCTCAATTGTTTTAATTGGGGTAGCAATCATTGTATCCATAGCAGTTGTTGTCATTTACTTTTTATATCTAAGAAACAAAACTAAAAAAATAGGTGCGTTTTCTGAATCCAAATCTGCGACAATGAGTGCAAGGCAACCAATAATTGGTTCAAGAATTGGTCCCAGCGATAAAGTCTCAAGACCTTTTGACGTCTTCTTATGTTATAAGAAGAGTTCAGGAAAAGATTACGCTGACCATTTGAAATCTGGTTTAGAGGAGCTTGGATTGCACACGTTCGAGGACTGTAAAGACATCCCTCAGACTGTTGATACAGAAGAAGGTTGGGCGTGTTCTCGCGATAAAGCGTTGGAGGAGAGCAAATATTTTGTCCTTATAATGACTCCTGGTTTCAACTTGTCATCTGAGGTGATTAAAGAAATAGGGATGGCAAGAAAAAGAGGAAATAAAACATTTGTTTATTTTAGGCATCGGAGTATGGGGCGAAATATAGTTGTTAATTTGGAGGGTGAGGTTTTAGATATTGGGAAACTTGAACAGGTATCTTTTGATACCAAAGAAGAGCTGTTACGGCTTGCTCATAGCATCCTTTTGAAAAGCTAAGATTCCAGAGACTGCTTTTCCATGGTATTTCGGAATTATGTGGGGAAGACCTATAAGTGCGTTATATTCTATATTAGAATATTAGAATGTGTGTGGTAGTGGGTTAAAACCAAACCAAGAACAATGCAACTAAGCCTTTACCCAGCGTTTCAAAACTGTTTCATTTCTGTTTCAGCCAACTATCATATCATTCGAATACTATAATATCTGATAAGGTGAAATGTATAATGAAAAACTGGAAAATAATAACAATCGTTAGTGTTGCAGCGATCGTAGCTGCATTGTTAGCTTCATCAGCATTTGCCGCGGCCATGATGGGCGGCGGTCGTTACGGAGGAATGATGGGAGGAGGCTACGGCTATGGATATAACAATCCGCCATACTCAACAGGTGCGACAATACCCACAACACCAACTAGTCAGTACTATCAGCCAGTTTACCCGATGATGTTCGGAGGCGGTATGATGGGACGATTCGGAAATGGCAACGGCTTTGGCGGAATGATGAGCGGCTACGGATACAACGCACCTTACACTTACACCGGTGCATCACTAACAATTACCAATGCAGTAACAATAGCGCAAAACTACGTGTCCTCAATAGGCAACCCCGACTTAATCGTTAAACAAGTGGAAGAATACTCAGCGAACTTCTACGTCCAAGTTAACGAGAAAGCCTCGGGCAACGGAGCATTCGAACTACTCATAAACAAGTACACAGGCAGCATTTATCCTGAGATGGGTCCTAACATGATGTGGAACACCAAATATGGCATGATGCGCGGCGGAATCTTGGGCGGAATCTTCGGTACCCCAACAACAACCATGACAGTAACCACAGCACAAGCAACAACTGATGCACAACAATACCTAAACACCTACGTAAGCGGTGCAACAACAGGCGACGTTACAGCATTCTACGGCTACTACACTATCGAAGTGCTTAACGGCGGAACAACCTCCGGAATGCTAAGCGTCAACGGCTACAGTGGACAAGTCTGGGTCCATACATGGCATGGAACGTTCGTCCAAGAACAGCAAGTAAGCTAAGAAATCAAATCCCTTTCTTTTTTGTGATTTCATATTTCGAATAATAGAAAACCTAAAGAGATGAAAACCATGTTAGAATATTCAGATAAGCAGGCAACTGAAATGTCGAAACCAACCTTTGATATGTCAATATACGAATTACAAGCAGAAATTTCAAAGACAATAGCTCATCCCTTAAGGATCGCCATCATCCACACTTTAAGAGATGGTGAGAAAACTGTAAACGAACTCACCCAAACATTGGGCGTTAGTCAATCCAATGTGTCCCAGCACTTAGCAATAATGAGGCAAAGACAAATCGTCAAAACAAGAAAAGAAGGCTCAACTGTTTATTATCGAGTTACAAGTCCTAAAATCAGTCAAGCTTGCGACATGGTCCGAGACGTACTTATTGAACAGCTCCATCAAAGACAAGAAATAGCAAAAACCTTCTCACCTTAAGAGGAATTAAAAATGTTTCTATTTGGTTTTGGATGTGGTTGCGGTGGGGGATCCAACGATGACAAAAGAGACGTCACTCGCGAGGTAATTCGAGAAGTCGTCATGATTCCTTGCAAATACTGCGGAGCGCTCTTTCAACAAACAGCAACATTTTGTCCCCATTGTGGAGCAAAAAGAACTGTTTAAAACTAAAGAAAATAACATGTAATTGGAGATCAATATTTTGTTCAAATTAAAATTATTAGCAGCACTTCTGTTTGCTGCACTTTTGGCAGCGTTTCTATTTCCTGTTTTAGCCTTAACGTACAATCCTGGCGTTGAATCGGGGCAATATGTAAAATATGGTAATTTTGTTGGGGTCGGTCAAGGAGTTGAGGCCTTCAACAATTATGACTGGCTAAAACTACAAGTTACCAGTGTCTCTGGAAAGGATGTTACTTTGCTTTCGACGAGTCAATTCAAAAACGGAACTGCTATCGAAGGAAATGGCACCATATCGATTTGGAATATTGAAACTGGAACCCAGGACGGTGTTCCAAGTACACAGGGTCCAATAATAGCTGCAAACTTGAACCAAGGCGACCCAATACCTCCGCTTAACACTTATGTCGTCAACAGAACTGAGAGCCGAACTTACCTGGGTGTCAGCCGAACGGTAAATATTCTTGACGCCTCACTTTCCACGCCCGACTATAACGCCACACTAATGTACGTCTATGACAAAGCCTCAGGAATGCTCCTAGAATCAACCACACAAACTGTAACTCAAGCAGACCCTCAACCCATTACAACGACAATTTCTTACAGCATAATTGAAACGAACATCTTCGGGTCAACGGCAAATCCTTCACCTTCCGTTCCGGAGCTACCTATTACCGCAGTCGGAGTTGTCTTCGTTTTGATGAGTGTTGTCGCGGGGCTCATTCTTTTAAAGAGACGAAAATAGTCCCTTGAAAGTTCAATCTACAACTTTTTTATTTTTCTTTAACAAATTCATCTTCAAAGATAGTTTGTGTCAAATGTCAGTCCCATTTTTGCAACTTGACCGTCGTAGCTGCCTGGGGATTAAGAACCAACATGCCTGTAATTAGAATGCGCCGGAATTGACCAATTAGATCTTGTTAAGAGTAAGAATTGTTAGATTTGGAGATTGTATTTTGTGGCGACAATCTCCTTCAGAGTGCTTTGCAGCGTTTTCGTAATGTCCTCCACGTAGATGGCTCTGCTCTTAATACCCCTTTGGATTGCTCCAGCAGCAATGAAACAGGCACCGATCGTTGGGGTCACAGGCGTAGGTTCAGGCAAAACAATCAACGCCATTCCAATCTGTATGAGTCGGGACTTGTTGCCTTCCCGCCAAAGCTTCTTGGTAGTAGCAGCTTCCCGTGAGCTACCCTTTATTCCCTGGTATAGGTCTTTGTAGCTTTCAGTTAGTTCTGTCAAAGCTTTGGCTGTTTGTTTTGCTTCTTCGATCTTCGTTTCAATTCCAGCTTTCTTGAAGATATTGTTAGGGTAAGACAAAAGCTTTAGTCAGCAAAAGAAGCCGTATTTGTTGTTTTTTCACTTTGGTAGGGTATGTTTTTGTTACCGAAAAACAATTTCTAGCTCTAACAGCTATTACGTTTTTTAATAAAATAGTCAATTTTGTTTTAGGCTCTCAAATATTCTTGAGATAGTTCGTGCCAAAATGGGGAAAAAGAGAACGCTTCGATGTTGAATTATTGTTGCAGAACTGTTTCATTTCTGTTTCAGCCAACTACCATAAGCCTCCATGCGCATATGGTAATATGGTGATAAAACAAATGCAAAAAACTAAAATCATAATCGCCTTGGTCGCTATTGCGGCGTTGGCCTTGGTCGTTGTTGGGTTGGCTTCAGCCCAAATTGCCGCAAACCAACCATACACATCTACAAGCCCCAATGCAGCTCCAAACAATGGGTTCTGGGGTTGGATTGGACGGTGTTTTGGGTATGGAGCAAACCAAGCTTACGCCGGTCAGTATTTAGCGCCTCAAGCGCCATCCGTGGGTTCTGTTCCAACACCTGCGCCCAATCAAGGTGTTTATGGTAACGGTTACGGCTATGGACCCTGTTGGGCAAGATAAATCAAACGATATTTCTTGTTCTTTGGGTTCCCCTTTTCTTATAAATGTGTAATGGCGAACTAATTGGGTCGGGATGGGCTTAGTTCAAACACGAGTAAAAGTCACCGCTAAAAATTTAGAAATTCAATTTTTTTCTTGGTTCTTAGCATGTTAAATCTGGCATGTGGTAGAATTCTTTCTTTTAAGACTAAATGTGGTTGTGGCAAGGAATGTTTATATGTAATTTTAATATTACATGTAATCATGGCAAACATGCATGTCCAAAATAGAACAACTATCAACCAAACTAAAGGCAATATCTCACCCAATGGCGCTGAAAATAGTAACTCTGTTAGCTAAAAAAGGCGAAGACATGTACCTAAATCAAATAGCAAAAAGCCTAGAAATCAACAGGGCACTAGCCAAAATACACCTAAAAAAACTAGAACGAGGCGGAATTGTCAAAAGCAGAGTCGTTCTGGTTGAAGGTGAAGCACTAGCTCTCAGATACTACAAACTTCAAGACTTTGACATCCATGTATCTCCTGAAATACTAAAAAAGGAGGGAGAAGAAGATGAAAAGTAAAAACCTCATAATTCTAAGTGCCTGGTCAGCCGTTACGGTAATATTTGCCTTGCTTATAATTCTGGGAACAAGCAATAGTGATAATCCTACACAATGGCTACTAACGATGTTTGATGATTGGTTGATTGTATTTTTGGTAACATTGATTTTTACAGGTATTGTTTCCTACTTCATTAAAGAACCAGAAGTTAACCTGCAACTTGATCTTCAAAATATTGGGACAAAGTTAGATTCACTAACTAAAGAAGTGGCCGAAATAAAGAAAGCAATTGAAGATTAGATAAGAAATAGTCCCTGATTTCCCTATTTTTCTCTTTTTGGTTCTTTAGCTCGGTCGTTTAACGCCCGATTTTGCCAGTTGAGGTCGTTTGTGCTGAGGGCATTCTAAGGATTAATCTTGCCAAAATGAAATCAAAGAGAAGAAAATCAGGAAAAACCGCCGAAGTGAGTGGGACTCGACTTACCCAATGTTAGGATAGAATTGTGGTGGGCCGAGCCGGACTCGGACCGGCGACCTTTGGCTCGTAAAGCCAACGTCCTAACCAGGCTAGACGACCGGCCCACACGGTGTTTGATAAAAGGACAGCATTGATTAATATTAGAATTTTGTTTCTTGAGGATGCAATTTACATATTTCTATTTGCAAACAAAATGAATTTCCATAAACCTGTGCAAAAGGTTTTGGACAATGATGAATTGGTGGGAAGGGATTCGATCTTTCGCCCTGCTAGAGATTTTGTAAATAATCCTCGTTCTTTTATCAACAAATCCTCAATGGAAACCGGGGTCTTATCCCAAATTGCACTAAAGCTTAGTTCCACATTCACCGCAGAAGCTTGTTGATACTGGATTTTTTGCACCACATTTTGGACATACTTTTAATCCAAGGGGTGCTCCGCAGTTGTTGCAGAATTTACCTGATCCTGCCGGTTTTCCACATACTGGGCAGAGAGTCTGTCTTTGAGTTATTTCTCCTGTGTAAACCTGTGTATTTTCGGCTTTTTGTTTTATGTCTGAAACCATCTTTTCTGCTCGGGCAGCTGCGACTTCAGTACTTTCCCTTGGGGCATCATCAACACAAAGACCTTCCTGCTCGTTCCAATCATTTTCGCAAACATACTTGTGGCATCTTGGGCATCTGTGAAAGTGGCCTTTAGCTTCATTTTGTGCCAGTTCAAATGCTTGCTCATGTTCTTTGTGCCATTCTGGCGTCATGCCCTGGAATCTTTCACTCATGGCGTCAGCGCCTCTTTGCAAAGTGTATCCACCTTGCCCAGCCAATTGGGATCCGATAGACGCTACTTGACCTATGCCTTTCCAGAAGCCTCGTTTTTTGTATGTTTTGGATGCGATGAATGTTGTTTTGTAACCGTCACCACATACGTCACAATTGAAAGTGAATTGAAATCCAGCATCCGTGCTGTTATCTTGATAATTTCTAGTAAACGGTTGAAGTGGCACCTTATCCCTTACTCCTTATTAAAAACTTAAGGTTTTACCGCATTTTATACATTTCTGTTGAACCGGTGGTTGCTCAGTTTTGCATTTAGGGCAGACGATTGTGAGTCTTTGGCTGCAGTTTTCGCAGTAATCTCCAAAGAAAGTTGGTTTTCCACAATGAGGGCAGTTTATTTTGAGCGATATGCCGCAGTTGCTGCATTTGATTTGACCAATCTCAATTGGATTTCGACATTTTGGACACCGTATGGGTCCTACGGGGTTAACTTTTCCGCAAAAAGGGCAGACGTTATCGTCCGAGTTGACGAGCTTGCCGCAGTATTTGCAAGGGTGTTTATAACCTGGCATTTAAATTCCTCTTTTTATTTTTCTTTATTATCAAAGATTTGGGTTGTATTAGCTAATAAACTAGAGATGTTGCTCTTCCATTGCTCAGGTGAAGAGTGCATTACTCTTCCAACGAAAAGACTTCTAAGAAATCTAAGTGATGGTATATTTTGGATAGCAAAGCGATATTGCACGTATTTTGTGCTGTCCAACTGGTCGTCTGATAGGTAAATTGGCTCTCTTCGAAAGTTAATATCAATCATTGCTTTGTTAATGTTTTTTATGAAGTCTTCCAGTTTTCTGTTTAACTCTTCATCTTTCGCTTGTGAATACTCTTTTTGCTTCATTAATTGAAATAGATAGGTGGCGCCTGCAGCGGCAGCAGAGTTATTTTCGCTTTGTTTTTCGTCTCCTATGCTGTCTTCGTTTTCTATTGTGGCTTGAGGGTTTTGATCTTCTTGGTTTTTTAGATTATTGAAAGCTTCCATGACAATGGTATTGCTTAACATGTTTGAGTTGGGTTCGCGAAGAGGAAACAGCATCCAGGTGTAAGAACCAGTCAAATTGCCCATGAGCCCACGTTTTTGTCCCACACATTCTTGATCTTTTATAGCTAACGAATCTAGGAAATCATATTCTGTTTTGAGGCTGGCTTCATCAATTTTTTTTGTTAACCTACGCCAAAATTCCGTCGATAGTAATTCGATATCCTTTCTTTTTGCCGATCGACCATCTTTCATTAAAGCTGCAAGTTTTCTTATGGTGGCAGGATCGGCTTCTGGTATTAGCTCTTTTATGTTTTCTTGTGTTCTGGTTATCATTTTGTTGTAGGCGTCTGAGAGCGCTTTTGAAAATGGGTCGAAGTTGACGCCTAATTGGGAGATCTCAATTTTGTTCGCAAATTCGTCGATTATCGACAGTTTGTAGTCACCCTTGTTTATTTGGGAAATGTAACAGTATGGACTACGAATCGGGTCTGCTTTCTGAGGCAGAATCACCAGTCCCGTGTCGTATAGCCTTAATTCGCATTTTCCCGTCTTCATTTGTTCGCTTGATGAAGTCAGTGAATATTGACCTTCAAAACCTGCTTGAAGTAATGATTCCTGCATTAGCAAGTATTTTAGAAGTAATTCGTTTCGGAGCTTAAAGAGTTGAAATAAGAAATCTTCATATTGGTACCCTAAACGCGTCAAGGTTAGCTTTTCGTTGGAAGTTAAGGCTACTTCGACTGTGTAGTCATTGTCTACAATACCAGTTATGTCAGTGTATGAAAATAATAGAGCGTCCCCAAAGTCAACTTTGAGAGTTAAATAATTGTCGTCGAGGACAGCTTTTGCTTCTCCCTCAGCCTTGACGTTAGACTTGTCATCTTTAAGATTGTAAAACAGGTTAAAATCCACGTAACTCGCCTACTTGCTTTAGGTTATAGTGTCATAAGTTGCATATCAAATTTTTCACAATAACATTTGGAGTGTCTGTAATTCGCATACTCAAAAAATAGCCTTTAGGTTTTTTTGGTTTCAGCCAGTATTATTGCTCGCAACAGTCGTCTCTCGGTCAAAAGACCAACCATACTCTCTCCTTTAAGCACAACCAGCCTTCTCACATGATTGTTTTGCATAATTTCAAGCGCCTCCTCGACAGTTCTGTCATGTGAAATTGTAATCAGCGGTGCGGTCATTATTTCCTGAGCTACAATCTCCCGTGCGTCTCTTCCCGCGTAAATCACATTTCGTACCAAATCTCTCTCAGTAACAATACCCAAAGGTTCAGTATCCCTTACAACGATAACAGCGCCTATGTTACCATTTATCATAAGTGAAGCGATTTCAGAGACGGTTTCTGAACGATTAACCGTTGGAACAGGCATTCTGGCTATTGAACCGACAGTGACTCTTGACAAAGAAGAAGGCTCAACAGATGTGCTTTCGCTGATTTTCACAATCTTAACCTCAAATAAAGGTCTTTGTTTTACTTAATTAACTTATAATTCTAAATTATCTAACAGAAATGTTAAAAATAGAAAAGAAAAGACTAAGAAGTTGGGATGATTGTTTTAATTTACACACGTATTGCAGCCCGCATCAGTAGAGTCGAGTTGCCGTTCTCTGTGAGCAAGCGGGCTCCGATTCTAGCTACGAATAGGTGTCCGCCCATCCAGAAGTATCTTCCAGCTAGTTTGAGTGTTACTGCTTGACCATCTGGCCCTGTTCCTTGAGCTTGCAATAGGATAAGGTGTTTGTTGCGTACTACTCCGCCGTTGCCCGAAGTTATCGTGTAGGTTGCACCATTAATGACGATTGAGCCGCCTATAACGTTGAATTTGGGAACCGTTTTGTTGGTGCCTGTCCGCTCTAGAGTTAAGGTGAAGTTCGCGGGAACCGTCACGCTTTGGCCGTCCACTACTTGCTTGTCAACGCCTTTTGCTACGAGCGTTCGGCTTGCTCCCACTAAGTTGCTGTCGCTTGTAGGTAAAGCGTAAACCGCTGCTGGAACTGCCACAACTATAAGTGCAACTATGATCAACCCCACGATGAGGATTTTGCTTTTGTTTGTTAAGGTTACCATCTTCTTTTTCACCTCCAACTCTGCATCCTTAACATCCTCCTAGTTGGTGTGTTTAAAAAGGGAGCCGCACTTTTGGTATGCACCAAAGATGAATGTTAAATTTGTTTTTCAGCGAGTTTTTCAGCTAAAATCTCATCTTCCATATGCAAGAGCAAGCCGATGCGTCTTTCCCAACGGCTAAAGAAGCGATACTGTGAGTACATGGCATAGATGCTGTAAGCCAACAAGATGCCAACGAAGACTAGAAGAACAAAATCCACCAATCCTAACCCCAAATGTCTGATTCGAAGAAGAATCCAAACAACCAGCAGAAATAGGAAACCTGAAGAAACGAGGCTGATAATGGTCCCGTTTCGAAATTTACTCCATTCCTTATCTAACTCATAAAGGAATTCATGCAGAGACTTAACTGGATAGACCTTGTCATTTTTTTCGTCAGCCATTTCATTTCCCTTCAACTTTTCCAGTTCGCCGCTCATATACTCGATTCACCAAAGATGAATCCGCTAAAGAAGCGAGGGTAATGATTTGCGTAGTTCAAGATAGATTCTTCTTCCTTCCTCTGTCAACGTTGTAGTTCCCTGTTCGTTTTCTTTGACAAGCTGTTTTTCCTTTAAGTATTCAAGGTGCTTAAGGAAATCGTCATATGACATGTTTGTTGATTTGCGCCAGACAGCTGTGCGAATTTGGGGTTTATTGTTGAAGAATAGGAATTCAAGAATCTCGAATCGGATTTGAACCGCGCTTTTCCGCATCCTTGCCATATGGGCACCGCAAAACTGGTCTAGTTATCAATCATTTTATGTTATAATAAACGTTGCCAAGCCACCATTTTTTATGTGGGGTTATAAGAAAGAGGTCTTTGAGGCCAGTCCGTGGCGAACGGAGCGACTAAGATCTAAGTGAAGGGAACTGAGTTTGTGTTCACTTCAAAGTTCAAGCTTTGAATGTATCTCTGCAGATTACTGCACATTTACACTTTCTTTCATTTTTTGGAAGAACCTATGAATTTGTAGAGAGTTGTTTTTTGGAGATAAAATAGAGCTTTATTGCCAACACTTCGATCCAAAATAATGTTGACCCTATCGTTATGCGTTCAATTAAGCCTCGGAAATCGGAATTCACAAACGCAGCCGTTGCAATCCCTGAAACAAGCGTAACAACAAATATAACGATGGAAAAGAGCCCAAGTTTTCCCCAATTCTGATCTTTTCTTGCGCTATGCCAGAATCCCAGTTCGAAAGCGAAAGTGCAAGGCACAACTAATCCAACCACTACCAGATGCATCATTCCTGTGAAAGTTATAGATCGACCACCTTGGTCCAGAGGGAAGAACAGAGTCACAGCAGTCCCAAGGATCCCTGTGAGGATTAAAGCTATCAATATTAGACTTCGAGTCCAGCCTTTCTTTAAACTAAAGTAGAGTCCAACGGCGAAGGGAATAATGAGGATGTTATAGACTACTAACATAGCGTTAAGTAAATCGCGGTTTGGAGCGCCGGTTTCTACAAGTTCGCTGACGGTTTTGCCAATCTGCGAATAGGATGGATCTAACACGCCACCCACTACCAGCGTGATAACGTAAATAATGGGGGATAGAATTCCGCATACTGCTAGCATTCGTATTTTGCCGTTCGAAATCTTCATAGGTAACCGGGAAAGTGATTGTAAATGGGGTTTATTTAGTCTTTATTAAATCAAAACTTAAATGAACGTCTCAAAATCCATCGGACTGGAGTAGAATTTGAACAAAAAATGAAAGTGGATATGTCACCTTCACGATTGAAGTGGATTACCAATTCATAAAATCTAATTAGCTAAAACTTCAAAATATCAATCATGTGTACTTTACCTAATTACCAAGCTCAAGATTTGAAAGAACTTCAACATCAAAGAAAAAACCAAACGGAAATAACCCACTCTGAAACGATTGAAATGATCGTTCCAAACCCAATCCTGTTAAGTTACGCAAAAAAGTGAAATGTACATCCAGAACACCCACTAAAGTAGGATATTTTGGTTCGAATAAAAAATTTCACTCTTTAAGCACTATGCAATATTTGAACCCCTTCGTAAGTGGAGATGTCACCCGCAAAACCCTATTTTTCTGGTTCTCAGGATATGTTAAGCTATTTGTGGTAACGGAGAAAACCTTAGTCTTTTCTCTAATAGGAGAAGTTACGTAGAATAGAGATGTTTACGTAAGTTCAAGTTACAATCTAAAGGTCATAAATACCCTAAAGCCGAATGAATTATTTGATGTCAATTGAAGTACACTTATTCTCTTTTGATCTGTCAAACATGTTGCCTTTATCTTTCTTATTGAAGACAGTAATTAAAGCAAACTCCATTACCCCGGTGAATAAAGTGATAAACCAAGTGAATTCGCCAAAGAATCTAAACAAGAAAAAGTATAGACCAGTATTTACCACCCATACTGCTGTTCCGATAATGCTAAATCTGGTATATCTAACGACCCATTTCTTAATTAGATCTCTAAGTATACGCAACCGTTCTTTTCTCCTATGCTGAATTTAGCCTTATTTTGGTACGGTCTCTCATAGCAAGTTTTGCCATAAAGTCGTCACAGCGTAAATGTTTTGTCCAATAAATGAGCTTTCAGAAATCAGAATATGGATTGATAATATTCTTTTTTTTAATTAATTTTTTGTTGTAATATAATTAGATAAAAGTGTATTGAAGCAACCAGAAATTTATACCCTCAAAGCTGAGTTTTTAAAATGAATGTTTTGTATAACTACTGGTCCAAAATTAACGCGGGTTGGAATTAAAGCCACATAGCAGTGAAGACTTCAGGTCCAGCACATGCTTGAGGATCAAAAGTCTATATTTTTTTAAAGTCTGCCAATGCCTTGTTCAGATCCATTGCCGCATTAAAGGATAGATCATCACTGTCATATTCAATTCTTTTTAAGCCCTTAAGATTTGAAGGTAGTTCTACTTTTCTCTCAACCAGTAAAATAACTTGCATGCTATATTTTAGGTACGCCGCATTGATTTCTGAAATGACATTTGAATTAAGGATATAAATTCCACTATAGGTTCGGTCTTGCTCAGCCGCAGAAATATTAATTATCGCGCAATCGCAATCTTTCATTAGTCCAAATTTGTTGTCTGGAATTGGGACAGTTGTCTCTTCTTTGTCACCCATAACATAGTCATAATGAAGAAAATCTAGCATTTTCTTCACTTGGTCATTTACCTTCGTATTACTGTGAGATATGAAGACCAGCGGTTTTTTCAAACATTCTGTTTGGAGTTCATTTGGCATTTTTTCAAATGTTTCTCTTTCTGTAACTTGGTCTTCTGTTATGCGAGGAGTTTCAAAAGAACCCTGTGAACTTGCGATGTTGTTAATCTTGTCAGAGAAGCGTTTATTCAATAGTTCATATATGCGAAACATTTGAAGCTCAATGCCTTTGTCCAGAGCTGCTACTTTTCCATCAAAGGTATCTTTGTCAAAATTGAACGCTACAATTGTACCCTTTTGTGCTTTTCCCTTTGCTAATACGTTGACGAAGTCTTCAACCTCAGCCAAGCTGACATGTTCGGATTGTTTAATCAAAAGTGGTTGCCCTCCCTCGGTAAACCCGTTTACTCCCGAAGATGGATCGGCTGGTTTGCCATTAAATCTTTTAATAACCCAATTTTGGAAGTCAGGAGATGAAAATCTACTAAGACTTTTTTCATTTACCCTTTTCTTAAAGAGAATAAATCCGGATATGGCTCCGACAACTGCTATTGCTGCTATGATTCCTCCAATGATTAATAAGTTAAGGGAGTTTCCTTGTTGTGGTTCTGTTGTTGGAGTTGGCTGTAGCGTGGACTTTGGTGTTGTTTTCGGCGTTGCCGTTTGGCATTGGGATATTTGAGGAATCAGTACGATTGATAAAAAGAGAAATGCAATAAAAATAACAGCGAGCAATTGTTTTTTCATGATCTCATCCCAAGATGTTGCAAGTTATTATCTCCCAACTATAGACTGTGCTTACAGTGAATTGAAAGTTATTGTTGTGTTGCCTTAAATAACTATTGAATAGAACTCATTTGCCGCAGTTCTTTGGTAAAACAAAAGCCACCGCACTGGTTCGGTAACATAATATGCTGGCACAGGCATGCAACAACATCAGTTAATTAATTTCATGTATCTATGTATTTTTTGGAGAGGTAAACAGTAGTGGTAAGCTAGGGACAAACCACGTAGTTGGGTTCAGCACAATAAAAAATGCTGGTGAAATGCCCCAACATAAATCCGTCAGTAAACCCTTAAAAAGCTTACACGGTTAAAACTGCAAACCTCTCTTTTTGTTTTTTTCCAATATACTTGTTAATCTTTTTTAGTTATAAGAGTTAGAGATGAATTTCTGGAGGAAAAAAAACACTACTAACGAAAGCTATAATGGCAAATACAACAACAACCGTAACGAAAAACAATAGTACGACGAGTTCTGTTTTGTTTTTTGGACCAACTATATGGCTTGCTAGTTTACACGCACCAAAAACTGCAAACACAGCCACTATTGAAAAGACGATTACAGCCGTCTGTTGTGGTGGACTCCACTCTTGCCATGGATTTGATGCACTCTTCTGAATGGGTATTGGAAGAGGGGTAGCCTCGTCTTTGAGTGGGTCATAGTGGGAAGTGCATGTTGAGTCATAAACCACGGAGTACACAATGTTATTTCCCTTGATGGTTGATAGCGTCACTTGATGTTGATTCCCAAAGACAAATGTTCCGTTTGGAAATGTCAAAGTTACTTCTAGCGAAGTTGCTTTTGGAATGACGAACGCTTGTCCTGAATTAATGTTAGTAGCTTTGATTCCATTTGCGTAACCGCTGACGATAGACACATTTGTGGCACCAGAGTTTCGAACTGTTACTTTCATGGTATCACCGGTTGGAGCGCCTTCAACAAATCGAACTTTCATAATTGAAGCCTGTTCTACATTACCCATAAGACCAAGCGTCATACCACCAAAGGAGCCTGTAAATATGATGATTCCTGCAAAGAGAACACACAACCCAACCACTAAAACAAGAACCCATATCTTACGTTTCAACAGGCAATCAACAACAAGTTAATTGTTGGTTCTTTTAATTAGACTTATGAATCCAAAATCCAACCAAGAAAAGAAAGAGACATGTGTAGTCATGAAACGATTATTCATTGATTAACTTAATTTCACCCTAAAATTTATTCTTCATCACACGTTTCTTTTTTTGGAGAACTTTTTCCAAACTCTATTTTTGAAGTCTGATTCAACCTAAAGTTTTGAGGGGGAGCACTTAGTTTTTCTTCAATTTCAGGTTGACAATCCCTGCAAAGCGGCATATCGAAGTTCTCAGTTGAAAATTTGAATTCACCAAAAGTTATCGTCTGCTTGCACTCGTTACAATAATATTGAGTTTCAGATTTGGCTGTTTTTTGGTGATACATACACAGAGGTTTGCCAAAGTGCTCAATTGAATATTGATTCACTCCTTCACTTAGAACAATGTTTGCAAACTCTGCAATAATAGCCCATAGTTGTCAAGCATACTCAAAAGTATTTTAGCTTTAAGATATCCTCCTGAGCGCTCTGCTCTGCAAGGAATTCCCGTGTTTAGTTAGATAGATCGACTTTACCTCAAGCAATCTGCCAATGAATATGTTGTTGTTGGAAGCACAATAAGAAACGGAAAATAAAGCAGAGCACTTATTACTGCGTTAAACTTGGTTACTAACGAAAAAAATGCAGCGTTTGAAAACTTTACGAGAAACGCTTAAACATGAAAGCGTTGGTCCCATAATTCGTAGGTTTTTCATTAACACATTATTTGATTCTACTTTTATGTTGCTTGGAATAATCGTGGGCTCAGCTTTTGCTGGTGTAGCAGCTGGCTTGAATATGATCATACTCACTATGCTCACAACAAGTCTTGCCTTGGGCATCTCAACGGGCGTAAGCGTCTATGAAGCTGAGAGCTTAGAACAAGAACGAAAAATCGCAGATCTCGAAAAAGCACTATTCACTGACCTAAAAGATACAAGCATCCACAAAACTGCCAAATACACCATAATAATTGCTACGTTAATTAACTTTGCAACACCCCTGTTCTCGTGCGCTGTAACGATCACACCCTTTATCCTTGTCGCCATAGGAATATTGCCTTTAGATGTAGCTGGGTGGATTTCTGTAGCTCTCGCCCTTAGCACATTATTTGGCGCAGGGGTTTACATGGGACGAATCGGAAAAACAAATCCCTATAAAAAAGGGTTAAGGATGGTGGCCTTTGGAGTGCTCGCTTTCGTCATAGGTTTTCTTTTAAACCTACTTTTTTGAGCACCACTTAAGGCGTTGGTCTTTGTGAAATCTGCTTTACTTTTGACACGTTAACTTCATCTACACCTTTAACTGAAACACCGTTTTCTTGCAAGATACTCACAATTCCGCTATATTCAATATTGGCGCCCCTGACAGTGAGTTTTATTGTCTCAGTTTTTGCATCAACGTCTGTTACCACGATATCGCATTCTTCAACCCCATTTGTGGCACAAATTGCTTGAGATAGTTCCACAAGAGAGGTTTCTCGTGCTTTTAGAGCCTCGATTAAGACTCGTCGAATGTGAATTGTCATTATTTTTCTCCGTCCCTAATTACAAAGATTATGTTTAAAACTCTTTAGTCAACAACTTTAGATTAAGTTCCTTGTAATATAGAGGGCTGAAATGCCTCCCTCTTGACCAAAGGGTTGTCAGGTAACTCGAGTTATTTAGGCTTTTCACCGAAGAAACAATCTGGAAAAGAAAAGGGGTTTTCAATTAGCTTTAGCTTCAGTCAAGTAGGTATAAGCAAATGCTGCAAGCAGTGCTCCAAATATAGGGCCAATAACGTAGATTGGAAACTGCATCCAAAAGTTTGATCCTCCAAACAAAGTATTTGCAACGTAAGGCCCAAAGGTTCTTGCAGGATTAAATGAGGCACCTGAAATGTTGCCTGTGGTTGTTATTCCCGCAGCCACTACTAAACCAATCATCAAGCCTGAAAATGGTTTAGATCCGCGCTCATAAACCGCCAACGCCATGATAACGAGCATTAGGATAAACGAAATTATTATTTCATTGAAAAGTCCCTGCAGGTAGCTTATTCCTGGGAATAAGGCAGTTGCACCGCTACCCCCAATCGTTGCCGCACGGGTACCAACAATGCCCACAAAGGAGATGCTTGCTACAGTTGCGCCTGCTAACTGAGAAACAATGTAGGGACCAACATCTCTCCCAGGCATCCTCTTCACCGACCACAACGCGATCGTTACCGCTGGGTTAATGTGGCATCCCGAAATGTGTCCAAACATGTAGAACGCTCCGGCAATTGCAAAAGCAAAAGCCAAACCTATAGATAGCCAATCCGCTAAACCACCAAGAGCCCCAATGCCACTTGACATAAAGCTGGATTTGGATGATTCACCGTTTGCAAGCAAAACAGTTATTGCAGCTGCTCCTGCACCGATAAAAACTAAAATGAATGTTCCAATGAATTCTGCAACGCATTTTCTACTTAGGCTAGGTTCTGTCAAACGTAAATCATCCTAAATTAAAAAAAGAAAATTTTAGGGAATCCTCTACTTGAAGTTCTTTACGCCGGCTTTTGCAACTTCGATATCTTGAGGGACAGCTCCGCCACTCACACCGATAGCACCGACAAGTACGCCTTTTCTTGAAAGAGGAATGCCACCGCCAAAAATCACAATCTTTCCATTGTTGGTTGTGTGTATACCGAACAGTGATTTGCCAGCTTGCGATTCTTTGCCTAAATCTTCAGTTGTCATGTTGAAGGCAACTGCTGTGAAAGCTTTGCTTTCGGAGATGTTTATGCTGCCCAACCATGCATTGTCCATTCTCTCAAACGCTACTAGGTTTCCGCCAACATCTACAACTGCAATGTTCATCTTAACGCCAATCTCTTTTGCCTTTGCTTCAGCATCTGATATGATCTTTTTTGCATCTTCTAGTGATAATTCCAATTTACAATTCCGCTCCATTTCAATCACATACTACTCGTTCAGTTTATATGCTTATCCACAACCATTTTTTGGTATTTGATTATAATTAGTTCGAGCCGGGCCTGCATGTATTTGCATTTTGGAGAGCCAAAAATGTCCTGCTAACAAGAATTGTAATGTTACAGCATTAAGAAATATCCAAGTAAAACCTATGTGCGGCGAAAAATTTGAATAATCCTTTAGGGGATTTAGGCAAGTCTTTTAAACCAAGATAGCCGATTGTGAAAAGGGTTATAGGCTGTGATTCTCCCTTGCCCACCAAGAGAAAACGGGTCACAGCCCTTAACCCCCTATAATATATTTGTCAAGGATAAATTCTTTTTTAGCTCAAGAGTCAAACGTTTCGCAGTATGTGTTCTCTAAATGTCTAAGCTATTCAGGGAACTAAAGTAAAGGCTAAAATGCTTGAAAACATATAACCAGCTTAAATGGGAAAGGTGTTTTTAGTTGAGTTCGACGCCAATTGAGTCTGAAAAGAAAGAGCAAGAACCAAGTCCAGTTGACATATCTTCTTTAGACATTAACCAGCTTATTGAAGTGTTTATCATGCTATTGAGCGAAAAAGCATGGCGCTACATAGGCTTAAAGGTTAATCCAGCCACCAACAAACTAGATAAAGACCTCTCAAAAGCCCACGTCGCCATAGATTGCATAATCTCACTCGTGGACAAAATCGAGCCTAACCTAGAAAAAGCAGAGACAGAACACATGCGAAGACTAATAACAGATCTACAACTGAACTACGCAGAACAGCTAAAATAATTAACTAAGAAAAAACTTTAATCTTCAATTATCCCAATTGCGTCAATTTTCTTGTTATCAATCTTGTTAACCTTTATGCATAAACCAACAATTAAAAAAACGCCCAAGGAACCCGCCAATATGGATAACCAGTAATAAAATGATATTACACTAACTAGGAAAAGAATGGTGCAAGGCAAGATGAACCAAGTTAACTGAATCATAATCTCAAAATCTTGTATGCTTAATTTATAGCGCGTGTAATTTTGCCTATTAAGCATTTTTAACATGCAGAAATATACATCAAAAACGCGACTACTTTTCAGCTATATGTGAAAGTAAAATTGTATTCAAGGATATTTAATTGAAGGAGTCTTGGACCTCGTTAAGAAGAAATTATGAAATAATAAAAGCCCTACTCATGAGGTAATCATAGGTTTCATTAACGAAAGTTCAAGGCTGGGATAAGCTGGGTTGTCGTAATTTGGGTTTTGCTATCCATATTCTTGCAGATGAGGTTTAGGGAGCTTTCGCTGAAGTTTAAAATATTTTTTCCTTCAGTTGTCAGGCTGTATACTTTTCGGGGCCTTTCGCTATCCATGTTCCAGGCGCTTTTCACGTAGCCTTTTTTCTCCAATTGCCCCAATAAGGGGTAGATGGTGCTGGGTCCGAAGTAAACTCCGAATCCTTTGCGGATTTTGGTAATGACCTGGTATCCATGCATGGATTCTTGATCTAAGTATTGAAGAATGATTGTATCTAAGAGTCCTTTTGTGAGTTTTGTTTGAACTTCTTTTTGATAATTGTTGTTCATTTTCATTTATTTCGCCTGTTGTTGTGTTCTACGAGTAAACAATATGTCCTTTTTTAGACACATCTCGTATGTCTTCATAGTGCGTCTGCCGCCTGTTAAACCCTCGCACATAACGCAAGCATACCAAACCCTCTCAAACGACCCAAGTGTCGAACATAAAAACAAGTCGATACGTGAAATATACCCAAAAACGCAATATTTCAACTAACAGAGAAACTGTACAACAGAAAAACACTAGAAACGTTTCCTAAGGATGATCCCGCAACTAAACCATGAACTAATTTTAGAAAAAGTGCGCCCTGGGTTAAGCTATTCTAGCTGTTAAAGCACCTTATCATAGGCGTCTTATCTTTTTATGGTTTAGTTTTGAAACATGTCAATTATTGAAATACTCCTTAAGAGTACAAAAACAATTTTTCATCAAGTGAAGATGACTTCAGGAAATATGACTTGAAATCAGTTGTAAAATTATCCCATACCTTTTTTGGCGGTTGCCCTAAACGGAAAGTCTGTAGCTTCCGTGAGATAAATAGTGAAACCTGCATTTATGGTCCCTACAAGTATTGTGGAAAATACCGTTCAATAACTCAATCAGATAGAAGAACAAAAGTTGCCTAACAAAAATCCAAAGAAAATAGAGAGTGTTTATTGATTTTTCAGCAAATCAGATTTTCTGCTTGCTGAGAGTCGTTCTGAAGGTTTTGCCACAGCACTCGCACAGGCCGATTGTTAGTTCCATTCTTTTTCCTGCTTTGTCAGGTCTGCCAGCCATCTTCCAAGATTTCTTAGGAGCGACTTCCTTACCACACGTGGGACATTTTGCCATAAGTTCGCCTCCCTGAAAAGTGATAATAGAATTGTTGTTCGAAACAACGGATAAAACTTTGCTAAATAAGGGCTTAAAGGAGTCGTCTTATTGTTAAGTGCTTAAGGGTTAACGTGTTAGTTGTAATAGTCCCCTGGTCTTGCCTTTTTTCACTTTGACATTTTTCTGTTAAATCAGCTTTTATTTCAATCGCGCTGTTAATGAGAATCACTTGGAGCGGTGTGGATTTGTCTGAGCAACGTTGTAATCAATCGGGCTTTAGTTTCGAATTGGAAGAGTTAAGCACAAAGTTTGCTAGGCATAAGTAAAGCGGAAAAGAAAGATTAGGCGTCTGCAACCCATAATTTTAAAAACCATGATCAACGGGAGAAAAATAGATGACAACCGAGAGCAACTGTTTGCCTATTATTCTATGCAAGTGTGGTCATGAATTTCCTTTTTTGATTGATGCGCAAGTTATTGGACAGGCAATCGAGAAGCATGCTTTCGAGCATAAGAAAGAGTACGGGTTAACCCGGGAGCAGACTGAGAGTTTGAAGGATTATTTAATAGCTCAAGCTTTCGAGATGGCATTCGAGAACCTAAAACAAGAAGACCCCGTGAGAAGAAGTGAAAGATAACCAGCTTAAAGAAGAACCATTTACCCCTTAATTCCTAAATTGAATCAGGTTTTCTGCCACGAACCCTTTCCAGTTACAAATAGCGATTTTCTACTTAGCTCTCGTTGTTTTTTAAGATTATACCGCACTACTGGGTCTAATTGACTTAAAATTGGTAACTTGTTGTCTGTTGGGCACGTTTTGCAACATTTTATATACAACTTGGAACCAAATGCTATTTGGTTGAGCGAGGGCTCATCCGCTTCTCGCTCAATACAACTTTTATTAAGGAAAGAAAAATGCAAAAACTAAAAAATAAAAATATGGCTATCTTAATTGCAGCAATTTTAACAATTTCAATGGGAGCTTCAATAGATTTAGTACCAACTTCTAACGCGCATACTCCTGCATTGACCATTCCTACGTGGGCCTATCTAAGCGTCATGCCCAACCCCGTGGGCATCGGCCAAACCGCATACATAGGCTTTTGGCTTGACAAAGTTCCGCCAACAGCCTATCAAGAATATGGTGACCGATGGCACAATTTCACCGTTACAGTTACCAAGCCTGACGGAACCACCCAAACCTTGGGACCGTTCACATCCGACGCCGCAGGAGGGTCAGCTACTACATACGTACCCACAACACTTGGCAATTACAGTTTCGTGTTTAACTTCCCAGGAGAAACCTTAGCAGGCGCTAACCCAAGCCCACTCGTAGGCACCCAAAACCCTGTCTACGTTGGCGATTATTTTGCATCCAGCAAAAGTTCAGAAATGTCGTTAACTGTACAGCAAGATCCAATAGCGCTTTCGCCGAACACTCCGCTTCCAACCAGCTACTGGCAGCGCCCAATCCCCGCCATGAACCTTGACTGGTACAAGATCGCCGGAAACTGGCTTGGATACACCCTTGGATCAGGAGGAGGAGGAGCAGGAGGAGGCTACTACAACAATACTGCAAACTTCAATCCCTACACCACTGCACCAAACAGCGCTCACATACTCTGGACAAAACCATATTCCTTTGGAGGCATCATGGGAGGAGACTTTGGCGGCACCCAATACGGCAGCAACTACAATTCAAACAATATGTACCAACCCAAATGGGGTGGAATAATCATAAACGGCATAGTCTACTACAATCTGGTTCCGGGCAGCACAGCAAACACTATGGGCTGGGTCGCAGTAGACCTACGCACGGGACAAGAAGTATGGACTAAGAACACCACATCAGTGTTGAGAACTGGTCAAATTTTGAATATCATAAATCCTAACCAGTATGGAGGCATCCCATACTTGTGGGCTTTGCCGCCATCACCCTATACAGGTACAACCTCAGGAGCTTACCAGTTCAATAATACATGGGAGATGTATGATGCAATGACAGGAAACTGGATACTTAACGTAGTCAACGCACCTACAACCACAGCTGCGATAAGGGCTGGTCTTAACGTGCCGATTGCTCTGATTCCGACGCTTGCGTCGGATGACAGGGGGAACCTAATAGGTTACTACGTTAACGGTACCACTCGTGAACTGACAATGTGGAACTCAACATTAGCTATCATGAAATACAACTACCAATCAGGGAGAAGCGTTAATTCTTGGGTCTGGGCTCCTCCCCAAGGAGCAAGTATTGACTGGAACTTAGGAATACAGTGGGCAAAACCATTGGTCACAACTGTCACCGCACCCAATGGAACCAGTGTAAACATCAGTCCAACTCTGAACATTGCTAAAATTGCAAGTGATGTACTGCTTTTGACGAGTGCACCGGAGAGTTTCTCTCAATTTATGAGCGATTATACGGTTCAGGCAGGCTACAGCGCAGTTGACGGAACACTATTGTGGGGTCCGATATGGCGGAGTATAACGCCGTATACCAGGATGGCGCCGGCCGCCGCTGCTTCGAACGGAGTCTACTACGAATTCACTATGGAAACGATGTCGTGGAGAGCCATCAGTCTAAAAACAGGACAGGTTCTTTGGGGTCCCATCGCACTTGGCAACACCAATGACGTCTACGGTTACTATAGTCAGAGCTTCATTGCCGCGTATGGCGCCGTTTACATGACTGACTTGGGTGGATACGTGTACGCAATTAACGCTACAACAGGGGCCAAGCTATGGACCTTCAACACTGGATACGCCGGTTTGGAAACACCCTACGGCGTGTATCCTCTCTACAACTTAGCCGTTGCTGCTGATGGAAAAATCTACGTCCTCGGAGGCCACGTATACAGTCCGCCACTATACAAAAACTCCAAGCTATACGCTTTAAACGCAACTACAGGGGAACTCATATGGGATATTCCCAGCTTTGTCATCACGAACCAACCGAACTGCGCCTTGGCAGATGGCTACTTGTTAATGCCAAATGCTTATGACAATCAGCTCTACTGTTACGGCAAGGGTCTATCTGCAACCACTGTCAGTGCACCGGAAACAACTCAAACGCTGGGTGCAAAGATTCTGGTGAAGGGTACTGTTACTGACCAATCTCCAGGACAAACTAGTCAGGGAATTCCAGCGAAGGGTTCACCAGCTATATCGGACGATAGCATGACCGCATGGATGGAATACCTTTACATGCAACAGCCAATGCCAACAAATGCCACCGGCGTCGAAGTTGTATTAAGTGTTCTTGATCCAAACAATAACTTCCACGAAGTCGGAAGAACCACAAGTGATGCATCAGGTCTTTATAGTGTGGCTTTCACGCCTGATGTTCCAGGCAAGTACACCATTGTAGCTAGCTTCGCAGGATCGGAATCGTATTACAGTTCAAGCGCAGAAACAGCCTTAAACGTTGAAAATGCTCCAGCCGCGACTCCGCAACCAACACAAGCATCCACATCTGCTGCAGACCAATACCTTCTACCGGGAATAGTTGCCATAATCGTTGCAATCGCCATTGGTTTTGCTATTACAATCTTAGTTCTAAGAAAGCGATCTTAGACGACAAAAAAAATCAATAAACAATATTCCCATTTTTTTTCTAAATTCTTTTTCTAAGAAGGTCTTAAGGAAATTGAAGTTCTTATAGTGGGCTAGAAATCAGTGTATGTTGTAGCTCTATGGAACCAGCCATTGTTTTTCGTTTTATCGATAAGCTATGCCCATGCGCTTCATGAAATCAAGGACATTCTCATACTCTTCGAGGTATTGTTTGCCTTTTTCAGTGAGTTTAAGGTTATTCTCATTCTCAATTAGGCCAAGATCATTTAGTTCAGATAGGTAATTTTTCAGTCGATCAAAAGGAACATTAATTTTAACTTGAATTCGAGTTAAAATTATGTTTTCATTATTATGTTCAGCGTTAAGCATAGACAACAGATCACCATAGATTTTTAATCTATCTCTACGCTGAATTTTTTTCATCTATACTTCCATTCTTTTTTTTGTGAAGTGAAAAGTAAGATACACCAATGAAAACGCTAAGGCCTACTAATCTAGCCACCATGGCTCCTACAAATGCAATTCCGTAGGCATAGTTTTCGTCTCCAGCCCAAATTAATAAGGAATATTGACTTATACCGAGAAGAATAAATCCCAAAGGAATCCATATCGTGGTTGGCTCAGGAGCCCGTATATGACTTCTCAAAGTGTGAAGGCTTATGTAAGAAATGCAAATCAAGGCGAGCACTCGGAGAAATACACTCAAGCTTGTGGGTACCTGAATACCAATTACGGAACCCCGAATCGCCAAGAGCGATAAAGTTGTTAGTGCAACAACTAGCAGACTAAACGCAGTATCCCAAAAAAGGCGGCTATTTTTTGAGGGTTCCTTTGAAAAGTAATATGTTGTTGCCAAAAAAACAAACGCAAATGTTCTTATCACCAGTGAAAGAAACCTTAATTCGTTAACCGACTCAAAGATGCCAATCGCTAAAAAAACTTCTGCTATGCCAAAGAAAGCAAATCCGAGTGGTAAACCAAGATAGCGGCCCTCTTTTGTGAGCTCATATGGTTTAAACATAAATCTGACTAGAACAAAGCATAAAACTGCGGAAACAACTTCAACTGCAAACTCTGCTACTAACGACATATTGTTATCTTTCTTAGATAACGTCTTATTTTTGTTTTTTCCTCACATTGACAACTTTTATTTTGCACTCACAATAGGTGAGGGAGGCTTATTAGTTCACTCTGCAATTTGGCTATTCACAAAATAAGGAGTAAGAAAAAAATGAATTTAAAAACTAAGACCTCAGCTATTACAATTGTTATTTTTTTGATAATTTCAATCGGTGCTTCAACGATGCTTTTGCCAACTACTAGTGCGCATTCACCCGCATGGCAGGTTCCGACGTTTGCTTATGTGCAGGCTGTGCCTAACCCAATAGGCGTCGGTCAAACAGCAACTATCTATATGTGGTTAGCCAACACTTATGCCGATGCCTCGAAATTAAACGATTACAGGTTCCATAATTATAAGCTTACCATAACCGCACCAGACGGCACCGTAACAACACAGACCTTTGCAAACATAATGGATTCTACCTCAAACCAGTTCTATTCTTTCACCCCTACCCAAGTAGGAACTTACAACTTTAACTTCACTTATCCGGGACAAGCCGTTAATGATTCTTCACATCTGCCAACCTCCGCATACATAAACGATACATACCTGCCAAGTGACGCATCAACAACCCTAACTGTTCAGCAGGCAGCAATCACAAACGTTGACCCTTTACCGCTTCCAGCCTCTTACTGGACTCGACCAATATACGGTGAAAACGTTTATTGGTACTCAATTTCCTCAAACTGGCTAGGTACTGGATCAGCAGGTTATGGTACTGGTGCAGCAGGTTGTAACGTTCCACCAGGAAACGCCATAGGACCAGAAACCAGCCACGTTATGTGGACGTATCCGCTTGATTTTGGTGGAATCGTGGGAGGAACTATTCCTCCGGTAGGTAGCACAAATTTCGAAGGCTCCGCATACAATGGTAGATTCACAAATACGATAATAATCAATGGATACCTATACTACACTAAACCAGTTACCTTCACAGGTCTAACTAGTGGAGAAACTGTCTGCCAAGATTTGCGAACAGGAGAAATCATTTGGAGTAGCCCTGTAATACCAGCGTTATCGTTCGGTTATGTCTATGATGTTGATAACCCTAACCAACACGGAACATATCCACCAATACTTTTCACAAGCAACTTTGCGCAAGCGTATGATGCATACACTGGAGATCCGCTTTTCAACGTTACTGCCGTTCCATCTGGCACTCAAGTTGTAGGTTCAGCAGGTGAACAACTAAGACTCACCCTGGTTAACCTTGGCAACACTTCAAGTCCAATTATGTATCTTAGTCAGTGGAATTCATCAAGACTTTGGGAAAATGTTGCAAATCCTTGGACAGGTGCAGTTGTTAACTCACCAACACTTTACAACTACTCTACAACTACCGGAGCAAGCATTACCTCAACCCAAGCAATGTATGCTAGCGTAACACAACCCTCAATAGGTGCCGTCGCAGGCAATGACCCAGAAAAACCCGCTACTAACAATTACGTAATCTATGGAAATGTTGTAAATTTCAGCAGTACACTATGCACTTATGACTGGAACGTTTCTTTAGACTGGCTCAACACTATTACACCATCACCTACTATAGTCGCAGCATGGGCAGGCGACTTGCTGATAGCGCGAAGCGGTTCAATGCCCTCTAACACCATACAAACACCCTACACATACTTCGGTATCAACCTTAATGCGTCCAAAGGAGCAATCGGTAGCAAACTTTGGAGCAATACTCTTCAACCACCATCCGGTAACATAACAGTAAGTTACAGTGGACCCGCTAACAGCGATCCAACAAGCGGTGTCTTCGTTGAATTCTATAAGGAAACTATGCAATTCGTAGGATACAGCTTGGAAACAGGTCAGAAACTATGGGGCCCAATTGGGGACCAATCACAAAACCAACTTATGTACTACAATTCCGGATACAACAGCGGCGGAAATGAAAACGGCGCAGCATATGCATACGGACGCCTCTACTACGACGGATTCGGAGGAGTAATGTCCTGTTATGATCTGAAAACTGGTAGTTTGCTCTGGACATACGGTAACGGCGGCGTAGGCAACAGCACACAAAGCGGCTTTGAAGTTCCTGGTTCATACCCAATGTCAATATACGCTATCGGTAACGGAATAGTATACACAACAACTACTGAACATACAGTTGAAATCCCATTGTATAGAAATGCCCAGCAGCAAGCTATCAATGCAACAACCGGACAACTAATCTGGACACTAAACGATGTCACCTCTGAAGCTGGTGGACCAGGCGCAGCTCTAGATACAGGCTATATCGCAGACGGCTTCTCTGTAACCTTAAACGGCTATGACAACCAAATCTACTGTGTTGGCAAAGGTGCAAGCGCAACAACCGTGTCAGCTCCAAACCTTGCAGCAATTTCCGGTCAAAGTGTAATCATTAGCGGCACAGTAATGGACATTTCTTCAGGAACCACACAAGATGAGCAGATAGCAAGATTCCACTACGGCGTCCCAGTGTCATCGGACGTATCTATGTCTGACTGGATGGGCTATATTTATCAACAGAAACCATTGCCAACAAACTTTACGGGCGTAGAAGTTATGTTAAGCGTTGTTGACTCAAACGGCAACTATCGAAACATTGGCACAGCAACCACTGATGCACACGGTTTCTACAGTTTACAATGGACACCTGACATTTCGGGCAAATACTCAGTCATCGCAACCTTCGCAGGAAACAAAGGCTACTGGTCATCATCTGCTGAAGCAGCTTTCGCGGTACAAGAATCAGCTACAACACCAACACCACAACTCACCCAGCCACCTTCAGTGTCTGAAACATACTTCCTACCAGCAATCGCAGGCTTATTTTTAGCAGTAATAGTTAGCATCATATTGACGCTACTTGTGTTAAGAAAACGACCCTAAAGGTGACAACGAAATGACATCCATCTTCCCTCTTTTCTTTAGTTACAATTTAAGGGCATTTAGAACTGGGCTGAGTACGCTTCTGAACAGCAATAACGGTGGTTGTATTCATCGTTTTTGAATTTTCAGTTCTTCTTTTCTTCTTTAAGAAATTAAGTAAATCAGGAGCCTCAGAAAACCCAATGACAAACTATTTAGATTTTTGCAACGGCAAAGTTGGAAGGGCTGAGTTGGCTCTGGCTTTACTCCAGCGCTGCCCGCCCAGGAGCTACCTGAAGAGCTTTTTGCATTTGCTCTTTCTCCTAGATTTGATCCAGAGCCTCAGCAAACCTTCTAACTTAAAACTCCATGAAATACTAAAACTAAATAAAACTAAAAAGGCTGGTTATACTGCTTCTTTATAGGTTCTATATGGCGCTTTAATGTTATCCTTATTTTACATTTCATTCAATCGACAAATGTCTGAAAGATTTACTTTTTTTCAAATAGAATTTACGTTTTTTTGTATTCACGATAAGTGAGTGAGCCTTATTACCATTTTCGAGTACTTGGTTGATTCATAAATGAGAGGAGAGAAAAAAAAACGAATCTATACAATAAAAAATTTTCAAAAAAAGAAGCATATTCTATATTCGCACTATTTCTAATGCTATCAATGGTCATTCCTATGACCGCTTTATCGACTGCTAGTGCACACACTCCCGCTTGGAGCATAAAGTCATATGCTTACGTAAGCGCTGCCCCAAATCCAGTGGGTCTCGGTCAGCCAGTTTACGTTTACATGTGGGTTGATACGCCCTTACTAGGAGCATTGGTAACTAACGACATTCGTCGACATGGATACGCACTAACTATATCTCAACCAGACGGCACAAAATCAACTGTAACTTTTGACGTCGTCCAAGATACAACAGGTGTACAAGCATACTCATTCACTCCCACCGCATTAGGGAACTACACATTGACCTTCAATTATCCGGGACAAGTATACACTTGGACTGGTGACTTCAATAGCGACAGTTTCCAGCCCGCACAAGCAGTAACCTACCTAACAGTACAAGATCAACCAATCAAAGATGTAACACAAAGCGCTGCTCTTCCAACGGAATACTGGAATAGACCCATAAATGGCCAAAACAGCGACTGGTTCTCAATAGCATCCAACTGGTTAAACGGACCCTACATCCGCACAGGAGCAACCGCTACTGGTGGTGCAGGTTACGCCAGATACCAACAAGACGGGTCAGGACCAGAAACTTCACACGTTATGTGGACTAAGCCAATTCAATTCGGAGGAGTTGTTGGCGGAAACTCAACAATGAACGAAGGTGAAAGCTACTACACCGGCAGCTCATACAATCCAAGATTCTCAAGCGCTATAATCATGCAAGGAACCCTATTCTATCAAGAACCATACGGCAACTCTGGCAGCGGCGGAGACTACGTTTCAGTGGATCTGCAAACAGGCAAAGAAAATTGGCGTATAAATTGTTCAGCGACGGGTGTTTCTCTTGTACCATCCTTTGGCTACTTGTACGGCTTCGAAGACGGTAACCAACACGGAGTTCTACCCAACGGTCTGCTAATCGCAACAACCACCGCTTACACTGGTCTCGGCACAGTATGGAGAGGATACGATGCTCGAACAGGCGTACTCACTGGACTGAACCTTACCAACGTTCCTTCAGGATCAGCTGCGTCTGCTACTTTAGCAGCTAACATGGCAACTGGCGCATCAGCAGCAGGCCCTAGAGGTGAATACCTAGTTTACTCATTGACAAACCTAGGCACTACAACAAACCCCCAGTATTACCTAACCGAATGGAACTCATCAAAATATACCCAACTCACAGCCGGTCAGATTGGAGCAAGCAACTGGTATCCAACGGCAACATACAATGCAACTAACTCCAACATGTACGATTGGAACGTATCTTTGTCATCAATTACAGGACAAGGCTGGGCTATCTTCAGAGATACCATTGTCGGTAACAAATTACTCCTCATCCAAGGCAGCTTAGGAACTGGTCCAAGAACACAAGGATACGGAGCAAACATAACTGCGGTAAGTATAAACCAAGACACTAAAGGAAACATTCTGTGGACAAAGTATTATGCACCAGCAGACGGCAACGTGACACGTACAATTGTGGCAGTTGATTCAATCGCAAACACTTTCGTCACTGAAGACAAAGAAACTTTAGAATTCAACGGTTTCAGCCTTGACAATGGAAACCACTTGTGGACTTCAGAAACCCCCGTAGTAGAATGGGATACCTTAAGAAGAGTCACACTCAGTGCATACGGTAATCTCTACGCTGCAGGCTACGATGGTATAGTCTACTGCTTTAGCGATGTAACCGGCGACTTGCTATGGAGTTATGGCAGAGGTGGCGTAGGCAACAGCACAAGTTCAGGCTCAGACACAGTCTACGGTCACTACCCAGTATTCGTAGACGTCATCGCCGACGGCAAAGTTTACGTTGGAACAACCGAGCACTCACCAGACCAACCACTCTACAAAGGCGCAGAATACCGATGCTTAAATGCTACAACAGGCGAAGAAATCTGGACCCTTACAGGAATGGGTTCAGGAATGTACATTGGCCAGAACGACCTTGTTGCCGACGGATACTTCACATACTTAAACATCTATGACATGCAAATCTACTCCGTCGGCAAAGGTGCAAGCCAACTTACAGTGGATGCACCCTCAGCAGGGATTACCCAAGGCCAAAGCCTCGTAATTCGAGGAACAATCACAGACATCGCCGCAGGCACAACACAAGAAGAACAAGCAGCCCGCTTCCCCAATGGCGTACCATGTGTCTCTGACGCAAATCAACAAGCCTGGATGGAATACGTCTACATGCAACAGAACAAACCAGCCGACGTAAAAGGCGTCGATGTATACGTTACTGTCATTGACTCAAACGGTAACTACCGCTACATCGGAACCGCAACCAGTGACTCAAGCGGAACCTACAGTTTACAATGGAAACCTGACATCACCGGCAAATACACCGTCATCGCATCCTTCACAGGCACCAAGGCCTATTATGGATCATCTGCAGAAACATCGTTTGCGGTAGACGCAGCAGTAGCAACACCAGTACCAACCCAAGCGCAAATACAATCAACGGCTGACACATACCTACTACCAAGTGTAGCAGCAATTATTGTTGCAATCGCAGTAGTCGGCGCAATGCTCGCATTGCTTGTCACAAGAAAGCGACCTTAAAAACATCAAACAAATACAAACATTCCCTTTTTATTTTTTTAACCTTCCCATAATCTGCAACAGTCTGCAACAAACAATCGCATATTACTTTTGAATAATATTGTATTTTTGTCCTATTTTTCATATTCCAAAGTATCGATGTTTGCTTCGTGTCTTCTTTAATATCTGTTTTTTAGTATTTTTTGTTTGATCGTGCTTATAGGATTTGTTTGCAGATCAATAGACCAAACCTTGCTCCATTAATCTATATAGAAGTGGAAAGCTGAGGGGTTTCTATTTTCTTCTTTATAGAGAAGAAAAATGGCAAATGCAAATGTCAATCTTTTGCAATGCATGTCAACCCAATTTTTTCCAAGGATTTAGTATAAAACATTTACTCACGATACGTGAGCCAATCTTATTACCTGAAAAAAAAGATAAACAACTTTGAATAAAATTAAAGGAAAGAAAAAGAATGAAAATACTAAAAAATAAAATTGCAGCTATTGCGATTTGTATATTGTTATCGCTTTCAATGTCAGCTTCAATGATGCTTATACCAATGGCTAGTACGCATACACCTCGCATGGCAGATTCCAACATACGCCACCATATTTATAGCCCCTGACCCAATAGGTGTCGGTCAGTCCGTTACAGTCTACATGTGGGTTCTTCCTGTTTTTGGGGCAGTCGGTGGAACAAGCGCAATTGTTGGAACAACGGGTTACACTAGCTAGCGCAGCATTGACATCAAACAACTACAGGTTCCACAACTACCAGTGTACTATTACTGCGCCCGACGGTACAACCGAAAAAAAGACTTTTGATGTTATCATGGATACAACATCTAATCAAGCATTTTCCTACACCCCAACACAAGTCGGCACATACAGCTTCAACTTTACTTTCCCAGGACAAGACTATGCCCAATACGAATATTATGCTGGATCAGTAGCAGTCAACGACACTTATCTACCCAGCTCTACAGTAACAACACTTACTGTGCAATCAGACCCAATTCCTGCTGCAGAAAGTAGCACTCCACTGCCAACTGCTTACTGGACACGACCTATCTACGGTGAAGCCACTGATTGGTGGACAATATCCTCTGACTGGCTAGGGTCAGGATCACCGCCCGTAAATGGTTATACTAGCTCAACAGTGTTTCATGGCGATTCAGTGGCATCTCTAACTGCTCACATAATGTGGACAAAGCCCCTCTCAGCAGGCGGAGTTGTTGGAGGAAACCAGTACGCTGGAGTTCCAGGAACTGCCTACTTCGAAGGCTCTTGCTACATTGGTCGATTCAGCAACCCGATAATAGTAGATGGATACCTGTACTACAAGGGCGTAGTAGGTTTTACTGGAGGCAGTGGTGGGCCAGTCTATTGCGTTGATCTGCGGACAGGAGAAGTTGTTTGGACTTCAGAAACTATGCCTGCACCATCATTTGCTTACAACTACAACCTGTGGAACGGCGAACAACATGGAGCTTTCCAACCTATACTATTCACAACTAACTTTGCACAAGCTTTCGATGCATGGACTGGAAAGGCATTATTCAATGTAACTGGCGTTCCCACAGGCACCGCAGTTATGGGTCCAAGCGGCGAACAATTAAGGTACGTCTTTGCAAACGCAGGAACTACCAGTAATCCGAAGTGGTATTTGGCTCAGTGGAACTCATCACATCTATGGCAATACGATGTAAACCCGTACACTATGGGCGGTAGTCTATCACCTTCATTAGTAAACGCAAGCAATGGAGCCCTCGTTTCCTCTTCAGGAGTTCCTATTCCTTATGCAGGAACAACAGCAACACTCCCGCCAGTAACGCTTGGTACCGCTGGAGCAACCATCTCAGTCCCATACGGTTCCTCAATCACAATCAACGGAAACATACCGATGAACTCCACTACCGTGTACCCGACAAACCTTGGTGCCCAAACCACTTATGATTGGAACACTTCAGTTACTTGGGCTAACACAATATCTGGTGGGCCTACTGTCGTTGCAGCTAACTTTAACGATGCTATGCTTTGCAGAAACGGCTCTCTACCTTCTGGTCTATCGTCAACCGGAACAGGCACCGCACAAGCTCCTTACACACTGTTCCTTGTCAACCTGAACGCATCTAAGGGTGCAGTGGGTTCGATACTATGGATGCGTAACTATGACCCGCCAGCAGGCAACATTACTGTTACTATTCATGGAGTTGATTGGCAAACACGTACTTTCGTTGAAGGCTATCGTGAAACCCGCAATAAGGTTGGGTTCAGTCTAGAAACAGGTGCGCAGATATGGGGTCCAACTGAACCGATGGTTGGATTGGAATACTATGAAAGCGGCTACGGAATACCGGGCGCATTAGCTTATGGCAACTCTTACTTTGACGGAATGGGCGGTATATGCTACTGTTACGACAATACGAACGGAAATCTACTATGGACATACGGAAACGGCGGCGATGGCAACAGCACGAGTAGCTTATCTTCTCCTTACGGTGAATATCCGATGTACGTTGGACCTATTAGTGGAAATGGATTAGTGTACTTAATGTCTAACGAACACACCGTAACTGACCCGATTTACAAGGGCGCAAGAGTAGTTGCTCTCAACGCTACCACAGGCAAAGAAGTCTGGACCCTCTCTTGTTACGGCAGCATGGCTACCCCCGCTATCGCAGATGGCTTCACAACATTCCTTAATGGTTACGACATGCAAATCTACACTACAGGCAGAGGACCAAGCTCCACTACAGTCCAAGCACCACAAACCGGCATCACTGCAGGAAATAGCGTAGTGATACAAGGTTCAGTGATGGATGTTTCAACTGGCACAACACAGACGGCGCAAGCAGCAGACTTTCCGAATGGAGTCCCAGTTGCATCTGACGATAGCATGACAGACTGGATGGAACATGTTTACCAGCAAAGACCACTTCCAACGAACTTTATCGGTGTTCCAGTCTCAATAGACGCTACCGACCCGAACGGCAATAACATCCACATCGGCAATGCGACAACCAATGCAAACGGCATATTCCACTACACTTGGACAACTCCAAACATTCCAGGAGATTATGCTGTTACAGCTAAATTCGCAGGCACCAACGGCTACTGGCCATCAAACGCAGAGACAAATATGAACGTACAAGAACCACAAGTAACGACATCTCCATATCCAGAGATAAGTTTGCCACCAACTGAAATGTACATCGTTGCTGGAGTTGTTGCAATCATTATTGCTATAGCTATCGGTTTTGCCATAACAATCCTAACGCTAAGAAAACGACCGTAAAGAAAACTAAACTAAAAAAAACTTTCCCCTTTTTTAGTCCTAAAGAAATTAAATGGAGAGGAAAAATGGGGCTGAGTAGGCTCTGGCAGCTACTAACAAAATAGCCATAGTCGAAGAGCGTTTTGCATTTCGCTCTTTCCTCCAAAAACGCCAGAGCCTCAGCAAACCTATTTTATGCATTTCTTACGCGTTACTTACTCCTTCATGAACAAGCTCTAAAGATTCGACTGCTACATCATTGCCGTCAGCTTTCAGTTCTGGACCAGACCACTTCACAGGGTACGCCTGAGTAAAACGCCATCTCAATTTTTCATTTCCCATACTGTCTAACAAAATAATGCAGCCCGATTTTCGATTTATCTTTCCGCTGACAACATCTTGATGCCACTTCCAAAAATTATTCGAATCAATTATGCCTCGTTTGAGAACTACGTTTGTGTATTTTGTTTTCTTGGGAAGTTTGTCCTCATAATTGTTGACGCCCCCTTCTTCAACAATCTCAACCTCAGTCTTTGCCTGAAGACCTGAAACTTCCGAAAAACCTCCAACAATCAAACCTTCTAACTCGACTAAGAATCGAAATTTTCTATACGGATTCTCTCTTCCAACTGTTGACATCTTGTTCTCCTCAATCATTCAGTTACTTTGGATCCGCCTTGCCATTGACCTATACGAAATACAACAAACTCAGCCGGCTTCACTGGAGCCACCCCGATCAACATGATTAATCTTCCGTTGTCTATGTCGTCTTGCGTCATTGTGTTGCGATCGCATTTCACGAAGAATGCCTGTTCTTGAGTTGTTCCCATCAAGGCGCCGTCTTTCCACACAGAGGTCAAAAATTGTGAAATAGTCTGGTTTACCTTTGCCCAAAGTTTTTGGTTATTGGGTTCAAAAACAACCCATTGGGTTCCCTTTTCAATCGATTCTTCAAGGTACAAAAACAAGCGCCGAAGGTTGATGTATTTCCAAAGGGGGTCATTTGAAGTTGTTCGAGCACCCCAAACACGGAAACCTCGACCGCTAAATTCTTGCAAACAGTTTACCCCAAGGGGATTGAGCATATCTTGTTGGGCTTTGGGGATTTGCTGTTCTGGACCTAGAACTCCTTCTATCACTTCATTGGCGGGTGCTTTGTTCACCCCGCGTTGAAAGTCGGTTCGTGCGTATATGCCGCATATATGTCCACTGGGAGGAATAGACAAAATTTCTTCTGTTTCAGGGTGCCGGATTTTTATCCAGGGATAATACAGTGCAGCATACCCTGAATTATGCAGAGATCGCTGATTCCGAATCTCGTCCAGAGTCGCACATTTTTTTGGGTCAAGCACGGCAAAGCAATTCTTCAGGTTTTCACAATGCTTAATCATAGCATTTTGGATTTTCTGGTTTGTTCCATTGGGAATTGCCAAGATTTTAATTTCGTCGACGCCTTTAAATGCCCAAAGCCCAGTTCTCTGGTTTGATTCAGCAGAGTCTTTGCCTATAATAGTTTCATCTGAAATCAGGCCATCTGTGGCAGCAACGCGATTTATGTAGACTCGTTTGCCACCGTTCTGAAAAAACCCTTCGACAGCATGAGGCAAAAAACGGTAATCACCATGACTTATGTCCAAGTAGCCACCGAATAACCTTTGAAATTCAGAGAAGCTCGTAACAAGAGTAGGCTGGTTGAGCGGACCTTTCTGAGTTAAACCCACCATGCCTGCTGTACTTGTGCTTACCCCTTCGATAGGTTTTGCACCTGTTTCTATTTCTTCGATATAAACTCCGGGTGACAAGTATTCTGGAATAGGCTGTTCCCCAGATTATGATATGTGCGTTTTTCTTAAAAAATGTAACTTAAACTAATAACTTCCTGTTCTTAAACGTGCAGGTTCAGATTTAGCGGTATGTTTCGTCTTGAGTGAAAACCGTTTTCCGAGAAATAGAGCAAGTCCAAAAATTTCGGTTGGGGGCGTATCTTTTGAATGAACAGATCTAAATCGCACTCCTTTCCGGCAGTCTTAACACCATAGCGCGAATATGAGATGAGGAAACTGTGTTTGTTAGTGTCCAAATATATTCTTCTGCAGAGTTGACAGCGGATGTTTGGATAAATTCCTACATTTGTTAATATGAACGGGTGCGAATTGAATAGAGAATCTGTTTGAAATACAATGGTAGAAATGGATTTAATAGAAAAAGAAGGGTGAATTATTAGCGGTCTTTTCGGTCAAGCTTTTCGTTTTCCCTTACAAAAAAGGGAAAATGATTTTGGTTGTGTTGTTTTATGGTCTTTTCCTTAGGATGAGGACGGCTACTGCTATTGCAATGATGATGGCGGTTGATGCTGCGACTATGTACATCATCAGGTCTGCGGATGTTGCTAGGCCAGATTGAGTAGCAACTGTTGGTGCTGCTGTAGCTGCAGCTTGACCGACGATCATTTGGGTTTGCGCCGATGAACTATAATATGAGAGGGTTCCGCCGAAAGTTGCTGTGATCGAATATAGTCCGGCTATGGGTGGATTGAAGGCAAATGCGTATTGTCCGTTTATGTCACTGGTCGTTTGGCCCATTGTGTAGGTATTGCCGTTCGAGTCTGTGTACGTCAATGTTACTGGAACGCCTGTTGCATTCATAGGCTCTGGCTGCTGCTTATACAGATAAGCCATCCAGTTGCCCATGTAGGCGTCAGCAATTGCTGGAGTACCTGCTGCAGGAATTCCAAGGCATGTTTCGCCAGGTCCTTGATCGGTAACAGTGCCGGTGATCAATGCTTTTGTTCCTAACGGTATTTCTGTTTGGGGAGCAGACACTGTTGTCCCTGATGGGCCTTTTCCGAAAGCGTAGAGTTGGTTGTCGTATCCATCGTATCCAGTAAGTATTCCGTTTGCTTGTGCTATGGATGTGAAGAATGCTGGGATTGACCAGAGTTGCTCGCCTGTTGTAGCATTCATGGCAAATAGTTGATATCCTCGATACATCGGTGTTGGCGGTGTGTGCTCTGTGGGACCATAATAGACGACGCCGTTTGTGATTGTTACTCCGCCGTAACTGGCTAAAGTGCCAAATGGATTTTCGACGCCTGTGTCGCCAACATTGAAAACCCACATGTTTGCTCCTGTAGTAGTGTTAAAAGCGCACACTTGGCCAGAGTAGCCAACAGTATACATTATGCCGTTTGCGATGTTAGCATGCCAATCATAGTAAGCCCAGTCACTAACATCGGGCAAAGTGTTTAGGGGTGGTGTTACAGCTTGCTCAAGACCCGTCTTTACATTGATGATGTGCCAACGTAGGGTTTCTCTTTCAAAGATAGCATATACTCCGCTTCCGAATGTGTAGCCGCTGAAAGTGTACAATCCAGCGTTTGCTGGTCCACCTTCGCCCCATCCAATGTTTGTCCGGTTGACCGCCCAGAGTTGTCCTCCGTTTGGATTTGATGCAGTGATAGGCATATAGTCGGTAGAGTAGCCTACGTCTTCCCAGATTGGATTTACTGTGCTAGTGTAGAAGTTTCCGACAGCAACAAGTACGCCATCCTGATAGTCCAATTGGCCGTAGGTGAATGTGGGCAGGGAATTGTTTCCTGGAACAGAATTGTATGTCGCTGGAATAGTTTCGTTCCATTGGACTCCGTTAGCCCAGACGTGGCTGTATGTCGAGTAGGGGGTATATGATGAGGCAATGGGGTTTAGTATGCCTGGTGTAGAGTTTGTTGCACCTGATGCTTGGATAGCCCAGGTTGAGTTCCATAATGATAGCCAATGGTTTGCTGAGTTAAGCGTGTACACTAGTATTTCTCCGTTTGGACCTTGAATCGGATTGAAAGCTTGGGCGCCTGTGTAGCAAGCTATTTCTTTTCCAGTGAAAGCGTCGATTTGGAACCAAGTTGATGATGTCGAATTGGCGTACCATAGGTATGCTAAGGATCCTGATCCTAAGCCCATGTTCAACGTGCTCACTTGAGCGCAAGCTATGTTTGGCATAGTCCGATTCTCCCAGATTAGTGCTCCTGTGCGTAAGTCTAAGCAGCGTACTCCAGCGTTAAGTTGAGGCTGTATGTTATAGATGAAGTAGCCGTTGATTATGAATGAAGTCAACTTGTTTTGGTAGAGCAGACCTGTGTAATAGTTTAGTCCAGGTCGAGCTCCATCTCGTAGTGGCGATCCAGTGTTTCCATCCACGTATACCGTTCCTCCACTTAATCCGCCGAATGCTAATGGTTTTGTCCAGAGTATGTGTGCAGAAAGGGGACCTGTCGTGGATGTGGGCGCACCGCCGCCAACGCCGCCTAACCAGTTGTTAAGCAGACTGTACCATTCAAGGTTGGTACTATACACTGGGGTTTGCCAATAATCCGTTGGAAGGGGTGTTTGAGGCCATGGAAGTACTTCAGTATCTGTTACTGTTAGGTTCTTAACCAGGCTATCGCTTGCAAGAAAAGTGTAAAGGCCCGCTGTGAATCCGCCTGCTCCAGTATCAGTAAAAGTCAGGTTCAATTGTGCAAAGTGGGCTTGAACCTGGTATGTGCCAATCATTGTGGGTGTATACCCTATGTAGGTATACCCGTTCGGAAGAGAATAAGGCGGTGTTAATGTGGTAGTGTGCCCCAATGGGTCAGTGACAGTTACGGTAAAGTTCCATCCGTAGAAGGGTGTACCGGTGACATAAGGTATGTCCAAGTTTAGGAATATGAAGAGTGTTACAGATTGATTAACGCCTGCAGGATTTGGTGAAATGCTCATGAAAGTTTCAGTGAACATAACACGTTTTGGTGTACCCGTTCCTCCTGTTGTTGGTTGGCTAGCAGCATGCACTATAGGAAAAAATGAGAGCAGTAGCAATATTGCAACAGTAATTGATAGGATTTTGTTTGAATTCGCTAATGTTTTCCGCATTTTTGTGGTTAAAATAGAAGTCACTTTATTTTTTCTCCTTGCATTTTTCTTTTCCTAAATTTCATAAGCAAGCAGCATGAAGCTGCCGCTCAAAAGCATAATCAACTCATTTTCTTTATAAGATTTCAGTAAATATCGACTGTGATGCAAAAGTCTGTTAGTCTTTGATGATTATTACATAGACTCTTTTGTCGATGTATTTTTTTTGAAGCATTTTCTTTTTTTATATGCGCCTGAGCTAATTGAAAACGACGCTGGAACTCGGCAATGATTTTCGCCTATACCTTAACAAAACTGCTATGAATAATAATGTGCTTTTGAACTGGATTACTCGGTGACTATTTCTCTATAGCACTCAAACATTCCGACACAGGTTTAGTGTAAGGAAAGCGTTGTTGCTTGCTTGGATAACGTTCTAAAAAGGGATTTTGCAGCTAGATTGCCCATAATCCTCATGTGAGGTGTTCCAGGCTAACTGGCTTGCCCTGGCCTTTTACATAGGCTTCTTATAATGTAGTTATTAGGATTTGAAGAGGGACGGCTTCATTGTTTTTTGTCGATCCATGTTTTGACCGCTTCTTGGATTGCTTTGGATAAGTCGCCTTTTTTGCCTCCGAATTGCTCTACCGTTTTTAATCTGAGCTGTCTTTCTAGTTCGTCTGGAATGTCAATGTTGATGCGGCCCAATTTTGGTCACTTGTTTTTGCTTCTGGAATAAACGAGCGGGCAAATTTTTGCTTGTTTCATGTTTTGTCCCTTCGAGTTCGCTTATTAACATAAATACATATGTGTATACACGCTTATAAGCTTATGTGTATAAGTGTATAAAATGCATGGGGATATTGCTGTGAACCAGAGAATTCGAATGCGCCAAGGTTTTCCAAAATTTGGGCCCCATAGAGGGAAGAAGGCTTTTCTGGTTTAAGCTAATGGTTAGAACAAAAAATATAAAAAATAGAATATTGAATAGACTTACTCTATACCCTCCCGTCTGTGGAAGACCTTATTTGGTGAAACTGTCGGGTTGCGCATCTTCCTCAAGCAAGCTTGTATACAAGCGAAATTTTTCATCGTAAATGTCGGCCAAATGCGCATCATCCCAGACTTTTGATCTGCTCCTGACGGTTGCATGCCAAAACTTCTGCTCTTCTTCATATCCGGCAACGTAAACTTCAAGAAAATAGAAGACTTCGCATTCTTGAGTCTCTATCTCAGGAATGAAGGCATAAGTAACAATACCTTGTTCGTTGTCCGAAGTAAATTTCATCGCGTTTTGGATGCTGGCAGACATTGTTTTAAGCGTTTCTTTTATTGCCGTTTTGTGACTTTTGGGAATCTTGTTTTTCTTGTTCCAAAGGATTTCGCAGTCTAAGACAGAGAACTTTTCCATGTGGCATCCTGCACCTTAGTGGTTCCTCGGGATATAAGGTCTTCCAAAATCTGGACCCCATAGAGGAACAGGTTTTTCAGGTTTTATCTTATCATCAGAACATACAACAACAAAAAATAATTGTCGAATTGAATCTCCAAATCATTCTTTTGCCTGGTCAAATTTCCATCTCTTTTTCAAACTCCTCTAAATCATAAGATAACATAAGTTAAAAAATCAAGTATTTCGTTTTCAATAGTGAGTCATGTGAAACCTGTCTTCGCAAGTTTTAAGCTAAGAAATGTATATAGGCGCTAAATATACGGCAAGGGACGGTATATGAAAAGGAGAACAACTTTTGGAGTGACACTAGCTTTAGTTTTGTTGTTCTCGTATTTTCTGGTTTTCGAAGTGAAAATTCCGGAAGCTACAGCAAACCTTCTATCCACTGAACATCGAACTCAAAGTAACCTATCCCCTGCAACTGTAATAGAACACAAAATCACGTCTTCCGAACTTAATACACTAAAAAACAAAATAGGCGTTTACGTAGAAGGTAAAAATTATACTCAAAACGTTGATGGTTACGGAACAGGTTTTTGTCCTCCTACAGACCAAGAGTGGGTCAAAATCGCTAACAGTTTGGGGTCAATTGATGAAATAAATGTTGACGCTAGTCTGCCTTCAACCGTTGATCAATCAAAAACTCCATGGTTTCCTCCAATCGGAAATCAAGGCTCGCAAGGATCTTGCGTTGCTTGGTCAGTTGGGTACTATATGAAGACTTTTCAAGAAGCTCAAGAACATAATTGGAATGTCTCCGCAGCAACGTGGATAAAGGGAGTTCCTGGTTATCCGACTCAAGCCTATCAAAGTGAAATAATGAGTCCAGCATTCATTTACAATTTACAAAATAATGGCCTAGATGCAGGTTTATCCCCTTATAATGCTATGAATCTTATTTGCTCTGTTGGAATGTGCTCTTGGGAAAAAATGCCTTATTTTCAGACTAATTACACGGCCTGGCCCTCCAAAGAGGCTTGGAGTGAGGCATCGTGGTATCGTGGCAATGAATCTGGGGCTCAGACTATTTCTCTTAGTAATGATCAAGGGATAAATAGCTTGAAGAGTTGGCTTGCTTCAGGTCATTTGACGGCCATCACAATTGATGCTTATAGATATTCTAATCTAACAAGCACTGATGTTTGGACTACAGACAAATATGTTAATCCAAGCCCAAACCATGAAAACACAGTAGTCGGATACGATGACAATATCGCGTACGTAGAAAACGGAACAACCCATTATGGCGCTTTCAAAATTGCTAATTCGTGGGGAGTTGGCGGTTGGGAACAGGTTCCTGACGGATTTTATTGGATTTCCTATGAGACAATGAAACAGCAGATTGGATATTGCATGTTCTATAATGACATGATAGGCTACAAGCCTGAATTACTTGCTGCCTTCAGCATTAACCATAATGTAAGAGGTGAATGTTCTATCAGAATAGGCTTAGGAAACCCAAAGACCCAGATTGCAACAAAGAACTTCAACCAATTTATTTCTGGTGGTACGTATCCTTTTTGCCAAAATGAAATTATCATTGATATTACTGAATTCAAAAATTATGTACCCAATTTATACAATCAATCCTATTTCCTGAGTGTAAATGATAATGCCGTCACAAATGCCACGGGTACAATAAACAGTTTTTCAATTAATGGCGCTCAATCTCCTGATGCTCCTTGTCAAACTCTAAATGGAAACAATGTCTATTTGCAAGTCGCTTTATCCCCTGGACCATCTCCCACGCCTATGCCTACTCCGACTCCTTTTTCTTGGGCTAATAAAACTTGGACTATTGTCGATGGAACTTGGAGTAAAGTAAACGACAAATTATTGGGGTCAGCTTATTATGAAGCTCTTATAACGGCTGATAATACTGCGTATACAGATTATGCTGTAGTGATGAATACGATAATTAGTTCTGGTTCAGAATCGAGCATTGTTATTCGATATGTTGACCAAGATAATTTTTACTGGATGGGTTTAGGTTGTTGGGGGCATCAATATACTATTGGTCGAACGGTAAATGGTGTTTCAAAAGATTTAGTTGGTTTTGGTTCGTCTGCAGATGTGAAACAAGGTGTCACATACAACCTCAAAGCCATAGTCGTTGGCACTACACTCGCATTGTATGTGAACGGGACGCAGGTGCTACAAACTACAGATAATTCTTTGGGCTCTGGAGCATTTGGTATTAGAACCTATGGTTGCTCAATACAGGTACTTGACATATCCTCAACGCTAAATCCAAATCCGCTTCCCACGCCTATGCCTACTCCGACTCCTTTTTCTTGGGCTAATAAAACTTGGACTATTGTCGATGGAACTTGGAGTAAAGTAAACGACAAATTATTGGGGTCAGCTTATTATGAAGCTCTTATAACGGCTGATAATACTGCGTATACCGATTATGCTGTAGTGATGAATACGATAATTAGTTCTGGTTCAGAATCGAGCATTGTTATTCGATATGTTGACCAAGATAATTTTTACTGGATGGGTTTAGGTTGTTGGGGGCATCAATATACTATTGGTCGAACGGTAAATGGTGTTTCAAAAGATTTAGTTGGTTTTGGTTCGTCTGCAGATGTGAAACAAGGTGTCACATACAACCTCATATCTGTGGTTAATGGTACCACACTTTCATTGTATGTGGATGGGACGCAGGTGCTTCAAACTGTAGATAGTTCTTTAGGTTCTGGCGGATTTGGTATTAGAACCTATGGTTGCTCAATCCAAGTACTTGACGCATTCGTGACGCCACCTCCAACTCCGACACCTAACCCAACCCCAACTCTAACACCAACACCAATACCCTCGCCCACTTCGACACCTACCCCAACTCCCACGCCAACTCCAGTACCCACAGCAACACCAACAACGACCGTTACTCCGACATCAACTCCAACTGCAAGCCCAACATCAACTCCTTCTCCATCACCCCCACCTTCGCCGACAACAACCTCTTCACCAACCTCGACACCGACGGCCTCGCCTACTTCAATTACAACGACAACTCAGACTCCCATTCCCTCTGCATCCATATCAATTGCGACCCCAACTCCAACCCAAGTCTCCTCAGCATCTCCTTCATCCACATCACAACCTCCACCTACACCTCTCTACATTTACGCAATAGTAGTCCTCGCTGTTTCGGCAATTACCATCAGCACTATTGCATTGCTGGTCAAGAAAAAACAATGAACAATTTAAGAGAAAGAGGGTTCGTAAATTGGTTTAATTTTGCGTAAATACGCAATGATGAAATTATGAAAGGGATTAAAGAAATCATAATAGCAATTGTACAGAGGCTTAAGCTGAAGCCATTCAGAACTTTAGCAATTTTAGGTATTATTATTTCGATGTCGATGTACGTCTCAACGATTTGGCTTGAAGCTTTTGTGTGTAATCCAACAACTCAAAATCTGAGCGTTTGGATTCACCGTAACATGTCTTTTATTTTTATTGTAAATGATAATCCACCTTTGTTAGATACTATCCTATTCTTAGGGCTAATCATGGCACTTATAGGAACATTCTTTGTGTACAAGGAGAAGAAAGGTAAAGTCTATGCGGTTGAAAAAACTCTAAACATTTATTCTGTATTTGTAGCCATAATGATTTTCTTCACTGTTGATGTAACAAAATGGCTAGCAACGACATTTTTCGGTGTTGGTGTGGCAATTAATGGTTTTCCTTCTTGGAATTACGGTTTTCCAACTTGGACTTATCAGGTAACAAACTTTACAAATTTCTTAAAATACTCAGACTTTACTTCTGACAACCCTAACTCGTATTTTCTCAACTACTGGCAACTATTCGTCATCTGCATCTCCATCGCGGTAATAACAAAACTGCTGATAAGAAGACAAGAGAAAGAAAAAATAAATAGTACTTTAAAAGAAATCATTGAAGGGATTAAAATTGACTGATAAAAGTGACATTTCTCTTTTGATTGCCGTTTTTGGATTTCACGAGGGAAAAAAGATCGAAGGTAGAACTCGCATCCAAAAAGAGATTTGCCTTCTCAAATTCAAATCAAAAATCCCTTTTACATTCAATTATAAATCATATTTTTACGGTCCATATTCCGAAGAATTGTCAGAGACAATCAATACTTTAGTTGGAGTTAAACTATTGAGGGAGACGGCTATTTCAGTCGGATATAATTCATACAGATACGATTATTTCCTAACCGAACAAGGCGAAATACTGTTCAAACAAATTTGTCAGAACACGGATCCAATTATTAAAAAACTGCAAAAAGAAGCCAAGACTATTGAAAAAATAAAGACACCACAGCTTGTATTATTCGCAAAAGCTGAAAGCGGTATGGATTCAATCTGTAATTCAACATAACTTCACTTAATCTTCTAATGCAGGTTTTTGTCGTATGATTGTGTTATCAATCCAAGTGCATAGGCAACTTCGTCTTTTGAATGGACTTTGAACCTTGTCTTCCCAGTTGCCCAATGACCGATATTACTGCAATCTTGGGCAATATGCGCTGTGTCTTTAAGTTCTTGAATTGGAATATCGAGATAGACTTTGACTGCAGAAGATTGTATCACAAATTCTGTGAAATTCTTTTTCAGTTCGTACGCAATGTATTTTTTCATTATCTTCTCTTTGATTTCTGGGTTTAAGCTTAAGATTGACTCCTGGAGCTTCTCAAAAATAATTTTAATCTCTTCAGGTCTCCCTTTTAGGTGGTCGTCAAGATTGTAAACTCTTATTTCTTTCTCCACTGCTGCAGTAATTTTGTTCTTTGGAATACTTGCGCCTTGAGTAAACATTGGTTTTAATTGTTCAAACTCGATTATTGCATCTTCGTAAGGAACATATTTCCACAGCTCGAAGGGTGAGTTTTGAGAGAGGGCGCCTAATTGATATGCGTTAAATGATTTTGCTATGAAAATTATTCTTGACTGTGTCCAATCAACCTTCATTTGTTTGTTAAGTTTTCTTTCCAAGGCGAGTTGGAAGTCGCCTTTGTGGTTTAGAAGTAAATTAAGATATGAATATCCTTGGTCAATAATGCTGTAGTCCTCTGACTCTTTGTATTCTATTATGACAAGAGCTCTACTTTCTTGATCAAAAGCAACAGTGTCGATCCTAAAAGGCTGAACTACAAACTCGGTATCAACAAATGTAAGTCCAAATATTTCCTCAAGGTTCTTTTCCACCAAGCTTTGAAGCTCTTTTTCGTTTTTGAGCCTAGAGAAGTTAATTGTCTTGACACCGTCATTTGTAACTTTGAACAAGACCACGTTCTCACCAAGATAATAAGTTGATGTTATAATTCAGTGCTAATTTAAGCCTTTAAATTAGACTCACTTTTGATCTGAATTCCGGATTCATTGAACTTATATTACAAATGCGTGATAACTTCCTTCTCTGGCGCTTCAAGAAATGTACTATTACACTTGGTATGGCTATAATCCCCAAAAAAAGATGGAACTCTCAGCCCCAAGAATCCTAACAACAAAAGACATTTCCATCGTCATACCCGTAAAAAACAACCAAATGGGCATTAACCGTTTCCTGCTAACACTTTTTGAGCAAAGCATGTCGTCTTCATTACCTCGTGAGATTATTATCGTCCGGGACCATGGCAATCCGATTATCATTCCAAAAGAATGCCTGAACTGTGGGACTGAAGTAAAAGTATTGGACTCAAATGGGACTGGACCTGCGAGCGCAAGAAATTTCGGGTATAATCCAGAAAAACCTATTCGAAAATTTTTTCTCTTCAATTAATTTTAAGGATTGTCATGTCTTTTAGTGGGCCAGGCGGGATTTGAACCCAATTGGGTTCAAACCACAATGTTAGAACGAGCAAAATTTGAATAAATTGCCCCAAAATGATTGGGCAAAAGTTGTTTTTGTCCGAAGTTGAGATGGACCGACTAATAATTTTAGTTTTTTAATAAGTCTTAAGGGAATGATGCAACCACCGAGTTGCAAACCTGAACCAGATTGTGTAAAAACTGACTCTTGGACAGAATTATGCTCGCCTTCAAATTTCTTTTCTGCTAGGAGACCACTATTTGCCTCGCCTTTTTTATGCCTTCACTAAAGCTATTACCATACCAACGCCGAGAACAATGACAGCCTTTCTCGTGTTGTAAGCCCGAATTATGAAATTCATAGCGCCGCCTCATCGACACTTGCTCAAGAAATAACCTCCCAGACCAAATATTCCGCCAATAACCGCACCGATTGGCGAACCTATTTGTATAGCGTTACCCATAACGGCGAAACAATCTGGTCACGTAGACCACATGGCAAAAGACTTAGCCGAGTTTGGTAAGAAACTCGGATTCAAAACGATTGAATCACATTTGGTCTATATTCATAGCTCATCGACTCGGGGAAATAATGGTTTACGAAAAAACATTACTATTTACGTTTAGATAACGCGCTCAATACAAATTATCTTTAGAAAGCCAATATGCGATAGATAACTTTCAACTTCAGACAAAATGGAGAAAAAGATTCCAAAGGGAGTATTAACAGATTATTAATATCGAGGTGCTTGGTTGTCATTAAGTTGTTGCCTCAGCACTATTCTCAGGGCTATTTCCTTAACCGTTCTTTGAATCATTGTTCTAAGTGGACTATTGATTGAATAATCACAAGGGTAGGGTCCAACTGTCATCCTTTGTCCTTTAGCTAGTTGCCATCCTTTAGATATGGTTTTTTTTCCATAGACACCTATTCCATATCCGCTGTTTTTCATTAAAACCGAAAGACAAGGAATATCGCTTGGACCATCGCCAATATAAAGCATATTAGAAAAAGGTATTCTTCTATCTTTTTCAGGTATACTGTTATTAACTTCATAAGGTGATTTCCTCAGAACGTCTCCAGAAATTCCTTTGTTTATAGCAAAGAGGAATTTGGTTTTCTCAGTGAAGGTTACAGTGCTTTTTGGAAATAACAATATGCCTGTATCTTCTTCTACTTCAAAAGTACATCCAAAAATATCATCTACGTAGGGTGAAATTTTGCTTCCTTTAACAAGTTGCTCAAATCCAGACGAAACAACATAATACTCAAGTTTAATATTAGCTTCTTTTGCTTCTTCAATTTCTGAAACATAAGTCCTTAATTCATCAAACAGATCAGGGATGCCCGGAAAGAAAGGAAGCTTTGCACCTGTTTTTTTCAGAAAACTTTCTGTCAAATTTGTTTTACCACCAAGAGTTAGCTTCAACATTCTTCTCATGTAAGCAAGTGGTGGATCCCAACCTTTTCTCACCATAATGTCAACATCGGACCAAAATTTTACCGCGTCAATCCCTAATTCTTTTAATAGAAATGTTGTTGTGTCTTCACAAAGAGTATCATCGCAATCAAAGATCAGAGCGATTGTTTTTTGATTAATCATAATGACTAATGTCTACTTGTCCATAAAAGACTTTCAGCTACTTTTGAATGTTTGACAAAATCTTGACGAGTTCAATGCTTATCAAGGGTAACAACAAATAAACCACGCTTCCACAAAAAAGTTTAGGAACTGGAATAAAACGTTTTAAAACGGAATTAAGAAGTTATTCTATTTCAAAAATAAGATGCGAGTTATCAGGTTTTTTTCGCCTCATCTGGCCCCACTTTTGATATTGCACCTAGAATAACTCGTTCAGAAAATCCAGACGCAACAGCCATTGCAAAAATAACGTAAATTGAAATGTTTAAGGCTTGGATGAAACCACCCATCAAGAAAACAAACACTGCTATTGCAGCTACTGCACCAACAATGGGCTTAGCTATTGTTAACCAAGAGTTGACAAGTCTCTCTGGAATATCTCCGGTTGAACCGTTCGGGAGAGCTATCATTGCACTAAAAGTGCCCCCTAATGCGCCAAAAATTGCAATTGAAATTAAGAAAAACCAACTATTGACGGGGATAGCTCCTGCTGCAACAACTCCTGAAGCTGTAACATTTGTGGCTGTGAAATTTTGGGCTGCAAAGTTGTCAGCTACATAGTTCGTTGCTGAGAAATTTTGGGCACTAAAATTGTGCGCTGTGAGACCAGTGGTTGGTCCCCAAGCCAACAATGGAATCAATACTATTACAAGCAAGATTGCTATAGTTCCGAGTATCTGAAGTTGCTTTAGAATCATACCCAATTGGGTGTACTTGTCCGTGTAGTGATCCTGAATTGTCCTGCGCGCAGCAATTACTTCTTCTCTTTTAAGATCTGTTTTTAATTCCCAAATGCCGTCATTTGGTCGCGCTTTACCCAATAATTCTTGAACAGTCTTTTTTTCTGTGTCGTCGAGGTTTTTCGTAGAATTATAAAGAATTGATAAAGCACGAGTTTTTATTTCTGGTTCATCCATTAAATAGTAACTATTTAATTCAGCCTCGTAGTAGTGTCCCCAAGCCTTTTGTACTTGTTTATTTTGTAACGATTCTGTTGCTTTTTTTATGTTTTCATTTGATCTCTGCCCCAAGGTTAATTCGTAATAAGTCTGATTAGAAACTTGCAAAGCCGCGTTTGCTACTTGCTGAGCAACATCAGCTGCTTGTTGCGCTGCAAAAGTTGATTTTTCGAGGTTCTGCAAAATTTGAGGAGCATGTTGCAAATTTTGAAGTGGCACATTGGATAAATTAATTGAATTTCTTGCATTTTGAATTGCTAATTGACTTGCCTGTTGAATTGTTTGAGCTAAGGTTGGCACGGTTGTCCCAATTGTTGATGAATTATTTTGAGAAGGAATAATGACTGACCCTTGGGGTAATGCCTGATTTAATGTTTGACTTATCAGTTGATTTGAATTTATTAAACACGATAAATTAGATTCAGCAATAGGGGGACTACTGTATGGACAAGCACTTGTCTGTACCGAATGTAACGCAGCATCAGTAGCTTCCTTTGTATTTTGAATAGTTAATTGAACGAATTGAACTGTAAGTGAAATCTTATCATTTATGCTTTTTAGGACACTATCTTGAATTGGGCCAGTGGTTGAAGAACTACTCTGTAAACTGTTCACAGTTTCAGCAACCTGCATTGCAGCTTGAACAGCTCCTTTATAGCTTTCAATTGCCGCCTCAGAAAATTTCTCAGCGCGTTCTGCGGATACAAAAATAATTTCAGAAATTCCACTTTTCATTTGAACCCGATTAGGTAAATTGCAGTCAAGGGGATCAAGCTTCTCCTCGAGTTGCTCTTGTGAGGTGCTCTTGAAATATTTCTCAACCTTGGTATTAGCAGGCTTTAAGAGACTTGCAATTTTCGAGGTTAATGATTGGTTATTTTCATTCATAATTAATCCCAAAAACTATCGGGAAACAACATTTCTAACTATGCTTCCCTCTGCATTTAAGCTTTGTCAATAGTTAAGAATTGATTTTTGAAAGTAAGATTTTTGTACAGATCTTCCCATAAGGGTGAACCAACAGAGAGAAATAGACCATATAGCTCTCAAAACTTGACCTTGGAAAATTTCATACCCAAATGGTTTTTAGGTCTCTACCGCACTTACCCCTAAATGGGTATATTGGTCCCTGATGATAAACTACCTAGTTGGAGACAATTTGTTGAAATTTAGAAAATTGCCGCCATTCAAGTATTGGGAATAACTCTTGTGAGCGTCATGCTCGTTTTCCTTTTTCCCAGTAATAGCAAAATAAGTCTTTAACCCAGCCCAAAAACACCGGATCTTTCCCTGCAAAACCCACATAATCCGCTTTTCCCCCGACCAGACAGAAACTAATACCTGCCTCTTTCTCAGTTAATACAATGTTTACTGGCAAGTCCTCAAAGCTTCTCCACTCGATAGCGCCTGCCATCTGGGGCGGCAATGGTCTGGGATTAATAAACCGTTGGGGAAAAAGGAACTTGTATTTCACTCCTTTAGGGATGCTTTCCTTAAGGATTGAGCTGATGTTTAGCGATTGCTCCACTCCTCCGCCCCACATATACTGCTCTGCTTCCCGCGTGATGCGTTCGGCTAAATTGATGTTTTCCATAGTGTCGGTTCCCAGGGATGCTGAAGAAAGCTCACCTATTCTATTCTGAAATTGGTATGGCAGCCGTCGAAAGTCATGCGTGGAAAAGTACTGCCTATGCTTGTAGATGAATTCAAAGGAAGTGGAAAGTTGCAGCACGAATCTGCCGTACTCTGTGATGGTGTAGCCGCCGTCAGGTTGTTTTTGCACAAATAAAGCTTCGTTTAAGCGTTGCAGCTGCCTAAACGTTTCAGTAGTGGTTAAGTTTAGTTGGCCTGCGATTTCTTTCATCTTGCCCTCTTTTCTGTTTAACTCTCGCAGGATGGCAAATCTGCTTTCGCTTGCAAGCTCAAAGTATAGTTTCTCAATTCCTTCTTGGTTCTCCAACTTCATCACCAATGCTAACCAGTTTACAACGCTGTATACTGTTGCACATCCAACGCAAATAAAAGTAATCTGCATTCTCACCCATACCTTTTTGAGGAAAAAATATGGCAAATACCAATCAAACCAAGGAACGCTTCTTCTCCATTGAGCTCACTTCAAAAAATCACCTAAAAAACGTCACCTTAACCAACGGCTCCTACGACAACGTGCTGGTTGAAGGAACCATCGGCGAATTGGTAGCGGCGACTTTTGCTGAAGACGAAATCCTAGAAGTCACGGGGAAAAAGGGTGTTCTAAGAATAAATCTGGCCCAAACTGACATTCAAAAAAACATTGAAGACAACCAATCGAAGGGGAAAAACCAATGAAAGCATTAACATTATCTTCTGCAAGAAAAGCAGTGGTTGCCACTATCATTGCAATTCTTATACTAACTGTTCTCGAGTTTCCTCCACCGATTGGCTTTGAAACCCGCCCACAAACTGACGTTTCATCTTTCTGGCTGATATTCTTCGTCATCATACTAATTGTTGAAATCGCGACGATTCCAATGATTTATAAACGCAAAAACATCGGCGCCGGACTTGGCATCTTTGCAGCTATCCTCAACATTCTTCAAGTCATCGCTGACCAAACACACTTGATGCAACCAGAAATTGCTCCATTGGGCTATTCGACTCTAGAAGGATTGGTCGTGATAGCATCCTTAGCATTGGCATACTTTGCATGGTCAGTCAGACAATCGGCATCACCCCAAAAAGAAAATCCAAAGGCGAGATGAAAAACAATGACAATGCTACTCAAGTCTAAATTAAATGATACAACCGTAGACTCACGATGGAAAAGCCTCTACAAGATTGGCGGCGTTGCAGCAATTCTTATCGTAGTTTTCAGCTTAATCGAAGTTGCTATTGAAGCCAGCGGCGGGACTGGTCTAACGTCCACACCCTCAAGCGTGCTAGAATGGTTCACGCTTCTGCAAACTAATCCTCTCCTGGGGCTTGCAAACCTGGGTATATTCGAGACCATCTTCTTCCCTCTGGGCGTGTTGATGTTCATGGGGTTATATTTTCCGCTCCGGCGGACAAGCGAATCACTCATGGCGATTGGCACAGCACTTTACTTCATAGGCACAACCATCTACTTCGCCTCCAACAACGCCCTTGCCATGCTCAACCTCAGCAACCAATATGCTATTGCCACTTCAGAAGTGCAGAAGTCCATGTTTTTGGCGGCGGGGCAAGCAGTCATGGCTACAGAACAGGGAACAGGCATGATTATGACGTTTATCCTCGGTTCGCTGGCGGGCATAATAGTATCCATTGTTATGCTAAAAAGCAAAACATTCAGTAAACCCGTAGCCATCGTGGGTATCGTAGCTAACATGTTTGGGTTGTTTGGGTCGAGTTTAGGTCTTGCGGTTTGGACAATCAATGGTTTGCTCATGATGGTTTGGACGCTGATGGTTGGTAGGCGGCTTCTTCAGATAAGCCGAAGCCAGCCAAAAGTGGAAACGTTGGCAGATAAAAACGCAAACTTGGAGGCGTGAAAAAGTGAAACCTGTAGTGGTATACTCAACGCGAAGCGGCAACACCAGAAAAGTCGCAGAAGCAATCGCATCAGAACTCAACTGTCCATGCCTTAGGATAACCTCCGATTCTTCTGCCGTTAACATCAATAATTATGATATAGTGTTCATTGGCACAGGCATATACAAGGGGCAACCACACCATGATCTGCTCAGCTATCTCCAAACAATGCGTTTAAACAGTAAAAAGCAATTTGCGTTAATCATGACTTGCTTTGGCTGGGGCAGAAACATAGCTGAAAAAAACGTAATCGACACAATAGAGGGCGCTTTAGATGCTAATGGTCAGCGAATGCTCAACAATCATTATACCTGTTTTGGTGGGGGCTTGGGGTTTGTTAAGCGGGGGCACCCAGACGCAGAAGAATTGGATGAAGCAAAGAAATGGGCTAGAGGAATAGTTAAACTCTAAAAACAAAGCAAATTTGGCTGATCCGTCGGAATTTGAACCCAATTGGTTCAAACCACAATAGCTAAGAAAAAAATCGGCGGAAAGCATGATTGCACTGAAGAAGGAATATCCAAAATTGTTGACCCCGTTAAATAGAGGCATTGATACCCGCTGAGTTAACAAATAATAGCGACAAACACGTATATCTAGTTAGAGTTAAGGCGTTTTTTAAGATGACTGAAAAAAAGACATCTATGATTACTTCAGGCGCGCGAGGCACGTCAAACCAAGACTGGTGGCCAAACCAGTTAAACCTGAAAATCTTGCACCAAAATTCCCCCTTATCCAATCCGATGGGCAAGGAATTCAACTACGCTGATGAATTCAAGAAACTCGACATAGAAGCCATGAAGAAAGACCTCAATGCATTGATGACCGACTCAAAGGGTTGGTGGCCAGCCGATTACGGTCACTATGGAGGACTCTTCATCAGGATGGCATGGCATAGCGCAGGCACCTACCGAAAGAGTGATGGTCGCGGCGGTGCCTCTGGAGGAGCACAGCGTTTCCCACCTCTCAACAGCTGGCCAGACAACGTCAACCTCGACAAAGCACGCCGTTTACTTTGGCCGATCAAACAAAAATACGGCAAGAAAATCTCCTGGGCAGACCTGATGATCCTCGCCGGCAACTGCGCCCTTGAGTCGATGGGATTTAAGACCTTCGGTTTCGGCGGAGGACGCGAAGACATCTGGGAACCGCAGGAAGACGTCTACTGGGGTTCTGAAACCACCTGGCTAGGTGACAAACGCTATTCAGGGGACAGAAACCTCGAAAACCCGCTTGCCGCAGTGCAGATGGGGTTAATATACGTCAACCCGGAAGGCCCAAACAGCAACCCAGATCCAGTTGCTGCTGCCAAGGATATCCGCGAGGTCTTCGCTCGCATGTCGATGAACGACGAGGAGACAGTGGCCCTCATCGTGGGCGGTCACACTTTCGGTAAAACCCACGGCGCTGGCGCTTCGTCGCAGGTGGGTCCCGAGCCTGAAGCCGCCCCCATCGAGGAACAAGGCCTCGGCTGGAAGAGCAAATTTGGCACGGGCAAAGGAGATGACACGATTACCAGCGGCTTAGAAGTCATCTGGACCAACACGCCAACTAAGTGGAGCAACAACTTCTTACGCATCCTGTTCAGCCACGAATGGGAACTAACCAAAAGTCCAGCCGGTGCAAACCAATGGAAGCCGAAAGGTGACGCAGGCACAGACACAGTACCGGATGCACACGACCCATCAAAACGTCACGCGCCATCCATGCTAACCACTGACCTCGCCCTACGCTATGACCCGGTTTACGAAAAGATCGCAAGGCGCTTCTACGAGAACCCAGATCAGCTAGCAGATGCTTTCGCTCGAGCATGGTTCAAGCTCACCCACCGCGACATGGGCCCCCGAACACGCTACCTCGGCCCAGAAGTCCCAGCGGAAGAACTAATCTGGCAAGACCCAATCCCAGCAGTCGACTATAAGCTAATCGATGAGAAGGACATCGCAGACCTTAAAGGCAAAATCCTTGCTTCTGGTCTGACAATCTCAGAACTGGTTTCAACCGCCTGGGCATCAGCGTCCACATTCCGTGGCTCCGACAAACGCGGAGGTGCAAACGGAGCTCGCATCCGCCTTGCGCCACAAAAAGATTGGGAAGTCAACCAGCCCGCTCAACTAAAGATCGTGCTGCAGACCCTTGAGAGAATCCAAAAAGAATTCAACAGCGCACAGTCAAGTGGGAAGATGGTTTCGCTCGCCGACATGATTGTTTTAGGCGGATGCGCAGGTGTCGAGCAAGCTGCGAAGAATGCCGGGCACGACATAACAGTTCCCTTTACGCCGGGACGCACAGATGCACTGCAAGAACAAACCGATGTGGAGTCATTCGCCGTTCTTGAACCAGTTGCAGACGGGTTCCGTAATTATCTCAAAACCAAATACGCCGTATCATCAGAGGAACTGCTGATTGATCGTGCACAACTGTTGACGCTGACCGCTCCTGAGATGACGGTTCTCGTTGGCGGCATGCGCGTCTTGAATGCCAACTTCCGACAGTCCCACCATGGCGTCTTCACCAAGCGGCCAGAAACGCTCAGCAATGACTTCTTCGTGAATCTGCTCGACATGAACACAACATGGAAGGCAACCTCAAAAGACGAAGACTTGTTTGAGGGTCATGATCGCGCAACAGGCGAACTCAAATGGACGGGTACCCGTGTCGACCTCATCTTCGGTTCGAACTCCCAACTCCGGGCTTTGGCGGAAGTCTACGGATGCGAGGACTCCCAGGAGAAGTTCATGCATGACTTCGTAGCGGCGTGGAACAAGGTAATGAACCTTGACCGCTTCGATCTCGCCTGGTCGCAGCAAAGGTAGCCATAACAATACGGCAACAATTGTCACTCGGGACAAAAAGCTCTATCGAGGTACAATGGTTAGGAATGGTTCGGGCTCCATTTCGACTGTTGCGTAGATGGCTAGTGCTGTGCTCCAGAATACGTCGTCGTGGGTGCCGTTTGGGTGACTGTATCCTATGTTGCCGTCTTTGCGTAGTTGAAATTGTTCAACGTTGAGTTCGGAGCAGATGTCGCTTCGGTAGGGTTTTTCCCAGGTGAGGAGTGGAAAGAAGAATTGTTTATTTTGCATACGTTGTTTTAGGAGGTGTGCTATTTCGCTCTTGCGGGGTACGCTGAAGTTGACGCCTTCGGCGTTTTCTATTCCTGAATTTTCCATATCTTTGATTAGGCTGGGTCCTTCGCGGGTGTAGTCTACACGGATTTTCTCAAAACCGCCCCACTGATCTTGCAGACGCTTGATGTAACCCAAGACATGTGCGTGAGTGGTGGGATGGAGGAATATTTTTTGGAGTCTTAGGAAGATTTTGTCGTCGACGCGTTCAACGACCGTTAGGGCTGTGTAGTCTTTTACTTGACCTATGTCTAAACCCAAGAAAAAGTTTCCGGAGTAACTTTTTTCGTCGTCGTATTCTTCGAGGTCTTGGTCACAATTCTTTTGGGTGCCGATGCACGAAACGATTAGGCTCTGGGCTAACCAGACGTCCTCGTCTTCTGCCCACTCCGCTTCCATCTCTCGTCGCCATCTTGCTTGGTCATCTCCAAACATTCGCCGAATCCTCTCAACCATCTGCGGTATCAAAGGACCATTTGGAGCCAAAGCTTTTTGCCAACTAAAATTGTGTCTTGCATAGTCGGTGTAGTCTTTGTGGTTGCACATTCTCCAAAACATTGAGTCGGTGCTGAAGGGTGTGCTACTGGCGACTAGTTTCCCGTTTGTTGTTCCCAGGGTGAATAGGATGGCATCGTAGAGTTCGTCATCGCCTGATGT
>CAWIFU010000014.1:0-107896 GCA_963835475.1 Candidatus Bathyarchaeota archaeon
AGGAAAAAAAGCCACAGTATAAAGCAAAACTCAGAACAGTTGGAATATTTTTCTTAACCGTTGAATTTACGTGATTAAATTGTGGAAATAATAAATCGATGCGTCTTAAAAGATTTTTTTTGAGAGTTTAAGCATACTAATTTTGAACTGATGCGCGATTTCCTTAATCAAGGGATAACAGTTAATGACCGATCTTCGGTATCGTGGAAGAGAAGTTATAACATTTAATAGATTTTTTAGAGAGACAAAGCGGTTCTGCCCACAATGAGCTTTAGCAAACCTTTTGTACAACTTGCACTCAAATAGCATTTCGGGGTAAATTTGCCTAAATTTCAAGTATACAAAGATGCTGCGGGCAAATGCCGTTTTCGCCTCCGAGCTGACAACAACAAAATAGTAGCCGTTGGAGAATCATACGAACAATACTTCAGCTGCAAGAACAGCATCAAAAGCATCCAGAAGAACTGCAACTCTCCAATTGAAGACACCACAATTGAAGGACCAAAAATCTCAAACCCAAAATTTCAGGTGTACAAAGACAAATCTGAAAACTACAGATTCCGGCTTATCGCGAGAAATGGAGAGATAATTGCTAACAGCGAAGGCTACGAGACCAAAGAATCAGTCTTAAACGGAATCAAAGTTGTTGGCCAAAGCTGCGATGCAGAAATTGAAGATTTAACTGGACATGAAGGTTCAATTGCAGATAAAACAGAGGACATTGAATCAGATTCTGCTGTACCAAAAGCACCCCAAGAAAGTGGAACAACAAATTCTGAGGTTATGACTTTGGATAAAGAAGACCAAATGTTAGAAGAGTTAAAGAAAATTAGAGAAGCCGTTGAAAAAGCACCAGCCCCACCGCCGCCAAAAGGTTTATGGAATGAATTCAAAGACTTCCTCTCGAAATACAAGATTTTCGGGCTAGCCATCGCATTCATCATCGCCTTATACTTGGGAACGCTAGTTCAAGCGTTAGTCAAAGACTTACTGCTACCCGCAATAGGCTATGCAATTCCAGGCATAAACAACTTGGCAACCGTCACTGCAGGACCATTCGGAGTCGGCGAGTTCTTGGTAGCGTTGATAACATTCCTTATCGTTGCCTTACTTGCCTTCATTGCAGTCAAAGTCGTTAAAAGATGGAAAATAGAATAAATCCATCAACTCTTACCTTTTTTTATTTTCCTCGATTATTCTTTGGCTGACTTTAAATGAAACTGAACGTTGATTCAAATTCTATCGCCAGGGTTTTAGAATCAGCGATCAATGTGACTCAACCATTTAAAGAACGATTTTTGTGGTTGTTTTGGTTAGGTGCTACTTCTGCCAGTTTAACTGAAACATCAACTGTGAAGAGTATCCCCGCCAACAATGTGCACATAGCCCAAGTTACCACTTACATTATTCCATGAAACAGTATTGGAGGTTTCATTGCGAACGGTTAATGTTACGCTACTAGGTTCCGTGCCAAAATTATGCAGGACTGGAATATCTACTGCGCCAGTAACAGTATAGGTTTTAGTTACGTCTTTTGTAGAGTGGTTACCGCTTATTTGAATATCCAATGCCTGTTCGTTGATTCCTGTGCCTTTTGTGCCTTCCAGCGTATTGTTTGCCGTAACCGTTGTGTAGTCTGAACCGCTGCCTTCAACTAAACCATACCACCAGCTTGCGTTAACGGGACAAACGATTCCTGAAACGTAAGTATACATGCATGTCTCGATACCGATTGCTGCAGCATGTCCGCCATTCTGCTCATCAATAAAACTGATGTCTTTGATTGTACAATAATCACTAACAACCAAATTTATACCACTTCTGCCCCACATTAAACAATCAGCATTTCTAATTGAACCACTCTCGATGGTTACATTGTTGGAGTATTGAACCTTAATAGCCATTTGGCGACATGTGTAAATAAGATTGTTTGAGATAAATGTGAAATCATTGTTTTGATCCTCAGATGCGCCGTTTAAGAAAATACCTACGTCAGAATAGCTGACATTGTTGCTGCTTATTTGGTTGAGTATGTTTGAGCCGTTTAAGCTGAGCAGCCATATGCCATTGTTGCCTGTGGTGCCATCTGGTTGTTTTAGGTCAATATTGTTGCTGCTAAATATGTTATCGTTGCTCACACGTGATACGCGAATGCCTGAAGAATGACCAGACGTTCCAGATAATATGGTGTTACCGACAATCGTATTGTGAGAGGATGCTTCCAGATCAATACCACCATACCCTAAGCCTTGACCATCTGCTGCCATTACAGTGTTTGCTATAACAGTGCAATCAAAGCAACCACTTAACGTGATACCGCCCTGAAAACTTTCCACACTTGTATTATTGCTAACAACTGCTCGGGTTTGACAACCCAACACAATACATTCCGAAATTTTATCTGCATAAGTCTTCTCCACATAATTACCCAATATTTTATTGTAAAATCCATTTGTATTTTCGGTACCATCTAAGCTAATGCCCCGATTTCTGAAATCCTTAATTATATTTCCTTCAACATTGCAGTTGTTTGTGGAACGCAAGTAGATTCCCGTCGTTATGTAAGCATTATTATTGCCTATGATGGTCATGTTCTTTACATCAAAATTCGACACGATATTGCTGTAAACGTTGAAAACTGAGGGAACGTCGACCTTACTTGGAGCAATAACGTTTAGAATTGTACCTGGATTTGCACCAATAATTTGGACATTGCTTAACCCGTTTACTCCGTTCATCACGTTGTAGATTCCATTAGCTAAGAGTATCTTGCCACCATTGGCGCCTAACCTGTTAACACATGCCTGCATAACTTTGTCCCATTCTAAACCTGACACGCCACCCGCATTACCAAAGCCACCATAAACTGTTCCGTAGGCGCTATCTGCTTGATAATAGTCAACTCCGTTGTTTGTGGTTGATTTTATGTTGAGTTCCTTTATGGTTGGTTCAGGAGTTGGTGTCGGCGTTGACAAAACGTCACCATCTTTGTTTGGATAAAGCAAACCTGATTCAATAACTCCAGTTACCATTAAAATGCAGATTATTGCGATAATTATTGAGGTTAGAACAAGTTTTTTGCGTTTTCCATAAACCGCATTTAAGGTAATTTTAGCTGTCCCCCGATTGCATCATTACAGCTAATTTTAAGTTTAGTCACCGACAAGAGAGGAGTTGGTGCTCGCTTATAATCGCTTTGTCTAATCAAATCCTTAAGTTAGATTAGTTTATTTTGGAATTAGCGAAATATCTCCTAAGCATTACGTTCAAGAGCAATAAGACCTTTCTGGACTGTTTTATTGCCGGTTATGAAGCCGATGCTCCTAACTATGGGCGATACGGTAGTTTTCTTTTCCACCATTATTCAGTTTAGGAACCGTAATAACAAATCTCGCCCCACTACCCTGATTACCATTTTCTTCGATTGCCCAACCATAAATATCCATCATCTTCCTAGTCAAGAATAAACCGTATCCAGTGCTGCCGCCCGTGCTGAAGCCTTCGTTAAAAAGCTTCGATTTATTATCAACCGGTATGCCTTCGCCATCGTCTTCATAAATCAACCTGAGCTGATCTTCGCTGGTTTTCTCATAGTATAGTTTGATGGTTGTGGTCTTCTTTCCGTATTTTATTGTGTTGTCAATGAAATTGTAGAGCATTTGACGCATGAATGAATCTGCAAGCAGCATCAGTCCCTGGCAATCATTGATTACATTTGGAAGAGGAGTAGAGAAAAGAGCTTTGGCCTCATCTAAAGCCTTGCCTACATCAATGAAAGTTAATTCTTCTGAGCCCAAATTCTCATAGGCTTTGGCAAACTCAAATATTCTCTCAACCTCCTTAACTGACTTACCTATTTTGTCAAGACCCTCCACAACATCAGCCAAGTCTTTATGCCTCTTTTTCATCAAGTAGGAATATCCATTAACAGCACTTAGCTTGTTGCGAGCATCATGCCTAGTCAAGCCACCCACTACACGCAACTTTTCGTTCATTAATTCGATTTTGCGGCTGCTTTCTTTGAGTTCTTTTTCTCTTTGCTTTTTCTCTGTTATATCTACTGCTAATTCTGAGGCACCAGTAATCGTTCCATCTTTATCCCTAATTGGCGTAGCTATAATTTCTACCCAATACGGTTTGCCATCAATTGTTGTAGAACAGTATTCATGAGAATCTACTTCTGTTTGTCCAGCGTAGATTTTCGTTACACCGCAATCCGGGCAAGGGGCATCTAACGTATTTAGCGTGGCATAGCAGAATTTGCCTTCCACATCACCCTTGTATCGACGTATGAAGTCATTTGCCCATGTGATACGGTAATCTTTACTAATCAACGCGAAACCAGCGTTGATGCTTTTTGTAACGGATTCGATCGCATCTCTTTCTCTTTCAATCGAGGTCTTAACTTTCACGCGTTCAGTGATATCTTCTATGAGTGAAGCAGCACCAACTGTTTTACCTGCAGAATCGACTAAAGGTGTGTTGAACCATGCGCAAGTAATTTTCTTGCCTTCTTTGGTAATATTTTCATTTACTGATCGAGTTCCACCTTTTTGAGCTAAAAGCGCATTCCAGACCTCGTTAATTTGCGCTCTAATAGATTCAGGTAAAATAAAATTGGCGTGTTGACCTATCGCTTCTTCTTTTGAGAAACCAAAGATTCGACCAGCAGATGGATTCCATTTTGTGACTTTAAAATCCAAATCCCATTCGATAACTGCAAGAGGTGTCTGTTCAACATGCAATTCTAATTTCTGCTCTGAAAGTCGCAGATCTTCCTCTGCTCTTTTACGTTCGGTTATATCTGTCACTACTCCGAGAATCGCGCTTTCTCCCTCGTATTGAATGAGTTTTGAATTGATTTGCGTCTCAATCTTTTTTCCATCTTTGCTAATCAACGTGTATTCGAATGGAGAAACCTCTTTTCCACTCATATGCGAAGAATAGGCAATTTTTAAAACCTTGTTGGATTCTTGAGCAATAAACGACATAAAATCGAAAGTTTCTGAATAAGATTCTTCCCGTTTGTAACCCATAAGTTCCTCAAATTTCTTGTTAGCATAAACGATTTGACCATTCTTGTTTATAAAAATCATGTTCGGGGAGTCTTCGGCAAGAGTCCTAAATTTTTCTTCACTCTCTTTCAAAGATGCTTCATTTCTTTTGCGTTCAGTAATGTCCTTACAAACTGCTACGTTTCCAAGAAAATTGTCATTTTCGGATAGGATGGAGACTACGTGAAGCTCTCCATTTCGTAACTGTCCGTTTTTGGTCTGGTAAACTACCTCGCCCTGAAATTGCCCAGAAGCCTTCAATTGGCATAATATTTCGTCGAATGTAGGCTCAATCTGAATTCTTCCCAAAACATCCATAATACTTTTCTTTAGCACTTCACTTTTTTCAAACCCAAATAAATCTTCTGCAGCTCTGTTCCAGGCAGTTATCAAGAAGTTTGAGTCCGATGAAACTATGGCATCATGAACATTTTGGAACGCTAAAGAATCATTTTCGCTTTTTATTTTAGCGTGGGATTTTTCAACAGCTGAAAAAACTAAATGCGCCAATTCACTGTATACTGTTTCAGGTGAGCCTTGCTTGTTAACGTAGTGATCGGCACCTGAATTAAGAGCTTCTATAACGACCTCTTCTCTACCCTTTCCGGTAAATAGTATAAACGGGATGTAGTTTCTTCCCCTGCGCAATTCCCTTAGAAACTGCAAACCATTTTTCAGGGGCATCTCATAATCAGAAATAACAATATCATATTGCTTAGCTGACAGTTTTTTTAGGGCTTCATCAACGCACAGTGCATTGTCAATTTCAAAGTTGCCCTCCATTGCCAAAATTTCTTTAGAAACACCCAAAAATGAAGGCTCATCGTCAACATGCAATACACGAATAAGACCTCGTCTATCAAAAGAACCTAAATCCGCAACATTAACGGTTGTCTGTTGTATTTGTTTTGGATATTCCAATGACTCATCTTCTGCTTAGCAATCACTCAAGTTTTTATATATTAATTATGAATCTCAAGTAATGATTAGTCGATTAAATCGCAACAATCCTTGAATAATAATGAACTAATTTGCAGCTTCTAAGAAAGATTGTGAAAATATGCTGTGATTGCTTTATTTTGGATATGTCATAAGGGTTGAAAGACAACAAAATAAACAGCATTAAATATCTTCTTACATTTTGGTTTTCTGCTTTTCAATAAGTTCTAAAAAAATCTGCATTCACCAATCGTGCTCTTTTTATTACAGAATACACTCATTTATGCTGGTGACGTTTTGTCTTTTCCTCTTTTGCCAGTTGAAATTAGTGGAGTCCAACAAGGTACCCCGATTGTTTTAGTCCCAGGCGGGCTTAGCGGTTGGGCAAGCTGGAAACCTCATGCTGAAGTCTTGTCTAAAGAATTTAGAGTCGCGCGAGTCCAACTCCTAAACATGGCTGCAGCTGAAAAAAATCAGCTTCCACCTGAAGGATATTCGCTTCGAATGGAAAGCGAAGCACTGAAGAATACTTTGGATAGGATAGGTTTTGAGGAGGTGCATCTTGTCGGATGGTCACATGGAGGCGAAGTCTCCCTTGACTTTGCACTCAACTACCCCAAAAGAATTCGCACTCTAACTCTAATTGAACCAGCCGCATATTGGATAGCTAGGGCAAAAGGAAACGTAACAGAAGAGGAACATGAAATGAACTTGATTTTCAGTTCCTTCCATAACCCACCCATTGAAGAAGACCTTGTTGCTTTTCTAAAGTTTAATGGATTAGTTCCGCCTGGAGTAGACCCCAAAACTATGCCACGCTGGCCTGTTTGGAATGCACTAAAGATTTCCCTACTTAGCATTCACACAGTTGCGGAGCACACCGATAATATTGAAAGACTAAAAACTTTGCAGGAAAAACCTGTGCTTCTAGTGAAGGGTAAAGATTCAGTTGGTGCAAACTCCCAAATAATAGACTTGCTCCACGAGCTTTTGCCAACCTCAAAATTGTTAATCTTACCCGATGCGCATGCTTCCCACATTGTGGCCCAAGACCAGTTCATCGACTCTTTGAAACGGTTCATTGCAGGGCAAAATCCTAGATAGGTATTGCAGGAGCCAAAGTTTAGATTCAAGCAGGGCGACGATATGTCATTGGAGAACCCCCAAAGTTTGAGAATGTGCTTGGGCTTTGGCAACTCTTAAATCTAAATTAATTGTAACTGTGAATAGTTGAAGAAGAATGGTTGAAGCCTCCATGGTTGTTGCAGAAAGCAATTCAAGCTGTTATAGGGTAAAGTTTGATCGCGAACAATTCCTCGAACTCGTAGACATTGCCAAGCCAAGAATTATCTATCGACGCAAAAGCATGTACTTCTTCGCCTACGACGGCTTTGTAATGTACTGCGACCAATGCGACGAAAAAGACTTCTCAGCCAGAATACTAGACGCCATCGAATTTTCAAACTACCAATGGATGAAATAAAAAGCTCCTTTAGGAGCGGAGTTTTCATTGTTTGTTGGCTTCCAAACAGCTAATCCGTATTCGAGGAGAAAGGAGAAGGCTTCGAAAACGGGAAATCCGTTATAGCTTATTTGGGAGCTTTCAACCTCAAACATCCACTCTAAATCTTCAAAACCAAGATATTCGTTTTGCAATAAGAACTTTATTAACTCAAGATAAGTAGCTAATATCCACTTTGGCTCCCATACAATACACAATTGAATTGGGCAGATGTTCGATTCAAATAGCAAAAAAAGCTATAGCGATCGAAGCAGAAACTAAGAATGATCATAAGCTAACTAGTCAAACATGAGGTCACTTAATCTTTATGTTAGTGCACTATTTTAAAGCGTTTACGCATTTTTCAGTTGAAATGTTTTTAGTGCTAGCTTTTAAGCGTGCACCGTTAATTAGCATTGGAGAAGGCGTGCAGACTTGAGGAGAATATGGACTGCTTTTTTAGCAGTACTTTTGTTTAGTTCTTTAGCATTCACATTAACTTTACAGACAGGAAGGGGAGCAAATCCATATACAATTTTGTGGACTAACATTTATGGTACACCAACAAATCAAACATGCTTCCATCTCGTTCAAACTAGCGATGGAGGCTATGCATTACAATCAACAAATCAATCATTTATACTTAATATTCCCTTACCCACTCCCCAAGCATTAATTCTGAAAACAGATTCTGCCGGGAGTCTTCTTTGGACTAAAAGCTACCCTATTAGTACCTATCGTGGCATAGGGGGTTATGGATTAATTCAGACCTCAGATGATGGATTAGTTTTTGGCTATAATATTGGCGCACCCCAAACGGTCATATGTGATATTGTAAAAACAGATCACAATGGAAACCTAATTAGGTCAAACTCTACCGTTTATTATGCCGGTAGTTTTCTTAGTCAATCAATTGATGGCGAAATAATTTATGGAGGTTACTTTTGGAATTCTGGGATGGTATCTTATCCTTGGCTAACCAAGACCGATTCTTCAGGAAATCAAATATGGGGAAAAATATTAACAAGCTACAATACATCATCAGCTGGTTCAAATCTCTATGACATGTCAAGATTTAACGATGGAAGTTATGCTCTATTTGGTCAAAGTGCTGGGCCAAATGGATTACTAATAAAAATAGATTCCAATGGAAATGAACTCTGGTATAAAATATACACAATTTTCAAGAACTTCGGCTCATCTATCGCTACCAATGATGGTGGTTTCTTAGCTTCCTACACAGACCTAAATGTCCAATATGGGCTATATGGACTTGTTAAGCTTGATTCTTCTGGAAACATTCAATGGAATCAAACATACGGAATTAATATTTCTTCATTTGTTCAGACAGATGACAACGGCTATCTTGTAACAAGCGGTAACACTCTATTGAAGTTGGATTCTTCCGGTAACACTCAGTGGTCCTACACATTTACAGACACAAGACTTTCAAGCATAATTAGAAGCAATGATGGAAATTATGCAATCGCAGGAACCTACACAATTGGATCAAACACTTACTCGTGGCTGGCAAAGATTTCTTTGACCCCAAATCCTACACCCACGCCCAGTCCAAGTCCAACGCCAACCGCTTCCCCCACACCTTCCCCGTCGCCAACTCCTGCACCTACGCCTTCGCCTAGTCCTACTCCATCGCCTTCTCCAATTCTATCTCCCTCACCAACTGCAACTCCAACAGCATCACCAACACCCACTCCTTCACCTACAACGAATCCAACACCAACGCCGACTTCCATCCCAACCGTAACTCCAACGCCAACCCCAACTCCTACAATTTACCCAACAACAACTCCCATAACTACATCAACCCCATTACCCAATCCAACCCCCACTTCAACCCCAACATTTACGGCAACCCCTTCACCAACTCCAACAATTTCAATAACAACCTCTTCGCCCAGCTCAAATCCAACTTTTGATATTACACCACCCCCAACACAAACTCCTGAAACGGCATCTGGGTTCCCCCTCATATATGTGGGCATTGCGGTAGCAATTATCGCAGTGGCAACAACCGTAAGCTTGTTTGTAATCAACTTGGTTAGGAAGCATTCAACGATTGTCAAGAACAGGGGTTAGTTTGGTCAGTATTTTATTATGGCAAACACAGTTCCGTAAACAGCAGATACTCCAGCAACAAATGCTTGATTTTTGGCGTTGACTCAGCTTAAAAGAGCCTGACACTCTTTTACATCCTAAATCTTTGAGTCTTTAATATGATGATAAAAACAAAAAGAACCCTTGGCACTTTTTTTCTTTTGCTTAGTTTAATTCCGTTGGGGTTTCTCATTTATACTCTGCTGAACCTGCAAGAATTACAGATTTCAGTTTTTCATCCAAGAGTAATTGTTGAGCTTTCTTTGTTTGTATTGATTGCAATATTCGGAGTTTGGTTGCGGCGTCAAAAATAACAGATGTTTTGCGTTGGAAGGTTATTGTATTAGCTAAAGAATGAGCCTAATTGAGATTGTTTAATGTTGTTTTTTGCCTTTGCTTTCTTCTGTTCGGGGGACAGTAACCCCAGCTTCTCGATCAGTTGCAGGCAGTTTTCTGGTGCGTAACCGTGGTAGTGGTTGTTGAAGTAGCCGTAGACTTTCTTGACTTGCTTTGAGGTTTCTTGGACTTTCGGGATCCAAACGTCCAACTCTTTTTCACTGTACTCGTAGTCGAACCAGATGTTTTCTCCTTTGCCATGCCATCTGAAATAAGCAAAATCTGTGGTTAAATGGATTTCAGGTGGGAGAAGTGGTTCATCCACAACCGTGTAAGCTACCCCATATTTCTCTAAGAGCTTAAAAGTCACAGTTTGAGGAAGCAACCAGGTTATATTCCTGAATTCTACTGCGTACCTAAACGTGGGGTCTAGGAGTTTGAAGAACTCTTCAAGGTTGTCTGGGTTGTAGGTGTACTTTGGAGGTAGTTGTATGAGTAGGCATGCGAGTTTTCCCCCCAGCTGTAGTGGTCGCATTAGGTCCAAGAACACGTCTAAATGAGACTTGACTTCTTTTTTTAGTCCAAGCATGTTGTCGTGTGTTATCGTTTTTGGCAGTTTAGCTGTAAATACAAAGTCGCTTGGCGAATACTTTAGCCATCCCATAACCGTTCCCGGGGAAGGGTTACGGTAGAAAGTTGAATCTATCTCTGCAGTCTTGAAGACTTTGGAGTAAGCCCGAAGTTTACTTTGCTTTGCCCGTTTCTCATAGAATGGGCCTTCCCATTCTTTGTAGCTCCATCCGCAAGTTCCCAAGAGAATGTTATCTTCAGCCAATGACTTTTTCCAGCTCCTTTAGGACTTCATCTAAGTGGTTGTAGTTTTTGTCTGGAATTCTTCTTAGGAAATCCGATAAGTGAGCGGTCTGGTTTTGTTTGACGTCTATAACTTTCCATCCTTGACTTTTGATTAGTTCGGCTTTAGACGTGGGGAAAGTAGAATCTTGCGATAAGACTTCTTTTGCTGAGTCTACACCAGTAGCGGAAGTTACGGGCAGGTAGTCACCAGTTTTCAAATGCTGCTGAAACCTCAATGCATCGCCATTCATCCTAACCCCGTGATAAGCTAGTATTATCTGTTTTGAGTTGGTTTCCTGGGCTCTTTGCTGAATTTCTGATAGTTCGTTGTCGGTGAATTGATAGATGTTCTGTTGTCCTTTCCCAAACAACCTGGAATAAGTTACTTCCAAATTGAAGCTCGGTTTTTTCAATGACAAATCAACGCATTGAACTATATTGAATTCTTGCATTAAGTTAGCAACTTGCGGGGTTATTTGCGCTCTGTACTCCCAAACTAACTGGACACCCTTAAGGTTTAATGTCGAGAGAAACCCTCTCGCATCATCGTCTATCATATAGCTAGCTGGTGTCTCTAACACTAAGTAAGGAGTTTGAAGAACGTCGGCATAAGTTTTGGCTCTGTAGAATACCTCGTAGGCTTCATCTCTTGTTCTTAGGCCTATTTTATGAGTAAGGTCTTGATGGCATCGAACTGAAAACGTGAAATCCCTTGGCACCGTTCTTCGCCATTTTTCAACAGTTGATAATGTTGGATTTTCATAAAAGGTGTAGTTGACTTCTACGAAGTTGAATATTTCACTGTAAGCTTTCAAAGAGGGTCTATCTGGAACCTTAAAGTAAGCCCAACCACCCGTCCCAACCAGATAATCAACCAATAATTTCCCTCAAAAAGATATTGAAGATCTAATTATAATAACATTTTATAGCTAATGTCGAATGGAAAAATTTTGTTGATTTCTTGAAGACAAATTTGGTTTTTAAAAAATTAAGAAAATTGTGTAATTTTTCTTTTGTGTGGGTGTGGGGCATTTTGAAGAGTTTAAGTTTCGGATGGGCGGGCGGCAGATTTCGAGAAGGTTGAAGGAAGAATTGTTTGTTAGTTTAAGTGAACTTGAATTTAAAAAAACTAGTCTGATAGCATAATCTTTTTTGTTTGAGGTCAATACATAGTTTCTAAGAGTTTAATTTTCAAGGGATCTTTTTTTGCTATAAAAGTTCTAAAAACCAAAAAAAGAAAAGAGGGTGAGATTTTTTATGGGCGTTTTCTGAGAAGGAGCACTGTCGCTATGGCTATTGATATGATTATTGCGATGGCTGCGCTAACTGTGTACCACATTAGTTCAGTTGAGGTTGCAACGTTTGATACAGGCGCTGCCGTTGGTGCTGGTGTAGCTGCTGCTTCGGTGGCGTGGAACGATGCTTCCGCGGAAGATCCATAGTATGAGTTTGAACCTGCAAACGATGCGTAAACTGTGTAGTCGCCTGAAATATCTGGTTTCCAAGTCAAGGAGAACATGCCTGAAGCGTCGCTTGTAGTTGTGCCGATTTGTCGAGTGTTTCCGTTGGAGTCAAGGACACTTATTGTGACTGGAACTCCTGTAACGTTGGTTGGGCATGGTTGTTGTTGGTAGACGTATTCCATCCATGGCGTCATGCTTGCATCTGACACGCATGGAAGGCCGTTGGGGAAGTTTGCTGCTACTGCTTCTTGCTTTGAGCCGGCAGATATGTCGGTGACTGCGCCGCTAATCGTTATAGGTGTAGCGGTTGTTACGCCAACGCTGGGTGCGGTAACGGTCGTTTGGCTTGGTCCTGTGCCATAAGCGTATACTTGATTATCATATGCGCTTTCTGCTACCATGATTCCGTCGGAAATTGCTGTTCCACCATCGACGTTAAAACCCAATATGCTCCATACTAGTTTTCCGTCGGTTAAGTTGATAGCTATTTGCTGTGCTCCTCGGAATAGTGGCGGACTGTATTCATGGCCTTCGCCAAGGAAAAGCATTCCGTCAGCAATGGCGCCTGGGTTTCCAAATTGCCAAAGAGGCCAAACGCCATATGGTGTGTCAGAACCTGCGTCGCCTGTAAGTATGTTTGTGTCAGTTTGCCAAATGATGGTTCCGGTTTTCATGTTTATTGCGTAGATGTTTCCGCCGAAGCTGCTTAGGTAAAGTATACCGTTAGCGACGTGGCCGTAGTAGCTGCCGATGCTGTTGTAGGCATTTGCGTTTGGAAGAGTTATTGGGCCCCATAGTTTCTCTCCTGTTATGATGCTGTAGCCTGTGCATGCGGCTGTGTCTTGGTTGGTTTCGACAAAGATTCCGTTTGAAGTTTGTGAGAAATCAACTCTAGTGAAGGGTGTTTCGGTCTTGTTTACTATCCATAATTGTTGTCCTGTAGTTGCACTGTATCCGGCTTCTATTATGTAGCCCGAATTGTAGCTTGACCCTCCGGTTGAGCCTAAAGAATTGAGGAATACTACGCCGTTGTTTATGGTGGCGCCGCCTGTTGTGTATGCGCCGCTGGGTAGTGCTAGAGGTGAAGCTAGAAGCGCGCCTGAAATGTTGGTGGCTAGTGGCATGGACCACATTATTCCTTTCGAGAAGGATATCTGTGCATTTTGTGTTGGTCTCCATTGCCATGCGTCAAGTCCGTTGGTTCCAGTGACTATGCATTGCGTCGAATTCCACATGTTTAAAGTTGGGGCGTTGTATGCGTTTGCTGTGCTTGCATTAACATAGTAGCCGATCAAGTTTCCACCGTCATCTTCCGTTAGCTGACCCATCGCTGTGCCGTTGACAACGCTTAGAACGTATTGCCCTGTCATGGCGTCAAACATGTTCCAAGTAGTTGTTCCGGATTGGACATTGATTCCAACAGGATTCCCGTTGCTCCATAAATATGCCAGGGCTCCATACTGGTTAGGTGTCATATAATCGAGTAGTTGACCGCATCGTAGTGTTGTAACTAAGCCCGTGCTGGTTAGTGCGGTTTGTGCTGGAGAACCGCCACCTAAATTGGTGGAATCTTTGATCCAAATTGTTTGTCCAGTCTTCAAGTTTACAGCTGCCCAACCAGTTGGATTGAGTGAACTTTCAGGGTACATTTCGTAGTAGAGTATGCCGTTGATGATTATGGGTTGGAACATTCTCTCGTATTGTCTTGTTGAATAGTAGTTGCTCGTGTCAGATCCACCGAATTCTCCACCGACTAAACCTCCGAATGCAATAGGCTTTGTCCACATGATGTGAGCTGTTTTAGGTGCAGTTGTGAATGGATTATAGTTTCCAGTTGCGTTGTACATTCCGGTTGTGGCGCTAAACAATGAACCAAGTCCAAGCCAATTTCCAGTGATCGTTGACCAAATACCGTTTCCTGCTTGCACTGGACGAGTCCAGTAGCTTGTTGGAAGCGGATTAGTTGGAATTGATGGAACTGGATTTTGCTGCACTGTTAGCGTTGCAATGTCGCTGGTGCTGGGTTGGTAGTAATCTCCAATATACGCTTTTACTGCGGCAGAGTAGCCTGCTGGTGGTGGATTGATGCCTGCTAATGTTTGTCCTGGATAGCTCATTTGGAAGGTGTAGTTGCCTAATTGGCTGGGTGTATAAGCTGAGTATGTTCCTCCAGTATCGTCAGCTGTGAACGGTCCAAGTGTTTCAGTGGTGCCATCTGGCTTTGTAACTTTTATAGTCATGCCTGTCCATCTGTCGCCATAAATTGTGCCTGCCGTGGGTGTAGGTTGACCTAGCCAGAAGCCAATGTTAACTGATTGGCCTAGACCTGCCGGGCTTGGTGCAACGTTGATGAACGCATAAGTCGGAATTTGCCAAGCGGGCGTATGTGCCTTAGTAGGTGGTATCAACACCATTGATGCCCCCATAGAAATTGTCAGGATTGCTGCAATCAAAATAGCCATAATTTTATTTTTATTTTTTTGCATTTTTTTCTTTCCTTTCAAATTTATTGAGTGAAGTATATCCTTCACTCACAACTTTGTTGTTGCTTAAGTTGTATATTAATAACTTGTCTAACTGTTCGCTTTCAAAAAAAATATATCATCGCAACATGTAAATAACGAAATCTGAGAGCATGACCAAATTTTTTAGAAAAAGTTTTGTCCATTGATCATAGGTTTAGAAAAAAGGTCGGACACAGTTAATCTTTATTTTCAGCTTTACTTATACCCGCAACCTTGAATTCAACTCAAAACCTTGAACCTCACAGCCACATCAATGCCCAAGCCAAACGCTTCCGCAACAACAAGACTCCTCGGCGTAACCTGGGTATGAGTCTCATAGCTGATGTTAAAGGTGAACTTACCTTCCGCTCTATCGTAGGTCCGCCGGAACTGTCTTATCTTAAAATCATTACGTCTCCTTATCAAATCACCTTGGCACAACTGTCAGGAATGGTTCGGGCTCCATGTTTGCAGTAGCATAAACCGCTAGGGCGATGCTCCAGAAGACGTCATCGTGGGTTCCCGTTGGATGATAATATCCATATTGACCATCTTTGCGATACTCATAACGTTCCAAGTTTAGTTCGGGGCAAATTTCTCCCTCGTAGGGCTGCTTCCATTTATGAAAGGGATAGAAGAACCGCTTATCCATCATACGTTGTTTGAGTAGCCCCGCCATCTCACTCTTTCTTGGTACACTAAAATTAACGCCCTCTGCATTGTCTATCCCTGCGTTCACCATATCCGCAATAAAAGAAGGACCCTCCCGCGTAAAATCGACCCGGATCTTCTCAAACCCGCCCCAACTATCCTGAAGCTTCTTGAGATACCCCAGAACTGAGGAGTAGAGGGTAGGCTGCTGAAAAATCTTCAAATGCCTCAAGAACAACATGTCGTTTTGCCGTTCCACCACCGAGAGAACACAGAAATCTTTGGTCTGAGCCAAGTCAAGACCAGCAAAAAACTCCCCGCTCTGGCTAGCATCAGGGTTATACATTCGTAAATCTTCCCCACAACTCTTCTGAGTACCAATGCAAGCAGCAATCAGGCTCTGGTTTAACCAGACGTCGTCGTCTTCAACCCACTCCGCCTCCATCTCCCGTCGCCACCTTGATGGGTCATCGCCCATTTGGGTCTTGATTTTTTCGAGTATTCTTGGTTTTAGCGGACCGTTGGGGTAGAGGGCTTTTTCAACTGTAACGTGGCTGGTTTTGAAATCGCTAAAATCCTTGTGGTTAAAGATTTTAAAGAAAACGCTGTCGGTATGCCAGGGGGTACTACTGCAAACAAATTTACCATCAGTCGTTCCCAAAGTGTATAGGATTGCGTCATAGAGTTCCACGTCGTTAGCAACGAAGTTCATTTCGTCACAGTACACGAGGTTTATAGTAGGGCCTCTGATGGTTTCAGGTTTGTTTGGGAAGGCTTCTATGCTGCTTCCATTTACAAAGTGAATCTGCGTGCGCTGAGGTTTGAAGGCGATGCCTGGTGGCAGGTTGTGTGTGAAGGTGCCGATGCATTGGATGATTCTTTTGGTTTGGCGCCAGGCGGGACCCACGATGCCGACAGCACTCCGTGGATGTGTGGTTGCGTACCAGAGAAGAAGTGCTGCGATGATGTAGGTTTTTCCGCTTTGTCGGCACCAACGGGCGGCAATAAACTGGTTGTTTTGGAACATCTCGATAAATTCTTTCTGGTAGGCATACGGTTTGAAGCCTACGATTTGTTCAAAAAAAGCAATCGGATCCCTGCTTATCTCTTGGGTTTTTTGAATTAAAGCTTGATTTAGCTGATCGGTGTTTTGTTGGAGATTATTCCACCGACGCAGAATCTCGTTGGCACGAAACCTTCGAGCTTCGTTCCTTCTGAAGTTGCGCACTCAATTCCTCCACTCTTTTCTCCATCTCTTGGAGCTTATTCTCGATTCCACGGTAGTTAACGAATCTATCAAGGAATTCACTGTAAGTCCTTGCCATGTTTGAGACAGCCGTTAAGCGTTGGACTTCTATTTTATCCAGTCCAGGCTTGAGAGCTCCTTTTAACGCCCCCGCCATCATACAAAGTGACTCTTCCATGCTCGGGCACTCCCTAGGGATAGCGACCGAACTATCGACATAGCCTTTTGTGTCTATTCTTAATCCGAGGCGTTTGCATTTTATGATTATGGCGCCTGGCGTTTTTCCGAGTTTTGCTGCTATTTGTTCCAGGGGGATGTCGGTTTCGACGAGCGTTTTAAGGTCGGCTTCTTCTTGAGCTGACCAATGTTTACCTTTGGGCATGCGTTGACTTTTCGGTGTAAGTCGTATATAACATTTCTTGTTATTTAATAGACAAGAAGATTTCACCATTTCCTTTTGCAAAGAAACCAAAGTCAAAGATTTCATTTTCAGAACGGAACAATACTCCAACAGATAAGGAAAAAGACAATAAGGAGAAAAGAGAGAATGCAAACTCTATGACTATTGTGATTTTGCCAGAGCTCGCGCGCTTCTTACTTTAAAAGGCAAAAGGATGGGTGGCTCAATAGAAACCTAATCACTAGGCGCTATTTTAGCAGTTCTTTTGCCCATTTTCTAGAATTAGTTAGGTCTTCTTGATTGGGATGACCTTTAGCTTCAGCATGCCCGATTAGGCGAGCAAACCCTCGGGTCATAGCCGAATGCCCTTCACCCAAGCAACAATAATTACTTTCAAGAATCTTTTGGCCTTTGGCTTCGAGAGCTTCTTTTACCTTGCCATAAACTGCTTTATTGCTTGTTCCCCGTCCGAACCATGTCGTAAAAAGCGCAAATGTTTTTCCCTCCTCAAATGTATTGCCGTTGAGAAAGTAAGCATTGCACCATTGGGTTTTGCGACATAGTTGCCTGTGCCAGAAATCCTAGATCAAAGTCTTTCAGATTGATAGACGATGAATTGGAATCTTTGGTTACATTTATGCATGGACAGCTTAGTTCTGCCGCAATTTCATTTGCAACTTTTTCTGTATTTCCACCTTTTGAAGAAAATAAAACGATTGGGTTCAAGATTTGACACCGCTATTTATTCTATGGATTTGTTTTAAAAGGTTTGGGGTTCCTCTGTTGGACGTCAGGCAGAAAAAGCCGTAGCCTCACGATTCTTTACTTTCTTGAAGCAGGTTTTGTATTATTGTTGCTGCTTTTTCGGCGCCATTAATCGAAACCGCACTGTAGGTAACAGGTTTGCTTATGTTTTCTAGTATTATTTTTGATAGAGTTTCCGGAGTAGTCTTGTTGAAATCCATTCTTATGCCTGCATGGTGTCTTTGGCATCGGTGGGCTACATCAATCTGTTGTTCGAAGTGTTTTCCCAAGGGAAAATTATGAAGGGCTTTTGCAGTGCCGTCAGTTCTAGGGTGGTTGTGCCGCCACCAGCAACTATGCAAATATCAGCGGCTGCGAAGTGTTTATACAAATCTGGGACGTAGCCTAAAACTTCCATACCTTCTGTTTTTTGTATACAGTTGGGATAAATACAGGGTCCACATACTATAACAATGCGTGTATCTGGAAGCGGGCCTCTTCCCAATGGATAAGCTTTTGCGCACAAATCAAGTAACTCATGTCCAGCTGCAGTTCCACCACATGGAGCAGACAATTAGCTTCTCTGATCCGTAACCAAGCCGTTTTTTGAGTGCTTCCTTGTCTTTATAGTCTGTGGTTCAAGGGAAAAACATAGCCGGCAAAGCTTACGTATTTGCGGGCAATATCGCCTGTTAGGTAATAGCACACCAAACTTTTTGTCAGGGAGATCTTCTTCTTCACCGACAAATATGCTTGCGCTAACAATAAGTGGATTGATTAGAAATGCCTTAGCCGATAAGCGGTTTATCATGTAAGTTGCAATCTTTTCGTAAATGTTATTGGAAACACAATCTACTCCAATAATATCATAAATTATGACGAATGGAAGAGCATGATAGTTCTTGTTGGTGGCTCTTTTGCTATCAAAATGTCATTACTATTCATATCTGATTCCCAAATGTTTGGAAAATTATCTTTTTTTGAGCTTCTTCCAGAATTAATGAGTTTTCTATTGCCAGGGTTTTTTGACATTGACGATGTATTTTGTAAGATTGAAGATGGTATCCTTCTTTGAGACTATGCAACTCATCCTGTTTTAAAATAAAAATTATGGGGAAGTAGTTTCTCTCCTGCATCAAGAATAATCTTTGCTTTTGCCAGGTCTCAGCAAGACCACTAATTTCTACATTACGTATTTAATTTGCGAATAGCTTTAGCAATTTCTAGATCTCGACCAACATGACCTAACCCAACTGATCCACTAATGAATAGTATTTTAGGCATTGGCAACCCTGATTAGATTTACCAAGGCAAGAGCCTATTTAATTTTTGCATTTTAAAAAATGATGTAGGTAGTGTCTTAGAAAAATCTAAATTCCTTACAAACTATACAAGGTTACGTAGATTGTGCTGCGATGGCGCTCTTGAATAATTCCTGTCTGATAGTGAATGAACCTCAATTGGTTGGTAGAAAAACAGAGATTTTGCTGTTGCAGCAAGCTTTAGAAACCGCAAAAAACGGCAGAGAAAGTGTAATTATAGTCTCTGGAGAAGCTGGCGCTGGCAAAACAAAGTTGGCAAATGAGTTTCTTAACTTAGCCAAAAAGAGTGGTGTTGTTACTCTGGAGGGTTGGTGCCTAAGCGAAATAGGGATAGCGTACTTTCCATTTATCGAAGCTTTTAGTACCTATTTTTCGTCAAATGCCTGTAGTTGTGATGATGTAGAAGTTAATTCATGGCTTAAGGGGTCTGTTCAGCCAGGGCCTTCTGGTCCAGTGGAGTTGTCATCAGAAACATGGAAAGACCTGACTTTTGCAGCAGTAAGAAAGGCACTGACAAAGATTTGTTCTAAGTCGCCAGCCATTTTGTTCTTAGATGATCTTCAGTGGGCTGACTCAGCCACGTTAGCACTACTGCATTATATTGCACGTTCAATGTATTCGCAAAGACTTGTAATCGTTGCGACATATCGAACAGAGCAGCTTAAACAGTCACAAGCGCTTACAGAAATGCTTCGTTCGATAAAACGAGAAAATAATTGCAGAGAAATCTCCTTAGGCGGGTTAGATTCGGCTAATATAACTTTTTTAGCGCAAAATATGATCGGTGGGAATATTTCAAGTGCTTTCTCTGAAAAACTTAACAAGGACAGTCAAGGAAACCCTCTTTTTATAGTTGAAGCTATTCGAATGCTTTGTGAAAACAATAATTTAACCAAAAAAGAGGACGAATGGCGTTTAGCGGTTGAATCACTTGGAATCCCAGCAAAAATTAAAGATATAATTTTGTCTAGGGTTTCGAAGTTAAGACCTGAGCAGAAAAAAACGCTTGAATTAGCCTCTGTTCTTGGCACGCATTTTGATCCTGAGCTATTAGCTGATTTATTTGGAAGAGATACTTTAAGTGTCCTTGAAGAGCTTGACGAAATTTCAAACTCGCTTTCCTTAGTTATCTGTGAGGGAACACGCTACCGATTTTACTACGGAAAAGTCTGTGACGCTTATCTACGAAGAAATTGCTCCGGCTATTAGAAAGCTTTACCATAATAAAGTGGCAGGCAAACTGGAAGATCGACTAAAAAACAAAGGTAAGGTTGAGGCAAGCGACATAGCTTACCATTATGCAAAAGCTGATGAACACGAGAAATCGATTCAATTCGCATTAGAAGCTGGAACCAAAGCGCTTTCAAGTTCATTAATTGCGGAGGCTATAGGGCAGTTTCAATATGTCATAGAGCACACAAGTAACTTACAGAAATTTGTTGAAGAAAATGAAACAGCAATTGAAGGTCTTGGTGATGCCTTATTTGCCTGTGCCGATACCCGAGCTATTATTACCTTTGAGCAGCTATCGCAAAATGCCCGTTCTTTTGGGATAAGAATAAGAGCGTTAAGAAAAGCTGCCCGTGCGTCGTTGGTTCAAGGCAATTATGCACAAGCATTTGTCTTAGCTAAGAAGCCTATTGATGTTGGGTTGTTAGATAGGCTTGAAGGCGCAAGGTTCTGCCTGGTTAGAGGAATGGTTGAAGCGTGGGGTGGCTATACAAAAGACGCTTTGAAGGATCTTTTATTCTCTCTTAGAACTTTTGAGGAAGAAAATTCTATCGCGCATTTAATTGATGCATTAACCGAAGTTGGAACCGCCTATATGGGACGCGACGATTCTTCGCCTTAATGGGCAGCCACTTAAAGCATTGGCCGCTCATCTTCGTGCGCTCGCTCTTTGTGAGTATACCAGAAACATAGGTAAACAGTTTTACGGCTCAATTGTTGCCTTTGTCACATCTGAAGACTGTGGGCTTTACCAATTATCTGAAACTATTGTCAACAAAGCTTATTATTCATTACAAAATATTGGCGATCCGATTAGCAAGGACTCAAATGAACCTTGGTACCACTGGATAGTGGGCTTTCTAATTGAGTCCAAGGCAATAACTAAGATGTTTTTAGAGCTTTCACCAAAGACAAGTAGAGAAATAACTAAAAATGAAGCATGTGAAGCATTTTCTTTTGCTAACGAAAGCTATAAAAATCTGAGCTTGAGAATGCAGTAAATGAGAGCCTGAAAGCTTTACCGTTTGTAGTGGGAACTGACTTCTATGAGATACAAGCGTTTGTTTATTGCAACCTTATCCGTCAATATAGTTTGTTAGGAAATACATCTGAAGCGAAGAAATATCTTAAAAAAATAAACGAAATTTTCGACAAAACAAGCTTATCTCAATTCATTTTAGCAAAAATATTCTATTTGTTTACTAACAGCGTATTTTTAGATACGAAATGTGAATGGGACCTAGCAAAATGAATCGTATCTTAAAGCCTTCGATTTATATGATAATGTACGGCAAGGTGGACAAATCGAATGGAGAAACAGACAAGCATATGCTTGGGCGCTCCTTAGGCAAAATCGTTTTATCGAAGCAAAGGAAGAAATCGAGAAATCAGAGTTTTCCAAAATTCAACGTAAAGAAACACTCAATAGCTCCAGTATTTCCGTCGAGTATCAGTGTCACCGCAATTTTCGGTGAACCAGGAACTTACCGTGAGACTGGACGTTATTAATGCCTCGGAGACTCCGACTATACTTAAAGAAATTGATAGTCTTTTGCCGGGAAGGTCTAGATTTAGTGGCTGTTAAACCCTTGCTGGGTGTCAAAGGTGGTCGCTTGGATTTTGAGTCCCATGTATTGGAGGGATTTGGGCATATGTCGTTAATTCTGACTGCCAAAGCGGCAAATTCTCAAGAATTCACAATTGCGCCGCACTTAAAATATATCAATCAATTAGGCGAAATCAAAACTATCCTTCCTAAGCCAGCCCAAGTTAAAGTGCTACCACTAAAGGAACAAAAAATCAAGGCTATGCCGGAGACACTAAAAGCCGGTAGCCCCTCCAACAAGCTGGCAGTAAACCTTCGGAAAGGTTTTATTATGCTTCAAAAAGAGTTCGGGAAAAGATTTTGCCGACCACCTAAAAGCAGGACTCGATGAGTTAGGGTTCCATACTTTTTTGGATAGTAAGGATATTCCGATGATTACGGGTAATGAGGAGCGATGGGATCAAGTAAGAGATCATGCATTGCTCGAGAGTCCAGTATTTATCCTACTCATGACCCCAGGATTCGAATTATCTGCTGAGGTCGTTAAAGAGTTGAACATGGCAAGGAAAGCGGGAGACAAACGTTTTATCTTCTTCAGAATAAGGTCTATGGGACGAAAATTCCAAATCAAGTTAGAAAACGAGGTTTTTGACACCGGCAAGCAGGAGCAAGTATCCTTCGAAAATAAAGAGGAACTGCTTAGGCTCGCTCATAGTATTCTTATAAAGTAATTTGACGGTACCGGCAAGGAATTTTACGCATAATTATCATGGAAATTACCAACATAATTCTTAATTATTTATTAATTTGTGAGGGGTAAGTTTTCTTTTGTTTTTTACTCCTTATACCATTATATTATTTGTATTTACGAGGGGTAACTTTTCTAACATTTCTTACCCCTCATACCGTTAGTATCCATTACCAATCTTCCACAAACCCAGACAAACCCCGTAACCATCCGTTAGTCCGTATGTGTGGATTAAATTTTAATCTTTCTCTCTCTCTGAACTTCAACAACCTCTATTTACAACGACTACGAATTCTAACCTTTTCTTCTTATCCCTCTCTCCCATGCACTCTTTTTCGTTAGCTGGTTAGTTAGCTCAACTCTTTCAAAGAGACAGACAAAGACACCACACAACGCAAAAACTCAACTGCACAACAATACAACAATACAAAGAAGATCATAGAATAGGAGTCGGATTTAAAAAAGACCTCTTGACTTCTGATATTATAATAGAGGTGCGAAAAATATGGGTGGATTTCACAAAGATAGGAAGGGTTACCCAAGATGGAACGACAGTAATGGATTAGTGCATAGGAGTGTAGCACATGCCCCATCAGGAAAAGTTGTTCACCACATAGACGGCAATAAGAGCAATTTTAGAAAGAGCAATTTACGTACTATGAGTAGAAGTGAACATTCATCGCTCCATGCTAAGAAGAAAAGCTGGTTCTGATATATCAAAAACAATACTGTCAAGAGTCTATTACAAGCTCTCTTTAGGGAAAAAATGTGCTAGAGGTTTCCTTAAGACCTCTTAGCTCTGTGACCTCTTGCCTCTGCTAAACTTGCATTCGGATGATTTCTCATATAATTGGCGATTCGTCTATGATATGCTGTTGTTCTTGCAGTCTTGCTTTGCCACCGTTGAAAATCGCTGATAATTTCTTGAAAATTTCTCTCTCCCTTGAATTTCTGTCTGTTGTGCAATCTCTAAATATAGCTCTAATTTGTTGCTGTCTCGTGCGGTAATCCTCAAGTGGAATTCCTAATCTTTTCGCTTGAACAGCTAAAGCATCCATCTGTCTGCTTGTGCCTCTCCATTTTTCACCAGCCCAAGAACCGAAAGCCAAAGTTAGCTGTCTGAAAGTCTTAATTTGTCGTGTAGGAACATCTTGCTTGAATCTTCTAAAAGCTTCAGGAAATTTATCCGTACTAATCAACTCCTAAATTAAGTGTTGTACCTTTCTTTTCACATCCAGTAAAGTAGATAACTCGTCTTATCTTCCCAGTTGGAAAGGGAACAAAAAACGATTCAACAACATCGGTGCAAGTTTGGAAAGGTCTGCCTTCTTTTTGGCTAAGTCTCAAAGTGGCTTCTTTCCGTTTATTTGTGTAATAGAATCAAACCCATTGTCTATAATGTCTAGCTGTCAATGAGGATTTTACGGTAAGTTGAAAAAGTAACAATGCTCCAGCACCATCCTCGATAAGTTTTGCCGTTGTTGTCTGTTGTTAGGTAAATATTGCTTAAGCCGTATTATTTTGTTGAATTTTTTTAAGTGTTTTTTTATTTGCTCAGAAGATACATCTGAATTCTAAATCCCAAAAGACATAGTGGTTGTTAGTTGGTTTTCCGTTTTCGTCGTAAACTTGGCTAACTTAAAAGTCTCAATACTTCAAGTATTGAAATTTTCTGTTCAACCTACGCATTAAAGCTTAACGTCTTTCTTTATTATGATAGCTAACTTATAGTTTTTTCTTGCCTTGTGTCTATCTTCTTAGCGTACAATTGAATTTGAGTCTGAAGAGGCAAAAATGATACTTTTAGGTTATTACTGTTTGTTAAACCTCTCAGTAAGAAACTTTGTTCTCTCAGGCACGAATAGCTGATAACGGCTTAGGTCTGAGTCCGTTGTCACCTAAGAGGCAAACACATCCTAATACTCCGAATAAAATTACAAAAAACCCTAAGAAAATTTCCAAATATATTCTGGAAGAGTCTAAAACAATGTTCTTAATCACAAAATAGGTAAATATTGACTAAAACCGAAAATACTAAAGAGATTGCGCCTTCAATACGAACCTTTCTCTTATCAATTCTTTTACCCATCCATGCCACCCCTCATTAGTTGACTATTCTGCAAGTAAAATTTTAAGTTTTTGCATCCTACAATCCAAAATGAAGTTTTACTTTTCGTCCATTTTCCAGATGATAAGCAACAAGGACATCTTTCTTAGTAAATGCAGAAAATGCATTGCTAAAATAGAATGAGTAGTTATCCGATATTTCTGGTACAAACTCCAATGTTTTCCCTTCAAAAATTCTTTCAGCCTTTCCTGTGAATCCATAATAACCCACATTAGTGCTGGTTGTCTTGTTACTGGAACCTGTCATCCAAAAATCAATGTCGTTTTTGCCACCTGTCGCTGAAATAGTTAGAAAGAATTTCTGTCCTCTCTCCAATTTGAAAACAAGCCTTTGAACTCTCAGGCTATTGCGGGTTCTGTTGATTACCTTAGGTCTAATTAAACCCAAATATTTTCTTCTTTTCATAGATAGCTGATTTTGGTTTTACTTTTAATTCTGATTCCAACTCTTCATCAGATTTCTTCATAAAATTTAACCAAAGATAATCGTCATCTTCTTTTGTCCATAAGTTAGGGTTATCAAGTCCATTATCTTGAAGTTGTTGCTTCATGCTTTCTATTTTCTTCGCTGTCTGCTTTTAAATGGTCTAAGAAAATGTTCTCAACCATTTCAGCACCGTATATTTTGCCAAAAATTTGAATTGCAGTTGGCAGACTGTTGAGGTCATGCCTATAATTTCTATGCGAACCGCCAGATATTTGAGAAGGCTCATCTATCCATGTGTGGATTTCATCTCCACGAATGCCATATCTTTTTTCAGAATGTAAACAATGTTCTTCATGTTGGGGCATAATTAGTATTGTTTTAGAACGCTTTTAGTTTTTGCTATCTTGTAAGCAAGTTTCTACGCTATGCAGATTTAAGAATTGTCTCTGCTTTTGATGATGCCTTTTTGTAGCTTTGCTTTGGCAACTGGAATTTCTAATTTTCCTTCATGTTCTCCGTAGGTTTCAAAAACTACTTTGTTCTCAAAAGAAAATAGTTTTCCTGAAACTGTAACCTTATCTGTTACTATAAGCTCTACCCAATACTCTTTCAAACCTTCACTATCACAACTTATAATATGTTGGCTATTCCTTTTCAAACTTGCTAAGGCTTCCCAAATAAAATAAAAACTAAAATAGTAACTAACATAAAGCAATCCAAGGTATTACCTTTGGCTAATACAGATGGTCAAGATGGCTAAGTGCCCAAACTGTGGAAAAGAAGCGAACCCCTTAAGCAAACAAAGAGCCAATCCTGATTTATACAAAAATGAATATTTCTGTCGAGAATGCTCTATCCAATATAGAAATGACAATAGTGTTTCATCAAAAGAAGAGATGGAAAATGAAGAAAAAGAGTTGGCAATTCTTGAAAACAACAAAAGTAAACTATTCAAGGACCGCTTTATACATGAACGCCAAACTTATTTTATCTCAGCTATGAATAAAGCTGTAATGATAAGCGGATTCTTTGAAACCACTCGAATGGAAATTATCTTTAAAGATCGAACAACAAAAGAATTTAAAGTTGGAACGGTTTCAACATTTTCTAATCTAAATGCGTTGTTTAGTGGTTTTATGGTTGATACTATGAGTCAAGACCTTAAAGTGTCCACTCAACAGTGGGTTACGGCAATAAACATGCTTATCGTTAATAGTTCATCAGAAAAAATTGATCAAAGTAACGCAAGTACGAAAACTGAAATAGAAAGATTAAGAAAAGAAATAGACGAGTTAAAGAACAGTAAAGAAAACTCAAAATAAAAAAGCCCTAACTAACCCGTTTCCCTCAAAAAGGCTCTTTTTCTTGAAAATAACGGTTTGGTTAAAACTTGCGCAAGAAATATAGTAAAAGTTCTCTCGTTTAGGCTATTTCTACACTATGCAGATTTAAAACTTGTCAACATAACAACGCAGTAATTAAGAAATTTCTAAATCCTAAATAGTCGTTGTCAAAAATCATAAAAGTACTATTCATTCAATCATTATATGGGATAAAAAATGGATGATGCAACTAAAATAAGCATAGAAAAATCTTTAGATTATTCAATTAAGCATCTTAACCGAAGGAAAAGTTTATCCAAAATTACAGATTGGTTTGCGAAAGATCTACTTGTAGCGGATATGGCTTTATTTTGGACAGACAAAGATTTTAATGAATTATCGGAAGAGTTAGCAGTAGGATATATTATTGGTTATTTAGCAAACATGGCACACGATATAGTTCTTGATAGGAAATGGAGAGAAAAAGTTTCATGGTGGACACCCGCCCAAGTAAAAGAATTTGCTGAAATGAAGGATGAAGAAAAAGAGAAACTACGACTTAAACTAAGTAATCAGGACATTAAAGACGTAAGAGAAATAATCAAATCTAAGATTCCTGTAATCAGAACAGAAGTTAATAGAGCATTAAATATCTAAGTTCAAAAATGGAAAAAACAGATAATTACAACTTCAGAAATGGAGAGATAAGCGAAAGTTTTTTTCAGCTTTTAGTTGTTGTGTTGTCGTGTTAACGGGCGAATGAACGAGACGAGCGAACGAATGCGTGGGAGAGAGTGATAAGAAGAGACAGTTAGAGTTTAGTTGTAGTTGTCAGTAGTCGTTAGTCGTTGTTAGAAGCAGAGAGAGAGAGAGAGAGAGAGAGAAAGACTAAAATTTAGTCCTAAATTCAACCGAACAAATAGATGCTCTTTGTCTGACACTTCACGTTGGAGAACCTTTCATCATTGAACTAGGATAATTTAGATATATTTTTGTTATTGAACTCGTGTCATTCCTTTAACATCAACGTCCGAGGAATACAAAAACAAAGGTGCCAATGTTTCGATGTGTTTCCACATTATTCATCAAGTCAATTTTAATTGGGTTTTCAAGTTTCTGTGCTTTTTTTCTTTATTTTTAACTTAAGATGCTTGTGAGAAGTTTTCTGATTCGTAGACGTAGACTTAGCAGGTATTGGCATCTTATTGTAGTAATAGAGCAGTCACATAACTTAATATCCACATTTGCAAGAATAGATTATATAGTAATACTTTTAGTGAAAAATTGTTCTCAGGGAGGTTTTTTAGGATGAAGTTTAGATGGGTATTTTTGCTGGCGGCAAATTTCGCAAATTCGATATTCATGGCTCTTATTTTATTATCGATGTACTTCAAAAGTTCACATGCACTTACTTTGGTTGAACCAAACCTTCTCATAATAACGATCGAAGCAATTTTTTCAATGTTCATTGTAATCTCAAGTGCAACAGTAGCAACTTGGAATTTTCTAAAGAAGCAATAAGATAAAATTTATGTAATTTAGCTATAAACTCTGCAAACAGAAACATCATTCATCTGACATGCTTTTGGAGTTTGTTGATTTCCTAGAGACAGCTGCCAAAATGGACAAAGACCGAAAAACGCTGAGACTTCAAACTGGATACTGGCCGTCTATTTTGCCTAGTTGCTCAGGCTACCTTACAGAAATGATATAGTTCGAAAGTAGAATTTCTAATTCTCTTTTATTTGTGAGGTTCTTTGAAGACTGTGCATTCTACACATTGCTTGGCTGTGCAAATCTCTTCAGTAAATGGGCAACAGTGAAATATTCTTGAAAGATAATCATTCAACGCCCTATTCACGACTGAATCAAAATCCAACTTAGCGTTCGTTAGGAGTACCCGAATTTCACTTGTAGTTTTTTGCGTTCTCATAAGACTGTCTCTCAATAGAGTAATTTATCTTGAAGGCTACAGTTTCTTGTTGAAATGAATGACAATTAACAAATTAACTCTTATGAACGATTAATTCAGATTGTTAAAAAATATAGACACATTGTTTTTTTAATCCGATTAGCTAAAAAATATTTACTCAGAAATGATCAAGGAACAAGTTTTCGGGAGTTACACTTCTCAGTTGTTTTATGCTCTTTTCAAAAGCTATTGTTTCAGCAATATACTAATTATCTTCTAGCGGTTTTCCCATCGCTAAAAAAGATTAACCCAACCCCTTTGCCTATTAACCACACTTTTTGCGGCTTCAAGAATCCAATCAGAACTATTTCCCGCCAACACATTTGAACCAACCTCTACAGTTTCAGACCTCTCAGTATTATACCTCAATGCAACACAAGGCACTCCAAGGATACAAGTCTCCTCTTGCACTCCACCAGAATCCGACAAAACCAACAAAGCCTTACTCGCAAGATTCAGAAAAACCAAATAATCCAACGGCTCAACCAAAGTCAACCCTTCAGTGTCCATGTCAAAAAACTCTAGTTGTTTGCGCGCACGAGGATGAATACGATAAATTAGTGGAACTCCAAATTCAACGATATTGGAGAACTACCTTTATCTACATTCTCTTGTCAGTGTAACGTAGCCAACATAAACCTGCCTTCTTGAAGACCCATCTCATCGACAATTTGCGACGTAGACTGAGCTACCTCAAGATTCTTTTTTACCGCATCCACGACGGTGTTTCCTGCCATGAAGATCCGTTTTTTGTCGATTCCTTCATGAATCAGGATTCCGCTTGATTTTGTAGTTGGCGCAAACAACTAATCAGAGTAATTATCAGCTAAAGCATAGTTAGTCTCTTCAGGCATTTTGCGGTTATAGCTACGCAAATCAACCTCCACATGCTCTACGTTAATGCCGAGCTTTACAGCGGCAATTGCGCCGGTTAGCACTTTGTTTGTGTCGCCTTGAACCAGAACAAAATCTGGATATTCCTGATGCAATATCTTCTCAATACCTATCAACATCTTGCCAGTTTGTTCTCCACGCATAACTGATCCAATATCAAATCTACACAAAACATAAGGCAATTTTAGTAGCTCAAAAAACACCCTATCCATAGTATTGTTGTAATACTATCCAGTGTGCAAAACAAAATAACCTATTTGCATTCGTTACACTCCAGTATGATTGGCTAAAATTTTACGATTAAGGGCCTAGTTTTGACAATAATGGAGATTTTCACATCGATTGCTCCTTATCATAATGGACTAGCAATAAGAATAAAGATTTCTGCAGAAATCTAGCCGCAAGTTGAAGGAACTCCAAAACACAGCTCCCAATTGTCAGTCATCAAAATTCAACATCTTTATGCAATGAACCAAATTCATATTTCATAGTCAACATATTTTTCTTGTTTTCCTTCTTTGTAATCTTCTACTTCAATTGTTATGTATCCTTTTGTCAGGGCCAAAGAGAAACCTGTAATTACTAACGCAAGAATTGCAATAAATAGTAGAACTATTTGTATGGGGAATTGTGTTGTCTCTGGTCTCGCAGGAGTTGAAGACGAATTTGACGTTTTGGGTGATGGGGAAGTTGTAGCGGACGACTTTGATCTCGGGATAGAAGAAGCATTTGGCGATAATGAAGTCGAAGGAATAGCTTCTGAGGAAACTAAGATAGAGTGATTATCTGTAATGTCGCTAAATGAATAGTTAAAAATTGGACCTTTGTCGACCTTATCAACATAAACATGTGCGACCCTAAATCCAGTTCTATTTTCTATTGTAAAAACTTGAGAAGACCCATAATTAGTTGTTATAACGCCGGAAGGAAAAATGGTTGAACCTGAATCATCAGATGCTTTGATTGTGTAGTTAAGCAATGCAGAGGCAAGATTGATCGTATGCGACGTCGTTACATTATTCATTGTATAGTTGTCTCGACTTGCGATAAGGAGTTATCATCCACTATGACATTGAAGCTATATCCTTGGCTAACATTAAAGTCAAAGGTTTGACTTCCTCCATAAGGGATTGTTACATTTGAAGGGGAAACGCTTGATTTTCACATCCAGTATGTTAAGATCTTTATTTGAATTCCAGTTAATTTCTGTATCAGAAGAACCATCAAACGTTAAAGTTGCTGTGTGATTTTCATTGTTCCAAACCCCATTTTTGATGAATGAAGGTTGTCCAAGGTTCATCCATAGATTTATCGTCACATTGTTGTTCTATTCAAGAATTAATTTGTTATCTAAAAGAAGTTTGTACAGTTGACTATTGCGCTATTACCGCTATCTACTTAGGTTTATAGGCATTTACTATAGGGTATTATTGGTAATAAAATCGATAAATTGATAATGGTTGGCAAGGATAAAGGGTGTAGGTTGAGAATCCAGCGCACTGATTTCGCCTATACTTAATGCCCGATTGTAATCCGTACGTCGTCTATAATTCCTTCAAATTTCCCTCCATTTTCGGACCCTATTCGCAAGGAATTAGTATTTGATTTGATCACATCCGCAATCATTGAATTTGATACCAATCGACCATCAACATAAACATTAAAATTTTTCCATCATATGTCATAACTACAAAAAATGCCACACATTTTTTATTGATCGAGGGCCTGATCAAGAGCTTGTGGGGTACCACCGTGTTAGACTGAGTTTGATGTTCCTTTGCAATACCATTGTCATAACATGCAAGTTCGTATGCACCTTGTTTGGCTGCTATAAAGTTCCAGCCTGACGAAAAATTTGATAGGGTTAATCCATGCTGAAATTGTAAGTGACTTCGTTATATTAAGTGATGAGTTACCATTAATTATGACGTCATTATTCCCTGTGTAAAAATTATGGCATTGCCAATTTTCCTGGGGATAATAAGCCAGTATTCGCCATTTCCAGTATTTCCATTACCGCTTGCATCAGTTATTATATTATTTTAAATAATTATCCATGATTTAATAACACCCATGAGACTAATGTCATTAGGCAAGCCTAAATGTGGAGGCTCAGTGAAGTTGGCAGAAGATAGAAAAAAAAGGCTGTTATTTTGGACCCTCCAGACTGTTGGCGACTCATTTTCAACAGACACTGCTCCAACAGTAGCTATTTCAATTACACTTAGCGTTGTGAAAAGAATCAAAAAACACGCAATAAATTTTTCGTTAGATAATACCACTGAAATTATCCCTCATTGAAATGGGTCGTTACTACTATCTAACAATGTGTCCTGCAACTGTACTGCCTAAAAGAGTTGTCATCTAACCACTAAAGCTTTATGAAATGTCAATATAGATCAAGGGTTTATAGAAAATGGGTCCTTTTCAATTTTGTCTACTAACAATCTGTGCCTACTTTTCCTGTGGAAATATAGCTTATAAGGTCTAATTTCTGCCAATGGATTAAAAAGAGTAACAGCACCAGATTATTGCTTTAGACCATGAATTTTCTTCATAAAATTAATTTCAGAAAACGTCCAAGTAGAATAAGGAAAGACGGCCTGCAACATTAAAATCACTTCTCACAGAACCTCAACCCAGCAGGTATGGAAAGTTTTAGCGCCGCGCATTTTTCGACCAATTTCAAGTAGTACAATATCAGCAATTGAAAATGGTGGTGCAAAAGGTCTAACAAAAGATTCCGATCATCGCTCGAGAAGAGATCCTTAGGGTCTGCGAGCATCAGCCTCTCAACAAGACGGGTTTGAGTATTAGCTATTTATGATCTTCAAAAGCCTTTTGTTATATTCTATAATATCCATGTTGCAAGCAATGTCACTGGCACCTTGAATGGTATTTGGCTAAGGAATCTAAATAATCCTTTGCAGAAGACTTCCAAGATTACCATTTTAAAGGTCTTGTACAATTACCCTTTAGTATCTGGGTACCACTTATCTTTAATTTTAAAATAGGACAGAGTTGTTTCATGATCAGCAGCTGTAAAAATTTCCATAAGGTTTCAGAAAACTTAGTGCCAATGGGCATCTTAAATGGATTCAAAATATGGACACGATCTAACTTTGGGTTTATGCATATATTGGTCAAAAAGAATGCATGTTTTTCAGAATTGACAGAAGCCCCAATATTTGATCGGTTTATACCAAAATCAAATCCGTGAACCCGAAAGATTCTCTTTTTTTGTTTTAAGTATTTTTCTAAAAAAATATTTCCATGTTCCCATGCCAACCCATATCAACAATACCCCAAAAAATATCATCCATAAGACCTTCTTGAGAAAAATATTCTGGAGCACCCACATCTAACTTCTCTTGCTCTTTCAAGAATTAAACGATGCAATTCCAATTGAGGTAATAATTGAGCAAAGTCTTTGAATTTGGGTTTTATTTAGTTGGATCATCAAGTTCCAATTCTCTCCTGCAGGAATAAATTTGTTCTCGAACGATTAGGGGTTCAATGCCACAGCCCTACTCGAGAGAATTTGGGATGAGACAGAATAGGGTCTAGCTAGGAGCAACTCATTCAAATTCAAACTCACCTATTTCTGTAATTGCTCAGTGAGAAATGCCAAGCTTCTCTTGAGCCATGAGATTATCGGAAATCCACCTTGATATCGAGTGCTTCAGTAATTCTCTTTGATAATTCTAAAAGTATTTGACCATCTCTTGACAGATGTCACCCACTTTATTTATGCACTATTTGCCTGCCTTCAAATCCATCTATATAACCAAGAAGCATTCGACCAACAACATCCGCACCCAAAGAAAATAAAATATTTTGGCGTTCATCCTTGCTTAAAGAGGAAAGTCGGGCAACCCTTGATGCCCCCGCCATTCCTTGCCATTCATATCTGCCCTCCTTTTTCTTGTCCTTTTTGCACATAGAGTATTCATATCGAGTCAATTTTGTCTCTTTGAAATGAAATGTGCCGTCCTTGCAAATGCTTAGCCGATTTAATGTCGCTTAAGAGATTATCGCCGACATGAACTATGTCATCATTTGAGATGTTTTCAGCTTTCAATATATAATTAAACAGTTTCCCTGATGCTTTACTTAGCAAACAATCACTTGAAACATATAGCTTGTCACTTGTCTTTAAAGCGCCTACTTTTTCTTAGCATGCATTCAATCAGATCTTTTGGGAGATAGGTATCTGAAGTAAAAATTACCCTTTTTTTAGCCATAGAAGACTATCAATAACCCCAAGAATTGAAGGAACGCCTGAAATGCTATTCAATTTCGTTCTTTTTAGAGATATATTCAGAATCACGAATATTAGAGGATGCGCGAAATTTTCGGCAAAACATCGTATATTTGCAGAGCGATACTTCATCACTTGGTGTTTTTTGCCGTGCTAACTTTTATGCGTTTATGCGAAATTGGACAAAATCATTAACAATCAATGAAGGGAGTATGTCGCTTCCAAAGAGGTTATGTTTCATCGAATAAAAAATTCCTGAAGGCTCAGCAGTAAGCCTGACTAATACAGTGTCAAAAACATCGAAGCTAAAAATTTTTGCATCAATACTAAGAGATTTTCTAAATTAGAATCGTTACACTCCTTTATTGAATTTCGTAATAATATTAGCAATATACGTAAAATGTTTCCAACATAATCAAAGACTAATACATTAGGGCTGAATCGTGATAAACGATTGATTCAAGAGATGTCAGAAATTCAGCAAACTTTTATTTTTTTGTTTAAAATAATATTGAAAATGATATTTCCTGATAAGGAAAGGCATGATAATTGAAATATAATTTGGTTTTACGGAATACTTAGATTTAAAATATTGATTTGTAAACAAACAGTTCTATGTAAATAAGGAAAATACAAGTAAAGAATAATAGTTCAGGGTTAAGATTATGGTTATATTATCCCTAATTTGGCAAATATTTTTAACAAAAGCCAAAATAACATATAGGCATTCTGTTCGTTACAATATTGATCGGCAATAATGCTCAGTATGGGACATATTATTTCATATACAAATAGCACTTCTTACCTTTCAATTGATAAGCCGACTCACGCAAATTGAGATTTTTTATGAGAATAAAATTCTTACTGATTTAATTGTTATTATTGTTTTACTTTAGCTTAGTTTTTGATGAATGACTTTGTTTTGCAGTTGAATTGAAATGCACTTTTATGTTTTTAGTTTTTGCAATTAGACCGATTAAGGTTAATGCTATTGAAAATAACATTCGGAAAATTCCCATATCTGGTCCCCAATCTATCCAGTAGGCTTGGAAATGGCCCCTACCAGACTTCGGGGTTATTGATGTCTGCTACATTTAGATAAAAAATAATAAGAATCAGGTCAAAGCGAACAACCTAAAGCCAATATCGATAATGCCTGTTAAATTTTAACGACATTGTAAAGTAACAAAAGGCTCCTGAACAAATTAGTAGATTGCCAGTAACATAAAGGGTAAGTAAGTGTCAGGTATTTTTTCAACCACCAAAGTCGTTCCAATGGAAGGTAACTGCCATGTATTGGGTGGCGGATTAATTTTGTAGCGAAGAAAGCCTCAAAGAAAAACATCTGTGTGAACCCATGTTGATATTTCAATCGAAACCACCAGGAAGGAAAGGGTCCCAATGTTAAGAAAAGAAGCAATTCTAAAAAGAGTTCTTATTGGATTTATCATTAATAAGTTCCTTTAATAAATTTCGCTGATGGATTATCGCTTATGATTTTTACAAAGATCCGATCCAGACCGAACGTTAATGTTGATCGACTCCGTCTCTTGCATAAATTACTAAATTTGCCTTATTAGTAGCCACAATAACATTTGAAATTGCAGCTTTAGCATAATGAGTTGATCGATTAATGATTTGACCATTTCCCGCGGCACTTAGGTCACAATTTTGTCTAAGATGTTTCTACTGTTAACTAAGATACTTGCTGAGTCTGGACCTACTGAAAGCGTAAGATTGAAAGGAATACTAATATCTCATTCGTCATTTCGGGATGCGTCATTTGTTGTTCCATTAACATGGGATTCGAGCATCCAGGCACCATTTTGGAAATAAGCGGCCACATAATCTCAACCATTGCTAACTATTTGAGGAGAATGTAAAAGATTATTTAACGAAACCATTGCACAAGTAACGTTAATCAGGTCGGGTTTAAAAATTTTAGCCGAGACGATTCTTCATACCAACGTACCACCCACTTCGAGCGAATTGTACTCGATTATGACTGAAGCAGAAAGATAAACTCAGTCCAACTTGCGAGGGATGTGCTATTTTTAACATAATAGTAATGTCATGGATTTCTCTTAATAATTTTATGCATACCCTTCAGGAGAAACATATGTAAAGCGCTCAAAATAGTATCGCCATGGTAACCAAATCGCAGAAGATTCGGGAATGAGGACTAAAAAGTCAATTCTTTTTTTGCAGCAATAAATAGAAGTAGGGTAATATAGGGGAGCTTGAAGTGTTTTCGCTGAAGTTAAATAATTTAATGGAGCGCTTGCCATCAGAGTTGTTAACAAAACACCTTTGCCAGATATTTCATCGTTAATATAATTGGCGGCATCCCTAAGCCCAATTTCTTTCAGATGGTACTCAAGGCACCTCCTTTAACTAAGTTTTCCGTTCCAAAAAGACCTTGAATCAAGATCAGAGTGACACAAAAGACGATTACTACGTACTTAAACTTTAGCCAGCCATACTTTAACAGGTTTAGTTTTCCTATGAGAAAAAGTGATCCTTTTCTGCAATGATGGCAGACAAGAAAACAAGAATAGATAAGACCGAAAAGATAAGAACACTAATTGCAATTTGCATATTTCTTCATTGTTAGGCAATGATAAAGCCAGGGGAAAGAATGAGCAGTCCATTTAAGGAATAGTACGAATGTGTAGAAAAAAGTATGCTTATGGGAATTGTAAAAAAGAAGGACTTAATATGGTTTTCTAGCTCCAAAATTTCAAAAAATGATGCTACCGCTACAACTAGAAGAGGGTATACTATTCATGCCTATACTGCCTCGGATTCCTATTGCAGAGATTAGCCAAGTTAACAGTATCATAGAAATAAAGATCATTACGCTTGGTTTCCAATTCATTCTGAAAAACATATAAGGAATGCCTACCAAACAAAGAATTAAATTGTGGAATAAGAAAAAACGGTAAAAGTTGTTTTGAACGTTTTTAATGGATGAACCTGATTCAAGAATATTTAGCAAAGAAGATAGCGATAGTGAAAAGATCCTCCAGTCCTAAACTAATCAGTGGAATCCTGCCAATAAAAGAAAGGGACCAAAAGACAACCCAGAGTGCCAGTTTAGTTCGAGTCATTAAGGAGTTGCCTTTGAATAAACTCAATGATACAAAACTTATGATGGGGCAATCAAGAATACACCCATTGGCTTCATGAGTAAAGACCAAATAAACGCCAATAGGAACAAGAAAGGTCGCTTCACCTATTTTTTTGTACATTTTCGTTAATGAAGTATATAGAAAACGACGGAAAAACAGTCATTGGAATCTCGGTCAGAACACGGTTTGAATACCACATAATAAATGGAACGAAGTTAATCATAAATGCGGCAATTAATCCGTACCGCCTTCTCAGGATTATAGTGCAACGAGATATGTTGCAACAGGTAACAGTGAATAAAAGAACAAGGATAGTACTTGTCCAGAAATTGTAGTGAATCCTGCTAATTGCCCATATACCCCCTCTAATAAATCAAAGCCAAGACGGTCAATCCCATTAGCTAAAGGTTGATATTTTCCTTCAGACCAAGCAAGAACGTTGGCAGGTTGAATGGCAAGTTCCTGCCATTTAACGATGACTCGTCCTTGGGTAAAAAGTTCTTTTCCAGTTGAAATGTAACTGTAAGCATCATTATCGCTAAACTTCCAAATCGAGTATTAAAAAGCCCTAAAGTAAAAGTTGTTGCCATAATTGCAATAGAACAATTAAGATTATCTTCTCAAAAGATAATTTCACAGATATCTTGAAACATCAAGTATAAGAATGACGAAAATGGTTGAAAGGTACTTTTAAAACTCCAATTTCGCAAGCGTAAATATCGCAACGAAGATGATTAGTTCGAAAGAAAATAGCCTCAATGCATAGAGATACACTATCGCTCAAATCCTAATGAACCCTGTACTTAAGAGCATTCAACTGGAGGAATTTAAGGGTGAATTCAAACCGATTCCAAATACACATTATTATCAAATAACCTGGAAAAATTAAGCAAGAAAGCAAAAAAAGTTCGATGAAAATGAAAATGCAAATATCATTGACATGCAGATTGGAATGCAACAAATCACAAAACAGATAGTAATCTTGAAAAAAATTGAAATATTTTCAGTTGTTATTATAATCTAACTCCGAAGGGAATTTTATGTAATTTCTTTCCAACCAAACTGAGTTCTTAATCGTCCAATCAAAAATTTGCCAACAAAAGTTGGAAAAGCGAAAAGTGTGTACACCCCAAAAAATGTTATTGAAAACAAAAGATGGTTTCTAACATTGTAGTACTCATGTAACCTTAAACTGGGCAGAATCCAACCACCAAGTCCTCCAGAATAATGATAAGCTATGGCATGTGGTTCAAAAAACAAATGATAATTCCTATTTCGAAGCAAAGATCCAAATCGTTAATTCTATAAGATAACTTCCTTTGTATCGTGTACATTCATAGCCACCAACACTTTGCAATGTTTTTCGGCTAAAAATAGAACATCCGTGTAATAAATCCACTTCCACTGTATTTAGCGTTTCAATCCAAAATTGCATTCAATATCTTTGGTGAAAGGGTTTATGGCTACAACATATCTTAGTGAATTAGGACGATTTGGAACGTTTATAAGCCCTGGACCAACAGCACCAACGATTTGGTTTGTTTTATTAAGCTCAATAAACGAATTTCCCCAGGTTGAAATACAATCCTCATTAATTACCAAATCGTCTTCGGAAAAGAATATTAAGAAACCTTTAGATAATGAAATACCTGTATTTCTTGATGCGGGTAAACCAAGTGTCGTATAATTTTGAACGATTCTAACTCGCTCATCCTAATAAGAAAGATGTTTTAAAACTTGAGCAGTATTATCAGAAGATGCATCATTAACTACTAATAGCTCAAGATTCTGGTCATCTTGATTCAATATGATATAACGCTTTTCTCCACAATTTTAGATCTATTAAAAGTGGGTAAAATAACTAAAACGAGAGGATTTTCCATAAATCACTACCGCTTAAACAGCGTTATTTTTCCAACTAAAATTGCCATTTTTGTGAGCAACGATTGCATCAAAATAATTTTTTCATACATTGAAATAGTTGTTGACCATTGATAATTTTTTTCGATTAAGTTTCTAGCATTTTTTCCGATGACTCTATTCTTTACTCCATTCTTAAGTAAGAAAGCAATATTTTCAATAAATTCCTTTTTGTCCTTTGAAACGACCATATGTTTCCAAGGTACTGCACCTCTTATCGTTAGAAAACTTGATGAAGTTCCGATAACAGTTTTACCCATAGCCATCAATTGTAGGACATGATTCAGAATTCCGCAAGTTTTCATTGTTCGATCAACGATAATCGGCGCTTTGTATATATAAGGTATAATATCCTTAACATAACCTGTGACAATAACACTTTTAAGACGTGAGCTTCCTTCACCAAATTCGGATCAGGATCTTTTCCGACCAAATATAGCTTTAAATCAGGGAATAATTTGTGCACTCTGGGAAATACATTTCTAATAAACCAAATAGCGTTGGCTACATTCTCACCATTCATGGTAGCAACGAAAACCAAGCAGTCTCCATCTGTAAACGATTCTAAGGGCTTAAATACTCAGTATCTACACCGTTTGGTATCACTTCTATATCCAGATTTGGGTTTGGTTACTGGAGATAGGTTTTATCGACATCGGAAACGACGTGTACTTTTTCAAAATACCTATACATCTATTTTCGTAGCGGGTTGTTATGGGAAAGTTGCACTATAATATGCCTTTTCAATCAATGGATAAACCGAAAAAACAGGAATTCTTTGCAACTTGTTTTTTAGCCATAAGGAATAACTATCATTAATAAAGCTATACAAGGCGTTGACTTATTAATCGATTTAATATAATGTGTTAAAGAGATCAGATCGAAATGAACTAATTCAATATTTTTTTCGTTTATTGTCTCTTTAATTGCCTTTTCGAAATCTTTTTTGATATATCTGAAGTTAATAATTTCTTCTGCAGAAATATTTCTAACTGCGTTTTTTATGAGTTCAATAGGTTGGTTATTTAATTGAAAAAATCGTAAGCTTTTACAATATTGCTTTAGCTTATTAATAATAATATCATTTGAAGAGGCTGAATCTTTAGAAAAGGTTATAAGGTTGATTTCATGCCCTCTGTCAAAAAGACCTTTAATCAAATTGAAAGTTTTAATTTTGACTCCGTTCGATGGTGGGTATGGAGGCTCGGTTGAAATAAATAAAATTTTCAAGGATTAAACCAGGTTTTGTCTTTCGAATTCAATGTTTGGACTGACTCATAAACATCTTCAAGTTCAGAAATAGGTTTATTCAAATCAAATTTCTTTATCGTTTCTTGGCAATTATTCTTAAAAACCTCTCTTAACTGCTTATTTTCAAATATTTTAAGCATAGCTCCTTCTAACAGTGATGGTTCTTTTACAGCCAACCAACTTTATCGACGAAATATTTTGCGATCCACAGTTTTCCATAAGTATGACAGGTGTTCCACAGGCTAAACTTTCTAAGATAGTCATTCCAAAAATCTCATAACATGAAGGCAAAATTTAGACATCTGCGTCAACGTAAGCTGCAAGCTTTTCTTGACCATACAAAGGACCACAATCAGCACACTACTATCTATGTTTAAAGCTTTTATCAAACCCTAACAACAGTAAGAAAACCATCGTCAGGACCAGCAAGAATAAGTTTTAAATTTCGGATCTCTTGACTGCACTTGAGAAGGCCTTGACAAGAACGTCAACTCCCTTTATTTTATTAATCCGGCCCAGGTAAAGAATTAATTGTTCATCGCTACTTATGCCAAACTTTTCTCTAAAAGCGCCTCTTTGAGGAAGGTCAACATATTCAGATAAATCTACCCCATTTGAGATCAGTTCAACCCTTCCTTTTGGCAAACCTAAACTGAAATACTGCTTCATCTCAACATCAGTGACTGCAATTACCCTGAGGCATCTTTAAGCAAACTGTAACCGAAAAACAAATCGTATAACCATTTAAGGCCATATCCACTAAAACTGGGCAACCCCCGTGCGCTTGAACAACGTATGGAACTTTCTTTTTCTTAAGAAAATAATGTATCAAGGGACTCTAGCAGTTCTATTTCCATGAATATGAACAACGTCAAAAGAACCAATATTATTTCTGACAGCGATACCAAAGAAGGCGTAATGTATAGTCGCCGTTTAGCTGCGAATAGACTTAAGTTTTTGAAATAATATACTTCAACGCCTTCAATATTTTGGTAAGAAGTATCTATTCGATGGTTTTCGTCAAGAATATCGGAAGTATAGACAGTAACCGAATGACCTCGTTCGACTAATTTTCGAGAAATATCATATGCAACTTTCACTGGCCCCCCGAACCGCCAAGCGGGATAAAAATAGGGGATTACTTGCAGTATTTTCATTTGATTTCTTTACAGGCCTTTATCAGTATAGGCAGTCGATTTTACTTTAATAAATGGGCTACCGCAAAAAATTTCAGTTGAGAATCCTTTGCCGATAAATTGATTGATTGAATAAACCGTATAAGCTTATTTCCGAAAGGAACAGGCGATGCAACAAAACAACCCTTAACAACAACAATATTGAAACCGTTAATTAAAAGCAAATTTCTTATGCTTCTGAAAGTAAACCACGCACTATAAATCTTATCACGCCTAAACAAAGCTTGTCCACGTGAATTAACCATCAAAGCAATTGGCAAATATAGACTATAAGCATTTGAAAAATTGAAAATAAAACTTCCTTCTATCTTAACAACGTATCTTATTTGTTTTAAGAATCCGTTAGTATTTCGAAAATGATCCATTACATTTATGCAAATGCCGCAACTAAAGGCTCCTTTTTTAAATGGTAGAAAATGGACATCCGCCATTACTAAATCCAAATTGACATTCAAGCGCACTTTCTTATCTTTAGCCTTTTTAAGCATCTCTCGTGATAGATCAATACCAACCATGTTAAATCCCTTTTTAGCCAACCAAGTAGAAAAACGTCCTGTTCCTACGCCTGCTTCGAGTAATCGTTCACATGATGGATCTATAAGATCACTAAGTATCTTCTTATGCATTAGATCGAGATGTATACCCATCTTATCTTCAAAACGAGTTTCATCATAATCTGAAGCCTGAGTATCATATTCAGCTTTTGTGGTCATATTCAATCTTCCAAGAGTTTTGTATACAAATCAATTAATTGTAATGAAATTTGAGAGAAGGAAAACTTTTTTACACTCATCACCGCATTCCTTCTTAAATTTTCCCTTAACTCAGGATCATCCAAGATGCTTATTATGCTACGAGCAAATTCCTGAGGGATAGATGAATTTACGATTACTCCGTTTTCTCCATCCTTGATAGCTTCTTTGATGCCTTCAAGGCTTGAGGCAACTATAGGTTTTCCAAGCGCCATCGCCTCTAATACGACTATTGGCACGTCTGAAATTCCTTTAGTACTTCTAAATGGAACGACCAAAACGTCGATGTTGGACATTAATTGAGCCATATCCGGAACTATACCAAAACTTCAACTGATGACCCTAATGCATTGGTGGCTAAAATTCTTGCATTCTTAATGCTCTCACTCGGTTCATGAAGTGTTATAATGAACTTCACCCTTGGTTTGAACTGCAAAACTATTTTAGCACTTGATAAGAAAATATCCAACCCTTTGGTCTTTTCAACATTACCGACGAACAATACCCTTTGAACTGCACCTTTTTCTTGGGAAACTTCACTTTTATTTTCTGGGCTTTTGATACTATAACAATTTTCATCATAACACGAGTGGATTACAGATATTTTCTTATCAGCTACTCCACAGTTAGTTAAAGATGTTTTCACATTCGACGTAACCGCAATTATGCGATCCAGTCTTATTGAAATAGCTCGTATTCCTATTGCATCTAAAGGCAAATTTTTTGGAAGCAGAGAGGCAGGACAGTATAAAGAAAAAATCGCGGGCAGCCCTACTCTTTTTTTAACTACTGCTGGAATTATGGCTGGTCCAAAGTAGCCTGAATGAGCGTGGATCAGATCAACATGGTTTTTTGTTGACAGGGCACACACTGTCTGTACAGCTTTAAACAAAAAATCTGCGTTATAGCTCAAAGAATTGTACGCTCCGAAAGGATGTACTAAATGAAATTTTGCCCAAGGAAAATCAGGGATTTTCCCTTTAAGAAATCTTGAAGGTGTTGTAACTATGTGAACTTCCCAACCTAGACTGTGAAGACCTTTGCAAAGACCTACTACGGTATTTACATGTCCACCAGCGAAGGTCGAACCTTGGGATGGTGTTATTTCGGAACCAACAAAACAAACTTTTCGGTTCATTGACTTTTCACTTGGGCAACGGCTCTAACTCTTCAAAGATCTTTTCCATTTGTAACCCTACTGACTCAATAGAAACCTCATTCTCTACATGTTTTCGTCCGTTTTCACCCATCGATCGGGCCATCACTGGATTTTGCTTCAAGGTCAGTATTGCTTTCGCTAATTCCTGGAAGTTTCCAGGATCAACCACTAAACCCGAATTTGTTTCTTCTACATAAATTGAGGGTACCCCTCTGCTGCAGCAAATTATTGGCTTGCCAACTGCTTGGTACTCGTAAAGTTTAGAGGACATTCCACGATAAGGTTTGCCTGATTTGAAAAATGGAGCAAGAGGCAATAATTAGCACGTTTGCTTCACTTAGCAATTTCCCGACTTCTGCTCGGCTCAAAATCTTATTTATAATTTTCACATTCTTAACATGTAACTTCTTTAGAGATTTTTACATTGAACCTAAAAGTTCGCCTGCACCTTGAATAATAAACTCGACATTCTGATCCTTGCTCTCAATAATTTTGGCTGCTTGAATTATTTGTTCGAAATCATAAGCTATCGAAAAAGCTCCAGAATATAAAACAATAAATTTACCGTTAGGGTCGCGTTTTGTTGGGATTAGTTTGAAAGTAGACAGATCTACGCCACCTCTTACAAGGTGGATACGTTCAGGTTTAACGGCGTACTTTTTTGACATAATTTCGAAATATCCTGTACTTATGGGGGTTAGTATGTCGCCTTTAACAAAGAATAGCCTGTAAACAGCAACCCAGACTTTCAGGATAAGTGAATCTTCTTCGAATAGCTCAAGGTCGACCAAATCTTCAAGCGTTAAATCATCAACATTTAGCGCCAAAGGCTTTCGTTTAATCTTGCTAAAAATGTAGCCTGGAGCCCAACTTGAAGCCCACACTGAATCTACTTTACCTACAAAGGGCAGGGCAAACAGTGAAGAGACCGTGAATGATCCAATTAGTACTAATCGTTTGAAGAACCCCATTGATTTTATTGGTGGCATAAAAGTGCGTATAACTTTGAAGTTATCCATTCGCTCGACTTTAATAGGAATCCATTTGTACTCTTTAGGTATGTTTCCATGAGGATAGTGAGGCACCGCAGCGATGACTGTTACTTTGCAACCGATTAAGGCTAATCCTTTTGCCATATTGTAAGCTCTTGTTGCAGCGCCGCCTAGATCAGGTGGAAAGTACTGAGCCAAAATTAGTACATTCAAACTAAATCGTCTTTATCTTACCAATTAACTATGGGAACTTGTACTGAATCAGGTTTTTCTGCGCTAATTGGCGAATTTGTCTGAGATTTTTTTCCAGACATATATCGTCTGGGTGCCTTATTAATTAAGTCAATCGCTTGGTTCATATCAAAACCGATTGCTTGACCATACCATTCAACCGATCTAAATCGAGGTTTATTTTCTTCTTTAACAATTTTAAAGGCGTCTTCTCTGCTTAGTTTGCCTTCTCGTATTTGGTGACTTCTAAAGATATCAAATTCCGTGAAACCGGCCATAGTCAAGTATATGTAATTGTAAAATGCTGCAGTGCCATCGTCCGTGCGCCAGGTTGCTATGGTATCGGTTTCTTTTTCCCAGTCAAACTTTTCAATTATGCTGTTTACAATCGTCTTTTCGTCCCAATCTAGGTAGTGGAAGAGGTACAGATAATCGTCAGTCAATATATACGATGAATAGTAAGCGAATAATGTATCAATTATTGATCTGTTAATATATGAGGGGTTTGTCACAAATTGCTTGAGATAATAATACATGATCTTTAGCTTGTTTTTACCCGATATCCCAGTCATTCTCTTTAGCGCGTTCTTGCTTCCTTGAGTGGTTACATTGCAGAAGCCATACTTGAACAAGCCAGTGCCTTCCTCGCCTTCGTAGCCACCGCAGAAAATGAATAGTTTGATTCCTGTTTGTTTGCGAACTTTGTGGAAATAATAGTAGAATTGTTTGTCCCCAGCCATCAAGATAGGAACCATTCCTAAATCGGGCTTTTTTAACCAAGCTTTAAGATTTTTTTGAATATTCTTTCTCTTTGCATGAATGTCTGCCGAGATAACAATATGCTCAATACCTAACTTCCCAACAACTCTTGCCTGATTCCTTCGAGCAAGGTCATTAACCATGCCCCAATCATAGGTAAAAGTTATCGGATGCAAACCTAAAGTGTTTTTTATGTAATCTAACCCAAACGCGCTGTCTCTTCCACCGCTGAACCCGATTAGTACGTCTGGTTTGCCGTCAACACTTCTGTACTTGGAAACAATATCTTCGAGCTCCGTTTTGTCTTTTCGGTAGCTGCCTCTTGCCTCATAATCTCTACAGTAACTGCACACTCCTTCCTCGTCAAACGAGATGAAGGGCATTGTTTCGGGTAGAATGCAACGGGTGCAACGTTTTAGCTCTGCTGCTCCTGAATAAAGTGCTTCCCAATTTTCGGTCATGCTCTGTTTAACGTCTTCTCTTAGAGAATAATCCTGGGGATTTATTGATAGAGGCGTTTGTTTGTTATACAATTCAATGATTTTTAACTTGGAGAATGGATTTTCAGGCACACGACCATCGACTGAGCGGGTATCTAATGAAAACAATGACTTTGTTGATGAGCCAGATCTATTAGATACCCTTGACTTGCCTTAACCTGAGTTGTTGGTGTTTCGCCCAAGAGATTCTTTAGCAATCCTTCGTTAACAAGTTTTTCAAGAATGTACTTTTCCGAAGCAAAGACAACTATTTTTTCGCTTGTGCTCATATACAGAGAGCCTGTGTTTGTAGCAAGTACCAAAGTATTAACGTCGTCGAATTGTACAGCAACAGATGCCGAACCTTCAATGTATTTAAAAACTTGCTTGCACGGCTGGTATCATGGATTTTCCTTGTGCTCTAAACATTTGTAAAAGGCTTAAGAAAACTTCTGTGTCAACGGTATAATTCTGCTTAAGTTCGGGAAATTGCACCCAGAGCTTTTCATCGTTAACGATTATACCATTGTGGATTCCGACAGCTCCATCTTTGACGACTGGTTGATTGTTCATGTTTATTTCGCTGGAGCCGTTGGTTTGGAGACGTGAATGACCTAAAATAACAATTGGAGCCGTTAATTGATTGCCATTATAGCCTTGTGTTTTCAGAGTTTTATTGAACAGGTTTTTGTATTGTTGAGTTTTAACCAGTTTTGATGAGGATAGTGGCTCTTTAAGAACATAAATTGATTTGTTAAATCTGATCGCTAAGCCTGATGCTTCTTTGCCGCGAGATTCTGAGAGTCTAAACATGCTGTTGACTGTTTGCATCAGAGCCTTCGGTTGGATGGGCAAATTTCTGCTGATTACGACTCCGAAAATGCCGCACATTAATTTTTGTCGCTCAGTCTACTCTATTGTTTTGGGTTGCTAGTTCTTGTAAGAAGCTCTAATGTTGTCTTGGTTTTCTTTAAACCAAGAGTAAACATGTGTTAAGCCTTCTTTGAAATCCATATTTGGCGAATACCCAAGAACTCTCTTTGCTTTTTCAACTGACGCAAGAAGTCTGTTTTTCTTGTCCCAATCTCTTCTTTCAATGAATTTTATTCCAGTACCGTTCTCAGTTATTTCATTGACCCATTTTGCGAGGTCACCTATGCGAATCTCTCTGCCTGTTGCAAGGTTGAATGCCTCTCCAATTGCTTCTTTGTAGTAAGCCATTGCCAATAGCCCATTTATGAGGTCGCCAACATAAGTGAAGTCTCGTGTTTCATCTCCGGTGCCTGTGATTGGTAAAACCTGTTTGTCCATGGACCAATAGAAGAAGTTGGGTATTACGTTTCGGTATTTTCCTGGGACTTCTCCTGGACCGTAGGAATTGAAGAATCGTGCATTAACGATTGGAAGATGGTATAGGTTGTAGAAGTAGTTGGTGTAGAGTTCGCCAAGCATTTTCGTTACTTGATAGGGTGTGTAGAGTTTCATTGATGCGTCGTGTTCTTCGAATGGCATTTTTGAATCTGCGCCGTATATTCCGCAGCCAGAAGAGGCGTAAATGAAACGCTCGACACCAATGAGGTGAGCAAACTCAAGAACCTTCAAAGTTCCCATGCCGTTAATCATGAGGTCTGTTTGTGGATTATCGACCGAGTTTTGGTTGGCGAAATGTGCCGCGAGATGGTAAACTATTTGGGGTTTTTCTTTGAATGCCCATTTGAGCTTTTCATCGTCAAGAACACTGCCCTTGATAAAGGCAACTTTGGAATTTCTTGGGACGTTCCACTCATAAGAGGAGGACAAATCATCTAAGATGATAATTTTCTTTGTTTCCGTCTGGCTCAATGTTTTAACTAAGTTTGACCCGATTGCACCAGCTCCGCCCGTGACAAGCACAGTTTTCCCGTTGAACGCTTCAAGAACTTCGTTATTCATTCTAAATTTTACCTCTTCAAGCACTTGATTTACTGTAGAGTTGTTTGAACCATTCTACGGTTCTGCGCATGCCTTCTTCAGGATCGATGGTCAACTTGAAATTCAAATCTTTTCTTGCTTTTGATGCATCTGGAGTTTTTATCTTGGTTGTGAATGGTTCGGATTCCTTGTAGGTAACTTTTGAGTCATCTTTGTTTAGGTTTTTTAGTATTAAGTCGGAAACGTACTTGATGTCGTATTGGGTCTCTCCACCGAAGTTGTAGATTTCTCCAGGCTTAAAGTTATCAATTATATTGGCGAATGCTCTGCAGAGATCTTCAACATATTCAAGTGTGCGTTTATGACCCAAGAAAACGGTGTAGGGTTCGTCGTTCATGGCTTTGTAGATAAATTTGGGTATCCAACCGCGATATGGTGTATAATGTTCACCGACACCATAAACGTTGAACAAGCGCATTCGAACTGATTCAGTCCCAAACATTGCTGCAGAATTCAGTATTTGCATTTCGTTTACCCATTTGGAGATGGCGTAGTCATTCATCTGTTTTATTGGAATAGTATCCATGACATCTTCTCGCATTACTCCATCGTAATCACCGTAAACTTCGGCGCTACCGAAGAAGATCAGGCGGAACTTTTTCTTTTCTTGTACTCTCAGAATGTTCTTTGTGCCACTTGCATTGGTTGCCCATAGGTTTTCGTAGTAGTCTTCGCCGTTCCATCTGCCATATTCGGCAGCGGCATGATAGACGTAGTCGAAGTTGTGCTCTGCAAATAGTCGTTCGACTTGACTGAACTTGCTAACGTCACATCGGACATAATTGGGTTGCCATGAATGCATTAAATCGCAGGCCCAAGTTTCATATCCACGATTCTTTAGTTCTCGAACCAGATTTGAGCCTATGAAGCCCAAACCACCGGTCACCAATACTTTTTTGTTCATTCTTGTTTCCTCAGATTTTTTTATTTGTTCATTTTATTGGCTAAACGTGTTATTGCATAGAGTGTGATAGAAGTGGAGATCAAAAAGAAACCAAGGAGAATAAACCCAATAGATGCTAAGGCAATGTTTGTTTCTATTAAATGCGACTCAGCATACAATGTAATCATCCAGACTCCGAAGAACATACCTGCAGTCAAAGATAATATTCCCGGAATTCCAAGAAATGGAAGGGGTCTGTCTTCCACAACAAGTTTCACGATAGAAAATAGGAGACCGATTCCATGTGTTAACGGATTCTTAGTTGAAGTTTCAACTCCAATGCTGTCGCCGTATTTGCAGGAAATTGGAACCTCGCAAACTTTTAATCCACTTTTATGAATTGCTCGAATGAGTTCGATGCTGGCGCTCATGCCATTCTCAGACATGTCACCTAACTTTTCCAAAGCTGTTTTGCTGTAGGCTCTAAAGCCGCTCTGGGAATCGCTTACAGCATTTTTCCTGAGCCGTTACTTAATTTTGTGATGACTTTCATGCCTAATTGTCTGTATGCAGGCATGTCTGCGGTGCCATTTTTATCCATGAATCGGCTGCCTAAAACTACTTCTGCAGCGCCTTCTTCAATTGGTTTTACCAAGCGAAGGAATCTCGGCTGGATCATGTTGCCCGTCGGAATCTAAAGTAACTAGTACATCAGCATTTAATTCGCGTGCCTGCTTAAACAGACTCTGTATTGCCGCACCATAACCACTGATTTTGTTCATGACGAATAACATTCGCACCAAGACGCCCGGCAATTTCGCCGGTTAAATCATGCTGAGCCATCATCACAAACTACAACAATATCGGCATGTTTTTGGGCTCCCAATACAACGCTGCGCGATTGTTTTTTCTTCGTTGTAATGCAGGTATACCTACAACAAGCAATGGTTGCATGCTAAATCGGTAACTATTGAATCTATTAGGATAGATTGTCGTTGGTTAAAACCAAGTTTTAAGCCTCCAAGCATTCAGGTTTTGAGCAGAGTTAACAACTAAAAACCTTGCAAAGGCAGGGTCATTAGCCCATATGGAGGCTGAATGATTACCCCAACTAACTGCTATGTTACTTATTTTTCGGGCTAAAGGTAACCCAATAGTCCTCACCAACTTGTCAACCATGCTCTCCGTTGTTGTCTGCAGCTTTACGAGTATGGCCGTCAGTACTTTGGCCAGCTTTGCGCTTTTGATGTTGTCTACGTATTTTACGGTGAGGTCTATTATGCCGCGTTCTATGCGGTTTAGGGCTTTGAACCAGATGCCGCGTCTTAAGGCGTGCTTTTTGGTTTCGTTGAGTGTTTTGATTGACAAAGAACTTGATAGTTCTTTGTTTGTTTTGCCCTCTCTCATGAGTCACATCTTTCGACTCTATACACTTAAGAGCATTATGACTTTGAAATACATAAAAAAAATAATTTATTACTAAATTTTTTAGGGATTTGATACAAAAAAATAAAAAGAAAACCAATTTTCCTTAATCTTAGATCTAAACTGTATTAGCGTTCAACACACATCCAGAGTCGTGTAAAGGCGAAGACAGCAAACACCACTATTACGATTACATAAACCACTATATGACTCAAGTTGATGTTTAAATCCCCCCACTTGAAGCCAAGGCGCCACCGATAGAGAAAAAATATTTTCAAATTAGAATTTCAGAATATCACTAATTGAGCTATTGAAATCTAACTCAATCTAATAGCATACCCCCCATATTTCAAATAGTCAAAAAATGCTAAAAATTGTCAAAAACACATCCCTTTAAGGACGTCTTTGTGAAATATCAAGCTATTTCCTTAACGCCAATCTCTATCAAAAGACTTCTCAAACCTCTTTGCTTACTTGGGCCTAAATTTGCGAGAGAGCACACTTGAAGTAGAATCTATTTTATGTAGCTGTTAGTTAACATTCCGTTTTCTAAAATCGCTTAAGGTTGTTCCCCATAACACATTGTGAGCAAATACTAGGGGATACCATTACTATTGTAGTTTGAGCGTTCACTGTTCAAGCAAGATAAAAAAAACTGCTTTTTACTTGATCTCACGGATTGTAGTGGAAGACCCTTGTCTTGAGTGCTTTTCATCTGAATTGTTGTAGAAAGCGGTTGATTCAAGCTTAACAATTGAAACCCACAAATGAATTTCTGGAAACGAATAGTATTAAATAGTAAGACATTGAATACATAAATGAGGGTGGGGTTTGAAGAGAAAAGAGGCGATAGCTCTCTTAACTGAATTAGGCAGCAATCAACTTGTTGACCCAAATGTTATCGTTATTGAAATCGGGAAGCCCGCTTCTTATTCTTTGAAAATCAAAGGCGCTTATGATGCCGCTCAGTTAGAATTGTTTCTGAAAAAGAAAAAGTTGTCGTGTCAACAAAGCGACGATTACCTAATTATCACCAAACCATAAAAAGTATTCAATTCTTTGTCAAGCTTAACGGAACTTGTTCTATGTTCTGAAATCGTTTCTATTATTCTACTTTGATTGCAAATGCACTGTGAAAGTTGTTCCTTTACCTTCTCAGGGTTAATGGTCATCCAGATCTTTCAACGTATTCTATCCTATAGTAAGAGCACCAATGGAAAAGAATTTCATTAAAAACAGGTTATACCCTTAGTTGTAGATGTCGCTATGCAACAACATAGCTTTAAGAGCTATTTTCACTGTTTGGTTAAACAGTGAGCTGGTTTTATGGAAGCACAATCAATGGAAGCAACATCAAAAAATCAGACACGTCTTGTTCAAGCAATGTTTCTGCATAACAATAAGGAGCAAGATGTCGAAGTTGTTGAGTTTGAAGGTGTCAAGCTTGACGTTAACAAGATTCAGACCCACTTGAAGCGTGGCGGATCAATTTTCTTAACAAGCAAGAAAAAGCAGATGTTACCTGTGCCTTCTTTATGGCCTGCATTAGCACCCCAAAAGAAATAGGCTTAATGACGTTGCCTTGGCACGAGACAATCTTTTAGCAGTTTCCCAAAAACAAGGCAAACATCGCCATCTACTTTCGCACCAGCCATCTTCCCATCAGGTTTTCTAAATGTGAGCCACTGGATAATTGAAAACCAAGCCCAAGATACGAGCCATCTAGATTCTTAAAACACTCACGGATGCTACAACTATATCGGTCTAAATTAACTAAATTTCACAATGTAAACGAGAGCAACGTCAATTTTGGAAAGAGGTTTCACAATTCATATCTTGAATATTATGCTGGCTTTCATAAGTGAGTTAAGTAGCTTGAATCTTACTTGATCAACAGCAGCAGAATTGGAGGAAAATAGTTTGAATCAACATTTGGATGTTAAAGGCAGAAAAGAGTTGGAAGCTCAGATGGCTACGGTTTTCGGCGAACAAATCAAGGGTCTTTCTGTGGAACGACAAGAAATACTTTTAGATGACCTAGTTACCGCGTTTGAGAATAGGCTTATCGTATTCAAACGTTCCAATGAAAACTAGACGAGAAGGTTGGAACTTTGAGACGGTCTAAACTGGAAATGTATGTTGACATTTTGAAGGTTTTGGCTCAAAGGGGTCCGTTGAAGTTAACTCATGTCATGTATAAGGCTAATGTCAACTGTGGCGTTTTGAAGGAGGACCTTGAATTTCTAATTAAGCAGGGGCTGGTTGATGAGAAAATTATTCGAAGAGAAAGAGTAGTCTATGCGATTACGCAACGGGGCGTTAATGTGCTCAAGCAGTTCAAAGAGCTCAAAGAAGTGCTTCCTATAATCGAAGAAAAACAAAACCAAATACCCTATATGTTCTAACGCTCCAATTCTTTTTCATACTCAACTGCGTAAGCTATCGACCAAGAGAACCCTGCCTTCTTCCTGCAAACCCACCAAGGTTTTTCAAAATTTTGTTCTCTGGAGAGGAAGGTCTCTTTAGTTCTGTGTTATCGTCAGAACATAAAAAAAAATAAATAAGTAAATTATGATTTGGCTTATCCTTTGGAGTCCAATCTTGATAGGCCTGGTTATAGAGTGTTTAGGGCCATCTAATGTAGACGTTTTGACGGGCGATTCTTCAGTGCATAAATCAGGGGGGTTGTTTTATCTTGGGCTTCGTCTATTATAGGTAACGCTTGTGAGAGTTCATTGAAATATTTCAGTGCATTGATGCCGCGTGTTGTGATTGCGAAAACTGCTCGCGTTTTGGTGATTGTTCGTTTTTCGACCAGACCTTGCTTAATTAAGAAGTCTAAGTAATCTGTAAGAACGTTACAGTTAACGTTAGCTTTGTACATGATATGTGTCAGCTTGGATGGACCTCTATGAGCTAACACGTTGAGAATGTCAACATAAATTATTAGTTTTGATCGTCTCATCTTTTAACCCTTCCCCTCACATAAACGTATATATCTGCATGTTATGTGGCTGATTGGTATAAGCTTTTGCTATTCCTCGTTGTTTAATTCAAGCAATTATGCTTTTTATTAACAAATTAGACATTAGTGTGAAAAAAAGAATTAAAAGCCAATAAATTAAATATTGTTATTGCAATTTGCAATATGCTTGTGACTGTGCCGTGCCTACTACAAGATTTAATAAGACTTCAAAATAACTAAAGTTTTCCTTCCTTGGAATAAGGAAATGAGAATGAAGAAAAGAGGAATCCAAGAAAGTAACTTCATTTTTCCCAAAAAATCTACCCGTAAATTTGTTGGTCATAAATCACGCATGCCTATTATCAAGTGTGTGTGCGGCTTCGAAATTTTAGTTGTGCCTGATTTGAAGGCTATGAACCGAGCCATCAGAAATCATGCTGCCGAGCATAAGGAAGCAGGCACTAAAAAGTTGATGAATTTCTTAACTGAGCAAGTTCTAATTTTGGCAAGCAATCAAGCTTGACCATCTAAGCAGGACTTTCGAAACCTGATTACATATAGGTGGTTGGGACAAGGTGAACAATAATGAACTTTAGCTACCAGAAATTGATTTCTTGCGGGTTCTTAGCACATGAATTAATAGCGTAATCAATCCAAAAAAGCTCCATAGGACATTGAAACGTAACCTCTTTGATCTGGAGAGAATCATACCTTTGTGATAGTGTCACTACAACACATTAATCTTATATTTTGGTTGTCGCCAATTCTAGTTTGGAAGGAAAGAGTAGCAAAGAAAGAATACTTCCTAAAATAGGAAGAAAAGACTCAAGGATTAGCATTGAATGCTTTGCTGTCAAAAAAGAGTCCCATATGCTTCTTTCCTTCCTCCCACTTTTTCGAATTTGTAACTAATATAGTTTTAGTTACCACTACACCTTGGGAATAACGCTGGGAATAAACGTTGCGTGTGCAGTAATTGAATCCCACAAAAAATCCACAAGTAAATTTGGCATTTTTAGCAATGCTGAACTGACCGCCAACTATTTTTCCGCTAGCAAAACAAGGTCTACTTAGGTTAACCTTAGCCTTGATTAGATTTAAATGACATTTAAATCAGCGTTGAAAGGACATTCTTGAATAGTGGAGAGTTAAGTGAAGGAGATAAAAAAAATCCATCTTAAATTGGTCAGCAATTCAAGTGCAAACAATTAAAACCCCATTCACCATATGTGGAACTTCAGAGTTAACTGCGGTAAGATTTCAATACTTTAAGTGTTTATACTCATATATTGCTTTTACATATTTGATGCAAAAAAAGTAAAGGAAAGCTAATTTCCTTAATTCTTAGCTCTAAACTGTATTATCGTTCGACGCGTGTACGTAGTCGGGTAAATGCGAAGACAGCTAACACCACTATCACGATTACGGAAACCGCTATAATGGCCCAAGTTGATGTTGGAATTCCACCACTTGAAGCTGTTGCGCCTCCAATTGCAAATATTGGATCTGCAATGCTTGCAACTGAAATCGTTATGGTCTTAGCGGTGGTGTCCACGGTGGAGGGTAGAGCAACGTAGCTGTTGGTGTCTGGGATGTATTTGTAGATTGCAAATGGTTGTGAGAGTCCAGTAACGTCAGCGTCGGTGTAGCTTATGGTAATTTTTGCGCTACTGAATTCATTGGCGTTCATGTTAAAAGCTACTCCTACGAAATGATTTAAGCAGATTCCATTGGGGCAGCTTGCGTCTGGTTGAGGATTGCCATTGTATACGGTTGCAACTACTGACCCAGTTGCCATGGGAGTTCCTTGAATTTGGTATGAAATGCCGATGTCAGATTCAGAAGCATAAAAAGCGCCATCGGAAGAAATTGCGACGTTAGTAGTCTTTTCTGCAGGGTATTGGGCTGCAACGACAGCGACCGAGTATGAAATCAATAATACAGTAATTAGCGTAAGTACCCCTAATTTTGATTTATTCATGTGTTTCCCTGATGCCCCTTTTATCTTACGATTCCCTTTAAAAGCTTTGTTAATTTCAAATACACATTCGCCTAATGTAGAACAAATAATAACCAACAAATGAATCAATCACCAAATATTAATATTAAAAAGATAACGCAAACCACTATTCAGAAGCATCAAAAATACAAAGACAAAAATCACAAAGAATACAAACGTACGCCACTTACCAACAAACCGACTGGATGTAAACCTCAAAATAGAAAACAAACCCAAACTCGACAACACAACCCAAGGCATTAAAAACAGGAACCTATCAAAAACAAACCCCTGAGAAGCAAACAAAATAGCCACACAAGCCACAAAAATCCAAGAAACAAAAAAATTTGACACCTCAGATCTTAGCCTAACTAAAACCAAAAACCCAACAATCGCAAGAGCCACAAAAAGCGCATTCGCAAAAACTCCGCCCAAAAGTTGTTCAACAGTTTTCTGCATTCCAGACAATAGAAAAGCACCGTTAGGAAAACTCAAACTCGAATTTGAGGTAGATAGAACAGCTGATGAGGATGATACTGGAGATAAGTGACTTCTAACAAAATCCACCAACAACCCAACTCCAACAGTAGCACCGACTAAAATCAACTTTCCTTTGAACCGACGCCACAAACCCTTATCGCGGACCGCTAAACGCCACTCCAAAAACAAGAAAGCCAAAAGCGAAATGGCAAAGATAAACCAGGTCCAAGAATGAGACAACAGAACAAGAACAGACACGCCAAGCAAAGCAAAGAAATCCAAACTGGACCAAGTACGAAGAACCCTAAAGAACAGAATCACATAAGCAAAAATCAGAATCAAGGCCAGCATATTCGCGAAATAACCTGCATAGATTAAGCCTAAAGCCTGGAAAGAAAAGGGCACGAGTAAAACGGCAAACACCCAAACCGCTCGTACATGGCAGATTAGCCGCATAACAAACAAAGAAACAACGCCAAGGAGCACGATCAGTAGGGCGGCAACGAATTGTATGACAACTAAGGGTGAAGCAAAGAAAGACAAAACATAGGCTAAAATTAAAAACGTGGCGCGATCATTGGCAAAAGCAAAAGATAGAGCCCCATTTACATCGACGCTGTGCATGTAAGTTATCCATTTGTAGTAAACGGGAGAGTCAACGCTCACCAACATATTGGTCGGATTAGTCCAGGGTAAAACAGTGAAGATTACAAACAAACAAGAAACCGCTGCCCCAACTAAAACAGCCAAAACCAAAACAAAACGGCCCCGCAAAAACTCAAATCCATCATCGTCTGCCCAGCTCAAAACTGCCCTTCAACGGAGCAAAGAACGCAGAAACCCTTGAACTACTAATTTTAGATACCCATCTCGCAGGCGCCACTTTAATAGCGAAAGCGGCAACCCCCAACAAAACAAGCAACAAATACGCATATGGTAAGAATGGGTAAGCTAAATTTGCAAAACTCAACTCAACAAAACTCCAATGCAAACCCAAAGCGCCCGAACCAAAATTCAAAGCAACTGGAACACTAAACCAAACAAATGTGCCAACCTCAATCAATAAACCAACCAAAAGGGCACCGAGCAATACACGCAATAATAACTGCAGTTTAGAAACGCCAAAAATACTCAAACAAGCAACAAAGGACAAAATGAAAACAAAAGAACTGACTAAAACCAAAGACGCCACGCTTAGCAACCCTACTAAAACTAGGCAGACCCAACCAACCAAACCCAATAAAACAATACTATTGACCAAACGGTAAACGCCACTGATTGAACCCGAAATTACCCTAAAGATAAGCCAGCCCAAAACAACAAAAAGAGCTCCACACCAAACCGCAGTGTCCCAGGGCAACGAAAGTAAACTTCCACTTACAACCTGCTCAGCCATACCCCTATTTACAAGAACAAAGAAACTAAGACCAAAATAACTTGCCAAATAAAACAATGAATAAACCAAACATACGCCGAGCAAAAGATAGACTGCCCAAACAAGCCATCGACGCAAAGTTCCCAGAGGATTCTTACTCAAAACTTAGAATTAACCTCCAACAACCCGCCCACATACTCTTGCGCCCATGATGAACCATCTATGGATGAGCAATCACTAAAAAGCTTATGCAAGAAGCCTTGGACGCACAAAATTTCTACTAAAATTTAACCTGGTTTACTGAAAAATTTTTATGCAAACAGCTACATGTATGATTATGGCAAAATTCCTTTCCCGCAGCGAACTGATTGACACAATTCAGAAAAAATCCTTGGAGACAAAAGAGGTTCTCTGGGTATGCTCTCCAGACCTTGGATCTGGCGCTCATAATGTTTTCTCGCAAGAAATCCTAAAGAACCCGCCTTCGGACATTCGATTTGTTTTCAGCGTGAATGATCTTTCAGTTAAGCAGGGAAAAATTAGCCCTTACGAAATTCAATTCTTCATGGAACAGTTTAAGGATGGCTGCCTAAAATCTCTGGATTCTTTTCATTCAAACATGTATGTCTTTGACGATTCCGCCGTGCTAACATCAGCCAACTTAACACCAGTCTGCGTTTGAGAGCGACGTAGAAGTGGGAGTGCTGATTGACGGCTCAGAATTTGACGAAATCAAAAAATTCTTCACAGAAAAGTTATGGGCAAACGCAAAACCCATAGGTGACTTGAAAAAACTCAAACTCACATGGAATCTTTCCCAAAAAAATGCGGCAAAAAAGGGGAAATTGAAAAAACCCAAGCAGCAAAACAGCATCAAAGAGTGGACTGACGATTATGCTAATTCATGGTACATCGGTGTTGCGAATCGGCTGCCCACTAAAACTGAACGAAGAATAAAACAGGAGACGGGTTGGGGAACCGAACTTTTGGTGGTGGGAGATGTCGGCTACCCTGCGTATAAGCAACTTAAACTCGGAGACATAACGTACCTTGTCAATTTGTATAAAAAGCATGGAAAGATCGAGGTTGAGTTAGCGCATGTTTTTGATAAAAGCCGAATAGAAACCGATGAAGGCGACCTCCACTTGGCATGTCGAGCCGAAAAAAGATACCTGCTTTCTAGGGAACAATTCTATCAACTCCTAAAAACCATGAATATCCACTCAAGGACCTCTGAAACAACAATAAACGGCGCACAACTTAAGCTGCTAAACGATTGCCTCGCGTCGATTAAACAAAAGAGGAAAAGAAGTAAACCTCCGCAAGTCAAGAAGCCGAAGAAAAAGAAATCATAGAATTGGGGTTTCTGTCAATGAGGATATAGAGTAACAATTTTATGTCAATAGAAGAAATGCGCGAACAAATTCAATCCTAAAGCGTGTTATTGGCAGGGAATGGTGTTTTGGTAGTGATAGTGTGCTTCTTTGTTGGTTGTTTGGCATTTCTTGCATTTGTAGATTGCTACTCTAAAGAAGGAGTTCTCTAGTTTTTTGGTTGGGTTTGCAAGAACTTCGCCACATTTACAACAACTAACCATCAAATCATCTAATGCTATTTTATTAGTCATTCGAGTATATGAGAAATTGTGGTTTCATGCTGTAATCACAAATGTGTAAAATTGGTATCTTGAGTTAAGAGACAGAATGAACAATAGTTTTACTAAAAATTAAAAAAAGAGCATCATTCTGCTCATATAATTCAAAGCAAAACCGCACAAAAGCTAAAAAAAGAAGAAAAAAGATTGTTTGTTTTATTTCTTTTCTTCTTCCTTTGCGTCAGCGGTAATTTCCTCGATTGGTTTTGGTGGAGGTGTGGTTGCCATTGTGAATCCGATCCAGGCACCGATTCCAAGAATTGCGATGAATGCTATGGCAACGGGGGTTGCGATTGTCCAGAAGTGAACATTTGCTGCGGAGCCTAAGTTGATTATTCCTGAGATGTAGGGGTCGTAGAAGAAGAGCAATCCGATGTAGCCTAATGCAACTATTAGACAGACTGCGACTATTGCTGCGCCTATGGCTTGATCTTTACTCATGCTTTTTTTCACCACCCAGGAAATGTTTTTGTGTAATGGTAGATTGTGTTGACCTTAGGTATATTAATTATATTCTTTTTTGCACGTTAATTTGAATTTAATTGAGAGTTTAATGTTGCTCAAAACGGGTTGCTCGGGTAAGCTTAAGCCGTTTTTCTGCAATCAACCCGTTTAGTTCCTAAGCGTGCATCTTCGGTGGTTCTTCTTATCATAGGTGCTGCGTTAATGCGTCTATTGTAGTAGTAGACTGAACCAAAGATTAGGCAGGTCCAACATTCCAGGGCAACTAGCGCCCAAGCTCCTGCTTGGAAGAATAGGCCGGCAACACAAAAAAGCAACAGGACAGAGTAAGCGGCGAGGTAGGTCCCTTGCTTTTTTCGACCCATTAGCGATTTTGAAGACACTTTTTCTTCCTCTATTTTGCATTTGCTGAAAAAAGGATATAAGCGATATTTCTCAACTCGGAATATGTCTGCAAACCAAGCTCAATTTTATTGGTATTGTCTGTCTGCTGTTTTAGAAGTTTTATGAATCCAGAATCAATAAAATTTATATATTAAGAGTTAAGCAACACTAAAGTAGGCCTTGGAAATGACAAAAATAGCCTACAGGAAAAAACGCAACAAAGCAACAAGAATCCTCCTAGCCCCACTATTCGCCGTCGTCTTCCTCATCGGCTGGACCCTCTACTACCTCGGAGAACCAAAACACAAACAAACACAAAAACCACTCAACACAGCAACCACCCAAACCGAAAACGTCCAACTAATGGTCATTCCACCCCAACAAGAACAAACAATACCAGCCTAAACTAAGTCACAAAATCAATTTTTTTTAGGCAACTAAATCAGCATATTTCTTGGATTTGCCCTAATCGCCTCACAGTTGTTGTTGCAGAGTGTGCCAACATCATCTTATATTTTTAAAAAGCCTATATGAGTGCAAGAAAGGAGTAGCAAGTTAAGCAGGTATGGCTGCTAGCTGTGGATAATGGACCCTCGCCCCTCTCTTCTTGTCTTACCCGGCTAGCGCAAGGCTAAACCTGCTTAACCCTAGTTTTAAATTCTACCTCTTCAAGCGAAAGTATTTTCTATTGTTAGTTCAACGGGTAGTTCTATGAATTTGCTATAACGCTCCATCGCCTTCGTGAGAAGTTCTTGTTTAGGATTTGGCAGTTTAATGAAGGGTTTAGCGGTGACTGTAACTTTGCGTTTTTGGATTGTTCTTTTCCATGTGCCCACAATTTGTCCATCCAACATAATCGTTGGCTGGAAAAGAGGATTATGACGAGCATCTTTTCCCTGCGCATTTGCGGCGTCAAATATGGCACTTCTATCAGTATAGCCGATTATGTATTCATCAAAGTTAGGAAGCAAGCATAGCGCATTGCTTGATTTGGGTTTAACTTTTTCGTGAGCAAAAAACCAATAATCTTGACCACCTATTTTTTCGTGGACAAGCTTTGGCGACAAAATCTCCATCCCACGCTTGACTTCCGCGACCGACAAACCCGACCACCAACAATAATCTTTGATAGTTGCGGGACCATGACTTGTAAAATAACGCTTCGTTAATTCCGCCAATGCTTCATCTTGGGTAAACTCGTTAGATCCCGGGGCACGTTCATCGAGAAGGGCGTAGGTATGTTGTTTACCTTTAAGCACGCCACTGCAAACAACTCCATCGAGTTCCGCATGCATCATGATGAAAGCGAGCTGCAGATTATTCAAACCAACTCCTAAACTTGATTGTCTTAATTCTAAGGCAATTTCGGAACGCGTCAAATGCTTACCTGCCCCCAAGGATTATAGACAGCGCAGCCTCTGCTTTGATGAATACCTCATTATCTAATCCTAAATTGCGGTACCCGCGGGCATTAGACTGGTGAACACGTGAAGCTGTAAGTTGCAGCATCCAGCGAATATCTTTGGGCGCCACAAACTGCCATGTGGGTCGAAGAACATGAATGCGGAGTATTTTTCCCTCAGCGAAGGCCTGATCTAACGAATTGTTGGTTACTTCTCTTGAGCGCATGGCCACGGCCCATTTTGCAGCGGCGTAATCCTGTGCTTGAATTGCGCCAAACCATGACACAACCTCTTGGGGACGCTCAAATAGAGTCTCAGCTAATCCTTGATTATGCAATCTCAAACTGGCAATATCTGCGACATTCAAGGCAAACGCGTCCCTTTTTTTAGTTTCTTTGCTTCGATAACGGTCTAAATTAATTCAAAAACTGCAAACCCAGACTAACAAGTTTTTAAAAATTGTGCCTATTAAACCTTACAAGCCTGAGCTAATTTGCTCTATCTCAGATTATTTTAGTTCTTTTTCAGCGTGATTGTTAATAGGACCTTCCAAACTTACCTAAGCAAACACCAAGTGAGAGAATGAAAAAATCCAAACTATTAGCATTTACGACGCTAACGATTCTGCTGATAACGTCTTTGATGTGTGTTGCCGTTTTTGCCACGACAATTCCAACTTTTACTCTTTCCTCATCAGGCGCTCAATTACCAATCACACTACCGGCAGGAACTACCTTTAATGGCTCAATCTCGACTACCGGCACCATTCGCTTTTGGGTAAACGATCCAAATGGAATCCAAATCGTTAACATGGGTTTAGTCGACAATTCCGGCTCATTCGGCTTTGTTGCCTCCCAATATGGGAACTACACGTTGAACTTTGAGAATGATTTACCTAACTCTAACCCAATTCAGGTGACCTTTTCATACACGACAAACCCAGACATATCCGGCGGAAATAGTTCGACAGGAACACCACTGATCTACCTGGTTATTTCCATAATTATCGCTATCGTGGGCAGCATAATTATAATATTTTTGGTTCGTCGCAAAGCCAAAAGACAAGCTAATGTTGATGAAAGGTCAACGACATAATTGGCACATTTCCGATCCTTTTTTACCTTAGATTCTTCAATGAGAGGGTTTTCTGCTCCTTCCTTGTTTCATTTTATGCTTTAGATTAAATAGAAGTGTGATTAGTACGATGTAATAGCAAATGTTTATGGGTTTTGATTGAAGAGATAGTAGGGCGAGAAATTTTATGAGTCAAGTTTTGAAAAGAGTTGATGCCTCAAAGGTTCTGCGTGCGGTGCCCTTTGAAAATGGCTTTCATTTTTACACTAATGTTGGAGTTTACACAAGCGTGGCTGCTACAAGTTTGATGGATTTTGCAGCGAAATTGGATGTCGTTGATGTTGTTTCGGTTGAGTTTCATTATCCACGAGGGGATTTCCAGTTTTGGATAACTAAAACTCTTGGAGATGAAGAACTGAGCAACAGAATGTGCCTCATTAAGAGTGGGTTGCATTGGGAGCAACTTAGAGAAGAATTATTGAGGCTCGTTAAGGAACGAATTAAGGAACTCAGCGGGTCAAGTGAGAACGAGGAAGAGAGCGACTTATCTTAAGAGTAGTGCCGCATGGTCTTAACTTAAGAGTCCACCGATCTGTTTTTCCGTTTCAATATTATGGCTTGGTCGACGATTGTTTCTTCAGATATGGCTTTTTCCATTAAGCAACGTATGGCTTGATTCAAGTTACCATTGAAGTAGGGTTTGACGATTTTTAAGGCGAATTCTCTTAGCATTTCACCCGAGAAATTATGGAATGTTAAGGATACAAGCAGGTCTTCTTCCGTTGCTGTTTCGGTTTGAGTCATGATCGTTCACGGAACACCGGTATCGCGGATAATGCTTAAAAGGCGGGTGTCCATGCGACTTCGCGGCGTAGGGGAGAGGTCACTGAAAGTGTTTTCTAACCCAAAGTCTAAACGCTATTATCGGGCCAATCCGCTTGAGGGGTTCACAGAATATTTTTACAGATTCAAGAGGTATTTTCTGTGCACATTTACAAAAAAGTTGTAGAAACTGGCCTATTGAGAAGGCTGAAAGCCCATCGGCCAGTTTGGCGGTGACTTATTCAACTCCTGCTTCTTTGAGTGGATGGCTGCAACGGTTGCATGGACGTTCTTTTCCTCGACAACCAGAATTATCTGCGAAGTGTGGGGTGCGAAGATACCGCGTTTGATGTTTATGCCCGAGATCGCGCTTATGGCCAAAGATGCAACTCCAGGAGAATCTTTCATTCGATCACCAATTAGAGTAACAACACCCAAACCATAGTCAATTCGCAAGTTTTCATCAAAGCCCTTGAGTTTCTCCTCGTTCTTCTTCACAAAATCAGCATCTAAGAATAAGAAGTCGCGGATCCGCTCACCCGTTTCCATGGTTTCCGCGCCCAAATCCATAAAATCGTTTCTGCGTTTCCAAATGCGCAACGAATCTTCCAATGACCGGCTTTTCTCGTCGTTCATCGAAAGGATCGCACAGCCAGATTTGCCCGTTAAACACTTCACGACTTCGCCGCCACTTGTTTGCGCCTGGATTACCGAGAACATCTCGGGCTCATCTATGGGAACTACCATTAAGGGTTGACCGAAACGCCTTGCCATGGCAATTGCTGGGCTCTGAACGATCTTCATGCCCATCAGAGATGCCTTATGTGCTTCATTGTAGGTTAGTGAGTTCACGTGTTCGGTTTTTTGTCCCTTAACTACTTTAGGGTCGGCACTTTGCACGGGCACATCCTTGTATAGAAGTGTATTAGTTGAATACACATCTTTTAGGAGACAGGATACGAAAACCGCTGTTAAATCCGAGCCTCCCCGTCCAAGGATTGTTTCGAGCCCATCAGCTGTAACACCCAAAAAGCCTGCCAAAGAAACAACCTTGCCTTCTTCGATAGGTTCGATTAATGAATGGATGCATTTTTTGCTTAAGTCGTAGTTTGGCAATGCGTCTTCAAAGTTGTCGTCTGTGACAACCGGCCAATCTTCCATTGAAAGAGCGCATGAGTCAACCTCGTGGCTTTTAAGAATGTAATCCATCAACATGGACATGGCGAGTTCGCCTCCCAAAGTGAGTGTGCGTGCTTTGATGTTGCCGCTAAAACGCTTATTCACTGCGTCAAGGGTAGTTTGGGTTAGTGCTTTGTAATTAGCCAACTCTTCTTGGGCTTGTTTTAGGTATTTGCCTTTAACGTAGAGCTTCGCTAAATGCTCGTAAACCTCAAAAACAGGGTCCAAGGGCAATTGACATGCTTGAGCATAAGATTCACCGATCCGTATAAGCGCGTCCGTACAACCCATGGGCGCAGAAAACACGACGACTGGTCCACAGCCGTCTTTTTCCCTAATCTCTTTTATCTGCTTTACGATTTTGGGGATTCCTTTGCCTTCTACATCGAGGAGGCTGCCACCGAATTTAGCTACTGAAACAGTCTTGAAAGCGCATTCCACCTATACAAATTAGCAACATAAAGCAAGGTTTAATAAAATTTTCTGGTTGATGAACATTGCAGGAATATGAAGTCTTGAAACAGGGATTTTTTTACACTTTGTTATTTTCAGTCTGAAACAATTTCGCCATGAAATCAGCATGCTTTATTTTAAATCTGAAATCTTAAAAAAGAAAAGGAAATAAACGCCGACAACGTTTCAAAATAGACAAGAAGGTTTTACTGAGTCATGTACGACGGATACATATTCTTCTGCAACGAAAAATCCCAGCAACAATGTTTAAGCAACAAACGCTACACTTGCGCGGATGGAAAAACTAAGCCCGCAGAAGATAAAATAAAGATTGGTTCAATAATTTTCCTCTACAACATAGACGATAAAAGTTTGGTTGGTCCATTCACTGCCTTAGCTGAGGGTGACGAATTGGACGGGGGTGCATGGGCAATGGATGTTGACACTCACATTCCATCAGAAGATCTCAGAGTCAATTGGGAAGAATTACACATCATCCAAAACGCACCAGAAAAGCTTCCATTCCTAAAGAACACAAAAACCTGCAAATTGACATCTTTAGAAACACAGAATGCGTTAGACACTTTAAAACAGGGCGAACTCTACATTTATACAAAAGACAAGTAGACAAATATTATTAGCAGAATTTTTTTGCTTCTAACCCCACAACTTTGTGGCAGTTTAAGCAGCGTGTGAGGGTAAATTCGAAGCCGTTTAGTATGTCGAAGCGTCTTTGCGTGTACAGCTCCTCTGTTTGATGGTTACAATTAAGCTGACGCTCAGTAAACAGCCTATCTTCTTCCATTTTCCTTCTCCTCACCTTAACAGTAAAAAGAGAGATGCTTAAAAAATTTGCAGAAACCAGTTTCTGCCTATACAAGACTTAAAAGAAATAGATTAAAAAATTGTTCTACTCGGCTGTTTTTATGTCCACATCAACTTTAACGGGGACGGATTCTTTGTAAACAAACAGAACCGGGCAACCTGCTTCAGTTCTTCTCCAAGCAGCTTCCACCAACGCCTTTCGCGCCTTCGATACAATATTAACTTTCATTGTAACCCCTTTCAAGGTGGGTGAATCAGATGCTTTTTCTGCTTCCGCATGGATTTCGATATTTCCAGGGTCAATTTTACTATTCTTGCAGACATCAGCATAGATTATTACTCCACAACCAGCCAACGCCATCAAAGCCAACTCGAGAGGTGTTGGACCAGCGTTCGTTCCGCCTGCAGCTTCAGATAGATCGCAAATAACACTTTGTCCCCGACCATTATCGGTTACTAAACGAACATTTTCCAAAAGTTTTGCATTTGCTTTAAGTTTAGCCATTAAAATCACATAAGAAAAAGAATGATCTTTCACAATTTAAGAATTCTGTTCCATAACATAGACCCATAAAACTTGGGCTTCACACATGAAGTGTTAAATAGCAAAAAACCCGTTTCAAATACAACCAACTCTCTCGGAGAATAATAGGCTTGAAAGGTAAAGGTCCAGTATTCATCGTTCCCTGGCGGTGCACCTACGCCTGTGACAGCAAATGTGTTCATTGCATTTCAGCGGGGCAAAAAGCTGTTCCAAATGAAATAAACACTCAAGACGCCAAAAAAATCGTTGATCAAGCCTGCGATTTTGGCGCCACCTTCTTTGGCATTACAGGAGGGCAACCCTTTCTAAGAAAAGACCTCTTTGAAGTGCTGGATTATGCTACAGAGCGGGGTTTGAGCACAAGCATCATAACCGACGGACGCCTCCTCGACAACGAAGCTTTCGAAAAACTAGTTAAGAACCAAACCAAAATCTCTGTTAGCATCGATGGCGCAGAAAAAACCAACGATGCAATCCGCGGAAAAGGCGCGTATGCCGCTGCAATCTTGGCGATAGAACGATTCTCCAAAGCGAAATTGCTCAATTGCCTAGTTTACACCTTTGCAAACGCAGGCGAAACAACCAACGCAAACGAGCAAGACATGAGACATGTGCTGGATTTAGCCAAAAAATACGATGCCCGCTGGGTTGTTTTTCACGGCATGATTCCCTACAACAATGACAAGACCTGCCTCAAAGCTGACCTCACACCAGCTCAATACGAATGGGTATGCAACAAACTCTACGACCTAACGCCCCAATACAATGGCAAACCAGCAATCAACGTCTACATCCCATTCTACGCTCGAGTTGCCAAACAACGTGGCATGCCCGACTTCGACAACTGGTTCAACAACTTTTTCTTGGGCAGGTGCTTCTTTGGCAAATTCATGAGCATCGCAGAAAACGGCGACGCCATCCCCTGCAGCTACAACGACACCTACAGAGTAGGCAACATCAAAAACAAACCCATAAAACAGATTTGGGAAGACATGCAAAACAGCGAATTCTTCAACCAAGTCAAAGACAAAAACAACCTCAAAGGCAAATGCGGCGTTTGCGAATTCAAAGACATCTGCGGTGGTTGCCGTTCCTCGGCGCTCTTCTATACTGGGCGACATTTTAGGTTCAGACCCAAGATGCGCCTACATTCCTAAGGCACAAAGACAGAAATAACAAAATTATTTTCTAAAACAACCGTTTCGGTTAGAGAGAGCGGCGTGCATCCAAAAATGTGTGGAAGAGAGGGGGGTTAAGGGCTTGTGGATGCACGTCACACAGTTAGGGACTTCTCAGGTGCTTTAGGAAGAGGAACCCATAGTTTTTTCTGGATCGATTATAGTTTTGTTGGGCTTTAGCTTTAGGATACGACGTTTTTTGTGAGCCTTTGCTTGTTATGAAGACTGAGCCGCCGTTTCTTAGGTGTTCTTTGACCTGGCAAAAATCAACTTGTTTTGCTTCTTGAACTTCAACATCTTCGTTGACGTCGTTGTCGAGGAGAAGCACTTGAAAAAGTGATGGTTTTGTCTTCTTCTTTAGCTGTGTTGTCACGTCTAGGTTCTTCCTTTCAGGTTGAGACTAAACTTATATCTCTTTGAAAAATGTTTAAAGGTATGTTGTTGCTAGCGCGCTACCACAAGGCGCTACTACTTCAAAATAAAATGGAGAATTTTAGGGTCTCTGAGGGTTTTTACGATTAAATCTGGCTTCTCTACCTCAAGCTCCTGCTTTGAATAAACACCTGTCGTTACAGCGATACAGGCCATTTGTGCGGATTTGGCTGCTTTGACGCCGAAAAGCGAATCCTCCAAAACAACGCTCCTCTCTGGAATGACATTTAGCTGAGTAGCTGTTTTAAGGAAAATTTCAGGGTCAGGCTTTGACCGAGAAACCGCCTCAACCGTCAAAACCGTATCAAAACACTCCGCTAACCCCTTAATTTGAAGCAAGTGCATGATAACGGAGCGGTTATTCATAGACGCCAAACCTACCTTCACCTTTCCCCGTAGCCCCTCCAAAAGTTCCCGAGCACCTTCAAACAACTCTATCTCATTTGCTAATTCAAGCTGCACTCGACTCTTACGCTCAACTAGTTGCTTCACGATTTTCTCGTCAACCCGTCTATTTGCGGCTTGAAGAATTTCGCGGAAAGTCTCGGATGCACCGATTCCAATCCTGCGTTCAATGTATTCAGTGGGGACTTCGAGGTTAATTTCTTTAAGTGCTCTTTGGAATGAAATTACAATTGCTTTTCGTGTATCGGCAAGTGTACCATCCCAATCGAAGATAACTGCTTCAAACATCGCGTTTCGCTATGTGAGGTTGAGTTTTTCGCGGATGGCTTGGCTTTTTTTGGTTGCTTCTTCGATGGCACGTATCATGGCGGGTCGGATTTGGCTTTGTTCGATTTGGTAGATAGCTTCGATGGTTGTTCCGCCTGGAGTGGTTGTCATGTCCTTGATTTTTGCTGGGTCTTCGTGCAGGTCGATGACGAGTTTGCCCGTGCCCATAACCGTTTGTGCGGCCGCAGCTAAGGCGATGTTTCGGGGCAATCCAACCTTTAATCCAGCGTAGGTCAAGGCTTCGATGATTATCGACATGTAGCCTGGGCCGCTGCCACTGACTGCAGTAATTGCATCCATGTACTTCTCATCCATCTCATCACAAATACCCATCATGTTCAAGAGGGCTTTGACTTTCTCTTTGTCTTCGGCGGTTACGTTTTGATTCACAGACATAAGCCGTGTAAGCTGCTTGCACCATCGCGCCCAAGTTAGGCATGATCCGCACAATCTTTGCTTCAGGCGCATTCTTTCGCAGAAACGAAAGGGGGACCGTAGCAGCGACAGAAATGAGGAGTTTCCCTTTGATTTCTTTGTTGATTTCTTTGAGAACTTTCTCCACATCACCAGGTTTAACGATCACGAAAACTATGTCTGCGTCGCCTGCAGATTTTCGGTTGTCAGAGGAAACCTTAACACCCAACTTTTCCAAGTCACCAAGTTTTTCAGGTGCTATGTCAACCGCGGTTATTTTGCCACCATAGTTGCCCTTAACGAGGCTCTTGATTATGGCGCTTCCCATCATGCCCGCGCCGATAACTGTGATTTTATCATTCATGACTGTTCACTTACCATTTAGAATCATTGGTTTTGCTCTTTAAACTTTTGTTGCCAAAAAAAAGACACTGTTATTTTGTTGCCACGATTTCTTTGAGCAATTTATGCATCGTTAGTGCTGGGGCGTCTGTTTTTATGCCTCGGGTGTTGAAATGGGTTGGTATGGATTGGAAACCATTGTTGTGAAGACTCGTGAGGAATGCTTGTACGCTGGGTGCTGGCAACTTGAGTTTTCCACTTAACTTGTCAATTACGTAGTAGGAGAATGGTGCATTAGCCTCATTTTTGATAAGGGTTAGGAGTTTTGTAATTTTGGCGCTGTTTTTGAAGGCGATACTCTGATTTTCTTTGATTATTTGTTCAAGGAAGCCTTGGTCGGAAATACTACCTATCCATAAGGGTCCGGCTTGCTCCATTTTTGAGCCACACTCGGGACAGATGTCGCCCTTTCCAAATATCTTAGTAGCCGTTTCTCGATGCAAACAGTTGAAACAATGGAGGATGTAACCCGTGTTTTTGAGGCTTTCATCCGCTTTTTGGCAGCCATAAGCGATTTGGGCATAGACCCTAATGTAATGATCGGTACTGTGACTGAACAAGATTCGGATTCCAATGTCATGCTTCGCCGCTAACGTCGCCATACAACCAGCCAAAAGCCGCACAGCCAACTCATGACAATACTCGGTCCGCATCGGTCTACCCCCGTACTTTCGAACACAAGCCTTAGCATGAACACCACACAAAGGCGCCAAATCTGTCGCAGTAGCCGCCAACAAGCCCTTGTTTTTTAGGGCTCTAAACGCCGAATCCAAATATGGAACGGGAGTGCCGAAGGGGTCGATGTCAACAATGTCAAAGCGTTTTTTGGGTGAAGCATTGCTGCTCAGAACGCAGTTGGCATCCTTGTGCTTGAGTGTAATTTTATTTTCCAATTTGTTTAATTCGATGTTGTGCTTTGCCAACTCGTAAGCCGAAGTGTTGATGTCGCTTACCAACACTTTTGTCACGCCCTCGACTTCGGCTGCAAAACGGATTCCGCGGATGCCTTGACTGGTGAAGGGTTCGCAAATGCTGATTTCATGGTTGACCATATGTTGGTAAGCTTTGAACGCTAAAACAGTTAAATCACGGTTGAACTCCATGACTGGGTTGTAGAAAACTGGAGCTTTAGAGGGCGCATAATCGGAGGGCACGACGCCATAGGCTTCAAGCTTGGGGACCAAGACTTGGACTTTGCCTTCCTTGATGATTTCACTTGGAAAATCTGCGACGTAGGCTTCTTTATCTGCCATTTCAGGGTCCTCAAGAGATGTTGGTATGAAAAGAATTTAATCGGCATATTAGACTTATGGTTGTGGTTGACATGAAAATGGTGATGACGAGGGTTTTGATTTTGACGGGTGCCCCTGGAGTGGGAAAAACAACAGTTCTAACAAAAACTGTGGATGCCCTAAAAGCGAAAGGGGTCAGTGTGGGTGGAATGATTAGCCGTGAAGTTCGAAAAGACAAATTGCGGGTGGGCTTTCAAATTTTAGACTTAACTAATGGCAAGCAGGGCTGGTTAGCTCAAATAAACGGCAGCGGTCCACAAGTGGGCAAGTACTTCGTAAACCTTAACGACCTCGACAACATCGGTACCACAGCTATTACTCAAGCACTCGAAAAATGCCGCGCCATAGCCATCGACGAGATTGGCCCCATGGAGCTTTACTCGCAGAAATTCAAACAAGCCGTAACCCAAACTATGGAAAGCAAAAAATTAGTTTTGACGGTTGTACATGGAAAAGCCCAAGACCCGCTTGTAACGCAAGTAAAACGAAGAGTGGATGCAGAAATTATTAACGTCACCTTTGCGAACAGAGAAAACCTGCCTGGGCAATTAATCAGGAAAGCGCTGGATAGGGTTTAATGCAAATATGTTCTCAGCCTTCCAACCTATAATTTATGTTAAAAAATATAGAATTACCATCTGAGTAATTAAAAAAAGCGAAATTTGCTCAAGTTTATACTTTTATATAGTCTTTAAGCGTATTTTGCGTTACGGTAATGAATTTGACTGCCCAAAACGAAGCTGACCAAAACCAAAGCTTACCAACGAATTATTCTCCACTTGCGCTCGAAGCCGAAATGCGTGAATTCTGGACAAAAAACGACATCCGCAACAAACTTGAACTCATTGAAAAGAACGCTAAGGGCTTTTTAGGCTACGTGGAAGGTCCACCAACACTCAATGGTATACCCCACATTGGTCACGCACGTGGGCGAATACTGAAAGATATTCGTTACCGTTGGAAAACCATGGAAGGTTACTATATGCCGTTTTGGGCTGGTTGGGACTGCCAGGGGTTGCCCGTTGAACTCGAAGTTGAGAAACTTTTGGGTGTGAGGAATAAGCGTGAGTCAATTGAGAAATTCGGCATGGAACGTTTCATCGAAGAATGCAAGAAAGCCATCATGCGTTACCACCAAATGTGGCTTGATGCCGACAGTCGATTGGGAATAGCGATTAATCAAGATAAGGCATATTGGACTTACAAAGACAGCTACATAGAACGTGAATGGTTCTATCTTAAACGTGCTTGGGAACAAAATCTGCTCGAAGAAGGACACTACGTTGTAGCTTACTGCCCAGGATGCCAAACCAGCCTTAGCAGCGCCGAAGTCGGCTACGAAGGCAGCTACAAAGAAGTCGAAGACCCATCAGTCTACTTCAAATTCAAAGTTACAGGCACACAAAACGAGTACTTCCTCGTTTGGACAACCATGCCGTTTACCATCATAACTGACACAATGCTTGCAGTTCAGCCAAAAGCCGAATACGTAAAAGTCCAAGTCGGAACAGAAACTTGGATAATGATGCGGCAACGCGTTGAACCAGTTATGGCAGAACTCGAAATCACAAATTACCAAATTTCAGAATCTATGACTGGTAAAAGTTTAGAAGGAACAGCCTACGATTATCCATTAAAAGATATCATTCCCAAGCAGGCAGAACTAGAAACTAAGCACCCATTAGTCCACAAAGTCATAGCGGAAGACTTTGTTGATGTAGAAACTGCCACGGGCGTGGTGCATCTTTCTCCAGGAAACGGCGAGGATGATTTTTGGGCAGCAAACCGCAGAGGAGTCCCCATTTTTGTTCCATTCGACGACGAAGTTAAATTCACAGATGACGCAGGCATCTTCACGGGAGTTTTTGCTCGAGACGCAGACATGCTCGTAGTTGAGGAATTACGCAACAGAAACGCCTTCGTGAAAGTCAAAAAAATAAAGCATGAATACCCAACTTGCTGGCGTTCACACCACAAACTAGTATGGCTGGCGCGAAAAGAGTACTTTTTACGAACCGACAAAATCAACAGTAAAGTGCTCGAAGCAGCTGAAAAAATCGAGTATTTCTACGATGAACCCAAAAACCGCTTTCTAGGCTTCCTAAAGGAGGGCAAACCATGGTGTATCAGCCGCGAACGCATCTGGGGTACACCCCTACCCATATGGGCCTGTGAGAAATGCACCAACAAACGCCTAATTGCAAGCAAAAAAGAATTATTCGAGAATGCACAAGAGGCAATTCCTGAAAACTTTGAGTTGCACAAGCCCTGGGTTGACCGAATCACTCTGAAATGTGAAAAATGCGGTGGAACCATGAGGCGAGAAGACTTTGTTTTGGATACCTGGCATAACAGCGGAGCCTCACCATACGCGCGCTTTTCGGATGAAGAGTTCGAAAAGTTTGTTCCAACAGCCTTCTTAACTGAAGGAATCGACCAAACAAGAGGCTGGGCAAACTCACTGCTCCTAGAATACATTATTCTAACGGGAAAACCAGTTCCCCCATACAAGGCGTTTCTGTTTCAAGGATTAACACAGGATGCAAGGGGCAGAAAAATGAGCAAAAGCCTAGGAAACGTCGTTGAAACCAACAAACTCCTCGAAAAGAACAGCGCAGACTTGTGCCGCTTCTACATGACACGCAAATGCTCACCCGTCGACTTCATGAGCTTTGACATGCAAGAATTAACCCGAAGACCCTACCAAGTCCTCTCAACACTCTATCATCTGAGCAGGTTCTTCATGCAGAACGCAACCTTCGACGAGTTTGATCCAAAAAAATACACTTTAGATTGGGCGTTTAAGACCGGCAAGCTGCAAGCTGCCGACCTGTGGCTCATCTCAAAGCTCCAGCAGAAAATCGAAGAATACACCCAAAAGCTCGAAGGATGCGAATTCAACACAGCAGTTGCAGTTTTGGATGATTTCGCGATTGAAACCCTCAGCAGGCTTTATGTTCCCATGATTCGCAAGGAACTGTGGACAGATGAGCCCGAAACCTTTGAGCGTCGCCAAACCATCTACGCCCTACTATATCACTCACTAAAAACAGTGACTTTGCTCTTCAACCCAATTACGCCTTACCTAAGCGAAGCACTCTATCAAAAAGTCTACCGACAACTAGAATCAGACTTGCCCGAATCCGTCAACTTTGCACCATGGCCAACACCAAACGAAAATATGCGAAATAAATCGTTGGAAGAAGACTTTGACATCCTACTCAAAGTTGTTTCAATATCTTTTGCTGCAAGGGGTCAAGGAAAACTCAAGCGACGATGGCCATTAGCAAAAACAATCGTGGTTGCGCCCGAAAAAACCCTTCAAGCCCTCAAAAGCCTTGAATCACTGCTCTTAGAACAAACAAACGTTAAAGCTGTCGAATACGCAGCGTCCGTTCCAGATTATGTCGGGGGAGAAAACTGGGTTTCTCAGCCAACAAGATGAAGTTACTGTGTTCCTTAGCGGTCAACGAGACGACAAATTGTTGGGCGAAGGCATCATGCGTGATTTAGCAAGGCGTGTGCAAGCGTTGCGTAAAGAGTTGGGGTTTGTTCCGACTGAGACGTTGGAGTCGGTTCATATTGCCGAGTTGGATGCTGAAAGCATTGGGCTTTTAGAACCATATCTGGAAGAGATGGCTGGGCTGGTTAGAGCAAGAAAAGTCTACTTACATAGCAACAGTAGCGAAGTCGAAGCGCAATGGCATGAATCAGAATTGGACGGCAAGAAAATACAACTAAATATTCACTAGGCGAAACAGATGGCGCAAGAAACCAACAATAATCACTTTCACAAATGTCCCCACTGTGCGTGTATTTTTCTAAATCAAGCCGACCTCCAAAAACACTTAACCGTCTTTGGCACAAACAAAGAGCAACATGAATTCAACTACAAGAAAACACATGGTCGATTGGAACACGGCTACGGCGAAGAATAGCCACTATCTTTTTTACAAAGGGTCTTTTGGAAATAAATTTTACAAACAGACTTAGTTGGAAACAGAAGTTTTTAACTTTTGCATTTAAGTCTTATATCTTAACCGAGCAAATATAGAATTCAACAATAACCAGAGAAGTGCTACAGAATGGAAAAGTTTCGGTTAGCCATCTTCAACACTCAACCGCCCCACCTATACTTTGGGGGAGTAGAGCGACGCATAATGGAAACGACCAAACGACTTCAAACAGAAGCCAGCATCTCTGTTTACAGCGGTTCTAAAGCAGGCTTCAAAGAACCCACGACCATCGGCAAAGTAAACTTTTTTCCATGCTATTCAACTGACAAAATATTTCCTTTAGATAACTGGTTTTTCAATCGAAGCCTAATCAAAAAAGCCAGAGACATTAATGCTGACGTTTACGAGGCACATGCCGTAAGCGGTTATGGATTCCCCAAAGCACTTGAGAAGCAAGACATTAAGAAACCTTTCATACACACAATTCATGGTGTCCTGGCTGATGAATTTGAACAGGCAAAGAAAAAGGGTTATCCATCATTCAGAGGCAGAATTGCAAACTATTTTATGCACCGACTTGCCATGTTAGAAAAAGAAACAGCCAAAAAAGCAACGCTAATTGTTACCATAAGCAATTACTCGCTTGAAAAAATCCAATCGTACTACGGCGTTGAAGAGAGTAAAGTTAGGATTGTTCCAAACGGCGTTGATGTTGAAAAATTCAAGCCCATGAAGGCTCAAGATGCAAGGCAACAGTTTGGATTAGGTGCAGAGCCTTGTGTACTTTTTGTTGGAAGTTTAATCCCTCGTAAAGGGCTGAATTTTCTGGTAGAGGCTGCAAAAAAAATAGTTAAAGAAAACGCTGACACAAAATTCTTAATCGTTGGTGAAGGACCGCTAAAAGCACAATTAACTATGTCCCTTGAATCCGCCAACCTTTCTGGCAACTTTAGGTTTTTTGGTAACTTAAAAGATGATGCCCTATCAGCTATATACAATTGCGCAGACGTGTTTGTTTTGCCATCCATCCAAGAAGGGCAAGGTATCGTTTTGCTCGAAGCCCAAGCGTCGGGTAAATCTGTGGTTGGTTTTGATGTGGGTGGAGTCAACGAGGCCGTACGCAACGGAGAAACAGGTCTACTAGTTAAGGAGGGGAGCACTGATGAGTTGGCTGACGCTTTGCTCCGACTTCTCTCAGATAAGCTTTTGAGGGAGAAAATGGGTGCCAATGGTCGTAGGTTTATGACTGAACGATTTACATGGGACATTTGTGCTGAAAAGATGCTTAAGGTTTACCGCGAAATGTTAGGCGATCGAAACGTTGACTGACTTTGCCAATCGCCTAAAATCGTCATCACCCATCCACTCAGTCCAAAGGTAGCAACGGATTCGCTCTTCATTTAAACCCAATCGTCGTGCCTCTTGTACAGTGTAACGATAAGCTTCAATCTCGGTGGGTCTGTCAACGTAATCGTATCGGGGGTCGAAGAGTTCTTTGCCCTCCATAAACTGTTTAACGTGACATAATTCATGGATAAGATCTAGGTAAATGTCCGTTTTGTTGCCGGTGTTCAAGTAACCTTTGCTTATTACAAGGTGACCATCGGAGCCATCAACGTACATGTAGCCCATAATCCAGCTAATCTCAACTTTCAGATGCCCAAGGACCTCCTCAGTCTTTTCGCCAAAAATCCCTCTAACAGCTTCAACTTTTTCGAAATCCTTGAAAAACTCTGCAAAGATTACCTTTTGGTTTCCCACACCAAGGATGTTAAATGGAAGTTTTCTAAATAAACGCAAGATTCTAAACATCGCATACTCTAATGCTGTCAACGCGCAAGTCTGCTCCTATTTGAAGGCTGGAAGGTACTCAAGCCTCATTCCTCTATGCGCCAAATCCGGAAGATCTTCTACGCTACCTATGCTGGCATCAATGTTACGGTGGATTGGATGACTCCATATACCTTCGGGTGCGAGGTTGAACTGCAAGGGAACATCGACTTTGATATTGTATTTTTCTTTCAAATTCTTAATCAATCTTCCTTCTCGGCAAGCTATGCGACCAGAACGATAACTTTGCAGTAACTGTGGGGCTGCAAATGCGCCAATTCCATGCCAAAGTGTTGCGTCCTCAGGCGAACCGATTGAGTACAGGAAGAACTGGGGGGAAGAAGGCGTTTCCACAAAACTGTAATCAGCGAGTTTTTCGCCCGAAACTGAGAAGCTGTCATCGCACACTGCAACGGCTATGTCTTCGGGATCCATGGCGTTGGGATAGAGTTGGGTGGTTTTGTATTTTATGGTGGCGTCCAGTAGTTTGCCGTTTTCAAAGTGCAGTTTGCCCCGGGCGGCGCGTTTGGAACCAAAGCCTTTCTTCGAATGGGGTATTGTCAAAAGGGTTGTGCGGTTTTTCATACTGCGACCCATGCATGTGTATGCCTCCTCGATTGACGCGTAATCTTGGTTGCTTTCTTTTATTATATAGTGTAGCAAGCCGTCTTTGGTCTCAGTTTGAAGAGTTGATAGGGGCATTCGCAAGGTGTAGAGTGAAAGGTCCATGCCGAAAAACGTCGACAGCTCCTTTAATTGTGAATATTTGATTGAATCCACCAAATCAAGGTATGAGCCATTGCTTGCTTGCAGACTTTCCGTGATGAGCGTGGCTTCTTTTTGGGAGATTAATGTTCCGTCGTATTTTTTGAGGTATACTTCATCGATCTTTAGATTGTCTGTTTTAACGTTGGCAGCTGGAAAAGCACTCTGGCCACTATCTACAATTGATTGTTTGAGTGGATTCATCGAGTAGCGGTCTGCTTCAACATCGTCTGTATTTAGGAGAAAGGGAACGATGTATCCTTGGGTGGGTTTCTTCAGCAACTCTGCAAGCGCAACTTCGTCGCCATCATCGGGCTCGCGTAAACCATGCTCAAAGAAGTAGTTGGCACAGGTTTCAAGCAACCGAGTCCCGATAATACCTTGAACTTCCTCAATCGTCAACTGCGGATTGGTATATTCAACCGAACCGCGCAGGTAAAAACGTTCATCGGAAAAAGGAACAGAAAGTTTTTTGCCATCAACATAGCGGAACAAGGTAATTCTACGATTGCTATTCTGCCCTTTCAAAGCAGTGGCGCCCTCTACCAAAACCCGAACTGTAGAAAATGAAGTCTTCAAAAAATCGTCAAGCAAAAGTCTACAATAATCTTCCATAAGTTAACCTCTTTCTAGAGATTCAGCCAAGTATATACAATTATTTGCAACAAATGGTCCAAAGAACATCCTTACAACAGAAAAATCTTCCATGAAGCCAGCGTTTGAAAGAGTTTTTATAAGACCACTATCTTTTTTCGGTAGTGCAATGTAAACACTTTTCCCGGTTAATTTTGCAAAAACCGTATTAAGCAGCTTAACAGCAACCTCAACGTTGCCTTCCTGGCATATTAAGGGTCCAACCCAAGCCATGGTCGCGTAAACCGTAGCTGCCACATACCCTTCAATCTCAGTTCCTGTAGAAGAATAATAGCCTAAATTACCCTTTTCTAAAATAATTGATTCGAGTAGCTTTGTTCTAAATCCGCCAAAACATTCCCCATCAAACTTTGCTACAGCTTTGAAGTGCTTCTTTCCAATCTTGGACAACTTTTCTTTAGGTGAAAAATTTAGGCTTTGAGCATGCAAAACAACAAAGTCCGCTTCTGCTTTAAAGCCCAAGTTCCCGTAGAAGTTTACCAGTTTGGGGTAAGCATAAAGACCAATCGTTTCCACGCCTTTTTGTTGCAGATAATCAATTGCGTGCTTGACAAGTAAACGTCCCAAGCCCTTCTTTCGGTATTCTTCTCTAACTATAAGGTTGCCAAACCACCCAGCTTTACCATAACTGATGCAGGTAGCAATTCCCAAGGGTTTTGAATCTTCAAAAGCTACAAAGCATCCGCCGGGTTCAAGCTGAGTCATAAATTGAAAATCTTCTATTGCCATGTTCCAGTTCATGGTGTTGGCTAATTCGGTTGCAAAGGAGAAGTCTTTAGAGCGCATGGGCTTTATGTTGAACATACATCTTAACCCTTAGAGTGGTCTTGCAATTAAGTTTGTTCATTTGGGTCTCCAGAACAAAACATTTATTTTCTAAGTTACCTCAATATGAACAATTATTTTTTCGTTTGTGCTACAATTGTTTTTATGTCAAAGGATAGGGTGAGCTGATTAGTGTTTGCGAGAATAAAAAAAATTAGGAGACGCTTTATTGCCCTATTAGTGATTTGGATAGTTTTACTTTTAGTATCATTATCGTTTTTATCAGCTCTCGAAGCTCTTTTCAATAACAATCCTGAGGGACGAACCATTGGAAGCCTAAGTTGGGCAGGATATATTATTTCCAAAAATTTTAACGCCCCGCTCGGAGTCACCTCGATTGAAGCTTCATGGACGGTACCGCAAGTTAATACTTTAGCAGGTGACGGTCACTCTTCAGCTTGGATTGGAATCGGAGGCCAAACAGATAAGACCTTAATCCAGGTTGGAACTGAACAGGATGTTTTAGGTGGACAGGAAATCTACGATGCTTGGTACGAAATGCTTCCTGACTTTTCAGTGACAATAAATGGTCTAACAATTACTCCTGGAGACACAATTGTTGCATCCCTAACTTTGGTTGACTCTAATGCAAATGTGTGGAATATTGAATTAAGCGACATTACGAATGGACAAACTTTTAGCTTAGACGTTGTTTACAATTCCACGCTCTCTTCAGGCGAATGGATAGTAGAAAGACCAACCATAAACAACCAAATTAGTGCACTGTGTGATTTTGGAACCGTTCCCTTTAGCGGGTGCCAAATAACTGTGAATAATGTTGTGGGAGCGATTGGTAACTCCACATACTCGAAAATACAGATGACAAATCAACAAGATACTTCGTTGGCGTCGGTTTCAACACTCAGTCCCGATGGCTCAAGCTTCAGAGTTAATTATGAAGCAAGCATCTAAGAAAATAGGTTTGCTGTAAAATCGAGTTCTAAAAGCGCCTGAGAAGCATGCATTTATTGGAAAATGCTGGCATGTCTCAAGATCTAACAATTGCAATTTAAATCGTTTTGCTAAACCCAAGTTTAGCCGAATAACATTTATATCAAAAGGAAACATCAGGGCAAGAAGGTAGATGAATAGATGTCGTCTCAAAGTGACGCCGAAAAATTCCAGTTCCTAGTCAAATTAGCCCTCGAAAATGGGGCCACCGACGCAAAAATCATACCAACCGATAAAGTAGTCGTTGAGGATCGAGTTGTACTCAAATGCAAAGTCGGCTGCAACCACTACGGTAAAACCCTCGCCTGCCCACCCTATACACCGACCGCGGAGGAATTTCGTAAAATTGTCAGCGAATACAGCTTTGCCATGTTCATGAAGTTTGCTTCAAACGCGCAAGCTGAACCCGAAGTGCTAAAAAAGCTCATGGTGGCAGAAACTGACCCAACCGTCTCCAAAGAGATCAAGGAAAAAGCCGCAAAGTTTTGGCAAGATTGGAAAGATGACAAACGCAAAATGCTACAAAGCGTCGTTGACCTTGAAAAAGCAGCCATGAATAAAGGCTACAGTTTAGCCATCTCGTTCGTTTCTGGTCATTGTCAACTCTGTGAAAAATGCAACACTGAAACAAAGATATGTGCACACCCCAACCTGGCCCGATGGTCCGAAGACGCGGTTGGCGTTAATGTGAAAAAAACCGCTACGAATGCAGGAATTTCAGTTACTTTTCCGTTTGCAAAGAACCCAGAATCCTTCGCTATACTCTTAATCGATTGAGACGTTTTCAAGATAGGTAAAGCTAAATAATTTGATCGTACAAATTGGAAAGCATGAATATTCTGCTTGACGAAATGTATGCTGGCTTGAAGGAGTATTTGGAAACTTTAGGCTACCAAGTTTTAACAGCTCAGGAAGCGGGGTTGAAGAGTGCTAAAGATCGTGACATCGTTGAGTACGCGGGTAAAAATAACTTGATTTTAGTTACGCAGGACCAAAAGCCAGCTGAACTCGCAGAGTTGTTGGGCGTTAGGTGTGTGTTTATTTCGAGTTTGATGATTGCCAAGTTGGTTGACCAGAAAATAAAAGATCTGCTTACTTAGACGTTGATGTGTCGAAGATACTTATTCCATAAGTACGATGCAGCATAACCAGCCACTGCACCTGTGGCTGGACCCATAAACAACACAAGAACATCGAGCATTTCACTCCTTTGAACAAACAAACTAACAAACGAAAACCCCTGCGAATTAATATACTCAGGGAATATGCGCGAATGCGGAATAGCTTGAAACTGCAATGAGTAAAGGTACTGAGGGCCATGGCCGCTATCAACCGGTTGCGATTTACGCCTTGAGTAGAAGCGTTAATTTTAAAGACAAATAGAAAAACGTCTACGAAGACGCCGAAGAGGAAAGCAAAAAAGAAAGTAAATGGACCCAAAGCTGGGCTGACGAGCGCTGTTAGAATCCCGCCCACTGCTCCAACGTACATTGCGCCTACTCTTGGGATAAATAATGAGCTTAACGCGAGCAAGACTGCTTGGACAACTATGATTAAGTAGTTTAGTGGGGGAGGCAAGAAAACGTTTGTGACGAAGATTATCGAACCAAAAAGTGCAATTATGAACAATCGCTGAATCTTCTGCATCTAAGTCCCCGTTTTAGTAATAGCAGTTAAAGTGGCATCTAAAAAGGTTGATGTTAAAAAGTGTAAGCCGGAAAAAACCTTGTTTGTTTCAATTTAATTTTAACGGAAAGTTATAAATTGGCAAGATGCAATACTGAATACCATATAATAATTAACTTATAAATGTAAAAAAGGGGTTAAGGAAAAATGAGCACTCACGCAGAAGATTTGAAACTTCGTTTAATGACAATCGAGCTTTTAAGAACTGCAAAATACAAGCGAAACATCACTTATCGGGAATTAGCCTCAAAAACAGGGTTACCAGTCACAGTATTAAGCCGCTACGCCAAAGGGCATGTTTTGCCAAACACAACAAGAGCAAAACAACTCTGGCGTGTCCTAACAAAACTCGTCGGGTTAGAAGCAGAACTGCGAAGCAGAATAAAATTCGACGACATAGGCTACTTTGACAACACCGAAATCGTCGGAGACTACAATATCCTTCAGCAAGCAGCAAACCATGCATTAGCAAACTTCGCCGGCAAACGCGTAACCAAGATCTTAACTGCGGCAGTGGACGGTATCCCATTGGCTACTATGGTCGCTAACTCTTTAGGCGTTAACCTCATCGTTGCAAAACGCAACAAGGAAGTCGGCGTCAAAGCCTTCCTCGAGGAAACCTACATATTAGGCAGAGATTCAGGCGTAACAGTAACCCTTTACATCCCAAAAGAATCCATCAAGAAACGGGACAGCGTCCTCGTTGTGGATGACATGATTAAGAGCGGCGAAACCCAAGAAGCGCTGGTTAATCTTGTAAAGAAGTCGAAAGCTGAGGTTTCAGGAATCTTCTCGCTGATCGCTGTTGGTGAGGAATGGAAGAAACGACTAAAGTCAGGCGTAGACTCCCCAGTTGAAGTCGTTACTCACCTAAAATCCCCGTTTGACACTTCTTCTTAAGTCAAACTTTTTCATTTCTTTAACTTTTGCCGAGTGAAAACATTGAACAAAATAGGCCATATAACCCTGCTTGTAAAAGACCAAGATGAAGCCCTAAAATTCTACATCGAAAAACTTGGATTTCAAAAACGCCAAGACCTTGTCATCGCAGAGAATATACGTTGGGTAACTGTTTCACCGAAAGGACAAACTGACCTCGAATTGACGTTTGTCGTGGCCAATAGCGATGAAAAGCGCAAGGCGGTGGGTAAGCAAGCGGGGGACCATGTTTTCCTTACTTTAGAAACTGATGATTGTCGAAAAGAATACAAAGCCCTCAAGGCAAAAGGTGTTAAATTCTACGGGAAGCCGGAGGTACAGTCTTGGGGTGTCGACGTTGTTCTAGAAGACCTCTACGGCAACCTTTACGATTTAGTTCAACGTTTCAAGAAGTAAGATAGAAATCTTTAACGCAATCTCCCACAATTATGCGTTGTTACATTAACATTGAGGTAGTCGAAGATGCGCATGATTAAATGGCAAAACGGAACCGTCATAACACCTGACCAAACTAAACTCCCACTCCAAGAAATAACATTGGAAATTAAAACAGTCGACCAGATGGCTGAAGCCATAAAAACTCTACGCGTCCGAGGAGCCCCATTGCTTGGTGCAGCCGCAGGATTCGGTGTAGCATTAGCAGCTTACAACTCCAAATCAAAAACCAAAGAAAAGTTATTAGCTGAACTAGAAACCGCAGGTACAGTCATTAAGCGACAAAGACCAACGGCTATAAACCTTTTTTGGGGTGTCGACAGAGTTCTAAACAAAGCTAAATATGCTTCAGGAAATGTCGATGAACTTAGGGCAGTTGTAATTTTGGAGGCACAAAAGATTGCTGATGAAGATGCGGCGCAAAACCGGGCAATAGGCAAAAATGGCTCAGTCCTCATCGACGACGGCGACACAATCTTAACTCACTGCAACGCAGGTGAACTCGCAACCGTCGAGTACGGAACCGCTCTTGGCGTTGTTCGGGCAGCTTGGGAAGAAGGAAAAAAAATCAAAGTCATCGCTGACGAAACCCGACCACTGCTGCAAGGCGCAAGGCTTACGGCTTATGAGCTTAAACGGGATGGAATTCCAGTTACTTTGATTACAGATAATATGGCAGGTTACATAATGAGCAAGGGTCTTGTGGACAAGGTTATTGTGGGTTCAGATCGCGTCGTGCAGGATGGGGTTGTTAACAAAATTGGAACTTACAGTGTGGCAGTACTGGCGCATGAACATGGAATACCCTTCTACGTTGCAGCGCCAAAATCTACCTTTGACTTAGCCCGAAAAGCCTCTGATGTTATCATCGAAGAACGCAACCCCGAAGAAGTCACCCACATAGGCTGCCAACAAATTGCACCCGACGGAATAAACGTAATGAACCCAGCCTTCGACATAACACCTCTAAAATACATCTCTGCGATAATATGCGAAACCCAAGTTTATTATAGCAAAGACTTTGGTTTATTCAAGAAAATTAAGTAATTAATCAATTGGATTAAATTCATCCAATAAACACTCAGGTAAGTTTTCGGAGTCTCAGCCCAGTTTATTGGGTCTGTATCTCAAGATAGCAGCAAAGCCTCCAAATGCTGCGAGCTTTGCTTTTTCATTTGATTCAGTAGATATCACTTCAATTTTTGCGTTTGTTTGTGTGGCCAAATCCTCCAAGATATCGATAATATCTTTCTCCTCTACTTCATATTCAAGAGAATTGCATTTCTGACAGGGGTTTGATTTAATTTCTTGCACAGTTTGGTTTTTCTCTTTCTTAGCGACTATTTTGGTCTTTGATAGTCCACATTTCTTGCAGATTGCAACAATTTGAATTATGTCCGTACTATCTGTAACCAATGCGACCTCAACTTCACCATTCTTAAGCGCTATCAAAACTGGATCTAAGCCATAAATGGCCAAATCGTCTTGTTTGCCCGTATACGCCAGAAAACGTTGCATAATCATTTTCTCTTCTGGAGCACACATGTTCTTCAGTACCTCAGAAGATTTGCTTAGCGCCTCTCGAACCCCTTCTTTGTTGGCGGATTGAGTATCAACAGTGCTTACAAGTGCATTCTTTAGATCATAATGAAGATAATCGCCCTTCAAAAAATCCTCTTTCGTTTGGCCTGGTCCTCCAACTACAAATGCTGTAACGGTATAGTTCTCAAGAAATGCCTTTGCCGCATGTTCGGCAACCCTATGGAAATAATGAGTAAGTTCGGAATCGCGTTCTCTTTCGTATCGCCTTTGACTGGACCCACCTTTACCGGATTTTCCATGAATCCCAGAAGTTATGTTCTCGATATCCTCGAAGCGTTCACCATTTAGCATTCCAAAGCTAGCTTCCTTTGAATCCATAGATAGAATGCCCACAACTTTTTGGTTTCTGAGCATGCCCCTTAATGGTTCTAATTGGAAATGATCGTTAACATCGTAAAGATAGGTTGTAATTGGATTAGGTGGAATTACCTCTTCAACGCTCAAACCTTCGCTTTCAACATCATTCTCAAAAGATCCAGCAAATATCACGAGACCATTATCTGGAATTTCCTTCAGCAGCTTTAAGCGCTGGATTACATTCCTAAGTACAAGTTGAAAGCGATGCCTAACACCGTCAGATCTTGTAACGGCAGAATCCGACTCCTCTTTGAGGAATGAAACTAACTCATCTATTGTTTTGTTACGAGGTATGTAAAGCGAGATGAACTCTAAGCCCCGTGCCTCTCTATCTGAAAGACACGCAATGAGCTTTCGCAGTTTGTGCTGTTTCATAGAGTTAGTGGTTGCCATCTGGCATCCATGAAAATGTGCGTTTCTTTCAGCCAACAACCTTGACACCTTACACCTTGTTTGAACGGATACTAATTTATTAGTTTCTTAGAATATAACGGATCGCTCTCAATGTTTGAATGCTTCTTTTTTGAAAGCAAAATCGTTTGAATTACGAATGTCCGTTTATTACTTGATTAAACCTGAACAAAAATCGTATTTTCCAAAGCATAATGTTAAAGAGGTAATAAACCCAAAATGGACCTATTGCAGTTGATTTAGCTAATGAGCGAAACCAAAAAAACGCCCCCAGTAGAATTCCGAACCAGCGGCGTCTTTGAAGCAAAAGGAGTTGTCGTATCCGAGCAAAGCAACATCGACGCGCTTTCTTCCCGCGGCTACGGCACCTTAGAAAATAAAGTCTTCAGACTAACTTTTTACGAATCACTTTACCTTTTGGACAAATTCATGCTTGAAATTAAAGATGAAAAAGGAAAATCAGTGGATTTTCAGAGCTTGCTACATTGCTACGAAGCTCAAAACGATAACGCTTGGGCCAATTATCTGGTTTACCGTGACCTTCGCAGCCGAGGCTACGTTGTTAGGGAAGGTTTCGGCGGCGGAATCGACTTCCGCATATATGAACGGGGAACTTTCGGCAAAGACACCGCTCCCTACCTAGTATTGAGCACTCAAGAAGGCAAACCGCTCCCAGTGAACGACTTAGCAGGCGCCCTTCAGCAGTGCCAGAGTCAAAAGAAAGAATTAACCCTAGCAGTTATGAATCGACGAGGAGAAATCGTTTACTATTCCGTGTCGCAACTAACTTTCAGCAAGATTGAATGAAGGCAACTTAATTGGAAAAAGCGAAAGGTTATGCTTGGGACGCTAGAGATTACTCGAAGAACTCTCAAAACCAGTATCAATGGGCAAAAGAGCTAATTCCTAAGCTGAAACTGAAAGGAAATGAAGCTCTCCTGGACATCGGATGCGGCGACGGTAAAATTACTGCTGAACTTGCAAAGGCGTTGCCCAAAGGAAGAGCAGTTGGTATCGACAGTTCTGCACAAATGATTAATTTAGCAAAGAGTACTTTCCCAACCCAACAAAACCCTAACCTGACTTTCAAGTTGATGGATGCAAGAACCATTTCTTTCCAAGAAGAATTCGACGTAGCCTTCTCCAACGCCGCTTTACACTGGATACCTGACCAAAAAATGGTCTTGCAAGGTGTGCAAAGAAGCCTAAAACCTCAGGGCAGAGTTCTCTTTCAGATGGCGGGCAAAGGCAACGCGCAGGAAGTGCTGAAGATTTTTGACGGTGTACTTGTTTTGCCGAAGTGGCAGGGCTATTTTGAGGGATTCTCGTTTCCTTACGCATTCTTAAACTCTCAAGAATACAGACAACTATTGGTACAGGCGGGATTAGAGCCAGTGAGGCTAGAACTTTTCCCGCGGGACATGAAGTTTCCAACCTCTGAGGGATTGGCCGGCTGGGTACGCACTACATGGCTACCATTCACTGAACGGATACCGACTGAGCAACGAGATGATTTTGTGAATGAAATCGTTAGTCGCTACATGGCAGGTCACCCCATTGACGCAGATGGTATTGTTCATTTAGCTATGGTTCGACTTGAAGTTGAAGCCTACAAACCAAAAAAAGTAGGTTTTGTATAGTTAAAGCTTGAAAAATCCCAAAAAATAACTTGCCCGTTAAAGGTTTAAGTGCCCCATTGATTTAGCGGTGAGCGAGAGTTTAAAAGAATAGGCGCCCCATCTTAAGCTACTTGGTGACCAAAGCATGCCAGCTTTCCAACCTGTTCGAGGTATGAGAGATCTAATCGGTGAAGAAGCCCAAACCTTTACTAAGATTATAAGCAATGCTCGAGAAACAGCCTCACTCTACGGTTACAAAGAAGTAATAACGCCGCATGTTGAATCACTTGAACTCTTGAGTGCCAAATCAGGCGAGGAAATTCGTCAACGCATGTTCATTTTCAAGGATCTAGGCGACCGTCAAGTTGCCCTCCGTCCAGAGTTTACGGCTTCAATCGCTCGGTTAGCTACCACTGTTTTGAAGAACGATCCTAAACCTCTTAGACTATTCTCGACAGGCACAGTTTATCGTTATGACGAACCGCAGAGAGGACGATACCGAGAGTTTTGGCAATCAAACTTTGAACTAATGGGCTCAGCTAAACCTGAAGCTGATGCAGAAATAGTTTTGTTGACGAATAATTTTATGAAGTCTATGGGGTTGCATAGTCACGCTTTTAAAATAGGCCATATTGGCGTTATTAGAGGAATTCTTAGTCAAGAAGGCGTCGACGACATAACCCAGAACGCTGTCTTGCAGCGGATGGACAAAAGAGAGTACGATGCAGCGCTTAAGCTTGTAGAGTCAGAAAAATGCAGAAGCATGCTCAGAGGACTGATTGAAATTAAGGGCAACGATTGGCTGGACTCAGTCGAACAAATCCAAAATTACGTTGCTAACTACGAGAAAGCAAAAACTGCGGCTGAAAACCTCGCTGAAGTGCTCAAACTTATAGCCGAAAGTACAAATGTATCCATTATTGTTGAGCCAGCTTTCGCGAGAGGACTAGAATATTACACGGGAATGATTTTTGAAATTTACATTCCAGGATTGGAGATAGCTTTGGGCGGAGGCGGACGTTATGACAAGCTCATTGAAGCCTTCGGGGGTGAATCTACTCCAGCAGTTGGTTGTGCCCACGGAATTGATCGTGTCGCAATTGCCCTTCATACACAGAAAACTAATCTTGCTCAAAAAACTAAGAAAAAAGTTGCAGTTTTGCCTATTACAGAAGTGGTGAAGTCTGAGGCTCTTAAGATTGCTCAGCAGTTGCGTACTGCTGGGGTGACGGTAGAGTTTGAGGTTATGGGCAGAAAAATGGCCAAAGCTCTCGAAGATGCTGATAAACGTAAAGTTGATTTTGCCGTCATAGTTGGCGAGCGCGAACTCAAAGAAGGTGCTGTAGTGCTCAAGGATTTATCAAAAAGAGAACAAATCACAATCTCAATCGACAAACTTTTTGAAAAAATCAAAAACTAAAAAAGAAAATAAATTATTGGAGCCTCAAAAGAGGCTTGCTTTTGGTTTAAAGGCGTTTGATGTAACGGTTGACTTCCCATTCGGTTACTTGTGTGCGGTATAGATCCCATTCGTTGCGTTTTTCTTTGAGGAAGTTCTCGAATGCAGTTTGGCCGAGGGTTTCTCGCATTAATTCGCTGGTTTCTAGTTCGTCGAGTGCTTCTTTGAGCGATTCTGGGAGTGATACTATTCCACGTGCTTTGCGCTCTTCGTAGGTCATGTGGTAGACGTTTAGTTCAACTGGGTCGCCAGGGTCAATTTTGTTCTTGATTCCGTCTAAGCCTGTTGCTAAGAGTACTGCAAATTGTAGGTATGGGTTTCCTGCACCGTCTGGGCATCTGATTTCGCATCTTGCGGCGCCTTTTCTTCCGCCGAAGTTGGGTACCCGTATGAGGGGTGAGCGGTTTTTGTGTGCCCATGCAAGGTAGACTGGTGCTTCATAACCTGGGACTAAACGTTTGTAGCTGTTTGGCCAAGAATCAAGCACTGCAGCCATCTTTCGGCCATGAGCTAGTTGACCGCCTATGAAGTTTCGGGCTATGTCTGAGAGGTAACCGTTTTTGGCATCGTCTGAATAGAACATGTTTTGGGTTATTTCTTTGTTCCAAAGGCTTTGGTGACAGTGCATGCCACTGCCGTTGATGCCTTGGAATGGTTTAGGCATGTAGGTGGTTACGTATCCTGCTCTTGCTGCAACGACTTTACCGCACATCTTCATAGTTATTGCGCGGTCAGCTGTTACGAGGGCTTCGCCGTACTTGAAGTCAATTTCGTTCTGTCCCAAGGCAACTTCATGGTGGCTAAGTTCGATTTCTATGCCAAACGCTTCAGCTGTATCCGCTATTTCACGACGTAAATCATCTGTTAAGTCGCTGGGGTGGAAGTCAAAGTACCCTGCTAAATCAATTGGGGTTGGTAAGCCGCCTGTTTCGCTTTCTTTGACTATAAAGAATTCGAGTTCTGGAGCGCAAATGTAGGTGAATCCTGCTTTGTTTGCTTTTTCTACTGCTCGTTCAAGAACGTAGCGTGGATCGCCATCGAAACGTTTGTTTTGTGGAGTGTAGATGTCGCAGAGTAGCCTGCAGGAGGATTTCTCTTTTGGCCTCCAGGGTAAAACTGCGAAGGTGGTTGGATCCGGGTAAAGGACCATGTCTGATTCTTCAATCGGACGGTAACCGGTGATTGATGAACCGTCAAAAGATTGGCCGTTTTCAAAGATGCTTTCCATGTTTTTGGAGCTTACAGCTATGTTCTTTAGCATGCCATTTATGTCGGTGAACTGTAGTCTAACGAATTTGATTTCTTGTTCTTGGATTTGTTGGATAACTTTGGTGACCTGTTCTTTCCAGGCTGGATTTTTGAAGTTTTTCATGTTTAATCCTCGCTTATCAGCGCTTTGATATATTGTTATTGAATTAGCATTTAAGCTTAACACATATAAGGTTTGGTGAACACTTTCATTGCAAATGTACAATTATCGAGCAAGTTACCCTTCAGCTTTGGAAATTTGATTCTGAAATTAACTGATTATGCAACAGATATGCATTTTTAGGCAAAGGCAATAGAAAGTTAAAAAACCACAAAAGGCTCAAGAAATTGGTCCTAAACTACTTCGCTAACAAAGTATTTTGCATCGCAAAGGCTGAAGATTGAATAAGGGAATAAAGCTGTAACTAAATAATTATAAAGAAATCAAACGATTACAAGCTAATGAAAAAGTCAAACATAACCAGTTTTCTAATCATTTTAAGCTTATTACTTATAGCCTCAAACGCAAGAACTACAGCTGGTTGGAGCAATGGCGGATATTCATCAATTCCTTCGCAACCAGTGTATGGAACCCATGATTGGATAGCTCAACACGCCTTAGACTGGTTACCAACTCAAGAGAAAAACTACATTCAAGATAATGTTCAAGCGTATCTTTATGGAACAGAACTCCCCGACAACAACAACGCTTCTGTTTTAGGGCACATAGGCGACACTACAAGACACCACGTTTATTTTTGGTCAAGTGGAGCAATACAAGAGGATGACTCAGCAATTAGAGCATCACAAGAATATGAACAAGCACTTGTTTACTTGAACTCTAGTGATTACGTTAATGCAGCAAAAACTGCTGGAATAATGAGCCACTATATTGCTGACGTAGCTGTATTCGCGCACGTTATGGGTTCAACCACAGATTGGGGTGCAGAAACGGGAAATGTCCATTCAAATTATGAATCCTACGTTAACACTCGAACCTCAAGCTACTCCGCAACCTACAATAACTATCTTTCATACGACGGAAACCTTGTCTCTGTGTCCGCTTACGATGCCACATTAAACATCGCAAGAGATACAACGTTCGATAAAGGTGGAATCTATAATTGCACTTGGATGGACAAACACTATAGCACCTCAAGCCAAATCTATTGGAATAGAGCTGGAGAATCCCTCAACTTGGCAGTTAACACAGTAGCCGATGTTCTACACACACTCTACATCAACTCAAACCAAATAACTGCTCCAACTCCTTCATTAGCACCAAATTCAACGCCTACGCCAACATCATCTCCTACAATATCACCATCGACACTTCCTCCCACAATAACTCCAACACCAAAACCCTCTCCAACTCAAACCACGACACTCAAACCGGCAACCTCCCCCTCAGTGCAACCTACTAGTTATCCCACAACAAAACCGACTTCGACAACCAGTCAAACAACAAATCCAACCCCAGCAATGTCAGTTCCTGAAATTTCGCCTTTGATTACGTTCCTCGCTACAATCTTTGTTTCTACAATAATTACGGTATTAAGAAAGCGAGATAACCACCAGACAAAATGAGAAAAGACCAATGAAATGGTCCTTTCAAAATCACGCAAGGACCACCAAAAAAACTGCAAGAATTAAACAGCGAGCAAATTATAAATTCTGTGAGACCAAAGAAAAAGCTAAATGAAGTGTCAAACAAAAGAAAGAAAAGAAGTAGATATTTCTCGACTTAATAGTCGAGGTATTTCATTATTTCCCATGGTGAAACATAGAGGCAATATTGGTTCCAATCATTAGTTTTCAATTCAATGAATGCGTCGAATATGTGGCTACCCAGGGTTTCCTTAATAACATCGTCGCATTCCATTTCGTTCAGCGCGTCTTTGAGCGTTGTCGGGAGCTCTTTTATGCCAAGTTCTTTTCGCTTTGCCTTGCTGAGTTTGTAAACGTCTTCGTCAACAGGGTTGCCAGGTTCAATCTTATGCTTTATTCCGTCAAGTCCTGCCATCAAGATGCAGCTGAATGCAAGGTATGGGTTACAAGATGGGTCTACGCCGCGATATTCGACACGTTTCTGTGCTGCAAATCCTGCGCCTTTGTAGTAGAGCGGTATTCTTGCGAGTGAAGAGCGATTTCTTCGGCTCCACATAACGTAGATTGGTGCTTCGAATCCTGGGACGAGTCGTTTGTAGCTGCTTACGGTTGGGCAGCAGACGGCGGTTAAAGCTTTGGCATGTTTTAAGATTCCTCCAACATAGTATCGTCCTGTTTGGCTAAGTTCTGCGTATTCGTCGTTTCCGTCGTACATTATGTTCTTTCCACCCTTCCAGAGCGAGGAGTGAACGTGCATTCCGCTTGCGTTATCTAGGTAAATTGGTTTAGGCATGAAGGTAGCAATTAAGCCATGTTTTTTAGCGATGTTTTTGGCTACGAACTTGAAGTAAAGTGCACGGTCGGCTGTTTCCAAGAGCTCGCCGTATTTATAGTCGATTTCTACTTGGCCTACTGTGGCGACTTCGTGGTGGTGTTTCTCGATAGTTAGCCCAAAATAGTCTTCTAGGATTTGGGAAACTTCATTTCGGTATGAAACGGTTGTGTCTTCTGGTGGTGTGCGGTAGTATGCTTCTTTGGGTCTTAGGATGAATCCGCCAGGTTTGATTTCTGGAGATTCAGGAACAACTCTGGGAGCGCCCCATGCGTCTCCTTCGCCGCTTTTTGGAGCAGCCCAGAGGTCCCATGTTAATTTGGTGGGGTCAATTGAGGTGAAAACGAAGTGTTCTAATTCGGGAGCGAAGATGCCGGTGTATCCCATGTCTTTTGCTGCTTTAACTGCTTTTTTTGCTACGTAGCCTCTTGGACAGGTAACTGAGGGTTCAGTTCCGCCGAAAGCTTCCAATGCATCGCCTAGTATGATGGCGCTATTTTGTCCTTCTTCTGTAACCCAGGGCATTATCGCCAGTGTTTTTGCGTCGGGCATAAAAATCATATCTGATTCTTCGATTGATTTGAAGCCTCGCACTGAGGATCCGTCAAAGCCTATGCCTTCTGTGAATGCGGCGCCGTTGAGGTATTCTCTTGCTGGGAGAACCATGTCTTGGAGGATTCCTCGAACATCAACGAATGCGGAGTGCACCCATCGAATATTGTTTGTTTTTAGAGTTTCAATTGCTTTCTTTATTTGTTCATCCATGACTTTCACCATTTTAAATTCATATGTATTGGAATCTCCTTAAAACATGAACATATTTAAATTTACCTCTGAATTACTCAGATAAACGTTCATTAACAAGCCAAACGTTAAGCCACAATTCACGGCATGCGACAAAAGATTAGGAAAGCCTTCAAAGACTAAACAAACGCATAAACACTAAAAACCTCGCTCCCTACGCAAGAAATCACCAATATCCGAAACATTCCTAACAGCAACTTCATTATCCCCCAAGGAACCGCTCAATTTTACAACAATTCTGCCGAACCCCAAACATTCGCCAAACTCGTTTAGAACCAAAGTATTAGTTTCCTTCTTGCCAGGACCCTGAACACGAACAATACCTTTCCCCATAACATCCCTTCCACAAATAAAGAGCCAACTCGCCTTCCTATCTAAAATAATTCGATTGGCTTCTTTTTTCGCAAGCATTCCAAGCAAATTAAAACTAGGAAAGAACTTCCCCTCCTTAGCTTTCCCCAAATAAACTCCGGCATAAAAGAAATCTTGCGTGATCAACGATTTTATAGCAGGATTTACGAGGTAGTATCGTCCATTCTTCTCAACCATTAAATCCAAGTTTAACGCGATTTGGACACCAAATTGCACAGCGAAATTCATTATTGGCCTCGGGTTCATGCTTGAACGCTCCGCTTTTTCAGTTTACAAACAAAAAAGCCTTGGGTTTCACTAGGCCATAGCCGTCGGCAGCGCTTAATCGAAGGGTCTAATTGTTTGCCAAAAACGTTAGTTAATCCTTTTTCTCCGTGACAATAGGTTTCTTCGATCTGCAGGCTTAGGTTCTTTACGGCCCAATCCATGTTTAGTTCATCTTCTTCAGGCTCAAGTGAACAAGTCGAATATACGATTTCTCCGTCATCGCTTAGGCAATCAACTGTTTTTGCTAGAATTTCTCGCTGCAAAGTGGCGTTGCGTTCTATGTCTTTTAAAGTTCGGTTGTTAAACCATTCCCTGTCCGAAGCGAAGTTACCCGAGCAAGGGGCGTCTACTAGAATCCTATCAAATTTTAATTTTAGCTCGGGTGCTTGCCGTGCATCCAGCAGATAAACGACTGTGTTGCTGACGTGGCAACGTTCTAAATGGTTGCTCAATGCGTTTAACCGTCGCTTATCAACGTCTAAAGCTGCAATGGCTCCAGTGTTTTCCATCAAATCGGCTAACTGTACGGTTTTGCCTCCCGGAGCCGCGGCTACATCAAGCACTTTTTTATTTTTTAATCGTGTAAAGATGGAAACGGGAATTTGAGCGGCTGCTTCTTGGATTGAATACAATCCAAGCAAATATTCAGCGGTTGCACCAGCAGAAACTTTGGATTCAGTTACCCAATAGCCTGAATCAAGGAAAGGGATTTTTTGTAAATGTACGCCTAAATCGGAAAGTCTTTGTACGAGTTTCTTTCCCTTCGAGTTCAAATTGTTAACACGAATTGATTGACGTAGCGAAACTTCTTGGTATTTCCAACCCAACCGTTCGTAGCGGTCTAAGAAGAATTCTTTGCCCGACATTAGCCTTAGATGACTAATTCACTGATAAAAACTTTTCAAAAAAGTAATAAATTAGGAGTCTGGATTTTTCAATTTTTTAAGTAGCTGCGTTAGTAGTTATTGACGGTTCTACTTGTTTGAAAGGATTCAGTTCGTCGTATTTTTTGACTCGCCAATAACCGAAGGAGATTAGCCAGGACATGATAAAGATGCCGATTATTCCAAAGCCTATCATTTCAAAGTTTATTGTGTTTAGCCAGCTCCAGAATAGACCCGATAGGTTTAGTTCTGTGGAGAGGACTTGCAGAAGTTCAATAGTGCCTATTGCCCAGGCAACGAGTACTGATATTACCGTCACGGTTAGGTTGTAGTATATCTTTCTGATTGGGTTGAGGAACGCCCAGCCGTAAGCAACTCGCATGGCAACGCCGTCTGCGGTGTCAACAGTAACCATGCCGCAAGTAAACAGCAACGGAAGAATGAGGATATAGTATATTGGAATACTTGTGGAGACTCCGATTCCTACGCTTATTGCAATGAGGGCAACTTCGCTGGCGGTGTCGAATCCTAAGCCAAAGAGTACGCCGACTGGGTAGATATGCCAGGGTTTATTTATGACTCGGAACAAGGGACGGAAGAAGCGATTCATGAATCCGCGGTTTTCTAGCAGATTATCGAGTTCTTCTTGGTTGAGTTTCCCTTGCTTTAAAGTCTGGAAAATCTTGTAAATCCCAATAACTATGACTGCGTTTATGAAACCTATGATCCAGAGGAAGCTCCCAGAGACCAAGGTTCCCACAATAGCACCTGTGCTTTGGAGCGCAGGTATGTTAGTTGTAATGGCACGGGTTGCAAAAATTAGGCCGATTATTAGCGCAACAACTACGGTAGAGTGTCCCAAAGAGAACCACATTCCCACGGTGTAGGGGCGTTTTCCTTCTTGCATGAGTTTTCGTGTTGTGTTGTCTATAGCGGCAATGTGGTCAGCATCTACTCCATGACGTAAACCGAACACATAAGCAACTATGCCCAAACCGCCTAGGACTACGGCGATTTTTCCGATAACGAATGCTGCTGAGAATCCTATGGCTGTGACGACTAAAAGTACAGAGAAAATTATTGCAATTCTTATTTTTTCGTTGCGTGAGAGATTGATTGTGGCTTGATTCCCCATAATACCTTGCTCCCCAGTAACACTTTCCTCGAGATTCGTGTTACCTTTCGTATAAAAGCTTTTAGGCACAACAAACCATTTCTAATCGTGACCACCATGTCAAAAATTGTCCGCATAGGCGTAACATTTCCACCTGAACTCCTCCAGGACTTCGACGAAATCATTACAAAAATGGGCTACGAAAGCCGTAGCAAGGCCATCCAAGACGCGGTACGACTCTTCGTCTCCGAACGCAAATGGGTTAAAGAAGAAAACGCCCAGCAAACAGGTGTACTACTGATGGTCTACGATCACGACACAAAAGGTTTAGAAAGCGATCTAACAGAAGCACAACATCATCATACCGAATTAATTTCTTCGTCCATGCATATACACTTAGGCGAACGTGATTGCCTCGAAGTAATTGCGGTCAAAGGCAAAGGTTCAGAAATCAGGCATCTAAGCGATCATTTAGCCTCAAGAAGAGGAGTAAAGATCCTCAAATCAATGATTGTCTCAGTTTAGCTCTTCACAGCGAACATCCGTTCTAACGAAGCGCGAGCTTTATTTGCTATCGCATCTGGAACCTGAACTAAGTTCTTTTCTTCTTTTAATGAAGCATAGAGTCTGTCGAGTGTCGTCAATTTCATGTTAGGACAGATAGCGCCTTCGTAGGCGAGGTAAAAATTTTTCTCTGGGTTCTCTTTACGCAGGCGGTGCAGAATACCTTCTTCGGTGCCTACGATGAAGTCTCTTGCGGAGGATTCTTTAGCGTAACGACACATTTTTGAGGTGCTGCCGATGAAGTCGGCGGCTTTGCGCATTTCAGTGCTACATTCGGGATGAGCCATCGCAATCGCATCTGGGTGTTGCATCTTTAGGACTTTGACGTCTTCGGGTTGGAATAGGAGGTGGGTTGGACAGAAGCCGTTTGTTGGAATGGGGATTAGTTTTTTTCCTGTTTTTTCGCTGACATATTCAGCTAGATTTTTGTCTGGACCGAACAGGATTGTGTCGGCGTCCAAGGATTTTATGACTTCGACGGCGTTAGCGCTTGTGCAGCAGACATCACATTCAGCTTTGCATGAAGCCAAAGTGTTAACATAGAGGACGACTGGAGCGTTTGGGTACTGTTTTTTGGCGCGTCTTATCTCATCGACCGTTAGCATCTGCGCCATCGGGCAACGGGCGCCTAAACATGGCAAAAGCACCTTTTTGGTTGGATTCAAAATTGCAGCGGATTCAGCCATGAAATCCACTGCTGAAAACACAATTATCTCAGCATCCTTTTCCTCAACCGCTTTGCGGCTGAGTTCGATGCTGTCGCCGACGTAGTCAGCTATCTCTTGGATCTCTGGACGTTGGTAATTGTGCGCAAGTATTACGGCTTTCTTTTCTTTCTTGAGTTTTTGGATTTTGTCCGATAAAGCCAATGTTTTCGCCTGTTAGGGGTTAAACGTGAAAAATAAGAAGGACAAGTTAGAAGATATATGCTTTTACCCTCGTGTGGGAGCTTTGAACCCTTAAAAACAAAGAAAAATGCTTCCTAACCCTTTTCTTTTCAACAGTTTCATAAATCGTTTTGCTCAAAAATTAAATCCCATTACCTTATATTTAGATGGCACCTATTGCGAGTATTAGGTCGATTGGTTTGGCTGCAGACGTAACAAGAACAAAAAAGCCGAAGCTGCCCAAAAAACGAATATTGAAGAAAATTAACCGCAGATAGTCCACCGTTGAACCTTCAAAAATAATTTTTTGAAAACATAGCAGCTAGGACGCTTCCGAAAAAAATACTACACTAAAAACAAAGAAAAGAAAGAATAAAGAGATTTGGGTTATTCTATTTGCTTTCCAGATGCTAGGTACTTGAGGTGGAATGGTTTAATCACTATTCCGCCCTTTAAATCAGCGTTGAAAGTTTGGCTTTCTACAACCCAATTCGACATTTCTGAATCAAGAGTTCTAATGAACCCGGCGAAGCTCTCGAAGTTTTCATGAAGCGAAATGCAAACAGTATCCCAACCCATGCCTCTGCCGTCTAAAGCGAGAATGACGTTGGTTTGTTTCATGAACCATTCCTTCATCTTATGTAACGCTTCAGTTTTCTCTCCGCCAGTTGCATATTTTAGTTTACTCTTCATAAACGTAATAGCTGCAATCTCGAACCCTATTTGGCCAAATTTCGGAATAACAGTGTACCCTTCGATAAAGTTTTCTTCCAGCATTGCTCGTCTTCGGGTTACTGTAGGCTGAGAAACACCTAAGGCTTTTGCAAGTTGCCTGTCGCTTCTGTGTGAGTCCTTCATGAGCTCAAACAGAATCTTGTAATCTATTGGTTTCAACTCTTTCATTACAATCAACTTAGATCGGTTTTTGTTATCCAATAGCATTTTTTGGCATCATATATAAACATCATGTTCGAATATCAAAAAATCTTCCAGCGCAACTGATAAACAAAACAGGAACTCTTAAGAGAAAAAACCCTCACTAAAACAGCTGGAGCTCAAAAAATGCCGATACAAATGTTAACCGAGATTGAACAAGAAATCACACGTTTTCTAAGCGATTTAATTCGGATAAACACAACCAATCCCCCTGGAAATGAAACGGCAGCAGCCAACTTTATCGCCCAATACATAGCAAAGGAAGGCTTAAAAACAGAAGTTATCGAGTCTGCGCCAGGCAGAGGCAGCGTAATTACACGTTTGAAGGGCTCTGGTGAAAAACCAAACTTACTCTTACTCTCACACATCGACGTAGTGGCGGCAAACCCATCTGAATGGACAGTGGACCCGTTTGCTGGAACAGTCAAAGATGGTTATGTGTATGGCAGGGGAGCCTATGATATGAAAGGAATGACTGCCGTCGAAGTCTTAACCCTGCTGCTCCTAAAAAGAAACAACAGCCCACTCAAAGGTGATGTGGTTTTGGCAGCGACGGCTGATGAGGAAAAAGGCGGGGAAGAAGGCGCAGGCTTCCTTCTAAGAAACCACAAAGAAAAAGTTTGGTGTCCATTCGTACTCAACGAAGGTGGAGGATTAGCCATTCCACAAAAGAAAGGCAACGTGTATCCAGTGCAAACAGCAGAAAAAGGCATCTTATGGTTCAAAATAAAGGCCAAAGGAACCCCAGGACACGGGTCCACTCCAAACATGGCCGACAACGCCATCGTACGCATGAACAAAGTCATAACCAAAATTGGAGAATACCAACCTGAAACATTCTACGTACCAACACTCAAGCAATTTCTAACAGAAGTGGCGAAACTTAACCCCGACCTTGAAGAGTATTTTTCGAGATTACTTGCGAATCCAACTCAGAGCGAACAAATTCTAGACGAATTAGCCAAGAAGGACAAGGCTTTAGCCGAAGAAATAAGACCCCGAACCAAAACAACCATCACCCCAACCATCATTCACGGAGGAGTCAAAGAAAACATCATTCCCTCAGAGTGTGAGGCAGTCTTCGATTGCCGAGTATTGCCTGGTCAAAGCGTTGATACAACGTTATCGTTAATCAAAGGTTTGCTAAAGGATGTAGGTTTCGAAAAGTTGAGTTTTGAAATCATCCAAATGCACGATGGCAACGAATCAACAACCCAAACACCACTATATTCAGCCATTACGGGTGTTTTGCGAGAGTTTGAGCCGAATTGTGGAGTTACCCCGACATTGACGACGGGTGGTACGGATTCACGCTTTTTTAGGGAAACGGGTAGCATATGTTATGGTTTTCATCCGATGCGTCCTGACGAACCCAACGATTTGTTGGAGAAGCGTATGCATGGCATAGACGAAAGAATAACTATAGAAAACCTTGTTTTTGGAACAAGCATATTCTACGAGACGGTTAGGAGATTCATGACTTAGCAGCTCTGGCCTTTCTTTTCTCTTTTTAACAGGTTAATATTTATTGTCAAACATCACAATATATAGAACAGACTCGCCTGCTTGAGAGGCTACTCCAAAAATGTTCGGTGGACAAGCGTTAATAAAAAAGGAACTTCCCAAATTAGAAGCCACTAAAACCGTTGGCTTAATCTCTGATACGCATGTCCCAAAAAGAGCTATGTGTATTCCTAAAAAAGTTTTTGAAATCTTCGAAAATGTGGACTACATCATTCATGCTGGTGATTTGGTTGAGTTAGCAGTGGTGGACGAGTTGGAGCAGATTGCACCAGTTTTAGCTGTTCACGGCAACATGGATGGTTTGGAAGTTACAAGCGCTTTTCCCAGTTTCAACTCGCTAAAGGTTTTCGATTGGAAGATCGGCATTACTCATGACCCAAACATTCTGTTAGGACCGAACAAAATGAATGAACCCTCTCAGAACGGTTATGATGTTTTTGTATATGGGCACACGCATGTTGCTGACATTAGGTGGGAAGGAAGAATTCTCTACATTAATCCAGGCAGCGCAACTGATCCCACATCTGTTTTGGCTAAGCCTTCGGTGGCTTTGCTAAAAATCTCCAAAGGAACAATTACGCCTCAAATAGTCGAGTTTAACCCGTCAGAATAGCCCAGTTGAAAATCGTATACAAAGCGATCCCAAAGATTAACGCGCTTACCCAAACAATCATGGTGGCAAGCATGGGTTTTCTTTTATTAAAGCATCCTTTGAAGTCTTTATCGAATCGCCAAGAAGCAACGAACCAAACGCCCAGAGCAAGTGCTAAGCCTCCAGTGACTTCATGGAATATGCTTACGATGGACACTAACTCAAACGTGCGCGGAACTATGAAAAAGGGAAATACTGCAAGAACAAATGAAGGAACCATGATTGCAAAAACCGCAATAAGGTGGACGAAAACGGCAGATGCCATGATTATGCCGTGTTTACGAAACTTGAACCTACGATAGAGTAAGTAACCATATACGAGCAAGGACAAAACAGCCACCTGTAAAATCAGGCTCAAGGTAACTATAACAAAAACTAAGTTTAGCGCCATTAACTCACAACTTAAAAATCGGAAACTTTCAGTATAAAGTTTACTTTCACTCACCTCTCCCCAGTATTAAACCTCAGTTTCTGCAAGGGACTTAAAAGCAAAAACAGCAACAAAGGTTTTTGAGGGAAAAAAATGGAACATTGTAAAAACCCCTGGAAAGACGCCTGCAATAGCGAAAACATAAAACTCTACATACAAGTAAAGGGCGAAAACCTACCCATCTGTCAACAATGCTGGAGCAAAATCGCCGATCAAGAAGAGGAATGGTAAGAATGGAGAACTTTGGTCCTAATAGCGCAAGGTCTTTTATCGGAAGAAACGTAAATTTGCACTTGAAAGATGGCGCTGTTATTGTGAATGTTCTTTTGACAAAGATTCACAAGGGTGTTGGAAAAAACAACAATCTAATCGAATATTCTCCTTCAACCAACAGTAGAGCTTCTCGAGTATTGCTTAAAAATGTTGCATGGGCAGAAATGCTTAACACAATCCTGCTTGAAAACTCCGCTTAAAAAGCATAAAATAGATATAAAAATACAAATACCAGCCGCACCAATCATGCGTTTATGCGTTGCTCAAACTGTGGAGTATGCTGCACAGAAACTGAAATGCTGCTCTCCAACAAAGACATCAAACGCTTAGAAAATAGAGGCTTTAGCCAAAACCAGTTCGTCAACTACGACACGCAAGGCTACGCTCAACTAAAGAATTGCGACGGGTATTGCATTTTCTATGATCGCAAGAATTGCAAATGCAGCGTCTATTCTGCTCGACCCGCAGGTTGCAAAGTATATCCTGTTATTTTGGATGAAGAAACAGGAATAATCTTAGATGATATTTGTCAATCAAGGAAGTCGATAAAGCAGTCGGAGAAAAACCTCAAAGGTAAGCGTGTAATTAGACTTTTAGAAATAATTGATGCGGAAGCGTTGGAAAGGCGCACTTAGAAGTGTTCTTTAGGATTTTTTTGGGTGGAGTTCACCTGTTTGCATTGCCAACATATTATAGCTTTTGTCTTTTGGGCGTTCAAGTCTTTTCTTGGAACTAAGCTTGTTCTAACAAGTTTGCCGCAAGAATCACACACAAATTGAACTTCGGCAACGCGTTCGTTGTCTTGTAGGACCTTTAGGGGCAAAAATTTACTTTCCGGATTTGTTGATTTTTTCGTTTGCCATTAGATACTCTACGTATTCTTTCATGGTTCGGTTTGTTTGGTCTGCTCTTTTTTTGATGTCTTCGTGGAGTTTTTCCGTCACTGTTATGCATTTGTATCCTTTTCTTGGCAAAAGATGTATTCTCCTTCCGTACTTTACAGTACGCCGTTAATATATAATTAACGGTAAATCAGGGCTAACTTTCTTAAACCTTAAATAAATGTACGTTCGGTTAACTATGATTGAGAGAGGGAAACACAAACGCCGAAAAAAGGCTACAAATCAATCACTGTTAAGACCGAGGTGTACGATTATTTTTTCAACGAATGGCTCAAAGTCAAGGACGACTACGCCATAAAAAAAGGCATCCACAGCTTCTCAGCATATATCACTTATCGATTAGCCCAGCTCATAAATGAAGACAAAAAATCAGCCTAAGAATAAATCCTCAAAAACCCCTAATACTTTAAATAAGCCTTGAACTGAACTTAGCAAGGTGAAAGTTTATGCCTTGCTCAGTAATCGTTGGCGCCTTCTGGGGAGACGAAGGCAAAGGAAAAATAATTTCGTACTTAGCCCTAAAAGATAACCTTGATTTCTGTGTTCGAACAGGCTCCGTGAATGCAGCCCACACCGTCTGGTATGAGGGCAAAAAATACGCCCTACACATGGTGCCAGCTGCTTTCATAAATCCAAAAACTCGTTTGCTAATTGCTGCGGGTGCAAACGTTGATGTTAAGACGTTCTTTGATGAGATGGCTCTCACCCAGGTTGACCCGAAACGCATGGGCATAGATATGAACGCCTCTATAATTGAGCAGAAACATTGCGAGCAAGACAAGGCGAGTGCGGTTAACAAGGGCATTGGAACTACTGGTCGAGGCGTTGGTCCTGCTCTTGAAGAGCGTGTTAGGCGAACTGCTAAGCTGGCTAGAGATATTCCTGAGCTCAAGCCTTACCTTGCTGATGAGGTAGGGGAAGTTAATGATGGGTTGGATGCTGGCAAGAGTGTGTTGCTTGAAGGTACTCAGGGTTTCATGTTGTCGCTGTTCTTGGGTGGCGGTTATCCGTATGTGACTGGAAGAGACACCGGAGCATCGGCTATTGCTTCAGAAGCAGGTGTCGGACCCACCCGTGTGGATGACGTGATTATTGTTTACAAATCCTTCATTACCCGAGTTGGCGCTGGACCCTTACCTGGCGAAATAACCAAAGAAGAAGCAGAGAAAAGGGGCTGGTTCGAAGTTGCTGCAGGAACAGGCCGTAATCGACGATCTGCACCCTTCGACTTCGACTTAGCCAAGAAAACTGCTAAAATAAACGGGGCCACACAGGCTGCAATGACAAAACTCGACTGCATCTACCCAAGCTGCAAAAGCGCCAGAAAATACAGTGATTTACCCAAAGAAGCGAAGGATTTCATAAAAGAAGTCGAAACCAGAACCGGCGTACCCATAGTCTTCATCGGCACTGGACCAGACGCTTTAGACCTGATCGACCGAAGGACATAGCAACTTTTATTTTCCTATTCGTTAATCCTTTTTCGAGGAAATTGTGCATGTTAACGTCTAAAGACTACAGTAAAGCCTCCGCCAGCATCATAATTCTGCTCTTCGTTGCAGGGTTGCTTGTTGGAGGATTGCTGATTTTCTTTATCAGTTATCAAAGAGTCTCTAATTTGAATGGTCAAATTTCAAGTTTGCAAAGTCAGGTTTCGGATCTTAGAGGTTTCCAAAACGCTACTACCCAAAACATAACGATATTTCAGAATGGAACCTCACTTGAGGACATTTATGCAAACGTGCGGTCTTCCGTGGTTTTAGTTCAAGGCGATACAAGCAGCGGAGGTGTGCAGGGTTCAGGTTTTGTTTATAATTTTGCTGGCCAAATGGTGGTGTTAACCAATTTCCACGTTGTCGAGGGCACAACTGGATTAAGTGTTACTTTCTCTGATGGGCATGGTTACGCAGCAACCGTTCTTGGAACCGATCCGTACTCTGACTTAGCGGTTGTTTCCGTTTCTTCCGACGCTCCCGCTTCAGAGTTTCAACCATTAGCGATTGTTACCTCATCAAAGTTAAGTGTGGGAGAACCTGTCATCGCGATAGGTAATCCCTATGGACTCGTCGGTTCCCTTACCACGGGTGTTGTAAGCGCAACAGGCAGAACCATAACGGAGAATGCTTCAGGCGGATTCGCAATCGCTAACATAATTCAAACCAGTACGCCTATTAACCCTGGAAACTCAGGCGGTCCATTACTCAACTCCGTTGGAAACGTCGTGGGCATAACCGCCGCGATTGTTTCTGACTCACAAGGCTTAGGCTTCGCAATCCCCTCAAACACCATCCTAAGAGAAGTCTCCGATTTGATAACCACGGGTTCCTACCATGGCCACTCTTACTTAGGCGTCACAGGAACAGACATGGATTACACAACCGCCCAAAAAACTGGTGCAAGCGTGACTTATGGCTGGCAAATTGCGACGATAGTAAGCGGAGGTCCTTCAGACGGAAAACTTCAAGTTAACGACATCATTGTCGGCATGGGAGTTAAAGCTTCAAACGGCACAATTATGAACCAGCAAATCATCAAAAACAACGATGACTTAGCAAGCTACCTCGAACAGAACACGTTGCCGGGCGATAGTTTAGTCTTGACGGTTTATAGGGGAAACACTCAGACTGATGTTACGGTGATTTTGGGAACTCGGCCTGGACCCTAAATTAAAATTTTTCTTAACTTTCTTTTTTTGAAGTATTGTTAATCAATATTGTTGAATGGAAAGGTAGATTAAGACTGACCAGTTCAAGGATTGATTTAACGCTGCTGCATGAGGGCGCATGTTAGCGGAAGGGCGGGGGAACATCATGAGTGAGTTAGAGGGTGTATTGAAAGGACAGAAAATAGCTTATTTCTCAATGGAAGTAGGCTTAACTAATGATATTCCCACTTATGCTGGCGGGTTAGGAACTTTGGCAGGCGACGCCATTCGTTCGAGTGCAGATTTAAAACTGCCTCTGGTCGCTGTTACATTAATCAGCAAACGGAATTATTTTAAGCAAAAACTCGACCAAAACGGGAGACAAACTGAACTTGCCAGAGAATGGAATCCCGAAAACCTTATGGTGCTTTTGCCCAACGAAGTTTTTGTTCAGATTGAAGGGCGCACCGTGAAAGTTAAAGCCTGGCTCTACAAGTACCGAAGCATCGCCGGTGGCGTGGTCCCAGTGTTGTTTCTTGATACTGACGTTGAGGGAAATACGCCTGAAGACAGAGAAATTACGTATTACCTCTATGGCGGAAACGAGAGGTACCGTCTAAAGCAGGAGGCGATTTTGGGTTTTGGTGGGGTGCGGATGCTTGATGCTTTGGGTTTTAAGGTAAGAAAGTTCCATATGAATGAAGGGCATTCAAGTTTTCTATCTTTGGAGCTTTTACGCAAGTACAGCATGGATACGGAGAAGGTGCGTGAGCTCTGCGTTTTCACAACTCATACGCCTGTCGAAGCTGGTCATGACAAATTCAGCTACGAGCTAGTGGCGCAGGTTCTGGATACCGTTGACTTGGCACCGTTAAAGGAGTTTGGCGGTTGCGAAAAGTTAAACATGACTTGCTTGGCTTTGAACTTAAGCAACTACGTCAACGGGGTTGCTAAGCGCCACCAAGAAATCTCGAGTAAGATGTTCGCTGGCTACGAAATTCACGCCGTAACCAACGGAGTTCACTCTTTTACATGGACTGGCGAAAAATACCGCAAACTCTTTGACAAGTACCTTCCGGGCTGGGCAATTGAACCTGAACTGTTAGCAAAGGTTGACTTGGTTCCCGATGAGGAAATCTGGCAGGCGCACGAAGAACAAAAAAAGACCCTAATTAACTATGCTAACCAGGCTACAAACGCTAACCTAAACGCTGATGTTTTTACGCTGGGTTTTGCACGGAGAGCCACAGAGTACAAACGACCCACTTTGCTGTTTTCAAACCTCGACAGGTTAAAAACGATAAGTCGAAAGTGCAAGTTCCAAGCCATATTTGCCGGCAAGGCTCACCCGAGGGATGAAGGTGGAAAACGCTTAATCGAACAGATCTACAGTTATGGACGGCAACTGAAGGGTGATGTGGAAATTGTATACTTGGAAGATTACAACATGGACATCGCCGCGAAGATGGTTGGGGGAGTTGACGTTTGGCTTAACACGCCGATGCGGCCAATGGAAGCGTCTGGGACCAGCGGAATGAAGGCAGCTCATAATGGAGTTATGAATTTTAGTGTCCTCGATGGCTGGTGGATTGAAGGCTGGATAGAAAACTTGACTGGTTGGGCAATAGGTCCTCATCCTTCTGAGAACCTGGATGACGAAGGCTGTTTCCTAAAGGAAAAAGAAGACCTCTATAACAAGCTGGAATACGTCATCATGCCAACGTACTATAAGCAACGAGATGAATGGATAAAACTCATGAAGAACTCGATTGGCAAAATAGCGTATTACTTTAATAGCAACAGAATGATGCACCGTTACGTTACCGATGCATACTTGTAGCTAATTTGAAAATAATTCGTTTGTGTATCGGGGTTAACCTTGCTATTCAGGTTTAACTCTGATTGTTGTTGCAACCGGTCTGCCGAAGGCAGTTGCAGCAGCAACAACAACAACTTCTCTTAGCTCTAATGGCAAAAATCAATTGAAACCCTCGGCGGCGTAAACTTTGTAATTTGGGATTATTTTTGAAAGATGCAACAGTCGATTTGCCGAATTATGTTGCTGCTGTTGTTGCTGTTGCTTCTTCTCCGCCCTACAATGGCCAACAAATTTTTGCTTGCTTAATGGAGAAAAGTAACAGAATATCAATAGTTAAAGTATAACTAACAAACCGAAAGTTAGTGGTTATGCATTTAAGCACCAAGTGCAATCAAGTTTTATAACAGTGAAAGCCATGCCCTACGACAAAGAAGAACTCGAAACGTTCCGCTTATCAGGCAAGATTCTACGGGAAACGCGTGAGGAAATGAGGGGGTTTGTCAAAGAGAACATGCTCATCGTCGACGTTTGCGAGAAAGCCGAAGGACTAATCCGTTCTAAGGGCGGCAAACCTGCGTTTCCCTGCAACGTCAGCATCAACGAAGTAACGGCGCACTACACGTCTCCACCAGGTGACATTGCAAGGATTCCTGAGGGCTCCACGGTTAAAGTGGACATCGGCGTCCATGTAGATGGCTACGTGACTGACACCGCATTCACCGCCGCTTTTAACCCCGAAGGCAGAAGCATGGCAACCACCGCTGAACTCGCCTTAAAAACAGCCATAGACAACATCCATGGTGATATGGCGGTTAGCAAAATCGGTGCCCTAATCGAAACCACCATCAAAAACCGTGGCTTCAAACCCATCAGCAATCTAACCGGGCACTCAGTCGGGCGATACCTAATCCATGCCGGAACATCCATCCCCAATGTAGCCCAAGTTTCTCTCACTAAAGTGCGAACTGGCGAAGTGTACGCTATAGAACCCTTCGTCACTCAACCCGACGCCATCGGACGAGTAGATGATAACCCACAAATCACAATATACCGATTACTAAAAGCCAAATCCACAAAAACTGAGGCTGCAAAAAAATTGCTCAAACACATCGAAACTAACTTTCGAACCCTTCCCTTCGCCGAGCGTTGGCTAATCGGCGTCGTACCCGCGGAACAACACAAAGCCGCCTTCAAAGAACTGTTTACTTCAAAAGCAATTATGGGGTACCCGGTTTTTGTTGAAGCAAGTAAAAAACCCGTTGCTCAAGCCGAGCATACAGTGTTGATAAAAGAAAATGGTTGTGAAGTGTTAACCTAAGTTTTAAATTTGAATAACAGAGATTATATCTGATGAGGGACTTTTACGAGTAAAAATACAAGCACCGAAATTATAGAACAAAATGGAAAGCAACTCAAAGAGAAATATGGTGTCGAAGTCTATCGTTTACTTCTTGGTCTATCATGCACTAAGTTAGATAAGGAACAAGGCTATTTCTTACTTACTTTAATGGATGCACTTTTGAAAGCCAAATGACTCAGTAAAGCCCTATTTTCCAGAGTCTCTTGTTAGACAAAAATAGCTTGATAGAAGAGTAGAGGAAAAAAGAATGTTTTTGGATCTGCTTTTTAAAGTGTTCTTTAAACACTCTTTTCAAGCAAGATAACTTCGTTTATTTTAGACGTTGTAGGTTTTTTCTTTTTCTTTGATTTCTTTGTAGATGGCTGTTATCATTTGTTTGCCGCCGCATTTTTGGCATGATGTTTCAAGTTCTTTGTAGACGTAGTCACCGCGTTGGAATTCTCGCACGCTCTTTTGGTCACAGTTCTTTACGCAACCGATTGTTGTCATTACTTTGGGAACTTCGATTTTCACTTGAGCTGATTGTAGCTTTGACTGGTAGAGCAAGAAGACCGACAATGCCAATGCAATAACACCTATGCCTGCTAAGACGCCTGCCGCCAATTGATCGCCCGCTATGTAGGTTTCGACCGCTATTAATAGTGCCGTTATAGCGAGTGCCATAACGATTAGCACTATCATGTTAAGATATGTTGAGATTTTTTTGTTTGTAGATGCAGATTGAGTAGTTTGGTTTTGGGTCATGTTTTTTAGCCTCATTATTGCCCAACTCCGATGGAGTTGCCAACGCCGACGATTATGACTTTGTCACCTTCTTTTGTTCGTTCTAGTACGACTGCTTTAAGGCGTTCGATGACTTTGTCTGTTGCTTCGTGGATTTCTTTGCGCATAGGTGAAACTGCGTCGCCTATGTCTTCTTTAATTATTACCGCATAGTTGGGAATCTTGTACTTTGTTAGTTTTTCTTCAATCTTGAATGCATCAACGCCTGGTCCACCGATTGCTGCACCGATGCCTTCTGAGACTTCACCGACCAATTCGCCTTCAAGCTTAAGCCCTGCATCAATCATTATCAGACAACCGATCTTGCCTTCGTTTTCTTCGATGATTGATTCAACAGCGTCGCCTGGTTTTCCGACGTTTCCGCCGGGACCTTCAGCTTTAATGACTAAGGCTGTGCGTCCTTCGAATGGAACGGTTGCCATTACGCAATCTTTGGGCAGTTTGCGGATTTCGTAGCCATGCATAAGTTTTCCTGCAACCAGAGGTCCTGCTCCATCGCCGATTGGTTGTCCATATGCGAATGCTTTTAGCGCGCTTGAGTAAGCGTCAGCTTCTTTCATAACCATAGGCAATATCATTTGGATTTGCATAATTACGTATAGGCTGAGTGTTTTTTTGCCTTGGAT
>CAWIFU010000015.1:0-125036 GCA_963835475.1 Candidatus Bathyarchaeota archaeon
TTGGCGACGAGGCAATTTGTAGTAAATCAGGGTCAAACCAAATATTACTAAATCCTACCTTCTATTTATTACTGAGGATTGCTGTCTCCTTTTTGTTCTAATTACAATGATAGTGACTGCGATGATTGTGGCTGCAACTAATAGTCCGATTATAAGTGGAGTTGCTAAAGGAGTGGCTGATTGGTTCCAATAATATACTTGGCTATATTTTCCAGTGACATTATAGGCTGGGTCGTCATAGACTATGTCTAGTTTTGAGCCGTATTGCGCCAGTTTGTTTTGGAGTTGGTTCCAGATTTGCTGGGAAGTATCGTCTGGTTTCCACAATCCCCAAATCGTGTCGTTTGTATGCCTCATGCCCCATCCATAATCTTTGGGTAAAACCAAAGCTGCCTCAGCCGTAATTCCCCCATGTTTAACGTTGGGGTTTTGCACTACATCATTCCAGAAACGTTGGAGCGCTTGAAAATGTTCGTCTTGTAATGTTCCATAGGGGTCAGTCATGTTTTCAGCGTAATTAAAGACCACAACATACTGAGCGCCACATTCATAAGAGGTGCGCATTTGGTCGTACATTTCGTCTCCGCTGGTCAAATAGGGTGGCTGGGTATACTTCCAAGTGATGATTGTTCCCCAATCTTTATTTTGTAAGTTGGCTGCTCCTCTTACTAAGACCGATTTCTTGGGCGACAGTATTATTCCAGCCAAATTCAGCAAAGACTGTGTCATAGCCGATTTGATAGTCCCACCAATAAAGAACATAGTCAGAAGTGAAAAGCCTAACGTCATCTTGAATAGCTATCCAATCTGTTGTAGCTTGTTGGGTTTTTACATATGACGCGGCTATTGCGGATATATCATCCATTGTTTGGAATGGACGTGAATCCCAAAGTTGCTGGTAGGGTTCAAACTGGGAAATATTGCCCATATCCGTCACCGCTAAAAAAAGGGCCTATTTAACAACCTTCTTGGTAGAGGACAGTTCCATTTTCATAACCAAGATTCATCATTTTCGTTCGGAGAGCTTGTTTGTTTGAGCACGGTTCCATTTGTCAAGTAAATCAAATACTCATTGTTTTTTGCGAGAGCGATGGTGCCATTCGGAAAATAGTTAGTCATCGTGTAATTGCTTGCCGCAAAGTCAGCATACTGTACATTAATTTGTGCCTGAAAAGTCAGTACTATAAAAGAATGATTTACTTTTCATAATTGAGCCAGAGATTTGGCTGATGGTAATATCATGGCTGCTTACCGACACATTGCCTATATTGGGCACGTTATCCAACCGCATGATTCCATCAAGTGCTTTTCCGCTAGGTTCATCTCCATAGTATATGCCCAAGAAGTGGCTGCCCCAGCGTTCCTGCGCAGTATCAATGAAGGCGGCGGTTTTATCCCTATTTGTCTCATATGAACCGAAATAAACGATGATATCTAACCCTGATTTGACAGCATAATCGCATGTATTCTACCAATTCGTCAATATTGCCTTGTAATGGACCTGACGCCACAACAAACAAGTTAGTGTAATCTTTAACTTTGTCAATCAGTATTTTCGCGTCGGCGCTGTTGTCTCCGCCGAAGGTTACGCCAACATGGAACGGCTGACTTTCCTGTGCGTTTGCATTACCTACATTGTTGGCTGCAAATATATTTAGTATAAAAATGGCTATTAAAAGCACTGCAACTCCCGAAAATGGTCTTGCTCTTTTCATTCAATAGCTCCCTCTTAGCTTCTAATTATCGATAAATGCGCATTAGGGTTCTTATTTCTATCCCCATTTCTAAGGTGTTCTAATTTTTAGTGCAGTCTATGTCAAGAAACCTTGACGAATGCACTTATATCTTTAATGAGTAACTAAACAAATTGGAGAGATGGTGGAGTGAACAAGTATTGGGCTGTTATAATAATGAGTCTTGTCTTTCTTACGTCCACCGTTGCCTTTAGCGGTCCACTTATCTATGCACAATCAGATGGCAATATAGTGATCAACTCCGACGGCTCCTTTACAGGGACAGATGCCATTAACCGTAAGGGTAATACCTACACTTTAACGGCAAACATTTCAGGCAACATGCAAATTCAAAGGAGCAATATAGTAGTAGACGGCTCGGGGTATTCGCTTAACCAAGGTGGAATAGACCTAACAAACGGAATAGGGCAAGACCCAACACGTCCTATTATTATCAATGTTACAATCGAGAACTTGTATGTTGAAAGTGGCGGCATAGGCACTAATGGCGGTGGAAATGACACTTTCTACAATGACTACATACCTTCTATCCAGTTTTTGGGAGACTGTATTAACAATAACATAACTTTCTGCTCCGTTGCAGCAATATCATTTGATTACGGAGGAAACGCAACATTAACTGAAAATAACCTCGGTAGCGTCTTAGTGTGGTTAAGCTTTGGCGGAGTTGCTGACAGAAACTATTGGAGTGATTATTTAACAAAATATCCTAACGCTACAGAAATAGACCGCACAGGAATAGGTAACCAACCATATGTATATTCCATAGTAGAAACAAGAACGCCCCTAATTTATCAGGACAATCATCCGTTAATGAAGCCAGTTGCAATTCCGTTGATGAGTTCAAATCCTTTAAGCCCACCAACCGCAACACCTACTATAACACAGCATCCAACGATTAACACCGGCGCAGAAACACCCAAAACAGAGTCCCTCACACCGATTATTGCCATTGTTACCCTCGTAGTCGTGTTAGCGGTGGCTGCTGGCTTGTTAGTTTACGTCAAGAAACAAAAAGTTGCCGAAAAAATTCACTCTTAATGAAGATCGAAAAAAACGCTTGAAGTAGAAGAATTCGCTAAGTTTTCTAAGCGTATCCCAGCGCGCCAGAATCCAACGAATCAAGCTACCTACAAACAAACAGTAATTAAGTCAAACAGCATTAAAGCCTTGTCTATATCAAAAGAAGTCAGCCCGGACGGTTCATCCCTTTTAATTCTGTTTAGCCCGGACCCCCTGTGGAAGTGTAGTAGCTAAAAATGCGCGCCATGAAGGGGGCATTTAACTCCATATCACCATTCTTTTCTCGAAATTCTCTCGTCATGAAGAATGGCCCAAATGTAAGAGGGACCTCTTACGAGTTTTATTATGACTGAGGAATTATTAATTGGGACTAAATCATACTCCTTGGCGAAATCAGTCTTTGAAAGGTTATAATCAGGTCTATTTGTAAACAGGGTGTTGCCGTTTATTTCATAGGTGAAAGGTAAATTGGAGATTGTTCTGAATTCCTCGTTTTCACATGCTACTATTCTTTTCCAAATTTCTGCAAACGAAGGCTTTAGCATACTCTCACCTGATTACGTCACTCGATACTCCAATTCTCGTGGATTTATCCCGTGGTTCTCCTAATTAAAGCTAAAGCATGTGCGTTATTGGAAATCAACTAGCAAGCTGACCTTCTCAAGGACGGTTTTTACTTGGTTGTTGTTTTTTGAATTCGTCGTATTTGTAGAGTACTTCGCTGATTTGGCTGCGTATGAATTGCTCTGGACTGCGGAAGGGTGTTCCCATTTCCTTTAGGGCTTCTTCGAGTTCGTTATATTGCTCACGAGAAACTTCAATGCATTCATTGTCGTTTTTCAATCGTTCAAGCCGGTAGCGTATAGCATCACGGACAAAGTCCTCTTTGTTGGTGAAGCCTGTATCTTTGTTTTCTTCAATGAAGTTTTCCACTCTGGCAATGACTTCAGACGGAAGAATAACTGACTGCTCTAAGAGAGCGTTTATGGCGTCCTGGTAAGTTTGCATTTTGTTAGTCTCAGCGGTGAGCTCGCCTAGGAGACCGGTTAGTTTGCTGTGGATGTCGTCTGAGATTTTTATCGCTTTCATGCCGTATTTCTCCTGTGAACAGAAGTATGATTAGTAGGATTAGATTTATAAGGTTTCCCATAGTAACGGAGTTAACTAAGTTAACCATAAGGGGAATTGTGAGAAATGAAAGCAAAAGTCGCCTTCACCATCGATCAAGCGGTCCTAAAAGAAATAGACGCCTTAAGGGACCTAGCAACGCGAAGCGCTTTCGCAAATGAAATCCTCAAACAAGGACTCAAAGCATACAAGGCAACGCATAAGCGACCCAAGGCGCCATTTCCAGCCGTGACCTTTGATACGGCTGAGGAAACAGCGTTAGCGAGGGAGAGACCATGATGGAGCCACATAAGGTTTGCCCCTTAGCCGCATCCCACCCGCAACAGGAAAACAGCGATTGCCTAGGCGAAGCGTGCGCATGCCACGTAAAAATGCAAAAGCCCCGCTTAATGCAAACAGGCAACACCAGTCTTGTTGATCCAGAGAGTTTCTATCGCTATGTCGGATGCGGACTGGTGGCACACATTCCCTGGGAACTTGTCAACCGTGAAAACGACTCCAGAATCAAACAAGTTAACTAACCAAGTACAAAAATTGCAGGATGAAGGGGTGGGAGGGAATGGCTGATCTCGCTACAGATTCTATGAAGAGCACCAATGAAGTTAGCCTGAACGGTGTACGTTTTGGCGAATCAGCTACTGGCGATAGCTCCCAAATCCTCAAAGCTGTTTACGTTAGGTACAGAGACCATGTGTTTTTCAGAAACGTTGAGACACCAGCGGCTCAAGCAATCATACGGGAAGCAATAGGCTGGGTTAAAGAGGAGAACGATGAGGTTATGCTTATCGAATGCGATAGACCTCTTCCAGAGTGCCGCAGCGGCTTTAACGGCGTGGTGGTTATCAAAAGCTGCATTGTTTCCATGGTATCTCTAAATTTTGAGCATGTTTTAAATTGTCCACACACTTTACTAAAGAATCGAGTATGCGCTCCTAGCCAAAGAAGCGAAAAACTCACCCCTAAAAACAAGCGGAAGGGGCCAAATTGATAGAGAGAAAGACGCAAAATATAGCAATCGCAATAGAGCGAAAACGTAACCTCACCGTTGATGACTTAAAAAAACTCAATCTGCCACTGCAATTCCAAGGTCAACTCGTCATTATTGAGAAAAGCTTGAACAACATTAGACTGCAAAATCCTCTTAGCTTAGAGCTCAGCAAAATCTTAGCGACCGGAGAAATAGGACTCGCAGACTACATCATACACAGCTGCCTCAACAAATACCCCAACATTATTCCCTACATCTTTGAACACCAAAGCATGGTAAAGATGTCCCGCCACTTTCTACGTCACTGCAGCGGTTCCTACGAAAGCTGTCCCACATACGCACTCCGATTCAAAAAATATGCAGACTGGCTCGGATACAACCCTGACTTAATCATCCAAGACGTCAAACCCGTCGGCGCAATCCCCGACCCCATCAAAGTGCAAAACCACTGCGGATTCTTAAGCGACTACTTAGCCGCCCTCCAAGACAGCGACCTTAAGCCAGGAGCAGTCAGCAACTACATCAAAGCAGTCAAAACCTTCTACCGCACCAACGGAGTAAAAAAAATCGAACTAGACGAACCCTTGAGCCGAAAAATATCTCACAAAGACAGAGCACCCAAACCCGAGGAACTTACAGAAATGCTTGATAAAGCCGCTACCCGAGAAAGCTTTGTCATCGCAGGCATCGCAACAGGAGGCTTTCGAGAAGGCACCTTTGCCAAACTAAAATACCGCCACGTCAAAGACGACTTAGAAGCTGGCCGGATACCCATTCACATCCACATAGAAGCCAACATTACCAAGGGTAAATACCACGATTATGACACATTCCTAAACGCTGAAGCAAGCCACTTCCTCAAATTATACATAGACGAAAGAAGACAAGGCACCCAAGGAATGCCGCCTGAAACAATCACCGACGAATCGCCGCTGATCAGAAACAGCCATGTTGCAAACAGAGTCTTAGGCGTCAGCGAGAAAACCATCCGTCAAATCGTCCATAACTCCGCTGTCGAAGCAAAGGTCGCTAAAAAACTACCCAACAGCTGGATGTATAGCGTAAGAACACACAGCTTAAGAAAATTCTTCAGAACCCAATTAAGCGCAGCAAAAATCGACGACGAAATCATCAAGTACATGATGGGAAAAACAATCGACACCTACGAAGATGTCGCAAAGCTTAGGCATTGAAACCCTCAGAAACCTATACTCAGCCGCTGGATTAGCCATCAGACCCAAAACCAAAGTAAACCGAATCGAGCAACTCAAAGAAATCATACGCTCATGGGGAGAAAACCCAGAGGAAATACTCTCCAAAGATGTCTTAGTCCGTAGCAATCAAACAGTCGAAACAGACGAGCAGTTCCACAGTCATCAGCTATCCGTTCTTGCAACCGAACTTAAACAGATTATACGCAAAGAGGTTACAGAAAAATGATCCACAAAAACAGTACTTACTCCCATATAATATGGCGGGTCCGACGGGAGTTGAACCCGCGACCCTCGGATTAAGAGTCCGATGCTCTAGCCTGACTGAGCTACGGACCCGCACGTTTGCTTTTGAAAAAGGGTTTCATTGAGCAATATAGAGCTTGCGGTTTTGTTGTTGCAGCTTGATGCAGTGAAGACTAATAACGAAGCAGCGCTTTTTCTTTTATGGCGACTTTTTATGGTTGGTTCTTTGGGTAAAGTTTTCGTTCTTAAAACAATCGAGAGGGCAACGGGTGTCCCGGCGCTTCTCAAAAAGTTTGATTTAGCCGATTATTCAGGAAAGAGAGTTGCGCTTAAAGCTAACTTTAACAGTGCCGATCCGTTTCCTGCTTCAACCCATCTGGACACACTGCGAGCCTTGGTGGATACCCTAAAAGAGGCTGGGTCGAGCGAAATCACGTTGGCCGAACGCAGTGGCATGGGCGACACTGACCAGGTACTTGAAGAAATGGGCGTCTTTGCACTATCAAAGGAACTGGGATTTAACACGGTAGTTTTAGATGATGTGGGCAAAGAGGATTGGGTTAAGTTTGACCGTGACAAGACTCACTGGCTCAACGGATTCTATATTGCTAAAGTTTTTCATGAGGCTGACAAGATCGTGCAAACCTGTTGCCTCAAGACCCACCGCTTCGGTGGACATTTCACGTTATCATTGAAGAACTCCGTGGGTTTAGTCGCTAAGAAGGTTCCTGGTGGTATGTATGATTACATGTGGGAACTGCATGGGTCACCTTTTCAGAGGCAGATGATTGCCGAAATAAACAGCCACTACAATCTTGACTTTGTCTTGATGGATGGCATAAAAGCGTTCGTTACTGGGGGTCCTGATAAGGGTAGGGTGGTTGAGCCAGGTCTTTTGCTTGCAAGCCAAGACCGAGTTGCCATAGATGCTGTGGGAGTTGCGATTCTAAAAATGTACGGTGCTAAAGGCAAGGTGGGTGAGGCTGATGTTTTTGAGCAAGATCAGTTGAAAAGAGCTGCTGAACTTGGTTTTGGAGTTAAGTCTTCTGATGAAATTCAGTTGATGCCCTTGAACAGTGAAAGCCGAGAAGACGTGGAAAGGATAGAGCAAGTGCTTAAAGGCGCAGGTGGCTAGGCACTGATTCCCGATAGTATATCGGGTTTGTCGCTGGCTATACCATCCACGCCCTTCTTGGTGTACTCTTGAGGCTTCCTGAGGAGTGTTTATGGTCCAGACGATGATTTTTAAGCCGTTTTCGTGAGAGGATTCTAATTCGATAGTTGAAGCCAGAGAGGTTGTTGTTGCAATTGCCTTCGGCAGGCGGGTTGCAACAACTACTATTGCACAAAAATAGACTGATGGAGAAGATGCTGCTGCAACTGATTCTCCCCGCCAAAAGTTGCAACAATCAACCCATCTTTAACTTAATGCAATTGTAACCGAAGGATTGCATCTGAGATGTTGAACACTTAAATATTTTCAAAACCCACTCAAATAACGAGGGCGCTTATAGATGTCTTTTCGAGAAAAAATTATTCTAAACCCCATAGGCTACGTCAAAACCACGGCTGAAGGAGATGAGGTTAAAAACAAATCTTTACTATCTCAGATTATTCTTCGTGACGATTTAGTCGAGGCTTTAAGTGGCATTTCTGACTATTCACATTTGTTTGTTTTATTCTACCTAAACCAAGTCACTGAAGAACAACGGAAAACTCTGAAGGTTCATCCAAGAGGCAGGCAAGATATGCCCTTAGTGGGCGTTTTTGTGGCCAGAACCATGCTGCGTCCAAATCCCATCGGATTAACGTTAGTTGAATTAATCAAAGTGGAAGGGAACGTTTTAACGGTTAGGGGTTTGGATGCTTACGACGGTACGCCTGTCTTAGACATTAAGACTTATGATTTCTGGGATGTGGCGGAAAACGCTAAAGTTCCTGACTGGTGGAAAAAACTCAACGCTGAAAAAATGCAGAAGTTAGAGTAGTTCTCCAACTCCATACTTGGCATCTATTGCTTTTAGGAGCTCTTTTCGGAGGTCTTCCCCTTTCAACTCCTCTGACTTTAGGGTTCCGAACGCTTTCGCTAAAGCTTCATCTTTACAGACATCTCGCAGCCAATTCTCAAAATCGCCTCGATACAAGTGAAACTCTAAAGAGTCCGAGCACACCTGCTTGATTTGTCTGTAAAATTCGTCGAGCGACTGCGCGGAGAAACCCAGCGGCTTGTCCATCTCGACATAAAAATTAAAGCTCAGCTCTGCCGAAACTAGCCCAAACGCTTTTACGGCGTTTTTGCCTTTTTCAGTTAAACCGAATCCGCTGCCGACTTTGCGCAAAAAACCTTCTTTGGCAAGGTCTTGCACTTCTGCTATGGCTTGGTTTGGGGTTAGGTTTACGGCTTCTGCGAACATGTTTAGGTCCATGCGGTTTGTGGCTTCGTTCATGGTTTTTAGGATTCTGATTTGTTCTTGCTTCAAGAAGTTTCGCCTCAAGTACACTCTATATCTAAGTCAAATTTAAAGGTGTCAACTCTCTGGGTCGGCAGATTTTTTATTCGCAAAAACAAACACTATGTGGTAAAGTTTATGATTACTAAAACCAATTTTATCATGGTTCTGGTTACAACCGCAAACAAGGTGGAAGCAGAAAAAATCTCCCAAGCACTTTTGGAGGAGAAATTGATTGCTTGTGCCAACATCATAAACCCGGTTTCCTCTTTCTTTTTCTGGTCAGGAAAAATCGATAAGGCAGAGGAATGTTTGGTGGTTATGAAGTCGCGGTTGGATTTGTTTGGGGAATTGGAGGAACGGTTGAAGGGGTTGCATAGTTACAAGGTTCCGGAGGTTTTGGCGCTTCCAATTGTTGAGGGGTCGAAAGCTTATTTGGATTGGATGGGGGAAGTCCTCAAGTAGTATCTTCATGTACACTTATGTTCAGATAAGCCTTAAATAAAACATTACCGTATGCTTCTGAACTATAAGGAAGTATGACAAAATGGGGAATCGCCTTTGGCACAAAAACAGCAACCAAACCAGTTAACCCCCTAAACTACGTAAAATTCAACTACACAAACCAACCCATAGAGATATTCTCTAAGCTTCACCAAAAATATAAAACCGCCTACCTCCTCGAATCCATCGAAGGCCCCCAAAAACTCGCACAATTCTCATTCTTAGGGTTTGACCCAAAAATCAACATAACCGCCAAAAACGGCACAGTCAACATCACAAATCTCCAAACCAATCAAACCCTCACCCAAAAAACCAACGACCCATTCAAACTCATCAAAGAACAACTCCAACCCTACGCAAACCAAAGCGTGGACTTCAGGTTTACTGGCGGAGCCTTAGGATACATTTCCTATGACGCTATACGATACATCGAGAAAACTACCCAACCAAAAACCAGACGACCTCAACTTTCCCGATTTAGAAATGGGAATCTTTGAGGACGGAATTGTGTTCAATCACACAATCAACCAAGCATACTATTATTTTAGGAGTGAAAACCGACTAGCAGAAATTACTGAGCTCCTCAAAGAACCAGTCGCTCCAGAGGAACAATTCACATACACTCAGCCCACGATTAACACCTCAAAAGAAAATTTTGAGGCAGCAGTAGAAAAAGCCAAACAATACATCACTGCAGGAGACATATTCCAAGTCGTTTTATCCAAACGCTTCCAATTCCAATACACAGGCAGCCTTCTGACTTTCTACAAAAGCCTACGCCAAATCAACCCCTCACCCTACATGTTCTACTACAAATCCGACAAACGCCAAATCGTCGGCGCCAGCCCAGAAATGCTCGTTCGCAGTGGACAATCGAAAAATCGTAACTTTCCCCATTGCAGGCACAACACCTGTCACCCCAGACCAAACAGAAAACTGCCGTCTCGGCAAGGAACTCCTAAAAGACCAAAAAGAATGCGCCGAACACGTGATGCTCGTTGATTTGGCGAGAAATGACGTGGGCAGAATCAGCAAGTACGGAAGCGTAACTGTTCCAGAATTCATGCAAGTACACCAATTCAGCCACGTCCAACACATAGTTTCCCAAGTTACAGGTGAGTTAAAGGAAGGTTTGGAAAGCTTTGATGCTCTGAAAGCAGTATTCCCCGCAGGCACAGTTTCAGGTGCACCCAAAGTTCGCGCCATGGAAATAATCGAGGAACTCGAGCCAACACGGCGTGGACCCTACGCTGGTGCAGTTGGCTACTTCTCATGCAACGGCAACTCCGACTTTGCCATAACCATACGCACCCTTTTCTCAGACGGCAACCAAGCATACATTCAAGCGGGTGCAGGCATCGTTGCAGATTCAATTCCAGAAAAAGAGTGGTTTGAAACAGACCATAAAGCCAAAGCACTCATGAAAGCACTCGAACACGCAGCTGGAGCCAAACAACCATGAAAGTTATAGTAATTGACAATTACGATTCATTCGTTTACAACCTTGTCCAATACATAGGTGAGCTTGGAGCCGAAGTTATCGTTTACAGAAACGACCAAATCAGCCTCGAAGAAATAATTAAGCAAAAACCTGACCGCATAGTGATTTCGCCAGGTCCAGGCACACCTGAAGACGAAAAATACTTCGGTGTATGCACTGAAATCCTACGCAACTTAAGTCCGAAAATCCCAACCTTAGGCGTCTGTCTGGGTCACCAAGGAATAATCTACGCGTTTGGCGGAAAAATCATCCATGCAAAAAAACTAATGCATGGCAAAACCTGCACCATAAAACACGATCAAAAAGGCATCTTCAAAGGCGTCCGTAACCCCTTCAACGCCACAAGGTACCATTCGCTAGCAGGAGAAAGAGAATCAATACCTGGGTGCCTGCAAATTACAGCTGAATCGGCTGAGGACGGGGAAATCATGGGTATACGCCACGTAAAATACCCCATTTATGGTGTGCAATTCCACCCTGAATCGATTCTCTGCGAAGACGGCAAATTAATAATAAAGAACTTCTTGGAGGACAAACAGTGATGATTCGGGAAGGGATCCAGAAACTCATCGATGGTACAGACTTGACCTTTGAGGAATCAGGCGAAATCATGCGGGAAGTCATTTCTGGAAAAGTCACAAACGCTCAAACTGCAGCTTTCCTAACAGCTCTAAGAATGAAAGGTGAATCGGTTGAGGAACTAATCGCGTTTGCCTCAGTTATGCGAAAGAGTTGCTGTCAAATTCACCCTCACGTACAAGGCCGTCTAGTTGACACCTGTGGCACAGGCGGAGATAAAGTAAAAACCTTCAACGTTAGTACTGTAGCCGCCTTTGTCATCGCAGGCGCTGGAGTTGCAGTTGCGAAGCATGGAAACAGGGCGGTTACAAGCAAAAGCGGCAGCGCTGACGTGCTGGAAAAACTCGGATTAAACATTAACTTGCCACCGAAAACTGTCGAAGGCATTATTGAAAAAGTCGGAGTTGGCTTCATGTTTGCGCCTGCATTCCATCCCGCCATGAAGTATGCGGCAGAACCAAGATGCGAAATCGGCATCCGTACGGTATTCAACGTTTTGGGGCCTTTAACAAACCCGGCATGCGCCAATGCCCAATTGCTCGGCGTTTATGACACCAAACTGGTAGCTCCAATGGCTTATGCCCTTGAAAAGTTGGGTTGCTTGGAAGCGATGGTGGTGCATGGTCTTGATGGACTCGATGAGATATCAACAATTGGAAAAACAGCCATTGCACACTTAAAACAGGGCAAAGTAACAAAGTCAGAATTTGTTCCGAGCGATTTTGGAATTAAAAAAGCCAGAATTGAAAATTTGCAATCATCCACACCTGAGGATAACGCTGAAATCCTATTCAAAATCCTAAGCGGAAAACACATCGATAATCCGAAAACAGAGATAGTTCTCGTTAACAGCGCTGCAGGAATTATCGTTGGCGGAAAAGCAGAAAACTTCAAAGAAGGAATGGAATTAGCCCGGGAATCAATCGTTAACGGAGCTTCATACAATAAACTCAAAGACCTGATTAAAGCGTCAGGTGGAAGCTTACAAAGACTTGAGGAGTTTGAAGGAAAATATGAATGATTTTCTAGATACACTAGCAATGGACGCTGCAAAAACAATTGACAGTGGATACTACAAAAACGCGCCGTTGACAAAGAAACCAAAAATTAGCCTAAAAAAAGCAATTTTGGCATGTAAAGCTAACCCCGTGATAACTGAGATTAAAGCAGCCTCGCCGTCCCTTGGCACAATCCGAAACCAAGTGAACCCCAAAGAAATCGCCCAAGCTATGGAAAAAGGCGGCGCCGTCAGCATTTCAGTTTTGACTGAGCCTAAACACTTCAAGGGTTCACTATCCACACTTGCCCAAGTAAGAGAAACCGTCAAACTGCCACTACTGATGAAAGACATAATCCTTGTTGCAGATCAAATAGAAGTTGCTGCCCAAATTGGAGCCGATGCCGTGTTGCTGATTCAGGCGCTTTTTGATAAAGGCTGTTGTGAAATGAGTGTGGATAAAACTATAGCGTTTGCTCACGCTAAGGGTCTTGATGTTTTGCTGGAAACCCACACTGAAGAAGAATTCCGCTCAGCAGTTGAAACCAACGCTGACCTTGTTGGAATAAACAACCGAAACCTCGGGACCCTAAAAATCGACTTAAACACCACAAAAGAAATCCTTAAAAGAAATAGTAATTGTGGCAAGATAGTGGTTAGTGAAAGCGGAATCAAAACAACTAGCGACCTTCAATTTCTCCGTGAATGCGGAGCAAAGGCTTTCCTCATAGGATCAAGCATAATGCTAGCCGAAAATATCGAAGAAAAAGTCAAGGAGTTTGTAGAAGCATGAAACTAAGCAACTATCCAGTTGATGGGAAATATGGAAAGTACGGTGGACGTTTTGTTCCAGAAGTTTTAATGGAAGCCATCGGCGAACTTGAAAAAGCATATGAAAAGGCAAGAAAAGATCCAGAATTCCAAAAACAACTCGATTATTACTTATCTGAGTTCGTGGGAAGACCAACACCTCTCTACCTAGCCGAAAACCTAACGCGGAAACTGGGCGGAGCAAAAATCTACCTCAAACGCGAAGACTTAGCTCACGGAGGAGCACACAAAATCAACAACACAATCGGACAAGCACTCCTCGCTAAACGCATGGGCAAAACTCGAATAATCGCTGAAACTGGCGCAGGACAACATGGAGTTGCCACCGCTATTGCCTGTGCTGCTTTAGGCTTGAAAGCCGAGGTTTACATGGGCACAGAAGACTGCGAACGCCAGCGCCTAAACGTTTTCAGAATGAAACTCCTAAATGCTCAAGTGCATCCTGTAGAAACTGGCTCCAAAACCCTCAAAGACTCAATAAACGAGGCATTCAGGGACTGGGTAACCAACCTCGAAACCACCTACTACCTAATCGGTTCAGTGGTGGGTCCGCATCCTTACCCCATGATCGTTAGGGATTTTCAGAGCGTTATAGGCAAAGAAATCAAAGAGCAATTCAAACTAAAAGAAGGCGGATTGCCAGATGCCTTGGTCGCTTGTGTAGGCGGCGGAAGCAATGCAATGGGAACCTTCTACCCCTTCGAAGACGAAATGGCCGTCAAGCTCTACGGTGTTGAAGCTGCAGGTGAAGGAATAGAAACAGGTAAACACGCCGCATCACTGAGCGCCGGAGCAGAAGGCGTCTTCCACGGCATGTTAACCTACGTTCTCCAAGACAGCAACGGACAAATCCAGAATACCAGCAGCGTTTCAGCAGGCCTAGATTACCCAGGCGTTGGACCAGAACATTCCTTCCTCAAAATCTCCAAACGAGCCCAATATACTTCTGCCACGGACAAGGAAGCGGTGGATGCATTTTTGACTTTGTCCAAAGAAGAAGGAATCCTCCCAGCATTAGAATCTTCACATGCAGTAGCGTACGCAATGAAGTTGGCGCCGAAAATGAAGAAAACCCAATCAATCGTCGTCACGCTGTCTGGACGCGGAGACAAAGACGTAGAAACCATAGCTGACTACATTGGGGCGAAAATATGAGCACTATAACTACGGTTTTCCGAAATGCAAAGGCCAAAGGAAACGGCGCACTAGTCGGCTACATTATGGCTGGCGACCCAAATCCCGAATTTACACCAAAGATTGCGGATGCACTCATCAGAGGAGGCGTGGACATTCTTGAGTTGGGACTGCCGTTTTCTGATCCCATAGCAGATGGACCCACAATTCAAGCGGCAGGTTTACGGGCTTTGAAGTCTGGAACAACGCCCATGAAAGTGCTAGAAATCGCCAAAAAAATCAAGTGCCAGCATGACGTTCCAATTGTTGTCATGACGTACTACAATCCTGTCTTCAGAATAGGGCTCGATAAATTCCTGAGTTCCGCCAAAGACCACAAAGTCGACGGATTCATCATTCCCGACTTGCCCGTCGAAGAAGCAGCCGATTACAAAAAAGCCGCAAAAATGCACGAATTGGATACGATTTTTCTTGCAGCCCCCTCAACATCTAACGAGCGATTGAGCAAAATTATTGAATGCAGTAGCGGTTTTCTCTATTTAGTTTCTCATTATGGAGTCACAGGTACCAAAACAACAGTAGAGGACTCCACAGTTCAGCTAATCAACCGCGTCTTGCAATTTACAGCTGGAAAAATTCCCTTAGCAGTTGGCTTTGGCATCTCAACACCAGAGCACGTTCAACGCATAATTGCCGCAGGAGCAGATGCTGCCATCGTCGGTAGCGCATTCATAAACATCATTCAAAAGAACAGTCCAAACATGCTAAAACACCTGCAAACGACCGCCCAAGAACTCAAAACTGCAACAAAAACCCCAAAGTAACCTAAAACCGCAGCATCCCACTGGGAAAGTTTTATAGCTCGATTAAACCATCTATGTGCGGCGGTGGATCTTAAGCGGTGGGTTAGGGGTCCATTGTACCGTAAATCCTCTACATGACGGGCTGACATCTGCGGATGAGGCGTCAAAGGCCGCTTGAACTTCCATTTCCGAACCAGTGACTATCCGTCCTTTGGGGCTGGCGGTCGATGGGTGGCTTCCGTAGGGAAGTTATTTCATCGTTTAGCAGGCGAACCTGGCTAGGCTCGGGAGAGAGCAACCTAAGTTTGGACGTTATGCGCTCAAGGGGGTGCGGGTAAGAGTGTAGGGTTTGGAGGCTTCAGACGGATTCTGGGCGTCAAACCGCAGTGGTCCACCGCTACTTTATTTTTGTTTAAGGCTATTTTAGAGGCATTTTTATAGTAAAAGTTGTTCCTTTTCCTTTTTTGCTTTCAAATGTGATTTTTCCGTCTTGAACTTCGACTAGTCTTTTGACCACAGCTAAGCCGAAGCCTTGACCTTTGGATTTTGTTGTGAAAAGAGGGGTAAACAGTTTGCCTTTGACTTCTTCAGGTATTCCTTCACCCGTATCTTCAACACTAAACTCTGCTTCATTGCCTTGTCGCTGAGCGGTTATCTTTAAGGATCCACCGTTAGGCATGGCTTGCACAGCATTCTGAATTAGGTTGATGAATACGCGTTTTAGCATTGAGAAGTCAGCCATAATCTCAGGAAAACCTTCTTCCACTGAGATTGTTACTTCGAGATTGCTTGGGATTGCAACGATGAGTAAGGCTTCTTCAATAACTCTTTCGATGCTTACATTTTCGTTGTTGGGTCTTAATGGTTTTGTGTAATCTTGCAAGTCCGCAACTATTTTGTCTATGTAATACAGATTTTCTTCAATGGATGTAATGTTTTCTTGCAAGTTCTTTTTTGCATCGCTGTAGGGCATTGTGGCAACTTCTTCTTTTGCTAAATAGAGTTCTCCTGCGATGGCTTGTAGTGGATTACGAATGTCATGTCCCACCATGCCCGCAGTTTGACCTATGGTTGCTAAACGTTCAGCTTGATTGAGTTGTTTGGCTCTTTCATTGGCAAGCTCTTCCATCTGATCCGCATATTCTTCAAGTTGAAAAGTTGCTTGTTCTCTTTCTTTGCGCAGTTTTAGTATCTCAATTCCGTATGCGAAATCGTTAGCTAATTCTGATAAGAGCTTGATTTCTTCTTCTGCGAATGGGTCTTGTTCTTTACTGTAGATGTTCAGGGCGCCGAAGGGTTTACCTTCAAACGAAGATAACGGCAAAACAAGGGATGCTGTATATTTTCTTTTTGCAGCTTGTTCTCGCCAGGGCTCAAAATTAGGATCCTGATTCATGTTTCTGCAGACATATTTTTTTCCCGTTCGAATAGCTGTCCCTGTTGGTCCGCGTCCTCGTGGTTCATCAGCCCAAGTTATGTTCAACTGGTCGATGTATTCCTTGTCGAAGCCTGCAAAAGCTACTGGACGGACAGTTTTGTTTTTGTCATTCTCGGCTCTGCCTACCCAAACGAGAGGGTAACCGCAGTCGTGAATGATTATGTTGCAGACTTCTTGAAATAATGTGGTTTCGTCGGTTGCGTGTATAAGGACTTGATTACTGTTACTGATGGCTCTTAAGTGACGATTAAGTTTGTTTAACGCTTCCTCTGCTTTTTTGCGTTCAGTAATGTTTCTTGCAACATGTACTGACCCAGTTATGATCCCTTTGTCGTCTTTTAGCGGAGTCGTGCTTACCAGGAAGTATCCTCCGAGACGCGGTTCATGAACCTCAGCCAAGTGTTCTTTGCCATCTTCAAGGGTTTGGGAGTGAGGACAAAATTCAGGAGGAATGCTTGTTCCGTGTACGCAGGTGTAGCAACTTTGCCCGATTGCTTGCTGAGGAGTGACTCCAAGTTGTTGAACCATTGCCTTGTTAGCTCTTACAATTCTATGCTTGTTATCTAGTATCGCAATTAAGTCAGGAACGGTATCGAAGGTGCGCTCCCAATCACTCTTTGCCTGCCCGAGTTCCTGCTCAGCCTTCTTACGTTCCGTAATATCTTGAACCATTCCTACTGATCGAATTATCTTACCCGATTCGTCCCGAATGTGCTCGCATTTTTCATAGACGACACGTATTTCTCCTGAGTGTTTTCTTATTACGCGATGCTCAATTTCATACGTGTCTCTTCCTTCCCGCAACGAACCAGAGTATGCTTCATCAACCGCTTTCCTATCTTCTGGATGAACAGCGTTTAGGAAGGCTTCGTAGGTAGCACCGAACTCTTGTGGTTTCAACCCAAAGATTCGATAAACCTCATCCGACCAGGTGAGTTGATTACTAGTTAGGTCTAGTTCCCAGCTGCCGAGATGGGCGATTTCTTGACTGCGACTGAGGCGTTTCTCGTTTTCTTCCAATGCTTCTTGAGTCTGTTTACGACTCGTTATGTCTTCGAATATGGCTGCAAAGTACCCTTTTTGTGGACAGTAAACAGATACAGCTAACCACAAGCGAAGGGGTTTGAAAAATACTTCAAACCTCTCATCTTTGCTGGACAAAGCAACTCTGCTGTAGATTTCAAACAACTCAGGATTAGAAGTTCTAATTCCAGGAATAGCTTCTGTCACTTTCTTTCCAACAACAAGATCCCTTTTCAACCCAGTTATTCTCTCAAAGGCACTGTTAACTTCTAAGTAAACAAAGTCTATAGGCTTGTTTTCTTCATCAAAAATCATCTTGCAGAAAGCGAAACCATCCATCATATTGGAGAATAAATTGTGATACCGTTCTTCGCTTTCCCTGAGTTTTTCTTCTGCGTTCATGAAATTATTATCAAATATAGTATGTCGCGGAGTGCTGCTGGAAAACTCATCCATTGGGTTCTAACTCCTTGGAACTATCATGAAGTCAAAAAGAATCTTATAAAACTTGTCAAAAATCTACACTCAGCAACCCATAACTTGGTTTATCCTAAAAAAACTGCCAGTTTTAGCGGGACCCGTCAATACCTTTCTTGAAAAATGCTTTATCGATTACTCTAACATCAAGGTTTTGTTTGGACGCCGTTTTTCTGATTACAGCAAGGAGTTTTAGATAGTTTTGGGTTGTTTGCATGTTTGGCGGAACATTGCCGAGTAAAGCTTTCCACGGGTGGGCGTCGAGGATGCAGTATTGTTTAGGGTCAAAGAATGCAAGGATGATGCTGGCGAGTACAGGACTAACGCCTTCCAGAAGAGTTAGGCAGTTCATTCGGTATGCGTCCTCGCAACCTGGAATGCTTAGGGCTTGACTGGATAATCGGTTAACTGTGGCTTCATCATTGCGAGTTACCAACTCTAAGGACCTTGTTTTCTTTTCTGTGTCTTCTTTAAATTTCCATTCAACGATCGAAGCTAAATCCTTGCAAGTTAAAACTTTGTTTTTGCGGAATTTTGCGCCGAGTTCCCGCTCGCGCTGCGCCTGCCAACCGAAGGCTTTATCGTATTTGCGGCTCCATATCAAAAAGTCGGCTTTGTCCACGTAATCACCAATAACGAGTAACTTATAGGCGGTTGCATTTCTGCTTTTGCCCCAAAAACAACAAAAAATTAGGAATTATGGGGTTTAATTTTGGTCTACTAGATGTGCTGTTCCGTCTGGACAGTAAACTTTTCCATCTTTGTTAACTTGTCTGTAGCGTTCACTGCACATATGCAAAAGGGTGCAGCCGTCGCAATCTCTACTCAACACTTTTTTTTCGCCTCCTATTGGGGCTTCTTGCATCGGTGAATTCGACTTATAAGGCTATGTAATATGCTTGTATATACCCGAGTTACCGTTTTCTGGTGTGGGCTATGCAGACTTTGTAGGCGATGCAATCGTGGGAGCAGGGGGTGGCTGTTTTGGTTTGGCAATCCAAGATTATTGTGCTGTTCAAGTTTTCGCCTCCTTGCTGATTGCTCTTAGCGCGGACCGAACGCGGGAACTAGGACTCCCCGTGAATGTGAAGGGCAAGGCAGACAAGCCTAAACATTTCAATTCCTGAATTGCTAAATCCAACATGCCATATCCACCATCATTTGTTTTGCTCTGAAAACAGATTGTGCATTTTGGGATTTAAAGAGATTTGAGAAATGTTCATACTCTTTAAGAAAACATCTGCAAATGTCAAATAGTGTTAAATATTATCTACAAAACACATAGAGATTTGGTTAAACAACTTACATTTGACGTCTTATAAAAATTTTACAGCGAGCAAAATTCCGCCCAAATTGATCAGAGCGACTTCAAACCAAATGGTTCACAATTTCATAAAACCCAGACAACATCGTTATGAGAAACTTCTTTATTGCTAGTGTTTGATGTCAAAGCTAAAGCACGACCACTAAAAAATGGAGGCAAAATCGGCATTTAAGCCTTCAAACCTAATATCACATGACTGGTCTGTGGGGGACTAAGCTTTCGATTGACCTGAGCAGTTGGTAGCCAAAAAGTATGGCGGCAAAGTAAGTTGGCCAAAGAATCACAGGCCAGTTGCCTGGTGTGTAATTCCAAAGACCGGTGGAGACGGCGAAGAACTCCATAAGTGCCAAGGAAAACATACCGCCGAAAGCTAAGAAAATCTGTTGCTTAACCTCGTGTTTTGCTTGCCACTTGCCTCGAATAACCATCAAAATTGCCCATGCTGCTAAGAACCCGAATAGAAGCACATACCAATCTGAATTAAAATTGAAAATTACGTTCATGTTTTGTACCAGTATTTTAGTGTTTTACGGCTTTTCCTTTTCTGTGGAGAGGTTTATGATTTGACCAACATTTGCGGCAGTAGACAGGTTTATCTGCTTTTGGCTTAAAAGGCACTTCACATTCGGTTCCGCATTCACTACATACAGCGTTGAAAGCTTGCTGCGCTTGGAACTGTTTGAACATCTGGTAGTTTTTTAGGCGAGGCCAACCAGTTTTGGCATAATGGAGCATTTCAGGGTTATCTTTTAGCCAGCGCATCATGTGGAAGAAGCTTTTACCCCGTTTCTCTTCCCGCTCAGCTAATGGTTCATATCCTAAGTTGCGGATTTCGTCAAGATATGAAATTTCTACAAGCCGCTGGGTTTCCCCTATTACTCGCACTCTTTTTACGCGATTTTCTCCGTAGACTTTTTGAAGTTCCTCTGCCGCTACGTCAAAGATGCAACCCTGGCAGATGTGAATTTCTTCTTCGGGTGATAGGTTGAATTTTGAGACAAGTTTGGAGACGACGCGTGATGATTCTTGGAGGTATTCTTTTTCGCGGAAGATGTCTTGATAGAACCTAACGTCAATGAGGTCGTATTTGAATTCGCCTGTTACTTCGTGATAAGCGCCGACTACAACTCCGAAAAGCAAATCGCCGCTGCCTGCGTCGTCAACTATAAGGGTCAATTAGATGTATTCCCTCTCTCTTATCCAACCAAATACTTCATACATCTATAAAAACTGTCTTCCTAAAACGGCAATAAAGCTAGATAAAACTAAGATTTTTAGAAGATTAGGAAAGGCTTAACCTACACTCATTTCCAAGCAAACTGATTGTTACTAACCTTGAATTCGTAAGTTTGAAAAAGAAAACTTTACATCCAAGCAAAAACGAATCAAAATGGCTAAAACAAAAACAATTAGCCCTGAAAGAGCGTTAGATTTGACGGAAACGTTTAAGTCAAGCTTTAACATTTAAATACTCGAAAAATAGGAATCGTTTTTCCGAATTTTCACATATGTATGGAGTAATTTAATGTCTCAAAGAACAAATGTAACCGAAATTAAATGCAGTGACTGCGGCAAAGCTGCCACTGTTCCCTTTAAACCAACAGCAGGTAAACCCGTTTATTGTAGAGAATGTTTAGCTAAACATAGCACTCCAAGAACCGGCGAACGTAAAGGTTCGGGCGATTCTAACGAAAAGCAAGCATGGTCCAGACGAAGAACCGACTGGAAATAACTAAACAAAAATATTATTTTTAATTTTTTAAAAATTCTTTTATCTAACTGCTGCGGTTGCTAACTGTTGCTTGACGCTTTCTGCGGAGCTTGGCAATACGTTAAGAATGCCGTTTTTCCCAAGTCGCAGTTGTCTCTCGCCCCTAAAAACACATACCTGTGCATTCTTTAGTTCAATGTTGTTTCCAACTGCGATTGCACCTATCTGTCCTTCCCAGAGGCAGAGTTTTGTTTTTCCAGTGTCGTCTCCAACTAATGCATTTACAACCATGACTGTGTTACCGAATTGTGTGTGTACTTGTGCTGGTTTAGGAATTTCAATCACTTCAGCTTTTAAGTTAACCCGTTTCATGCCTGCCCGTAAATCGTGGATGGAGGTGTAGATTGATTCGGTGTTTTGTTTGGCGATTTTTTTGCGAATCTTATCTGTGCTCATCCAACTTTCGAATGGGTTGTCTTTTCTTAAGAGGAATTCTTCGCCAACACGGAACTGAGCAACAACACTACTGTCTTTTGTTATTAAGAAAATTGTTTCTCCTTTTACTTTACCACGGTATTCAACTGTTAGGTTACCGCAGACAGCTTTCTCATTGTTTCTTGCTGTAATTAAAGCTTGAAAGACTTCATTAGGGTAGATGTTATACTTTACCGAAAGAAGCGCAAGATGCTCGCCTAATGTTGATTTTTTCTGTCTCAAATTACCCCTCTCAAATTATAGTCAAAGTCACGAGAAAAAGCAACTACAGGGATGCTATTTCATACTTTTTCTCAATTACCCGAATATTTACCTAATAATACAATGTTAACTATATTAGGTTGACGATGAAAATATTTGTTTCCCGTAACTTAGCTTAATCCATCTTTACCGCACAGTTGACTTTTACAAACGACACGAAACAGTGTAAACCTATTGTTACTCAACTTTATTTGATGGTAATAGTGAATACTAAAGCACTCAATTTATAAGCATCGATGATCAGTTAAATGATACTGTGCGAAAGAGACTTTTGCACAGCCAAAGTAGTAGGAGTTGAAATAGCGAATGTATAATAACAAAGAGATGCACAAGGCAACTTGCGCTGACTGCGGAAAAGAATGTGAAGTTCCTTTCAAGCCAGACGGAACAAGGCCAGTTTATTGCCGAGAGTGCTACTCAAAACGTAGACCACCACGAAGATACTAAGCATAGAGCTAAGCATCTTTACAATCTTTAACAATTTTCTTTTTTATTTTTAATTCTTCAAAAAAATTTGATCATACTATCAATTATAGTTATTAAATCCATAATTGCGTTAAAATTTTAGATAGACAAAAATTAAGGATCGAGAAAAGAACTCGATTTCATGTGGGATATTTAAGATTTTTGTTCTGATCCAGTTCTCTTCTTGTTATTGACGAAATCTTTCTTCCCAGTCTTCTTCCTTAGGACACAATTGAGCCTAACTGATGATTTACATCTGCGGCAATTCTTCACTAAACCTGCTCTTAACATACACAATGCTATTTACACCTTCATTTATTTTTTTGAAAAGAATCAGTTATACTGCTAGCTTATCCAAGAGGATAAAAGAAACTCTTCTCCAGTTGAGTACAGATGCCTCCATATAAAGGAATTGATGAAAATTGTCTTTTTTGAAAAAAAGAATAAATTTCAAGCCCATTTTTGGATAATAAGTGTTTTTAGAAATTGGTGCTCGAAAATATCTGAAAACTATGGAAAAAAAGCTCCGTGAGTAGGCTATGCTAATATACCTGCTGCATTCCTTAGAATGTAGGGTTAGAATTCTTTAGAGGAAGAGTTAGACCATTTATGTGCTTTTTCTCAAAATTATTCTGATAATAATTGGCGAAAGCCAAAATGGTGTAAAAAATGGGTAAACGAAAAATTACAAACGAGGGTAGCCTCGACAGCATGGTCTTACCTTCCACTAATGACGTATTAGGCGTAGCTGTCAAGATGCTTGGAGCGGAAAGAATAACGGTTAAATGCCAAGATGGCAAAGAACGAATGTGCAGAGTTCGCGGCAAGCTCAAGAGACGGGTTTGGATTCGCGAAGGCGATATTGTTCTGGTATCACCATGGGATTTTCAATCTGACACGAGGGGAGACATTTTCTGGCGTTATCGCAAAAACCAGTCAGATTGGCTTCGAAGTCACAACTACTTAACGATGTAAGAAAGGAGGCAAAAGAAATTATCCTAAAGTGTACTGAATGTGGAAACACCTTCAAACGAGATGGCCTAAAAGACTGTGAAATAGTTGCTTGTCCAATTTGCGAAGCAGATTATCAGGTAATAGTTAAAGATGGAAAAACTGAAATAGTGGAATATGTCTACGAAGGTCCTGATGTGGGCGAATTATAAATTCGCTTTTTTACAAAAATTTTAAAATATTTAAAAAATAATATTTAGCTTTTTAGTTCAACGATTGAACCTATTGCTTGACCAGGGACTCCGCGGACAAACCTTACTCTGACCATTCCGTTCTTGCCGTGTGGACCCCTGATTTTTCCAATAAGTTTGGATGTTCCATTTTTCCATGTAACCTTTTGTCCTACTAACTTGCTTGCTAGGGCAACTGAAGTGACATTTTCAAATTCAATTAGGCACTCATTTGACGTTTGTTCTTTAGGTCCAGTGCGGTAATTAGTTATTCTTCCATGAACTTTTTGAGCCAAAATACTCACCGTTTTAAACCTCCCATTCTAAGGTGTGCTTGCTTTTAAAGCTGTGCTATTCAACCACGGGGCGACTTTACATCTCCTCAAAACTAAATAAATCAAAGATCAAAACTTTTAATGCTTACTCAATTAATGAATCTGGAGGAGAGACTTAAATGAAACAGTTTCTAATAACGCCCCAAGCAGGTAAACGATTAATCGCCAAAACAGTAGCACATCATCCTGCGATCGTTAAAGCATTGAAAAATGGGACAATAGTTATCGTTGCTGGAACAACTAACGGGTATGTTGCTGAAGAAATCCTGAAAACCCACAAAATAGCAAACGAATTCTCAAGAAAACACTTCTTCCGAGGTATTGCCCTGCCACCCACTAAAACAGTAACAACTGAAGGAAGACTAGTAGACGAGAGCAAGTTTCCCGGCGACGTCGTGATAATTAATGGTGTATGGCAAAAAGAAAAAACAATTGCAGATGTGATTGACGACCTCAGGGAAGGCGACGTTATCTTGAAAGGAGCAAACGCCCTGGATTTAAATCACAGGCAGGCTGCCATTTTGATTGGTCACCCAAAAGCTGGAACGATAGGTTTAGCTTTGCCCTTAGTTGTGGGTCGTCGAGTGAGACTTATAATTCCAATAGGTTTAGAAAAACGTGTAAACGGCGATTTGTACACCATAGCCGAGAAGCTAAATGCCCCCGGTGCCCAAGGCTACCGTTTGCTCCCTGTTCCCGGAGAAGTTTTCACAGAATTGGACGCATTGAAGGCTTTAACAGCTGCCGACGTAGAGTTAATAGCTTCAGGCGGCGTTTGCGGCGCAGAAGGCTCATGTTGGATTGCCGTCACAGGCGAAGAAGAGCAAGAAGCATTTGCAGAACAAGTTGTTGCTTCCGTGGCTGATGAACCGCCGTTTACTGAAGATTTGCTTTAAACGCTCATTCTTGGCCGTGGTGCATCATCATGCCCATGCCGTGACCCATTTTTCTCCTATCACCCATGTTCTTTCTCCAAATATCCGCGGCCTGTGAAGTTAAATCCATCATCATATCAATGTCTTGCCTGACTAATTCCATTATGGGCTGGTTTAACTCCATTTCAAATGTAAATTTTACTTTACCACTTTTGTCTGTTGCTTCCATAAATCCACCTCCTTAAACCAAAAATAATCTCTGACTACTATCTTATTGGTTAACGATTGTCTTCTTAAACGTAAGTGGCTGTACCAATACAACAACAATTCAAGGACAAAGTTATCTTGTCTTACTAAATGTGTTTTTGACCTGTTTTCGTATGGTTTTTTCAAGAGGTGGTTTGTTTAGTTGTTTTTGGTCAAACTTTATATGTTAGGCTGGATAATCCATCCAGGTAATAGAGGTTTAGAAGAAAATATGAACAAAAAAATTGGGCTGTATATCGTTACATTGAGTAATCATTGTGTCTGTTGTTTCTGCCGCTTTCTTCTTCAACGGCAACAATTCGAACCCGAACAACCCGCAAAACAAAATAACTGTTGTTGATGATGAAGGGTATACGACCAACTTGACTGCTATTCCTCAAAGGATCATTTCGCTAGCGCCAAGTAACACCCAAATACTCTTTGCTGTAGGTGTGGGCGACAAAGTAGTTGCCGTAACCGACTATGACAAATATCCTTATGACTTCGCTGCTTGGATTGCTGCTGGGAACATGACAAGTATTGGGGGTTTCTCAACTCCTAACAAAGAGACAATCGCTTCCCTCAACCCAGATCTAATTCTTGCCACGCCCGTTAACGATCCAGATGTCGTCACTCTAAGAGACCTAGGCTACAAGGTACTGGTCCTCAACCCCAACGACGTCATCGGAATATTCAAAGATATCAACATGGTTGGCAAAGCAACTGGTGCAGAACAAAACGCCACCTCACTAGTGAATTCCCTAACCAGCCAAATTAACTCCATAGAAGCCAAAATAACTGCCGCTAACTTACCTAAACCAAAAGTCTACTATGAAGTCTGGACACCACCACTAATGTCAGCAGGCAGACACATCTTTCATCAATGACGTAATCTCCAAAGCTGGAGGAATCAACATCTTCCAAGACGAAACCCAACAGTATCCAACTGTAAGCTCAGAGACTATCGTACAAAAAAACCCTGACGTTATACTGCTACCCACCAACATGGCACTAACAACGGACGCACCATTCTATGGAAGCGTAGACGCCGTTAAAGCAAGACCAGGTTGGAGCTCGATAAGTGCGATACAAAACAATCGATTAGTGTTAGTCAACGGGGATCTCTTCGCCGAAGCAGGACCACGAATTGCAGAACAAATCACAGCAGCCGCAAAAGCGTTCTATCCAGAACTCTTTAATTCTCCCTAACCCTTTTTTTGTGTTCACCAATGACGACAGATAAGATAAAGGAAAAGTATTCTAAGCGTTCCTCAAGATGGAAACTTATATTTCTACTGTTAATTGTGACGCTTGTGGCCGTCGTGGTTCTTTGCCTAAACGTAGGCTTCGCGCCCATCAGTTTCTCGGAAATACTTGCGATTTTAGGCAAGCAGATTCCTTTTCTAAATCAATACGTCAATCCTTCGTCAGTTTCTACAGTTAACGAATCCATAATCCTGCAAATCCGTTTGCCCCGTATACTTGCGGGTGCCCTTGTTGGTGCTGGCTTAGCCGCAGCGGGAGTCATGTATCAGGGGGTTTTTAGAAACCCTATGGCTGACTCCTACCTTTTGGGTGCTTCAGCAGGAGCTTCTTTCGGTTACACATTAGCTACAATATATGCTGGTTCCTTGGTTCTCAACTTTTTTGGACTCGGGCTTTTTCAAGTAGTAGCTTTTTTGGGTGCTGTCTTAACGGTTTTTCTGGTTTACTTTATGTCGCGAGTCGGAAATAAAGTTCCGATAACTACTCTCTTACTGTCAGGTATAGTTGTGAACATATTCATTTTGGCGCTTCAAACAGTTTTCGAATTGCGCTCCGGCAAGGCGTTAATTGGCATTGTCGCCTGGATAGCGGGCGGGTTCTCCAATATCACTTGGACTCACATTTACGTTGTTTTTCCATTCGTTTTAGCTGGAACTATAGTTGCCTATTTCTTCACAAAAGACCTCAACATGCTCTCAATGGGCGATGACACGGCTCAACATTTAGGTGTAAATACCGAGAGAGTGCGGCAAATACTCCTACTCATTGGCTCTTTAATTACTGGAGCTGTAGTTTCAATCAGTGGAGTCATAGGATTCGTAGGACTCATCATTCCCCACATGACCCGACTGGTCATTGGTCCTGACCACAGAATTCTTCTTCCAACCTCTGCAATAGTCGGTGCCATTTTCCTCATACTCTGTGATTCCGTCGCTCGCGTAGCAACAGGGGCTTCGGAGCTACCAGTAGGCGTCATAACTGCTCTAGCTGGAACCCCATTCTTTATCTATCTGCTTAGGAAAAGAAAAACGAGTTACTCACTCTAGGAGCTGATGGTGCTTGGTGTTACTAAGCGTAGATGGCGTCGAATGCCGATATGGTTCAATTAAGATCTTGGAAGATGTTAGCTTTACCGTAAAGGAAGGCGACTTTGTTGGTATCATTGGACCTAACGGCTCAGGAAAAACCACACTGCTAAAAAGCATCAGTCGAACACTAAAACCCCACAAAGGAACCATAATCCTAGATAAAACCGATGTCTATACCATAAAAAGCATGGACCTTGCCAAACAAATGGCTATAGTTCCACAAGAAAGCAACATAGGCTTCAGCTTTACCGCCTTAGACATCGTTCTGATGGGCCGTAACCCGCATATGAAACGTTTCCAAATGGAATCAGAAGCTGACTTAACCATTGTTCGTAAAGCGATGAATCGAACGAACACCTGGCATCTCGCCGATAGACCCATAAACGAATTAAGCGGAGGAGAAAAACAACGAGTCGTCATCGCCCGTGCGCTAGCACAGGAACCCAAAGTTCTATTGCTCGATGAACCTCTAACTCATCTAGACATGATTAACCAACTTGAAATCATGGACCTAGTAAAAGAATTATGCATCAAGGAACACTTGATTGTTTTAGCTGTTATCCATGATTTGAACCTAGCGGCACGTTACTGCAGCTCAATTTTGCTTCTTAAAGGCGCAAAAATTTTTGCAGCAGGACCTGTAGAAAATGTTTTGACGAGTGAAAACATAAAAGCTGTCTTTCATGTAGACGCAATTGTCAAAAAAAGCCTAGTTACAAATTCACTTTTCGTAATTCCCCTTACACCTCAGAAATCTTCTACTCCACGTAACTGCGCTATTCATCTAATTGCTGGAGCCGGCACGGGAACAGTAGTGATGAAGGCATTAGTGGACGAAGGCTACGAAGTAACAGCTGGTGTGTTGAACATGCTTGATACTGATTATGAAACTGCAGAGCTTCTCAAGATCCCGACCGTAAGCGAAGCACCTTTTTCGCCCATCACTGAGCATTCAAAGCGTTTACTCTTGGAAATGATAAAGCGATCGGCAATCATCGTGGTAACTTCGGTTCCGTTTGGCTACGGCAACCTCTCTAACTTGGAAACAGCGCTTGATGCTGTTAAACGGGGCATCAGAACATATGTGATCAATGAGGTGCCCATTGAAAGCAGAGATTTCACCGCTGGCAAAGCAACAGCTTTAATGGCGGAGTTGAAAAAGGTTGGTGCCATATTCATCAAGCAACCATCTGAGCTACCAACGCTTGTAAACGCCACCCACGCGAAGATGGAACTACTCAAACATCAACCCGAGATTCCAGGACACATTAAAGAATCAACCAAAGTAATCACTCAAACTAATGATCATACGGAGGAAACTTAATTGTCGTCCAAAGCAGAAAATAAACAACTTTTTGGCTCCGAGAAACATGGCAACAAACTTGACCACTTCATTTGGTCTTGTACAAGGGCTTATCCTGTAAAGCATGCTTTTTCTCTTGGTGATGGAAAACCTCTACCAAACGAACTAACAACCGATGAAGCGAAAGTTATGCTAAAGAAGGTAGCAGATTTCGGAGTTGACAACCTTTTCATTTCTGGTGCTGGCTGGACAGGAGAGCCGTTGATGCGCGAAGACTTCTTAGAACTCATTCGGTATGTTGCTGAGTTGAAGCTTTCGCCTTACGTGAAGGTTACAGGTTGGCACTTTTCTCCCAAAGTTGCTAAAGAACTTGCAGCCGCTAACTGCAAGGCCATAATTTGCTTTGCAGGGCTAAGGGAAGTTGATGCTAAACTTCGGGGGGAAGGCGCCTTTGAAGATAGCGTTAACGCCGTTACTTTGTGCAAAGAATTTGAAATTCCATTCGCTATGAGTGTGATCAACACAAAATATGTAGCTAATCAGGTGTCAGCTTTAGTTAGTTTCGCAATGGATTTGGGTGCACGCAGTTTCCATCTTGCATCGCTTATTCCGCAGCCGATAGACGTTGAAAACCAACTCAAGATTCTTGGACCGTTGGAGCCAACGCCACAACAAAGAGAAGATCAACTCAACGAAATCTATGAACTAAACAAAAAAGTCCAGGACAGAATCCTAATTGTTCCATATGAAATGTTCAACAACCGTTTACTGAAAACGAAGGAACCCTGGCGAGAACTGAGAAGTACATGCAGTATGTGTGATAATCTTAAAAAATATGAGTGGCTGGAGATTCTAGAAGACGGAAAAGCCTATGCTTGTGCTCCTCTAAACTTAGAATTCGGTGATATACGCACTGACAGTATCCAGCAAATTATGGATCGCATGCGTACTTCTCAAACACTCAAGAATTTAGCAGACCGCAACAATCTGAAGGGCAAATGTGGTGCCTGCGAATTCAAAATGATCTGCGGAGGCTGCCGCGCTAGAGCCTACATCTATAGTAAAGACAGCTTAAACCAGGACCCAGCATGCGCTTACCGAGCCAGCATAGTTGCCAAAGAAAAAGCGTGACTGACATGGCAAAAGCTGACATGATAGAATCGCTCGATTTCCTAAGAAAACAGGCAATAGAATTTGGTGCAGTAGAAGCAAAGATAATTCCAATTGAAAAAATCGTCATCGAAGACCGTGTAGTTTTCAAATGCAAATTAGGCTGTGAAAAATACGGAAAAACCTTAGCATGCCCACCTCATGCACCAACACCTGAAGAATTTAGAAAAATAGTTAGCGAATACCATTATGCTATGTTCATGAAATTCAAAACGCAAGTCGAAGGCGACTCAGAACTGATAAAATACCTATCTAAAACAGACGACCCATCCATTCCTCCAGAAATGAAGGCAAAAGTGGAAAAGTTTTGGTCCGGCTGGAAGAAAGAGATGAAAAAACTGCTCGACATAGTTCATGAGCTAGAAAAAGCAGCGGCTAAAGAGGGATATTTGCTTGCTATTGGGTTAGTCTCTGGGGCATGTCAATTATGCGAAAAATGCAACATTGAAGAAGGAATCTGCATTCATCCAACGATGAAGCGTTATTCAGAGGAAGGCGTTGGGGTGAACGTTAAAGCGACCGCTGAAAAAGCTGGCCTTAAATTTACTTTGCCCTTTGATAAGAATCCCGAAACATTCGCTCTGCTCTTAATAGATTGAGGTAGTCTTAAGCAAATTTCTCAGAAGTTTAAAACAAAAATCTAGAATTGAAAAGCAAATTCTAAGCTAAGCCTTATATAACAAAAAAGTCAATTTCCAATCAAATTTAGAAGCGGGACTACCAGATGAAATTAAACACAAGAATCGAAAACATCGACGCTGAAATCAAAAACCAAACCCTTGTAATATGGTCAAAAACTCCCCTCAAGATTTTAAGTTCCGCGCTTTTGAATGGAGGTTTGGTTGAGGCAAATGGAATAATCAACGTTCAGGTTCCTGAAGGCTCTGGAAGCGACATGAACGACATGCACTGGAGCGGCCCTGAAGCTTTCTTGAAAAAGGCAGTAAAAGGATTGCAACTTCCCAACGACAAAGTTGTTGGGTTGATGACTGCCGCCCAAATGAAGAACATTGTTGCATCCTCCGAGATGTACGATAGCGTGACTTTGACAGTTTTTGTGACCGCTGGAGCCACGGTAGCAGTTACCGCTGGGGAACCGGCGGCCTCAAAGAGTAATCAACTACAAAAAATGGGTACAATAAACATCATAATAATAGTTGATGGAAATTTAACTGAAGGCAGCATGGTCGAGGTTGTTAAGACCGCCACTGAAGCAAAAACCGTTGCCATACGCGAGTTGGATATCAGAAGTCGTTTTTCCGGAGACCTCGCGACCGGAACGTTAACTGACAGCGTTGCGGTGGGTTGCACCGGAAAAGGGGAACCCATACAGTATGCTGGAACTTTTACAATCATAGGCGAATTGATTGGAAAGTGCGTGCGTGAAGGAGTGAAAACCGCCATCTATAAACAAGAAAATATTAAGTCAAACCGACCTCTAGTTGAAAGGTTGGCGGACCGATGTCTCTCGCTTGAAACCATTATTTCACAGTTTTCTGAAGCAAAGATAACAATTAAAAGTCCCGAGTATCAGCAACTTCAGAAACAGCTAGAATTAATTTTGTCTGATGGAAAAATTTCATCGCTTGTTATTGCAGCTCTGAGGTTAGACGAAGACTTAGTGAAGGGATTAATCCCCATAACAGCTAATACTATAGATGAAGCTTCGTTTTCAGAAATTGTTCAGGCCGCTTTGAAGTGTTCTCAGCACGATTTTTCAGGATTTGACTTTGCTAAAAGGAAACTTGAAGACGGAGGACACCTATTTCCATTTACAAAATGTGTTTTGCAGGTTATTCTCAAAAAGGCTCAATCAAATATCCCTAACCGTTAGTTAGTCTCCCCGTAGAGCATAGAAAAGTATTACTATTTCTGCAAATAGTATGCATATCTATGGATCTGTCGATAATCTTTATTCTTCTAACAGGATTGGGGTTAGGATTTGGGCACTCGCTCGACCCTGACCACGTTGTCGCAGTATCCACCTTACTATGTAATAACAAAAGCTTACGCAAATCTATAGTCTCAGCCACAGTATGGGGCGTAGGGCACTCGATAGTCTTGTTTATAGTAGGCTTATTAGTTCTCACACTAAGTGTTGTAATTCCTCAAAGTGTCCTCAAGTTATTTGATTTTGCTGCAGGAATTTTGCTGATAGTTTTGGGTGCACTTGTGATTAGACCGTTAATCGCCAAAAGAATCAGTCCTCACTCGATTGCGGGACCGGAACACCCTCATTCTCACTCTCATCCGCATTCACATGCTGGTCATGACCATGAGCATAGTCACACACACATTCACAAGTCCGCCCTCACAGGTGCTGTGCAGGGGCTCGGAGGCAGCGCAGCCTTAATGTTAGTTACGGTGTCAACTGTGAATTCAGTTGAAATTGGCGCAATCTTCATTTTCCTCTTTGGAGTCGGAGTAATCTTGGGAATGATAGGCATTGCTTGCTTGGTAGGCTCCATAATTGCTTATGCTGCATCGAATCTAGAGAAAGTGCACAAAATAATTAAAGTCCTTACAGGTTCTGCCAGCATCGTTTTCGGAATCGTAATTATTATGTATGCTTTGGCATAGTCGATATTTTTGTTGGGAGGAAAGTCATTTTTTTCCAAATGTACTTTATGCTCAATCGTGAAGTTTTATTGAGCTTATTCGGGAGAAGACAATTTAGATGAAACCAAGAACAATTGCTCAGCTAATCTTTGAAACATACCTAAACAGATCTGCCTTAAACTTAGTTAATTATTCATGGAATCAAAGACGAGCAAAATAGTGAATGGTTTAATGCCAATATCGTTATGTCCTGATACAAACTTCCATTTTGGAAAAATCAAAAAAGGGGAATAGTTGGTTTAAGGTACCAACAACCTTTGGTCTAGGCGGGTTCTGCGAAAGTTGAGGCGGGTATTGTTGGGTTAATGACGATATTGAATAGTGTTATTGCTGACCCAGTTGGGCTAGTGTATGAGTAGTCTCCGCTTCCACTCCAGTGACCTGGGGTGAGTTCGTCAACATAGGTTGTCCATTCTGCTCCCCATGCGGGCCAGTCAGTATTGAAAGTGCTTGCTGTCCATGTTACACCGTTGTCTGTGCTGCTCCAAGATTTCTCTTTGCTAGAGTCAAGAAGATAGCTGTAGCCTGCGAAGTCAACGCGAATCACTGGAGAAGTGTGAATGTCCTTGCCAACCCAATTGTAAGTTATTGTTGACCCGGAAGTTGTTACGTTAGCGCTAAAAGACAATGTTGCTGCATCTCCAACCGTTACAGTTGGACTAGGCGTTGCAGTTGGATTAGTTGTTCCACCGTTTCCGTTGGTGCTAAGTAGATATGCTGCTGCACCGGCAATGATGATGACGACAATTAAAACCGCTACTAAAGTGTACATCATATTTTTCTTCAATTAAATCACCGAATTTCTCTGAATGATGTTTCGACCCACTGTGGATATAAGCTTTTCCAAGCGCTAAAACGCTTGCTAAATGTTGACAAATGTTCAATCTTCAAGCCTTTTTTAGGTTCGAACACTCGTACAATGAATACGCAATGGACAATTGATTAGCGATTTATATAGAGTAGTGGTAGATTGTTTTTGGCAACTTAATTAACGTTCGATTGAGATTTTGCTTATCCCAGCTTCTTTTTCAAGAGTAATAACATGGTCAGCCTTAGCCGCGAACGCTTCACTATGTGTGACAGCGATTATTTGTTCGATAGCTTTGAATCGACTAATGGCTTCAGCCAACCGTTCTATACTACCATCTTCACTTCCTAAGTTCTCAGTAGGTTCATCAAGCATCAACATACCCAACCCATGACCAGTCCTTGACTGCATAATCAATTGCCCCAAGCCTAACCGGTAAGCAAACGCCAAAAGCGTTCGTTCTCCACCAGAAAGGTTACTGACTTCTCGATCCATTCCTGTTTCACTCTTCACATATGGCGTGTAAGTTTCATCAATAACCACATTAAGTATCGGTGTCTCTCCGCAAACTAAGTCGTCGAGCACTTGCTGCACAAAATTCCGTAGAACCTTTACAAACTCGCTTCGAAGTTTAGGTTGAATGCTGCGGTAAGCGTCTCGAATGGCGCCGAGCACTTCTACGGTTTTGCGGATTTTTTCCATACGTTCTAGTTTTTCTTGTGCAAGGTTGATGCGTTCTTTGATGTCATCTAATCGCTGGGCAAGGTCTTTTTTGCGGTGCTCTTTCGTGCGCAAATCCGATTCAATGACATAGTATTGTTTAAACATATGTTCTCTTTGCATCTTGGCTGCTTCAACGTCTGACAAATTGAATTTGTTGATTTCAAACGCTACCGTTTCCAGTTGTAAACGTAAATCAGTTTCAATCTTCTGCTTATCATCCAATTCGATCAATAGAGCGCTAAAGTTGTTTTCTTCTTCAGCTATTCTTGCCTTCAAATCTGCATTGCGAGTTACGCAGGTTTGCAATCCAGAAAATGCTTCCGATGCTGCGGACTTTGGTTTTTTGCAAGTTTGCCACTTCAAGTCTCAGGTGATTAATCACTTTCTCCCGTTCATTATTGTCTTGGTGAATTCTCTGCAAAAGACCTGATTTATAGTCCCCAGTTAAAGGTTGAACACAAACTGGGCACTTACTTTCCTCAGCCAACTGTACTACTCTTTTCTGGTCCGTTTGCATGCTTCGAGAAGTGGCTTCTTGTTCAGCTTTCAAGTTACTGATTTTATCGTCAAACCCTGATATGCATGAATTCAGCTGTTCCAAAGGCTGATTTGTTGGTAATCCGGCTTGCTCAAGCTTTCCCCAACATAATTTCATTTGTGAGTCCAACGAGTTTTGGCGTTGTAGCAAATTGTCAACGATAGTTTTTTTGCCTTCTATTCTTTGGTTAAGCGAAACCAAAGTACTGGTCATATTTGCTATGTTGGCGTTTAATCGTGTTTCTTTGCGTTTAATATCTTCCACAGCGAGTTTTTTTTCCTCTAGTTGCTTGAGTTTAGAGTTTGCTTCATCGAGTGCTCGTTTTGCAACTGCCAATTTCTGTGTCGAAGTCTCCAAATCCATTTCTAAGAGTGTAAATTCTTCGCTTGCTCGGTTGTATTCATTGCTGAGTTTTTCTAATCCGTGAACATCTGGGTCTTTCTCGTAAACTTTCTTCTCAACGTCATAATCCCGTTGGTACTGGGCGATGTTGCCCCATGCAATCTCATAATCAGATAAACCAAAGAGTTCATCCAACCGCTTCTGCCTATCTCGCGGTGTAGCGTCTAAGAGTTCTTTGAGGTGTTCTTGTCTAAACCAGACGATTTCACGGTAAAGGTCCTTGTCTAAACCCGTAATTGCTTTTAATTGTTCGGCGATGGCATCGGTTTTCATGCTCGCAACAAGTTTCTCATCTTCGTAGAGTTTGAGTTCTTCAATGTTTTGATTGATGCTTTTGCCTTTCCTTTTAAGTCCCCTTGTAAGTTTGTAGGTGCTGCCGTTATGCGTAAATTGTACTGTAACCTTTCCAGACTCAGCACCTTCGCGAAGTAAATACTCAAAACTTCGTCCAATTGAATCACCAAACAACGCGAAATCCACAGCGTACATTACGCTTGATTTGCCGCAGCCTAAACCGCCCACAAGACAGTTAAACCCATGCGTAAAAGGTACTGTGGATTTTGTGTGACTGCGTATATTTTCCAGTTGGACGATTTCGATTTTCATTTAGCGAGTTCCTCGATGGCTTGCTTGACTTTGTCGTCTTGCTTGCGGGTTAGAGGCTCTATTAAGCTGAGCGCTCCTCGTGCGATTTTTTCAGCTTCCTCCTTACCGTAACGTCCAGAAAAGATTTGCATAAAATATTCAAAAGCTTTAGTTTTCAAATCCTTAAATTCGCTCTCAAATATCGAACGCACGATTTCGTCGGAAACCGCCGTTTCTTTGATTAGAACGATGGGGTGAACAAGCAATGCTCTTTCGCCTGCAGCTCGGATTTTTGTAATGTCGATTTCTGTTCGACTAGCTTCTGAAGGTAGGGTTCCTTTTAGGACAGGGATTACGATTGCGCCTTCTGAATCGGCATCCTTAACCATTTGGGTGGCTAACTCAGTGATTTTAGCCGATTGCATGCCGGAGAAGTCCTGCTCCACTATGACAAACTTGCGGGGTGTGGTTAATTCGACTATTTCTGGCTTTACTTGACCTTTCTCGTTAACAGTTACGTGGAAGAAGCTCTTTTGGTACTTGGCTTCATCGTAACTAACCGTTTCTGTGCTACCGCTGTAAACCAAAAAGCCATCTTTAAACTTGCCGAGGTACCGTTCGTGTACGTGCCCAGCTGCGTAATAACAAAAGCCTCCCGGCAACTCATCAGGTAATATTTCCGCCTCGATATATGGTGGCTTAACGCCGGGCAAATCTATTGCACCATGAAGAACAAAGATATTAGCGACTCCAGCTTGCGGTCTTGGCGGGTTATCTTCCATGAATTTCGGAAGCGCCTCTTGGGTTTTATGCCTATTATGATAAGTTGGGATGCCATAAACATAACAGCAATCCGGTTTGCTCCAGCATGCACCTTGATGTCTGGGCAGATGAATGATCAATCCAGCACTGTCAAGCGGGTACAAGATTGTGCTCGTTATTGTGTTGGGCGCAGAATCGTGGGAGCCATCGACAGTTAAAACTGGGATTCCTACGTCTTTTAGTCGTTTAAAGCTTCGAATGGTATTCTCCAACGTGTGGTTGGATGGCCTTGCCTGATGAAAAAGGTCTCCGGCGATAATCATGAAATCAGGTTTCAACTCGATCGTTCTGTCTACCAGCTCTCGGAAAGCATCGTCAAAGTCTTGCCTTCTGGCTTCTAAACCATACTGCGAATAGCCCAAATGCAAATCTGCAGCATGAACAAAGCTAAACGGCTTCAACCTGGCAAGACTCCAAATGTTTCAACTTAATGCTGTTGGATAGTTGGTACACTATTTTAAAGCGTTTACGCATTTTTGTAGATAACATGGTTTTTTTGTCTTTTGAGGGGAAAAATATAAACCACCATGAACCGTTTAGTGTGCAAGGCGCCAAACTAACATGAAATGTCAAGTGTGCTCCCAGGAAACTCTGCTTCCATTCCGTTGCACCCATTGCGGTGGTCAATTCTGCGGTACCCACCGTTTACCCGAAAATCATTCATGCCCAAAAATCGATGCTGCCCGTACCCAAAGGCAGGAAGCAGTAATGACGCCACAATCCTACAACTCTTACAATTACAGTTATGTTTTTGGTCAAGATGCTTTCAAACGTAAACATCGCATTAACTTCAGCCAAAAAGAAGTAAAGCACATAACGATAGCTGCATTACTGGTAATAGGCATCGGATTTTCTATTGGGTTATATGGGAACTTTTTTGGAGGCTTCCTGTTTGAATGGACTTGGGACATGATGGCTATTTTTGCGGCAATTATGACAGTGTCTTTTCTAACTCATGAAATAGCCCATAAGATTATTGCTCAAAAGAAAGGTTTGTGGGCCGAGTTCCGCTTGACTACTTGGGGAGCAGTTTTGACGTTTGCATCCATATTTTTGCCTTTCAGGATGATTGCTCCTGGTGCAATGATGATCGGCGGTTCGATACCGAACGGTGAAGATCTCGTGAAGATTTCAATAGCAGGACCAATTACTAACCTTATTTTCTCTAGTGCACTTCTTGGATGCGCGTTAGCTCCCTTGCCAAGTGCATATTTAGGATTGCTGTTTTTTGCGGCATATATCAACGCTTTCATGGCAGTCTTCAACCTTTTACCAGTCGGAATTTTGGACGGCTTCAAGATTTTCAGTTTTAACAAAAAACTTTGGGCCTTGGCTTTTATCCCAAGCGTTATATTGGCGATTATTACTTTTTTATTAATTTAAAAAAGAGGTTTACTGACCTCTTTCGAAAAGTAAATAATGGTTCACTGTATAGTTCCAAGCTCCGCCCATTCCGGCCGTATTGTATGAATTCAATCGCCATCCTTGTTGTTCCCATTCCATGATTGCTTTACCCACATCGTCATGATGGCTAACTACGATGCATCTCCATTCTTTCATCCTTTCACCTCTAATTTGTTTGAAAGAATTATGAGATTTAAGGGGTTTGCTAAAAAACGAATTAAATTGCAAAAAGCTAAAAATATATAAGAAATTTTAGATTAGTTCGATTGTGACATGAACTTCTTCTGGAACACGGATACGCATGATTCTACGCATTACGCGTTCTTCGGAATCGATGTCGATTAATCGTTTGTGTATGCGCATTTCCCATCTGTCCCAAGTGGCTGTGCCTTCGCCGGATGGACCTTTAAGAACTGGAACGCGCAAGCGTTTTGTTGGTAGTGGTACTGGTCCGTTCATTTTCACGCCTGTTTTTGACGCGATGCTTTTGAGTTCTCCACATACCTCTTCTAATTTACTGTAATCTGTACTTGTGAGGCGTATTCGTGCTTTTCTGACCATACTTTGATGTCAAATCCCGTTTTGTTGCAAACCATAGACACAATAGCCAAACATAAAAACCTATCGACCCACAAAAAGAAAGGCGATAGCCTGAAATCAACGAGGTTCAACCTGAAGAGGGTTAATGCTCTGTTGAATCACAGAATCTTTTTCTGATTTCTTCACACTGTTCGGGTGTAAAAAGCTCTTCCTCACATTCAGGGCACCGAAGGGCCTTAACATTATGGAGGATAACGCCATCAACATCCAAGTCAAACTCAACCTGTCCGTATTCAACGCAGCAGGTTGGGCAAAGAAGCGCACCCGCCTTTGTGATCTTTGACTTATTGGATGAATTTTTTTCCAAGTTCTTCTGCCCAAACCTCAACCTTAGCCAAATCCGTGTTGTCCACCATGGTTTTTCTAAAGTACCTTATTCGACCGCCGAAAGCTTCTGTACTCACGGGGTTAATCTGGGGGTATTTAGCTAATGTTTTTTCTACAAATTTGACTTTTGCATTCTCATAGCTTCCAGGAGTGCCAGCCCAAGAAGAAGAAACAAAAAAGGCTACCTGTTTGCCTGTTAAATCGTTCTCAAGAAACTTTAGCGCTTTACCGTAAACTTTCCCAGCTCTCACACCGCCGCCTATGATTATGTTTTTGTACTGCGATAAATCAGTTGTTTTTTGTTTTTTAAGGTCAACCAAATCAACTTCGTAATCGAATTTTGAGCGCAAGGTTTCGGCAATTTTCCTTGCAGCCTCTTCAGTGGCTCCACCCTTACTTTCATAGGCAATAAGTGTCTTGCCTGGGCTCATTTTTTCAAGTGCTTCCTTGAGAGCCTTCTGAAGGTGCTACCTTTGTACCGCAGTTATGGCAGAAAACTGCGCCAGAAACATTTTTTGTTCCACAGCTGGTACAAACGACTGTTCCTTGAGGGTTTGATGCTGTTTTTTGTTGCATATTTTCGCTTGCTTTTTTAATAGCTTGGTGTGTTTCCCGTGCCGCCATGCTGAATGCTCGCTCGAGTTCTGCTCCTACTTTATAGAAAGCATCACGTAATTCGTCAGAGGGATAAGTTACATTGGAAGCTTTGCCTTTGGGGGTTTTGGTGCCGCATTTTGGACAGAAATATGCGTCATCTGCTATTTTTTCGCCGCAGTTAGAGCAATAGACCATTTTTTTCACTGTAGATATCCATGTGCACTTTGAATTTAAGCGTTTATTAAAATTCAATGATGCCCTAGCTTGATCACTATTTTGACTCGCAGTTAAACAAAAATAGAATTGGCGGAAAACCGCCTTCGCTATGTTATTTTACCAGTTTTTCTCTGGCTTCTTCAATGATGTTTACCGTTTGCGAACGCCAGGTTTCGAAGCCTTCAGGTGTAGTCGGATATGTATTGTAGTGTGCTCGTAGTTGCCTCATCATAGTTACCGTCAAACGCAGCCTATTGAGGAAGCCAACACGCCTTAAGCCCCTGAAGACTCGTTTAGCAGTCTCAGTGATGTTCAGGTGGAAATCGTCGCCCATGCCTGCTTTAAGTACGTCGTCTTCCGTCATCAGTTTTTCGTTCATGCCATAGTTGAGGTCTTCGTCGCTACATGATAAGAGGAACATCTTGAAGATGTCAAGGGCGCCTTGTTTCTTGCCATAGGTCTCAATGTATTTCTTGTTGTAACCCCACAATGCTTCTTTGGTGGGTTCGCCTTTGCTCAGAGCTTCAATGATTTGTTGTCCTGCAAAGTAACCGCTTAGCATTGAGGGTCCGATGCCGCCACCATGAATGGGGTTAACCAACGAAGCAGCGTCACCAACTAACATAACACCGTTTGATACCATGTTATCTAAGGGTCGGCGGACGGGGTCAAACCAAGAACCAGCAGTCAAAACCAGAGAACCCTCAAAGATTGGCTTTTTAAAAGCCGTATCGTAAAGTTGTTGTTTTGGATTGGGGTAGTTTTTACGCATACAAATACCTAAACCAACGTTCACGCGGGCACCGCCTTTAGGAAAAATCCAAATGTAACCCCCCGGTGATGCTTTTTGGTTTAGATATATTTCGCAGAAGGTTGTGTTTTCGTTTTCTTGTTTGAGCTGTCGGATTTCGCGGTAGCATGCTTCAACGTCTTCGTTAGCTATGTCTCGATCTATGCCCATCTCTGCAGGCAGTTGTTTGCGTACCATTCCAAAGTAGCCGGTCGCGTCAACCACAACTTTACTTCGCATTTCAACAACTTTGCCTGTTTTCATGTTCTTAGCAGTAAGACCTACGACTGCTCCCTTTTCAATTATCGGAGAACGGAAGTTCATGCTATCCTGAAGAAGGGCACCTTTGTCAGTGGCCTTCTCAAGGAGCCATTGCCCGAATAAGCGTCTGTTGAGTAGAAAGCCGACAAAATCCTTGTCGGCAATTGTGAAGATGGTATTTTCATCTGGTGAGTAGATTTTTATACCGTCAATTTTGGTTTCAAGTTCGCCACCAGTTGGTTTCTCTAATCCGAGAAACTTTAAGTGGTGTTCGCCAAGAGCGTCTCCGCAGATTTTTTCGCCGATTTCTTCGCGTTTTTTCTTCTCAACGATGCAGACTTTAAGACCTGATTCAGCGATCGTCTTTGCTGCTAAGCATCCCGCTGTTCCGGCACCAACGACTATAGCGTCATATTTTTCCAAGTGATATTCCTCCAAGTTAACTTTACTTTGTATACCTTGTTGTATATGTAAAGCTTAATAAATTATGAAGTAAGCAAAACTACACCGAGTGTAAAGTGCATGAGCGCACCTTTAACATTGAGTGCAGAATTCCGCAAACTTGTTGAGGCAAGAATGAACCAAGTTCTAAAAGGCATAGAGGTAACCTTCAATGAGATTATAGAAAAACAAAAAATCACACCAACTGAACTAAAGGACGAGTTAGAAAGCCTCGAGGAAAGCTTCAACTTTATCTTTCAGAAATGGAGCCTAGAAATCCTCTATACGTTGCTCCTCAAAGACTCTATTGGTTTTAGTGGCATAAAGAAAATTTTAACCGTTAATTCACGAACTCTTTCCGATAAGCTAAAAATGCTTCAAAAACATGGTTTCATAACCAGAAACGTTAACGCAGGACCGCCTCTACGAGTAGAGTATGCTTTAACTGCAAAAGGAAAAAATACTGTCTTATTAGCACTGCCTTTACTGTATTACTCAAGTTCAGCGTAACTTAAGGTGTTGACTGAGTTTTCCTGAACATTTGAGGTAGACTTGTTGACTCTTTAACGGTCTCAAAAACCATGCAGGTTAAAGTCTTGTCTAAACCCTTAATCAGCCGTAATTTGTCAACCACAAACTTGCCGACTGCATCAACATTTTCTGCACGCAACTTGACGAGAAGATCCCAGTCTCCTGTGATGATGTGTACTTCCTGAACTTCTGGGAAGCGGGCGATTTCTTCTGCAACTTGCCTTTGGGAAATAGGTGTTTCATCGTCGTTTTTTGCTCTATAGGATACTGCCGCTAAGATGAAAGCGGCGGTGCCGAAGTTGAGTTTTTCGGGGGAGAGGATGGCTCGGTACTGTTTTATAATGCCTAATTCTTCCATGCGTTTGGTTTTTGCAAAAATGGTGGTTATTGGGGTGTTGATTTTTTTGGCTATTTGGTTGGCTGTTAGTTTGCTGTTTTCTTGGATGAGAGTGAGGATCGCGAGGTCTTTTTCGTCCAGTTTAACGCTCATATGTAATTATTACAAGTTTCCAGTATAAAAGCTTGTATTAATTGTAAATTATCCATGTTTTATTATAAAAAATTTATTACCTGCGTTGCACAGTGTACACAAAAACAAAGTCACAGTGATCTTTATGCCAAAACAAGAAATAATAGAAATTCCCAAACCGTTAGACCAACTGACGGCAACGGAAATAGAAAGAAAAGCCTGCATAGGCAAAATTATGACTTACACTCTAAAGAGCCTCTCAACAACTTTTGTTAACAAAGGTTTCCAATGGCTCCTTCCAGTTGCACTAAGCCAAAGCACTGATCCCCTATGGCCTGACCCTGGTGCATCTATAGAGAAAAGAATCGAAGTCGACATCTATGGCAAGCCAGTACGAACCACAGCTAGCATGATCATCCATAAGCTCATCGCTGCCTCAACTGCCTATCCTAAACTGTTCATTCTTTCACCCAACATTAGAATTGAGAAAGCGGAACGGGCAAAAACTGGTAGGCACATCTACGAGTTTACCCAATTAGACTTTGAAGCCCAAGGTGCTTCCTCTAAAGACGTTTTTGCTTTGGTTGAAGATGCCATTGGCACCCTAGTTAAAGACTTAAAGCATGACATGAAAAGTGAATTAATCACTTTGTGCCGTTGTGATACCCTCAAAGCACCTAAGACTCCTTTCAAAGTTTACGATCGTGTAGATCTTGAAGCCAAATTTGGAGCAGATTGGGAAGCAGGCATATCGAAAGAAACAACCGAACCAGTTTGGGTAACAAACATTCCCCGAGAATTCTACGATTTTGAAGACTTCAAAACTGGTAAATGGGACAACTACGACCTCTTCCTGCCACAATTCGGTGAAGTCCTCTCAGGCGCCAAGCGCGAATTTGAATACTCTAAAATCCTAAAGAAGATTGAGCGAGACCAAGTTAAGAAAGAAAACTATGCTCTCGTGTTGAAAATGGCAAAAGAAGGCAGACTCAAACCCACAGCAGGCGGAGGCATAGGCATGGAGCGCTTAGTCGGCTGGCTTGCAGGTGTCCAACATATCGCTGAATGTCAACCTTTCCCACGCATACCCGGAACAGTAAACGAACTCTAAAGAAATGATGAAAATGATGAATCCTTACCTTGAAGCATTACAATCCAAACTTAGCCCACAAGACTTCAAAAAACTAAGTGCCATCGAAAACCCTAACGTTCACGAATTTATTGCCAAAGAAAGCGACCTCTGTCACGCAGAAAAAATCTTCATCTGCAGCGACTCAGCCGAAGACATTGCACACGTTACAAAACAAGCAGTAGCCACAGGTGAAGAAAAAGCAATCCTGACCTTGCCAGGGCACACAGTCCACTTTGACGGCGAACAGGACCAGGGCAGAGACCGCCAAAACACCAAATATCTTGTAGCAAAGGGCGCTAGCTTAAGCAAAGCCCTAAACCAGATGGATCGCCAAGAAGGCTTAGCAGAAGTAAGGGGTCTTCTTCGAGATTCTATGATGGGCAAAACAATGATTGTCCGCTTTATCTCGCTAGGACCAGCCAATTCGGTCTTCACCATTCTAGGTTTACAATGCACTGACTCTTGGTACGTAGCGCACTCAGAAGACCTGCTTTACCGTCCTGGCTACGAACAATTTGTGAAAGCAGGACCTAAAAGCGACTTCCTAAGAGTTCTTCATTCAGCTGGAAGACTAAATGAAGACATGGTCAGTGTGGATTACAGCAAAAAACGCATCTACATAGACCACATGGACAACACCATCTACAGCGTCAACACCCAATATGCCGGAAACTCTGTCGGTTTCAAGAAACTTGCCTTCCGCTTGGCAATTCGCAAAGCAAGCAGCGAAGGTTGGTTAGCCGAACATATGTTGCTAATGGGCGTTTTCGGTCCAAACGGACGCAAAACCTACTTTGCAGGCGCTTTCCCCAGTGCATGCGGCAAAACCTCAACCGCTATGCTTCCAGGCGAGACAATCCTTGGAGACGACATCGCTTACATCAGAGACATAGACTCTGCTGCGCGCGCTGTGAACGTTGAATCAGGTATTTTTGGTATAATACAAGACGTTAAACCCAAAGACGACGCTTTGATCTGGAAAGTGTTGACGACTCCGGGAGAAATAGTGTTCTCCAACATTCTGGTGAAGGATGGTAAACCGTACTGGCTTGGCATGGGACAAGAACTTCCAAAAGAAGGATGTAACTACACTGGTACTTGGTATGAAGGCAAAAAAGATGAAAACGGAAATGACGTTCCCGCAGCTAACAAAAACGCGCGTTATGCAGTATCGCTTAAAGCTATAGAAAACGTCGACCCTGAACTCGATAATCCTAATGGTGTCGAATTAGGCGGTATAATGTACGGTGGACGTGATACCAAAGCTTACGTTCCAGTTCAGCAAAGCTTCAACTGGGATCATGGCATAGTTGCCTATGGCGCATCATTGGAAACAGAAACTACGTTTGCAACGATCGGCAAAGAAGGCGTTCCAGAAATCAACATGATGAGCATCCAAGACTTCATTTCGATTCCAATGGGCAAAAACGTCAACAACAACTTGGAATTCGGACGCAAACTCAAAAAGCAACCAATTGTCTTCGGCGTTAACTACTTCCTAAAAGAAGTCGGCAACGACAAATACCTCAACAGCCCACAAGACAAACACGTGTGGATCAAATGGATGGAACTGCGAGTTCACCACGAAGTCGGGGCCCTAAAAACACCAACTGGATACATACCAAAATATGAGGACTTACGCAAACTCTTCAAGGAAGTACTCAGCAAAAACTATGCCAAAGAAGACTACAACAAACAATTCACCATAAGAGTCCCAGAAAACCTATCAAAGATTGAGCGCGTCTCTCGTTTCTACCAAGAAAACGTCACGGACACGCCGCTTGAAATGTTCGGAATCCTCTACATGCAACGTGAACGTTTGCTGCAAGCAAAAGAGAAGTATGGCGACTATATTTCACCCGAAAACTTTGAAAAGGAAGCAGAGGCTTAAGCAAAAGTGGCGAATAAATCAGCAATTTATCCCTTTTTTTGCGTCAAGCTTTTAAATGTATTCAACATATGGAATAGAAATTCATAATCGTTAACTAATAAAACGGTCTATGAAAAAATTGAAGAAAAAAAGAGTGAAGAGATATGATGTTGAAAAAGCTGGACAAAAAAGCTTCGGCATTCAAAATAGACTTAGCCAGTGTTGAAGGTGATGGATCTTTCCAATGTCCCAAGTGTGGGTTGTCGATATCTCCCGACGATGAATCGGAAGAGAACTATGAAATCTTGGATACTAAAGTCGTCAACGATGAACTTTCTGAGTTGGTTATAAGCTGCGGTAAATGCGGAAGCAAGATAAAGATTACTGGTTTCCAACAAGGCTTAGATTCCTAAATATCAGTTTTTAAAACTACACTTTTCATTTTGCCAAAATCTAAAGCACATACTGTGCGGTCAATTTTTGTTCTTTGCGAATACTTTATTTTATATGCAAAATACGTGAATGATGATTTGTATGTTGATTGAAGCTTTCCTCGTTGGCATGTTATCAACCAACTGTTACATAGCAAGTTCCAAAGAAACAAAAGATGCGATATTAATCGATCCAGGAATGGATTTCTCATCCGAAGCCAGACCAATCTTCGACCATATAACTAGCGAAAAGTTAAAGGTAAATTTTATCGTAGATACTCATGGTCACGACGACCACATCAAAGGAAACGTGATGTTTCAGAAGAAACTCAATGTTCCCATTTGCATACACTCGCTCGATGCGCATTACATCGAAGGTACTGAAAAAAGCAAGGGGCCATCTTATGTCATGTTGGAAGATGGTAACCTGATAAAATTTGGGAACGAAACCCTCAAAGTGATTCATACACCTGGACACACCCCCGGCAGCATATGTCTTGTTGGAGAAAAACTAGTTTTCACAGGTGACACGTTGTTTGCTGGCGGAATCGGAAGAACTGACTTTCCAGGTGGCTCTATGAATGATATGAGGCTCTCTCTAAAAAAACTGACAAGTTTACCTGACAACTTGCTTGTATATCCGGGACATGGGGGAACTTCAATGATTCGCGAAGAAAAAAGAATGAACCCTTTCTTGAATAATAGACGCCAAGATATGTTGTTTTAATTATGGGTCAGTGAGTTTTGGCTAAGATCTTGCAACGCTTGCAACCGTTTGATTATGTTTGGGTGCGTTGAGAAGATTTCAGCGAATTTGTCGACTGAGGTGGGTTTTTTTGCCAGGGTTTCTCTTAGTAGGTCTTGCTTGTTTATTATTCGGTTTGCGTTTAGTTCTGCTGCGTCCGCGGCTGCGCGTGCTGGGTCAGCAATGAAGAGAGCTTTGTAGGAGCTATTGCTTTTCTGTTGGTCTTTTTGTTGTTTAGACGGGTTTTTGCTTTCCTGAACGATTGTTACCAATCCAGTGGAGAGTTTTGTCGCGCCGTTTTCAACGATTGCGGCGCTATGCCTGTCAGCATAATATTCTCGTAAACGGCTTAGGTAAAGTGTGAATAGGGTTAGAACCCATGAGAAAGCCATGAAGGCGATGCCGAATATCGCATTATTTCCACCGCTGTTCTTACGGTCTCCTCCTCCGAACATGCCTGAAAGCATCATCGAGTAACCTATGTAGTAGAACAATGCTGGTAAGAAGGAGACAACCATCATGACTTGTACGTCTCGATGTTTCAGGTGGCCAAGTTCATGTCCGATGACTGCTTCAACTTCTCCACCATCGAGGTGCTGCAGAAGTCCCTGAGTGACTGCGACACGGCTTCCTGTCAGTGGAGAACCGTATGCAAATGCGTTAGGCAGAGGGATTTGGGACAACATGAGTTTTGGTGTAGATATTCCACTTTTTCGGCTCAAATCACTAACCATCTGATGCAATTGGAGGTTTTCATTTTTGGGCATTTCTTTAACCCTGTAAATTGCACCTACAAGGTAGGGTGAAAGCAGCCACTGGGCAACGTTAAGTACTACCACGAATATCCCAATCGTGTATATACTAAAGCCGAATCCTGCCCACGTTAAAACCACTGCGAAAACAAGGGTGGTCAAACCAAAGATAACGGCTAAGGTTGCAGCCATAGAAAGTCTGAGTTTCCAAGCGTTCATGATTGTCACTATCTGATTCTTCAATGTTTCTTTATGGGCGCTTATAACTTTTATGCGCTACCACAAAACAACCATCATTTGTTCAACACTTGCAGAAAATTCATTTAACTTGAGCTATTATGATGAGATGTGGCGAATTAGGACCAAAATCTTCATCTTCATAACTGCCATAAACCACTGTGACTCCAAAACCAGCTTGATCCAGCAAACCGGTTAATTTTTTAGGCTCAAAAAGGCGTACTGAATGCTCAAAAATCTCCAATCTCCCATTTTCCTTGTCGCGAATCGTCCACAAATCAATAAGGTATTCGCCACTTTGGCTTACTGTTCTCTCTTGTTTTAGGAAAAAGTCTGTATATTCTTTCCAATTGGAAGATTGGTTTTTTCCTCTGTATTTGGCTGTTAGTTCTTCTCGATTAAAAACGTCGACAACAAAAGTCCCTTGTTGAAATAATACTATTCGAACTTCAGCCAAGCTAGTTCTATCATCTGTTTCAGACGGTAAATACCCAAAACTTGTATCCATGCTAATTCCAGCTGTAAACGCTCCAGTCTTGAAGGGTAAGTGTCGCATATCTCCCAAAACAACCTCGACTGTTCGGGAACGTTGTTTGGCAATCCTTAGAAGCTTCCCAGAAATATCCAATCCTACCATTTGGTATCCAAGCTGGTTTAACGGAATCGAATGCCTTCCGGTTCCGCATGCAAGGTCTAAAACGTATCCTTCAGCTTTTAGATGATTTTTTAGGAATTGAAGTTGCTTTTCTGTTTGGTTTTTGTCCGCCATTTCTGCCCAATATATGCCCATTTCATCAAAAACGTTTGACATTCTGTGTGCCTCGTAGATTAGCAGTAGAACATTAAGTTGGCACAGATTTAGCGGTTTGGTTTCGAGCCGCTTAAATATCCAACCTCTTATTTTCTAAACTACTGGAGAATAAGCTTGACTGAGAAACAAGAGTGGCAGCATTTATACATGCTATTAAAACTCGCTGATATGGGAGCGTACAAGCGAATTGCCAAAATCTCAACGGAATATTTAGCTAAAAAACTCGGCATTTCTCAACAGACCGCCTCGCGATACGTCATAGAACTAGAACGTAAAGGCTGGATTCAAAGAAACATAACTCCTGATGGAAGCTTAATTAAAATCGAAGAGCAAGGAAGCAAAGAACTCCAAAAATTATATTCAGGTCTTAAAGTTTTGATGGAAAAATCTTATCCACCTTCGGTGACATTAGAAGGAACTGTCTTTACGGGTTTGGGTGAAGGCGCTTATTATATTGCTAAAGAGTATTACAGAAAACAGATTGTAGAAAAGTTAGGTTTTGAACCTTACCCAGGTACGCTTAACCTCAAATTATCAGCGGACTACGATGTTAAGACACGCATTGAACTAGATGCGTATCCAGCGATTGAAGTTAAAGGCTTTAAGGATGAGGATCGTGCCTTTGGGTTGGTAAAATGTTACCCCGTAGTTGTCGGCGGTGAGGTTAAAGGCGCATTAGTAACGGCTTTACGCAGTCACTATGATGCTTCTGTTTTGGAAATAATTGCGCCTGTTTGCTTAAGAAAGGCACTATGTCTCAAGGACGGCAATAAAGTGAAAGTTGAGGTTTATACTCAAAGCAGTTAAAACGGCATAGCAACGGAGTAGGGATTTCTCGCTTTTTCTTGGTGATCTGGTTTCCGTCTGGTAGCAATTAAGTACCCTATTATTAATCCGAAGCCTAAGCCCCCTAAGTGCGCTAAAATGTTGACTCCTTCGCCTGTGTTAATGAAGAACAGAAAGAATGCATAAACTAAAGCTCCCAAAATTGATTGCCTGACCGAACGTCTACTGTAAATTACACAAGCGCCAAACATGGCAAAGATTGCTCCGGAAGCTCCAACTGAAATAAAGTCAGGTCCAAACGCTAAAGAGAGGACGTTACCTACGAACCCGCCAGCGAGGTAGACTCCGAGGTATTCGGGCAGAGAAAACATTTCTTCCCCTCGTAAACCGAATATGAGCAAGAAGAGCATGTTGCCGACGAGGTGGAATATGGATGCGTGGACGAACATTGCTGTAAATAGTTGGTAGTACCAGCCATGAAAAACCAGAAAATTATACTGCCCCCACTGAGCCTGCACATCGATGCTGGTTTGGAAGGCATTTCCGCTCAGTATGGATGTGTAAATGTAGACTGCTACGTTTATCGCAATTAGAATGTACGTTGGCTTATATTTCTCGGAACCCATAAGCGTGCAACCGTTACTTGGAGAGTTTGTCGATTATTTTCTGTTTAATCTTCGATGAACTATCTAAAGCATTCTCCGCAAACTTACCAATCCTAACTACTTCAACGGGCAGCTTATTTTTAGTCACGTAGTTTTTAACATTCCTCTCTACTTCTGCTTGGTCATAACCTAAAGCTATCACATCAGGCTTGATTTTCCCAATAACTTCTCCAATCTCCAGATTTTCATAACCTAGAACTGCTTCATCAACAACTTTTAAGGACTCAACAAGTGCACGGCGTTGATCCTCGGACATTATGGGTTTTCTGCCTTTAGATTTCTCGACAGTACTGTCCCGGGCAATAATCACTACGAGCTTAGCGTTCTCTCCACCTGCTCGTTTTGCTTCCTCCAAAAACCGTACATGACCCAAATGAAGCAGGTCAAAAACGCCTGAGGCTAAGACAACTTTTCTTCTTGGTTTGTTGACCATTCGAAATTCACAGCGCCGATTAATCTTAAAGCGTCTAGTAGCCCTTCACAGTAAGCTACTGAAGTTAAACTGGTTTCAAGGTTGCCCTGAGTCTTATAATACTTTGCATCCTCCAAGTAATCCTTCGCATAACTCAAAACGGATGCCACCATCTCTTGATTTAGGTTTATGGGTATCTGATTTCGTTTGAGTTCGAAGAAGACTTTCTCAGCCATCGAAATGTATTTCGTCGTCAACATTTCAAGGCTTATTTTGCAAGCCTCCGAAAAGCTGTCGGTGCACCAGCAAAGGCAATTAACGAATCGATTTCCATAAAGTGCAGATCTCCTGGAATAATAAGGCTGTAAGGCGGTTTACCGAAATCGTAATTCCCCAAATCCTTTATGAAGTCTGCTTTGAGGGTGGGGTTGTCACTCCCAGCTCTTGCGATACCAACCGCAACCGTGTCTGGGGTGACTATGTTTTGTTTCTTTTTTTCTTCAACTTCAAGCAACATCTTGATGGCTTGGTTAATACTTAGGAAGAGATTTTCGTTGGCTTTCAAATCTAATAGGCAAAGCGTATGCAAACCAACTTTCTTATTTTGGGCGATAACGTTGTAGGGAGTTTCCGAAAAGTTTTCAGGAAACGGCACAGTGACAGTTTTTCCGAATTTGTAATTATGCAAGCCAGATAAGCTTATGATTGCTGACATAATGGATATCCCATGGATTATACGGGTCTTAATTCCTTGTTTTTCTGCGTCAATCCTCAAAGTAACATGGGTCGTTGCAATAAAGGGATCACCTGGAACAAGAAACACAGCTTTGCCTTTTTGGGCAGCTTGGAGAATGGTTGCGCCGTTTTCTTCTTCAAGGTTATGTCTGGAGACTATTTGGATTTTTTTGCCGCATAAAACTTCAAACCGCTCTAAATTGAAGTCGGGCATGAGGCTTGTGTAAGTTTCCATGAAAACGGTGTCAGCCGTCTTGGTTTCTTCTAAACCCTTTACCGTGATGCCTTTTTCGTCGTTTAATCCTAAACCTATGAAGAAAAGTTCCTTCAATGAGAGCCCTTGCTGAATAGTTGGCGATTTAAGACTTAAAGCTATTTTTCTTCAATGTCGCCGTTTTCAACTAAAATATTATAGTAATATCTACATGTTCCTGAGGAAAGTCCATGCCGAGAGCAAAATATTGCTAGGAGTTCCTCTACCGGTTGGTTGGGGTCTTTATCTTTAACCATTGCTCTTAGTTCTTCGATTTTGTGTTTGTCTAGTTTGTCGCTCATCAAAATCATCTGCTAAACGTTTCAGTAATACCATTGTTTTGCCTTCTCAAAAACCTTTTACTTACAAGCCGCTTTGGATGGAACATCCAACCAAACATTTATATGATTTACGTTAAGAAGAAACCTAGAATTTAGCGGCTTAGCTGAAGGAAAAACCACAATGAAGCCCATTGAAAGCTTAGTCAGGGATAACTTTAAAAATCTTAAGCCATGCGTCCATGGTGCAGAGGTTTTAGGTGCCGCAGAGGAAAGCGGGCTTTTGCCGCAGGAGATTTTAGATTTCAGTTCAAGCGTAAACCCGCTGGGTCCATCCCAAAAAGCGCTTGATGCCGCAAAAAATGCATTCAACCAAATTTCAGCTTACCCAGATTCAAACTCCAATGAGCTACGGCAAGTTATTGCTGGACATTTCAACGGATTAACGAAAGGCAATGTGATTGTTGGGAATGGTTCCACGGAACTAATGTACCTGTTTGCTGAGGTCTTCCTTAAAAAAGGCGACAAAGCGGTTATGCCGGCGCCTACCTTTGGCGAATATGAGAGTGCGGTCCGCAAAACTGGGGAATCTCCAAAATTTGTCAAATTGGGTAAAACTTTCAACATTGACGTAGAATTATTCAAACATGAACTGGCTGATGCCAAACTGCTTTTTCTCTGTACTCCAAACAACCCCACAAGCATGCTCATCCCCCAAGAAACATTAATAGAAATCATTGAGGCAGCCTTGAAAAAGGACACCTTTGTTTTCCTCGACGAAGACTTCTTGGAGTTCGTGCAAAACGAAAAAACTCTCACCATGATTGGCAAAATCAAAAAGTATCCTAACCTGTTCATTTTGCGCTCTTTCACAAAGATTTTTGGGTTGACCGGTTTGAGGGTGGGTTACGGAATTGCTAACGAAGAAATCATCAACGTTCTTACTTGTGCCAAGATTCCTTGGAATGTTAACTGTCTAGCGCAGGCCGCTGCGGTCGCTGCACTGAACGATGAAGAACACCTTCGGAAAACGCATGAGCTTATCAAAAAAGAGAAAGCGTGGCTGCAGGGTGAGTTAGGTAAATTTGGGAGCTTCAAGTTTTCTGAGCCTGACGCAAACTTCTTTTTTATCGACATCCGAAAGTCAGGTTTAACCGCCGCAGAAATAAAAAACAAGATGCTAAAAAAGGGTATTCTTATTCGCGACTGCACTTCCTTTAAGGGATTGGATGAGTTTTATATTCGGATCGCTGTCAAAACTCGTTTGGAGAATGAAAAGTTGATCGAAGCGTTAAAGCTGATAGTAAAGACAGTTTGAGTAGTGACACATGTTTACGCTTAACCTCTCATTGTTCTTGGATTCTGTTTTGATTTTTGCCTTAGCTTTCTTGATTGATTTGGTCTTTGGAGAATATCCAGATAGGATTCACCCTACCATTGGCATAGGAAAACTAATCTCGTATCTCAAAGGAAAAGCTAAAAGTCCAAATCCGCGGTTAGAGAAGATAAACGGTATCTTGATGGCGCTAACAATTATGCTGGTTTTTGCGCTTCCAGTGTTTGTTCTGCTTTTTTGGTTAAGAACTCTACCTTATGGCGAAATACTCTTCATTATAGTAGGCGCAATCCTGTTCAAAGCAACCTTTGCAATTAGAGGCATGGGCCAATATACCTTGCCAATTGCAAAAGCCTTGAAAGAAAATGATTTGGCTGGAGCGCGTAAATGGTTACCTTACATTGTTAGGCGTGACCCAAACACTCTCAATGAACGCCAGATTATTTCTGCTGCCGTCGAATCCATCGCAGAAAGCACAACCGACGGAATAACTGCCCCGTTCTTCTTTTATGCGTTGTTCGGTGTTCCAGGTGCGTTTGCATATCGCGTAATCAACACTTTAGATTCAATGGTTGGCTACAAGAACGAAGAATTCAAAAACATCGGCTGGTTCTCAGCTAAAATGGACACAATAACCAATTATATTCCCGCTCGAGCGACGGCTTACCTGATGGTTGTAGCATCCTTCATGTTGCGCGAAGATTGGCGAGAATCCTTTCGCATACTACAACGCGACAAACATAAAACAGCGAGTCCCAACGCTGGCTTCACTATCTCAGCTATGGCTGGCGCCTTAAACATTCAACTTGAAAAACAAGGCTACTATACTTTAGGCGATGACCATGGAATCTCGCATGAACATATTCCGAAGGCTTTGAGAGTCATGACTGCCACTGCCGTTCTATTTGGGATAATAATAGTTTTACCCATATTAGCAGTAAGAATCTATCTTGTTGGTCTATAATCTGAAAGTTGATTAGCTTCCTCAGTTAGCTAATGAATTAGGCGTTAGAAATAATGAGTCTCTGAAGATTCATAGTTGTTGAGTTAACTGCAACTAGAACAATCAACCTTTCCCAGCCGCCCCCGACCGAACTACGACGCACAAAGACGCATACAAAAGAAAACGCAAAGCCCAAAAAGTGAAAGCAACCCAAAACAAAGCCCTCCACAAATCGCAGCCGAATCTGTTCTTCTTCTAAGAGACACTAAACAAGTCATCGAAGCACCTCGATTTCTCCACCTCCATATTCTGCTGTAAAGTTGGATGAGTCTTCGGCTGAGAACATTCTTTTAAGGTGACCCTGCACCAGGTTCAAAAACAATTGAGAGAACAACAACGGTTGCAAAAATTGGTTTGTTGTTGTTCTTTCAAGCCATAACTCGCTTCAAGAGAAGAAGAAGATTGGAAAATGGGCACTTCTTCTTCTACCAGTAGAGAATTAGGCGGATTAAGGAATTTCGTCTTAACTCGTAGAACAACAACTCGTTTTTTTATAGGATTCGGCCGTTGTTGTTCTTCTCGTTAAGTTCTAAAGTTAATTGAAGGAAGAAAAATCGTTTTTGGAAAAATGTGAATTTTCTTAATCTAATTGATAGTTATTGTCACAGCAAAACAATAGCAACGGAGCTTCATTGAAAGAAGAAGAACATTTTTCCGCGGAAAATCGCCGTTTTTCTTCTTCTAACGAACTTCAATTCAAAAACTATGATGTGGTTTTTATTCTGGGTTGGTATCAATGTATAGCCATCGAGAGGTATATGGGGTTTGAATGGAAAACCGCTCGTCAGCATAATCAGCGCTGGCATGTCCAAATTCGGCAAACACGAAGGCCTACTTGCAAGAGAAATCTTCTCCCAAGCCGCATACGAAGCATTCAGTCGATGCCCCAAACTGGAACCAAAAAAAGACATTAAAGCCATGTTCATTGGGCACATGGGCGAAGCCTACGAACATCAAGGTCACACTGGTAGCGCGATTGCAGATTGGGCTGGACTTACAGGTATTCCAGCGACGCGAACTGAGGCAGCGTGTGCTTCTTCTGGGGCAGCGTTGCGGTCGGGAATTTACGCTGTTTTATCAGGGTTAGCGGATGTTGTTGTGGTTGGCGGTGTGGAAAAGATGACCCATCGCACGACAGTTGAAGTAACTGAGTACTTGGCTATGGCTTCAGATTATCCCTTTGAGCAATGGCATGGCATCACTTTTCCAGGGTTGTTCGCGTTGATGGCCACAGCTCATATGAACGCTTACGGAACGACCGAGCAGCAGATTGCTTTGGCAGCGGTCAAAAACCATTACCATGGTAGCCTCAACCCCAAAGCTCACTTACAAAAAGAAATTACCTTAGAAACCGTAATGGCTTCACGATATGTCGCTTGGCCACTCAAATTATATGACTGCTCTCTCATAACTGACGGTGCCAGCTGCATAATCCTAACTAAACCCGAACTCGCCAGCAAATACACCGACCAACCCGTCCACATAATTGGCAGCGGACAAGCTAGCGACACCATCGGCTTATACGAACGCAAGAGCCTTACGTCACTAAATGCGACAAAGTTAGCTGCAAAAGCAGCTTACGAAATGGCCCAACTTGAACCAAGCGACATAGACCTTGCTGAAGTTCATGATTGCTTCACCTCTGCTGAACTTATGGCTTACGAAGATCTCGGATTCTGCAAACCAGGGAAAAGCGGAAAATTCATAGAAAGCGGCGAAACCCGACTCGGCGGAAAAATCCCAGTTAACACTAGCGGCGGCTTAAAGGCCAAAGGTCACCCCGTCGGCGCAACGGGTACGGCTCAAGCATACGAGATCTACCTACAACTAACAGGTCAAGCAGGCAAACGACAAGTAAAGGACGCAAAAGTCGGCTTATCCCACAACGTAGGCGGTTCAGGGGCCACAGCAGTAGTTAACATTTACAGGAGTACACAATAATGAGCACACAAGAGCCTTTCACGATTGAGCAGTTCTATAAGTACTTGGGACAGCAGAAGTTGATGGCCGGGAAATGTGTCAAATGCGGAAAAATCCATTTGCCCCCGAGACCGATGTGTGACAACTGTTTCTCACAAGACTTTGAATGGGTCAGTGTCTCAGGAAAAGGCAAATTGGTTACTTACACTGTCATCCATGTTGCACCCGAACAATTTCAAAACCTAACACCATATGCCGTTGGGATTGTCCAACTGGAAAATGGCTTAAAAATCCCAGGCATGATACAGGACGCATCTCAAGAGCAACTAAAGATTGGTATGGACTTAAACTTGGATTTCGGCACATGTAGTACACCCAATCAGTGGCCTCAGTGGCCAAGGTACTGTTTCAAACCTTAATATTTTTATTATTTCTTAGAAACTAATTTCTTGAAAGTTTTAATGTGATGTTAAGTCTTTAAAGTCTTTTTTAAAAAAACTGCAAAGCTTTATTGGGAATTGGATTGTAAGATTTCTGTTAGAAGCTGAATCCAGTGAGTTTGCATTCAAAAGTTTGTTTGGTTTCCTGTAGTGTTCTGAGAGAAGAACTTGAGCAGTTAGTCAAGAAAGGAGACTTGGACGCTGAAATAGTTTTTGTGAGCAAATTCTTCCACATCGACTACGCGGAATTAGAGAAAAATTTGCGGAAAGTTCTAGAAAAAACCCAAAAAAGATTCAATGGCAAAATAGTACTCGTTTATGGGGACTTGTGCCTTGGACAAGACGATGAAATGAAAAAACTATCCAAAGAATATGGCATAGAAAAGATTGACGCAGTCAATTGCATCGACTGCCAGTTAGGTGGTAAAGGAAAATCCTTAGAGGCAGACCCAGAACATAACTTGATGTTTATGGGACCAGGCATGATAGGCTTCTTCAAACATGCTAAGGAACAAATGCTCAGAGAAGGCGTTGATGATGCAACTTTTGCTAAAATGTTCAGTGGCATTAAAGGCGCCGTAATTCTGGATACATGTGATAGCGCTGAAAAATGCAAAGAAGAGCTGGAAAAGTCAGGTATAGGCTTAAGAGTTCTTGAAACGAGAAAAGTGGGTTTAGAGAACGTTAAGCGAGTAGTTTTGGATGCAATAGATCGCGCAAATAGAATCGAGTGAGACTCTTTTCACATTAAAAGTTGATTGACTTGTTATTTGGGTCATCACGGAACAACCGCAAGTATTAAAGAATCATACTTGCTATAATGCTAACCTGTACCGCTTGGATGTGCCTTTAATGACTGAAATTACTTCCTCGTCGCCGATGAAACGGATTGAAGATTGGAAATCCCGTTTAATCGACCTTTCAAGAAAGAACAATTTGCTTTATTTTCATAAATCAAAGCGAGGAAATCTTGCCATAACTCAGCCAGATCCACAGAAAATCTTTGACATGTTGGTTTTGAAGAAGAATCATTTAGAGTTCTTTCTACCTCAAGAAGATTCTAAAACACTGGAAACGGCTGGGAAACCAAAGTACAAAGGCAGAGGTAAAACAAAAGTTGAAGCCAAAACTGCAAAACCTGAAGTCAAAGCGGCAACAACTCCTAAGGAACCCAAACGTCCAACGGCAAACCAGCTGGTCTGTGGCAGTTTAAGTCTATCGGAACTTGATCGGAAACTCAAAAGTTTGCAGAGTCGTTCGCTTCTTGATTACATGGAACGCGGTGTACGTATATTGTATGCAGCTTTTGGAACGCTTAACTGGGTGGATTTTGAAACAAAAGAAAGCGTTCAATCTCCACTAATACTTGTCCCGTTAGAATTATCGAGGGATACTGTTAGGCAACCATACAATATTGCCGTGCCTCCTGTTGAAGATGAAGCCGTATTGAACCCAGCTTTACAAGCTAAGCTGAAGAACGACTACAAAATTGAGTTGCCGCAACTCCCAGAAGAGTGGGAAGAACAAAAATTAGCCGACTATTTCAGCTTAGTTAACCAAAAAGTAGACGAAATGGGCTGGAAAACAGAGTCTACTATAGATTTGGGTCTTTTTTCGTTCCAGAAACTTGTTATTTACAAAGATTTAGAATCCAACGCTGCCTTAGTTACCCAACATCCAATCATTAAAGCAATTGCAGGCATCAAAGAAGACAACCTTATCCTAAACGGCTTACCTGACGAGAAAGACGTCGACAAAATTGAGGTGCCAGCAAAAACCTATCAAGTCCTCGACGCAGACAGCAGCCAACGCGTCTCAATAGAATACGCCCTCCGAGGCCAAAGTTTCGTAATGAAAGGACCACCCGGAACGGGAAAGAGTCAAACAATCGCAAACATGATCGCCGAATGCATAGCCAACGGCAAAAGCGTACTCTTTGTTAGTGACAAAATGGCTGCTTTAGAAGTAGTTTACAAACGGTTGAGTGAGGTTGGGTTGGCCCATTTCTGCCTTGAACTTCACAGCAGCAAAGCCAACAAACAACAGGTTGTAGCGGAACTCAAACGCAGCTTAGATGAGACCCTGATCCCACGTAAACTGCCTACGGCGCATGAGTTTGAGCTGATGACCGAGTACCGCGAGGCCTTAAACGGTTACGTTACCGCATTGCATGAAAAGCGTCAATACCTGCAGAGAAGCGTGTATGAAGTTCTGAGCATAATCTCGAGTTTAGAGCGCGTTCCTTTTGTTCCAGTGGGCTTAATTGAAATAGGAACATTAACTCCGCAGAAAATGCGTGAACTCGAAGAACTTGTTTCTCAGCTTAGCAAGGTTTGGCATGTCATAGAAGAACCTGATTTTCCATGGCTGGGCTATCGCGCTGACAAATATAACCTTGAAATTCGCAGTGAACTCCTCACAACTCTTGAAAAAATTAACGAAACATTGCGAGGTTTGCAATTGGAAACCGAAGACTTCTCAGCAAGACTAGGCGTGTTTCCACCTGAAACTTTTGCAAGAATACAATGGCTTCTTGATGTCAGCAAACTCTTATTGGAGAGCCCCAAGCCTGAAGCTTACTGGCTAACTAACCCAAGTCTTGAAAAGATTCTAAGTGAAGCTCAAACATACCTTGAAACTAGCATTTGGATAAAGAATACCCGTAACAACCTGGTGCAACGTTACCAACAGTCCCTGTTCACTCTAGACCTAAATCGATCATTGGAATTAAAGCAGGCAATTTCAACTTTAGCCAGAATGCTACCTGTAGTCAATCTCGAAGAAAGCGACCTATTATCGAAACGAGAAAATCTCTCAGCTTACTTCAGAAACACAGAGTTAAACATCCAAAAATGGCGCGAAACTTCCCAAGCACTCGCCCAACTCCTAGGCTTAGACGGTGCTGACTTGACGGTGACTCAGCTAAAACAACTATCGCGCATGGCGCTGTTGTGCTTCGCTGATGACAAACCCGAACCTGAATGGTTTGATGCCAAATACCTCGAGCAAGTCAAAGAGACCGTTTCCAAAGCAAAGGAGCTCTATCAAGAACACAACTTGATAAAGAGTAGACTGCAAGAAACTTACAGCGAAGGCATCTACGAGTTAGACCTGAATGGAATCATAGAAAGGTACAACGGAGAATACCAAAGCGGTTTAAAAATCTTCAATTCAACCTATCGCAATGATCAAAAGGCAATTGCCCGGTTAACAAACGATGGTAAAGTCCCCAAGACAATACAACAGGACCTAATCGATGCTCGCAAAGTCAAGAAGCTTCAAGAGAAGATTGAAGCTTCAGAGGAAACTGTCCGAACCTTGATGGGTCACTACTACCACAAGACTCGAACAGATTTCCAAGGTGCAGAAAAAGCTATAGCCTTAACAGATGAAATTAAAAAACTTTCGTGGGGAACCCAAATTCCTGAAAGTCTCCTAAAACTGCTCACAACCTCGTCAAACCCGTCGCCTATGATTAAAAACTTGGGTTTGGAGCTGCAACAGTCAGTTGACAAGTGGGAACAGCAAGGCAAAGATGTGGAATCACTCATTCCCCAAAGTATGCCAAAATCTGAAAAAAGCCTCTCACAAACTTCGTTGACTTTAATTGAAGAATGGGTAAATGAAACACAAAAACAAATGACCTCTTTGGTCGCACTCACAAAAGATACACTAACAACCTGCAGGCAAGAACCCCTAAACTACAAACAACTCGTCGAAGACCTACAAAATGCTGAAAACATAAGAAAGAAGGAAGCCCAAATCGTAGGCGAAAAAACCCAACTTCAAGAGAAATTCGGTAGCCGCTTCCGAGAACTGGAAACTAACTGGCAGGATATTGTCGCTGTGCTTGAATGGACAAAAAAAGTTCAAGCAGCATTTGCCGATATCCCCGTGCCCGAAGCTTTCGCAGATATAGCAGCCCAAGGTCCATCTGCTGCACCCTCAAGCACGGAGTTAAAACAACAAAATGAGGTCTCACTTAGGGCTTTAGCAGATTTTGAAAAGCGTTTTGAAACAGAGCTGAAGTACCAAAACCAGAAACTAAAGGACTTAGAGATTAAAGTCATAAGCGAACGAATCCAAGGATTACGTGATCGCGTGGATGACGTTCAGGTTTGGATTGACTTTAAAGATGCCAAGAACCGCTTCACTCTACGAAATCTAGACACCTTCTTTAATCAATTAGTTGAACAGCACATTTCAGCAGCCGACTTAGGCGATGTTTTTCGGAAGAGCGTCTATCAAGAATGGATTAACAATCTTTACAACGAAGATCAGAAATTAGGAAGGTTCCGCCGGGAAAACCATGAACAATTAATTTCGGACTTCCGAAAACTTGACCAAGACTTAATCCACTTAACTTCGAGCATGGTAATTGAAGCGGCAAACGGCAGAAAACCCCAAGACATACTCATTCAAGCAGCTGACACTGAAGCCAACATTCTCCTCAAGGAAGCCGCAAAGAAAAGGCGTCTCATGCCCATTCGAACTCTGATACAGAAAATTCCCAACCTACTCGTTAAACTAAAACCGTGTCTGCTGATGAGTCCTATTTCAGTCAGCCAGTTTCTGCCCCCCGAAAACAAGTTTGACTTAGTCCTCTTCGACGAAGCATCACAACTTGTTCCCGAAGATGCCATAGGCGCAATCTACAGAGGAAAAACCTTAGTGGTCGCTGGCGACAACAAACAATTGCCTCCCACCTCTTTCTTCCAGAAAAACCTACTCGACAACGTCGATTGGGACGATCTAAGCGACGAAGATGTTGAAGTCTTTGACAGCATCCTAGATGAGTGCTTAGGCATCGGATTGCCAGTTAAAACGCTTCGGTGGCACTACCGGAGCAGACATGAAGAATTGATCGCATTCTCAAATCACCGCTTTTACGACGACACAATGGTTACATTTCCAGCAGCTAAAAGCCAAACCGATAGCTTAGGGGTAAAACTGGTATATGTCCCAGATGGTATCTACGACAGAGGCGGCAAGCGTGACAACCAGAAAGAAGCAGAAAAAGTAGCAGACCTTGTCTTCGAACACTTCAAAAAATACCCAAAGAAAACTCTTGGTGTTGTAACCTTCAGCATTGCACAAATGGAAGCTATAGGAGAAGCAATCGACCGTCGGGTCAAAGAACAACCTGACTTTGAACCATTCTTCAAAGAAGACCGCTTAGAGGGTTTCTTCGTGAAAAACCTGGAAAACGTGCAGGGCGACGAACGCGACGTAATATTCTTCAGTGTCGGCTACGGAGTTGACCAGCAGGGACAAATGGCGATGAATTTTGGACCCTTAAACAAACCAGGAGGCGAGCGACGCTTAAACGTTGCAGTTACCCGTGCAAGAGAAAAAGTCTTGTTGATTACTTCCATTAAGGCCTCTGATATCGACAAAGACACCCAAGCCTTAGGCGTTCAAACATTGCGCACTTATCTCGACTATGCAGAAAATGGGCCAGAAACACTTTCGAATAACCCAAAAGTTTCGTTCGATTCAGCCATAGACGAAGATGTTGCAGCAGAAATCAAAAAGCTTGGTTTTGAGATTGTTCCTGAAGTAGGTTGCAGCGGTTACAGAATTGATATTGGAGTTGTCGACCCTGTTAGTCCAGGATGCTTTTTACTTGGGGTAGAATGTGACGGTGCCACATACAAATCCAGTAGCAGTGCACGAGACCGCGATAGACTCCATGAACAAGTTCTGAGGCAACTTGGTTGGAGGATCCATCGTATTTGGTCACCCGCATGGGTTGCAAGACGCGACTCAGAAATCCGACGGCTAAAAGAAACCCTTGAGCAGGCCCAGAAAACACAACTCGACCAAGACGCCCAAAAGCCAATAATTGACTTCAAAGAAAATTCTGCGCCAGTAACAGACGTACAAAAAAACACCTTTGCAGGCATCGAAAAAATCGGCATACCCTACAGGGTTTACCCGCTAAAGGCGGCTTATAATCCATACATCAAAGTTACAACAGCCAAAAGTTCCTATGACTCCAAACAAAGAAATGAGTTCCACTTCCCAGAAAACCGGGAAAACCAAACTAAACTTCTCGCAGAACTCATTCAGAACGAAGGTCCAGTTCACTTTGACTATGCAGCTGAACGGTTAGCTGCTACTTGGGGAATAAAGCAAGTGACACCAAAAATCGGTCATGCTGTAAAAGAAGCGCTAAACAACCTAATTCGGGAACAGAAAGTGGTTATCAAGGGCAGTTTCCTTTGGCCAATAGGACTAAAAGAAACGCCTATCCGAGTTCCTATTCAGGGTGTTCCGGAGTCCAAACGCAAACCTGCCTACATTACACCTGAAGAAGTTGCTTCAGCCATGATAATGATTGCACAGTACGCCTTAGGAATAAGTGATGATTCGTTGATTGCTGAAACCGCCAAAGTTTTCGGCCTAAACCATTCAGGTGAAGAAGCCAAAGAAATTTTCTCTGAAGTGCTCAAGCGGTTGGTGCGAGAACGAAAACTCGTCCGCAAAGACGACGGCGTAGTAACCGCCGCTTAATTTTTATTTATTTCTTTTATTAGAATTGGTAAATCGTTCAGAGATGTTATGATGTAGTTTGCGCCATTACTCATTAACTGCTCTGTTGTTGATAGCCCCGTTGGTAATCCCACAGCGATTGCTTTTAGTTCTTTAGCGCTCTGCATATCAACAATACTATCCCCTACGATCAACGCTGCTTTTGCATGAACGCCTAATGCTTTTAGTGCCAATTCAAACTGTTCGGTATGGGGCTTAACGTATTTCACTTTGTCCCTTGGAACAACAACTTTGAAGAGCATGTCTATTTTGAAGCGTTGCAGAATATAATTTGAGGCCTTTTCGCTACTGGTTGTGCATAAACCCATTCTTAGGTTCATTTTTTGTAATTCTTTGAGTGTTTCAACCGCTCCTGAAATCAGGCTGGTGGTTGTCGCAGCTTCCATCTCAAATTTCTCCGCAATTGATAGCGCTTGGGTGCGGATTTCTGTAAAAGCGTCGGTTGATTTGGAGTTGTTCTTCGCAAAAATCTCTGCTTTTTTTAGCATTTCAAAGATATTCTCATTAACATCCAGAAGAGATGGGGGAATGCCTTTGCTCATCAGGTAAGTTCTAACTTCAGAACGTAGTTCTTTGTAGTCTAAGTTGAAGTGGGCGAGTGTTCCATCCAAATCGAAGATTACTGCTTCTATAGCCAAAATCGTTTGCTCCGGTTTCCTTCGCAGGTTTGGGGTTAACACTTCGCTAACAGAAATATACTTTATGGTGAATCATTCTGAGAGTTTCATTTATTGTGTTATGACTACTTTCAAAGCTTTTTCAGCTGGGTTACCTATTGTCTGTAGCGCCTTCTCAAACTCATCCAGCTTGAACCTGTGTGTTATGAGCCCCTTCACATCAACGAGTTTTCGGGCGATTAACTCAACCGCCGCGGGGTACTCGATGGGTGAAATGTAAATGGTGAAAAAATGAGCTTCATCTGCGTCTTCTAAATTCAAGTAACCCTTCGATTCACCTACCAAAGCGACTTTGCCTGCTTTCCGGACCAAAAACGGTGTCTGCTCTACTGTTTGGGTGGTTCCTGCACATTCAATTACAAAGTCAGAGCCCATCTTGGTTAGTTTGCGAACGGTTTTGTGTACATCTTCTTTTTTAGCGTTAATGACAGCGTCTGCACCGTACTTCTGTGCGAGGTCTAGTTTGTGGTCTTCTAAGTCTACCGCTATGACCCTGCACCCCTTCATTAATGCAACTTGGGTCATGAGCAAACCGATTGGTCCCTGCCCTATCACGGTAACCCAATCCCCTAAATTAGGCTGCAAATAATTTAAAACCCTCAGCGCTAGAGCGACAGGCTCCACTATGGCAGCTTCTTCGTCGCTAACACTCGATGGAAGGGGAATGAGACTTCGAGGAAGCATCGCTTTTGACTCAGCAAAAAAGCCATCCCTTGTTAAGCCATAAAATTTGCCGCGGACGCAGTAAGTCGGTAAGCCTCGGATACAGAAGTAGCAATGGCCACAGTTCACAATTGGAACCATGACTACACGTTCACCTGAGTCTTCTCTTACTCCGCAGGCGTCATGTCCAATGATTCTGCCTTTTTTCATCCATTTCCACTCACCCCTGTAGAAATGCATATCTGTTCCACAAATGCTTCCAGCCTTAAACTTCACGATTACTCTGTTGCCTTTAACTTTGGGTTCTGGTACAGTTTCAATTTTGATAGCGTTTGGGCCACGATAAACAGCAGCTTTCAAAAAGAGTCATCCTCTAATGATTGAAAGTGTTGGTGAGCCTTAAGTTTTTTGTGTTCCTTGTAAAGTCAAGCTTGCGGTAGACTAATAACTCATACGTTACATCAATGGTTTGATGCCTATGAACTTGGAAGAATACACCAAAGAAAAACTCTGGCAATTGATTGTCGAAACAGTCCACGCATCAGTTATGTATCCAACTCACAAGGCCTATACGCGTGACAGCATAATACCTCAGAAAGGAGATATTTCCCCCATTGAACTTGCCGAGCGGTTGGGAATGCCGCTTGGTGAAGCGTTGGTCATTTTGAATGAGTTAACTCAAGACATAAAGTAATTTTTTCAGTGTCCTTCTGTTTACTTGTATGTTAGTTTCAAGCAGTCACTAGTCGATATTCTTATATATGCACAACGGCTCACTGGAAAACAGTGAAAAAAATGAAAACTAAAACAATAGCAGCAATCGCACTAATAGTAATAATCGTAGTTGGAATAGGCGCCTACGCAGCATACACTTACGGCCAAAACAATCAAAACCCACAACCAACGCCTACTCCAACACTATCTCCTTCCCCTTCATCAACTGCTACACCTTCTCCAAGCCCAACAGCATCTCCTTCGACGACCCGTTCTCCAACTCCAATTCCAACCGCAATCCCCACTGCCTCTCCATCGCCATCTCCTTCGCCATCGCCAACGCCCACTCCAACAACCCTAACAGTTGCAACGACCACGAGCTTACATGACACCGGGCTCGAAGACACAGGAATAAACGGGAATACGACTGGCACCATAAAACAAGCCTTTGAAGCCAAATACCCCTGGATAACCGTTAACTTCCTTGCACAAGGAACAGGCGCGGCCATCCAAACCGCTCAAAGAGGTGATGCAGACATGATACTCGTTCACTCACCTTCACAAGAACTCACTTTCATGACTGGCGGATACGGGGTTGACCGCAAAATTATAGCTTACAACTTCTTCACAATCGTCGGACCATCAAACGATCCAGCAGGCATCAATGGCATGACAAACGTTACTCAAGCTTTGATAAAACTATACACTGCAGCACAAACCAACCCACAAGTACAATGGGTTGCTAGAAACGACAGTTCAGGCACAGCAACCGCAGAGCAGAACCTATGGAAAGCAGCTGGCTACACTAACTACAATTCATTGCTTGCACAAACCTCGTGGTTCCATGCGACGGGTCAAGGGATGGGAGCAAGCTTACTTGTAGCTAACAATGGAATCGGCGGTGGCTCACCAGCATACATCCTCTCAGATATGGGCACCTATTTGTCCTACTCTAAAGCAGGCAACATTCCTCAACTTACAATTGAAATTCAAAACCAACAAGCCCTCCTAAATGTTTACAGCGCAATAATAGATAACCCACAAAACGCCAACTTGGCGAACATTAATTTCAACGCTGCCTTAACTTTCGTAAACTATTTGGTCTCCGATGAAGGTCAACAGTTAATAGCGAACTTTGGAACATCAACCTATGGACAGCAACTTTTCACTCCATTCGTATCCCTAGCAAGTGGAACTGCACCCAACGCCACACTACTCGGTTGGGTTCAGAATTACGCCTACATCAACTCAACTAACCAAATTAACGCTAACGGAAACGAATGCCCAGCAGCCTTCCGATACAACGCTGGTTCTCTGTACTCAGCAACTTACGACACTCTCGCAGCGCAGAACTTAAACGCCCAAATCAGCCTTCCTAACTACTACCAAACAAACCAACAACAATACATGATTGCCCCCCCATCAACCTACAGTCAGAGCAACGATAAAACAAGCAAACTATAAGCCGAAAAAGAAAAGCTCAAATTAAATCTCCCTCTATTTCTTTGTGATATGCATGGCCGACATAATCGTTCCAGCAATTGAACAAGCCATTAAATTAATCACAAGCGGAGACCCTGAATTCTACGCAACAATCTACAGAACAATTTACGTTGCTGGAGCAGGAACACTTTTAGCCTGCGCTTGGAGTATCCCAATCGCCGTAGTTTTGGGACTGTATAGTTTTAGGGGGAACTGGTTCATCAAGGGACTCTTCAACGCCCTTATAGGTGTGCCGACCGTTGCTCTCGGATTGCTTTTGTATTTGTTACTTTCAAGACAAGGAGAATTTGGGTTTCTTCACTTATTATACACCGTTAATGGAATAGCCATAGGCCAAGCCATACTTGTCACACCAATTATTGTTAGCTTCGTAACTAAAGCCTTAGAAACAGCCGACATACAGCTCAGAGACTTAGCCAAAACCCTTGGAGCATCAGGTTTGAGGACTAATCTTGCCATGATTAGAGAGACTTTTTGGTCGATGGTATTGGCCATTACTGCAGGTTTCAACAGAGGATTTGGCGAACTTGGCATAGCCACGATTGTCGGCGGGAGTTTGCTAGGAAATGGCACGATATTTGGTGGAACCCGCGTATTGACAACATCAATTGCTTTAGAAATCAACTTTGGCAAATTCGAGGTGGCGATGGCATACGCATTAATCCTCATGGCTATCGTGATCATTTTAGCATTAACCATCAGCTTGATAGAACGTCTAAGAAACGAAGACACCTTATGGAGCAAATTAGCGTTCTGGACCGGTATAGGAGGAAGATAAAACCTTGAGCGTTAACCTGCAAATAGTTGACTTAAAAAAAAATTACCGAGCGGTAAAAGCGCTACAATCAGTATGTCTAGACTTGCAGGGAAATAAAATCGTTGTTTTGCTCGGAGTTAACGGCGCAGGCAAAACCACACTCATGCGGATTATGGCGGGCTTAGAAGAGTCAGATAGTGGCCAAATCCTCTTCAACAACCAAAATACAGACTCCAAAGTACTTCGAAGAGTTTCAACCTTAGTTTTCCAGAAAACCGCCATGTTTACCATGAGCGTCTACTCTAACTTGGCATACGGATTAAAAATCAGAAAAGTTCCAAAAGAGGAAATTCCCAAAAAGGTGACTGATGCCTTGCAAGCGGTTAGACTTTCAGGGTTCGAGAAAAGGCGCGCAAAAAGACTCTCAGGCGGCGAACAACAAAGAATAGCTTTAGCACGGGCGTTTCTGCTTGATTCACATGTTTTGCTTTTAGATGAGCCTACAGCCAATTTGGACCCGAATAGTGCGATCATCATCGAGAAGGCAATAATTAGCCAAAAAAGCAGCCAACGCATTATAATAATGGCTACTCATAACCTCAACCAAGCAAGGCGAATGGCGGATGAAATAGTCCACATCCACAACGGGGAAATAGTTGAGGTTGCAAAGCCAGAAGATTTCTTTGAGAATCCTAAAAGCGGGATAACACGCAAATTCATAAACGGTGAATTGGACTTCTAATCCCGTGCTAAGTAGCTTTATATGGCTTTTACCACATAACGATAATTAGAATGCTTAGCAACAAGAAACATACGATCTCCTGCAAAGCTTGGATTGAATACAAAGGAAAACCCTTAATCGGTAAGGGCGGTTCAGAAATTTTAGAAGCTATCAACAAGGAAAACTCGATTTCTAAGGCTGCGGAAACATTGGGGATGTCTTACCGATACGTTTGGAATTACATCCAAGAAATCCAAAGTGCGATGGAAGAACAGATTGTTGAAACCTACAAGGGCGGAAAATCTGGTGGAGGCGGCGCAAAACTTACTGATTTAGGTAGAGGTTTGCTGGGTGAATACAGGCAAGCGGAGATTTATTTGGATAAAGTTTTGTCGAACCCGAGTAGTTTGGAGGTGAAAGGTTTGAAGTTAAGTGCACGCAATCAATTTAAAGGAAAAGTTGTTGGCGTTGAAAAAGGCGTTATAACAGCAAAAGTTAAAGTTGAAGTCAAAATGCCCGTCACAGTTACTGCAGTTATTACAAAAGAAGCGGTGGACGAATTAGATATAAAAATTGGCGACGAAGTGACTGCAATCGTGAAATCAACAGAAATCATGATTGCTAAATAAAATTTTTTTATTTTATTCTACTACGTACCTGTATGTTACGTGTTCGCCTGCTGTTGTGCTTTTTCTTGTGATTTTAAGTATGTCGCCTGGTTTAGCGCCTATGGCTTTTACTGCTGGGTCGCCTGATTTTATTTGTGGCATCTGGTAAGGTTTTACTTTGTATTGTGCAAGCAATTGGTTCTTTTCTTTTTCAGTCAGGATTTCGTGGAATGGAACTAGTGCATGTTCGAAGATATCGAATACTGGGAACGATTTGGGAAGTAATTCCACTTTTTTCTTCTTTGCGCCTAGTTTAACTGCGTGGGTGTAGCGACCTTCGGTGACGACGATGGCTCGGTCGAGGTCTTTTTCCTTCATTATTTTGTAGAGTGTGTTCATCGCGGCAATGCCAACCGTGGCTTCGCCCAGAATGCACCAGACGATTGCTCTCTCTTTATCCTGAGGAATATCAATGATGTAGGCGTATGCGCCTTCAAACTTTTCTTTTTCGATAAGCTTGTATTTTCTAAGTTTGATTAGAACTTCCGCTTTCCTTTCTTCGATCGTTTCAACTTTAGTGCTCAAACCACAAACCTCAAAGGTAGAATACTCGCAACCTAAAACAAACATTTACCCTTAAACTTTATGGTTTATAAAAGCCAAGATTGTATGCAACATGGTTTTTTGTGTTGTTAAATTTCATTATTCTCAGAAGCTGTCAAAAAAATTATAGCTTTCAAAGGCTTAAAAAGAAATTCGGTTAGTCTCAAACGCTTCAAGAGAGTTTGTTAGGCTTTTGCTAGTTTGTAACCAATCTTGTTTCCCATCCCGTAGGAATAAGCTAAATTGATTATCAAATTTCCCATGGCTTCAAGGTTACGTGCGGCCTTAAGTGGACCACAATCGACTGGGTCAAAACCGATGTCTTTGGTTAATTGAGCTACCGTCTGTTTAGCTTTCACATCATCTCCGGCGATGAAAGCAGTTAATTTTTCGTTTCCAACTTTTGCGGTGCTCTGGTTTGATGCAAATACGGTATTGAATGCTTTGACTACGTGGGCTTTGGGGAGTTTCTTCTGTGTCTCTTCCGCAGTGGAAGTTGTGCAGCTGATTCCCAAGTCCATTTTTGGTCCAATAGCGTTCATAACGTCGATTACGGTTTTTCCATCAGCATAGGGCCTTATTGCTTCAATCGCGTCGTTTGCGTTCTCATGTGGCACTGCGAGAATAATTACTTCTCCCCATCTTGTGGCATCTGCGACTGACTCGGCTGGGTCGCGGTGACCATACTTTGTTTCGTGTCCTGCTCTGCTTAAGCCACTGCATAATGCGGTGCCAACGTTGCCTTTTCCTATTATGCCTATTTTCATAAGTGTTACCTAAATTAGTAGTGCTTTGTCGCTGTTTTTTAGAAGATGTGACTGTTATGTGCCTACAACAAGTGGCTTCTATGGGAAACAAAGGGGTTAGCAAATTAAAGAAAATTGAAGTTTTTTATCTTGTGATGATTAGAAAATAGGTGAAAAAATATGCAATTTATATTCGCATAATCACTTTTTCAGTAAATGGTTGAATTATTTTTGCGAATGCATTGATTGTTTCTGGCGCGTAGGGTTTGAATGTTTGATATCGTTTATCGAGTGTGTCTTCTGGGATAAATTGTTGGAGTGCATGGGTTCTTGAGCCCTTTACCATTTCGCCTATACATGTTGCATCTTGTGTCGTGACTAGTTCTGGAACGGCGGTTGTGCGGAATTCATAGGGAACTTTTTCCATCTTTAGGATTTCTATGGTGCGCATCAAACTATCGGTTTCTTTGGCGCCAAGCAACTTGTATTTGTCTTTGCACGTCTTAACGTCCATGGCTATATAGTCTACGTGCCCTAAACATTCTTCAAGTACATTTGGGAAGAAACCATTCGTGTCCAACTTTACCAAAAAGCCATGCTCCTTGAGTTTAGCCAAGAACTTCGGCAATTCCTTATGCATACACGGTTCGCCGCCGGTAACTACCACTGCATCGACGTATTTTTTGCGGCTCTCCAAAATCTCCAAAGCAACACCTTCCTGCAGAAACGGCGGTTGAGGGTTGGTGGCGATGCGCCAGTTGTGGCAGAAGGGGCAGCGAAGGTTGCATCCTGGAGTAAACAGCACCGACGCTATTCTATCAGGGTAATCTACGAGGCTGATTTTTTGTAGGCCGCTAAACTTCATTTTAATATTTTTCTCCTTAGACAGTTGAGGGTGCAGATGTCACTAAAGTTGAGCGGTCGAAGGTTTTGCGTATGTCAAATTCTGCTTGTTTTCCATCGTTCCATTGGTCAACTGGTCGCAGGTACCCAACGACACGTGAGTAAACTTCGCTTGATGCTCCGCAGACTGGGCAGAGTTTGTGTTCACCGCTTGTGTAGCCGTGGGTTGGGCAGATGCTGAACGTTGGGGTTAAGGTGAAGTAAGGTAGCTTTGAGTTCCAAGCGACTTTTTTGATTAATTCTGCGGCTGATTTCCAGGATTGTAGGCGTTCGCCTAGGAAAATATGGAATACTGTGCCACCCGTGTAGAGTGATTGTAGGGTTTCTTGATGTTCGAGTGCATCGAAGAGGTCGCCTGTGAAGTCCACTGGCAACTGGGAAGAGTTGGTGTAGAATGGTTCGGCATGGTTTGCGTTTATTTGTTTTTGGTTAGCGAATATGATGTCTTTGTAGCGTTTTTTATCTATGCGTGCAAGTCGGTAGGATGTGCCTTCGGCGGGGGTGGCTTCGAGGTTGTAGATGCAGCCTGTTTCTTCTTGGTAGTCTGCTAGACGCTTGCGTACGAAAGTTAGCATTTTTTGGGCGAAGGCTTGTCCGTCACGGGTTGCGATGTTTTCTCCCAGCAGGTTTATTATTGCTTCGTTAACGCCGACTATGCCTATGGTGGAGAAGTGGTTCTTCCAGAACTTGTCGTAGCCTTCTTTAACATGTCTTAGGTAACGGCGTGAATAGGGGTACAAACCGTTGTCGGTGAATGCTTCGAGTACTTTGCGTTTTATTTCTAGGCTTGATTTTGCGGTTTCCATCAAGGCTTCTAATCGCTCGAAGAATTCGTCTTCGTCTTTGGATAGGTAGCCGATTCTTGGAATGTTCAAGGTAACTACGCCGATGCTGCCAGTTAAGGGGTTGGCGCCGAAGAATCCGCCTCCTCGTTTGCGTAGTTCGCGGTTGTCGATTCGTAGACGGCAGCACATGCTGCGTACATCTTCGGGTTTCATGTCGCTGTTAACGAAGTTCGAGAAGTATGGGACACCGTATTTGGCGGTGACTTCAAAGATTGCTTGAGATACTGGTGAATCCCAGTCAAAGTCTTTTGTTATGTTATATGTAGGGATTGGGAAGGTGAAGACTCTTCCTTTTGAGTCTCCTTGGCGCATGCCTTCGGCGAAGGCTAAGTTGAACATTTCCATCTCTTTAGTCATGTCGCCGTAGGTGTCTTGTGTGACTTTTCCGTTGTAGAGCACGGCTTCGTTTTTCATGAAGTCTGGAACCGTTAAGTCCAAGGTTAGGTTGGTGAAGGGTGTTTGGAAGCCTACGCGGGTGGGCACGTTCATGTTGAAGAAGAATTCCTGTAGTGCCTGCTCAACGTCTTTCTGGGTTAAGTGATCGTAGCGTATAAAAGGTGCTAAGTATGTGTCAAAGTTGCTGAACGCTTGAGCTCCTGCGGCTTCACCTTGTAATGTGTAAAAGAAATTTACTACTTGTCCGAGTGCTGTGCGGAAGTGTTTTGCTGGTTTGCTCTCTATTTTGCCTGAGACTCCGCCGAATCCTGAAAGTAATAGGTCGCTTACGTCCCAACCTACACAATAAGGTCCAAGGACACCTAAATCGTGAATGTGTATGTCTCCTGAGAAGTGCGCGTCCGCTATGCTTGATGGGTAGATGCGGGCAATCCAGTATTTGGCGATGACTGTGGATGAGAGATAATTGTTTAGTCCTTGCAATGAGTAGCTCATGTTGCTGTTCTCTTTGACTCGCCAGTCTTCGACTTCAAGGTACTGGTCCACCATGTCTGATGAACTCAACAATGATGCTAATTCACGCATGTCGGTGTGCTGTTTGCGGTAAAGGATGTATGCTTTCGCTGTTGAGGCATGTCCGTTTTCGATTAATCGTTTTTCAACGAGGTCTTGGACCTCCTCAACTGTGGGTACACCATCGTCGCCGTATCGTTTATTTAGTAAAGTTACAACTTCGTCGCTGATTCGTTTAGCCTGTTCTTTATCTTTTCCGCCTACTGCTTTAGCAGCTTTCCAAATGGCGGTTGTAATACGTTCTTGATCGAATGGTTCTAATTTGCTATCACGTTTTAGTACAAACTTCATTGTTTTTTCACTTCCAAGAGTAATTTCCTGAAATCTTCAGGCTCTTCAAACTGCTTGTAAACTGAAGCAAACCGGATGTATGCGATACGATCCAGGTTCTTCAGGTGTTTCATTATTAGATCGCCAATTTCTCCTGATGCAACTTCCTCGGTTCCTTTAAGCATAAGATCTTGGCGTACTTTCCCTGCTAACTCGTTGATTTGGTTCATGTTTACTGGTCTTTTTTCGCATGCTTTCTGTAAGCCGCGGATTATTTTGTTTACGTCAAAGCGTTGGAGTTCGCCGTCTTTTTTTCTGACCATGAGCTCCACAGTTTCTAAGTATTCGTAGGTAGTGTAGCGTTTGTTGCAGTTGATGCATTCTCTGCGTCTGCGTGTAGTGTTCTCTGGGGAATCGCGTGTTTCAAGGGTTTTTGAATTTTCGGAGTTGCAGAAGGGGCATCTCATAGGTTTGACATTCTCAGGTTAGTGTATAGTGTTAATTGAATTAACTACACACTACATTTAGCGCGTATATAAGTTGATTTCACATTAAACATGCAAAACGATCAACAAACCCCCGATAAACTCCATAAAGTTTAAACAAAAAACCTGAAATAAAAAAAACACAAAAAACGTCTATTAGCTAAAAAAACCCGTTTTCAACCAAATAATCCATCGGTTAAGGCTTGCGCAAACAATATAATCAAAGTACTTCATATCCATCAGATACCACGTATCTTGATAAACAAAACATGAGAAACGGTGAAATTTTGCAACCAAAAATTGTAAAAGTTAACGCTCCACACGAGTATTTAACCCCAGAACGCTGTTATATAGCTGAAAATTTCAGCGACAAAGACGTTTCAATCGCGCGCGCGACAGTAAAGCCTGGAGTTACGACCAAAGCTCATCACCTTGTGAAAATTCAGGAAATCTACATCATAACAGCTGGAGAGGGAAAGGTGCTTTTTAGCGGCTTAGAACCGACTAATGTGGGTGTTGGAGACGTTATTGTCATTCCACCAGGTTCCTCGCAGAAAATAACCAATACAGGTCAGATTGATCTGGTATTTTACTGTGTTTGTACTCCAAGGTTTACTGAAGCCTGCTACTTTGATGATGAAGAAGAAAAGTAATCTGAACGAGACATGTCGATTGCGGAAATAGCGGTTTATATTCTGTGGTGAGGATTTGTTTTTGAGGAGAAAGGAGAAACTCCTTAGGTTTTTTCAACTAACTTGTTTTCAGGTCATCCATGAATTCGCTTAGATCAAGGGTGGAAACGCCGTTTTCGTCCTTAAGTTGCTGTTTAGCTGGTGGGTTCTGGAGGTAGAAGGGTATTCTTTGGGCAAAGCGTTCTTGGAAAGTTGGTTTTAACTCGTTTTTGTAGAATACCCCTATCGGGATTCTGTCGCCCCATTCCTGCGCCTTCTCTAAGCCAGCCACTCTTTTCTTGAACTCCTCACCGGCATCGTGTACTATTGGGTCAAAGCCTGCTTCTTCGAGTTTGTAGAGTCTTGATTGCGGTTTGCCTGCGGCATCTTTGCGGTCTTCGCCGTTGTACCAGTCTTTGGTGTTTATGTCATTGTAAACTGGGCAAGGCTGCAAGCACTCAACAAGAGCCAAACCCTTGTGTTCGATGGCCTGCTTGATAGTGTTCTTGAGGTGCATGACATCGAATGCATAGGATCTTGCAACAAATGTATAGCCCGCTGTTATGGCGAGGGCAACTGGATTAATTGCATCGTTGATGTTTGGTTTTGGAAGTGATTTTGTTTGCATTCCAAGTCGAAGGGTTGGTGAAGCTTGCCCCTTTGTTAGACCATAGACTCCGTTGTTATAGAGCAGGTAGGCCATGTCAATGTTTCTGCGTCCCGTATTGACGAAATGTCCCGCACCAATTCCTAGTCCGTCGCCGTCGCCTCCCACTCCGATGACTTCAAGACCTGGGTTAGCAACTTTAATGCCCATAGCGAAAGGCAAGAGTCTGCCGTGGAGAGTATGGACGCCGTTAACTTTAACGAAGTGCGGCGTTTTTGCAGCGTTACCAACTCCTGAAACCACAACTACGTTGTGGGGTTCCAAGTTGAGTTCAGCCAGCGCTATCTGCAAAGCGCTCAGGATTCCGTAGTCGCCACAGCCTGGACACCAGTCAACGTAAACGTCGTTTTTGTATTCTGAAGCTTTATGCGCCAAGCATTAACACCTGCTTCTCAGCTGCTTGATCTGTTAAAACTGCTTTAATTGCCTGATAAACTTCGGTCGTCATCATAGGTCGTCCCGTATATTTGAGAATATAAAAGTTGGGTTTGATGCTTGTATGCTCGGTTATTACTCCGCCGAGCTGTGCGGTCGCGTTGTCTTCTACATCTATTACGCGTTTTTTACCCACCAGCATCTGTTTTAGGTAATCAGAGGGAAGAGGATGAATCATGCGAATCTGGATGAAGCCTAATTTGAAGCCTTCGTCTTTGAGTTGGTTGACTGCTTCGATTATTGCGCCTTTAGGAGATCCCCAACTGACAACAATGTTCTCTGAGTCTTTGTCGCCAAAAAAGTTCAGTTTCATTTCCAGTGGCACTTCTTTATCGACTAATTCGAGCTTTTTTAGGCGTTTCTCCATCATTTTTCTTCTGATTATGGGTTCTTCGTTTATGTTGCCTGATTCGTTGTGTTCATCGCCGCTGTACCATTGCATGCCATTCTTTGTTCCAAGGAATGCTCGCGGGGATACGCCTGTTTCTGTGAATTCGAAACGCTTGTAGGGTTTGCCTTCAAGCTCTTTTTCACCCACGATTAGGCCTCGGTCAATCTTTACTTTCGCATAATCAAAGACTGGGTAAGTCTGTGAAGAATTGGCCATGCCCTTATCGAGTAAATGAATAACTGGCATCTGGTACTTCTCAGCTAAATTGAAAACCTCAGCCGCATCAAAAAAGCATTCCTCAATGTCGCCCGATGCCAAGATAATTCTCGCGAATTCTCCGTGAGCTGCGTGAATTGCAAATCGTAAATCTTGTTGGCTATGTCGTGTGGGCTGTCCCGTTGCGGGTCCACCACGCTGGTAGTATGTTATTACTAATGGTACTTCGTTGTTTCCTGCCCATCCTAAGCCTTCAGCCATCAGAGAAAAACCTGGACCCGACGTGCTCGTCGCTGCTCGTGCACCCGTTAGGCATGCGCCTGAAGCCGAGTTGACGGCGGCGATCTCATCTTCTGTTTGTAGAACGATTATGGCTTCTTCGCCTTTGCGCGTCTTGAGGATTTCGTGGGCTTCGAGGTATTCGCTCTCGTCTGCGGCGGGGGTGATTGGGTAGTATGTTTGGACTCTGCATCCTCCGAGGACTTTGCCCATGGCGACAGCTTGGTTTCCCGTCAGGAAAATCCTCGGTTCTTTTATGTCCATTTTTTCGAGTTTGTGCTTGAAATTGTTCACATTAAAGTTTTGCTCGGCATAATCGAAGGCGGTGTCTACAGCTACGACGTTCATTTCGGCGATTTTTTCGTGGAATGTTGCTTTGATTGCATTTTCGACTAGTTTTCGATCATACTTTAAAAGCGCAAAGGATACCCCGATCGTGAGAACGTTTATCATTCTTTCGAGTGTGCTGACTTTTTCTATTTGGAGTTTTTCGCCGATTTGCTTAAGCAAATCCATGTATGGAACAGCGAAAACTTGAATGTTTTTCTGTTTGGCGTAATTTAGGAAATCGTTGATGGTTTCGCCAACATTATTTTCTTTCATAAAAGCTTGGATTTGAGTTTTGTAATCTTCACTGAACGTCGCTATATCTTTTAGGACGTTTATCCCGAGGTCGCGTGAATCAACAATTATTCCTCCTTCACTTACAACTTCAGCTAACATGACGCACCACCGTTTCTGCATCAAAAGCCGCAAGCAAGTTCACGTCGCTAATGTTGGCTAAAGTTGGCTCTTTACTTATGCGTTGGAGAAAGTAGCTGTGCATGGTTTTGATGTTTGAGTGGTATTCTCTTCTCCCAAAAACATACAAACCGCCGTAGCCGCAAGCTCTGCCAAATATAGTGGATGCTGAATCCACACCGCTTCCTTGAGGGCCGCCTGCCATCCAATTTATACTATCAATTACCATTCTGTCTCACGTTTGAAAATTTTTATTGTCTGATAAACAAAAAATTATGGGTCCCCAAAAAATAGGGAAAGGGAGTTGTTTTTTATCTTACGAAGTCGTCGAAGGTCCAGAAGTGGTTTTCTTCTTGGATTATTATATCTTCGAACATGCGTCTTGTAGTGGTGTCTCCACGTTTGAGTGCTTCAGCGATGATTTGGCGGTAGAGAGTTATCGCGCTGCTTTCTAGGGCATGGTCTAAGACTAAGAATTCTTGGGCTGTTTTGCCGATGACTGGTAATGGGTCTGGTTTCCATGTTGCTTCGCCTTCGAGGAGGTAGATGCGTTCGCTGATTTTTTCTAGGTGGTCCATTTCTTGCATGAAGACTTCTTTGAGGATTTTGCTTACAACAGCTGCTTTGTTGCCTTCCATGATGGCTTCTAAGGCAGTGTTTTTCATTCTAAGTTCGAGGAACGCCATTTTTTCATGCTGGTTAGTGTATTGGATTATTCCTGTGATTTCAGCCGATACTGCCTTGTTTAGGAGTGTGAAGTAGTCCTCGGTGAAGACCTTTCTCCATTCCGGTAGAGGCACCTTGCTTGGTACGTCTTTTTCATCTTCGAACTTTGTGTATTCTTGGAATTTAAACAAATGGCCTTCTTCTTCGCCATAGATTTTCTCGAAAAGCTCCCGTGTTTCCCAATCGCCCATCTTTCCGGCGGTTCCGATAATTTCACGGTAGAGTGTTAGGGCTTCTTCTTCAGCTGTTACACCTAACTTGGCGAATTCGCTTATGCTGTCTCCTATGGTAACTTTGGCTGATTTGGTTGATGCCTGACCGCCGAGGTAGTAAATGCGTTCTATGATGCTGGCTGCATGTTTCATTTCTTGGATGGAAATTTCTCTTAGGAACTTCCCGACTGCATCGTAGGTTGTTTTGTCTAGTAGGATGTTTTCTGGGATGGTTCTACGTACCAATTTCTCCATTTTTGCGTGCTGGAGAATATATTGTAGAGAAACTTGAATTTCGCGTTCGACTGCCTTGTTTAGAAGGTCAATATAGTCTGGTGAAATTTTGACTGCCATATAATCACAACTTGTATTTAAAAGGAGCAGGCACTGGGATATAAAATTTTTTGTAAGAATTGAGTTAGGATGGAGAAAAGCCCTTGGTTGCTTGAATTTTTGTGTTTTTATAGTGGTTTTCCGCAGTTGCTGCAGTAGAGTGCGTCAGCTAGGTTTTGGGTTCCGCAGTTGGGGCAACGTTTGGTTTGTATAGAGTTTGACAGTGGGGGAGGGGCGGGGTAAGAAACGGTTAGGTTTGTAGTTGGTTGTGTTTTTAGTTTGTTGAATCCCATTGCTGCGAAAATCCACGCAATCCAAACTAATATGCCCCCAAATGCCACGATTGTTAGCAACGTTCCAATCAAGTAGAGTAAGCCAGTCGTTTTGAAATCGCCTACTCCTGATTTTTCAGCTAACTTGTTGAACGCTTGCATATAGAGTACAGCGTTAACTACTGCAAAGGTAAGAGATACGCCAAGTACTGCTACATAAACTAGAATAAATTGTGGAAAAGGCGTTGGAGTTGATGAAGTACTTGTTTGTGAAATCCCGGCTATCGCGGACAGTATGAATCCAAAGTCTAATACCAAAACAATTACGCCTGAAACTACGCTTAGAATGAATGCATATAGGACATTTTTGAAAATGACTGGTTCATTGTAGTAATTGGATAAGCGATGCATGGCCACGAGGAACAGGATAAACCCAACTAATCCGAGGGCTCCCACGGCAATAAAGAGGGAGATAAATCCGGCAGTAAGACCAAAGAAGGGCCCAACAACAGTTCCCGTACTGAATCTGCTAGCAGCAGTCGCAACTAGAGATATGACAAAAACTACTACTCCGATAATCGCCACAATTGGCACGATAACTGAAATTAAACTAGCGATGTATCCTAATTTTCTGCCCGATTCAAGAGACATCCCATTTGCACCTAGATTCTAGGTGTTGCAGTTCTGGGATAAGCTTTTCGATAAGCGCTATTCTGGGCTATTCTGTTGGGCTTTTTGGGTCTTCACCGTATACTGAATTCTTCCAAGAGAAGAAGAAGATTGTTGCGCCATCTTTCTTCTTTCAAAAAAAGTAAGCCTCAAAGAATCTTCTATTTACAAAAAATTAAATTTACGATTTGAAACGGTTGGGATTTGCCTATTTTTTCCAGGTTCCGGAACTCCATTTATTAAAACTCGTTGGAGTAACTTTGATTATGGGTACGTCGCCTTCTTTCCAGCTGCCTTCAGGACTTGCGTACTCGGGATATTTTTCTTTGAGAAGGTCATGTGCATAGCGGTACTCTTTGCCGTTCAGCATAATCTCTGCCTCGCCCTGCACACGAATGCCTTTGATAATCGACCAGTTTTTCTCATCGTAATCGTCGAAGACTAAGGAAACCTGCGGGTTTGCTTCGATATGCTCCAGTTTGGGTGTGTCGGGGTCAGAGGCAAAGTAGATGTTTGCGCCATCGAAAATAGCCCAAACCGGGCGAACGACTGGTTCACACTCTTCGGTTGCAGTTGCTAAGCGGCAAACTGGCAGTTGTTTAATAAACGCTATATCGGACTTTGAAAGTTTAATCCCCATTCAGGCACCATCATGACTTCATTTTTGCAGAAAAACCTGCAAGACAATAGTTAACAAGGTCAACCTTTTAAACTATATTGAAGCAGAAAAACGAATTTGTAATTAACTTTTTAAATCCTAATCAGTACCAGATAAATTAGGTTTAGCCAAGTTTTCTTTAACTCGGTATTCCACTATTTTCTTAACCAAATCAAACGGAATCGGCTTATCCAAAGGAAATCTGATGGTGCCCTTAGAAATTTCATAACCCTTCAATTCCTCCTTGAATGCCTCGACTCCTAAAGCTGTCGGAAAAAAGCCAATATGATTTTTGAAAGCTGCAAACCACACCAGTACGCCGTTTTGCTTGAAAGCTGGCATCGAATAGCTGATTGCTTCTTCGGCTTTTGGTGCGGCGTTGTGGATTGTTTGTCTAATTTCTTGCAGAATAGTCTGGACATTTTTTGGGAACGAAGCGATGTATTCATCCATGGTTTTGAATTTTTTCATAGGTGCCATACTTTTACCTGCCAAAAAGAAAGTCTCCATAATTATTCACGAGTGGGACGATTTAGGTTTAATGGTGAAAATTCGATTAGGATCGGTCTTAGAAATCCAGTAGTCTTAATTCCCAGAAAGGTTTAATTGAAATACAGTATAATGGATTGCTGAAAAAGAGGCGTGCGGGATTCCCCAAGCCTGGTATGGGGCAGGCCTGCTAAGTCTGTGGTCGAAAGGCCGCGTGGGTTCAATTCCCACATCCCGCGCCATTATTTCCATTTTAAGCTTATTTATGAAGATATTTTCAATAATTAAGCCCAAATTGGGTTCAGAAATTTGCGCCTTGCAAGGTGTCGTTATCAGGCTTTGCTCAAAGTAAGCTAACACGAACTCTTAAATGCTGCTAACGCGCGATATTGTGTAAATCTATCATCGCACGCTTTGCTCCTTTTGGCAAATTAGGATTGGTCATCAGCTATTTTGGAAAATAAGCAATAAAAACATCGATTTATTTCAGCTCGCGCAATAATTAAGATCACGTCTTAACTTCCAAACATTCCAGACAGCGCGCACTTTAATGAGATTATCTCTTTATTTTGTTTATACTTTTAAAAAGAAAAAGTGTCATTGTAGTTAAGATGAGGGCTTAGTTGTAGAGTTTTATCCGAATTTCGCTAGCACTTGTCTTCCAAAGTCGCTTATTTCGACTGTGTTGAACTCGTAGGGGCCATGTCTTTTTTCCGGCTCAGGATTGTCGATGAGCTTGGATTTTGACAGGTGCCGCACTGCATCGTTTAAGGCTTCAGGCATCAAACCTGTTTTTTTGTGTAAGAGGTCCACCGTCACTAGGAGACCTTTCTCAAATTGGGAAAGGACTACAAGAACTCTTTTGGCTGACGGGTCAATCATGTCGAAATCGTCTTGTTCAAAATCTTCAACCATTCTAAAACACCACTCGTAACTAGGACAGTCTCACATAAAAACAATTTGAAAAAGCCCAATGTAAAACAGTTTATAAAAAATGAAAAAGGGTTTACTCGCCGCCTCCTCGGTGTGCAGGGCTATGGCGAGTTCTTTGCGAGTGTATCGCAGATTTCAACTACTCGAACAAGAAACTGTTTACCTAAATCTTCGCTTATGCTGGATGCATTAGGATGCTGCATAGTGTCCTGTTTTGGGTAGCGGTCTTGAAAAAAGCGGTTACTTTTTTAATTACAAACATTTTTCGAATGGAATTTAGACGTGGGTGTAAACCTAACGTCCGCGCCATTTCCATGTTAATTCTGCAGCTATTTTTTGGTATTCACCCTTAAGGAGCTTGCTTAAACTCATCTCGTATGAACGGAAAAGTTGAAAGGCAAACATCCAGCAACATTGTTCCTGAATTTGAATAAAATCTCTAGATTAATACTTTTACGTGGGAAGAACATAACTCTATTCATGCCTAATTATTCCAAGCAACCATTCCTAACAGTCATCGATGAAGAATACATGATGCTTGTTGAGGTCTGTGACGAATTTGAGAGACAGAAAAACGACAAAATTGCTCGCGAGAAATCTGGAAATCCAACGGAAATAGTAGTACGCAACCACCTCTTGAGAAGAAACCTTAATCTTTCGACGGTTCCAGAAGTAACAATTCAAGGATCAAAGATCAAAAATGATTTGCTCCTTCTTAAAAGCGGCGTAGACCCCAACCAAGAAACCTTCCCGGTTGACAATGTGAAAATGGCAATAGAAGTAAGAAATAACGGTGTCGGTAGCAAAACTTTGGAAAACGGAAAGCGGGAAGACCCTAACAAGGTGCTTCGCTTTAGATTCAATGAGCTCGAAGGAACCACCAATGTGAAGAATTTTGCAGTTATCGTTCTTTCCGAAACTCTACTTCCACCCGGAACTCCGTTCAAATGGCGATTCAAAGAAGAAGTGATACGAAAGGAAAACTGCAAAGTCTTTACCCTTGTAGCGCGTCAACTGTATCCTCCTGGTGGACTCTACATCAAGTCTAACATAGAGGAAATGCTTCAAAATAAGCGGATGAAAAAAACCGGCGAATTTCAGCAGCTGATACATTACCTTAAATGTTTGTAAATTCAAACGGAAGTTTGCGCTCTCCTGGAAAATCTAAGATTCAATCAATATTTAATCGCGTTAAACTAGCTCAATTTAGTAAATTTACAAACTAAGAAACGGCTAACCTGTCGATTGAATAAATATTATGAGTTGTATATGACTTTTATGAACTTAGTTTACTTTCGAATAAGGGGAGGCAAGAAAGGTAGATGATGAAAAAATCTTTTGCCTTTCTTACAGTCTTTATTGCAATGGTTTCCCCTATTTTTGCCCATTTTTTATTTGTTCAACCAAATAACTCTAATTTGGAGCCTCTGAGTGCGTTCTATGCAGACATGAATGGTGCAGCTTTATCTTATGCATCTCTTGACAAAAGCACATTACACAACAGTTCTCCAAGCATCCGAGTAGGACCAGATTACGTTAGAGGAACAAGAGAAGTTGACGGAGCCTGGATAAATGTTAAGCCAGGCGACCATATTGTGTTTTCAGCTTGGATAAAAAGTAACAGCTTTTCGAGTGGTGACCCTTATTCTGGAGTTGAGATAGGTTGGGATTTTTACATCAACAGTTCAAGAGGTTACGGGATAGCAACTATTGATTCAGAAGGACATCAAGCAGGCCATCCCAATGATGCAGAAATCGCCCAAAATTATAGTACTTTGACTGGTGGAACAACTTATGTTCCGTGGGGAACAGATTGGACGTTGGTGACTTGGAATTTTTACGTTCCAACAACATATTACACTTATGTAACAACTGGCGCTATCCACTCTTGTAATCCTGTTCAAATCAATTCATTAGTTCCTTGGTTGGGCGGACGTGATGTAACCGCTAATACTTATTGTTGGTTCGCTGACCCGACATTACAAATAATCTCGAGTTAACTTGCTTTGGGCTCCTTTCAAATACCTAATTCTTAACTCTATGTGCATCAATTCGTTCTCAATAGTCCTGTACAAATTTGCCTTTTTGTAATCAAAATTAAGCGCCTTTTGAAGATCAAAACCACATTTTAAACCGATCAGTACTACAATTCTTGCATGCGACTGTGATCTCTTCACCGCGAATTTTAGTTTCACTCGTCGTGCAACCGCACCTCATACACTTATCCAATACAAATTCCTCCTTTTACTTTAATTGTATATTGCGGTATCGTATGGATGTATATATCAAATATGTCTACTTACGATATGTATCTGTCCTTGTAAGACGTTACAATTAACTTTGAAAATGACCTATAGGCAACGGTTTTAAGGAAATTTAAAAACTCGCACAAGAATAAACAAAGAAGTGTTACTGCTCTTAAAAGGAAAGTTTAGGTCGGTGTCTTCGTGAAGGTGTCTAGTTCGGGTTGGGTGCCTGCAGTTTTGGTTGTTTCATGTTCTTTTTCCATTTTTTGTTTTTCTTGTTGTCCGCTAAGAGCCGCCACCGTAAATGAAACGACTGCTGCGGTCAAGAACGGTAACATTGCAATTATGAAGTTATAAACAAACAATTCTAAAGGAGCAGCTGACGAATACATGACCCTATTTATTGCATAATTCAATAGTCCGGCTAAAACCGTAAACACAATTAAAACAATTCCAATCCATGAACTAAATTTTTTAACGATTCCCCAGTTGCACATTTGAATTCACCAGCTAACATCAGCTAACATCTGCTTTCCATTTAAAGCATTGCATATGAAATGACCACGCGAAGCTCAATGGAATTTATCGGGAAGCAATTCCATCGATTTAGTTCTTAGTAAAAAAGCTTTTTTGAAAAAAGAAATTCGATCTGATTTTAACCGGGCTAAGATTTATCGGCTTTTTTGAAACTCAAAACCAATGGAACAGTCGCAACTGAAATTATCGCCGAAACGACAAACGCCAGCCCATCAAAGCCTGCTGAAACACCAAAAGAAAACACACTTGCAGCCAGAACGGGCGCTACTGTCTGTGCGAGGCCTGCGATTGCCCATGCAACCCCCAACGCGCCGCCTTGAGCATTTTCTGGGCTATTCAGCGAAATTAAAGTGTTAACTGTAACGTACTGGATTCCGAAGCCAAACGAAAACACAACGGCAACGACCAGCATAAGTGCAAGATTCGAAATAACAGCTAATGCACCAAGTCCAACAACGAAAAACGCGATGCCGAGCAATGTAATGGTCAATCGACTAAACCTCTTACTTAGTAAAGGTAACAAAATAGCTTGGGTGAATACGCTAACTCCTCCTACTAAGAAGAAAACCAGTCCAGTCTGGAAGGCGCCGAAACCGAAAACTCTCTGCAACCAGGGTGAAAGCGAAGCCTGCAAGAACACAAATGAAACAAAGAAGAGAAAGTAAATTGTCAAGAGCAGAGCAATTTTCTGCTTTCTCAGAACATTGAGAAGGTTGCGGAAGGAGACTACGGTTTTCTTTATGTTGAAGCTTTTGGGCTCGGGAAGCAAGAAATATGCTGAAACCAGGTTTGTGAATGCCAGCGCAGAAGCCAAGAATGATGGTACCGCATAGCCAAACAAGCTGCTCAGGGTTCCACCGATGGCAGGACCTAAAATGAATGCAATTCCCGCTGCTGCGCCTAAAAGCCCCAAATACCTCAATCTCTGGTTAGGGGTGGTAACATCTGCAACATAAGCTTGGGCCACAGGCACTGTCGCAGCGGTAGTTCCTGAGAGCATCCTTCCTAAAAACAACAGCCAAATTACATTTGCAGCGCCGAAGATGAAGTAGCTAAAACTAGAAATTGCCAACCCTAAAAGGAGAATCTTTCTTCTTCCAAAACGGTCGCTGAACCTTGCCAGAAAAGGAGTAGAAACAAAAGACATCAGGGCGTAGGATGCCAAAAGGACTCCGTATAGGAAGGGGGATCCTCCAAGAGCAACCACGTAAAAGTATAGGTAGGGAACAACTATGGCAAACCCAAGGTTATCGAGGAATACAACTGAGAACAAAACCCCTAAAGCTGATCTGCTTACAGAAACACCGCTGGCCGCTTGATTGTTGTTTGCCAAAACTTTCACTAACAAGCTTACGAAGAATAAGCAAATAAGCGTTTCAATTAACTTCGATAAAAAACCATTTCGACTCTTCGTTATCGCATTTGATGGCTATAAAAATTAAGTTTTTTGAAATAGAAAAAAGGTTGCGTTCATTTACGTAACCCGTTACTTGCAAGTTTTGCCACAAAAAATTATGGTTGGTGTTGTTTGATGAATTTGGCAAGGTTTATGACTTCTAAATCGCCCTTGCATCTCGCGCAAGTGTTTTGGGTTTCAGGTGCTTTTGCACCTATTTTTTGTGGCGCTCCACAGTGGCAACAGTAAACGGTTAGAGTTTGTCCTTTCTCAGTCAGTTTTTTGACGAGCGCGGCTGCTTCTTTTTGCTCCTCAGTCTGTTCATTTTTCTTTTTTGCGTTATCTTTTTTGTCTGTAGAGAAATCCTTGCACGTTTCAGCCTGCACAAAGTACGTGTTAAACCCAGCTTTTACGGGCACCAAAGTTTTCCCGCGCTTACTGCAAGATTCATCATCGAAGTGACCGCATTCTTCACAGGATTTTTTCTGGGCATATTCTTTTTGGAGTTTCCAAAGGCAATCTGCACAATAAGTTCGTTCTTCATTGTTAATACTCACAGCTAGACCTTTGCCGGAAAAAGTTTTTTTGCAACCGTTACATTCTGACCGCATAATGCTCACGTTTTAAACTACATTTGAAATGGCTTTTATTTAATGTTTGATGGGGATTTGGTTAGAAATCCTGAGTATTGGTTTTAGATTACACTGGATTAGTGTGTTAATGCCATGAAATGCGTTAAGCCAGTTAAGATGTATTGGATTGCGATTGCTGCTATGAGCAACGCCATAACTCTTGCTATGACTAACGAACCTGTTTTGCCAAGCACTTTGTAAATTCTATTGATGTATCTGAGGATAACCCATGTTACAGCCATCACGATTAGAACTGCCAAGATTGCAGGTACAGCGTTTTCATAGAGCTGAATGCTAAATATTGTCGTGGTTATGGCGCCAGGACCGACCAGCAAGGGAATCGCAATCGGAACTGCACCTAAACTCTCTGGAGAATCGACGTTCTCATGCATACTTCCCAAAATCAATATTCTAATAGCAATAATGAGCAATAGAATGCCTCCTGCTACTTCAAAACTGAAAATTGACAGTCCAAAAAGAGTCAAAATCTCAGTTCCAGTAAAAGCGAAAACAAGCAACAGGATCGTGCCAACGATAGTTGCTGTATTGAAGACTTTCTTCCTTGGAGCATCTTCCATCTTGTCGGTTAAGCCCATGAAAATAGGGATGTTACCAAGGGGATCGACAATTATAAAAAGTGCTAAGGCGGCTTTACCTACCTCTAATAATAAATCCAAGGCAACATCCCCAATTTATCCCAAAGTTTACTCAATACTCGATAAAAACATAACGGCGAAGCAACAAGGTTCATGTTGAAGGGCTCTTGAATAATCAGCCCAAATCAATCTTATTTGACAATTTTCTCCCAACTTGCAACCCGATCAAGGACCTCTTTGACCGGTTGACCGCCATAACTCTTAAGCCGCTCTCTTAGCTGAGTGTTTCCTACTGCTGCCTTCTGAAAATCTACCATCTGGCTTGCACCATCTGTCAAGTAGAGGAATCCGTCTGCGCCTGCCCGTGCACACCGAACTGTAACCGTAATCAATTCTTCGGGGGTTGGTACGTCTTGGGGGTTGTCGCCTGGACCGTAAACGTATAGGCTGATGTAGAAGGGTTTCTTGAGGAGTTTTTTGAAGTTTCGGGCAAGCATTTCAAAGTACCATGGGGTTGCATAGTTTTTGCTGAACATTACAACGTTGAAAGCGTCGGCGTACTTTGCTAAATCGTCGAAGTCTACGCCGTAACGTTCAAGGGAGGTTACCGGGTCGGGTTGGATGCTTAGGACGAGTTCTTTTTTGACTACGTCTCGAATTTGACTTATGTAATCGGTGACTTCTTTTCTGCGCCATTCAACCCAGCTCAAACCGCTCTTTTTCCACAATTCGCTGCAGCGTGTACATATGCAGTGGCCATGGTCAGCGAAATACTGGTTGTTTAACCAAACTCCCGGGGATTGCTTATCGACAGCGGATATATACTTTAATTGTTCCTCTCGGTGTTCAGGCTGAGTTGCGCAAACGACGTTCCAGTAAATGTTAAAGTTGGCGTTTCCCATCTTGGCAGGTCCTAGCGGTGATTGCGAAATCCAGTCAGGATGGTCTTTTACAGCAACGTTGTCTGCAAAGACCGCGATGTTGCTGTACATGTCTTTGACTGGTTGAAGCCTCGTGCCAGTTTCTATCTTTACGCGGAGAACGTGAAAGTCGAAGCCTTGGGGTTTTTGAGGTTGAAACGTAAATGAGCCAAACTTCATAATTGGGTGCGCCTTTTATGGCAAAGAAGCGGTTGTGGCATTATAAGTTTTTTGTACCCCAAGAGTTTACAAGCTATTTGGCGCTTGAACCAGTTTTAAAACAACTAGGCCTGCGTTTTAAACAAGTGGGTATGTTGTGCTCATTTTTATGTCCAGTTGGGTAGTTTTAAATAGGGGAGTATAATAAGTGTGCAGGTTAAGCAAAAATAGTCTGACAGACGTTAAGTCAAAATCCGGGAAACCAGGAAACTACTGTGAATCCAGAATTCTGACTTTAACCCAGCTTTAGATAAGTTACTGCACGAAGATGTCATTGTGAGAAAAAAACTGATTGAAAACTCAGAAATCGATGAAATTGATATCCAAATTCTAAATATTTTGCAGGCTGATTGCCAATTAAGCTTGCGAAAAATAGCTGACAAAATCCAGATATCAGGTGTAATGACGGCTTCAAGAATCAAAAACCTTGAAGAAAAAGGCATCCTAAAAGGCTACACCGCTATTCTTGACCCAATTAAACTAGGATATGATTTGACTGCTGTTATTTTTATTCAAACTGAAGGCGGATACCTCAAAAACTTAGAGAATGAACTCTCTCAAATGTCTAATGTCATTACCATTTATGAGATTACAGGTGATTTTGATATAGTTGCAGTTGTTAAGCTTAAGGATAGGGATAGTCTGAATACTTTACTTAAGAATTTGCTTGTAACTCCTCACATCAAGAAAACTATGACTAACATTACTCTAAATGTTGTGAAAGAGGATTTTAAGATCACACTTTAGTTTTTTGAAATGTGAAGAGGTTTTTAAACGTGTAACTATTTTTTCTATTTGGTGTTAAACAAGAGTTTAGTATATTCATTGTTATGCTGAAATCTATTCAGTATTACATAAAATTTATATACAAAGGTATAGTACAATCAAGTAATATTAAACAAAAGATTTGCATGGAGAAAAAGAATAAAATGAAAGCATACATCTTGTTAAGCACCAAACCAGGCACCTCACTAGACGTTGTCAAAAAAATAAAAGAAAAAGTCAAAGAAACAATAGTCGCAGACGCTATCTTCGGCAGATACGATGCAGTTGTAATCCTGGAGGCACCTGCACTTGAGAACATAAACCAAGTAGTCTACAAAATTATCGAAAAAGATCCAAACGTCATCCGCACAGAAACATCCATTGCCCTCGCCCCAATGGAATAATTTAAAAGCAGAAAAACTGCTTTACCAATTTTTCAACTTTTTTAAAAGATTGTCAGCGATTTCTTTTATACAATAAAAATATAGCTTAATTTACTAAAAGTTAACTCGTCAAAAATGAAATTAGGTTGTTGAGGGCGACTTAATTTCTTCTTGGCATTTAGGTCCTTTATGTGCTTTCAGTACAATTGAGCTGACGGTGCTTTTTATTCCTTTAATCTTCATAATTCTGTTTTTGAGAACGTCTCGGAACTCCTCTATGTCAGAAGCTGAGACTAAGGTAACAAGGTCAAATTCCCCTGTTACCTCGTACAATTCTTCGAGGTTTTCAAGTTTGCGAAGGGATTCAAGAACATTGTCCATTTCGGGAGATTCTACAAAAATATCAACGAATGCTAGTATTTTAGACATATGGGTCGTCTTGCCTATTTGCACATGTGTAGGACATATTTATAGTTTTCCAACAAATCAAACAGTATTTTTAACTTTAACGTGACGTATGTAGTAAACAAGTTAGCTTGTGCTAAAAATATGTTGGAGTTCTACTCTATTATTTAGAGCAGAATTTTCTTCAGCTTAGGCGGAATTAATTCAGAAGCATTAGATATTTCGCGAACTAATCTTGGAACACCCGTTGGCTGCCCATCATTTTTTGGCGTCGGCGAACGGATAGCGACTCATAGCAGCTATTATTTCTTCACTAAAGGTTCTCTTGCTGACGTGTTTAGCAAAATCGGAAGCCACTATTATTCCTACTAATGCAGCATTTTTCGTAACGGGAAGTCGCCTGATTTTGTACTTGACCATTTTCCTCGCGGCTTCTCTTATTGAGGCTTGATCCTCAATTGTTATTAGCGGATCTGACATTATCTCAGAGACTTTGGTTTCAAGCGGTTTTTTCAGGGCCATAACTCTCCTAACCAAATCCCTTTCAGTAACTATACCCTTTGGCACGTTGCCTTCCATTACTACAAGATCGCCTACATCTTGGTTGTGCATTAGTTTTGCAGCGTAAAGCACAGTTTCATTAACACCAATTGTGATGACGTTGGTTGTCATAAAATCTTTTACAGTTGGCATAATTTCAAGTTAATGGACTATCGTATAAAAGTTTTGTGAAGTTTCAATTCTGGATCAGGGTTCAAAATAATTGTGGTGACTTTCTTGATTGAACCGACGAAGAAAGCCTACAGAAAAGTAAAACACTATCTTTATTTAAAAGATAGAAAGTGCTGAAGCAATTGCAGGTGAATTAAATGCATGAATTGCATTCTTTTGTAAACATTTTTGTGCAGGCATCCCTTTACGGATGAAGTCATTGGTGCCCTCTCCAAAATAGGTGCAGTAGAGGAACTCTACGAGGTAACAGGGGAATTTGACCTTGTTACTCTTGTTTCAGCCTCAGACATCGAATCATTTAGGGATATTATGAATAACAGGATTATGAAGATAAATCGCGTGAAGAGCACAGTAAGTTCAATTGTATTGAGTACTCATAAAGGTCCAAAATGTGCAACCTGACTTGCGACAGATTTGTTATAATACATATAGATGCGCATCCAATCATCGGTGAACTTAAGTCCTCTGTGACCATATTGGACTTTCTAACTTACCTATGTTTAAAACTTATAATGAATACAAGCCCGTTTTTGAGAGGAGCTTTAATTTGTTTTTTTCTCGGCGGGAGCAAGGTTTTTCAAAAACGACTATTTAAACCAGGTTTCTGGGCTTAAAATAAGTGATAAGTTATGTTTCCAATTTTTATACATTATTATGTAAATTAGTTCAGATTTTCTATGAAATTATGTACAAATAACAATAAGTTTATATGGTGAAGGTTACAGGAGTATAAAGTTCAAGGGAGAAAAAAAACGATAATGTGTAAAGAGTTCTGGATAAACCAGAACCCTTTAGAGAAAGGAATGTAAGATCAATGAATCGACTATTAGCATCTGTAAACATATTCGTGGAGAAATCCCAAAAAGAGAAGGTTTTATTGGCCCTCTCAGAACTTAAGAGCATCGAAGAAGTCTATGAAGTTGCAGGAGAATATGATATTGTTTCTTTAGTTTCTGCTTCCTGTCTTGAAGAGTTCAGAGATGTTCTGCTTAAGAAAATTATGAAGATTAAAGGAATTAGAAGCACGATTACCACAATAATTTTGGAGCCTCACAAGGGTCCCAAATGTCTACTTAGAAAAGCGAATATTTCAAGCAGCTTAAAGTAGGAAGGAGCGAAAGGAGCCATAGTGAATCGGCGTGTTGTTTTTTGGAGCGCAGAAATAAATGATCGATATAATCCAGGCCTTATCAGTTATCCTGATCCTCGGAATTACCATTCTTATTGCGAAGCTTATTGCTCCGTACATTTCCCGAGTTTATAGTCGAACCCCAAGTCGTTTAGATAAAATACTGAATCCTGTCGAAAATTTTATTTACAAAATATGCAGCATCGACTCAGAACGTTCTATGGGTTGGAAACAGTATTTCCTCATTGGCTTGCTTCTTAACATTGCGCAGATGACTATCGCATTCTTAATCCTCGTTTTCCAAGGCAGCTTACCTCTTAACCCACTGGGCTTTCCTGGAATGAAAATTGATTTAGCTTTTAATACAGTAATCTCGTTTGCAACAAACACAAACCTTCAACACTATAACGGCGAAGCCGCGTTATCAATATTTAGTCAGATGACAGCCATACAATTTCTCCAATGGACCTCTGCAGCAACCGGAATTTGCATGGGTATCGCGTTCATACGGGGATTCGTTGTCGGCTCAAAAAGCCTTGGAAATTTCCACGTAGACTTCGTTAGAACCATAACCAGAATTTTGTTGCCAATGTGCCTCATAGCTTCGGTCGTTTTCATCGTTATGGGGGTTCCGCAGACTCTTAGCGCGTCAACAACAGTTACGACGGTGCAAGGCGCGACCCAAACGATTCTCACGGGTCCGGTTGCTTCTTTGGATTCAATAATGCAGTTAGGAACAAATGGAGGAGGCTTCTATGGGGCGAATGCAGCTCACCCATTCATGAACCCATCTCCTTACTCGAATACATTAATGATAGCCTTGATGCTCCTCTTGCCTACAGCGCTCATATTCGTATTCGGCGAATTATTAGGCAAAAAGCGGGAAGCCCGACCGTTACTTTGGGGAGCTTATATAATTTTCGGGCTAGCATTGGTCATAGCTTTCATTCCCAATATACCACTCGTTGCTTCCGGTATCGAGACAAGGTTCGGCGGTTTCATGTCAACAGTCTATACAGTAACGACGACCGCTGCCACAACTGGGTCAGTCAACTCCGCACTCTCAGGCATGCATCCGCTAGCTATAACTTCAGGCTTCTTAGGGATGTTTATTCAGTCGATTCCAGGAGGAAAAGGTATCGGTTTAATGTACATGGTCATGTACATAATAATTACTGTCTTTATCGTTGGGCTGATGTCTGGGAGAACCCCCGAGTATTTAGGAATCAAAATTACTGGTCGCGATGTAAAACTCGTGATGGTTGCTTTCTTAATTCATCCAATAATCATACTAATACCCACTGTTATCACGTATGCTTCTGGTGCCGCGGCGGCTATTGGCGTTGGAGGCAACTCTGTTGGCTATACACAAATTTTCTATGAATTCACAACAGCCGCAGCCAACAACGGCTCCGATTTCCTAGGCGCTTCTGGGAACACGCCGTTCTTTAACATAGCTACTGCAATCGTTATGTTCGTCGGACGTTATGCTTCACTCGCCATTTTGCTAGCACTTTCAGGCTCAATGATTGGCCGAAAACGAGGTGGCACTTCGGGGCTCAGAACGGACAGCCCGGTATTCACTATAGTGCTTGTTGCAAGCATAATCATACTGGTAGTGCTGACTTTCTTCCCGTTCTTGGCGCTTGGGCCAATTGCGTCATTTTTCAGGGGGTTAACTAATGGCTTCTGATAACGAAAAAACTCCACAGCAGGTGAAAAGTGATGAAGCATCTCCAAGCGGGATGAGAACAGTGTTCTCCAGAAAAGTGCTAGTTGATTCATTAGTTCGTTTAAGCCCAAAATCACTGATCAAAAATCCAGTGATGTTGATCGTTGAAATTACATTCTTCATAGTGGCGGCAATGGCAATAGTTCCACAAGCTTTCGTTCCAGTTGCAAGTCCAAGCTTGCAAATATTCTACGTTGAAGTTGCCGCAGTTCTTCTTCTCACAGTATGGTTCAGTACACTCTCCGACGCTCTTGCTGAACAGCAAGCAAAAAGTACCGCTGGTAGTCTAAGAAAACTGGAAACTGAAGTCTCAAGCAAAAAGATAGTGACGGAAGACTGGACTAGGACCATAATTGTACTAAAATCCACCGAATTAAGAAAAGATGATCTTATCCTTATCGAAAAAGGCGACACTGTTCCCTTAGACGCAGACGTCCTTGAAGGAATCGCTATGGTTGATGAATCTTTGGTCACTGGTGAATCAGCTCCGGTTAGAAAAGCACCAGGGGACTCGCTTATCGGAGGATCTCGAGTAGTCAGCGATACTTTAACAGCTAAGGTTACCACGAACCCTGGAGAAACCTTCATCGACCAAATGATAAAGATGGTTGAATCTTCCAAGAGGCCAAAAACTCCAAACGAAGTGGCAATAACCATTGTTTTAATTGGATTAACAGCCATATTCACCATAATCATTGCCGCTCTCCTAGGCATGTCAATCACATTAGGCCTTGGAGCAGATCTTTCCGTGTTGATTGCGCTTTACGTTTGCCTTCTTCCAACAACTATAGGCGCTCTATTGCCTGCAATTGGGCTTTCAGGAATGTCCCGACTGTACAAACACAAAATAATCGCCAAGTCCGGCAAAGCCATAGAAACTGCAGGAGACGCGGATGTTGTTCTCCTCGACAAGACAGGTACAATTACTGTTGGTAACAGACGAGCAATAGAGTTTGTTCCCTTTGAAGGGAGTACTGAGGAGGATGTTGGGGAAGCCTCGTTCCTATCCTCGTGGTACGATGATACCCCTGAAGGACGTAGTATACTTACACTTGCTTATGAGAAAGGATTCGTTCCAAAAGAATTGAACTCTCTCGCACTCTCTGAAGCAACCCCGTTCTCAGCTAGCACTCGAACAAGTGGGGTCAAAATAACTCACTTGGGTTTAACGCTTCCAAAAGGCGACAAATCAGGACAGCACCGTCTACGAATGAGAAGAAAATCTTCAGAAATCGAGGGTGAAGTTATCGCTTCAACGCTTGAACCCGAAATTGACATAACGAAAGGGGCTCCTGAATCAATTAAGAAAATAGTAACTTCCGTTCCCCCGAATTATGACCTTATAGTGGAAGGCATTTCTGCGGCTGGAGAAACCCCCATAGCAATAGCCAGAAACGGCCAAGCTATCGGAATAATCAGACTCAAAGATGTGCTCAAAGAAGGCATTAAAGAGAAAATTCAGGCTCTGAAAATGATGGGAATACGTCCAGTTATGATAACTGGAGACCAGCCGTTAACCGCAAAGAACATTGCATCAGAAGTTGGAATCGAAGAATATGTAGCGCAAGCCAAACCCGAGGATAAATATAGCATTGCAAAGAACGAGCAGGCAGAAAGCAGAATAGTCGCAATGATAGGCGACGGAACCAACGATGCACCTGCCCTTTCCGCAGCAGATGTGGGATTAGCCATGAACTCTGGAACTGAGGCTGCCAAGGAAGCGGCGAACATGGTTGACCTAGAATCGAATCCAGCAAAAATAATCGATGTCGTGATGCTTGGCAAACAGTTGCTCATGACTAGGGGCGCTGTAACTGCTTTTAGCATTGCCAACGACATAGCCAAATACTTTGCAATCATGCCTGTTCTATTCAGTGTGGCAATACCTCAATTGCAAGCTTTAAACGTGCTACAACTTGGGTTGAAAAGTGCAGTACTCTCCGCGCTCATCTTTAACGCCATAATCATACCACTATTGATTCCTCTTGCCATGCGCGGTATAGCATTCAAACCTACCAGCACGATGACACTTTTCCTGAAAAACTCACTTATCTATGGTGTAGGCGGAGTTATTGTGCCCTTTATTGGAATTAAACTCATAGACTTACTTCTGGTTGGAGTATTTCACATTTAGGATGGTTGACAATGACTGAAAACAAAGAAAAAATAAATTTCAAACCAATAATCGGGTTAGCTCTGGTTTCGCTTATAATATGCGGCTTGTTCTTCCCTCTGCTAATCACAGGTATTGCTCAAGTTTTCTTCCCCTATCAAGCAAACGGCGAAATTCTCCAACTTAATGGTAAAGATGTAGGGTCAAACTTCATAGCTCAAACATTCACGCTGCCAGTATTTTTCCACACAAGAAATGAGACAGTTTCACCATCTGCATCAGGCGTCGACCCAGATATTTTGCTTCAAGACGCTTACGACCAGATACCCCAAATAAGCAACGCTACCGGCATTTCTTCGCCGGCACTTAAAAGTATAGTGGACCAAAATCAAGAGGGAACTTGGATACTCGGAAGTCCCTATATCAATGTCCTTCGAGTTAACCTTGCACTCATAAAAGAATATCCTGCGGTTTACAGCAATTTTACAGGGTAATACTTGAAGTAAATGCAACAGGGGCTGCAGACAGAAAAGAAATTCTTAAAAAAGATTTGGAAACCCCAAAAATAGGGCCGTTTTTACCTTTCGCTTCTATTTTTTAGAATATTCATGAATATCTGCAACTGATCGACCTGAAGGATCCGCCATTTTTGCGAATTCCTTACTCCACCTAAAAGCAGTAGGCGTTGAACATGCAATAGTGGGACCAACTGGAACAGTTAACGCTGCTGAGGGACTTGTAAAGTAACCATTGAAGATCTCACGATGTAGTATTCTTCTTTCGATAAGGGAGTTTGTACTGGAAACCGGAATTTGGCGTTTTTTATCATTTCGTCCGTTACTGCATTTTCGGCGTGTTTTTTCAGGTAATTTATCCATCCTTGTTGTGAATCGTGTACTCAAACTGATTGCAACGTCTCAGTTTTCACTTTGTGATTTGTTTTACCGTAGACGCTCAAATTATTTAAGCGTAGCTGTGAATTGTTTATAATTTGACTAAAATGATGCACTAATATCCATAAATAAACTTAAAAACTGTAAACATGACTAACGAGTATTTGAAATCCCAAAACATGTTGAAAAAATGTGCGTTTAAACTATCAAATTGCGATTGAGAACCTAAAAAACGGGTTGAAAAATCTTTTGACGTGTCTCAGCTTGTAAATGTCAAAATAGTTTGCTGACACATTATTCCTCAATTATTCAACAAATAAATCAAAACATAAACGTTTGTTTAGGTTTAACTTTATCTGGTGAAAATTATTCTTGTTTTACTTAAGAATTATGAACATATCATAACTATGTTTATATTCCCTTGAAACTAATTGGATAATTGATCATAAAAACTAAAGGTGAATGAAAAAATGATTGCAATAATGGATGTACTCTCAATGGCTGTAATATTGGGCTCAGCATTAGTAATGGCAATACAACTTCGCACCGAACTAAAGAAGAAATTCTAATTTCAAGGAATAACCAAATCGAAAACCGCCGCTTGTCTCACTGAGTAGAAACTCCCAAGTTTCTTATTTTTTTTCTTATTTCTTTTATTAAACTTAACTTTGTCAAATTATTTTTTCATTGAAAATATTGTTTGGTTGGCTCTTTACTTCAATCCTTAGTTCGCTATTTTTATGACTTCTTAGAAACTTAGCGACCCTAACTGGACTTGGTTCTTAGAATCAAATGTGTGAACTAAATATCGCCTGTATTTGTTTATAAATACTAAAAAGCTATCTTGTACTAAAACTTAAAAAATAAAAAAGGAATAATGAGCCCATTAGGCTCGGAGAAATTCTTTTAGACTGTGTAAATGCTGTGTTTTTTGTCCTTGTCTTCAGCTGTTTCTTTACCTGGGAATGGAAAGATTCCTGAGGATTTGCTTCTTGAGTTGGCGTAGTAGTATGCGAATCCTATTGCCATCCATATGGCAGTGATCACTATTGCGCTTAAAGCTGCTAATTGTGTGTCGCCTCCGCCGATAACTCCGAGCCATATGACTGCGATCATCATTACCATGTTTGCGACGAACCCAGCGATTGGGACTATGTATTTCGTTAGGATTGAACGTCGTTCTCTGGATAGCGCTAGTACTGCTACGATGCAGGTGACTCCGTAGAGCAGGAAGGTTCCAAAGTTTGATAGCAGTATGATTGTGGTGAGGTTTCTTAGTGATAGTACTCCGAAGGCGCCTATTAACGCTGAGACTGCTGTGAGAACCCATGTGCCAACAGCGGGCGTACCGTATCTTGGGTTTAATTTGCCCAAAGGTTGAGGAACTTCTGTATCTCGGCTAATTGCATAGGTTACTCGCACTCCAGTGTTTAGACATGCTAAGGTTGTACCTAATACTGCGGCCACTACTGCTGCAGCAACAATTAGCATTATCGCGAAGCCGCCACCACCGAACAGCGCATCTGTTGAAATTCGAACTATATCTCCTAATGGTCCAGCTGAGACTGCTGCCATACCAAAGGTGTACTTGTCGTTTATCCAGGCCTGTATTGCGAAGAAGCCAAGTAGGTATGCGAAGGCTCCTTGGATAACTAGTGAAAGTATGATTGCGCGTGGAACATCTTTGGGGTTTTTCGCTTCTGACGTTAATGCTGTGATTGATTCGAATCCTACTAGTACTAGGATAGCGAGGCTGGCTTGGAATAGTACGTGGCTCAGGTTTGTGGGTGCGAGTGCAGTCGCTGGGTTGGAGAAGTAGAATGTTACGTGTTCAGGGTTTATGAATCGGTAAGTTAACGCTAAGACAGATACGCCGACTAGCATTACTAGCTGGACTATGTTGATGATTAGGTTCGTGTTGGTTGAGCCTTGAATTCCTCGGTATGCTATTAATCCTACGATAAGGGCGAAGAGCACGACTATGGCAATTTGCTCTAGCGGGGTTATTGCGACTCCGACTGTCTGCAGGATGTAGGTCATGAAAAATCCCATAAATGCGACCATTACTCCCGGGTAAACCCAGTAGTAGAGGTGCGAAAGCCACCCTACATAGAACTTTGCGCTTCGTGCTTTGCGGTTGCTGGCGCCTCTGTCGAGTAGCGCGCGTTGGGCGAAGTAGTAGGAGCTGCCAGTGCCGGCGTCGGGATAGCGTCGGGCTAGCCAAGAGTATGATGCTGCTGTTAAGAATGACAATATTAATGCGATTAAGAGTCCGAACCATATGTCTGGAGCTGTTGACGCTCCTGATGGGTCTACCTGTGCTGCTTGGGCCTGATAGTTAAGCCATAGGAAAGCCCCTGGCGCAATTAAAGCCATGGCGTTTATGGTTAAGCCTGTAAGACTTAGGGTTTTCTTCATTTGGGGTGTACTTGAGGTTTGTTCACTTTCCACTTCATTTCGCCTCTGAGATTCTTTTTTGGTAGGTAACGTGGTGTCCTTTTTTGCTGCGGTCTGTGAATTCAGTTATGTAATTTATGGAAATCATTCAACGATGTTACAATTATTTTTTCCAATTTGTTCACCAAGTTTTTAATTTATTATCAAAATGTCCAGTTAAATATAAATATGCTTGATACTTGTTCATAATTGTTATGAATAGTTGGATATGTTTGCTTAAATATGTGAATTCTTTGTATTTGCTCGATCAAACACAAAAAATTATTCGTTGTATTCTTTCTTGAAAAAGCCTTAATTTTTTTCCCAAATAATGACCTCTGGTGAAATTTTGTTTTTGAGTTGGTTTTTTGAATTGCTCCGGGCATGCTATGGGGGTTAGAGGTTTTAAATAAGTGGATTTGGCATGCATAGGGCATTTTTTTTGTTATGTGGATGTTTGCTTACTAAAGGGCGGTTTTTTTGGATGGATTTTGATTTTTCTTTTGGATAGTTATGTAAGACTTAGACAAATGCGCTGATAATTTGGGCTTTAACCAACAATCATTCATTAATATTGGAATTTACGAGGCAAGCGGATAGTTTTAAATAGTTGGTGGAGATAATTGCACAGTCAATACAAAATTAAATAAACACACGTCGAATGGTGAATTTGAAAAAATGAGTACAGTATTAACCTCAAACTCCGGAGATGTTGCTTGGGTAATAACAGCGACCGCTTTAGTTATGCTAATGACCCCAGCGTTAGGCTTCTTTTACGGCGGCCTTGTGCGAAGGAAAAACTTGGTATCCACAATCGCTCAATGCTTTATAATATTCGCCGTAATCAGTCTGACTTGGGCGTTGTGGGGCTACAGCATGGCCTTTGGACCTAGCTATCATGGAATCATAGGCAACTTGTCCCTTGCAGGGTTAGCCAACATTGGAATACACGACATCAACCCTGCCCTAGCAGCAACCATACCTACACTTCTCGTCTTCGCATTCCAGCTAAAGTTCGCCGCAATCACACCAGCACTAATAATAGGTGCGTGCGCTGAAAGAGTTCGCTTCCGCTCCCTCCTAATTTTCATAGTGCTCTGGTCAACACTCATCTACGTGCCAATAGCACACTGGGTCTGGAACCCTGATGGCTGGCTAAAAGGCATAGGCTCCATCGACTTCGCGGGCGGTCTCGTAGTCCACATATCTGCCGGTGTCTCAGCCCTTGCAGCAGCTCTAGTTATCGGCAGAAGAAAAGGCTGCAGCGTTCCATGGAAGCAACACATGAAAGAAGTGGATCAAAAAGAGAAATTTGAATTCAAGCCAACCAACATTCCATATGTTCTGTTAGGTGCAGCGCTACTGTGGTTTGGCTGGTTCGGATTCAACGCTGGCAGTGCATTAGCAGCAAACGACTTAGCAGTCTCAGCTCTTGTAGTAACAAACTTAGCTGCAGCAGCCGCGGCTGTAAGCTGGATGCTTATGGATTGGCTCCTAAAAGGTAAACCCTCAGCAGTTGGCATGGCGGTCGGTGCAGTCGTGGGTCTAGTAGTCATCACGCCCGCTTCAGGTTTCGTTACTCCCCAAGCGGCAATAATCATGGGCTTCATAGGCGGCATAATATCTAACCTTGTTGCAAGTTGGAGATCAGGCAGATCAAGAATTGACGATACGTTGGATGTCTTTGCGTGTCACGGCGTTGGCGGTATATGGGGTGCGATTGGAACCGGTATATTCGCATCTATCGGTGCGACTGGTCTAATATACGGAAACGTCCACCAATTCCTCGCTCAGCTATTGGCTGTCGGCGTGGTGGTGCCGTTCTCGTTCGTCGGCTCCTGGCTGTTGCTAAAGGCGGTTAATCTGTTTTCACCTCTAAGGGTAAGCCCAGAAGCAGAAGATGCTGGCTTAGACTTAAGCGAGCATGGCGAAGAAGCCTACCAATTGGATTAGGCTCTCGTCATCCCCCAAGATTTTTTGTCCCTTTCTATTCGGAAGGTATTTTCTATTTTTTTTAATTTTTGGACAGATTATTGTTTTATCGGTATTTTTTGGACAATTTTGTGATTAATTGGTTTTTTTTAAAAAAGCGTTGTATGATTTTGATTTTTAATAAACGATTGATTGGACATTTATCGATTTTTGGGCTTTTATTCGATGCGAATGCATGGTTTAAATATTTGTTCTGACAAACCTGAGGAATAAGCAGCATAAACAGGGGAAGAGATGGTCTCAAACTCAGCGGACATTGCATGGGTTCTAACGTCAACAGCGCTTGTCATGCTGATGACTCCAGCCTTAGCCTTCTTCTACGGTGGCTTAGTCCGAAGAAAAAACCTTGTCTCAACACTTGTCCAATGTATCGCCATTTTTGCCGTCGTTAGCTTAGTTTGGTTCTTCTGGGGTTACAGCTTAGTCTTCGGTCCTAGCATCGGCGGCGTCATCGGAAATCTATCACTTGCTGGCTTAAACGGTATAACCCTAAACACCGTTAACCCAATTTACGCAGCGGGCATCCCAGAAATTCTGTTTTTTGCATTCCAACTAAAATTTGCCGCCATCACACCGGCTTTGATCATCGGTGCATGTGCTGAACGAATCCGATTCAAATCCTTGCTAATCTTTGTTCTTTTGTGGTCAACTCTCATTTACTCTCCAATTGCTCATTGGCTTTGGAATGTCAACGGTTGGTTGCACGTTTTGGGTGCTTGGGATTTTGCTGGCGGTATAGTAGTTCATGTGGCAGCGGGTTTGTCGGCTTTGGCTGCAGCTTTGATTGTGGGGCGAAGGAAGGGTTGTGTTTACTGGAAAGATCAAATGAAAGCCTTAGATCGCAAAGAAGCAAGTATGCCGGCAATGGGCGCAGAGTTCAAGCCAACGAACATTCCGTATGTGATTTTAGGTGCAGGTCTTCTGTGGTTTGGCTGGTTTGGCTTCAACGGTGGCAGCGCGCTTGCAGCTGATAGCATCGCTGTTTCCGCGGTTGTCGCGACGAACTTAGCAGCCGCCGCAGCAGCGGTCAGTTGGATGATTCTGGACTGGGTAATTAAAGGGAAGCCTTCAGCAATCGGCATCTCGGTTGGTGCAGTCTGCGGTATGGCAGCAGTTACGGCGGCTGCAGGTTACATTGATTTTACTTCGGCAGTCATCATCGGTTTAGCTGCAGGCATAATCTCGAATTTGGTGGCAAACTGGCGCGCGGGCAGATCCAAAATTGATGACACTTTAGATGTTTTTGCTTGCCATGGAATCGGCGGAATTATCGGCGCAGTGTCGGTAGGCTTGTTTGCAACTGCAGCAGTGAACCCCGCCGTGAGAGGGCTGTTCTTCGGCAACCCCGCCCAACTAGGTATCCAAGCATTTGCGGTGGTAGTTGTGGCTGCCTTCGCATTCGTTGGTTCTTACTTACTTTTGAGGTTGGTTGACGTATTCTCGCCATTACGAGTTAGTCCCAAAGAGGAAGATGAAGGCTTGGACTTGAGTCAGCACGGCGAAGAAGCATACAACCTCGACTAAAATCACCTTTAATTATCCTACTCGAACCAAAATTTACTTTTTGGATGTTTACCAAGTATGGTCTCTAACAAAAATTTAAAAAGAATTTTTCACTTGAGAAACCTCTATTTCGTTAAGAATGGGTGGTGGGGCTGATCGGATTTGAACCGATGACCAACGGGTTTCCCCAAAGTAGACCGCTCCAGAATTTCGTCATCCCCTAACGGGTCAAGCAATCAATGCTTTCTGGAGCCCGCCGTACTACCTGGCTATACTACAACCCCAAACATTCTCTTTTAGAAAGTAGAAAAGGAGTTATAAAAAGACATTGGCACTCGCTTCGCTTTGCGTGTCGAACGACATACAAAATCCAAAAGTTGCTAAAACGAAAACTTTCGGGGAATCACAAATAAAGAGGCATCTGAATGCCCTTTTCAAATAATGCGTTTGAAACTTTGTGAAAATGAATATAGGAGAATACGGTCAAAATTAGTAATGCTCCCACATACTTTGAAATTTGCATTCGATTTGAATGTTCAACCTTGATTTGAAAATTGGTTTTTCAATCAATAACGATTAGATCAATCCTCCCATTCTGGCCGCCCCAGACCGAACAGCGACGGACAAAGACGCAAAGTAAAGAAATCACAAAGCCCAAAGAGTGAAAGAAACCTAAAACAAAGCTCTTATTGTGCCAAAAAACTCTTGTTGTTCTTCTATCAGAAACTGAGCAAATTAACGAAGCCACTCTGGACTTTTGACATAAATACAAGTATTTACGGATCAAAGGTAATAAGGAATTAATGCTTTCAAATGAGTATGCCTTTTAAGCAGCTGTCCGGTAAGTTTGAGAAGAAGAGATAGAGATGCCATCAATTGAAGCAATTAATCTAACTAAGCAGTACAGTTCATTCTGTGCCCTTTCAGATCTTAACTTAAAGATTGAGGGTACAAAATGCGTAGGTTTTCTAGGACCAAATGGGGCAGGAAAAACAACCGCCCTAAAAATGTTCACAGATCTCATCAAACCAACCAAAGGACAAGCACTCATAAACGGCATAAACGTGCATACCAACAAGAAAAAAGCACTCGAATCCGTGGGCACACTTATTGAAACCCCCGAAATTTATTCATCACTGACACCAAGGGAAGCACTGACTATGATTGCCGAGATAAGGGGAATACCACATGCTGAGCGAAAGAAACGTGTGGAAGATGTAACTGCTGAATTGCGTATGGAAGAGTGGATTGACAAGCGTGTTGGTAAATTTTCTAAGGGCATGAAGCAGCGAATCTGTATTGCCTCCGCATTGTTAAGTGACCCAGAAGTGGTTCTTTTAGATGAACCCACTACGGGACTTGACCCTAGAGGCATGAGTGAAGTTAGGGATATCATCAAAGGGCTCAAAGGCAAGAAACGTCTCATCTTCATGAGTTCCCACATCCTAAGCGAGGTTTCTGATGTCTGTGATGAAGTCGCTATGATAAACCATGGTAAACTAATCATTTATGATACTTTGCCGCATGTAACTGCAAAGTTCTCAGGTGGGAACAACGTCGTTGAAGTTGGATTGGTGCGTTCAGTGGATACTCAAATTGTAACTCAAACTATTGCCGGGCTTCCAGATGTAGTTGCTGCAGAAAAAATAGACGACAAAGATCTCAAGATAAGTTTCAAGGGAGGTTTAGATGTGCAGGAACGTCTCCTAAATGATATAGTCAAACTCAATATTGGGGTTGTCAGCTACAAAACTGCGTCATCTGAACTCGAAGATGTTTACCTAAAACTCATAACCGCTACGTTGTGATAATTATGACCCAAACAAACTTTGAATCAAAAAACGTTGTACCAAGCAGTATTTCTCAAGTTGGTATAATAACGAAGTACACTCTTCTTGACTACGTAAGATCCCGTCGATTCTTTATAATGCTGATTATAACAACGCTGATAAGCGTGCTTCTCACTGTTCTCGTTGGATATTACCGTCCGGCTGGCTTCCTAACTTCTGAACTTGGGTTCTACAGTAGTTGGTGGGGCACCTCAGTTACATTTGTGATTATTCTTTCCGGAATTTTCTTTGGCGGCGACGCAATTTCAGGAGAATTTCAAAACAAAACAGGGTACTTCGGAGTACCAAACCCCATTAGGCGGTCATCGATCTATATAGGAAAATGGATCGCAGCATTTATAGCGTCAATTGCAATCCTTGGCGTATTCACGGTCATCACATTAGGTAACGGGTTATATTACTTCTCAGGCGTGCCCTCTCAATTCGTCGAGTCACTGCTCTTCGCGTTACTCTACCTAGTAGCTGTCCTTGGCTTCACGTTCTTCTTTAGTTCACTGTTCAAAAGCAGCTCCATGTCTATCCTTCTTACAGCCATACTGTTCCTGTTCGTTTTCACGCTAATCCAACAACTTGTCGCAGGACTTGTCCAAATTGAACCATGGTTCATCTTAACTTATGGCTCTCAAATCATCGGGAACGTCTTAACCTCGCCATATCCACCAAACATAAGCACTACTAGTTTGCGTCCAGGGGGAGGCGGACCCACCTTAACAACGTATAATGCAACAATCCCCGAAGGACTCGCGATCATGGCAATATATTTCGCCGTTACAGCCATCTTAGGCTTGATTCTCTTCGAAAGAAAAGAATTCAACTAAAGAAAGCAAAAAATTGGGATACCGTCGGTTAAAATCGGCGGCTCCCATAAAATATTATTTTTTAAAAAAGACAAATTCATGCAAAAGAAAACTATGGCTCTTCTAAGTTTATGCCCATGTTCTCGATTAGCCTGTTCAAAGCTTTATCGCTCATCATTTCAGTTTTGAGATAAACGCGAATTTCCGAAGAGCTTAATCCAATTCGCTTAGCTTCCTGTACTGAGTAACGGTAAGCTTCGATTTCTGTTGGTCTTTCCACGTAGTCGTATCTATGGTCAAATAGTTCGCGTCCTTCCATGTGCTGTTTTACGTGGCAGAGTTCATGGATGACATCTAGATAGATGTCTTTCTTGCTTCCGGTACTCAAGTAACGCTTGTTAATGAGCAGATGCCCGTCGTTATCGTCAACACCCATGTAACCAAACCAAATAAAATCAATCTTGAGATTCTTGAGAATTTGTTCGGTTTCTTCTCCGAATATTCCGAGTGCAGCAGAGTTTTTCTCAAAGCCCACAAAATATTCCATAAATTTTCCTCTCTGAGAGACTAAATGTATGAGTCCTCTCAATGGTAGTTTGCTGAACAATCGGAAAAATCGCATTCCAACGTATTCTATTGCGCTTTGGGTTGGCACGGCAAACTCCTATCTGGGCTTTGAGCGGTACTTAAGTTTTGATGCATTCAATCCTTTGTATCCACCAATGTTTCAAATACACGGGTTTTGAGTTAAAAATAGTTTCCCCAAATCAAACGGAACTATCTAATACAACAACGAAAATCATTTCAATATTTAGGGCAGCCATTATTACAAATTATGTTATTGTGCGGATAGAAAAAGCTAAATGCAATTTATCTTAAGACAAATTAATTATGTCATATCTTAAATCAAAAAGGCCACCCGCAATTTACGCAATTGTTGTCTGGATGATTATCAACGTTGTTTTCATGGTGCTTGAATTAACAACTTTCAACGATGCAGCGGACCCCAACAACTCAATTTTATTGGTATTATGGGTAGTTTCAGCCGTAAGTTTACTGTTCATAAAAAAATATGGAGAAGCCATAGCTACTTTTGCAGTGATCTACGCTTTCTCTTTTAATGCCTTTAACTTAATCTACTTTGGGCTTCCCATTGCTGTTCTCAACGGAACAAGCGCAATTATAAATGCAGCAGTTGCGATTTATTTACTCGTTAGAATCGCTAACAACAAGTTCTAAAGTTTTTCCAATGATCGCGGAAGCTTATTTTTCTAGCATAGAATTTTAAAATAATTTACAGCTTGATGGTTTTTAGCCATTCCAAAAACCCCTCGCGTACCTTCTCAGGGTTCTCAAAAACATGTACGTCCTCCGTTGCTTCTAGTTTACGCACCTGTTCTGCTTCTTCTTTGCGAACACGGATTTTCATTTCTTTGCCGTTGGGCAATTTAGTAGAAACGATGCTCTCCTTATAGTCCACGGGCATAACCCACACGGGCACGAACGCTTTAAGGCTCATAATCGCCGAGTTCGTAAGCAAGGTATCTCCAATTCCGTTAACAAGTTTAGCAACTGTGTTGGAAGAAGCTGGAAAAATCAGCAAAAACTCATACTTATGACTCTGCATCAAACCTGCAAGGAAAGGTGAATTGGAATTCAACTCAACCGTCACTTTTGCAAAACTCTTTTTTAATTCCTCATCTAAACGGTAGAACTTGAGCATCGTATCCGCTGCTTTGGATAGATAGACATCTATTTCTAAAACGTCTTCAGATTGTTTTTTTAGGTCTTTCATTGTGTCGATGATTTCTTGAATTTTGTCGCCTGCACCAGTTATGCCCCAGGCAACCTTCGGTTTCTTAATCTTAACTTCAGTCACAACATTCACCATCATTTTTTACTGTAAAGTTCCATGTACTCTGCAAATCGTTTAGTGGTTTTCTTAAGGCTCCGAAAGCCTTCTTCATCCAACTTGACTCCTTCCAAAGTATCTTTAGACCAGAAAGTAGCGCCTAAATTAGCTCCGAAAAATCCGCCTCCAACAGGGACCATGCCATTAATGATGAAAAAGTTGTGTATCTGCATTAACGCAAATTCTTGTCCGCCATTACGGTCGCCACCTGTGACGATGCCCATGCCGATTTTCCCTTTGAAAAAGTTTTTATCCGAAGCAACCACTGCTCGCATACGATCCATGACAGCTTTAGTTTGAGCGCTAACTCCACCATTGTAAACTGGTGACGCAAAGATTATGCCTTGTGCGCCAGTAAGCATCACGTATAGCTCCTGCAAGTCATCCTGGACTACGCATTCTTTGTTTTTCAGGCAGTAATCACAGTGTGCACAATAGTCAACCCATTTTCCCCTAACCGTCCACAACTTAGTTTCAAAACCCTTCTCCTGCAGCACTCGTAGTGCTTCCTCCAAGACGTGTTCGGTTGCTTGTTTTCGGGGACTACCGCAGATTCCAATTATCATAAGTCGTCACTAAAACGTTATCTTGGGATTTGCATTAAAGCCTTCCCCTTTTCAAACTGAAATGTAGACTTTGGAAAAACGTCAAAAGCTGAAGCTTACAAAAATATTTATTTTAAAAACAAAAACTAAAGAGGATAATAGAAAGAGAAGATAAACTTTGGCTTATTCTTTCTCGAAGTATTCTTCTGCCTTTGGTGGTACTGGTGGTAATCCTCTGCGTTCGCGGATCTTCTTTACGGTTTCAGCCTGCATCTGCTCTGGGACATATGCCCAACGAGCAAACTGTGTAGCCCAAAAGGCTCTGCCTGAAGTTGAACCGCGTAATTCATCAGCTATGCCGAAGCTTTCGGAAACTGGCATTTCTGCTTTAACGGTGATTATGTCGTCTTCTGAGGGCATGTCTAGGATTTTGCCGCGTCGTTTGTTTAGCATTGTGATTACGGCGCTGACGTACTCGCTTGGAACTTTGCATTCGAAACTCATCAGTGGCTCAAGCAGTTTTGGATCGCTTAGGAGTATGGCGCAGTAGATTGGTCTCCAAGTCATGGGGATGGCTTGTGCGGGTCCGCGGTGAACTGGATCTTCGTGGAGGGTTATGTCTTCAAGGTTAATTTTTAAGCCGTATGCTGGTTCTTTGGCAAGTGGGGATGTGTGGACTGCTTCGCGGAATCCAGTTTTGATGTGGTCGATGATTTCTTCTACGTATTGGCGTCCGCGGATGCGGTTGCAGAGTATGCAGTTTTCTTCAACTGCTACGGCCCCTTTGGCTTCGTCTGGTGACCAGCCGAGTGCGCGCAATGTTTTGGTGCGTTCATCTCTGCTTTGCATATCAGTGATTTTTTCTGATTTAATTGCCTCGATGACTTCATTTGATAACTTGTCGATGGTTATCCAGAGTTTGTTGTGTTTGTTGGGGCTTTTACCCATGATTGCTGGTCCCCTGTAATCATGACTGATGGTTTCTCTGAAGATGACGATTGGTTTGCTGAGCTTAACTTTTAAGCCTGCTTCTTGCATTCGGTAAGCGGTGATTTCAAGGTGAAGTTCACCCATACCTGATAGGAGGAATTCGCCGCTTTCTTTGTTCATGATGAAATGCAAGTTGGGGTCTTCGGTTGTGAGTTTATGCATGACTTTGTCAAATAATGGTAGGTCTTTGACGTCTTCTGGTTCGACAGCGACTGTTACGACTGGGTCTGAAACATAATTTAAGCCCTCGAAGGAGTGTACTTCTTGCCCTTCTTCTGCAATGGTTTCGCCGACGTGTATAGAAGGTAAACCTGAGATAGCGCCGATGTTGCCTGCTGGCACTCGGTCGATGAGCACTCGGTCTGTTGCCATGCTCATGAAAACTTGTTGAATAGTGCCTTTTTGGTTGCTGCTTAAAAGCTGAACGGTTTTGCCTCTTTCGATTGCACCGCTGAAAATTCTTCCGATTGCGACTGTTCCGCTGTGTGGGTCAACCTCGATGGTGGAGATGCACATGAGCAACGGAGCTTTAGGATCAACTTTTGCCATTCCCTGACCTGTTGGGCTATCTACGTCGCCTGGCCAAATTTGAGGCTGTCTGTAAGGCTGAGCCTCATATGGGTTTGGAAGATGTTTAACAAACATGTCCAAGATTGGTTCTGGCAAGGGCGCTTTTTTGCTAAGTTCATCGACTTTTCTACCGACTTCAATTGGGTCACCTGTGTAAGCATCGATGATATCTTGGAAGGAGACTTTCTTCATTTTCATGTGGTCAAGGTTTAACCCCCATTTGTGAAGGGCTGACCCAAATGCTACACGACTATCCTCAATTGTTACTTGCCAGTCTTTCTTGTGCTCGGCAGGTGCATATTTCTCGATTAAAGTGTTAACTCTCAGGAGAATCTTTGCAAATTTCTTCTGGATTTCTTGGGGGGACAGTTTAATTTCTTTGATCAAACGGTCAACTTTGTTTATAAATAGAATTGGTTTTACGCGTTCTCTTAGGGCTTGCATTAGAACGGTTTCGGTCTGGGTCATTGGTCCTTCGACTGCATCGACAACCACGAGTGCGCCGTCAACTGCTCGTAAGCTTCTCGTTACTGCGCCTGAAAAGTCAATGTGACCTGGTGTGTCGATTAGGTTAATTAAGTAATCTTTTTCTTGGTAAGTATGAACGAGGCTGACGTTTGAGGCGAAAACGGTCATTTGACGTTTCTGCTCAAGATCCCATGAGTCCAGGAACAGCTTCTGCCCTGCCGTTTGGGTGCTGATGATTCCTGCGGCTGCTAAAAGACTGTCGGCCAGGGTTGTTTTTCCATGGTCAACGTGGGCGATGATGCTGGTATTGCGTACGAAAATGGGTGTTTCCATCAATTTTACAATTTCTTCTGTTTGCCTATAACGCGCCATAATTATACAATCTCCAATTTAATTGAATTTTTATCTTCAAAGACTTGTTTTTTAATTATTTGAAGCATTATTTACTCTCTCTTGAAATGGTAAACTACATGGAAAGTGAGTTTGTAGCCTATTAACCTTATGGCATGATTCTTTTAAAACAGTGGAGCCAAAAAAAGAAGAGTTCAGGAACCTTTGAAGTGTTTTTCCTTAAATATTTTCTCATTATTGCTAATTTGGCATAGCCGTCAGCGGTTAATTGGAGTTTGCAAGTCGGTAAAGGCTAATTCGCAAAAAAGGATAAATCTATTTTATTTTCTATTAGAAACCGAATTAGGAACTTAAAGGAGAAAAAAAGAGTTAAATGACGACGGTAGTCCTTGCATATAATTCATCAATATGTTTCATTTCTTTCTCATTAAAGAAGGCTTTGTGTGCGATGAGTTTAAATTCAACCATCGACAATAACCAAAAAATAACCCAGCAAAACAGGTTATGTAGATTTAAACGCTGAGGATATGAATGTCCCTTCAAACTGATGCAACTCAAAAAAATTATGAATTATTTAATGCACCCTTAGCATCTTTCATCTTTTCCAAGGTCAGGGTTGTTAGTAACTAACAATTTTTGAGGTTTTGGCGGAATAATATTGGAAAAAGCTTCGACTTTGCCGATTAACAAAGTTTTTAACGAACTAAACACATCTGAGAGCGGCTTAACAAGCGAAGAAGCTAAACTTCGCCTCAAAAAATATGGCTATAATAAGCTTTCAGAAAAAAGACAGGCTCCCTTCTTACACAAGTTCATCAGGAATCTAAAAGACCTATTCGGAATCTTGCTTCTTGTAGCTGCTTTTCTCTCATATATTTCAAGTCCCGACAATCCTGAACTTGCCTTAATTATCCTCGCAGTAGTTTTCGTTAACATTTTCGTTAGCATCTTTCAAGAATCACGGGCAGAAAAAGCTATGGAAACTCTCAAGAGCTGGATGCCTGAGTACGCCAAAGTTGTCCGTGATGGTGAACTAAAGAAAATCTCCGTCAGAGAAATTGTTCCTGGAGACGTAGTCTCTCTTGAAGAAGGCGATCGAGTCCCAGCAGATGCACGCTTGATGGAAGCTTTTGACCTTTGGACAAATAATGTTCCACTAACTGGAGAATCTGAACCACAACCAAGAGTCTCTGAAGCAGTCAAAGTAGTTGAGAAAGCATTCTTGTATGCACCTAACTTGGTTTTCATGAGTACCAGTGTTGCTAAGGGACAGGGAAAAGCCATTGTTTACGCAACTGGCATGGATACACAATTTGGCAAAATCGCAGGTCTAACCCAGACGATCAAGGAAGAAGACAGTCCATTACAAAAAGAAATAGGATTGACTGCAAAGTACGATTTTATGATAGCAGTTGTTGTAGGTGCAGTTTTCTTTGCTGTCAGTTTTCTTTTCTTGAAAGTTTCTATTCAAACAAGTTTTCTATTTATGATTGGAGTAATGGTGTGCTGCGTTCCTGAAGGCTTGCAGGTTACAGTTTCCAGTGCTCTAGCCATCAATGTAGTCAAAATGGTAAAGCAGAATGTTGTCGTCAAGCGGTTGTCGGCTGTGCAAACTTTGGGCAGCGTAACCGTCATCTGCACTGACAAAACAGGCACCATAACCAAAGGAGAAATGACCGTAAATAAGCTCTGGGTTTTCAACTACGTAGTTGACGTTTCTGGCGCAGGCTACAAGCCAGAGGGTGATTTCACAGTAAATGGAAAACCCTTGCAAGAAGGTCAAACAACTTCCCTGGAAAAACTTCTCGAGATCGCCGCCCTCTGCAACGGCGCCAAGGTTGACCCGCCATCAGACAAAAACAAAAATTGGAATGTCATAGGTGATCCAACAGACGGCGCTTTGCTCGTTGCAACCCTCAAATCCAGCGTAAATATTCAAGATGCTTTAGCTGCTAAACCGATACTCGATGTTTTGCCCTTTAGTTTTGAGCGGAAACGCATGACCACCGTTCACAAACTAAACGGTAACGTTTTGATTTACACAAAAGGTGCCCCGAGAAATATTTTGGACGTTTGCGGCAAAGTTCTCATAAACGGCAAAATCGAAGATCTAAGCCAACAAAACATGGATTTGATAGAAGCTAGGCTTCACGAGTTTGCCAATACTGGCTTGCGGGTTATAGCAGTAGCGTATAAGCAGATTCCAAAGACTGAATACAAGAAGGGCATCGAGGTTGAGAAAGACCTCATCTTTGTCGGGCTGGCTGCAATGCGTGACCCACCACGAATGGAAGTAAAAGATGCAGTGGAAGAAGCAAAGCAAGCAGGAATTAAAACTGTAATTATCACTGGCGATTATGGTCCAACTGCACAATTTATAGCTCAGGAAGTTGGCATTATTGGGCCAGAATTCACTCAGGTAATACGTGGAGTAGATCTTGAAGAGTTAAGCGATCATGGTGTGGTTGACGAGGTCAAAAAAGGCAACGTAATTTTCGCGCGAGTTTCTCCAGAACAGAAACTTCGCATAGTTAAAATTCTCAAGAAAAGCGGCGAAATTGTGGCTGTAACCGGCGATGGAGCAAACGACGCACCCTCACTTAAGGAAGCTGATATCGGAGTTGCCATGGGCGCTTCAGGAACTGATGTTGCCCGAGAAGCTGCAGACATTGTATTGCTCAATGACAGTTTTGAATCCATTGTTAAAGCGGTTGAGTCAGGTAGAGCTATCTATGAGAATATCCGTAAATTCATCGTTTATGTTTTCTCTCACAACTGGGCAGAGTTGATTCCTTTCGTTCTGTACGCGACTTTGGGGATTCCTTTGCCGCTGCTTGTGGTACAAGTTTTAGCAATAGACCTGGCCATAGACGTTATCCCCAGCCTTGCATTAAGTCGTGAGCTGCCTGAAGCGGGCATAATGCAGGAGCCACCAAGAAGCATAAAAGAAAGGCTGTTTACACGCAAGGTTCTTTCCCGCTCAGTATTTATCGGAGTAATAATCGCTGCGGGTGCCATGATTTTGTGCCTAAATGCTTGGGCTGCAGGAGGATGGCATATTGGAATGTCGGTGCCTACCAACTGGCAATTCGGAGTAAACGGAATAAATGCTGACCCGATTTACCTAAAAGGCGTTACTTTGATGTTTGCGGGTATAGTGGTTGCTCAAGCGGGAAACGTGTTAGCATGCCGAACCAGCAAGCAGTCCGTATTCAAAACAAGTCTCAAAACAAACAAGTGGATAATCGTTGGCATAGTATCCCAGCTTTCCATCTTAGCTTTCCTAGTGTATGTTCCGTTGATGCAGCAATTCTTCGGAACTGTCGCATTGAACCTGACTGACTGGCTATACTTGATTTCGTTGGCGCTAATAGTTGTCTTTGCCGAAGAAATTCGCAAATTCTTAAGCCGAAGATTCAGCAAAACGGCTGAAGACTTAAGCAAACACGATCACACCTAAACATTATTTCCTAATATAGAGTAGCCTGAAAGGTAGAAAGTCGAAACCAATCTTGCAAGTGAACAAAATTGATGACCCGAATAATAATGGGTTGCGAGCTCGACGGCATGCTCTTAAATGAAGAGTGACATTCTACGTTAAACTATTAAGTTAGGCAATGATTCTTACGCTTGAAAAATCATGCCGCAACCAACTCCTGAAGCTATTTGGAACCTTAATGAAAAAGAGCTTATAGATTTTCTTAATTCAGGCAGCTTCAAACCAAGACAGAAACAAATTCGTTTCTACGCTCCCAGCTTTACATATTATAAAACCAAACACTACTGCTCAACAACTACTGATTTCCCAACAATCTCCATTACGGGTAATTCTTGCTCGTTGAACTGCAAACATTGCGGCGGCAGAGTTCTTGAAACCATGCATTCAGCGCTATCTCCTCCAGGAGTTGTTTGAGTTGGGTTTGACACTCAAGCAAAACGGCGCGAAAGGTTGTCTCGTAAGCGGTGGATGTTTGCAAGATGGTTCGGTACCCCTTGATGAGTTTGTGCCCGTGCTTGGGAGGTTTAAGCGGGAACTTGGCTTAACCGTTTTTGTTCATACTGGTATAATAAAGAAACAAACTGGTGTTGCTCTTAGGGAAGCAGGAATTGACGCTGCATTGATTGATGTGATGGGCTCAGAGGAAACGGTTTCGAAAATCTTGAACCTCAAAGTAACCGTCCAAGACTATGCTGACTCACTTAAAGCGTTACAAGAAGCAAAATTAAACGTCGTTCCCCACATTATCGTTGGGTTAAACGAAGGAAAACTCGACGGTGAATTAAAAGCGCTTCAGATGATACAGCAAATTAAGCCTTCAGCTATCGTGATAATAGCCTTCATGCCCATCCATGGAACCGCAATGGCCAAAACAACACCATCCAAAACCAGCTGACATAGCCAAAATCACAAAAATGGCCCGGGTAATGTTTCCAGGAACACCCCTTATCTTGGGTTGCATGCGGCCCAAAGGAAAAAGCCGGAGTGAAACCGACGTTTTAGCTTTGAAAGCTGGAGCAGATGCAGTTGCTTTTCCAAGTGAAGAAGCAATTACGTACGCAAAAAGCAAAGGCTACCCGATCATTTTTTCGTCTTATTGTTGCGCCCAAATGTACATTGACTCGGTTAAGAAATAACTTTAGGGTTTCAACATTTTTATGCTCACTACAATAACCCACGCCGAAACAGCAAGTCCTGAAAGAAACTCAGGGATGGCAACATTAGGAACATAATCAAATGCGAACAGTAAAAGCCAGGGCAACGCTGCAGCAAAAGCAACCAGAACAGTGAAACCCGCTATGCTGCGCTTATGCGCGAGCCAAAAAGCGCCAGTTAAAATAAAGAGAGAAATTGGTGCCAATACAAAGAATGCCACAGAAACCAAATAGTGAGTTGGAGAAAAGCTCTCGTTAAAGATACCGATCGCCATGAGCGCCAAGGTTGCCGCTGCAAAAGTGGCAGAGCCAATTCTGCCTACCCAGCCTTTTCCAAGATAATTGAATAAGCCGAATGTGGCAAAACTGAGAGCCAAAAGTCCGCTGGCGAACAGCCCAAAGTTGAAGAGAGGACCAGTTATGCCAGAAACGATGCCTAAATCGCTTAGCGCGTTGTCTGTCCAGCTAAAAGCGGGGTACGATGCGATAGCTGCTAGAATGCAAATAAACCCCACGACGGGTGCAGCTATTCCTGCAGCCACTCCAATCCTTGGATGAGCGACAGTTCTTGATTTGGACAAACCTATTTTTTCTCCGTTGTCTTTGTTTATTATGTTTAGAGTTTGAATTAGTTACCCAATAATAAAGCAATGGTTGACAAAATCTTCCGAAAGCAAAAATAAGGCGTTTGTTACTGAATCATAGCGCTACACGAAAGGCAGTCGAAAACACAGCAAATTATGACTTTGTGGCCGGGGTGGTGTAGCTTGGCAGCATAGAGGCCTGTGGAGCCTTTCGCCCGAGTTCAAATCTCGGCCCCGGCCCCATCCCATCTTAATAGTGATTTTTTATCCCACCAAAACCAATTTGTTTATTCTTCTCGGACATTTTGATTAGGTTGTTAAGACGTTTTTTGAATTCTTCTGGGCGGTGACGTGAACCCTCAACGTAAGCAATGCGGATTCTCTGGTACTGAGTCGAAAACTTTTGGAAATTTTCCCACGCCACCTTATTTTCCGTCAGGAATTCCAAAACATCGGATGGCACCACGAATTGCTCATCTATTATGTCTTGGATTGATGCTTTAATCGAATGGAAGAACCTTGCCTTCCTTGGCAAGCTTTCTTAGTCGTGTTTTGTTCGATTCTGAATATGTGGTCTTAGGGTTGCGGGGAGAGAAACGTTGAGCATAACTCTCATTATCAATGCGTTTAGTCGTGCTGTCAATCCAGCCAAAACTCAGCGCTTCTTCAACTGCGTCATTGTAGAGTATGCGGGGTTTGCCACTTGCCTTTTTTGGATAGATTAACCAGATTTCTTTTTCCTTGTTATAATGATCTGCCAGCCATGCACGCCAGTCTTTTCTGTCGTAGAAATAGACAGTTTTGCCAATATCCATTTGGGATCCCACTTTGAGTAATTTGTTTGGGTTAATAAAATCATTAATTGATTAGCGGAGTCTATTTGCGATTGACTCAATGACTCCAACCAATCTAGTCTGGCGATGGAAGTAACCCGCTTTTCTAAAAAACCATAGCAACGTTTAACCAACAGCCATACTTATTTTTATTATCCTCACCAAAAATGAGCACCCATAACGACGGACTCAACAGAGGAACGTAAGAAACACAAATCTTGCACCCATGACGATCGAGTTCTACCCAATTATGGAACAGGTGAGGCGCGGGCAAACGTCCCACGCCGAGAGAACTTAGCCAAGCTAAAAGCAACGCTCAGCAATGCGGTTAAGTGTTTGGTTACGTGGGAGACATTCAGCCCGCAAAAAACAGGGTGACGATGGTATTGGAGTCGGTGACTTTTGAACCCCAAAATGCTTCTGAACTCAAACAATTTTTTGAAGAAAACAAAGATAAGTGTCATGAAATTTGGGTAGTCATAACAAAAAAGAAAGCCGCTAACCCTCAGCCCTTATCATTCAATCAAGCTTTGGCCCAAGCAAAAAAACAAGGACTAATAGATAGCCGAACGAAAACCATTGACGAGAAAAAATACATGATTCGTTTTACGAAACGGATCAAACCCTAAACATTGAAATCAAGAAAGTTATACTAAATTTTTAAGTTCCACACCTCTATTAAAGCTATAAACACGAAGAAGCTGAGTTCACTTTGGACATAGAAAAAAAGATTGAGCTAATCTGTAGACCGCCAACAGAGGAAATCGTTACTCCTGACGATTTGCGTCAACTTTTTGAAACTGAAGAACACCCTATTGCATACAACGGTTGGGAGCCGTCTGGTTTGGCGCATTTGGGAACCGGTGTTATCTGCGCTTACAAGATGAAAGACTTCGCGGAAGCGGGCATACATTTTAAGGCGTTTTTGGCAACGTGGCACGCTTGGTTAAACAACAAACTCGGCGGTGATCTAACGCTCATACGCAAAGCCGCAGATCTCTTTAGGCATTCGTGGCTTGCCCTCGGAGTTCCCGGCGACAAGATCGAATTCATTTATTCGGATGAGCTCTACAAGGATATTGATTACTGGGCTAAAACAGTGATAATCGCCAAAAACCTCACATTAGCCCGCACAACAAGAACCCTCGAAATCGCAGGACGTAAAGAAGGTGAAGCTCATTACGTTTCTGACTACCTCTACACACCTATGCAGGTAGCAGACATTTTCCATATGAAAGTCAAGATTTGTCAGTTGGGCATGGACCAACGCAAAGCCAACATGGTTGGCAGAGAAATCGGCGAAAAAATTGGTTGCTGGAAACCCGTTTGCGTACATCACCATTTGCTACAGGGGTTAGCGAAGCCAGGGATTTGGCCGATTCCAGAAGGACAAGAACGAGAAGCGGTTGCTTCAGCGAAGATGTCGAAGAGTAAACCAGACACATGCATCTTCATCTATGATTCGCCTGAGGAAATTAAACAAAAAATGAGTAAAGCATTCTGTCCCGAAAGAACCGTTAAATTCAACCCCATAATGGACATTTGCAAGTACATAGTTTTCCGGGAAAAAAGCGTCTTCACAATTGAGCGCCCAGCTAAATTCGGGGGAAACATAGACTTCCAAAGTTTCGCTGAACTTGAAATAGCATATGCTGAGGGCAAGTTGCATCCGATGGACCTCAAAAACGGCGTGGCTGCGGAACTCGGCGAAATTTTAGAGCCCGTGCGGTGTTACTTTGCAAACAACAAAGAAGCTAAAGACTGCTTGGAGACCGTTCGGCAGGCAAAGATTACAAGGTAAAAGCTTGTCAACGCATCTTAAAGATAGACTTGAGCGAATCGAGCAGGTCATCGCAAAGTTAAGGGAGGAGTCAGCGAAGGGCAAACCCCTCGTTGTGGAAGGCAAAAAAGATCTCCAAGCCCTCCGCGACTTAGGCTTCATCGGCCCAATCTTGTCAGTGAAAACAGGCGGTAAATCCTTCCTTGAGGCAACAGCGGAAATAGAAGCGCTCGATGCTGGCGAGGTTATTCTTTTATTAGATTTTGACCGCAGGGGTAAAGAAGGCACCGAACGCTTGCAGCAGTCCTTGGAGAGGACAAAAATCAACGTTAACTCCCAGTTTTGGCGTGAACTGCACGGTTTAGTCGGTCGGGAAATACATTGCATCGAAAGCTTGCCCTCCTACTTAAGTACTCTTCAGCAAAAGACTGGATAGACACTTAAGCAGAATTGTTTTTATAAACCGTCAAACTCCCTAGTAAATGAGGAATTTTTGTGTCTATAAATCCTGTTATAGAAGCCATAAAATCCAGGCGAGCAATTCGAAGTTTTGAAGATAAATCTGTTCCTGACTCATCAATCCAAACAATGCTTGAAGCGGCAACATTCGCTCCTTCGGCAATCAATGTTCAACCTTGGAAATTCACGTTAGTTACCAATAAAGAGTTCATGAAGCAGATGTCTGACACTGCGAAGCCTGCTTTGATTCGTATGTTGCCTGATGTCGGCGACGAGGGTTTAATGGGTTTAAAGAAGCGGTTATCTGACCCGCAATACAACATCTTCTACAATGCGCCCTTGCTGATTTTCATATCAGGTATCAAATCTCCTTATACAGTTTATGACTGTCCTATGGCAGCACAGAACATGATGCTTGCCGCCTACACGCTTGGAATTGGAAGTTGCTGGATAGGAACAGCCGTTGGCCTCGCAAATGATCCAAAAGTTAAAACTGAATTGGGCGTTCCCGACGATCACGATGTCCACGCTGCTATTATTTTCGGTTACCCCAAAGGTGGCTTTCCGAAGGCACCCGAGAAGCGTCCCGCCCAAGTTCTTAAACGAATTAACTAGTGGTTTTCATGGATGTTAATGGAAAAGTCGCCATAATCACAGGAGCTTCGGCAGGAATCGGATTAGCTACAGTCAAGCTTCTCTCCGCTAAAGGTGCCAAGATGGCTTTAGTTGCCCGATCAAAAGACAAACTTGACGAACTTGCAAAGCAGATTCCCGACTCCATCGCTGTTATTGCTGATGTTTCCAAGGTAAATGAGGTCAAGAAAATGGTTAAGCAAGTGTATGAGCATTTTGGGCGCATCGACATTTTGGTTAATAATGCTGGTCAAGGCTACGATGCTTCAGTTACAAAGATTGACCCAGAGATTTTCCGTCACCTATTTGACTTGGATGTTCTAGGGCAAGTAGTCGCTATCCAAGAGGTGGCTCCAATTATGCAGAAGCAGGGTGGAGGCGCAATAGTAAACGTGAGCTCTGGACTTGCCTTAATGCACATGGAAGGTATGGGTGGTTATGCTGCATTGAAAGCGGCGCTGGCGCACCTAAGCCTGACAGCAAGAGAAGAGCTAAAAGGAGATAACATATCTGTCAGCGTAATCTATCCGTACATAACCTCAACTGATTTTGGCAAAAACACTATCAAAAGCTCGGAGCAGAATAGTTGGGAAAATGAAGAACCTGAAAGCGCTCAGGAAGCCTGGTCGAAAGCTGATCCGCCAGAGTACGTAGCAAAACAGATTGTTGAAGCAATAGAAGAGGGAACTGCAGAAATAGTGGCGCATGACTGGATGAAGAGGGGTCAAACCTCTTAAAACCTTTTTTAGTTCGCATTTGTTTTGGTCTCTATTTGCTTTCTAATTTTCAAGTTTTTGTTTAGGTACGTTTAAAGCGTTCTTTTGGCTTTTTATTGCTGAAGATCAATGGAGAAGGTTAAACGTTTTCGGAAGCTAATCGGAGCCTCCATTATAGTCATGTTTTTAGCGCTGATTGTTTTGACATTTTATTTCTTCCAAACACAGTTCCAGCAGCCTAAGGTACTTTATCCAGGTGAGGTCAGAAACTATCAAGGCGAAAACCTCTCTTCAATCAGCGACGTTATCGAAAACGCAATCAAAGGAACCCAACACATCAATGCTTCGACATATCACCTGGAAATAACAGGTTTAGTAAACAAAACTTTAGAGCTCACATACGACCAAGTAACCAGTAGTTTTCAAAAATACCAGAAAATAGTAACCATCTATTGTGTGGAAGGCTGGTCAGCAAAGATTCTCTGGGAAGGCTTTCTCGTAGACGATCTGTTAAAGGAAGCAGGAGTAAACTCTAGTGCAGTTGGGGCAATTTTTTACGCATCTGATGGATACTCAACCGAGCTTCCACTCGATTACATAACAAACAACCACATCATAATTGCATACAAGATGAATGGGTTAACTATTCCACCCGAACGTGGTTTTCCATTCGAACTTATAGCTGAAAGCCAATACGGCTACAAATGGATAAAATGGATAACAAAAATCGAGTTAACCGACAACCCAAATTATTTGGGATACTGGGAAAGTAGAGGATACCCCAACAACGCAACGCTCAGATAAATTATCGTAAATATTTTTTTCTAACTTGGCTGGTGCATAAGTACGCAATTATGAAAATGCTGTACGTAATCTCACCAAACCCTGCAAACTTCGGTATGCCCGGAATGCTAGGCAGATCCAGAAGCGTTAAAGAATCAGCAACTATCACAAACAATGAGATAGCCATTGTTCCAACCCATCCCAACTTTTTGTTCTGCCAAATAAAGACCCCGAAAACTGACGCTAACAAACCGAAAATAATTGTGTAAATATCATAGATTGCAGTTGATGGAAGAAAAGATAGGTTTTCAAAAGCAAGTAGCAGTAAACCAAAGAAAACATGGATTGCACCGATAGATAGTTGAGCAACAGCTAAAGTGACAATGCCTAAACTCCTGCCTTTGTAGGTTGGGATTTGTTTCTTACTCATCCAATCGCCGGGTGTAGAATAATCTAACCGAAGAACACAAATAACTTTCCCTACGATAACATCTTAGAGGTTTTGTTTTGGTTATCAAAATGGAGCGGGGAGCGCTATCTACTTCACTTTTAGTTTTGTTTGTTTCATTCACAATATAGTTCTTTGTGGGAATGGCTCAAAAACTGTTGGTTGGTATTCCAATGACTACTTTCCTACAAAATAACGGTTCTTTTGGTGACACCCTTATTTATGTGGTAACTGGGTGGGTTTAACCAACCACTTTTTCTTCGACATGACTATAATTGCTATTGTAATTGTAACTTTTGCTCTTTACTATCATAAGAGAAATACTTACAAAATTGTGTCAATCACCGGTTTGATATCTGTACTTTTTCGCGTTTGCAAATAGTCTGCGTTTTGCCGCTTCAAAATTTCACTATTGACGCAATCTCCTGTGAGATGACTGTCGGATTCATTTTAGGGTTTATCCTGTACTTTGTCATGGCCATATTAATGTATCGTGACATTGCAGTCTATACAGGCTAGGCTGAATCGAGCTTTTTGGAGGTAAGCCACCTCTTTCTCCAAAGCCAAATGAACGGTAACACTATAGAAATCAATATGGCAATGCTGATTATGAAAATGTTTGTGTTGCCGAACTGTGAGATTCCAAAAAAGGTAGCAACAGTATTTGGGAACGAAGTTACTGTAGTGACAATAGTCAAATAGAATATGACGACTGTTAACCCCTTAATTGAAAGGTTAATCTTATTTGATATAGCCGAAAGATGCACGTTTATTGCATCAGAGAGGATTTCCCTATAAGTTTCGACGATGTCCACCTGTCTTGTTAATTCCTCATGGGTAGTATCAAACAAGGCACGAGCTCTTGCATCAATGCAATTGCGATCGCATTTTTTTAGATTAAAAACCAATCCTCGCTCATACCACAGAATCTTGTTAAAGCTGATCATGTTGGATTTAAGCTTGAAAATTTTCTTTAATGTGTCGGGAGACGTCTTCTCAACTACTTCCTCTTCCATCTTCGCAGTAAGGTTTTCTAGCTTTTCAATTTGAAGATAATGATTAGCCACGATTTCATCTATAATGAAGTATGTAACTTGCGAAGGAGGATCAACCCTAGTTTTACTCATTCGCTCTTTAGCTGTGTTAATGATTGTTTGAATTTCCTTTTTAGTGATTGTTACTAGAAAATTCTTTGAAAAACCCATAACTATGGGATAAGCTTTTTTTGTTGAAACGATATCTTGCAAAACAAGGAAATTAATTATTCCAAAACCCTCTTCCAAGCGCAAATTAACATAACCATCTGTTTGGGGTAACCTCAAAAAATTAATGGGCAACTGTGTTATTTCGGAGACGGCTTGTAATTCGTTTTCAATTGGGTCAACAAGTTCCAACCAAACATTCGATAAGCCAATTGATTTAACCTCTTCATTCTGAATTATTCGTTCTGTGTTGTCACCCAAGTTGACGAGGCGAATCATAAGATAATCAAGCGGTTGATCGCAATATTAGATTTTTGGCTAAAAAGCTGAAACTTTATGGATTCTTTTTTTCCATTTGTTTAGCTAATATTTCAATGAACTGCCCAATTCTATCTCTGGTTCTGCCAAAATCAATAATCGACGTAATGGTAGTTACCGGAGTCTCAGCTTTGATGGCCATTTGGGTTGTATTCTCATCCACAGACTTTACCTCTACAAAGAAGGTTGATCCATAGGCCATAAAGCCGCCTTTCGTTTTTACCTTAGCTGTGTGAGCTGCGTCGTCAATTTCTTCGATTTGCCACTCCAAAATCTTAATTACTTCTGGAATAGCTGCCCAAATCTTTTCCAACGGATAATCTACTTCGAGTTTTTCATCCTCGTTACGCAGGTAAGCCATGTTTCTTCAGGAATGTTTTGTTTGGGTAATACTTAACTCTTCATTCCCCGCTTTAGGGGTAATTGTCTTACGCCTTAATTTCCAAGCTAAAATTGAAAGCCCTAATGCAACTAAGATTACTACGCTAGCTTCTTCTGCAATCAACGACACGGTTGGATCCCCATTTTGTTTAAGCGCAATACCAACAAGCGCCCACACTACCACAAGACTGTAAGCTAGGTCTCTGCGGACCGCAATTACAATTAAGGTAACGACTAAGGCACAACCCATCGCTATTATAGCCCATGTTTCAGCACCCCAGCCAAACCCATTCCATCCAACAGAAACTAAAGCAGCAGCCACATTAGCGATTGAAGCTACCGTAATCCAGCCGAGGTAAACGCTGAAAGGCAAATGAACACTTAGCTTCTCTTGTCTGGGAGAGGTTGATTTTCCGATGCGAAGACGCCAATAAATAGCGCTTAAAGTTGCTAAGAGCGCAAGCATCAAAATGGTTGAGATGGCGATGTAATTGTATTGCCAGAGGAAAAGCCAAGTAATGTTGAATATGCTGCTTAAGATAAAGAGAAAACCAATTTGCCTTTGGAAGGGCTTATCTTTTTGTTTAGGCAACACTTGGTAAGTTACGAATATTCCTAAGAGTGCGTAAATTATTCCCCATATTGCGAAAACGTAACCAGCCGGAGTAAAGGGGTTTGAATATAAATCTGACACTTGGGCGGTCGACCTACCATTGAGCAACGTAGTGCCAGCCAAACCATTAACAACTAAAGTTATTATGAACGCTGCGATGTTTCCAAAACGCAAAAGCCTTGTCTCGGTTTCAGCCACGATTATACCCGCCAATGATTATGCGAGCTAAAAGAATAAAAGACTAACTACTCGTTTTCGTCGCGCTAGTTTCCGCCTTGAAGTACTGGAAAACTACCAAGCAAGTTTGTGTTAACCATCACGAACAATACAAAGCCCATAATCAAAGAAATTAGCCATAATGTTAGGACAACCCACATTATGCGCTTGTTTAATTTGCCGTAACATCGCAGTTTAGCATTTTGCAAAAGGAGTGTTGGAACAAGCCAAGTTCCAAGAACCCAAAGACTCGAAAGCATTGTTAATCCGCCAAAAGTTACGTGCAGCATACCGATAGTCGACAATCCGCCTGCGCCACCCTCGCCAACATTATCCCACGCAGGAGCCATAATGGCAATGAAAGAAACGAGGTTCAAAACGACCGCCGCTAACATAAGGTTTGCATGTGCCTTGGTCTTGCGTTTTCGCAAAACTCCAAAACCGACGACAAGGAACACAAAAATCGAAATCTGGAGAACCAGGTCTACTTGAGCTGCAAAAAAAGAAAACATAAATAATCAATAGAGAAAAGAGCTTTTTTCTAATTAAGCTTTACTTGTTATCGCTGTGTTTATTTGAGTGATTCTTTTAGCGCGGAAAAGTAAGACATTACTTGTTCCATTTGGGGTTCAGCCATTGATAGGATTGCTTGTACGGCTGCTTTCTTTGGCGCTGTTGACAAAGTCGCTAATGCGTAGTCTAAACTGGTGAAGAGTGGGTCCCATGGAATGTTCACTCGTTTGCCCTTCAGGTTGTAGAGTGCAAGTACGAATGCGCTGGCTCGGCTTAGGCTGTCCTTGAATGATTGAATGCTTGTGCCGATAACTGTTACTTCATATTCTTTTCCGCGGCAAAGCCTCGTATGACTGTGTAATTTTGCTCTAAATTCTGAATTTCAGCAAGAAGGTCTTGCTTAATTTTTGTTTCTGTGTCGCTTTGCATATTGCATCGCTTTCATGTAAGCAAAAATCAAGTACATAAGAATTGTTTTTTTGCTTTTTGAAAAGGTTTTGGAGTTACATATTTGTTGATCTACTTTTAATAAATGAAGATATTTTGTGTCTACTTATCCATAATAGTCCTGAAAGCAAAAACGCGTAACCCAAATACTGTACACTCATTAGAACGGCATTTGGGCTGATTGGAGTATCGTTAAAAAGCGAATATCCTAAGTTAATGTTTGGTTCCACCCTGAAAAGCAAATAATTCCATGTCGAAAATAAATGCACATAACTCATGTTATAAAAAATCGAAGCAGCTACAAGAAAAAGCCCAGTCAAACCGACAAAAAAGAAGATTGTCCGATTTAGTTTCTTCTTTTTCGAGCTAATTTTCAAAAGTGAAATACTTTTGGTTATCAATGATGCGGCTAACAGGCAAAAGAAAGGCAACGATTGATAATCATATTTTATTCCGTTAAGATAAGGAGCTATGAGATCTAAAACCGTTGCCAACAGAATGTTCACTCCAGTCACACAGACTATAGCTGCCAAACAAATGGCGTCAAAAACAAAAAACTGTCGAAATAGGCGCTTTTGCATAAAACAAACGAGTAACGATAGGATTGCTGCATCAAAGACAAACCAACCTAATCCATAGCTTATCAAGAAATTACCAACAAAAGAAAAAGTTGGCACAATATTATTAGATTCATGGATTACTAAGTCCGCGTGCAAAAAAATGGCACTAAACCCTTGCCCTGTAATTGTTTCGTACCATAAATAAGACGAGAATATTACGGGCAAGAAAAGCGCTGCCAACCAACTTGCAATACGTTTGATGTTTTTTGGTCTGGAATAGATAAAGAAAGCCAACAATGGTATAAGAATAAAGACTGCATATAATTTTGTGTTAAAAGCGGCGGCAAAAATAATTCCGGAAACAAAAAAGAGCTTGAATGAATTCCTGCGGATTGCAATTATTCCGACCAAAAGTGATAGTAGGCTGAAGAATAAACATTGCACATCGATTAGGAATGTTCTGGAAAGAATAAGGTGCCATGGGCTAAAGGCAAAGAGAGCAGCCGCGAAAAAGCCAGTTGTCTTGTTATACAGAGTCTTTCCAATTCCATAAACCAAGGCTACGCATCCAAGCCCAAACAAAGTAACCAAGAAAGTTCCATTGTTAAAAGATAAACCGAAAACTCTGAAGAAAACCGCAAGAATGTAAAAGCCTAACGGCGGCTGATTAATTAAGTAAAAACCATTCGCGTAAGGCAAGCCGTATTTCATTACTCCGGATACAGCGTCGTATTCCCATGCCGTGTCGCCGTTATAGTAGGGCCCTATTGAGAGAGCAACCAACATACAACCGATCAAAATGCTAAACAGAGGATAATTTTCGAAGATAAATTTTTTCAAGCTACGCTTTTTCAGAGTTTTTTCTATGCGTGCGTTCTCTATCGGTATTCGGGTAGTTGCTGCTCTGATTACCAAAGCGATTTTCTATCCTTAAAGTGCCATTTTATCCTGGATTCAGAACATAAGTTTTTTCTATATTACAGCTAAAAAAGTTGCAAATTATTGAAGATTATTTTGAAAGATTTCAACCGATTATTCATTTCCCGTATCTCAGCTTCTTTAATCGGACAATGATGGCAAGGCATATCAGCAAAGTAACAGCTGTTATTAATGGAATTTCTATAATCGGATTTATTGTTGTTACGCTTATTCGAAAGCCTAGGTAACCATTCTGCAGGGTCTCAAGGATTATTACGTGAAACAGGTACAGTGGCAAACTGTTTTCGCTAATAATTTTAGAACTTTACTGCCTCGGGGTAGTTTAGTTTCAATAGCTTGGTTAGGGATAGCTGCCAAGATAAGGAACAACGCGACTGATGCGATTATTA
>CAWIFU010000016.1:0-157475 GCA_963835475.1 Candidatus Bathyarchaeota archaeon
CGTGCTAGGCTACGAACCCAAACTAAACCCTACAAATCAACAATGGAGTTGCATTAAAAGATTTACGGCAACTCTTATAAATCCACATAATATTAAACTTCTGTCATCTCAAAATGTGGGGGCCGGTAGCTCAGCTTGGCTGGAGCGTTCGACTGATAATCGAAAGGTCGGCAGTTCAAATCCGCCTCGGCCCACCATAATCCCACTTTCAATCATTTTTGCAAAAAGTTTTATTCATTGAAGAATAATTTATTATTAGGCTGTTTTTATGAGTAAAAGTGGTTTGATTAAAGAAAAAGTTATTGGAACTAATTGTTTTAACTGCAAATTCATCGCCAACAACAATGAACAAGTAAGTTTGCAAGAACTAAACAACGAAGGCGGAATTGACCCTAAAAATGATAAAGAAATGGATCGAGCTGAGAACGCTGACCTAATTACGCTGCCGGGCGGTTCTAAAACGGATGAATCCAACAAGAGATTTTGTTATAATAAAAAAATTGAACTGTATGTTACAGTCCGCATGTGTTGCGCATACTGGGACAATGATGGAGTCAAAAGACCTTGGAAAAAACAATGAAGCTAAAAGGAGCTAAGTGCATCAATTAGGTGATTAATTATGTCGGAGAAAAAAAGTAAAACTCAAGATAATGACCATGATGCATGTGTTTTGGCTGTTGCTGAAGAGTTGAAGAGGGACAATTGGTTGGTGAAAGCAGATGTAGAGGGCTACGAGAAACCGTCAGAAATCGCCAGAGGCTACCTTCCAGATGTTCAGGCAGAAAAGAAAGGTTGTATAACTCGGATTTGTGAAGTGGCGACTCCTGAAATGTTTGAAGGCAACATACAAAGATACTCTGAATTCAAAAATTATTGCAACGAATATGACTTTCACATGTACATAATAGACAAGGATGGGAAACGTAGGCAGATTGATCCTCAGACGTTTGGCAAAAAATAACTCCTACACACTATTTTCTTTAGCTTAAATAAATCGTGACACTCTTTTTGTTGGGCACGTCTATTTGAGTGGGTTAATATTTTCCTCTTCATTTGGGAAGGAAAAGGTGAAAGTGAAAGAGGTTGCTGAATATTTCTGGTGAAAACAGACTTAAGTCGAAAGCCTTAATAATTGAAGAGGTTAGTTTTTTTATGAATGGGGCGAGCATTTGGGGCTTTCTAGAATGGAAAAGTACCTCGCAGTAATCAGAGTCTTAGAAAACGGGGACTCAATAACTCAGCAACAAATAATGCGCAAAACAGAGCTCAACTTGATTTCATTAAAAGAATGCTTCAATTTTTTAGTCAAGTTTGACCTCATTAGAGAGAAAACTATTGGATCAAAAAAAATGTATTCAATCACAGTTAAGGGACAGAGAATATGTGGGTATTTTGGGTTAAATGACGATAATTCGATATTCGATGGAACTGGAATATTCCGAATCGATTAAGCTAGAATAGCAAGATGTTATCTTCTATTTCATGGAGCGCCTTTTGGTGTCAACTACTTTTCTTTTTTGGATTTCTCTCCAGTCTCGAATTCATCCTTTGTTGCCTGTTCAATTCTTTCTCCAACCTTTTCAATGGGCTCCACTATTTTCTCGAAAGTTGTTGGCAAATGCTACCTTGCATGTTCATCTACGTTCGATGAATAGACTTTTGAAAGTTCAGCGCCAAAAAGCACGATTTGATTTAGAACAAAAATCCACAACAAAATAATGAGCAAAGCACCGACAGTTCCGAGAAGAGTGGTAACTGTAAATGTCTGAATGTACGTTCCAAAAATATAGTTTGTCACTGTAAATGCGATACCAGTTACTATTGGGGCTAATGTTACGTCTCGCCAATGCACTCTAGCTTCAGGAATCATTTTGTAAATAATGGCCAAAAGTAGAGTTGCTATCCCGAAGGATAAAATTACTTGAGCTGATGCATTAACGATCACTGTTAAAGATCTATTTGTTGAATATGCGTCTATCAAGATTGATAAACTGCTTTCTATCGTCGTCCAAACGATGACGATTAATCCAAAGACAGAAACAAGAACAAACGGACCGAATTGTTTTCCTAATCCTTTTCCATAAAGGTATCCCTTTCGGCACTCTTATTTCCCAAATAATATTCATTGATCACGTAAAACAGAAAAAGCACCAATTGCACCGCCAACCGAAAAACCAACGACCACAATTGCAGTCCAAACAGAATTGAATGGTGAAGCAGCGTTGGAAAGTAGTTGTCTAAATAATTCTGCTACGTCCGGTCCAACGACTGATGATATTTGTAAGACCAATATTGGCATTGCTTGGGTTTGACCGAAAAACTGAGCAAAAACTGTTATTACTATGAGTAATAAGGTGGGCAAAGATAGGATTATGAAAAATGTAAGTGCCGCCACTCGTAGGGTGGCGTTATCTTCTAGCCAATCCCTAAAGGCAGACTTAAAAATCCAGTAAAGCTCCTTACGATTCATGATTGGAACCTAAGTTGTCTATGAGTAATTTGATTGTGGCTGGTTCAAGTTCTCAATCTTTAAGTTAGGTATATGTTTTTGTGGGAGTAACCAGGCAACCACAAATCTGGTTTATGGAGTGAGCGTAGAGCGGTAATTTTTTAAACTAAGCATGAGAGTATTACTTAGAGGTTTTTATTTTGAGTAAAGAAGATGAAATGTTAGTTGAACTGCGAAAAATTAGAGAAGCTGTTGAGAAAGCTCCGCCACCAGCGCCGCCAAAGGGCTTGTGGAATGAATTCAAAGATTTTCTGTCAAAATACAAGATTTTCGGGCTCGCCATCGCATTTATCATTGCATTGTATCTAGGAACGCTAGTTCAAGCGCTCGTCAAAGACTTATTGCTTCCAGCAATAGGATATGCGATTCCCGGCATTAATAACCTTGCAACAGTCACTGCAGGACCATTCGGAGTCGGCGAGTTTTTGGTTGCTTTAATAACATTCCTTATCGTTGCCTTACTTGCATTCATAGCAGTAAAAGTCGTAAAAAGATGGAAAATAGAATAAACTCTAAACAAACTAACTCTTTTTTTTAATTTGGTTCAGTCAACGGCGTGATCTTATTTTTATTGTTGATTGGTGTGGCTTTTGCAGATAATTAGGCTTTAAATAATTAGTGTCGATGATGACATTTTTTTGTCTCAGTTCATATTTTGAAGTTCTTTTCTTGACCAATAGCGTTTTTAGTTTCCCAACCTTCAAATTCATGACGAATTATGCGGGACCTAGAAATCGCCAAAAAAGAACTATACAACAAAAAATTAACACTATCCATCGTAAAAAACGGTGCCGTGCTTTACCAAACCGATTCTCACAGAATCTCTGGCTTTATCTTCGCAATCGAAAAATTTGGCAAGCAACTTAAAGGTGCTGCAGTGGCAGATAAGGTAGCTGGAAAGGCGCTAGCTCTTCTATGCGTTTATTCGGGAGTTGAGCAGGTTTACGCAGAAGTTTTAAGCCGAAAAGCCAAAGCAGTATTTGAAAACAACAATATAGTGTTTGAATGGAAAGAAATTGTTGACAGCGTTCTGGATATTAACAAGGAAGGAATGTGTCCTTTTGAAAAGGTTGCCGCAAACATTTCTGAACCTGAAGAATCCTATGCTGTGTTTTGGGCTTTGCTAGAGAAAATGAAGTCTTGCAGATGAATTGGCAGCCGCGAACGGTTTATATCAAACCAGCGTCAAGCTAGTATTAGTTAATGGAGAATGTTGTAAATGAGTGCTGAACCTTTTCATGTAACCGATTCAAATTTTGAAGAAACAATCAAGAAAAACAAGCTGGTCTTTGTAGACTTTTGGGCTAATTGGTGTGGTCCATGCAGAGCATTAGCACCAACAATCGTAGAATTGGCAAAGGATTACAGTGGCAAAGTATTAATCGGCAAACTTGATGTCGATGAAAACCCAGCGACGGCAGAAAAATTCCAGGTCTTCAGCATCCCAACTATGATTGTTTTCAAAGACGGCAAAGAAGCAGAAAGGCTTGTTGGTTTATGCCCAAAGAACAAAATAGCTGAAACATTACAGAAACATTCAATGTAGCTTAAGTGCCGCTTTTCATTTTTTCATGCATTTTTTCAAAAGTCCAGCGGACACTTGATTTAAGTTCTTTGAGACGCTCGTCATCAGCGTTTTTTATGATTATTTCGCGAATTAAGTCGTTTTCGCGAACAATATTGTAGGAGAACATTTTGTCTGTTGCCAATTGGCCTAATCTGACGAGCTCTTTATCTTTTTCTTGCATCTTGGCAAAAACTTTCTCAACGAGGAAATTCGTGAAGGGTGCTGTATTTACGCTGAAGTTTTTGCTTTCATCAGGCAATACATGTATTGTCTGTTTATCGAAGTACATTAGGGCTAATGGTTCATCTGCCATTGTTTTCAGTGGTATCACGCTTTCAGTTTCTGTGTGCTGTTGAGTCGGTGCAACCTTTGGAGATTCGGGTTCATGCTTGGGCAAAACTACCTCTTTAGGCGCGGGTGAAGGAACTGTGGAAACCTCTTTTATATCTCCGCGTTTGAAGCCTTTCTCGAGAAGGATTTGGTTAACTGTGTCAAGGGTTGCTTGAACCTCTTTGGTTTCAGTAGTTAATTTGTCAAGTTGCTCTTCAAGCCGTTTTTTGAAGGCTATCATTGTTTTCATTTTTTCGGGATCTTGAGACAAAGGCAATCAGCACTCGCAACTACTTAGGCACAGGAGACTTATCAGTTTTAGCTTTTTGGAGTTCCACCGATTTTTTTAAGTTGGCCACGATACATTTCAATGATTTCCTTGGAAGAGGTTGCGTCTTCAGGAGACTTGTCGGTACGGTATTTTCCAGTGAAGCGGGGAAAACGTATAGCTAAGCCTGCTCCTTTTCGGATGGAGTTCATGGCTGTCATATGAATTGGGCTCAATGTAACTTCTGCTCCTAAAATCTCTAAAACAACTGCTGGCTCAAACCACACATCCGCTTCCATGGTTGATTGGACTCGACTGTTTTTGCGCGGAATTACATGTTTTTGGAGCATTTCGTAAAGTGTTGCCAAGTCTTTGTCAGTGAAACCTGTGCCACATTTGGTAACGGTTTCAAAAGAGTCCTCTTCATCATTGTAAGTGGCTAAGAGAAGAGCGCCATAGGTTCCAACTCGTTTGCCTCGGCCATGAAACGCGCCAACTACCACCAAGTCAACGGTGTCATTCATTTCGCTCTTATAATCACGTTTATATTTTATCCAAAGCCAACCACGATTGCCTGCCTGGTAAACAGAGTCTTTGGAAACGGACTTACACATTAAGCCTTCACAACCTTCCGCTATAGCTTGCTCAAAGAAATCTTCAAGTTCCTTGGGGCTGTTGACGAGTTTTTGCGTGGCTGGCTTTATGCGCTCTGTTTGTTTGATAATTTTTTCGAGTGTTTTGCGCCTCTGCGAAAACGGATCCTGCGTTAGGTCTTTGCCGTCTACAAACAATGCATCGAACGCAAAGAGCGAAATCGGATAATCTTTGATAGCTGCTTCCACGCCATACTTCCGCCTGCGATGCATAAGCTCTTGAAAGGGACGCATATCTCCAGTTTCTAAATCCATTGCAACGCATTCAGCTTCCAAAATCGCTTCTTTAGCAGCTATTTTTTTATTAATCAAATCGACTGCATCCGGGTATTGGTCAGAGATGTTCTCCAAACGCCTTGAAAATAGAACAACTTTGTCGTCTTTTTTGTGGGCTTGAATTCTCTCGCCATCGTACTTGTACTCGGCAACACATTTACCGCCAAACTTTTCCAAGATCTCTTCCGGCGCACCAAGGCGTTCTGCTAGCATTGGTCTTATAGGTTCAAAAACCATGACTCGAAACTTTTGGATACCCTCAATCCCTTTCTCCGCAACAATATTTGCGACTCTGCCAAGATCCGAGGATATGTTATAAGCACGTTCGATGAGTTCGCGTGCTTCTTTTCCTCCGCCGTAAGCAATCGCTAAAGAATCAAGAACTGTCATATCTGCGATGCCTAAGCGAAGGTTGCCTGTGACGGTTCGGATTATCCATTTTGCCTCTTTAGGCGATGCATCAGTTAAAAGTCCGCAAAGGAGTGCCATCTTCGTATCCACTGCGCCTGAGCCAGAGGTTTTTGCTAGTTTATCGAGAGTCTCGTAAACGCGTTCTGCTGTAAGTTTTTTTGTGAAGAATGTGGATTGTTTGCGTTTAGACAGTTGTTTTTCTGTTGTTTCGCCGATGTCACCGCTCTTTTGAAGTTCAGCTTGAATTACGCTTTCACTTTGTCCTGATGCACGTGAGAGAGCTTTTATGGCAAGTTTCTCGGCAACACCCATTTCGACGCCCATGAAGTCGGGATACAGTTTTCCTTGAGTAAGATAAACAACTTTGGAAATGACGTCTTTAGGAGTTTTTTTTAGTAATTCAACTAGCAAATCAGTCATCTCAAGTCGTTTTGTGGTTGCCTCGATTTTTTCGTATGCATCAGCAATTACAGCGTAATCCATTTTTTCCAATCAAACAAATATTGATTATCTGAACTTTTAAACTTACCACATTACCAGCAGTGGAAGGTTTTATTAATTCAGCAATCTTTAACTTAAAACTATGAAAGCCTGCGTAGTTTACTTTTCAAGGACAGGCAACACAAAACGTTTAGCCCAAGCAATCGCTGACACTACAAAAGCACCCATCTTCGACATTGTTTCAACCCAAACTTCAACCATTGAAAACTTTGACATTTTAATCTTAGGTACACCTGTCGAGGGAGCCAGCCCAGCAAAAGAAACCGCCGCTTTCATTCAAAACATGCAAAAAGTGGAGGATAAAAAAGCCATCTTGTTCTGCACTTACCGCCTCTTCGGCAATACAAGAACCATGAAAAAAATGGAGAAAGAACTATCTACCAAAGGCTATACAACGCTTTTGAGCATTTCAAAGAAAGGCATGAATCCAGACAAAGATGCTGATTTTTCAGAAGTTGCTAACCAAAATTAGGAAGATCCTTGAATAAAATTATCCTTAATCTAAATATACAAATAAAAAAAGAAAATAGATAAAATTGCTTGCTTAAAATTAACAAATTAATGTTGTCTATTTTAGGCGCCGTCAATTAAATGGGCTGTTCCGTCTGGACAGTAAACACAATTACCTTTTTCAGCGATATCGAATCGCTTACTGCAAGATTTCATTTGGGAGCATCCGTCGCAATCTCGTGATAACATTTCTTTTCCTCCTGTTGTTATTGTGATTTTTTTCAGTGGCAACATGCGGATGATTGTTAAACTGGCATTCTGCCTTTTCCGCACAGGTTATTTCAGCCATTGAAGTTTTTACTAAAATGCGTACGACTCTTTTAAAGCTTGCTAAACAAATTAAATATGTGTCTAACAATCAATTCTTTTTGACAAAGAAAGCTAATATCATAAATAGTTTTTCTTCTAAAAATATTTTGTAGCGTAACAGTCTTAAGTTCTGTTGCTGAATTATGTCATGGATGATGAGCACTAGAGTCTGAGCTTAAGCAGTGAGAAGGACTCGACGGGCGAACTGACGAGCATAAACGAAAAACTTAATCAATAGAACCGCTATGAAAAGTAAGCTAAATCATCAATTAATTGGCTAACATGAATCGAGGTGAACAAGAAAAATGGTAGAAATGAAAGTTAATGCTTCAGAACTTAAAGGTGAAGAGGGCAAACTAATCGAGAAGCTATCTGATTTCCTAAAAGAGAAGACAGGCGGAGACGTGACAACTGACGCAAAAACTGTAACAGTAAAAGGTGAAGGTGAAGCGCTCTCAAAGAAGTACGTACGAATAATCGTAAAAAAATTCCTGCATAAGCATGAGCTATCTGAAACTTTCAAAGTTATCGGTGACGAAGAGGCACTGAAAATTAAAGAAAGAAAACTCGATGAGGAAGAAGACTAAAAATCTTTTTTCATCAATCAATTAATTTTTATTTTCAACTACTTTTAGTGTTAGCCTGCTGTCCTAATGCCTGAACAGTCTGTTCCAAAGCTTAGTATTAAATCAAGACATCCCTAACTAATAAAACAAGTTAAAGGCAGCGGGGGAAAAAATTGAGCCACAAAAGTTTGGCGATTGGAACGATAGTCATCTTGTCTTCCCTGATAGTTTTGTTGATGTTCTTTGCTACTTCTTTCGTAGCTTTGCAAGCCATCAACCCGATAGCAGCCTTAACCGCCATAACGGTTGCATTAATTGGAATTGCATGGTTCAAAAAAACAAATCACTAGCTAAAACCTAAGGATAAACTCCAATATTTGACAAAATATAGGCTTGGATGCAAAAACTTAAACAAGAAAAGATTCAGGATAGTTATTTACGTTTTAGCATATTCTCTATTATTGGCTTTAGCTTTGCGTTTTCAGATTGGATTTTCTCTTTGCCAAGCGCCTTCATGTCGGCGTCTATTTCTTTGATGACTTCAGCATAGTGTATACCTTCTGCAGCTGAAACATATTCTACTCGGAACCGCTCAGGACTCATGCCCAATTTAGTGAGCATTCCTTTGAGAGCGTCAGTTCGGGCTTTCATCTTGTAGTTTCCGCTAATGTAGTGGCAGTCGTATGGCAAATGGCATGCACCGACCAGCACCATACCTGCTCCCAGTCTCAGTGCTTCAAGAACGAATTCGCGTGCAACTCTACCGCTGCACATAACACGTATGGCTCTCACGCTTGCTGGATAGTCACATCGGCTAATGCCTGCAAGGTCTGCGCCTGCGTAACTGCACCAGTTGCACAAAATGGCGAGGATTTTTTCTTCCGGGTTTTCGGAAAGCGCGGCGCGAATTTGAGCTACGATTTGGGCGTCAGTGAAATGCATCTGCGTGATCGCATGTTGAGGGCATTCGGCAACACATGTTCCACAACCATGGCAGCTTGCTGTAATGATTGTAGCAGGTTGACCTTTTTCTTGTCTAATTGCACCGTAAGGACATTTGTCAACACAGACACCGCATTTCTTGCATTTAGCTTGATCAACGACTGAGATTATGGGCTCTATCTTCCACTTGGGTTTACTTATGACAGTTGCTGCCCGTGACGCTGCTCCACTTCCTTGGGACACACTAGCGGGAATGTCCTTTAAGCCTGCACATGCTCCAGCATAGAATACTCCATCAGTTGGCGCATCCATGGGTTTGAGTTTGGGATGAGCTTCCATGAAAAAACCATCTGAGCCTCTCGAAAGGTTTAGAATGCGTGCAATGTCTTCCGAGCCTTTTTTTGGTATTGCGGCCGTTGCTAGTACAACCATGTCGGCATCCACTTCTATAGGCGTTCCAAGAAGCGAATCTTCGGAGTGAACTGTTAGGTTATGGGTTTTGGGGTCTTCGTCGATGCGGCTTACTCGTCCGCGAATAAAGTTTACTCCTCTTTCTCGTGCGCGGTCGTAGAATTCTTCGTAACCCTTCCCAGGGCTGCGTATGTCCATGTAGAAAACGTAGACTTCTATGTCTTCCTTGTACTTCTCCTTAAGCTGAACAACGTGCTTGAGTGTATACATGCAACCAAAATTGCAGCAGTACGGATAGTGAGTTTTGTCTCGGCTGCCAACACATTGGATGAAGGCAATTTTGTGTGGTTTTTGACCGTCGGATTGTCGGATGACTTTGCCACCAGTAGGGCCAGCTGCGAGAATCAATCGTTCAAACTCCATGCTGGTGATAACGTTGGGGTATTTACCGTAACCTAACAGAGGCATATCATATGGCAAGTAAACGTCAAACCCCGTGGAAACAATGATTGCTCCGACGTCAAAATCGACTTCTTCAGGTTTCTGGTTGAAGTCTATGGCTTGTCGCTCTCCGCAAACCTCGGTGCATTTGAAGCACTCGATGCAGTAATCCTTGTTAATTGAGTAAATCAGAGGGACTGTCTGGTCAAAAGGAACTGAAATTGCTTTGCGGGTACCAAGGTTCATATCCCATTCGTTTGGGTACTCAATTGGACACGCTTCTTTGCATTCACCACAGCCCGTACATTTTTCTGATATGACATAACGTGGGTTTTTTCGGATTTTTACCTTAAAGTTGCCAATGTAACCATCAACTTTAACGAGTTCTGAGTTAGCGAAAATTGTTATGTTTGGGTGACGTGCACAATCCACCATTTTTGGCCCTTCAATGCAGATACTGCAATCCAAAGTGGGGAAGGTTTTGTCGAGCGCCGCCATATGGCCACCAATGCTTTGAGTGTTTTCAAGCATGTAGACTTTGTAGCCCATCTCTGCAAGATCTAAAGCTGCGTTCATGCCTGCAATTCCGCCGCCGATGATGAGCGCTTTGTTTGTGACGGGAACTTCGATTGTTTGGAGTGGCTGCATTAAGCGCACTTTTGCAACTGCCATACGCACGCTATCTTTGGCGCGTTCGGTTGCTGCTTTGGGATCGCTTTGATGGCACCATGACGCGAATTCGCGGATGTTTGCCATTTCATAGAGGAACGGGTTTAAACCTGCTTCAGAAACAGTTCGCCTAAAAGTAGGTTCGTGCATTCTGGGTGAGCATGCAGCGATGACGACGCGGTTTAGGTTTTGTTCTTTGATGGCTTTGCGGATTTCTGCTTGACCTGGATCCGCACATGTATAGCGATTTTCTTTGACAAAGACGACATCTGGAATGGTTCTTGCATATTCTGCTACGGCTTTAACATCTACAGTGCCTGCGATGTTTAAACCGCAGTGACAGACGAAAACGCCGACTCGTAGTTCTTCTGGTTTGCAGCCGCACATTTCTGGTTGTTTAGTTAGTGTTTCTGGATTACTCATTTAAGTTCCTCCGATTTGAGTCCTTCAGAAATAAATCGTTTCTCAACGACTTTACGTCGACTTTCGGACGCCTGTGCTTTTAGTTCCTTAGCTGCATCAACGGAACTTGTTATTCGTTCCAAAGCCTTGTTCCATGTACCCGAATGGATAGGTGTGTGAATGACTTTCGTGCGCTTAACACATAAGGCTTCATTCACAGGGCAAACGTTCTTGCACGCGCCGCAGTAATTACACAATAATTCGTTAACGTGAACTTTCTTGTCTTCGCCTTGCACAAGTGCGCCTGGAATGGGACAAACGTCCAGGCAGTCTTTGCATCCCTCGGGACATTTCTCTTGGTTTATACTAATTTTTCCTTCGAAGGCTTTTTGGACTTTTAGTGCGCCCGGAACACATTTGAGCTCGCATATTTTGCAAGTTGGGCAGTAATCTTTTTGAATATCAAGACTGACTTGGACTCTTTTTTTCTCATTTGGCGTAAGAGCTTGCATATTTTGCACTGGGTTACCGTCGAAACCAACTTTTGAAAGTTTTATAAGTGAAAGTGGACAGGCTTTTTCGCATTCGACGCATTCTTTTTCGCACTTATGAGTATCGACAGCAATGTTTCGGACAAGTTGGGGGTAGCTGTCTTTTTCCAAGATAGACAGGTCATGTTCGCCATTTAGTGTAACTTTAATTGCACCGTATGGACACGTAACGTCGCATATACCACAAAAGTTGCATTTTGCCAAATCAATATCGACTTTGGCTTTTTTCGCCTTTTCCCCTTCAATCTTAGGTTGCTTTTGTGTTTTAATAGCTTCTTTGGGGCAGGCCAGAGAGCATACTTGGCAGCCGACACAACGATTCTTATCAAGAGTTAATTTGTAATTCTTAACTTGCAAAACCCATTCTAATGTTAAAGCGTCTGCCGAATCTTTCTTTATTGTTCTTAACGGCATTATTCTACCACCACGAAGATCTCATATAAGCGGTACAAATTAGTCCAACGCCTGCTAGATTAGCTAGAATGCTGAATAAAGTACTTTTGATATAAATATTGCTTGAAAAAACCCTGCTTCCGACGTAGCAAAACCAACAAAACTGAACGATAACAAGAAAGCGCTCGAAGAGAAAAAGCCTTAACCTTTTCCCGTTTAAGAATGAAATCTTTTTTGAAAATGGAAATAAGCGTTTTCAGGACAGCTAAACTGAAAAGCACAAGATAGAACAGATGCGCTAAAGCCAAAAGTGGCTCGGAGAGAAGCAGCGAATTATTAAACGGGTAACCGATCGTGCTTGGCAGCAAAACTGTGGCTATGGGAAAGATTAATACCAGATTTGTTTTGTTACTTTTTAGGAAGATTTTCCAATCACCGCTTTTGTACAAGATAAAGGTTGCAATAACGAACAATGTCAATTCAAGGGCTATGTTTACTGGATTAAAGATGCCGATGTAGTAAGATCCTAATTCGTGAAGCCCATACTCGTTTGTTGAAAGAGGCCAAAATAGTTGCAGTCTGCCACCAATAAAGAAGTCACCTATCAAGGGATGAGAGATTGACGCTAAGAAGTATGGAATTGCCCGCTTACGATAAATGATGAAGAAGGGGATGAAAGCTAATGTTGCAACCACGATTGAATGTGTTGGACCCCTATGTATCTGAGAATTCGTCAAATAATCAAAGATTATGTCAACGTCAGGCAGAATGGATAGGACCAGCAGAATCGGGATGTTAAACTTAACTCGGAGGGGTTTCGATGAGCCTTTCCCTAAAAGATAAGCTATTGCCATGTGTCCAACAGCAAACAAAGTGCGCATCCTCCTTTCAGACTCAGACAGTTTTGGTTGCTTGGCTTTTAAGCATATAGGTAATGAATCATGATTAGATAAAAGTTAGAGCAACCCAACGATTAACAGAGAAACTAACAAACACTTAACGCTAAAAGGAAACTTGGCTGTCAATTTCTAAAAATTGAGCGGAATTAATAAGAGGTTTTGTTCTATTCAGGGCTTTCAGCAAGAAGTCTCTTCATAAGTCCCAAGCCCCATCAAAGCTTGAGTTTTTCTCCTATTCTGACGCTATATTCAATTGGAACCTCAACAGAGAAATGATTCTCTCTACAACTGCTTTAGCTAACGTTGACCTGTTAACATTTAAATTCCTCTTTTGCTATAAGTTTGCAAGTGATTGTTCATGTCAACGTCAGTTTTTGCTAAGGATATTTTTTCCAAAGGATTTAATTCTGTTCAAGACAACGATACTCTTTCAAGATGTCTGGAGAGTTTTAAAAAAGGGATGCCTCCAGTGTTAGCTGTTTTGGATGAGAAAGGCAAGTACGTAGGGATGATTACTAGACGATCAATCTTAAGGTCACGGCTTGATCCTACTGTAGCTAAAGTTCGATCTTTGATGCACGTTGCGCCCCAAATTTCGCCCGATGTTTCTCTGGGTGAATTGGCTAAGTTGATGATAGGGAGCGGGATGCGTCAGTTACCCTTATTCGAAAAAGGCAAGTTGTTAGGTTTCGTAACTGATGAGGATGTTATTCATGCGGCAGTTGGCATTGAATGGGGTCGAGGAGCAGTCGAGAAGGTTATGACCCGTGCACCTCATACTTTGGAGTCAAATCGGAGCGTCGGAGCAGTTTTAGGCATGATGCGCGAGTACGGTATCTCCCATGTTCCAGTGATGGAAAACGGCAAACTCGTTGGTATGGTCAGCATTGAAGATATTCTGGAGAGCATATATTGGCCTCAGCGTCGCCAGACTTTAGGTGATATTGTTGGGGAGAAAATCGAGACTTTAGGCGTTGCAGTTAAAGGAATCATGGCGACTCCCGTTGTTACAGTTGACCCAAAGATAAGTCTGCGCGATGCAGAACAACAGATGCACAAGCAAAACGTTTCTTGCTTAGCTGTGGTCTCAAACGATCTATTAGTTGGGATTGTGACAAAACTTGATTTTTTGGAGCCAATCTCTCAATTGGAAGCAGTAGCGCAGAAGAAGTTAACGATTCAATTTGGCATGAAAGGCGTTGATGTATCATCAGAACAACAGGCATTTATGATGGATGAGTTCGATTCGTTCTCTCACCGATACGAGGAAGCATTCCAGCTAGGAACGTTATTCGTATACATGAAGAGCCATGGAAACAATGGCGTTCGTGAAACACCGCTTGTGCATTGCAGACTACAGTTTAGAACTGTCAGAGGCACTTTTTTTGCGGCGAGTGAAGGCTGGGGTGTGGAACCCACTTTCCGCGTAGCACTCGACCGCCTTGACAGACGACTTTTACGAAGCAAAGAACTACTAGCCTACAACCCCAAGTTCGCCAAAGACTACATGCGTAAAATGGGACTACCGTCAGAAGAAGAATAATCTTTTTCTTTTTTTAATAACCTATTTTGTTTAAAATATAATTTTTAAAATGTTTAAGGGGCATAACCTATTTGGTTTTGCCTGCGTCAATCTGCAAAAGCAAGATATCACTTCGGATTGTTACATCAAAATATCTGTGCTTTCAAGCATTTACAATGAAAGCCTCCTAAACCCAACGCTGATTAGATGGACGAAAAGAAACGAGTTTGACGGTTACGTTGAGCGGAGTGAACGCAGTTATGAACTCAGCCGCTCTTTTTTTTCTCCTCCAAATCCGAATCTGAATGTATGCTAGACCGGTATCCTCGACCCGTCAAATCCAAGCTTTGAAACGCCGAGCTCTTCTTGGACTTCTCGCAGTTGAGCAGCGTTAAAAACTGGTCCATCTCTACAGACTCGGTACTTGCCGATAACGCAGCTTCCACATAATCCGATTCCACAGCGCATGAGTCGCTCTAAACTTGCTTCTATAGGCAATTTATGTTTCTCCGTCATTTCGAAGATTTTTTTAACCATGATTTCGGGCCCGCATGTGTAGATCATGTCGAATTTTTCCTTATAAAGCAAGTTTGCTAGAGGCTGAGTGACTAAGCATTGTAGTCCAGCTGTACCATCTTCAGTAGTAGTGATGAGGCTTTTCTCGTTGCAAATTCCGCGGAGTTCATGCACGAATAACAGTTCATCTTTGGTTTTTGCTCCCTCCACAAACGAAAGCCGCTCCGTCTTAGTCGCTAATTGCTTTGCCAAAAACAGCAGTGGCGCCGTACCTGTTCCGCCGCTAACTAAGAGTACTCTGCCGCGGCTTTCGGTAAAACTATTACCAAAAGGACCACGCACTCCTACAGTTGCCCCAGCTTCCAAAGCATGCAAATGGCGAGTTGCATCACCAACCACCTTAACCGAAACCGATACCAAATTATCCCCAGCATCCAATACGCTTAGTGGAATCTCATCCACTCCTGGAATCCAAAGCATTAGGAACTGTCCGGGCTTAGCCTTCGCACACAACTTATCAGTTATAGTGAAGGTTTTCACTGTCGGACTTTCAGTTCGGATTCGAACTATCTGCGATGTTCGCATTTGATTATTTGCGGTGAGCAAGCCCGACAATTTCTTTTACACTCCCATAATGTTTTTTTCTCAAAAATGTTTCTACCCCTTTTGTTATTGTTTGGAAAACCTCTGTGTTGTCTGCGACAGCAGTGCCGATTTGGACTGCAGAAGCACCTGCTAAGAAGAACTCAATGGCATCTCGCCAATTTGTTACTCCGCCGCAACCGATAATTGGCACATCGTTCAATGCTTCATGAATATCAAAAACACAGCGCAATGCAACTGGCTTCAAGGCTGGACCTGATAATCCGCCTTTAGAGTTGCTCAGAATAGGGCGCATTGTTTCTGAATCAATCGCTATCGCCTTTAGCGTGTTAACCGCCGTCAACGCGTCAGCCCCAGCTTCAACAGCCGCTCGAGCTAAAGTGGCAATGTCAGCAACGTTTGGAGATAACTTTACAATCAATGGCTTATTGATAGCTGCTTTAACTTGCTTTACTACATCTGTTAGGAATTTTGGGCTCTGACCAATTTCGGCGCCCGTTTGCTTTACATGAGGGCAGGAGACATTCAATTCTACAGCATCTGCTCCTGCGGCAATCGCCTTCTTCGCCACAACCGCGTAATCCTCGGCAGTGTAACCAAAAACACTAACAATTACGGGTACGCGCAAAATAGTCTTGGAAAACTTAAGTTCCTCTGTAAAAACGTCAATTCCTGGATTCGGGAGTCCCATCGCGTTGATAAGTCCGCTGTCTGCTTGAACAACAGTTGGGTTTGAGTAGCCCAGTCGGGGTTCCGTTCCCACAGATTTTGTTACGACGGCTCCCGCGCCACCTTTGGTGACGCGACTAAGGGATTGAGTGGAATAACCCAAAATCCCTGAAGCAAGAATCGTCGGGTTCGTCAGCTCTAAACCGGCAAAGCTTGTGCTTAAAAGACTACTTTCCAAATAAATTCACCGTACAATCTAGATTAATACTTTTGGCAAGATAAAGCTTCTTTTTGCTGATTTTGCGGATTTGATTTTAGGCTAAAACTTAATCGTTTTTATGTCAATCTATTTTGCATTAAAAAATTACCATTTTTGAGTGAAAAAAGAAAAATGAGGGTTTAGCAAATCTCTAAAGCCGTTTATTTCTTCTTTTTAGCTTTTTTATCTTCCTTTTTAGGAGCTTTCGCCACGCTAATAACCTCAAACCTACATTTGGCTTCAATTTGTATTTAAAATTTGCCAAACGTTAAATATGCTGCCTCAACCAACTAAATGAATTGTAAATAGACGCTATAAGCAAAATAAGCCTAAAAATAGACAAATTATCACGGGGGTTTCAATGGACTTTTACGATTGTGCAATTTTTACATTTTTATGTTAATAGAAACGGCTTACTATTACCAAAATGAAGTTTGGGAAAAGTCTTTTATAGCCGCGCGATGTAAAAAATTACACAGCTTTGAAAAAATATTCAAAACAACCAACGAAGAACTGGAGCAGTTGATTAACCAACCCAAAACTTAGAGCTAAGGTGAGTAACTCATCATAAGTCCCTTAACAAATCTCATCTTTCTTCCACAAAAAAGCATCCAAACCCTTCGAGCAAATGAGGTAATGAGTGTTGAAAGACGTCCAGAACGAAAAGCCTGAAAACGAGATTGAACTAAACAAAGTCGGTGTTGAAGGCTTAAGAAAATACGTGATTGTTAAAAGCCCCACAAAGAGCTATCATACAATCGTCACTATAAACAGCTACATAAAATTGCCCTCAGACCGCCGCGGAGTGCACATGAGCAGGTTTGCAGAATCCATTGACGAAATTCCTGAAGAAACAAAATCAATCGAGGACTTAGCTGAAAAAATCTCTGAAACCTCACTTGCAAAACACCATTTTGACTGTTGCACCAAAGTGTTCTGCGAATTTCCATTCGAACGCACCAGGCCAAACGGCGAAAAAGAAAATGGAATAGCCCAACTATTCTCTAAATACTCAACTCACAGCAAAAGAAAAACGCTCGGCGTTTCCATTAACGGTGCTCTCGCCTGCCCGTGTTCAAAAGAAATGTGCGACGGCTTGACTCATAACCAAAGAGGAAACCTTAGCGTTGAGATAGATGTTTCAAAAGGATACGTCGAACTATCCGACATAACCAATGTTTGCAGCGAAAGTTTTAGTTCGCCAACATTTTCAATTTTGAAAAGACCCGAAGAAAAGATGCTAGTCGAGCAGATGCACCAAAACGCAAGGTTTGTTGAAGACGTAGTCAGAAAATGCGTCAAATCTCTACGAGAAAAATACCCCAATAGATACTGTGCAGTTAAATGCGTCAGTTTCGAGTCTATCCATGACCATAATGCCTACTCAGAATGGCGAGGAACCCTATAGAAGGTGGGTCAAAATGTACCGATTAAGGATTGAAGCTGAATTCGACGCCGCCCACAAAATAGAAGGCTACGAAGGAAAATGTGCGAGACTGCATGGGCACACCTACAAAGTGGAGGTCTTCGTCGTTGCCAAAGAGGTAGGTCCGATTGGAATTTCTTTTGACCTCAGATTGCTGAAAGAAAAACTGCGGAAGATAACCGAAAAGATGGATCACAGTTTTCTCAACGAATTAGAAGAACTGGGCAATCCAACTGTGGAGAACATTTCCAGATACATTTTCTTAAACATGAAAGATAATTTGCCTAATGGAGTCATTTTGGAAGGGGCAAGAGTATGGGAGACTCCCAAGAGTTGGTGCGAATACTTTGAAGGATAAGGTATTTATCAAGAATTTAGTTTTACCCTGCAAAGTCGGAGTCACCCAAGAAGAACGGGCAAAAAAACAAAACGTCATAGTCGACATCGAGATACTCTGCGACTTAAGTCAAGCAGGAAAAACAGACGACATAACAAAATCCATAAACTACGCTCAAGTTCAAGAACAAGTGACGACGGCAGTCACAGAGGGTGAATTCCAACTCTTAGAAAGACTAGCACAAACCCTGGCAACGCTCATTTTGAAAGACCTACTTACTTCCCAGGTAACAGTCATAATCAAAAAAGAGAAATACGCAACAAAACCCGCAATGGGAATTGAGATTACAAGGGACCGAAATGGTTGAGGCATGCATTGCATTTGGGTCCAACATTGGAGACCGAGAAGCAAACATTAGCACTGCATTAAGGATTTTAAAACAAAAAATAAAGATAATAAAGACATCCTCGCTCTTTGAAACTAAGCCGATGTATTTGGAAAACCAAAATTGGTTTCTGAATGGCGTCGTAATAATAGAGACAGAAATCAAACCCAAAGAGCTTCTTGGCGTTTTGAAAAGAATCGAAAAAAAAATGGGCAGAAAAGAAGTTGAAAGGAACGGACCACGAATAATTGACTTAGACATTTTATTCTACAAAAACCTAATTATTAATGAAGACAAGTTGCGAATACCGCACCCTAAAATTCAGGAAAGAGCCTTCGTCCTGGTTCCTTTGGCTGAAATTGAACCAGACTTTGTTCACCCAATCTACAAAAAAAACATTGCCCAATTGTTATCTGAACTAAAGTATGATAAATCAGAAATCAAAAAGGCACCATTTAGGTGAAATGGTATGAAGAAAAACATTAAGGTTTACGTGAAGACTCCCGCCAGGTTACATTTGGGGCTAATAGATTTGAACGGTGACTTAGGCAGGATTTATGGAGGTTTAGGTGTTGCGATAGATCATCCAAACGTGATTCTTGAAACCCAAAAGTCCAAACCTCTAACTGTCTGCGGAGAAGAGACTGAATTAACATTAAATCTCGCCAGAAGATTCCTGGATGCTTACAAAATAAAAGATAACGTTACAATCGATGTGAAAGCGTTAATTCCCGAACACATTGGATTAGGATCGGGGACCCAGTTGGCGTTGGCCGTTGCTACCTCAATTTCACGTTTGTATTATGTTAAGGGGTCTCCAAATGAATGGGCTGCCGTTTTGGGAAGAACCGAGCAGTCAGGCGTGGGCACTGGAGTATTCGCCCAAGGAGGATTAGTTGTTGACTCTGGAAAGAACACACAAAACCCCAACCACAAAATTATCCCAATTATTTGTCGCCAACGTTTTCCAGACGAATGGCGCTTTGTCGTCGCAATTCCCAACACAAAAAAAGGTTTAGCTAAAGAATCTGAAACTGCAGCTTTCAAAAAACTTCCTCCAATGCCAACCCAAGAGGTGGGTAAAATCTGCCGACTAACAATGATGAAACTGCTTCCTGCCATCACCGAAAAAGACATTGAAAACTTTGGAGCAGCTTTAACCCAGATACAGAATATTGTCGGGGACAATTTTGCTCAGGCGCAAGGTGGGCGATTCTCAAGTTCTCCGGCTGCCCAGACAATTGGGATCATGCTCGAAAATGGTGCGTATGGGGCTGGTCAGAGTTCTTGGGGCCCAGCGGTTTATAGTGTAGTTAAGAGCTGCGAGGCACATAAAGTTCAAACGAAAACCCAAGCTTTTCTTGAGGGGAACGTTGGCGGAAAGGTTTTTGTTGCCAAAGCAAACAATCGGGGAGCAACAATAAGGGTCTACAAAAACTGAAACGAAAAACTTATAATTCTGCAAACGGCATGAGCGAGGCAGTGGACAGAATGCAAAAAATTAACACAGTGAATGTAAGTGCCCCCGCTCATCTTCACACCGGAAATTTTGACATGACTGGAGATTTAGGAAGGCTCTATGGAACTGTTGGCTTCGCAGTTGATAGATGCCTTGAAATTGAGGTAACCAAGGCTGATGAAGTTAAGGCGGAAGACGATGCGGCATACATTTTCACTAAACGTTTTGCTGAAACCTTTGATTTAGCAGGCGCAGAAGTTAAGGTAAAGAAGAGTATTCCAAAGTTTGTAGGAATGGGATACCACACGACTTTGGCGCTTTCAATAGGAAGCGCTTTAGCTAAGTTGTACGGATTAAAATTAACGTCGGAAGAAATCGCTTTGGCAATGAAGCGTGGAGCAATCACTAGCCTCGGCGTGCATGCATTTAAAGTCGGCGGATTCATCGTTGAAGGCGGCTTCCGCTTAAAAGAAAGAGAAAAAATGATTCCTCCTTTAATCTTTCACCAATCAGTCCCAAACAACTGGCTCTTTGTCGTCGCAATAGCTAATGAACCCCAAGAGAAAATCGTTAAAATGAGGGAAAATGAGGACCACATCTTGCGAAACCTCAAATTAATGCCCAAAGAAACATCCGACATGCTTTCAAGAATTGTCTTAGTTAAGATTATACCCTCCATGGTTGAATGCGACCTCAAGTCCTTTGGCGAGGGGTTGACGGCCTTTAATTCAGAATTAGGAAAGTTTTGGAATGAATACCAATGCGGTAGAACGTACTGCCATCCCGTAGTTGAAGAAGCGATAAAAATTATGTTGCACAGAAGCACATGCGCTTGCCAAACGTCTTGGGGACCAACCATCTACGGAATAGTTGACCGCCAAAGCGAAGCTGAAACTCTTTCAAAAGAGCTCAAAGATTATTTGGCAAAGAACGGCGGAGGAGAGGTCTTCTACACTAAAGCAAACAATATTGGAGCCGTCATTGGAGGCAAATAGTCTTTGGTCAAATCCATAGGGATTGACTCTGGAACAAAAACTATGGATATTTTTGGCTTCGATGACAAAGACGGAAGTATCATAATTGACGTTGCCATTCCTAGAGCTGAAATAACCAAAAGCTCCAAACTAGTTTTAGAAAAGTTAAGGGAAGCCCAGAATCGTTTTGGAAAAATCGATGCTATTGTCGGACCTTCAGGTTACGGAATGTGTTTAAAAAAAGCTCAGCTAGCTACTGATGAAGAAATTGCCGAGGCAACTTTCGTCACTGAAGCTGATGTCAGAAGGCGACTGCGAATCATTGGATTGCGGGAGCTTATGTTGCTTCTTAGAAGCGCAGAAGATTTGAATACGTGGTTCACTCAAGGAGTCATTCATTTAATCACGGTACCGAAATTCAGAAAAGTGAACAGAATAGACATGGGAACGTCGGATAAGGTTTTAAGTGTTGTTCTTGCAGAGAAAGATCAAGCAGAAAGATTAAAAATCTCATACGACAAGACGTCGTTCTTTCTTGTTGAAGTCGGATTCGGATATACATCCGCAATTGCTGTTAAAAATGGGCAAATAGTGGATGCCATGGCAGGGACTGCAGGTTTCCCATCATTTTTAGGAATGGGTTTCCTTGATGCGGAAGTAGCCTATGCCGTTGCTAACTCTATAGATGATTTTTCAAAACAGCTTCTTTTCGCTGGGGGAGTAGCCTCTTTTGCTGGGTTTGATCCTTCGAGACCTTTGGAGGAATTTGTTAAAGCGGCAAAAACTAACTCGCAAATCAAACAAGGCTACAACATGATGTTAGAAGCAATAGTCAAAGACATAGCATCTCTACTGCCAACAGTCATACCAAAGGAAATAATACTCAGCGGAAGATTCATGCGAATACCCGAGTTCCTGCAAGATATCAAAATTAAACTTTCAGGTTTCTTTGAAGAAACGAACCTGAAAGTTGAAATAACAGTTCTTGAGAGCAAAGCAGCCATAACCAAGCAAGCAGCCGAAGGCGCAGCGGTGTTCGCTAATGGATTAGCGGGCGGCAAATACAAACAACTAATCAACGCAATGCATCTTATGGAAAGTGAGGGAACCGTCTTTAGCAACATTTACTTAGGTAAGGATATTGCAGAAAGGTTGAATGCATTCAAAAAGTTGTGAGTCGACTAATTTTTTTAGGATTATTTGTGGTTAATCCTAGAAGATCGGCTTATCCTGAATGTATTCTTTTCCAGTTCGCAAAGCAATTTCAGCTCTAGCAAGTTCGCTTCCTAAATAGGCAGCGTGATCCAACTTTGAAACCAGACCTTTTTCAATAATTTCTGCATAAACGCTGTCTGCTGTTTTGCCCTTAATTATATTGTTTGGCTTAGACATATCAAACGGTCCAAATTGCACAGCGATCAAAATCCCTTCTGCGCGGTCTAAGAATATTTTGAATATACCCTTTGCATCCAAAGTGGCTGGTTCTGAACTGGCAGGTGCATTTGCAACTTTGGCATTCGTTTCTAGCTTTTTGTCGTAAAAATCTTCATGGACGCGTTTGTCTTTTAGAATTAAAAGGTCGATACCCAAATCTTTAGGAACTGAACCTCGCCTCTTAGCTAAAAACATCATTTTTGAAGCTATAGCGTCTTCAGCCACCGTACCCTTTGCCTTGTCACTTTTCTCAGTTGCCAGCAGAAGGCACGCATTAACTTCTTGGGATAAACGTGCAAGCAACGCGTTGACACCGACTGAGTCAGCATCTATAAGTTCCGTTACGTTTGAAACTCCCACAAAGAGAGGTACTGTGGGGTTTCTTGCTGCAAACTCTTTGAAAGCGATAAGAGATTCAAGAATATTGCAGGGGTCAAGGATTAAATCCCCAAAGCATCTTTTTACTCCTAACGTTTTCGCTCGTAGAATTATTTCTTCAAGGTATTTAACCCGGTCTTTAGCTTTCTTTGGAAAGTATCCTTGACTCTGGTCAGTTGGAATGACAACGATTGCTACTTCAGACAGAAACGGGGCAATTTTATCTATGTTTCCTGCGTCGCCGCTAAGTACGAGTTCGGCACCTGCTTGAACTGCCGCTTTAATTTCAGCAGGGTCAAGCGAATCTATACTAACAGGAACTTTGACAACTTGTTTAATCCACTCAATAATGGTTCTTGCTTTTTCAGGATGCGATTCTCCCGCAATCATGCCAACATCAATGATATCTGCGCCTGAATCAACGAAGCTTTTCGCTTTTTGCTGAATCGCTTCTTTTTCCATTAGGGCTGCATCTACGATTTCTGCAAGAATCCGCATTGGAAAATCTTTGCCTACAGCCAAGTTATGTATCAGCAAATTTCCCGGCTTTTTCAGCAAATTCTCGCGATTTTCCTCAGTCTTCTCGATTTCTAGCAAGGCTTTTTGTTGTAGCTTTTTGTATAGCAATTCGCAAGCTGGCACTGTTGTGGAGAGTTGGACTTCGCAAAGTGAATCTAGAATCGTTGGAAGATCAGCTGCATACCTTGGACCCTTAAATGTTGGTACACCGGTTGCTTTTGAGATGACATTTGTATCTCCTCTGATTAATCCTGGAACTAAAATCATGCTAAAGTTTTCTATTTTTGTGTTTTTTAGGGCTACAATGATAATCTTCGGGGTTAGCAATGCAGCTACAGCTATCTTTAAGGCCATTGTTTCGGTTTTTACGTTGCTTTCTTTGGCGTAGCGTTTTACTGTGTCTTCTGCAATAGCGCCCGTAATCAAGAGTACCTTCAAGGTATGTTACTCCACGAATCGATTATTTTCATTAAATCAGCCATAACTGCAGAGTATACTGAGCTTGGAGCAGTTCGTTTAACTATGTTGTTACAGTTTTCGATCCATCCTAAAAGCTGGACTATTTGTGCTTTTTTCTCTTCATTTTTGAACAATACTTTTACGCGCGTTGCATGAATAATGGCCTCTAGGGTTGCTGACATGGCACGACTGTAAACTTTCGGAAATATCTTGGATGCATTTATTCGCTCGACGTTACATGAGAATTCGCTTTTCTCAACCCCAATTGGCTCTATGAGTGACACGGTAACATCGATGTTTGCATCTGCTAATCGCAATCTAGGGGCGTTTATTGTATCTGCTTTTATAAACCAATCTTGCGGTAGTTTTTCTTCAAGGTTAGCTTCCTTAAACGCTGTTTTATAGAAAACTTCTATGTCGTCTGTTAAGTTAATGACTGCGCACTTGTTTGCCTTTAGGTTATAGCAAGTTTGTGATGAATTGTAAAGGTTTAGACTGAGGTTTTGAGGGGTTTTCATAATGACCCCCATGGGTGCAGCGTTTGGAGTTCCATTCTCATTGTTAGTTGTAACTATTACTTCAAAAACTACGCCCTTTAAGAACCCGAGATCGGTTAATTTCGCCATCAAACCCAACCCAAACTTTGTTAGAAGGTTGTGTACCCCTTTTTTAATTTAAGATAAATTTTTCACAATCGAATAATAAAGTTTTGCTAAGCATAAAACGACGATTCAATTAGTTACAAATATATCGTTTTACAATTACTCCTTCTTAGATCCAGATGCATCGATTGGCAGATAAAAATTGCCTCAACAAAATTAATTTGCCAGAGCAAATCCGTGTTTCATTAGGCACAGCCATAGTTCTTGGGCTTCTAGAGGGCAAACTTGACGCAAACCCCACAACTGCATATTTGATGACTTACAGAAAGGGCAAATGCACAGCGAATTGCAGCTTTTGTCCCCAAGCCAGAACTAGCAAAAGCAATAACGAACTTCTCTCCAGAGTCACATGGCCAATTTTCTCGACCCCCAACGTTCTAACAACGCTCGTAGCAATGACAAAGGAGGGAAAAATTAAGCGCGTTTGTGTCCAAGCTCTCAACTATCCCAACGTATTTGTTCATCTTGAAGCGCTGGTCCGAGAATTAAAAAAGAGCCTCTCGATTCCAGTTTCTGTTTCTTGTCAGCCCCAAAACAATACAAACATTCAGCGGTTGGCGTTAGCTGGAGTTGATAGATTAGGTATAGCATTGGACGCCGCAACTGAAGCTTTGTTCAATAAAGTCAAAGGTTCACGCAGAGGATGTCTCTATACTTGGGAAAATCAATTTCGCCAACTTAAAGAAGCAATAACTGTTTTTGGGAAAGGAAATGTTAGTACTCATGTGATTGTTGGGTTGGGTGAGACAGAAAAACAAGCTATCGAAATCATTCAACATTGTGTTGATTTGAGTGTTTTGCCAGCGCTTTTTGCTTTCACACCTGTTCGCGGCACTGCCTTAGAAGCCCAATTGCCTCCTAAGATTGAAGTCTACAGACGCATTCAACTCGCCAGATATTTGATCATCCATGAGAAAAAAAATGTTAATGAAATGCAGTTTGATAGTGAGGGCAAAATCGTAGGTTTCGGTGTCTCGGGGGAGGCTTTAAATGCGTTAGTTGAAGAGGGGTTACCTTTTCGTACATCAGGCTGTCTTGACTGCAATCGTCCATTCTACAATGAAAAACCAAGTGGTCCCCTTTACAATTATCCAAATCATCCAAACAAAGAAGAAATTGAAACAATTAAAAAACAACTAAGATATTAGTTGATCGGCTGATTGCCCAGGCTGCTTTTTGCTGTTCCGGGGTAGTTTAGGTTTTTGTCTTGTAACTTGTTCGACTAGCCGCCAGAACTCGTCCATCGTGAAGCCCTTTAGCAGTTCTTTCATTAGTTTCTTGACTTGGTAATAAGTCATTTGTGCTTCACCTTTATCGAGACTCTCTTGAGGTCCTTTGATGCGTCTAAAGAGTTCATCCATCTGCCTTGGTGAAGCGCGGACACCTGCTTTCTCCAGTAGCTTTTGGATGAGGGTTTGTCCTGTGTTTCTGCCAATGAAAATCATTGTCTCTCTGCCCACGATTTCAGGTGGGAAAGGCTCGAAAACGAGGGGTTGAGACATCATTTCTTCAACTTCTTCTTCAACTTCGTGTGTGAAGATGTTTTCGCCTATTATGGGTTTATGGAATTGAATAGGTAGTGCGAAAGCTTTTTCTGCAGATTGGGCGAGACGGTAGATTTTGCCCAGGTCGACCCCTGTGTCGATGTTGTATAGTAGTTCGGCCGCTGTCACGACTTCTTCGAAAGGTGCGATGCCCGCACGCTCGCCAAAGCCTGCTATGCATGTGTGCAGGTAGGATACGCCTTCTTCCATTGCGGCTAGGGTGTTTGCTGAGGCTAAGCCAAAGTCGTTGTGACAATGTATTGAGATTGGAACTTTCTTTCTAATAGCGTCCGGTAATCCGTCGCGGATGTGTGACATTAAATAGCGCATTGAAAGCGGTCTGATGAAGCCGACACTATCTGCCACTCCTAACCTTACTGCACCAGCGTTGGCTGCTGCTTCAAAAACTTGCAGAATGTCTTCCAGCGGGGTTCTGGTAGCATCCATTAGTATGAAGTTTACGCTAGTACCATGTTTTTTGGCGTAATCGATGCTATCAACAATTCTCTGTAATGCCTGTTCCTTAGTTATTTTCAACTTGAACTGCAAGTTTAAACCGTTGATAGGGGATTCAATTGTTATGTCTTTGATACCACTTTCTAAGCAAGCGTTTACGCTGTTCTTTGTAGCTTCAGCCGAAGCAGTTAACTTAGAATAAGTAAAAGTTTCATTGACGATACGTTTGACTGTGCGTTTTTCCTCTTCAGATAATGCTGGAAAACCGACGTTTATTATGGCTACACCTGCTTCATCCATTAACTTTGCAAGTCTAACTTGTTCAACATAAGTCAAGTAAACCGTCGGCGCCTTAATTCCTTCCCGGAATGTTTCATCCCAAATGAACACTCTATCAGGAAGCTTAGGGGGTAAATTCTTACGTAAACGGTTATAATTGGCAATTAATCCCTGAGCTTCAAGCTTTTTGAAGATGGTCTTCCTCATTTAGACACAATCCAATAATATGAGCTAAATTATCATCTTTAATTTGCTAATACCTATATAAAACTGCATCTATCACAAGCCAACACATATTCAGTTTACAGTGAAAAGAAATAAAAAAATTTCGTTTCCGACGCACTGAATACAAAAGTTTTAAGTGCAAAAAATCCATTCTAACTTCGATGGGGATAACATTGAAATGAGCAGCACCCTAAGAAACACCATCGAAAAAATAAAGACTTTGGAAACAGAGAAAAAGAACCTTTTAGCTGAAATCGAAAGTCTTAGAAAGATTGTTGAGGCAAAAGCGTTAGCCCTTGAAACTGAAGTTGGCGCTTTGCGAACCGAAGTTAAGTCGCTAAAAGTTCTAGTTGGACCAGAACAAGACAATCAAAATAAAATCTGAATTAAAACTGCCCTATTCAGTGGGTTGCGCCGGTGTTCTTTTAAGTAAAAAGTTTATTGAACAGGCTAATGCGTTACATGCGATTTGCCGTACCGTAGTTGATGTGTCGGTTTCGAGTTTTTCGAGTTCTTCGTGTAGCCGATCGGAGTTTTCATTTAATTCTTGTTTGCGTTTTTCGTAGTTGTCGTGTAGTTTTTCTTGTTCGGCAGTGAAGGTTTGAAGGGTTACTTCCAACTCGTTTTTTGTGGTTTTTAGGGTTTGTGTGGTTTGTGCAAGTAGTTGGGCTGCTTTTCTTTTTGCGCTGAATTTGTAGAAGCTGAGTTTCACTTCTTGTTGAGATGCTAATTCTTCTTCGAGTTCGCGGATTTTGCTGCTTAACCTTTGGACTTCTGCGTTTCGTTTATTACTGCGATCCCTAGTTGTTTCGGCGTATTCTTTGTCAGCTTCGACAATTAAGTGGTTGTTATCGGCCAAGGCTTTAGCTTCAGTGGTGAGATTGGATTCTTGGATCCTGTTCTGAGCAAGTGACCCTTCAACGTCCAGGAAAATTTGGACGCGTTCTTTTGTGAATTGTTCATCGACTGTTACTGAAGGGTTAGATTCGAATTCTGAAGTAACTTGACGCAAATTGACGACCCAATCATCAAAGTACTGACTAAAAGGTGAAAGGGCAAAAATTTGGTTTCCAAGCTTGTTCAAGCTGTTGAGGGTTTTCTCAGCCACTTCCTTCACGGAAATTTCTGGGGTTTCTTCTTGGAGGTATTTGGCGCCTGAGCGCTGCTTTTTTTCTTTTGCTTTTTTGTCATGTGTACTTTTCGAAAATTGTTTACCGGCGCCTCGACGTGAACCTGTTTGTGGTCTGAAACTCATAAAATACCCTTTAGCACAAGAAATATTTAAACTGTGTCACATTTAGCAGTGCCCATAAAGTTTGAGTTGCAAAATTATTCTCTCAAGAAAGTTTCAGCGGCTACTTTTTTGGGTTTTGCTGATTTATTTTTTTGCTTACTTGCTTAGGGTGCCGGTTTTTTGCTTGTCCAACTCAAAAACACAAAGACATTTCTGCGAAAGAACTTTTCACTTGTCAGTTACTCATAAACTAGAAAACAGAAGGATCTTAATGAGTTATCAATATTTTTTTGAGGTTTTCTGATCATCAAAAAACAATTGGAATCACCACAAGAAGAATTACAACCATCATAACAACCGATAATGGAACTGAGTCAGCCATTATGTTGGGGCAAGCGTTAATGCTACAATTGCTTGAGAGCCTTTCTGTGCGGTCATCATAATTATAGCGATTGAAGACCAGTAAATGTTGGGACCAGAAATACAGTATGGATAAAGTATTCACTATACGGTTGGGATAATCCAAGAACAATAGAACAAGCCGTTTGCATCAGTCGTTGCTGTTCGAATAGTTATGAAATTTCGTTGGATCCGTGGCAACCTACGGAAACTGGAATGCCTGGAAGTTGGTTGGAAGCGGTTTCTGTTTGATAAATATAGCCAATCCAAAGTTGAGAACTTAGGCATTGTGATTACGTTTCTTTAGGAAAAACAAGGCTGCGACTATCCCCAAAATGGCTATGACAACAACTGCTGCATAGATTGGCAAGTTGTTAGTTGAATTAGGCTGCGAACCTTGCCCAATTGTTGAAGTGTTCGATGGTGAGGTTGTACTTGATTGTGAATTTGTAGGGGTTGGATTTTGGGATCCCGTGTAGGGTGTAGCTTGGGGTGCGGTTCCTTGAAGAATCGGTCCCTGCGTCTGGACTATTAATGAGTAACTTGTGATTTTCATACTGTTAGGCACTATAGATTGGTTTAGATCGAATGCAGCGATTTGAAAGGAAGTTGTCGCGGAAGGCTCAAGGACAGTTGGAGTTAAATAATTCGTGTATCCTACTCCAACCACATTACCGGTTGAGTTGTAGAAGGTTCCGACCACTGTCAGGTTTGTGGCTGCCTGTGTGCCCGTGTTCTTTATTACGCCGTTAACGACGTAGGCACCATTAAAATCGCCAGTGGTACCGATTGACCCTTTACTACTAGTAATGGTTAAGTCGGGGTACTGATAGTCACTTGTTGCATTCGCAAATTCAACTGTGAGGCTTATGTCCGAAATATCGCCCAAGAACCAGCCATTTTGACCCTCCGGAGGATAAAAGTCCATATAAAAGGGTGCTTTCTGTTGGGAAATCAAATCTGAAACCCATGCTTGAGTAATTGAATTCTGTGCTAACCCATCTGATGTGGTAGCGACTCCTGTTAAAACAACTGCGGCGATTGTATCAGTTCCGATATTTTGGATTTCACCAACGACAGCCAAATACCCAAGTGAGTCGATGTAGTAACTGTAGTTGACAATTTTGACGTTTTGAATTGCGCTTTGGCTAAATGCACCAGGAACTAAAGTTAAGCTCAACGAGCAAACGGCGAGCAAAACTAATAAACATACTGAGATTTTTTTCATTGAAACCTGCCCCTCAATCACTCTATAAACCCAAAAGGTAGCATAGAAGTATAAAACAGTTTTTCAAAATTGAACCTTAATTCAGAGATATCGCACTAAAGCAAAAGAAATCTACTCAGAAATATAGAAGGTGTAAGGGTAATTCTTAAATGTAAAAACGGCGGATATGTTGTCTAGTTGGGAACTCTGTGATTGAAAAGTTACATCCTTATGTAGTATTTCTTCCAACTGAAAAAAAAGACAAAATTCTTTCCGCCATATTCGGCTCCAAAGCAGGCGTTGACGTACTCAGGTTTTCGCTCAAACAAGGAGTAGCAAAAAATATCTACCAAAAAGACCTCGTCAAAACCCTAAACTACAGCAACAAGACCATAATCGAAAACCTCAAAACTCTCACCCAACTTGGCGTTCTAAATGAATCAATGGAAAAAAACGATAAAGAAGGCCGAACCATCTGGATAAAAGCATACCAACTCACTAACCTCGGCAAATGGTTCGCGCTACTGATGGCAGAAGAAAAAGAACTCACCGAAATCGAAAAAGCCGAAATTCTCCAATCCCTATTCCGCACTTACGTAAAACAAGTAAAACGACTAGCAGAAGAAATAGGAATAAACAAAAAAATGCTTGAAGAAACATTCAGAGAAGAAATGAAAAGCAGCCCTTAATCTGCCTTAACTTTTTAATTCATTGTTCTTAGCATATTCTGCAAACGAAGAAAAGAGAGAGTTCCGAAATTTACTATAGTTTAACTTATTTTAGTTGAAAAGAAGACAAAATTGACAAACAGTGCATAAGTATCTGAAATTGTTGGGATGGGTTGGTTTTGGTTTGTGGGGTTTGGAGGTTATTTTGAGGGGGAGAAGGGAGAGCGAGAAAAATTAATGTTCTCCAAACCTGTCCACCCAACCCATCGTGTTTTTTCTTTTTGCCCTCCAGGTTATAAGGCTTTGAAGGCCTCAAACCACCTGTTGTACTGTGACAGCATATCCAGCGAAACACTTGGCTTGCGTTCTTCGAAGATTTGTTCGAAATCAGCCATCGTCAAAGCACGAGGTTTTGCTTCTTTATCCATCGCTTTGCCTGACTCGAAGAACTCTCCGATTAAACTAAGTTGTGCTGATTGGCAGACGTCGCGTATGTCGCTTCCTGAAAAGCCTTCTGCTAGACGAGCTAACTCGCGCAGGTCAACATCCTCGGCGATTTGGAGATTACTCGAATACAGCTTCAGCATGTTCAGTCTTGTTGCGTGGTCTGCAAGCGGGACTAGAATACGTTTCTGGAACCTGCGAATAAATGCCCAATCTAAGTCCCAGGGCTTGTTTGTGGCACCTATTACGTAAACGTGCAATGCTTTGCCCTTGTCGACTATTCCATCCATCTCTTTGAGGAACTGGTTCTTAACGCGAATTTCGCCGCCGACTTCGTTGCTGTGGTTTCCCATTAAGGAATCCAATTCGTCCACGAACACGATTGCGGGTCTTCCGTCTGTGGCCGATTTACGTGCTGATCCGAACAACTTTGCAACGTTCTGCTCGGCTTCTCCAAGCCACTTAGACATTATAGAAGCTGCATCGATTGAATAGAAGTTCGCGTCAATCTCTGTGGCAACAGCGGCTGCCAACAAAGTTTTACCGCAACCAGGTGGACCAAACAGTAAAATACCTCTTGGCCAACCAAGCGGGAACAAATCTGGGCGCTGAACAGGATAAACGATGGCTTCTTTAACGGCTTTTTTGGCGGTGTCTAACCCCACAACTTCGGCCCAGCTAACCTTTGGTTTCTCCGTCATAACAAGTTCCTCGTTAGGTTTTCCATTAGCCCCGTTGCCATTTCCGTTTCCCTCTACGGTTGCGCCTCCTCCGCCACCATCATTGTTAGCTGCTTCATTCATCTCGGTGGAGGAAACTGTCCCCTGAAGCGCTTTAATACGCTCCTGGTAAGCAATTGCTCGCTGCACGTAAACCTTGTTCAAACCGTACTCAGGGTAAAGCTGCACAAGCTGCAGAAGGCTTTCGATTGCTTTTTGATAGAGGGTTATAGCTCTTCCTTTTTGCCCCTGCTTATCTAATCGGACAGCATCCAGGGCGTAAGCTGTTGCTCCTTTTTCAAGTTCATTTGATGCACTCATTGTTTTTTCTCTCCTTCTCTCAATTATTCAGGCGAACGTAACTCAATCTTTATTTTTCCTTTAGTTCCCAAATTCTCAAGGGCGCGCTCAATCTCCTCATTGGAAGTCTTAAGCTCACTGGAGCATCGACTTAAATCAATTTCACCATTAGTCTTTCGAACATATTCCAAAAGGACATCTTCCAGAGCGGGCTTCTCAACTTTAAGCGAGAACTCTTTAATCTCTGATTTCTTATAGGAGAACAAAGTCTTCTCCGGATCAAATCCAGACTCCTCAACCGTTTTATGCGAAAACACTTGCGAACTACTTGTTGTTAACGCAACAAGTTCTCTTATTGGTGTTTTCTCTTTCATTGGAGCGGTTACAGGTGGTTCTGGAAGTGTTTCGGATAGTTTTTGCTCGATGAAGCATGATACTTCTTTTAGGATTTCTTCCCCCGCCTCTGTCTTCTTTCCTACCCCAACGACGTTCTCGTCCGCAGTGATTTTGGTGGCGTGGAGAGTATCTTGGATTGTTTGGTTAACTGTACTTAGTTCTGAGCTAACGTCAGGCAACACCTGGAATAGCTCTTGGGAAACGCCTTGAAGCAATTTTAATGCTGGTTTGAGGTCGGCAACAATGTCCCCGAGTTCTTTTATGGTTTCAAGGCGTAGAACCACTCGCTCAATGGCTAGTTGGACATTGTAGAGAAATTTTACAAGTTTTCTGACTTCCGCAATTTCGGTTGCGCACATTGAAGCTTTTTCTTTGTTATTCTTTTTTAATGCAAACATACAGGTTTCAAAAAGAATTCGATCGCGCTCTTTCAGGCGATAACTTGCCTGCTCAAGTTTGTTTTGTTGGACTCTAAGGGTACAAATAGATTTAGTGGCGACTTCGCGTATAGGGGGAGGGGTTTGGTTAGTTAAGCTTTTGATATTTTAGCCCTCCACACCTATAACGTATTGTTTATTTCTGATTAAAGTCCTGCTTTTCCCATTTCTTTAACGTAAACAACCACTGGAGGCTCTGGAAGCTTCGAGGCGTTGCTTACCTGTTCAGCGTAGACTTTGTTGATTTTCATCGGACTCTGCGATTGGTCGCCTAAAAGTACACCTGAAACTTTGCTCTTTGTCAGTTCGAAGTCTGTTTTCTCGGTGGTAGCGCGTCTGAGTGTATCTTGGAGTAAAGCGAAGGCTGCTCTATAGTTTTCTTCGTCGACCTTTCCGATTTCATGCTCGATTTCAAGGTTTGCGATGGCGTAGCTTAATGAAGATATTTCTTCTGTGCAACGTTCGATTTCTATTGTTGATTCATCTATGATGATTTGGGCGTCTTTTTTGAGTTGTGTTAATACGCTGGTGAAGCTATTGTGTAGGTCTTGGCAGACTTCAGGAGTTACTTTTTTCTTTTCCAAAAGATCTTTTAGGGCTTCATCTTTGCGCCAGATCAAGGGTATATGATCACAAAGTACGCCTGCTTGGTTTTTGATTTTGGAGATGAATGTGATTTCAGCGCCATTAAATCGTAAGCTTTCCATGGGCTGTTTTGAGAATTGTCCGTCACCAAACTCGACGTATACTGCGTCAAATTTACCGTTTGGGGTTAATGCGAAAGAGGCAACTTTACCGATAATTCGACCGTATTCATTCTTGATTGGTTTACCAATAGAAAGAAAAAGATTGGAGTTTGACATTTTGTTTTCTCCTTATCTTAGAAGGTTGTTTTTTCTGCTTGAGAAGCTGGGGATGATGATGGCATTCCTGGGGGCAGATCTGGGAACTTGTCTTTTATCTTCTGCTCTGCGACTGTTGCTGCTTCTGTTAGAATCTTTGATGCGTCCTCGTTAACTGTGTCGAAGTTTAGTGTCATTCCGCTACCTTGGCCTGCTTCGATCATGATTCCGCTTAGCATGTTACCGATTTCGCCTAGTTCACTTTCTGCTTCTGGAAATACGCTGACTAAGCCTGCTTTGACTGAACGTAGAACACCCACGGCTGGTCCGAGAGTTGATACAACGTCGCCTAATTCGGAAACTGTTCGTAATCTTAAAGTAATTTGCTCGAGAGCAAGTTTAGCGTTCATAATTAACTTTGACATTTTCCTGACTTCAGCTAGCTCGTTGGCGAATACGTTTGCGCGTGCACTGTCATGTTTTGTGTATGCATCAACAATTCTTGCGAAGATTGCTTTGTCTCTTTGGCCGAATCTGTCAGTTGCTTGGTCAAGCTTCTGAACTTGAAGCTCTATACGTCTGACTGCGAAGTCAAGACGTGGTTTTAGTGGTCCTGGTGGTTTAACTGCGTCTTTAATGCGGTTTGCGAATGGCTCATCTTCCCGTTTACTTTCCCACTTTTTAGCGAATCTTTCTGACAATTTGATTACCTCTGCAAGCACAACATGCAGAAATTAATCTTATACATTGTTAATATGATGGAAATATGCTCGTATATATGTACAGATATACGTGATGGCAAAATTGCGTCAACCCTTTAACTAGAACCGTTAAACATGCTGTCAGTACCTGAGGGATTAGACAGAAACGTGTAAGTTAGACTAAAAAGAAGCGCCAACTAACTCCTAAAATAAAAAGGTGAATTGAATGAATAGCAGATTAAAAGTATTCGGTTTAATAGCTCTTTTGGGCTTCGTAGCAGGCGTTATCGCACAAGTCACAGCAACATACTTCATTCCTTGGCTGATCATAGTTTTGCCATCGCTAGCCAGTTTGACAAGCTTCATGGTAGCAGGATTTGCAGGAGCAGTCCTAACCGTTGCCATCGTCGGTGCTTGGGCATACATGACTGGCAAAAAAGAGCCATACTAGAAAAGAGCTATCCCAACCTCTTTCTTTCCCTAAGACAATTTATTCTTCTTAGTTTTTTAATTAAATCTCTTCTGCTTTTAATTTCTAGGCAATATTTTTCAACCCATTATTGGCAGCCTAAAGAGACTAAGAAAGTAGTTTTTCTTGTTTTGGTGTCTTCGTCATCGATTTACTTACTTATAATAATGGAGGTTATTTTTTTATGGACTCAATAGCGGAAAAAGTATTCACAAGCTTCCAGCATTATTAACCCCGCCTTCCGCTTCATCGTACCTCGATTTTCTCATCGTCCGTTCCAAACTTAGGACCCAGCGAATTTCAATGTTTTGGTGCTAGCCAGCACATCATATTTATAGCATCGAGAAAAACTGTTAAGAGTTAGGTAAACCACGATTCCTCTTCCCCATTTACATATACGAATTCTTACCAAAACACAAATAGGCAAAAACTGCATTTTTGATTATGAGATAGGAAGAATGCAACTTGTCGGACTTAGCCAATTGCTGCGAATTTTTAACAAGTGAGAAATTATGTCTAGCTGTATCTGAAAGTGAGAAAGCAAGGGCAGCCAGGCAAGTTCGATGCAAAAATGAAGAAAAGACAACCTGCTGCTACCTTTGCATGTTAGTTCTAGATTGTGCCACTCCCTGCCGATTTTTAGGAGCTAATGAGAACGAGCCCCAACAAATTGTCGCCGAAAAAACTAACATCCCCATCACTGCCGCTGTTGAAGAAAAACTCGAAAACAAAACACAAGATACTCCGGCTCTTTGTTGCTCGGCATGCAACAGCGAGATGTCAAAGGCTCGAACCAAGTTCAGAATTGATAGATGGGAAGGGTCAAATCAAGAATTTAATGATGATAACAAGGAAAAGCTGGAGAAGGAATTGCCCGCAACAGTTTACTTGTGTCGAAAATGTGGAAAAATTGAGTTTAGGGCCGATGAAGGATTAGATAAGAACTAATCTTTTATCGCCCTGTTTGAAAATGATTATTATTTTCAAAAATATTAAAATGATTCTGTTTTTCAAACCTTAGTCCTAATGTCATTTATAGATTTTCTTAGTATGTTTTGATATCTACTTAATGTAAGGGACCTTTTGGCATATGTGAAAGCGTTTCGCAAATCAATAAGTTGTCGAATTATGAAACAAGACAGCCCAGTAAAAGTCGCGTAGAACTTTAAGCCGCAATAATTCCAGATTCAGCATATTGCAAGATTCGAAATATGCGTTTTATCTGGCAAGGTCGGTCTGTATTTTGTCTACAATTCGCTGACTCAAAGTTAGCAATTGTTTAAATTGGTAATGATCAAAGAGATGCGCTTTGGGGGAGGGGTAACGGTGAATAAGCAACGGAAAATATTTACTTTCGTTATAATATTTTTACTGGTTGCTGAAAGTGCCCCTTTTTCTATGGTTTCTTCTGCTGATTTGTCCTCAAAATCAATAGTCGACTCTGGCTCGTCCACTTTCGGAAATACAGCGATCGGCACTTATTCTGACCAGAATGACCCTAACGCAAAATCAGCTTCATATTTCACCTGTGGCAGTAATGGACAAGTAACTGACATATACTCCTACATCGCGCGGGCTTACTCTACCGGAACTGCCAGAGCAGCGATATACGCTGACGATTCAGGTCAAGCTGGTGCTTTAATTGCGCAATCTCCTGCTTTAAGCGTAACGACGACTTTTTCTTGGGTTGACTTTCAACTATCAACGCCGGTAGATGTGACTTCTGGCTCGGTTTATTGGCTCTCAATCTGCAGCGATGAATCTTTGAATCTTCGTATAGTGCTTAATTCAGGTGTCCGGGCTCACAACGTAAATGCGTATAACAATGGATTCAGTGACCCGTTCGGTCCAGTTTGGGGTACAGATCCAACGGGAGCATTAAGCATTTATGCGAGTGTAAATCCTGGCTCTTCGGAGTTCTCTGCAACCATTAGTCCAACCTCGGCGAGCATACCTCTTGGCGGACAACAACAGTTTACTTCGACTGTGACCGGAGGCTCGTCACCCTACTCTTACCAATGGTACATTAATGATACTGCTGTATCGGGCGGAACAAATCAAAACTTTAACTTCAATCCAACCCAAGCAGGAACATACAAAATTTATCTAAATGTAATCGACAACCTCAATAATCAAGCCCAATCCAACATAGCAAACAACATTATAGTTTACAGCCAATCACCAACCAATTCATTAATACCCGATTGGTCGAATGTTACGCAAGATTTCTTCACGCTTGTTCCCGGCGCAGTAAATCCTGTTCTTACAGCGGCAAATGTCACCGACAGAAAAGCCAACTTTGTTGCTGACCCTTTCATTTTTCATGAAGGAAGTTCCTGGTACATGTTTTTTGAGGTGGAAACAGATTCGGGGCAGGAAATTGGAGTCGCTACTAGCAGTGACGGTTTTAGCTGGACTTATAAGCAAATTGTGATCACCGATCCTTCTTCTTATCTATCATATCCTTACGTGTTCAAATGGGAGGGAATTTACTATATGATTCCGAATTCTTTTCCCCTTGGGGTTACTCTGTACAAAGCTACGAATTTTCCCTACTCTTGGACACTTGTTGATACTTTGATTTCGAATCAAAATTTCATACCCGCGGATGCTTCAATTTTCCGTTACAACAATGAGTGGTGGATGTTTACTGGCACTGATAGTGACCTTCGTCTTTTCTACTCTTACAACCTCACGAACCCTGACTCTTGGCATGAGCACCCGATGAGTCCCCTAATTACGAATGACTCATCTAAAGTGCGTGGAGGAGGAAGAGTTACAGTTTTTGATTCTGACAAGATCATAAGGTTAGCTCAGAAAGGTGACGTGGCTTATGGTGAAGCTGATCGAGCGTTCCAGGTTGATGCACTTAACGAAACTTACTATGCTGAACATGAAATTCCTGAAAGCCCACTCATAAGTGCCAGCGGCAGCGGCTGGAATAGTTGGGCCATGCACACCATTGACCCCTGGTGGAACGGCACCAATTGGATAGTTGCCGTAGACGGTGGAGGAGATTATTGGTGGTCAATTGGGATTTATGTAACACCTCGCCCTCCGGTGGCAATAAGTCCAACCCAAGTTGGGATTAGTCTTGGACAGTTTCAAAAGTTCAGTTCATCAATTTCCCTAGAAAACGCGCCTTATACCTTTCAGTGGTACCAAAATGATGCGGCTGTCTTGGGAGCAACTAGCCAAAGCTGGACCTTCACCCCAACCTCAACTGGAAACTACAAAATCTACCTAAAGGTAACCGATAGTTTGAACAACCAATTTCAATCGAACATCGCAAACGTAGCAGTTAATCCACCATCTTTCAACTTTTCGATAATGCAAATAACGGACACTCAAACATTGAATTCTGCTTATCTTCCGAATAATCCTCATTTGTACAGTCAGCTGACTAATTGGATTGTCAGCAATAGTGGAACGTACAATTTGAAGATGGTTGTGCACACTGGAGATATAATTAATGAATATTGGGATGCTTCACAGTGGCAAGATGCCAACACGGGCATGAGTGTTCTAGCAAACAATGGCGTTCCCTATGTATGGTGTGCGGGAAATCATGATCAGACCACAGATGACGGTTGGAGCGGCAATCCAAACAGTGGTTGGGTGGGAGATCAGTATTCAGCGTTTAATCCATCGTCCTTTAGTAACAAAAACTATTGGGCGGGGGATATTTTTGAGGGAAAGAATACTGCAGCAAAGTTTTCGGTGGGAAATTACAACTTTCTGGTGATAGATATAGAGGCTTTTGCAAACGATTCTACGCTCAATTGGATGAGAGGATTGTTGAACACCTACTCTAGCCTAAACTATAACATTATTGTTGCGACTCACGTATACTTGGCTTCTCCGAATGGTGACTTTGCTAACAGCATAGGCGATGGAACGTGGGAAGTTAAACTCCAAAATCTGCTCAATGAATACCCTAAAGTTTTCATGACCCTTAATGGGCACTGTGGTGGTGACCCCGCAGTAAACGTTCATAACCAAGTTAACGGCAGAACACAAATAGAATATGATCGGCAAGAAACAGACAATCTACAAGGTGCGGATTCAGTAAGAATCTATTCATTTGATTTGAATAGCCAAACTGTTACTGTTTCAACGTATTCGGTTTGGGATGACTTGTGGATTACGGATTCGGGGGACTCTTTTAGTTTTTCACCTAATCTAACGTCAATTCCAACCGTTAGCATCACCCCAACCAATGTTAGAATGGGCTTGGGAAAGTCTCAGAATTTCAGTGCGTCGGTTTCAGGAGGGAAGTTGCCTTATTCTTATCAATGGTACCTCAACAATAGCGCTGTGGCGGGTGCAACTACTCAGAATTGGGCTTTCACGCCTTTCATGATTGGGCACTACAAAGTTTATCTCAACGTAACCGATGCCCGTGGAGTTAGAGTTCAATCAAATATAGTAACGGACATAACAGTGTATGATCAATCAATCTTTAACTTTTCAATTATGCAAATAACTGACACTCAATTCTTGGCCTCAACTTACCCAAATCTGGATAATCAATTGTCAACGTGGATCGTAAATAACAATGCGACCTACAACCTGAAAATGGTTGTTGATACGGGTGATTTGACGGATCAATACTATAATGGTTCGCAATGGCGAAATGCTAACGCTTCGATGACTATTCTGATGAATAATGGCATTCCTTACACTTGGTGTGCTGGAAATCATGACCAAAATGGTTTTAGCGACCCCAATTCGGGTTGGGTTGGTAATCAATATGTTGCTTTCAATCCAGCGACTTTTCAAGGCAACAGCTACTGGGTAAGTGATTCTATTCAAGGAAAGAGCACTGCAGTCAAATTTTCAGCTAACGGCTACAATTTTCTGATAATAAACTTGGAAAGCCAGGCGAACGCTACAACAATTGCATGGATGACAAACCTGTTGAATACTTACTCGAGTCAAGGCTACAACATTATAGTTGCCACTCACGCATACTTAGATTCTCCATCAATGACTTTTGACAACGGCTTACCAGGTTCACCAACATGGGAACAGAACCTACAAACTCTGCTCAACAAGTACACCAATGTCTTCATGACCCTAAATGGCCACACAGATGTAGATCCAACAATGGATGTTCATAACGTAGTTAACGGAAGAGAGCAAATAGAATTCGACAGACAAACCACTGAAAATCAAAAGGGTGCTTGTTCTGTTAGAATTTACAGTTTTGACTTGAATAATCAAAAGGTTGAAGTTTCAACTTATTCTGTTTGGGACTCTACGTGGCTTACGGAATCACAGGATGCATTTAGTTTTTCAACAACCCTAACTTCCACTCCAATTGTCAGCGTCACACCGACAAATGTTGGACTTGATTTGGGGCAGTCTCAAATCTTTAGTTCTTCAGTTTCAGGAGGAGCATCACCCTATTCCTATCAATGGTGCCTCAATGACACCGCCATCTCAGGAGCAACCAGCCAAAACTGGACCTTCACACCAAACTCAACTGGAAACTACAAAGTGTATGTTAACGTTACCGATGGCAGAGGCACTATAACTCGATCAAACGTTGTCACACAAATCATTGTTTATCCAAAGTTAACAACGTCCATTAGTCCATCTTCGACGAACATGAAGATTGGAGAGACCAGACAGTTTAACTCAACCTCATCGGGTGGATCCACACCTTACACTTACCAATGGTATTATTCGAACGGTACCGCCATCGCAAATGCCACACTCTCAAACTTACAATTCAAAGCAAACTCAACAGGAATCTATAACATCTACCTGAACGTGACCGACAGCCTCAATTTCAAGACTCAATCGAACGTAATCGCCATCAACGTCTATTCACAACCAACCATTGCAATTAGCCCAACTTCAGTAAAAATGACTGTTCAAACCACTCAGCAACTCAACTCCACCGTAACGGGTGGTCTCATGCCTTACTCGTATCAATGGTTCCTAAACGGCACTATAGTGCCGGGAGCAATCGATAGCACTTGGAACTTTACTCCCGCAACCGCTGGAAACTATAAGGTTTATCTCAACGTAACTGACACGCTTAACTTTAATGTCCAATCCAACACTGCAAACATTACAGTGTATGAACGGCTGAATGTGACAATAATTCCCAATAATCTAAACATGACTAATGGAACGTCACGGACTTTTAGCTCGACAACTACCGGCGGCGCAATTCCTTATTCCTATCAATGGTACATGAATAACTCTGCAGTGACAGGAGCTACAGGCCAGAACTGGACATTCACGCCACCGTCTATTGGAACATACAATATTTATCTAAACGTTACCGACACAAACTCAGTTATAGCGAAGTCCAATATTGCCTTTGCAATAGTTGAAACATCCCTAATCGTCAGCATCATTCCAATTCATTTGAAAATGAACCTTGGACAGAACCAGACTTTTATTTCGTCTGTTTCTGGAGGCACAATACCGTACCAGTATCAATGGTATTTGAACGACACCGCTGTGGCGGGTGCTAATAGCTCCAACTGGACATTCGTACCAATAACAGCTGGCAACTTCAGGGTTTACCTCAACGTAACCGATGCCCTCAACCTCAAAACCCAATCAAACATAGTAACAGACATAACCGTCTATCCTCAACTTGCAGTTTCAATCAGCCCAACCTCAATGAACATGACCGTTGGAACCCCACAAACATTCACCAGCATCATCTCAGGCGGAGCACAACCCTACACTTACCAGTGGGTCCTAAATGGAACTCCGGTTACTGGAGCAAATAGTTCAACCTGGAACTTCACACCAACGCAAATTGGGAACTACACCGTTTACTTAAAAGTGACCGATAGCCTCGGCAACCAGGCCCAATCCAACGTTAACAACGAACATTCTGGTTTCTTTTCCGTTGTCCTCGATCACTCTGGTAAGTGGTGGAAGTGACTACACAACCCCAGTTGTCATCATTTCAGGCGGAGGAGGAACAGGCGCCAAAGCAACGGCAAGAGTCTCAAATGGCGTAATCATCGGCATAGTGCTAATTGACCCGGGTAGCGGCTATTCATCAGCACCAACAATCACCATCAGAGATCCTAGTCCAAGAGCCAAAGGCGCCAGCGCTACAGCAGTGTTATGATTTTGGAATCAGCCATTTCGACTGTCCAAGTAAAAATGTAGCGTGGGGAAAACACAATCCTTCAATTCGACTTACCAAGATGTATTCTTCAATGCACTCATCAAGGGTATCTCGACGGAAAGCACCCATAAGTTAAGGGTTTCTGAATTTTAGCTTCCTTATTTGCGGATACAATTGTACCACACTCGGTACATTCCCAACAAGTAATTACCCTGTTCTTGTCATAAACAGCATTCATTTCTTCTTCGCATTCAGGGCATACTTTTTCGTGTTGGTTCTTTTTTGACATTGAATTTCAGACGTTTCATGCGCCATTATGCAATATAAACTTTAACTTTAACCAGCATAAACTTGGGATTTCTTTCGAACCAGATATCAAAAATTTTGGATTATTTTTCGTTTTTTAAAGTTTATTGGTTTTGTTCTCGCCGTTTTTGTTACGCCGTGGCTGGTTTTGTCCCAGTAAAAGGGGTTCCTAATTAGCTGAATTAGGCCTCTCCAACTTGCGATACTGTGGAGCACCCAATAAAATGGCATGAGCAATGCGTACGGTGTGTAACGGGATTTTTTCAGCTTAATACAGGCGAAAACGTAAATGGCTAGGTAAGAAACGTTGCCAGCTATGAGGTTAAAGAGACATATTATCTGCAGGTAACCGGGAGTTAGCCAGCTTAAGTTTAGTGGCAACAGAAAACTTGCCGCTGTAAGAATCCAGAACAGCGGGATTTATGATTGGAATAAAGATTCCTGTGCCGAATGTTAGTTGGAATTTTAGGAATTTTTCGGCTCCTAAGTCCTTGAAGAGTTGCTAGTGGACGCCGCATGTGAACAAGGTAAGTTTGAAGATGCCCCTTGTACCAGCGAGACCGTTGGCGAATCCAACTTTTAACCGTTATAGTTGCCTCTTCGTAGGTGTGAGAGTCTATCAGCTCAGTTTTCTGGTGTTGCCGCGCTAATCGAATTCCGATATCTGCATCTTCAGTAACGTTGTATGGATCCCAGCGGCCGAGCTCATCAAGACTACTTTTTCGGAAATGATTACTCGTGCCACCCAGGGGAATGGGTGCTTCAATCCAATCTAACCCCTGCAGGTAGAACTCGTACCAATTCGCGTATTCAATCGAGAACCACTTCGTTAGGGTGTTTTCGTTTGCGTTGTAGAAGTTAAGTTTAGACTGCAGACACACAACATCCTGGCCTGAACGTTGAAAAATAATGGCGGCTTTTTTGAGTTGATCGGGTTCAGGGTGGTCTTCTGCGTCATAGATAACTACTAGTTCTCCTTTTGCCCGGAGCAATCCGTAGTTGCAGGCTCGTGGTTTGGTGGTTACTTTTGCAGAGGGAATCACTATAGGATCAAATAGTTTCAGAAACTCTGCGTATTCTTTGCTTGGAACGCCTTCAACCATTTTTTGTAGGTGCTCCAAATAAGCCCAATTGTTTGGCTTCGCTTAGTGTTTCTTCGTCGTTTTCTTCCATGAGGATTTTGATGTCGAGTTTATTTTTTGGGTAGTCGAGAGTGTACATGTTTCGTAGGTTTTGTGCGAGCATTTTGGCTTCATGAAAAACGGGAATTAGAACGGTGTAAACGGGAAGATCTTCATTTGATACCTGCTCCATTTCGCTCTTTGGTGATTCGTGTGGGTCTTCGGCCTCCTCGGAAACCTCTTAAGCGAAATGTAGATTTTGATGGGGTTCCCTATGAAGTATCCAATACTGACGATGGCGAAGAGCGCTATGAGGGTTATTTCTAAACTTATAACTGCACAAACGCTGAGAGCAGCGATTGACGCTATTATGAAGTATTTTTGTTTGGGGTAGAGCACTCTGTAGGCGGATTGGTCTGGGGTGCGGTTGTAGAGGTCGAGCATTGCGTTGTTTTTGTGGATTTCTCGGTAAATGTTGTCGATTGCCCATTCGATGGCTTTTGAAGAGACGACACAGAGGTTAATTTTCCAAGCGGCAAACAAATATTGCATTGTAACCATGACTTTGCCGTCTAAGGGGTTATCAACCGCTAAATCTATCTCTGAACCTCTGACTTCTAAGGGGATAATTTTGTACTTGCTTATGATAGGATATGGGAGGGCGGTTATGAGTTTGCTTTTTTGCTCTTCTTGGTATATCTTTCTAACTTTGGAGTAATCTAGAAATGATAATTCGATTTTTGACGCTAAATCTTTGAAGAAATTTTCGCTTAAATCTACTTTGGCTTTTCTTAAAGAAGGCACTATGTCTTCTATGGGTGTTTCTGAGTTTTCTACTGCGGCAGTTTCGATGTGGTGGGATTTTAGGAGTTCCAGTATGTCTGCTTTGTTGATTGGTTTTTTGGTGGTTGCTTCTATTATTGCAGCTCCAGCGAATGTTTCCTGTTCGTATTGTTGTGGCATTGTTGGGTAGCTCATTTACTCTTCGTTAATATTATTAGTAAATATATAATACACAGAAATGGCTGCACATTAAAGGATTATTAATTGCCACTCAATATCTGTGCAATTTCAATAATTTCGAACTTTTGAAGTTATGTTACAGCGTTTATGTTTTGCAAAAAAGCAACCAATAATTTTGTAGTATGAATTTTAGATTCATAAATTATTTAATATAAACTATCAAATATGGTAGCAACTTGCATTGAATAAAAGATCAAACAGGATGAAGGTACAATGGATAAAATAATTCTATCAAAAACTATACTGATCATCATACTCTTGATTTCAAGCATAACTTTAGCGGCAGCAACAGCTAGTGTTTTGACGAAACCCGTTGTTGGACCCCAAGGTAATGTTGGACCAAAAGGGGACACAGGACTCGCAGGTCATCAGGGTCTCCAAGGAGACAGAGGCGTGACAGGTACAACTGGAGCAGTGGGACCCACAGGACCAACAGGTGCGACCGGCGCAACAGGAGCGTCCGGGGCAGATGGAGCCCTGGGACATAAAGGAGATACAGGAGCAACTGGTGCTACAGGCGCAATTGGAGCTCAAGGAGCCAAAGGTGACACAGGCTTAACCGGCGCAACAGGCCCAACTGGACCGACCGGAGCAACCGGAGCCACTGGAGCCACAGGCGCAACCGGTGCAACTGGCCCAAGAGGTCCAGCCGGAACAGGAGTAATAGTCAATTATAACGACACTTACGCTAACGGCTATGTTCGATTAACTGTAGACTACAAGACAGTCTCCAACATATCCTTCACAGCACCATCAGCTGGATATGTCGTACTCAACGTCAACGCCATGGCAACGATGGATGAAGACACAACAATTGAAGCTTTAGGCTTAGGAACATCTGTTGATGCTTACCCCACCATTTGCCACACATTTGCTGGACCAGCCAGCAGTGAAGGCTCAACGACATACTACCCCATAACCCTCCAAGCCGTAGTCCCCGTAACCGAAGGCAACAACTACAATTTCTGCGCAAACGCTTGGATAATGACAGCACTAACCCCAACCGACCTCTACAACGTCTACATGACTGCGATCTTTTACCCAGCATCAGCATAATTTTTTTCTTTTTTGTTTTTTTGCAGGTGTTAATAATCAAAGTTTCTTTTTTGGATCCAAATAGGTGTTTGTGTTGGTAGATGCAACTGTTGGTTTGCAGAATTCAGTTGCAGCAGCAGTAGCAGCAGCATCTTCTCTTGGTCTTTGTTTGTAAAGTTTCGTTTTGGTAGTTGTTGCAACCAGTCTGCCGAAGGCAGTTGCAACAACAACTTCTCCGCTACGTCAACTTCTCTTCAGCTGTTGGACTTTTGTTCTATCAAGTTGTGCCAACATACCTTCAAATGAGCGACATTAAGCTATTTTGTGATAATGCTCTGCACCGGGGACTTTGTCATGGCTACCTGTCCTAACTGTGGAACCGAAGTTCCAAAACCCGACAAAATACTCAAAAACCACGCGTTCAAAATCGAATCCTACACCTGCAAGAACTGCCACTTCAAATTTAAAATAACATACTAACATAAGGCATCAACGAAAAACCGTCCGCTCGTCCGACGATAGTATTTCTGCGCTATGGTTAGCAACGATTTTCTTTAAACAATCAGCGTCTGAGGGGTGAGGCATCCAGCTGACATGTAATTCCCAATTACCGTTTGCTACATTTTGGCTAATGGATACCATTTTGGCATCGTAGAAGGATGAGCAACTTGTCATTATTTCTTTTAGTAACAAAACTGCTTCTTGCCTTTGCATTCTCTCGCCCGATTTGTCTTGTGCGTACATTAACCAATTTAAAGCTTACTTGTTAGACCTCAAAAGTGGTGTTTAGAATTTTGTAGCAGATTTTTCTCTTGTTCAGGCAAAGGGGATGAAGTTTTGTTGGGTGATGTTGGATATTTTGGCTAGAAGCGTGTTGTTTTGGGGTTTAGTGGGGGAACCTTAATAAGCGTATACAAATACTATTTGTATAGTTTAGTTAGTATAGTTTGAACGTTAAGTTTAAACAAGAAAAAACCCTCAACCAGGGATGTAACATTTATGAACTTAAATAATTTCACCATAAAATCCCAAGAAGCCCTCGAGAAAGCCACCGAAATCGCCGCCGCAAAACAAAACCAAACCATCGAAGCCACCCACCTACTAAAAGGCATACTGGCAGTAGATGAAAACGCAACCCCCTACCTACTGAAAAAAATGAACGTCAACCTCGACAACTTCTCAAAAGAACTCGACAAACAAATCGACTGCCTACCCAAAGTCAGTGGGGGCGGACAACAGCATCTCTCCTCAAACGCCAGCCACGTCCTCGACAACGCAACAGCCCTAGCAACTGAATTCAAAGATGAATTCGTCTCAATCGAACACCTGCTACTCGCAATTCTAACCGGAAACAACACCGCCTCAAGGATACTCAAGGAAAACGGCGTCAACGAAAAAGATTTGAAGGCAGCCATAAAGGACCTGCGAAAAGGCGCAACCGTAAATTCCCAAACAGCCGACGAAACCTACAACGCGCTCAACAAGTTTGCACTGAATTTGAATGATTTGGCTAGGAAGGGAAAACTTGATCCAGTTATTGGTCGCGATGAGGAAATTCGAAGAGTCCTTCAAATCCTCTCTCGAAGAACAAAAAACAACCCCATCTTAATCGGTGAACCGGGTGTTGGCAAAACTGCCATAGCAGAGGGAATCGCTCGCCGCATCATCGATGGAGACGTACCGGACAATCTGAAATCCAAGCAGATTTACTCGCTCGATATGGGCGCGCTTATCGCGGGTGCAAAGTTTAAGGGTGAATTTGAAGAGCGATTGAAGAGCGTCGTCAAAGAAGTCATCTCAGCTGAGGGCGAAATAGTTCTGTTTATCGACGAAATTCACACCTTAGTAGGCGCGGGAGCTAGCGAAGGTGCGATGGATGCAGCGAACATTCTAAAACCCGCATTAGCAAGAGGCGAATTACGCGCCATCGGAGCAACCACTCTTAAGGAATATCAGAAATACTTTGAAAAAGACAAAGCCCTCGAAAGGCGTTTTCAACCCGTCATGGTTAACGAACCAGACACCTTAGATGCCATATCCATTCTTCGAGGCCTTAAAGAGCGCTACGAAACCTATCACCACGTCAGAATAAAGGACGAAGCCATAATCGCCGCCGTAGAACTCTCACAGAGATACATATCCGATCGGTTCCTTCCCGACAAAGCCATCGACCTAATCGATGAAGCAGCTGCAAAACTTCGACTAGAAATCAACTCCGTTCCTGAAGAACTTGAGACAAAAGAACGCAAGATCCGCCAGCTCGAGATAGAACGTGAAGCCATTAAACGCGAAAAAGATGAAGGGAAACTAAAATCGCTCAACGAAGAAATCGCAAACCTAAGTGAAGAACGCAACCAAATGAGAGCAAAGTGGCAATCAGAGAAGGACTTAGTTGAAAAGATCCAAGTCAAGAAGAACGAAATCGAGCAACTAAAGTTTGAAGCTGAAGCCGCCAACCGTACGGGTGATCTTGGAAAGATCGCTGAAATCCGCTACGGCAAAATCCCCGAAGCAGAAAAAACCTTTGAAATCCTAAAGAAAAAGCTCTCAGTAGAGCAGAAAGATTCAGCCATGGTTAACGAAGAGGTCGGTGCCGAAGAGATCGCCGAAGTCGTTGCCCATTGGACCGGTATCCCAGTTAGTCGAATGCTGCAAAGTGAAACCCAGAAACTGCTCAACCTAGAAACAGAACTCCACATGCGCGTCATCGGACAAGACGAAGCCATAAGTGCCGTATCTGATGCCATAAGAAGAAGCCGCGCAGGCCTGCAAGACCCCAAACGACCCATAGGATCCTTCATCTTCCTAGGCACAACAGGTGTCGGCAAAACTGAATTGGCGAAAGCATTAGCGGAGTTCCTGTTCAACAACGAAAACAGCATGGTCAGAATCGACATGTCCGAATACCAAGAACGCCACACCGTTTCAAGACTCATCGGCGCACCCCCAGGATACGTAGGCTTTGAAGAAAGCGGCCAACTAACCGAAGCTGTCAGAAGAAAACCCTACTCCGTGGTTCTCCTAGACGAAATCGAAAAAGCACACCCAGATGTCTTCAACATACTACTCCAAGTGCTAGACGATGGCAGATTAACAGACAACAAGGGACGAGCCGTGGACTTCAAGAACACCATAATCATAATGACCTCAAACATCGGCTCTCAAATAATCCAAGAAAACCTCGAAAAAATAAACGACAAAAACCGCGAAGAAATCCTAAATCAAACCCGCAAACAAGTCTTCGACCTGCTAAAAACAAGCTTTAGACCAGAATTCCTCAACCGTGTCGATGAAATAATAATGTTCCAATCACTCACCCAAGAGGAAGTCCGCCAAGTCGTTGAACTGCAACTAAAAACTATTCAAAAAATGCTAGACAAAACCAACATCAAACTAGAAGTCACAAAGAAAGCTGTAGATTTCATTGCCAAAATCGGGTTTGATCCGCAGTTTGGAGCCCGACCGATAAAGCGCGTCATCCAAAAAAACCTGCTAAACGTACTTTCAAGAATCATACTTGAAGAAAAAGTCGACAAGAAATCATTGATTGTCGTGGACGAGAAGAAAGGAGAGTTGGTGTTTACCAACAAAAAATAAAACCCCTCTCCAACACTGAGTTGATTGCATGAAAGACGAACTCGAGTTAGACGCATTACTGCTCCAAATAGGAAACCCCATAAGAAGAAAAATCATCAAACGCCTAAGTCAACAACCCAGCTACCCGCTTGAGATCTCAAAAGAAATGGGTCTCGGACAACAACTTATAGCAAGCCACCTCTCCGAAATGGAAAAAAAAGGCATCGTCACCTCATCCATTAAAAAAAGCCCCTCGGGACCCAACAGAAGAGTCTACATACTCAAAAAAAACATTTCCATCAAAATAGACTTTGGACCTCACTTATACAACGAAAAAACGGTGCCTCTGGACATCTTAGATCAGCATGCGTTAAAAGACGCCACAACATTAATTCGAAGAATAGGCGAAATTCAAAGAAATCCTGAAGATATCGACAAACTAACAGCTTTCACAACTATTCTGACCGAGATCGATCATAGACTTCAAAACCTCGAAGAAGAGCAAGTTGCACTCCTAAACATAAGGAACCAAATAATGGACAAAGTAGAACAAGAACTAAGTATTACCCAAAGAACGCTTGTTGAAAAACGTGTATTCTACCATATTCTTGATGAACACAGCAAAAATATAGAAGAGATCTCAAAATCGCTTAATTTAAGAGAGTCCGAAATACGCAGGATTCTTGAAGAATTCAAAAAAGAAATAGAGAACCTATGATACTCAAACAATCCAACAAATATCTATGTGATCGGGTTCAACATTATCAGATTTTAAGACTTCTGAAGGCTACCTTTTTGTTCGGGGCAACCACAAGAGGGAATGTCATAAAATTAATGATCGCCCGGAAGCAAAAATAACTGAATCAATAATCAATAAAATCATACAAAGCAATAGCAGCATCTTTCCGATCTTTGAGTTCTTGCTCCAAATGAACGCTGAAACCCAATACATTGGGAGAATCAAGATTGCATATCTTTGAATGCTATTTGCTTGAGAATAGACCGCCACAAACACTAACCATACTGCAGCGAAAAGTGTTAAAGCCCAATACTTGAGGTCTTTACGCTTATTCAAACCAAAAACAAAGTCCCGAAAAGAAATTTTTTCTGAATATAAATAATAAATAATTGGGAGTGCAATGACGAGGGCTTCAATTGTAAAAAGTATCATTATTCCAAGGTTTTCTGATAGAAAAGTTTGATTGACAGAGTAGCTGAAGGTGGACGACCAGTACAATTTCTGTGCTACCTCTCTTACTGGAAAGGCACCAGTAGCGAGGTATCCGTAGACGTTGAACAAGAGATAAGGTAAGAATATAACGAATGATTGGAGAATGGCGGTGCGATATTTGCGTGTTTGCAACCCGTTGTAAATGAAGGGAACGGCTATTAGAAATCCAGTACTTCGAGCTAATCCTGCAAAGAAACCGAATACAGTCGATTTTGTCGTTTGTCCTTTTTCCAAGAAATAGAACGCTGATAGTGTGAGTGCCATGAATAGACTCTCAGAGTACACCGCCGAGTAGAAAAATGAACTATCCCAGAAACAGAAGAACGCAACAGATATGAGGACTATTTTTTTGTTGTTGATTAATAGTTTGCTTAGTTTATAGAAAAGAAATACGCTTACAAAGAAAAGTCCATTACTTACTATGAATCCAGCTAACATTACTGCCATGCCAGGGGGGATATTCATAATTCCATTTAGCAATGCTCCGCCTGTCGACATTAGAAAGGGGTAGAGTGGGAAGAATGCCCAATTGCCACTTGGCGTGTGACCTAACATTGGGTATCCAAAAAGAGCTATTTTCTGATACCACCCGCCATCAAATTTACCAAAGATATCTAGGAAAATGTTCGGAAATACTAAACTTGATACTTTGAAAATATTAAAGTATGAAAAACCGACTAATCCGGAAACTAAAACTGTAACGCGAGATAAGAAACCGATTAAAAGAACCAACGTTTTTTCGCTAATTCTTTGGATTATTTTATCAAATATTTACGCCCATCTCTATCTTGAAGAATTATGCAAAGCAGGTTTAAAGTAATTTTTGCTTAGCCCTCAGACCTTCAAAATCAGTTTGCTTTTTTAATGTAAGCATTAAGTTTTTAGTAGCTCTATGTAGGTTTCTTCGTAAGCCTTTGCCACGATGCTTAACCGTTCTTTTTGAGCAAATTTTAGATTCTCTTCAGCCATTTTGGTGGCTAAACTTTTGTCGTTGAGAACTTTGAGGATTGCATCCTTCAAGGCATCTGAATTTCCAGGCGGGACTAGAATCGCTGAGGCTCCGTCTGCTAATAGTTCTCTTATTTCTGGCAGATCGGAAGAAACTACAGGTTTTCCAAAACTGCACGCAAGGTGAAACACACCGCTTGTCCCTGTTGCAAGTAAATAGGGCGTTACTACAACATCTGCAATTCCGAATACCTTGCATAACTCTTGCTCAGGCATATACCCCGTGAAAATAACTTTGGCCGGAGCTTTATTGCTGAACTCGTTTAGGTATGTTGGAAAGTTGGGGTGGTTAGCACCAGCAATAACGAGCTTAACATCGTTTCTTTCTCTTGTTATCTTTTCAAAAGCACTCAGCATAGTTGGGAGTCCTTTGAATGGTCCCATGTGGCCAAACATCAAAACAACTCTTTCCTCGGGATCGATTGATGCGCAATTGTGGCTCGTGCTGCCGTGAGGAATGAAAAGAATCCCTTTGTTGTTGTAGTTTTTTCTCAGGTAGTCTGCATAAGATTTCACCATAACTACAACTTTTGAGGCAGAAAGAATCAGCCTAGTGGCCACCATAATGCCTGCCCTGTTTGTGAAGCTGGGTTTTTGTTTAACTTTCTCAAGATCCACAAGGGCTGCTAAATTGTGTAGCAGAACTATAACTTTGAGACCGCAAAGGCGGCAAAGAAAAACTAGGGATAAGCCAGTGAAGTTTGAAATCCGGCTTTTGCCAAAACTTTGATACCCTATGCTGAAGTGAACAACATCTGGCCTGAGTTTGAGGACTTGAACCATGACACTAAGGATTGACAGAGGACTATCTTGTTTCCAAACCCTCACTACCTTAACCTTTGGACTATCCGGCAACGTTCCTCTCGAAGTGGAAACTTGGTCGGTTAGCACACTCATTTGGTCAATTGTGGGTCTGTCCGCCAGTTCTGTAACTAAGTTTTGTGCATACTCGCTCAATCGGGCGTGATTTGGAGGATAGGATGAGATGAAGCATATTCGGAGCCCTTTTCTGCCGTTTGTGACCAAACTGGCTGAGGTAAAATCGCTATTTACTGCTCTTCTTCGCATGTTCAATGGCCAAATGTTACGTACACCCAAAATCTCAGCCGCCTCTCTTCTTTCGATCTCGCATATCTTCAAGAATGAAGGGCAGAACAAAGATTGGTTTAATTAGCCACACGCTGGATCCAACAGCATAATCAGGGTGGCCTGCTCTAAAAAAGGAATATACCATCAAAAGTTGCTTTCTTGGACTATAACACCATCCAGCTCTTTCGTCGGTTTGGAACCCGTGGCACAGGAAATGTAGATTATGTTGAAGAGGTCCAAATCCTCTTTTGATTTGATGTTCGCATACTGCATCTTCGAGGATTAGTATCTTTGAGCCGAGTTTTTGCAGAACATGATCGTCCATTTTTGGGAATCCTCCAGCGGTTTGGAATTCTTTTGTTCTGCAGATCATGCAGCCGAGTGTGTGGTGAATTGGTGTTTTTCCGCCGACTGCGATGATCTCGGGGTGGGTTTGAAGTGCCTGCAGGCATTTTGCATACCAGATCGCATTTAAAACGATGTCATCGTCCACAATACACATCAAATCGGATTTGCATCGGAGCAATCCTTTGTTCCGTAAATCACCAATGGCCCCTTTGCCAGTAATTAGGATAATGTTTGGGTTGGGAATAACGGCTTTCACAGACTTTATCGTATTGACCAAGGTTTCCCTCATAAGAGTAACTATAACAACATCCAAAGCCTAGCCCTATTTCCCGAACATCAATTACACAAATATTATTCTTAATCGCCATTAATCTTCCTTCTGTTCAAAGCAAAACTTAGCATTCAGCTGTCGACATCGGCAACAAAGTTTCGTGTTTTTGCGCCCCTCTTTTTCTTCAGTTTTGGCGCGATCTTAGCGATGTTGAATGAAATGCAACTCCAAAAACCGTTTTACGCTAACCTTCATTTTCTCTTTTCCTCAAAAAGAATTGTAGCCCTCAGCTTTTCACTTCTAAATAGTTCTCCAATAAACGGATAAGAGATAGATTGAATTATGTAGTAAGTTACTTCGAGTGCTTAACAGTAGGTTGAGTATTCGTAATCTTCTTCGCAGTTTCCTTTCCTTTTTTTCGAAAGTACTACTGCCGTAACAGAGATAGAGAAAACAATGATGACAATGAAGAGGATTATCCATAATGGATATCCATCTGATGGAGCGTTTGCTGCAAACACGATTGATAATTCATAGTCACTGAAAATTGTTTTGTACCAAACGTAATAATTGTTTGCGTCTTGCGAGAAGCCTTGATCCGGAGCTACTTGGGAGTTTATGTAAATTTTCGGTGTTGCGCCATAGTTTACGGTTGTTTTTGGAACAGTTATAGCGTTAACATTGTTGGTAGTGTTTTGCCCGATTACGGTCAACGATAAAGTTGTTTGGGCAGCGAGTGGATCTGTTGAGATTGTCGCATTTGTCACCGCTAATGCTGTTATTCCATTAATTTCAAGATCGACGATTGAGCCGTTAGTGAAGGTCGCTTGTAGGGTCGGGGAGTTGAATATGGGTTTGGGTAAAGGTGTTGGTGATGGCGTTTGGGTTGGAGTATCTGAAGGTTTAGCTGTTTGGGTGGGTGCAGGATTCTGAGTGGCGATAGGTGAAGGAGTTGGTGTTGGAGCAAATATTGCAGAGAGGGTATTTGAGGTCTGAACGTTAGTGAAAGTGAACGAGTTAACTGCGCCTACTGAACTTGCATTCACCAAGACATCAACTATGTAGAAATCGGCGCTGGGTGTTATATTGAAAGTTTGACTATCACCATAGTTAACGCTAACAGACCCGCTAGGGCTGATAGAACCGCCTGCTCCAACAGAGACAGAAATATTGAATGTATTAATCCTAAAGATCGCTGTAATCGTGTGCGTTGCCTGAACACCTGTGAAGGTGTAAGTTGAAACTGGTCCGAGAGAAATATTATCTGCAATTACATCGGCAATGGAGTAGCCAGTGTTGGTTGTTATGTTGAAGCTTTGACTGCCCCAATAGTTGACGCTTACGTTTCCAGTAGGATTGATAGCGCCGCCGACACCTGCAGATGCAGAAATAGTGGGATTTACCAAAAATGAGTTACTTATCCCAGAGTGAGTATTATCAGTAGCTTTAATTGTAACGTTTGGGCCAGCAGCATTTACTGTAACTGAAGTAGACCCTATACCGCTAACAAAATTATCAATAGTAGCAGGACTAATCAACCCTGCAGAATATGTCAAAGACGGTTGACCTGTATAGCTTGTAGCCGTGTTGTTATACGCGTCTTTTGCTGTAATCGTTATACTAAAAGGTGTACCTGTTATCTGAGGTGCAACAGTGTTGAATGTAAAATGGTCAAGATTAGTCGGGTTCACTATCAATCCGGTAGTGTAAGATGTTGAGGCATAGGTTCCTGTTACAGTCCATGAACCAGCAACCGCAGAAGTGAAAACGTTGCCGCTCCAGGTTCCTGCGGAATCAGAAGTTATGCTCCAATCAGTCAAAGAGGTAACATCCCAACTGTTACCAAAGGCGTCTGAAGCCGTAGCTGAATAAGTCTTGGATGCCCCAGCTGTAACTGAAGAGCCAGAAGGAGAAATCACAACATTGACAACGCCAGCTCGATTCACCGTTATGCTAGTTTGTGATCCTGCAATTGAGCCAGTCGCTGTATCTGTTGCAGTAATCGAGACACCTGTGCCAACTGTCATCAATGTAACGCTGTTAGTGAAGGTGTGAATGCCAAGATCGCCAACTTGGAATTTGTAATCACTTGGCAAAGTAACTCCGGGTCCAGCGTTGGAAGAGCTGAAATGAACTTTGCCTGTGTAGCTTGCGGCTGTGTTTCCGTAGGTATCTTTAGCCGTAACTGTTACAGAGAAAGCAATACCTGCGACCTGAGAAGTCCCACTTGAAACCACCAAGTGATTAGCAACACCCGAATTAACATTAAAAGAGTTACTCACTCCAGATTGGCTCCCATCAGTGGCCATAATTGTGACATCTGAAGCTGCAACAGTCGTCGTAACTGTGCCCGTCCAAACACCGTTCGAGAATGTGCCAGTGACGGTTGGATTAATCGTTCCAGTTGAAATACTCAAAGTGGGTTTTCCATTGTAGCTGGTAATTGTGTTTCCGTTTGAGGCTTTAGCTGTCATCGTAATGGTGAAAGCGGAACCAGCCGTCTGAGGAGAACTAATTGTATTAAAGACGAAATAGCCAAGAGATGGCGAATTAATAGTGAAAGAATTGCTTGTTGCTGCTTTTGAAGAACCAGATGTACTGATAGTGATTGCTGAACCAGCTGCAGATAGAGTTACTGAACCTGTCCAGATGCCTGATGAGAATGTTCCGGTGCTGGTTGGACTTATCGTTCCTGAAGACACCGTTAATGTGTTGGTTCCAGCATAACTCGTAACTGTGTTGCCATTTGCATCTTTAGCTGTAATAGTTATGCTGAAAGCAATGCCCGCTGTCTGTGTGCCAATACTGCTAAAAACGAAGTGGTCAAGAGCACCCGAATTAACAGTGAACGAGTTGCTCGTTCCGGATTTTGAGGAACCGGATGTACCGATTGTAGTTCCTGAACTAGAAACAGAAAGTGAAACGGATCCTGTCCAAACGCCTGCAACAAATGCAGAAGTTCCAGTTGGGCTAATCGTCCCCGAAGACGCTGTTAGAGTGTTGGTTCCAGTGTAGCTTGTGACTGTGTTACTGTTTGCATCTTTAGCTGTTATCGTTATGCTGAAAGCTTTTCCCACGGTTTGTGGACTGCTAATAGTGTTAAAGATGAAATGGTCAAGAACACCTGGATTAACAGTGATTTTGCTGGTTGTTCCAGATTTACCGGAACCGCTGGTTGAGATTGAAATGCCTGTTCCTGCTTGAGAGAGTCTTACTTGACCAGTCCAGACACCTGCTACGAAGGCGGTCGTTGCAGTTGGAGTAATTGTTCCTGAAGACACTGTTAAAGTGTTAGTTCCAGTGTAGCTGGTAATTGTGTTTCCGTTTGAGGCTTTGGCTGTTATTGTGATGGTGAAGGCGGAACCAGCTGTCTGAGGAGAACTCAGGGTATTGAAGGCAAACTGAGAGAGTGTGTTTGTTTGGGCTTTGGCGGGCATACTAGCAAGTGTGACGATTGTCAACAAAATTAGGATTATGATTACTATTGTTTGTAGCTTTTTCATGTTTTTCCATCTAATGTTCTTGTTGACTTTTTTTATTCCTTAGAAGTTGAGCTTGATCGGAGCCGCTGAATTAACTAATGCGGAATTAAGACCAAGAAGCAATTCATGCAATTGATTGTTATATATTGAAATTTGGATTTATTTCTTTGTGTTTCGGGCATGTTAACATTCGATTCTCTTTTGAGCTCAGAATAATTGAGATTTAATGGCTATCAGAGGAGCAAATTGGCTTTTTTTTGTTCTCTTTGTGGGGATGGGGTAGTCCAGAGTTTGCCCATCCGATGTTTTGGTTGTGGATTGGTTTGGTTTTTTGGTTTGGGCTGTTTTTTGGTTGTGGTTGGGATGGGTGGAGTGGAATTCTGTCTCGTGAGTTATCATGGTTCGATGTTGGGTGGGATGGGATGAGATTGAGAGAGTATGTTGAGAGTTGGATTCTTGCGGTATGTAGGGTTACACACTGATTCCTTTGACTTAGCCCTAGCTTGCAATCTACCAAAATATCGTTCCCAAAATAAATCGCCGTCTTTAAACTAAATAATAGTTTGAAAGTTAAGCATAGATGGAGTCAATGCAGAGGCTAAGCGATATCTATCATTGAGTTTTTTATAGCTTAAAATCCTAAGCGTTACTGAATTATTTTTTTTCTTCTGGGGGCTTTTGTTCTGTTGTGGATGTTCCTTGCCCTTGAAGTTGAGACGTATTAGCATACCCTGTTGAGAAAGGTGATTGGAATTTGCCAATGTTCTCCCTGATGATGCCATACCCCTTTTCTGCAAGGTCGTTTGGTAAGTTGCTCAAGTCTAGCATTTCTCCTTCTTGCTGGTTTCCCTTTGTTGCGTCCATGTGTTTTAGTGAAAGTTTGATTGTTGAACGCAATATTCCTTTGTCTAAGGTCACGTTCATGACGTCTCTGTAGCTGTAGTCAGTGTAATCCTTCTTCAAACCGAGTGCATGAGGATGTCGAAAAATTATCCGTTCATTTGTAATAATGATAGATTCAATGTTTATTCGAGGATGATAGATTTTCTCCTGAATGTATAGCTCAACTTTTTCGTTTGATCCAAGTATGTTTTTTATATCGTCGGGTGTAGACATAACATAATCTCCTTTACTATATTTTTGGGAAAAACGGCGCCGGATATACTAATCCGAATAAAGCACCAATTATTATGCTTAATACGACAAAGATAACCCACGCAAGAATTGCTATGAGAATCGCTCTAAGCCACCCCGTTTGAAAACTCACCTTGAAAACCCCAATCCAAGCAATAAGGGCCAAAATGTACCCAAAAACCAAAGCCGGAGCTCCAAGGAAAAAGCCAACCAAAAAAACCACAACAAAGTAGACTATTGGTCCAGCAAGCGTTGCTAGCAAAGCATCTCCAAAAGTCGCTTTTCCCCCAGTTATCGCCTTTCCAGCAAGCCAAACAGGAATCGAAACAATTATCCAAAGAATAATGAGCCCTACTATTGTATAAAGTATGCCTGGAAAAGACACATCAAAACCAGCAATAATCACTTAAAAAACCTTCACTTAATTTAAGGCAGATGCTATAGTTAAAGCTTGTTGCCAGATAGCAACAGTCAATAAATTGTAATATCTATTATAGTCAATTCCTCTTAGTCAGTTGCTTCGAGTGCTTACCCATATGTTGAGTAGTCGTTATCTTCTTCAGAGTTTCCTTTCCTTTTTTTCAAGAGTACCACTGCAACAGAAAAAGACAAAATAACGATAACAACTATTATGGAGAAGATTATTGCTGATGGAAATTCAGCTGGTAAAGAGTTTGTTGCAAAAACAATCGATAATTCATAGTCACGAAAAATTGTTCTGTACCAAACGTAATAGTTGCTTGCATCCTGCGAGAAGCCCTGATCCGGAGCCACCTGAGAATTAAGGTAGATTTTCGGCGTTATGCCACAAGTAACGGCTGTTTTAGGAACTGTAATAGCATTAACATCGTTGGTAGCGTTTTGCCCAATTATGGTTAAGGATATAGTTGTTTGGATAGCGAATTGATCAGTTGAAATGGTAGCATTCGTTACTGCTAAAGCTGTTATTCCATTAACGCCAAGATCGACGATTGAGCCGTTACTGAATGTTGCTTGAATGGTCGAGGAGTTGAAGATAGGTTCGGATGTAGGCGCTGGTGTTTTAGTTGGCGTTGGTGAAGGTGTTAAAGTTGAGTTAGGGATACTAATTCGTGTTGGAGTTGGTGACTCTACAGGAATTGGTGCAAAAGTCTCTGTTGGTGTAGGAGTTGGCATAGGTGTGGGAGTGGGGGTTGCAGTTGGTCCATCTGTGGGAGTAGTCGTCGGAGTTGGAGAAGATGAAGGAGATGGTTTTACAGTTGGCGTAGGAGACGGAGTTAGCGTCGGTTTTACAGTAGGAGTGGGAGTTGGCGTTTGCGTTGGGGTAGATGAAGGAGTATGAGTTGGAGTAGGCGAGGGATGAGATTTTTTTGCAAGAGTCACACTGTTAGAAGCTGAGACTGTTTTTGGCAGGATTAAACATGAAGAGATCACTAATAGTGAGACTACTGCAAACACTACTGCTATGCCTACGATACTTTTTTTAGATTTACTTACTTGCGATCCCTTCAATTTTTATTCATTTCTTTTCAGCTTCATGCAATTTGGCATTTAATTCTTCAGGAAATATAAGGCATGTTTCAACTTTGAGAATATATAAAGACTTGAAGCTCAAACACACCATGCCCACAATGAACAGTAAGAGTCTGACATATTCAATTATTGAAATACTCCTTAAGAGTACAAAAACAATTTTTCATCAAGTGAAGATGACTTCAGGAAATATGACTTGAAAATAGTTGTAAAATTATCCCATACCTTTTTTGGCGGTTGCCCTAAACGGAAAGTCTGTAGCTTCCGTGAGATAAATAGTGAAACCTGCATTTATGGTCCCTACAAGTATTGTGGAAAATACCACTCAATAACTCAACCAGAAAGAAGAACAAAATTGTCTAACAAAATTCTTTGAAACTAAAGCTCCGTGGTTCAATTCAGCCAGAAAATTTGTGATCTTTGTATTTTTTCTCCATAGCTATTCGAATGTCGCGTGATTCTTTCCTCTAAAGTTGGATAGAGCTTGGGAATTAATCGAGATTCAAACCTCATAGGTCGCAGTTCGTTTAATTTAATCAGGGCTGACACCATTGATTCACCGTTTAAGAACTCCACCGAACTCAAATCGCAATCTGTCTCTTGTTGACGAAGCCAACTAGCGTTGAGGTATAAACTTGCAATCAATGCTGCAAGAGTTGAAAATACTCCTGTGCCCAAACTGAACCATACGTCTCCTAAAAGGCTCATGAAAGGAAGAGAGCCAATTAATTCAAAGTTGGAAAAAGCAAGAACCCCAATTATTGCTCCAATTATTATAGCGGGCAACTGTAACCGCACGAATTTCTTTAAACCATCTCTGCGATTCAAATGCGTAAACTCGTGCGCTGCTACTGCCAACACTTCATCAGGAAGGAGTTTTTCGAGGTATTTGGCATCGAAAAAGAGTCTACCTGAAGACGCCACGCCACCTTGCCTCAAGAAAGTCGCATTGTAATAACGATCTAAATTATTCTTTTTCAAAATTTTAGTTACCTTCATGATGCTTGCGAGATGGTCGAGTGATTCTGATTGAAACGGTTTTGCTTTAAACAATCGTGATACTATTAAGCCAAGAATTCCCAATTACATTTCACCCTACCTGTTTCATTCTGGGGCATTGGTCTATGCACCAACCGTAGCGTTGAATGGTTTGGCAGCTGTATGGTGTGACATCGTTTTTTTCTACTTTGTTTGTGAAGAACCAGTTCACTTGATAGCGTGTTATGGAATCGTCAAAGTCGTTAAGGCATCGGAAAAGGTCAATTATGCTCTCAGGGCTGTGGAACCCAAGACGAGTACGCTTCCTGCAAAAGAGCAAGACGTTGCTGGTGGCACATCTCCCCTGAATTTAGGGCTTTAACAAAACATGGCCTAATTCCCTCTGAACTCTCAAAGGACAAGGTCCTTGGCACATACTTTATTCTTTTTTCTTTGAGTGCTTTTCTAAATTCCCGAGCCTTATCCATCGCAGACATAATATCTTTCTGTTTGAGTCCATAGAGCTTGAAGTATTCAATGCTTCTAACTTTGTCCTCTTTGAGTTGATTGTCAACTTCAAAGCATTCTTCACCTGATTTCTCGTGAACAGAAAACGGGATACGGCACATTCGATTTATGTCCCCGATAACGGCATAGTCAATGAAGCGATAATCGTGATCCTGTAAAAGTGCAAGCTGGAGCTGTTTGTAGACTTGCTTCCAAAACTCAAGCTCATGGTTTATTTCGTAAACAGAGTCAAAGAAAACATGAACATGGTAACCCCGCCTTGTTCTAATAACCAGCGGCTTTATGTTTAGGGATTCAAGTTGCTTTAGAAAATATTTCACTTCATCTCGAAGTTCTGACTTTCGTTTTTGAATTTCTGCTTCTGTGAGTAAATCACTTTTTTTGCAAACGTCAAAGTCGAAAAAAACCTTCTCTATGCCTAATGGTTGCGCTTTGTCTTTCTCTGGTTGAACACTGATAAATGCAGGTGCCTTATTCTCGGCACATTCCTCAATAAACGAAAAAATGTCACTGGGGTTATCGGTGAACCACCTTTCCGGGTTTCCCAAGTCTCGTCCGAAAGCCCCAAAAAACTCCAAAAGAAACCGTTCTTTAGTAATATGATTCTCCATTGCCCTTACCTATCTCGCCTAAAGGTACTACCATTCATCTCTTTTGCTTATTGCTTCTTGTTTTTGGTCTTGTTCTATTTCTCGGAAAATGTTTTTTGCGGAAGACGAAACAACCGTTAAATCAGAACCAGCAACACTCTTCACCGTTGGAATCTTTACCAATCTTTCTTCTCTAGTCTTTGGTGCAAATTGAACTGACATTTCTTTAGAAGTAAAGTTTAGCTTCTCACCAGAAGACCATGGCTCATACATTTCAACCCTAAACAGATACTCTCCAGCCACAATCCCCCTCATATCCAGAACTAACGGAAACTCCGAAGTATCGTTTAGTAGAGTACTTTGAGGGATGCTAATCGTTGTTGAATTAAGCAGGTGCTCTTGAAAAAACAGATCCAAATTTATCTTTGAAAACGAGGTCTTGGAAGGAAATAAGCTAAACTCCACTTTAAGTGCTAATTCGTCTTCCTTGGTTGTATCGGAGATACGATTAATTATTATCGTTTTTGTTGGCTTGATTGCCTCTTTTGATCTTGTAGTGTTGAATTGATAAGAAAGATTATCCAACGTTGACTGCTTTGCCCGCTCAACGCATGAGCTTCATTAGCTCTCTTTCCTGCTGCTTTTTACTAAAGTTGCCCATCGATTATTCAATCACTCAATTTGTGATTTTATACGCTCATTAACAAGGTTTTTGGCCCACTTTCGAGCGTTAGCTAAATCTTGCGCATCTGGGTGCCCCCGTCTTGCTATACCAAAGGTCTTGCCCAAACATTTGAAGCAATCATCAAGTAATCTTTGGTGCTTAACTTCTAAAAGCTGTTTTACTCGATTAAACGCTAACACATCGCTTTTCCCGCCACCTGCCCAAGTCATAAAAAGAGCAAACTGCCTATTGCTGTCGTCCAAACTTAGCTGCTTTAGAAAACTAATCATATCTGGACTTGGTTCGCCACCCCGAATCCAGGTCCCAATTACCATAAGATCAAAATCCTTAATTGATATAGTTGAAAAAGCGGTTTCTCTGGATATTTTGATTGCATTGCAGTTTAATTCTTGAGATATTTCGAGTGCAACTTTTTCAGTATTACCGCTTTTTGTTGAATAGATTACAACTGGATTCATTCGACTAACCTGCTAAGTATAGCACACTTACTTCTTAGTAATATTTTAGGCGATTTTTAACGGATTTATACTCTGCCCAATCTTTGCATAATAACTTTGCCTGCTCCAACACTGTAAAAGATGCTTCTTCTATTATGGCAGATAACATCCAAGTCAGAACATGAATAATCGAAAAAGTACAGAGCATCCTTAGCAGAAAACGCATAACCGTCTCACTGCAGTATATTCAAGTTACGCATTAAAATATAATTTAGAAGTATAAAATACTGTTTCACTTCTTTGAATTGTCGGCTTGGGTCTGTCTCGAACGATTGTCGTTGGCTTGCTTCTCATAAACAAAATGGGCTAACTTTTGCCATTGCAAGTTTGCTTAAAGCTTTATTTTATGATTCTCTTCGGTAGCGAGGACTCTGTCGATTGTAGAATTAGGAATTATTAAATACTGTACTTAACAAATATTTAATCACACATTTAATGTGTTATATTTTTAGGAAAGAAAAAAAATGACTAAATACAAAATAACCATAGTTGTAATTGTTATAATTGCAATGATGTGAACCTTTAAAGAAATTTTCATTAGATCTTACCGAACATTCTTTTTCAACTAAGAGGGAGCAGAAGTATAGTTGAGCGGATTTAGCCTTGGGTTGACATTGAAGGCGCAAAACAGCAACGAAAACGCCTTTTTATGTCAGCTGCCAGATCCGCCCAACTTGGCTCTAAGTTAATTCGTCCCTGCCAACTCTTACGAATCAAAATAATATAAAATAATGTTGTCGCAAAATGAAGCAACAATCACCTTATTCTTAAAGAGATTTTCTAAATAACATGTGTGCGAATCATCTGTAAATTAAGTTAAAGCAACTAAGAGATCAGCAAAAGACATGCAGAACAATCAGCCTTGCAAATTTGTAAAGTTCCATTGGAAGGGCACGCCGACGACCTAAAAAAGAAGATATGGAAACAACTTTAAAAATTTAAATTCAAAGTTGTGGGTACTTCAATGTGCCAACTTTAACTTCCCAAATCTTTAAGTTATTATCATCATAGTTGAGTTGGAGCGTTCTAAATGAACAAACAAGAAGCAAGCAGTTTGCTCAAAATATTATTAACCGAATGTAAATTAGATTCAAATTCATTCATTTTCTTGGAGCCTAACCCCGAAGATTCTTTATCAACAGGTTACAAAATTAGAATAAAAGCAATCATTGATAGTAACTGCAGAAACCAGATAAGAGAAATTACGAAAAAACATGATTTAGCCGTAGTCGAAGAACAAAATCAAATCATAGTCTACAAACCTAAATCATCATATAGGTAGCCTCATTAGCCTAAGGTGTTATGCTGTTCAAGAAACCTAAATAGTAGGTTACATGAAACGCTTTTAAACTAAAACAGTCTGGTTTAGAATTATGGGTTTACGCTGACCGGTTGCGCCCCATGCTTCTTTATTCCTTAAACCGTTAGTCTTAACCCAAAAAGCACAATAAAAATAAATGGTTAACTAACCAAAATACCATTTTCCTTAACATACTGTTTTTAAAATGGACAAAGAAAGACTTGGAAAAGAAACTGTCTTCGGTTAGTTTGCCCCCCAAAAAAGCCAATAAATGTTTTAAGGGGCTATTACTAAGGATAATGTATGAACGGTTTTAGTTTAGTTTTACTGGGCGTTGTCCTTTTTGTCGTTGGTTACGCATTGTGGAAAATCCAAGGAAAATTAAAAGATGTAACTTCGGCAGTTGATTCGGGCTTTAAATCAATTGAAGACGGAATTACCCAAAACCTACTGGGTCCAAACGGAGCACTAACCAAAGCAACAAACGCAGTCGACCAAAACTACTCAACTATCGAAAATGGAATCAACACCAATGTTTTCGGCCCAACCGGATTGCTAAGCAAGAGTAGATACATCATGAACTACGCTAATTCCATATGTATCGATGTGGGAAACGACATCCACGCAGGAAGACTCATTCTTAAGAATGACATTCGAAAAACAACAGGAGATATTGAAACCATACTTCAAAAAACTGGAAATCCATTGATAAACGCTGGAGTATGGCTAAATAATATTGGCGATGACATCGACATTGACATTTTGGGCGATCACCCGTTGCATGATTTGGCAAAGCCATTCCATGATACAGGAAACACATCGGATGATATTGGTGATTTGTGCTTAGAAGCCAGAACAAAGCTTCAGCAAGCAGACTTAAAAATAATTCAAGCTGAAAACTCATTGGAGGATATTTCAGTCAAGGTCAAAGCTCTGGGCCCAGAAATTATTCAGGTTAGAGATTACATGGACACGGCCTTCACCAACGGAATCAACACATCACTTAGTGATCTAAAACAGGTAACAGATAATGTCAAAACACTTTTCTCAACTTTGGAAAATGGCGCTCAAACTTCAGTGAATAATTTAAAAAACGCAAATACCTATCTCGATTCGCTACTAAACAACATTTTTCAAAACCAACTGATAATTGGATTGTTTGCTGCAGGTATCGCTCTAATTGTGACTGGAGTGGCGATCGGTCTTTAATTGACAAATGTCTCCGATGGTCCAACTTCCTAATATTGCAAATCTTGTCACTCATTCGTAACACCTTTTTTACGGAAAATTATAAATAGAAATTTAGCTGATCATACTCTTGTGAGCGAAGTCAAGCGCTTGCTTGTTTCGTTCAATAAAATTTTTGGGAAGAAAAATACAAAATGCAAAATATAAAAAAACCTATCTTGGCTATTTTAATTGCAGCAATTTTAGCAACTTCTATGATCGCTTCAGTACTTCTCGTAACGACAACCAGCGCCCATACTCCACCGCTAACAATTCCAACTTGGGCATACCTCAGCGTAATGCCCAATCCCGTAGGCATTGGACAAGAAGCTTTCGTTAACTTCTGGATTGACAAAGCGCCACCAACAGCAGCAACGATTTATGGCGATCGATGGCAGAATTTTAAAGTGACAGTTACCCATCCAGATGGGACGACTGAAACACTAGGACCCTTCACCTCCGATGATACAGGCGGAGCACACACCACTTACTCGCCTACGGTACTTGGCAACTACACCTTCCAAATGAATTTTCCAGGTCAAACATTAACAGGCAGTAATCCACCACCAGCAGGTTACTCTACCGCAATTTCGGGATTGATTGGAGATTATTATTCAGGCAGCACAAGCCAAACAGTCACTCTAGTCGTACAGCAAGAGCCAATACCCGGTGAGTCCACAAACCCTAATCCAATTCCAACAAGCTACTGGCAGAGACCAATATATGGTGAGAACTTAGATTGGTACAAGATCAGCGGAAACTGGCTCGGCCTAGCAGCAGTCGGTTTTACCAGAGCTACTGGTCAATACAATGCAAGCGGAAACTTTAACCCATACACAACAGCACCAACTAGCGGACACATTCTATGGAGCAAACCACTAGCACCCGGAGGCTTAATCGGGGGAGAATTTGGCGGTAACCAAGCCGGAAGCAGCTATTATTCAACCTCACAGTACGAACCCAAATTCGGAGGCATAATAATAGATGGAAAACTTTACTATCAAGTTCTACCCGGAGCCTCAACCAACCCAGCAGGCTGGGAAGCTTTAGACCTTCGCACTGGACAGGAGTTGTGGTTTAAGAATACAACTGAACCTTTACTTTGCGGTCAAGTGCTGGATTATATCTCGCCAAACCAGTTTGGAGGTCTCTCATACCTTTGGAGTACTCAAACAACTGTGAGTCCGAACACTGGAACCACCTATGGAATGTATGACACGATGACTGGAAACTACATTCTAAGCATTGTCAATGGCACAGCATTCACTCTTGTTGAAGACGACGGCGGGAACTTGATTGGCTACTATGTCAACTCCACCAATGCAAATGCCCCAACGCTAAACATGTGGAACTCGACCAAGTGCATTCTTGTGGGAACCAATGGTGAACCCGCTTGGCAGTGGAGACCTACACAGAACGCCCAAATCGCCTTCTCCAAAGGAATAATGTGGTCAATGCCCATAGCCACCAACGTTTCTGGCGCAACATTCAGCCCAGGCCTAAGCATAAGTGCAGTCGGCGCAAAAGTGTTACTCTTGTCGTCTACTTCCACAGCGCTAAGCGGAGGACTTTCTTGGCAACCGGGTTGGCGTATAATCGCAGGCTACAGCACCTCTACAGGGCAACTATTGTGGGGTCCGTTGAATCAAACAGAAGTACCATGGGTTAGGCTTGATACATACGGAATATCAAATGATAAGTGGTTTGAGTTTGACCATGAGAATCTGGTTTGGAGCGGATACGATGCAAACACAGGGCAGAAACTATGGACCTCAGACCCATACAACAGTCCTCCTTGGGCGTACTTTGTTAATTACAAACCAGTAGTCGCGTACGGCATGCTTTACGCATCTGACTTTGGCGGGCAAGTACACGCTTATGACATAACAACTGGCAAGCAAGTATGGCAATATTCAACGGGATCCAGTGGATATTCAACACCCTACGGCATATGGCCCCTTGTTCACGTTGAAGCAGTTGCAGGCGGGGAAGTGTTCCTTTCAGGAGGACACACATACAGCCCACCCTTATTCTTAGGCGCACAACTATACGTTTTAAATGCTACAACAGGCGAGAAAGTCTGGAGTATCTCCAGCTTTGACGACTCTAATGCAGCCAGCGCAGCTATAGCAGACGGAATCTTTGTAAAACCAAATGCCTATGACAACCAGTTATACGCTTATGGTCAAGGACAAACCGCCACTACGATTTCTGTACTTGATACGGTTGTTCAAAAAGGAAGCCCATTGGTGATAACTGGTACAGTTACAGATCAATCATCAGGGCAAACTATTCTGGGCATTCCGGCGAAAGGCACTCCAGCAATTTCCGATAATAGCATGAGTGCTTGGATGGAATACCTCTACATGCAACAGCCAAAACCAACCAACGCAACAGGAGTTCCTGTCACGATAAATGTTCTTGACGCTAACGGCAACTACAGGCAAATTGGCAAGACCACAAGTGACGTTAATGGAATGTACAGTTTCGTTTGGACACCAGACATATCCGGGTCATTTACTGTAACCGCCAGCTTTGAGGGTTCAAACGCATACTACCCATCCAACGCTGAAACCTCTTTCTATGCCGTTGAATCAACGACTCCAACGCCAACTACTGCTCCCGTAGAATCTGTTGCGGACGCATACTTTATTCCTGCAATCGTAGGACTGTTTGTTCTAATCATCATCGTTCTAGCTTTAGTGATTCTATCGATACTCAGGAAACGATGATAAAGACGCCAAACAAAAACAATCTTTTCTCCCTTTTTTTAGTTTAAACAAAAAAATTACAGAAATGATAATATTCCTAACGCAAGGTGCCAATAGCTTGTGTTGTAACTGTTAAAATACAACAACAAACAGATATTAGCCAACGAAAAGAACTCTTTTAGTTGAATATATTTTTTAGATGAATTTGTCGGATGAAAAGGCGGAAAAGAAAATGACTCTTGAATCAGCTTTCTTTTTTTATAGTTAAATTGTTTAGGGTTCTTAACGTAAATAACAATAGGAAATTCAATCAATGACAACCTTTCAAGCACATCAGCCTAAGAAGCTCTCAAAAGGAATGCGCCTTATTCTGCTAGCGGCCAGCATTCTTGTTCTTTCAGCAGGAGTCGATCTCACATTCTTCTCTGAGCAAACTGCCACATACTTTGCCTGGACCATACAGCTTCCAATAACAGCTGCCTTCCTCGGCGCGGGCTACCTCGCCAGCTTCCTACTTGAATTTCTTGCGTATCGAGAGAAGACATGGTCTAACGCCCGAGTAGCTGTCCCTTCAGTTCTCATATTCACAATCCTCACTCTAATCACAACTATATTACACCTCGATAAATTCCACCTCAATAGCCCCATATTTTCCGCTATGGTAGCCACTTATCTTTGGTTAGCCATTTACATCGCAGTTCCAATTGCTTTGCTGGCGCTTCTCATTATTCAAGTCAGGCTCAAAGGCTCGACACTTAAACGAAAAGCACCAGTACACACATCCATGCGCTTCGTGCTCTTGGGCCAAGGAATAATTATGCTGGTTACAGGCACGATCTTATTTTTATCTCCAGCAACAGCCTCCACCTTCTGGCCCTGGGCCCTCACTCCACTGACGAGCCGAGCGATTGGATCCTGGCTCATTGGAATCGCCGTTATAGCATTGCATATGACGTGGGAAAACGACCATCAACGCAACAGGATTGCCTACATAAGTTACGCCACGCTCGGTATATTTCAGGCATTAACTCTGGTCCGCTATGCCGGAGAGGTCAACTGGGCGACGGTTGGCAGTTGGATTTATCTGCTGATAGTCATCAGCATTATCCCAACTGGATTATATGGATGGAAAGCGTCAAGGCATATAAAAATCGAGTAGACTAACGTGGTTGGTTTGTTTGATTTGATTATTTAATGGCGTCTTATTGTATCGCTTGGTTGCTTGTTTTAGTGTTGGTGTAGCTATGTAGTCACAAATCGTTAAATCGAAAGTACGCATGAACTATTAATATTGGGAGTGTTTTTTTGAATAGATCTGAAGCAGTAGCTGTACTTGAAGAAATCTTGTTTACGGGATGTATTCATTTTCCTAATGTATTTAGTTTGGACCCCATCAAAGATTCCACAAATTATAAAGTAAGCATTAAACCACAAGAAAATGAAAAGCCAACACTAAAAAGAATCATTCTATGCTTTGGGTTGACGATGAATGAAGAAGAGGACACATTGGTGATTTTCTAACTAAATTGTCGATCTAACAGTATGCGAAAATAAATATTCATGGAGCAATAGAAATCTATATCTCAAAAACCCATAGCTCAAAAACTTCTAATAAAAGAAGGATACAAAATCTTACTTGTTAACAGTCCTGACGACTACCAAGCAAAGTAATTAATTGAGTTAGTTGAGTTTGCTGAGGCTCTAGAGCTTGAATGGATAACAGGGCAAAGGTACAACCCTATTCATTACAACATTTGGGGCAAGGATACGACTATAGCCTTCTCAGCCCCAACTTTTCTCCAATGCTTTGAGTTGACTAAAAAAAAGGGAAAGATTTTTGGTTTATTTGTTTGCGTTTTATGGTCGCTTTCTTAGCACAAGAATTGTTACAGCGAAACCTATGGCTACTGCAATTACTGTTGCGACTGCTGCTGCACCAATGTACATTTCTGTGGGTGGCAAGCTTATTTCTGGTTGTGGTGATGCTGTTGGAGCTGCTGGATCAACTGCGAAAGAGGTTACAGCATGAGATGGCCAGTAGGCTTTGCTGCCTGCAAATGACGCATACAGTGTAAAGCTGCCTTCAATATCGGGTTTCCAGTTGAAGTTAAAGAATCCATCTGCATCGCTTGTAGTTGTACCGATCGATCGATAATTGCCATTGGAATCTACCACGCTTAATTCAATCGGAACACCTGTAGCATTTAGCGGTCTTTCGAAATTCTTGTACACATAGAGCATCCATGCTGTTTGGGATTCGTCTGAAACTGCGGGAACTCCTTCTGGGAATCGAGCCGAAATGGCGTAATCGTTAGTGCCAGCGGAAATGTCTGTGACGGACCCTCTTATGATTACTGTCTTGCCGTATTCCACTGAAACATCTGGTGCGTTGACCGTTAGTGCTGTTGGTCCTTTACCAACTGCATAGATACGCTGATCATAGGTGTCTAATGTTGCGATGATACTGTCGCCAATTATTGCTCTGCCGCCCCATTCAGTCTGTTTAAATAGACCGTCTGCTCGGAAGATTTCTGTGCCGTTGTTGACATCTATAACAACGAATGGTGCGCCTCTTTGTGCTGGACTGTTAGGAGAGTGCTCTGCAGTGCCCATGTAGAGTTTGCCGTCCGCTATGAACAGCGGTCTTATGTTCCATTCATTGGCCCAGAGATTTTGGTTGTAATAGTCAGCTGCGCCGTAAGTCCATAGCAAGTTGCCAGAGTTCACATCGTAGACGTATAATATTCCACTCATACCTTGCAGGTACAGCTTGCCTTCGAAGACCAAGCCTCGGATACCATACATGTCCAAGTAGTGTTGCGGTGCTGTTGGTCCCCAGATGTTTTTCCCAGTATCAGTGCTAAAGCCCCATGTTTGCTGTGTTTCTTTGCTCCAGATTGCAATTATGTCATCTTGTATGCTGCCTGCAATTCTGCTGATGGTTTGATTGCCTTGAACCCAGTCTGTGGGTGCTGCCCAAGTCTCGTTGTATAGTAGGCTACCGCGTCTGTTAGGATTTAAGTCCAAAGCCCAAGTATTGACTCTGGTTGTGCTTACTGATTGCCCAACCACTTTGTTGTCGATTGCTGCGTATGTTGTCCCAGAGAAGCCTTTAGGTACAGTCACGTTCCAGTCATAGCCGTTTGCTGCATTGTATGTGCTGTTCAGATAGGTCGTTGTGCCGAATGGGTTCCAGTAGCGTCCAAACTCCCAAATTAAGTTTCCAGTGCTTGGATTTCTCTGTCCCACGCTTATTACTGTAGTCGAGTTCCAGCATGTCATCCATCCGTTGCTATTTACAGTGTAGATCAATATTTCGTTGTTAGGACCGATAACTGTAGTCCCGCTTGGGACACCGTACATCTTGTAGACAAATTCACCAGTCCATGCATCGTATGCAGACCAAGTTGTCCCCTCTGTGCTCCAAAGGTATCCAAAGATTCCTTGCATGTTCTGAGTGTCGACGTGTATTAGTTGGCCGAAGGCTAGTCTTGTTCCGTTACGGAACCAGAGTTCTTCGCCCGTGCGTAAGTCTACTGCCTTTATACCTTGGATTGGATAACCCTGCTTGCCGTCTGAGGCTGGATAGATGTTGTAGTACAATATGCCGTTCATGATAACCGAGTTTGCGAATTGACCCTGGTATGCATCGCCAGTGGTCCATATGTTATCGCCTGTTTCTGCGCCTGCAATGCCTCCGAGTACTAATGATTTGGCCCATAGGATGTGTGCTGTTTCGGGTGCATCTAGATTGCCCTGTGTAATCGAGTTGTCGGGTGTTCTTTGCCAGTTGCCTGCTAGAACTGACCAGCCGTGTAGTTGGTCGTCGATTGGTCGACTCCAGTACTCTGTTGGCAGTGCATGACCTGGATACTCTGCGGTCTTTTCTGCGGTTACCTCCAGTGCCAGTTTTTTGCTGTTGCTTGCTAGCATGATGGTTCCGACTGGTAGATCTGACTGCGCTATGTCGTTGATCTGTTGTGGGAAGAAGGTTTGGAAAGTGTAATTACCAACAACCGTTGGTACGAATATGTACCCCGTGCCGCCTGTTGGATCGGTACTAAACGGTCCAAGTGTAGTTTCCTTCCCAGTTGGATCTGTAACCAGTACTGTCAGTCCTTCCCAGCCTTTATGAACGTCATTGTGCTGCTGTGTAATGCCTATGTGAAGCAGAGTCTCTTGACCTATACCTACTGGATTTGGGTTTGCCCCAATGAATGCATAGGTTACTCTTGTGTCTGTTGCTTGCACTAATGATAATAACGGTAAAGCAGAGATTGCAAAGAGAGCTATTGATAAGATTGCTAAAACTTGTTTTAAATATCGCATTTTTTTTCCTCAGGTGAACAATTCGTGTAAAATGGTTTATAAAACAGAGTGGAAAGTGGACACTGATGTCAAAAATGACACAATCACACAGAGATATAACGAAATATTATGTAGCCTAAGCGGCAATCAAATTATGGTTTGCATGCAATATTGTCAGTTCAATATTAAGTGAGATAGTTGGGTTTGCTGAGGCTCTAGGCTTGAATGGAGAGAGAAGGGCAAATGCACAACCCTAATCATTACAAACAATTGGGCAAGGATACGACTAGAGCCTTCTCAGCCCCAACTTTTCTCCAATGCTTTGAGTTGACTAAAAAAGGGGAAAGATTTTGGTTACTTCTTTGTGTTTTATGGTCGCTTTCTTAGCACAAGGATTGTCACTGCGAAACCTATGGCTATTGCAACAATTATTCCAGCGATTGCAGGTACAAAGTACATGTCAGAATTGGATTGCAGTTGTTGAGGCGTTGGTGTGGGTGTAGCAGCTGCTGCATCTACGACAAAACCTGTTTCAGCAGAAGAAGGATAATATGCCTTAGAGCCAGCAAACGTAGCAGTAACAGTAAACTTTCCAGTTATATCTGGTTTCCATTCAAAGGTGAAAACGCCGCTTGCGTCAGTTGTTGTAGATCCGATATTTCTATTGTTGCCGTTGGAGTCTATAACGTCAATTGAAACTGTGACACCGGTTGCATTTGTTGGACGAGGCATCTGCATGTAAACGTACTCCATCCAGGCGCTTACACTTTCATCGGAAACAGCTGGAACTCCATTTGGGAAACGTGTTGTTAATGCGTATTTTTCTGTGCCAGGTGATGTATCTATCACTTTGCCTTTTATCATGACGGACTTGCCTAATTCAACAGAAATATCGGGAGCTGTAACCGTGGTTGCACTTGGACCCTTGCCTATGGCGTATACTTGCTGGTCATATGAATTCATCAAAGCGATTATGTTGTCTCCGATGATTACGTTTGTCCTATAGTAGTACATCATGTTAACTGACCATATCAGTTCTCCAGTGGTTGCGTTGAGGCAGACCATCGGTCCTCCGCGTGGTAGAGGCTGATTGGGAGAGTGCTCGCCTTCGACTAAGTAGATTTTTCCTGCTGCAATAAACTGAATACGCATTGGCCAGTTGTCACTCCACAAGATTTCGTTGTCAGGGTCTTTTACATTGTAGGTCCATTGTAGCTTGCCGTTCTGGGTGTCGTAGCAGTATACTATTCCACTCATGTAGCATTGGTAGAATTTGCCGTTGTCTAACGCTGTTGAAGTGCCGTATATGCCTAAGTACTGTTCCGATGCAGTTGGACCCCAAAGATACTCACCTGTTGTGAGGCTGAAGCCCCACCATTGTCGAGTTTCTTTTGACCATACGAGTCCAAGATCATTGTTTAGGCTTGCCGACCAGCTAAGAGTTTGGTTGCCTGCAGCCCAGGTATCAGGAGCCTTCCAAACTTTGTTGAATAGCAGTTGTCCTTCTTGCCCTGGTTTCAAGCTTAAAGACCATATGTTGACTGCTGTGAGGTTCAGGTTTGAACCGACAACACTTTCTCCAAGTTTAACTCCATTTATGCTTCCTGATAGTCCCTTTGGTATCGTTATGTTCCATTCGTAGCCTCCGTGTCGTGCTGCCGCCCATGTGCAGTCATATGTGTTTCCATGTGGGTGCCAACTCCCTTCGCTGCTCACGACTCTGCTTGAGTTCCATAGAGCCATCCAGCCGTTGTTCAAGTTTGCTGTGATTGAATATATTTCGCCTCTTGAGCCAAACCATGAGTTAGAGCCAAGTGAGCCTCCATAGGATGAGATAGTAGCAGGAACGTTGGTCATGGTGTAAATGTAGCGTCCGGTGAAAGCATCATATGCCTTCCAAGTACTGCCGGTTACTTCCCAAAGGTATGCAAAAGTTCCCATGTAGTTGTATGATTGGAAGTAGAATAGTTGGCCGAGATCCAGCCTAGTGTCATTCCAGTTTTTAACCCATAGTTCTTCACCTGTATGCAAATCTACCGCAACAACTTCCTGATCGACATTGGTTCCGCCCATCTCCTCAAACCTATTGTAGAAGAGGATTCCGCCTAGGATTGATGGAGCACCAAATTTTTGTTCATATGCAGCTCCGTTTTCGAAAGCAACAGGACCACCCATGCCTTGTATATCTCCTCCAACGAGCCCTCCAATTGAAACTGGCTTTGTCCACAGCATGTGTGCAGTTTCTGGAGCATCATCGTTGGCCAAAACAAGTCTATCAGGTGGAACACCTGGCCAGCTTCCTGCAATTTGCGACCATTCTCTAAGCTGCGCATTTATCGGACGAGTCCAGTATTCGGTGGGAAGCGGCGCTGCCGGATAAGCTGGGATTTGGTCTGGTTCCTTTACGACAAGCAGCATTTCATCGCTTTCGCTTGCGAGCATCAGTGTACCTACAGGCGTGCCGCCCGCTTGCTTAGTGGTTGTTGTGGTCTGTTCGGGGAAGTGAGTTTGGAAAGTGTAGTTGCCGAGCATTGTTGGAGTGTATACGACTCCGGTTCCACCGGTCGAATCAGTCTTTATTCCAGAAAGTGTTTCAGTTGTTCCGTCAGGTTTTTTGATTGTTACACTTAAGCCTTCCCAGGCTTGGTTTACGTTGGAAAGTTGCTGTGTAATCCCTACGTGCAGCAAACATTCTTGACCAACACCCACAGGATTAGGAGTACCGCCAATAAAGGAATAAGTCTCCCTTGTTGATGATTGTGCATTAGTTGTTTGTAAGGCAAATAGAGGAAAAATCATAGATAGTGTTAGAATCAAAGTTGTCAATGTGGCTATAAATTTTTTTGTTTTTTGCATTTTTGTTCTTATCTTCCTTCAATTTTAATTGAACAGAAACAAAATCTTTGAAAAGATTTGTTTTTGGTCAATATCATACACTTCATACTAAATAGCTTATATAATTGAGTGGAAAGTGGGCACTGATGTCAAAAATGATACAATTACAGAAATAAATATTAGTTTTACAACATATCTTTCTTATATATTTATGGGAATAAAAAGCAAACTCTGTACCCAAAAAAGGGTTTCATAATCATTTTGCATATTTCACGCGCCATCCTCTACACTAACGGCAATACCACATAAGGAACATGCAAAAACAGAAAGATTGCCTAACAAAAATAGCCATTTTCTTTGTCATACTGTTTTTAAAATGGATAAGAAAAGTTAAGGTAGTGACTTTATGGTTAACTTATCTAGGCCCTGCGACGCTTGTGGCAAACGCATAGGCGGCGGGTTCTATTGCTGCCCAAAATGTCAGATATACTTCTGCTTTTATTGCTCAACCCAGCTACGAGTTAAACAAAAGATAGCAAGTTTAGAATGCCCCATGTGTGGAGGAAAATTCGAGTAGCTGCTATACCTTCGTGGCCAATTTAAATACTTCACAAACCAAAATGCCCTTCTATATTCTAACGAGCAATCCTCAGAATTCGAGGAAATCTCCACTGCTGGAAGATAATCCGTTTTGGGCATATAAGCAGAAGAGGTGACTCAAGAATAAATAATGAAATTAGAAGTAGCCTGAGCAGAAATAGAATAACCGTTTCTACGCTATTTAGGAGTAAAGAGCTAAAGATTATAGATTAAATTAGAGGTAGAACCTTTGTTTGAATAAATAAAAAAGAGATATTACTGCACTTATAATCCCAGTGATCCCAAGACAATTCTAATTTTAATTATAAAAAAATAAGGCGGAGAATTTTCTTGTTTCTAATGTTTTATTGTAGGCTTAATGCTTATTTTTCTGAAGTACGCGGCCCAGGCTGTTATGGCAACTGCTGCGAAAACAAAGAGTAGCGGCAACGGGAACTCTGGTATAGTTGTTTGAACAACCACATTACCCCACATTCCCTGAACTATGTGCCCATCAACTTGGCAAATGTAGTAGTAGTTACCGGGATCACCAACCGTAAAGGTTACTGAAGCACTTGACCCTGGAGAAACTGGGTTGCTGGCGGATTGAATTTGGGCACCCCAAAGCACAGTACCAGTTGCCGATTTGGTACCAACAATTGCAAAATTATGCGACATGCTTTCAGAGTTATGTAATGTCACCGTGACAGTTTGTCCTGAAATAAAAGTTAGCGTTGGTCCCGGCGAGGTTATAGTAGTCGAACTATTTCCAAAGCCATACTGCATGGGAATTTCTCCGGCGTAAATATTCACGTTTGAAGTTTGTGCTTGAACAGTTGCAGCAAGAATAAAAGGCGAGAGCATAAACAACAAAAATATTAGCATTAATTTCTTCATAATTTTTCCTCTCTTAGTTGTAGATTTTAATACGCTTGGACAACTCTTAGTAATAGTTCGCATGATTTATATACGAACTTTTTAGCAAGGTAAGTATGAGCTACTGTCTTGAACCCTAATCCAGACTGTGTGAAAAGTCTCTTTCTTCGATGGCTATTTACCGTTAACCTTAAATCTAGACCTTTTTTAAAGCAACTAAAAGAGCCGCTGAAAGCCATGAGCGAACACATAGAAGTCACCCATAGAAACCAAACGGTACTTTTCCCTGACACTATCGACAAGTATGTTAAAAAAGAAAACCCTGTGAGATTCATGCCAAAAAGAAAACCTCTGCAAAGTTCTTGTGGTTGTGACCGAACAATCACATTGCTATATGTAGCATTATACCATTAGCTGTTTAGGTGTAAGTTTTGTCAAAAGCTCAACCTCATCCAGGTCATGAAAAACACCTCTGCAAAATGGTAGAGGACAAAGTACCAATAGAAAAGATAAAGCCACTTGTGAAAGATGCGAAATACATCTGCAAAGGATGCATGCGAACAGCTGCCAACGCCGAAAACCTATGCGCCCCAGAAAAACTCTAATCTTTTCTTTTTTTTTGAAAGTAGAATTAACTAAATCAGGTTGCCTTTACCATTTTAGATAAGTTTGCTGACGTGACAAATAATCAGCCTCTTCCGATATCCCCTAACGTCAACTGGGTCGGAGTAAACGACTCAGAAACCCCGCTTTTCGAAGCGCTCTGGCACATCCCCGAAGGTGTATCTTACAACTCATACCTAATCGTAGGTACAGAAAAAACTGCACTCATTGATTCTGTAAACGAGAAACACTCGCTTGAACACTTTGACAAAATTAGCAAACTAACAGACCTCTCAAAATTAGACTACCTAATCATTAACCACATGGAGCCTGACCACACCGGCGCCATACCAGAGCTTCTTAAAAAAGCACCCAACGCAAAAGTGGTTTTCACACCAATCGCCCAAACGATTTTTAAAAAATTCTACGGTTTCGATCCCCAAACTGTAATCGTGAAAGGCGAAGCAGCAGAAATCTCCTTAGGAAACAAAACGTTGAGGTTTATTCAAACACCATGGCTTCATTGGCCAGAAACTATGAGCACCTACCTAGTCGAAGACAGAATTTTGTTCAGTTGCGACTTGTTTGGCTCCTTCAAAAAACTGCCCGATAGTGCTATATTAGAAACCGACATAGACCTGATTAAGCAGAATATTTGGAAAAGCTCGCAAAAATATTTTGCTTCAGTTTTCAATGGGCATCGCGAATGGATTCTTAAAGCAATAGAAAAGTTTGACACAATGAACCTTAAAATTAATGTTTTAGCGCCCAGCCACGGACCAGTCTATACCAACAACGCCAAGCAAACCATGAATAAATGGGCTTCTTGGAGCAAAGGCACCTACACGAAAACTGTTGTCGTGGCATACGATTCAATGTATGGAAATACATCAAAGTGCTTAAACGCAATCGTGGAAGGAGTTAGAGAAGCCGGAGGATCAGTTTTTAGTTTTAATCTTTCTGAAGATACTGCTGTCGAGGCGTTAACTGCATTGGTTGAGGCTCCTGCATTAATCGTTGGTTCACCCACATATGAACACGAGATATTTCCAAAAGTAGCCGATTTCCTTAATCTGCTAAAGACTAAAAAATTTTCAAACCGATGCGCCAGTGTGTTTGGAAGTTTTGGTTGGAGCGGAGAAGCTACACGAAAAATATCACTTGAGCTAACTGCGTTAGGTTTCGAGTTGGTGGAACAGCCCCTATCAGTCTTCGGAAGTCCCACAAAAGAAGACCTTGAAAAGGCAAGGCAGCTTGGCAAATCGGTGGCCGAAAAAGCTTTTTCCAAATATGGCACGGTATAACAGGGTGGTTAAGATTTTGAAAGTTTCTGGGCTGCCAATTTTTGTTAATTCTTCGATAAACTGATTGAAAACTTTTCAAAGTTAAGTCCCAAGAATGTGGGGATAGCGGTAAAGATTATTGCGGTGGATTCTCTGAAAGTGTATTCGCAGGTTGTGCATCTAAGGAATTGTCTTGGGCTGTATTCGGTGCTTTTTGAGCTAAAGTTTTTCTTTGAAGAATGCCAAAAGATCCTCGTTGACTTGTTGCTTATGGGTAGTGCACATACCGTGCGGTGCACCCTTGTAGACTTTGAGTGTTGCTTGCTTTACGATTTTTGCGGAGAGCATAGCCGAGTCAGCAATGGGTACAATTTGATCGTCATCGCCGTGAAGAATCAATGTTGGCACATCGATTTTTTTAAGATCCTCCGTCAGGTCTGTTTCTGAGAATGCTTTAATGCAGAAATATGCTGCTGGAAATCCCGCCATCATGCCTTGATGCCAGAAATTCTCGCGCACTCCGTCCGAGATTTTGGCGTTCGGTCTGTTGTAGCCGTAGAACGGCAACGAAAGGTCTTTAAAGAATTGTGAACGGTCATCGACAACGTTTGCGCGTAATTGGTCAAAAACTTGTATTGGTAACCCTCCAGGATTATCTGCTGTCTTGACCATTAATGGTGAAACCGAGCCGATTAACACAATTTTTGCTATTCTTTTGTTTCCGTGGCGACCTATGTATCTTGTAACTTCGCCGCCTCCAGTTGAATGTCCAACCAGAATTAAATTTTTTAAGTCAAGCTTTTCGATGAGTTCACTAAGGTCGTCCGCGTAAGTGTCCATGTCATTTCCGTTCCAAGGTTGACTTGAGCGTCCGTGTCCTCGTCGGTCATGTGCAATGCAGCGGTAACCTTTAGGTGCCAGATAGAACATTTGATCTTCAAAAGCATCGCCATTTAGAGGCCAGCCATGACTGAAAATAACTGGTTGTCCTTTGCCCCAATCTTTATAATAAATCTTCGAACCATCTTTGGTAATAATACTAGGCATTTCAAAAAACTCCTATTCCAACAAAAGGAGCATGAATATTTTAGTGTTTGTGACTTCGGCTCAACTACAACAGCAAACTTCGAAAAGACCCAAATAAAAAACACATCACCAACTGCACAATTCCAAAACAAAAAAGTCCAAATCCAACCGCCTAACCCACACTCCCAGCTTACTTCAAGAAAATAATAATTTTATTGAAGAATTAGCAAAGCAGTTTTATCATCCTTGAAATAAGTGAAGTATTAAATTGCTCGAATTCTAGCTGAATCTTTAGCAAACTTGAACCTTAAACATTCAGTAAAATTATTATGACAGTTCCTCAATTGGCTTTCATGAACTTCAATTTTAATTGCGTCACAACAATTATTATCCGTAAGAAAGCAACATTTTAACATGGCACATATTCACCGTGTCTAGCTTAAAAGACTTGATCAATCAACATCCCCCAACAAACCTTAAACCTAACAAGTATAACAAGCGCCAGAGCATTATTACGGCGTATATTCTTCATCTCCTCGAAGGCTTTACGGTCAACTTTGCGAAGAGCTCTATCGAAGCCGTTCCACCGGCTAATTTCTTACTCTAAAGCCAGCCTATAAGATCAACAGTCTTACCCTAGCCCGCTAAGCCTCTAAACAAACTAAATTCACTATCATGACAATCACGCAGGGCTTTTCCGTATCGTTCAAACTACATAAAAAGCAAACCAACAAACAACCAAGCCGTTCAGTAGAGGTGTAAGTAAAAATGAAACTCTATTATGCTCTTGTCTCAAAAACGCTTTCATCTAACAAGGGTTTAGCGAAAAGGTAAGCTAAGCGGACCAAGCCATGCGCCAACATAGGATACAGCAAAAAGGGTTTTGCGCCTTCTCCTTGTTGCAGCCAGACCCGCCCAACTACTGTCTTGTTAAACTATGTCTAGTTAGCGTATTAGCGCTTGAAATAATATAAAATAATGTTGTCACAAACTGAAGCAACAACAAAAAATTAGTTGTCCTGAACTATCATCATCGTCAGTGAGCTATTTACGCCAGCTATCGTTTTTATGCGTGTTTTAGTTATTTCCTTCAGCTTTTCGATAGAATTACCTTTGATTTTAACTAAAAGGTCATAGACGCCGTATAAAGCATGGGCTTCTTCAACACCATCAACAAGTCTTAAACTTTCTATAACTCTATGGTGGGCATCTAAATCGGTATTTACTAAAACAACTGCAGAAATCATATCTTAATCCTCACTATTTCGCATCTATCCTGAAACAGCATAATTAAGCTGTGTTGTTGCATCAATGAAGCCACATAACGCTAACTCCAAAATAAAAAAATGAAAAAAGGTAAACATAACGTAACTAAGAAAAGTAATCTGGCTGATGCACAAAAAACCGGGTTTATTTTTAGAAATGTCACGAAAAAAGATTGCGGATATTTTTGTTTGCAGTAACTTTTGATTTCGACCGTTTAGATATCTGGTGGTGGAGTCTGTCTTTTGTAGTTCCCGATAACAAAGGCAGTGTATGGAGCATTCAGTAGACCTTTGGTGTTGCCTGCAACATTGATTTTTCCATATTGCCATTCAACCAACGCTAAGATATTTACCATTCATCCTTTTTGCCAATAGATTCTTGTTTTTGGTCTTGTTCTATTTCTCGGAAAATGTTTTTTGCGGAAGACGAAACAACCGTTAAATCAGAACCAGCAACACTCTTCACCGTTGGAATCTTTACCAATCTTTCTTCTCTGGTCTTTGGTGCAAATTGAACTGACATTTCTTTAGAAGTAAAGTTTAGTTTTTCACCAGAAGACCATAGCTCATACATTTCAACCCTAAACAGATACTCTCCAGCCACAATCCCCCTCATATCCAGAATTAATGGAAACTCTGAGGTGTCGTTTAGTAGAGTACTTTGAGGGATGCTAATCGTTGTTGAATTAAGCAGGTGCTCTTGAAAAAACAGATCCAAATTTATCTTTGAAAACGAAGTCTTGGAAGGAAATAAGCTAAACTCCACTTTAAGTCCTAATTCGTCTTCTTTGGTTGTATCGGAGATTTTGTTAATTATTATCGCTTTTGTTGGCTTGATTGCCTCTTTTGATCTTGTAGTGTTGAATTGATAAGAAAGATTATCCAACGTTGACTGCTTTGCCCGCTCAACGCTGAGCTTCATTAGCTCTCTTTTCTGCTGATTCTTAGTAAAGTTACCCATCGACTATTCAATAACTCAATTTATCCTAATAACATATTATCCCACTTTCGAGCGTTAGCTAAGTCTTGAGCATCTGGGTGAAACAGAACGCTTGTTAGAACGAGCTTTTTGGTCGGGCGTTTTGAGATTCAGCTGAAACTTTAATGCCTTGTATCCGTTTCTAACCGTAACTTCCGAAACTCCAGCGGCTTTAGAAATTGCTCTTTGAGTTATCTTTTCGTTATTCTGCAGGCAAGCTATGTAGAGAGCAGCCGCAGCCATACTCATAGGCTCTTTTCCAGCTATAAACCGCTTTCGTCTCGCCTCGCCTAGTATTGCAATTGCAACACCCTGCGTATTGCCCGATATTCCATTCTCTTCTGCAATCTTCGATATGTATGTCAAAGGGTCAGAAGGCGGCATATGAAAATCAAGCTTTTGAAACAGCAGTTTATAAAATCTTGAAACATCTTTCTTACGCACTAGACTTGCTTGAGCTATTTCGCTTAGGGTTTTGGGAGATCCACTCTTGCGGCAGGCAGCATAGATTGTAGCTGCGGCGATTGCGTTGATTGATCTTCCCTTGACCAAGCCTTTGTTGAGCGCTTTTCTGTAGATAAGGGCGGCTTTTTCTCTGATTTGCAGTGAAATGTTTACTATGCCTGATAAACGTTCAAGCTCACCCATTGCTTGAGCGAGGTTTTGGTCGGTGGATGAGTGCACTCGGGTCCGTATTTGCCATTTCCTAAGACGCCACATCAGCAGTCTTGTGGAGAGGGGAAGTTTTCTTCCGAATGCATCTTTGTCAATTTGACTGATGGTTGTAGATAATCCTTTATCGTGAATCGAAAATGATGTTGGTGAACCGACGCGGTTTCTTGAGGTTTTCTCTTGTTGAGTAAAAGCGCGCCATTCGGGTCCCTTATCTAACATCTGCCCATACAGAACGAGGCCGCAGTCACCGCAGATTGTTTCGCCCATGTCATAATCGTGAACGAGGTTTTTGCTTGCACATTCTGGGCACTTATCAGCTAAGCGCTGAAACACTTTAGGGACTTCTTTGGTTATGATAACTTGGGTTACACTCATTTTTCCAACTCAATTTATGTGCCCAGAATCTTTACATAACCATAAAATCCCGCTTTAGGACATAAAAAAATGATAATGCAATCCGCGCAATCTACTAGAAGAATGGTGTAGTTATTATGCATGAGTTTGATTTTTGGACATTTAGATGAGAAAATAAGGAATTGCCCGGAAATTGTAAATTCAAGCTTTCACTCAGCTTATGATGTAGAACTTTTTGTAGTCTGCCAGAAATAAAGCAGAGTCTTTGACAAAACATTCTCGAACATTGCTGAAAAGTAACAAACAAGTGCGGGTCTTCTCTTCAGACAATATTTTTCTAATCCAAACATACTGGATTTTCAGCCCTCGCAAACGCTCCTTTTCGCCATACAACACAAGAATAAACTCTGAAATCAAAAGCAACCTTAGCAGAAAACGCATAACCGTCTCACTGCATTATATTCAAACTGTGCATTAAAATTTAACCCAAAAAACAAATAACAAAGATGAACTCGAACAACAATACACCTTAATCAAAAGCGTAATAATAGTTTCCTTGTTAATGAAGAAACTTTCTTATCTGTAACCGGAAGTCCTGTTTTCTTCGCAACTATTTCTAAAAATTCTTTTACGATAGTTTGGGCAGCTTTTCCTATTACTTCTGGAACAATCAGTTCTCCGGTGCAAATACCTTTGCAGTTTATGACTGCAAGCGGGTTTAAGTCAACAAAAATCCTATTTGTTTTATCATCGTAATCTGTAATAATAAATGGCTCCAAAATGCATATTGACGGTTTGACATCGTGAACCTTACAAGTGTTCTCTTCGGTTAAGAAGAAACAGCTTCCGTCTTTCTTTCTGCGAATGTTCCTGTTAGAAGGGTCATTAGGGTCTTCCAAGAAATTCACGAATCCTTTGGCTTCAATCCGTTGTTGTTCTTTGAAATTGATATCTGGGGGCTCGTCTCTGCAACAAACTCCACAATTCGTACATTGAAAGCCTACTGAATCCGGAAATATGACGTTTTCATATTGCATGGTAACCCATACCTATTAAAAGCTAAATGGGCAAAACGCAGTTAAGCTTTTCAATCGTCTTCTGAAATGAAGTCTCAGTCTTCTTAGACATACATTATTTATTATTTACTTTCTACTTCCAATCCAGAATAAATTATCTTTTAATCTGGTTGGAACAGCCCAACCCATTGGTAATCGTTAAAATGTGTGGGATTAAAATTTAATTTAGAAGTATAAAATACTGTTTTACTTCTTTGAATTGTCGGCTTGGGTCTGTTTCGAACGATTGGCGTTGGCTTGCTTCTGCCTCGCACTATTGGCAGCATTTGCTTTTCTTGCTATACTACTCCTGCTTTGGGAGGAGGTTGTCGATCCTTCTGGTCTGTGTTGTTTACCCATAAATATTCATCTAAATTATATAGCACTTTGTTCTTAATTTGTCTTACATTGAGAGCCGAAGCGTGCAATTTTGAGTTTAGCACTTGATTAAGATTGCGTACTATCCTGTAGCCGAAAGCCTATAACAGTTTCCCTAATGTATGATTTAAGAAATCTGAGGACCGCTATTTGAGTCCTTAACCAAATGTGCTGGAATTGAAATCACAAATTTTGCTCCTTTGCCTGGCTCCCCCTCTTCAACTATACTCCATCCGTAGACATCTATCATTTTTTTGGTTAAGAATAGCCCGAAGCCTGTGCTGCCGCCGGTACTAAAGCCTTCTTTGAATAGTTTCGGTTTATTCTCTAAAGACACACCTACGCCGTCATCTTCATAAATCAACTTTAGATTATCTTCATCTTCTTTCTTGCAATGCACTCTTATCGTAGTAGTTTTCTGCCCATATTTTATTGTGTTATCGATAAAGTTGTAGAATAGTTGTCTAAGAAATGAATCCGCCAACACCGTTAGCCCAGAACACTCGTTAATTATCGTTGGTGTAGGTCCTGAAAAAAGAGCTGATGCTTCTTTTAGTTTCTTTTCCACATCAACATAAGTTAGTTCTTCCACACCAATTTGCTCATACATTTTGGCAAAATCAAAAATCTTCATCGAATCTTTAACCGCCTGCTCCATTTTGCTAAGCCCCTCAACAATGTCGGCTTGGTCCGCATGTTTTTTCTTAAGCAAATAAGCATAACCCGTCACAGCTGAGAGTTTGTTGCGAACATCATGCCTAGTCAACCCACCTACAACGCCCAGTTTTTCATTAACTGCCTTTAACTTCTCCATTGTTCGGTTCAATTCCAACTCGGCATTCTTGCGCTCAGAAACTTCCTTAGCAAGCTCAGCTTTGGAAGCAGTTACACTCTTCAAATGTGAAGTCATATCGTTGAAGGCAACGGTAAGTTCACCTACTTCGTCTTTCTGATTAACTTTGATTTGGTAATCAAGATTGCCTGAACCAACAATAGCAGTTGCCGCTTTGAGACCTAAAATCGACTTTATAGTGCGATGATAGGTTATCAGGTAATTCGTTAGAAAATAGGCACCAAACAAACCGAAGACTACTACAATAAGTTCTGTTATGGTTAACCTAATCTGAGTTGCTTGATTACCTATAAAGCTAATCAGCAAAGCAGAATCAACATTTAACGCTTGGTATTGTTCGGAGGTTTGGTTCCAAGCATTTTGAAATTCTGGTGTGGCTCTTACACTAACATTTCGAGGCGAGTTCCAAAGAAATTTAACAAGATCATTGTAACTTAGAGCTATGTCTCCAAGATCATTTTTGACGTTATTAACATATGTTTGCTGTTGGAGGTCAGTTGAGTTGAGTTTTAGAATTTCATTATAAGTTGAGATAAGCGTTGTTTTCCATTCAAGTAGTTTTTCGTTTTCTTGGTAGAGAAAGAAATTGTCTGTGAGGTAGCCCAGATTATTTGATCCAGTTTGGATATTATTGGCAGCTTGGGCTTGTTTGTTAATGTCTGATAGCTGTTTATTTTCAACCACTAATGAAACAGAGACAACAAGAATAGCTATTGAAAAGATAACTATACTGAAAATAAACTGACTTTTAATTCTCAATTTATGTGCCTCCAACTCTTGTCTAACTTTGGAATTGTTAAGATGAATTTTGCTCCTTTGCCGGGATCTCCTTCTTCAGTTATTGTCCAACCATAGACTTCAACCATCTTCTTAATTAAAAACAGCCCAAGTCCAGTACTTTTTCCGGTGAAACCTTCATGGAAAAGCTTAGGCTTGATAGAATCGGGTATTCCTACTCCATCGTCTTCATAGAACAACTTTATCCCTTCACCTTCATTAGTGAAGTTCAATCGAATCTGTGTGACTTTTTTCCCATACTTCAGCGAGTTATCGAGAAAGTTGTAAAAGAGTTGTTTGAGCAGTGAATCAGCTGTAACCTTTAGCCCTTGACAATCATTGACTATTTTTATGTCGTTCAAATTTGGAAAGAGTGCAACGGCTTGATTGAAACATTGAACAACATCTATTTCCGAGGGCTTTTCTGCTCCAATTTTCTCGTAGAAACGGCTAAACTCAAACATCTCATCCGACTGGTTAATTGGAGAGTCAATACCTTGGAGGTATTTTGCTAATTTAGGGTTGTCATCAATTTGTTTCTTGATCAAATAAGCATTGGACTTCATAGCCATAAGCTTGTTACCGACATCATGTCTAGTTAGCCTGCCAACAACGTTGAGCTTTTCGTTTATAATTTCTATTTTTGCTTGATCTTTCTTCAGTTCTTCTTCAGTCTTTTTTGTTCAGAGATGTCGTTTGAGACAACTACGACTCCTGTAACGTCACCTTTGGCATCTCTTATGGGGTTAGATCTGAAAAAAGAAGTGGGAATACTTCTCCGTTCTTTCTTCTGCCATCGAACTCCAAGTTACTAAAATGACCTTTCGCTTTAAGCTCAGAGAGCATTCTTAGCCTATCAGGAGGACCTTTCGCATACATACCAAGCTGCAACGACGTTTTACCAACACACTCTTCTTTCGAATAACCCCAAATACGCGAAAAAGAATCATTAACTTCTACAATGACACCATCCTCAATTGCACCAATATAGCATGCGTCAGGCGAAGTATCAAACGCTTTCCTAAACTTCTCCTCACTTTCCCTTAGAAACTTTTCAGCTTTTTTAAGATAGTAATTCTTTGAAAGCTGAGTTGTCACCGGAATATGTTTCAATTTTCTTTGAGCATTTAACTTTACATAAAATGTAGATTCTTTGTCAATGTTGTGTTAATGGCTATCTTTCCACGGTCAACTTTGAAAAAGGCTAATCGTAGTCCAATACGCTTTTGCCAAATGTGTTTTGAGAACTTCTTACACCTATTTGCCTTCATAACTGCTGCGTGGGAACGGTAGATCAGCTTAGCTAGTTCATTCAGCTATCAATGCAGAATAAAATCAATGAAAGTACGTATCTGAAAACTCTTGTACCAGAATCTTGTTCAGCAGCATCTTTTTCAGCCTGTTTGCGTTCGGTGATGGGAATTGCAAGTTCAAGTGCTGCCATGGTAACTCCATTTCTGTCTTTTAGAGGAGTCACTCTTAGCTCATCCAAGTTATTTCGCCCTTGTAGTTTACAGTTTCATATTCATGTGCATCAAAGGGAACATTTTTTTCAAAGATTTTTTTTACGCCGCAGTCTGAGCATATTGTTTCTGAGTGGTTGAATGTTTGGTAGCATTTTTTGTTAGGTGTGACTCCCAGAGCCATTAGACGTTTATTAGCCCAAACTACTTGGTAATCTTTGTTGATTACAGCTAAGCCGGCTTCAATATTTTCACTGACCTTTTCCAGAACCTCATGAGACTGTTTCAGTTCAACTCGGCATTTTTGCGTTCTGAAATGTCTAAGACCATACCTCTAAACCCTGTCACCTTGTTTTTACAAATACGAGGCGTTGCTGTGATGAGTGCAGGGAAAGTTGTGCCATCTTTTCGAATGAATTGATACTCCTGTTGGCACATAACTGCCTCCTAATAATAAACGCTGAATGTTTTTTGTTGCTCTGTCTCTATCTTCAGGGACAATGAACTGAAGAATATTCAACCCTTTTTTAATCTCGTCATGAGAATAACCAGAAATTTCAGAAGCCCTTTCATTAGCAAATTCCACATTGACCATTTAAGTCAGTTTCAAAAACAATGTCCGGCAAACAATTCGCAAGTTCTCTATACTTCTGCTCGCTTTCAGAAAGAATCTCCGCAGCCTTCTTGCTTTCATTAACATCTAAGAACATACCCTGCACCGCAGGTTTTCCATCATATTCAACTCGATTTGCCAGAGAATTCAGCCATATAATCGAGCCGTCTTTTTGCACCGCACGAAACTCGTAGCATGCTCCCGCAGATTCACCCCGTAAACGGTTTTGCATGCGCTTAAAGAAAGCAGCCCTTTCCTCATGATACACTAATCCCATTATTCCTTGGGGCGAAAGTGACATTAACTCTTGTAGACGAATATCCCAAGATTTTTCCCATAGCTTCGTTAGCAAAAACCAACCTAAGAGGAGCTGCTTGCAGAATTGATATTCCTTGAAGTGAATTCTCAACTAATGCGTGATACTTTGACTCTGATTTGGCAAGCAGTTCTCTTGATTTTTTGCGTTCAACAGTTTTGTTTATTGCGTCTGCTAATTCGCAATAGACGGTTTCGGGTGAACCGTTTTTGTTGATGTAGCTGTCAGCGCCTAAATTCAAAGCTTTTACTGCTACGTCTTCTCTGCCTTTTCCCGTGAATAAGATAAAGGGAATTTCATTTTTTTGTTCTCTGAGTTCTTTTAGAAAATCTAATCCGTTTTTCTGGGGCATCTCATAAGTCAGAAACAACAACATCGTAAGGTTCTTTTTCCATTTTTTCGATTGCTTCATCAACAGATGTAACATTGTCAATATCAAAGTTGTTTTCCATTGAGAGTATCTGTTTTGAAACTTCCAGAAGACAGAGATCATCGTCAACATGCAAAATTCGGAGTAAGTTCTTCCTATTTGAAGCTGCCAAGCCAGGTACATCCACTATTATTCTACTCTGGTCGAAGTGCAGTATTAGCCTTGCCCCGGTTTGAATAATTGAGTTGAATATAAGTCATTTATGAATTCAGAATATTGGGCTTAGGATGAACTTTAATTTTTTGCGACTTATCTTTGTTAACACATTTGGTTGTCTGTTGTATCAGCCGATGCAGACAAATCTTCAATACAATTTTTCATATTTGTACTTGTGTCGTACACATCTACAAGCTTTTATCGCATTCTAAAAGCCTAAATTCAAGTTGAACAAAAAGAAAGATATTGCTAAGCGAAATAGCCAGAGATCAGAAGAATATCAGTGAACTATCTGACCATAGTTTATTAAAAAAAAGTTGCAAAGTAATACCGCTTGCCTTGTGTCTTCTAACCAGAGCAACAATCCTCTAGCGAGATAGTTCAACCAATTTTGTTCGTAACTTTCTAAGTTGACTTCTCGGATTGTAGTTGCCTGATACTTCGAATTGGCTCCTACAGCTTTAAGTTTAGAGGCTATTCGTTCCTGCATTTCAGAAATAGTTTTTGAAACTTCCTCCATGTGATTACCTTCAAGCGACGGAATCCTGCTTGTTGGGGAGTTGAAAGGAGATTGGGTTGTCATAATTTTTTGGCAGGATCCGTCGCTTGTTATAATTATTGTCTTAAATTATTTATTAATACTATGAATTTAAATATGAATTGAAATTCATTTTCTAGTTATTAATGAATATAGGTTTGTAATCAATTGTCTGAAAACGCTAAACATCTGTAACTCTTATTGTATTGGAAGTGCTTTTTATATAGAGCCTTTTAGGGTGTTATTATCAACGATCGACTCCAGTTTTAGTTCAATGATCACATCTGAAGCCATTTCAGGCTTGTAGATGGAAGGCTACATAGACATGATCATAAAAGGAGATAAAAGCAATATGGTATGCACAAAGGAAAGTGAATTGGACTTTTTCGAGTCTAGATGAGTGGGAATAGCGTTAAGCGATTGGAGAAATTGTTGCCAACTGAGGAAATAGGTCAGGATAGCGTTCTGGAAGGGAAATTCGCTGAGGCAGATGAACCTTGAAGGAAGGCTTGCCAATTATTATTTGCGAATGTGGAGCTGAAATACTTGTGGTTCCAGATTTGCAAGCAATGAATAGTGCCATCAAGACTCATGTTGCCAACCACAGAAAACTAGAAAAGTGAAGAAGAATAGCGTTCAAATCTGGCAGTATCAGTCGATTGCTAAGTCAACTTACTTTAATAAAAATAGGCGAACAAAACAATGTTTAGTTTTTGATTCTATCAAAAAGGTGCTTGAAATGTGAGACGATCCAAACTGGAAACTTGTTTAAGTATTCTTGAGACATTAAATAGCGCTGATTCTCTAAAAATAACGCATATAATGCAAAAGTCCAACGTCAACTGCAACGTATTGAAGAATTATTTTAGTTTTTTGATCACGCAAGGTGCAATTGAAGAAAAATATGTTGAGCGAGATAAAATTGTTTACGCGATTACGGAACGTGGTTCGTACCTAATCAGGTGTCTTAAAGCATTGAATCAAGTGATTCCCACAATGAAAATAAGGCACGAAATCCCCCTAACAAACCAAAGAGTAAACTTGGCCAGAATAGATAGGAAGAAAACTGTTAATCCTCAAAGATGTTACTTCTAAAATACTTTTAAAAACAAGTTTTTTGGTTAAAAGAATTATAAGTATTTTTTCGACGATTTGATTTGTTGGCATTTGAAGCTCTTGGATTGCTTAAACTATAAGAACTGTAATGACCATCTCCATGTAATAATTAATAGCTGTTAATCGTCTCCAAACTTCTTATGAAGGGTTACTTTTGTTATTTGATGTTTGTTTTTGTTCTTCTGATTCACTCCACGCAGTCTCGAAGTATCCATTTCAGCACGCCGATAAGGTTGGTGTCGGTTGTCCATAATGCTGAAGTATCTTCAGATGTGTTTTTTCTGTTAGTTGAAATCATAGGCTTCTCTGCCATCAAAAACTGCAAACCGGTTTAGGGGTTGATCGGTGAAACCTGATATTAATAGACTCGATGTTTAGTGGTATGTTGCACTTGTTTCTTTTGGGATTCATCGGGTTTGAAATCCTCAATAATTATTTTGACTTCAACTTTGTTGTGAATTGCTTTTTTGATTTCAGCGAAAAGAAGAGATGTGATATGTGAAGATTTCTTTCAGGGTATCAATCCAGAAAACATTAGTTTTCGAGCTGATGATTAAACTGGTAAATTTAGCGATGACTGCTTTGCCTTCTGGTATTAGAGCATAGAGACTTTCTTCTTCACCCACAGCAATAGGTTGTACCCATTTTGCTTTCGATAGTTCTTGGAATTTCGCTTTCATTGAGGCTATTCTTTCATCAGATTTGACTTTTTCATCAAGTATTAAGGAAGTCAAAGCACCAGCAACAGGTGTAGCTCGAATCATGGCTGGTTTGCCGAGTAACTTTTCTAGCTAGACCCATCTTTTCAAGTGTCGGTAAAACTTTGTATACGTCTTCTCGCCTTACCGAAGAAGATTTTGATATCTGAATAACTGTGGCGTTTCCTAATTTGAGGATGGTTTGGTATACTTTTGCCTGATTAGGGCTTAAGCCTAAACCCATTAACAAATTTAGCTTTTCCATCTCCGACGTTTTATTCACCTGCTTAAAAAATGGAACAACTATAATGGGGGTGCTTAAAGAAGGATTTTAAGTTTTTGTAAGGCATAATAGTCTAAAAATAGCCATAGTTCACACAGTATGTTCAATAGAACGTTAAAGCAACTCTATTTAGTTTCAGTCAATGCTTTAAAAGTTGTAGAGTGTAGACCACACAGACATCGACTTATTAGACTTGGCTATAATAAGTTATTTAAAAAGAGGAAACGAATTTTTGGGTCAAATAACTTCTGGTAGAATTAATAAATTTCTGGAAGTTTTGTCAACGGAAAATGATGATGCTTTAGAGAGGTTTGTCACTATCGGCGAAACATCGGTTGTTGTTGGTAACACTATTCATAAGCTGCTACTAAGAATTATGAGAAAACGTTGTTTTGCAAAGCTCGAGGTTGGTTCGATACCCAAAAGCAGGCAAAAAGTGGGTCTTCAAGAAAGCTTGAATGTATTTGAAAAGAAACATAGAATAAATCAAAAATATTTTAGAATAATAATAGGTTGGTTTGTTTTTCATGGATTTTGCTGAAGCATTAGAATTTTAGAGAAAGTTTCGCATTTGTCATCCAAAAATATTCATTGGATTTAGTGAATGGGGAATTATGGATACGGAAACAGAAGGCTACGTGATTCTTGCCGATTCGGCTTTTGCTAAGGAACCACATTTCAATCAATTGGAAGACTACGTTAAAACTCATAAATTAAGAATAGATCACAGCCAGGATTATTTGATGATTTGTACGATTGGATAAGTTGTTTGGGGAAATGTTCTGAGTTAGCTGTTATGACACGGCAATATTTTGCTGCTTAGGCTTAAATGTTAAAAAACTTTTGGCAAGGTTTTATGTGACTATTTTTTAGGTAAAAGTTCACTAAGATCATAACTAGCCCCGCATACAACGCTGTCAGCGCCGCCATAATAGAGTAAGAGTTGGTTATCCATTATGACTTGTCCACAGCTGAACACTACATTTGGAACCTGTCCAAAACGTTCATAGTCTTCTTTGGGCGTCAAAATTGGCTCTTTGGAGCGATATAGAACTTGCTCGGGATTGTTCTTGTCAAGTAATGCAACGCCAAGGGAGTAAACTCTGTCCACACTCACTCCATGATAGATGAAAAGCCATCCTTCATTTATCAGAATTGGAGGACCTGCAGCGCCGACCTTCCAGGCATCCCAACTGTTTGAACTTGGACCTAAAACAAACTTTAAACCATGCCAGTGTCGAAGGTCATGCGAACGAGCTATGCAAATATCCGGTTCCAAACGGTGAAACATCACGTATTCTCCATTTACCTTTTGAGGAAATATTACTGCATCTTTATTGAAAATTCCCGGAAAAGCCAGAAGCTTTTCGCCCCAGTTCCATTTCCTATCAAGAAAATCAGAAACATCGATAGAAGTTAAACCAATCTGGTAGACTCTGCGCTGTGAATGCATTCCAAAAGCAGTATATGCCATAATTAATGAGCCATCTACCAAGGTCAAACGTGGATCCTCACATCCTTCATTCTCGCACTCGTTTAATGGACTAAAAACTGGGAATAGGCAAACGCTCATCTATATGATATCCGTCCGAAGAGGAAGCTAAGCCTATGCGAGAAATATTGTCTGCGCCCATTGCACGATAGAGAATGTGAACTCGGTTGTCTGCGGCGAACGCAGCTGCATTGAAGACTTGCCGTGACTCCCATGAGTGAGTACTTATGCCTTCAAGTATAGGATTATTTTGAAATCGTTTCAACTACCTTCATCAAATCCTTTTGCTTAGCAGATAAACTCAAGGTACTTAACTCACTTGTGAAAGCCAACATAACATTCAAGATATGAATTGTAAATACACAATTGAATCGCCATTTTCCTGTTAGGAATGTCGAGTGTGTTTAGTCTTCATTTTACAAAAGTGCAGAGAAGAGATTTCTACATCTACCCAAGTTTCGCTATTCAAAAACAGTGTGATCTGACAATTTTTTAATAAAAAATTTTGCTTTTGTAATTATTGACTGATTTGATGAACCTCGATTTTTTAGTGAGGCGAGAAAGCGAAATTTAATGGTGTAATTGTGAGGAGAGTGAGTTTGAAAAGGATTTAGTGGCTCAAGTACGCGCTTTGCTTTTTGGTTTTCTATGATTGGTAGAATTTGTGTGAGTTCTCGGAAATAATTTAGCACAGTTCTCCCATGCTGGGTAATCGAGTAAACTATTCGCTCCTTTTTGATAATTTGTTTTTCGACCAAGACCTTGCTTGATTAGAAAATCAAGGTATTCAATGAGTACACTGCAGTTGACGTTAGCTTTGTAGATTATATGTGTCAGCTTCAATGGTCCCTTGTTCGCTAAAACGTTGAGGATTGCTACGTGTAATTCAAGTTTTGATCGTCTCAATTTCGTTTCACCAGTTTGCTAATTGCCCATTTCTTCTCTTTGGAGATAAACCCTATTTGGCTTTTCTTCTGAAGGGGTCTAAAGTACCTCAACACATTAATGCCTCGTTGAGTCAACGAAAAAGATTGTCAGTTAATTTTTTGGTTTGGTTTGTTTTGCTGATTAAGCCATGATTTAATAGAGTATCCAAATAGATCTCCATGTTTTTATTGGAAATCATTTTTTTGGCTAACTAGTTCATTTAATGTTGAAGGATTTCTTAAGGATAATAGACCAAGCACGTTCACCAAGGTTTCGAGTTTTGTTTGACTTTCAAGTTTAAGCGAGGGCGTGTTCTTTTCTCCAATATTATCTTGTGAAATCATGATTATTATGTCTCCCGAGTGTATGTGTGTACAACAATGATGTGGTTAAACTTGCTGTGACTGGGCAAACGCAAGCCTGGGTGACAAGTAAAAACTTATTATAACTCGATTCTCCAAAAAGACTTTGCTAAAACCTTTCCTGTAAATCGAGAGACATTTTTTCCAGAAAGTTTTTTGATTAACTGAGGAACCGTTTTTTAATTAATGAATGATTATGAAGTCATTTATGTGATGTTGTGCACATTAGTTTAATATCAATTAAGTTTTTAGTTGCGGAAAAAATTGGAAAAGAAAGAACAAAGGGTTTCGCTACTGCAAAATAACCCGACTACATTGCCATCGATGTTTTCATTCGCGTCCTTCTTGAGGCAATTGAAAAAAAGCTCTGTCTTGTCCACATTCATCAGAAAAATGGGAATAGATAAACTTACATGCTCCACTTTGTAATTTATTCTGAGATCTTTGACAAAACTTCTGTTTGAAGGTCCAATTGGAACCTTTATTAGAATTTTGACACCATTTTCAGCCAAAACATCCAGTGCCTTGGCAAAATTTTTGTGTAAAAAGATTAAGCCTTCTTCCGTTGTCAAGATGCAGATTGAGGTTTTAACTTTAGAGAGAATATCGCTTATTCTTTGTTTAATTTCCTGCTCGCTTCGAATATACCAAACATCTTCCTTTTGCAGATCTATTTGTAGAGGGTTCAACTGCTTTGTATGAATTGAATCCATAACAGCTATTGCGCTCTCAAACTCTGTCAGAAGAGATGAACGCTCCGAGAGCTCTCTTTTCCAATTTTGAACAAAGGTGGAGAAAGTTCCCTCTGGGTTTGCAACGGAAAACCTTTGTGTTGCTCCTGGAACCTTGTAAATAAGTCCCCTTTGTTTTAGTTTCTTTAGAGCGTCATATACTTTGGTTCTTGGAACCCCTGAAGTCATGCTAAGTTTTCTTACTTCCGAAGGTCCAGACAAAGTCAAAGACAAATAAATTTTAGCTTCATAGATCGACAGTCCAGTGTTTCTGAGTAGAGTTTCCCATCTTGTAAACTGACGTTTTTCAAGCTGAGCTTTAATTTGCTCTATCAATTTTTGAGACTTAAAAGGCTTAACTATGTAATTGTCGACTCCTAAATTCAAGGATCGAACAGCATTGTCCAAAGAAGGATAACCCGTCATGACAATTAGTAAAGTAGTGGGCGTAATTTTCTTTAATAATTCAAGTAGTTCGGTTCCTTCCATATCGGGAAGTTTTATGTCTACAAGTGCGACGTCAAATGTTTGCATTTGACATTTCTTAATCGCCGCTTCTCCAGTTTGAACAGTCGTTGTTTGATATCCTTCTTGACTAAGAATGTCCCCCAACACTTTTCCTAGACCTGCATCGTCATCAATAATTATAATTTTGGATGGCGTTTCAATATTTTTATCCCAGTTTTTCTCGTTAAAATCACTTTCAAGGTCTATCATAGTGTTTAGCCTTTTCAAAATTAGTGCTGGACTTGTTTTTCTATCCAGTATTTTTTCTTCGGCTCGTCTTTCTCAGAAACCGTAATAGAAAATTGAACCCCTTCGACCTATCTTACTTGTTTCCTCAATTTTCCAGCCATAGAACTCTATCACTTTTTTAATCAAGAAAAGACCATAGCCTGTACGTTTGCGCGCGCTGAAGCCTTTAGTGAAGAGTTTAGGTCTTATTGCATCTAGAATACCTATTCCGTCGTCTTCGTAGAAAAGTTTCAGGTCTCCCACGTCATTTTCTCTGATAATATATTCTGATATTGCTTGTTTTTTCTCCATGCTTCATTGAGTTGTCTATTAAGTTGTAGAACACAACACTCAGAAGAGAATCAGCCAAAACTGTTAAGCCTTGGCATTCGTTAATTATTCTTGCTTTTGGGTTATCGGCAAAAAGTGAAACTGCCTGCTTTATGACACTTTCAACTTTGAGAGGCAATAGCTTTTCTAGGCCAATTCGTTCATAGGTTGCTGCAAAATCAAAAATAGTCTCAATGCTATTCAATGAAGATTCGATGTTTTTGATGTAACAATAAGTTGAGCTTTCTTCGGATAACTTTTTCTTGGCTAAATGTAAATTGCCTTCAATGATTGCAAGTTTGTTTCTTGCATCATGCCTAACCAATGAACCTTCAACACGCAATTTCTCGTTAAGAAGAGTCATTTTCTCTTGTTCTTTTATTGTTTCACTCATGTTAATAATAACCCCGCGCAGCCCAGACTTGTTTTCTTGCTGAGGGGTTTGATCTGTAAACATTATTGCTGGAAAAGATATGCCTTCTTTATTTAGTACTTTGTATTTTTTTACTTTTGCTTCTTCTTCTCGATTTTTTCGATCCAGTTCTTGTTCTAATTTTTGGTTATTGGTTGTAGGAATAACAAAATCTGTGAGTCGCCTTTCCATAAGTTCATTCATTGAGTATCCAAGAATTTCGAGTCCACGTTTGTTCATAAAAGTGACTTTCTTTGTATCATCTGTTTCAAAAACAATCTCAGGAAGAGACTCAGCTAGCTCGCGGTACTTTTTTTCGCTATTTTTCAGCTTTTCCTCTGATTTTTTGCGCTCAGAAATGTCCTTGAACAGCATCGCAACATGATTATTCGTCTCATCTTCAACTTTAAAGGCATAAAGCTCCAGCCAACGCCCCTTAGTTGATAGCTCACGTTCAAACCTTATCGGTTTACCAGTTCTAAGAACAGTGTCGTAAGTCTCAACCCACTCTTCAGGTTCGCCCGGAACCACTTCACGGATAGTTTTACCTAAAACATTATGGATTCCAGATTGGGTTTCAAAAGCCTTGTTGGCTTGAACGTAGAGAAAATCCAGCGATTCGTCAGTTTTGTTGATTTTCTCTAATATACAAAACCCCTCATCAATCGATTCAAAAAGCAAGCGATAGTTTTCTGCACTCGTTTTTAAATTTTGCCTGCTTTTCTTGCGTTCTACCGATTTGATTATTGCGTCTGCTAATTCGCAGTAAACTATTTCAGGAGACCCATTCTTGTTGATGTATCGTCAGCGCCAAGATTTAGAGCTTTAACGATAACTTCTTCTCTTCCTTTTCCCGTAAATAAAATAAAAGGGATTTCGTTTTCTTGTTCTCTGATACTTTTGAGAAAGTCTAAACCGTTTTTCTGGGGCATCTCATAGTCGGAAACAATTGCATCGTAGGTTTGATTTTCCAATTTTTTGAGGCCTTCATCGACTGATATGACAATATCAATGTCAAAGTGGTTCTCCAAATCAGTAATTGTTTTGTAATTTCTAAAAAGCAAGTGTCATCATCAACATGTAAAATTCGAATGTTTTTCTTTTTATTTAAAAGAGTCAATTCTGTTGAGTTAACTAATTTCATATTAAGACTCAATATTATATTAAATGATTAAATTAATAAGAGTTTATTATTTTAGAATTATTTAAAGTCTTTTTCTAGAAATTAGTTTTTAGAGGGTCTTATCCAAAGAACAAACAGAACACATGTTTCAAAACTGTTTCATATGTGTTTCAGCCAACTACCATAAGCCTCCATGCACACATCATTATATGGTGATAAACAAATGAGCAAAACAAAAATCGTAATAGCATTGGTCGCAATAGCAGCCTTAACCTTGGTCATAGTCAGTTTAGCTTCTGCACAAATAGCAGCAAATCAACCAATAACTGGAGCAACCACCGGAACAGCTGCACCCAACGGCGGGTTCTTAGGCTGGATTGGAAACTGCTTTGGATTAAGAAACAACCAACCCTACGCCGGCCAGTATGTAGCGCCTCAAGCTCCCGCAGACGGCTCAGTTCCCACACCAGCGCCCTATCAAGGCGGCTATGGATATGGAACCTGCTGGGCAAGATAGTAAATAGCCGACCTCTTTGCATTTGAATGTAATTTTTTCAATTAGAACATGGCAAAAGCGAATTATCTGTTGAAAGCATCTTGAGCTTTGCAAGTTAGCAAAATTGGAATGACCGCTTTTAAGTGATACGAAATATTCCTTAAGTGCACTTGGGCCTTTTTGAGTGATTCGGTATTGCTTGTGGGCTTTTTCAAATGTTAACTCCCAGTTTGCAGCTATAAGTCCACGTTTCTCCAAATTACTAAGGGCGGGATATACCGAAGATGAACCTAAATATACGCCAAACTTCTTTTGCACCGCTTTCAAGATAGCGTAGCCATGTAGGCCGCGTCCGGATGTTTCGTTTATGAAGTTGAGCAGGACGCTTTCGAGAATGGCTCCATGGAAGATTTTTTTGTTCATTTTCACCTCTGTAGAATAGTTCAAACTGAATATATTTAATATTAAGAGTGACGATTGAAGATATAAGATCGTGCTGTAGCCTCCTCACTACAACAAGCAACTCACAAATCATTCTAAGAAACATAAAAAACTTAGAGATAACACGCTTGTCCTTATCCAACAGAACAAACAGGACACGTGTTTCAAAACTGTTTCATCTGTGTTTCAGCCAACTACCATAAGCCTCCATGCACATATCATTATATGGTGATAAACAAATGAGCAAAACAAAAATCGTAATAGCAATGGTCGCAATAGCGGCCTTAACCTTGGTCCTAGTTGGTTTAGCGTCTGCACAAATAGCAGCTAATCAACCAATAACTGGAGCAACCACCGGAACAGCTGCGCCCAACGGCGGGTTCTTAGGCTGGATTGGAAACTGCTTTGGATTAAGAAACAGCCAACCTTCCGCCGGCCAGTATGTAGTGCCTCAAGCTCCCGCAGACGGCTTAGTTCCTGCACCCGCGCCGTATCAAGGCGGCTATGGATCCTGCTGGGCAAGATAGTAAATAGCCATCCTCTTTTCTTTTGAATGTCAATTTTTTCAAATAGAAAATGGCAAAAGCGAATTATCTGTTTAAAGCATCTTGAGCTTTGCAAGTTAGCAAAACTGGAATGACCGCTTTTAACTCGACAAAATATTCCTTAAGCGCACTTTGCCCTTTTTGAGTGATTCGGTATTGCTTGTGGGCTTTTTCAAATGTTAACTCCCAGTTTGCAGCTATAAGTCCACGTTTCTCCAAATTACTAAGGGTGGGATATACCGAAGATGAACCTAAATATACGCCAAACTTCTTTTGCACTGCCTTCAAGATAGCGTAGCCATGTAGGCCGCGTCCGGATGTTTCGTTTATGAAGTTGAGTAGTACGCTTTCGAGAATGGCTCCATGGAAGATTTTTTTGTTCAAATATTTCACCTCTGTAGAATAGTTCAAACTGAATGTATCTAATATTAAGAGTGACGATTGAAGATATAAGGTCGTGCTGTAGCCTCGTCACTACAACAAGCAACTCAAAATCATTCGAGGAAACATGAAAAACTGAAAGATAACACGCTTTGTTCATTCAAGTACAAAAAAAGGCAATACAAGAATAACAAGGAAATCAAAAGCAGCCTTATAATTTGCTCTTTGACAGTATGTCTTGCCTGAATTTTTTGGCAATGCATCTATGGACTGACATAAATGATTGTTGCAGAAGCGCCTTTGGCTCTTGGACTTGGATCTCTAATGATTACGGTTGGTGCAGATGTGTAACCACTACCAGGATTGGTAAGAATTATTCCAATTATAACGCCCTGAGATACGCGTGCTACTGCCGTTGCTCCTGATCCTCCGCCACCCACAAGAAGAACGTGCGGTGTGGTGTAGCCTGTTCCTCCAGAATTAACGGTTACATTGGTAAGGGTAAAGAAAGCATCTGAGAGGTATTTTGGAATTTCAATTGGAAAATTCCAGCTTAATTGTAGTATTTGACTCCTCGGATACGCAAGTCCTTGAGAATAGTCATAGCAGTTTGCAATGTATAGTTTTGAGTTTTTTGCGTCAATTCCAATCGCATCTGTCATTGTATCCGTTTCCTTCTGGTAGAAGAGGCGTTAGAGTTTTAGATGTAGCATTAAATACTGATATTAGGTGAGGAGCAACCACATTGGATGCTTCCCTTGCACTTGTTTCCCAAATGAATAAATCTGAACTAATGGCGTTAACCGTTGGATGGTCTTCAGCTCCTGACTCTGTAACGTTTGAGTTTACTTCAGTCCATGATGTTTCGTTCTCGCTGATATAGTTAAACCTGTAAGTTGTAACACCTGTCGTATCACGTAAATAACCGCACATCAAATAATCGCTTGAAGCGGTAATATGACTAAAGTATCCACCTAACCCTTGGTTACTATTCATCCCAGTGACTTCCCAATCCATCACCCAATTAGCCAAGTCAGATGAGTGGTAGAGTCTTGTTCTTACAATTCCTTGGGCAGTGCCATCAACATAACCTGAACAAGTTAGAACATAAACAAGACCATTCCATATGACAACTTGACTTTCACTATTTCTGTTATCCGGGTCTGGTGCAATAGTAACAAAGTTGTATGCAGATTTGTCTAAAGTCTGGCTAAGCGGTACGCTGTAGAAACCTAACTTATCATTCTGTGGGTCTGCCCCAAAATACATATTGCCACGTTGCTTATCAATAACTGCTTGAAGTAAAGCAGCGAGGTTTGCAGAACTAGCATTTATGAATGCTACTTGTTTTAGAGTTGTTGCGTTAAGAATTGTTACTGAACCGTATGGACCTGGATTTGAAATTGCAGGAATGTAAAGTAGCCCTTTGTATTCTTGAGCGCTAAAGCATTCTCCTTCCCCGTTTGTGAGCGTTGTTTTAGTTACAAGTGATAAACTGTTTGAGTTATATTTGTAGACAGTAGCTGATAGTCCGCTGCGACTTGCTGTAATCCATAGATTTCCATCGCTGACAGAAGGATATTGAAGCATATATCCAGTATCAGTAAACAAGTTTTGTGAAGTCGAATAGAATTGATTGGCACTCTCTCCAGAGGGAATAAAAAAAATTGACGCCAGCATCATAAATAAGACTCCGATGGCACTCATCGAAATTCTGTTTCTTCTTTTCATATTTCTTCTGCATTTTCTGTAAGAGTAATAAATTGGCAAGTCAGTTCTCATTATAATCAATTTAATGATTATAAAAGCAATATTCCAATTCACTAATTTCCTTACTTGTGTAAGTTGAATGGTGAATTTCCCAACAGAATTAGACCTTTAAGAAATTCATTTCAACTTAACCCTCCTATTAGGTACTTGTAAGTTTCAACCTGCATGAAGCTTATATCTGCCGACCATAATCAGTGATATGGTTGCAATGTGTGCATTTCAAATAGAAAAGTGCCAAGTAGTTTGGGCAAAAGACGCTTCATCCGAAAACGACAGACAAGCCATAATGAAAGAATTAAGAGGAATGTCAAATGAAATCCAAGAAGCTGTCAAGTTCACCAAAAAGTTCAGCGAAACAAGAATGAATGAAGCCAAGTTCTGGCTCAACGCTAACCCAGAAATTAACTATACACTAGCAATTTATTATGATGTTCATGCAGCAGCATGGGGCATGCTTCTTGAGGAAATCGATGCAAAAAGTGGTTCCCCTAAAGTCGTGGGAGAAATTGCCTGCATGGATCCTATGACCTTTAGCTTCATAGAGGAAGAGAATATTTTTAAAACTGAAGCTTTTTCTAGCCCTTAATTATTTTTGATAGGTTTTTCTTGGTTCTCCATTGCTATCTGGAAGAAGTAACCAATCGGCACAATTCAAAGTTTTCAATATGCAGGTGGCAAGTTTTTGTCTTCGCCGTCAATAAGTGGAAGCGCTTGATTAATCTCCTTGAAGGACTTAAGGACCCGAATTCCCCGAGCAGTACACGCGTAAACAACAGTGTTACGTCCAACTACTCTCTCTTCAATAAGACCTTGCTTGTTTAGAAAATCCAAATACTGAATCAAGATACTGCAGTTCAAATTTGCTTTGTACATAATATGAGTTAACTTCAAAGGACCCCTTTGGCACAGAACCTTTAGAATATCAATATACATTTCTAACTTTGAACGGCGCATCTTTAATCAGTTTATACTTACGCTCAGAACAGAATTAACGATGTGTGTGTCGCGTTAAAAACATTCACAATGAGCAAAAGGAGTTTATTAGCTTTTAAACTGCGATACCAAACGATTTCTCAAGGGTTATACGAGTAGATTGCGATTTCGCCGCTATGATAAACTTCCTCAAATGAGGAGGGTGCCGTTGGTTGTCCGTACCAGCCGTTTCCATTTGTCCACCATATCAAGTAGATTTCTTTGTGACCTTGCTGAACGGCGGTATTAGCTGAAATTGCTGGATTGTCATACTCGTATAGTACAATTCTGTCAGGATTTATTGTCAACATGTCCCAGCCGTAGAAAGCCCGGTGAGTGAGCAAATACAGGTTAGAATCTGAAGAATTGTTTCTTGTGTTAAACTTTAGATGAAAACCAAGTGGATAGTTCAATCTGTGGAGAAGGACAAATTGAAAAGAAATGTTTCTCTGATTCTAACTACCATACTTTTATTTTCTATGATTTCACCTTTGTTGAATTTTCAGATAACAAAAGCAGATGTATCAAGCGACTCGATTAATGTAGATCAATCGGGTTTTTCTACTCTTGTGAGTCCAGGTTCTTCAGAGTTTGACGCTCAACGATGTTACTTCTTGGAATAGGACGTCAAAGACATCCGTCAACGCTGTCACTCAGGGAGACACAAACGGTGACGGCCAGATTGAAATCGTCACTGGAGGCTCTTACTTTGACGGAACAAGAACAATAGCTCAGCTCATCGTTTGGAACAGCTCTAATTTGATCGCCTGAGAAAATTACAACTTGGTACTGGACTGGAAATACCACCATAAACTCAATCGCAATAGGCGATGTTAATGGCGATAGCTAAGCTCGAAATTGTGACGGGAGGAACATTCTTTGATGGTAGTCGCAACGTTGCCCAACTCGTGGTTTGGAACTAGCATAGACCCAGGCAGCGAGAAAAGATCACTTCCTGGTACTGGACAAGTGATACCGTTATCAAATCTATTGCCATAGGCGACGTAGATGGCGATAATCAAAATGAAATAGTTACTGGGAGATACTTCAACGATGGTGCAAGAAACGTAGCGCAACTAATTGTCTGGAATGGAGTGAGCTTAGCAGTTGAGAAACTAACTTCTTGGTATTGGACTGGCAGTACGGTAATTAACTCAGTTTCGATTGGGGACGTTGATAATGATGGTCATAGTGGAAATAGGAACTGGAGGATCCTACTTTGATGGTAAACGCAGTAACGCTCAATTGGTTGAATGGTCTGGCTCGAACTTAAGCATTGATAGACTTATTGGCTGGTATTGGACTGGGAATACCGTGAGTTAATTTCGTTGCAATGGGTGATGTCGATAGTGATGGACAAATTGAGGTCGTTACTGGTGGTTCGTACTTTGATGGTGCACACAACATAGCTCAGATTGGTTGAATGGAATGGAGTCAACTTAGCTGTAGATAGACTCACGGGGTGGTACTGGACGAGCGACACAAGAGAGTAAACTCGGTTGGAATTGGCGATGTTAACAGTGATGGACAAGCAGAAATAGTAACAGCAGGACAATTCAATGATGGGACACGTGACAATGCTCAACTGGTGATTTGGTCAGGTTCAAGCTTAACGGCTGAAAACATCAAAACGTGGTACTGGACGAGCAACTCCACAATCAATTCAGTAAGTATAGGAGACATCAATGTCGACTATACAAATGAAATAGTCACTGGAGGCACATTCAATGATGGGATACGCCAAAACAGTCAGCTGAACTACTTGGGAACTGATTTACACACCTAGTTACAAGGTTTATGGGTTAAACTTTAGTCCTTACATATTGGACGGTCAAAATCCCAACTTGGGCACTATTATAAATGAGACTCAAATCAGAGCTTTGATGACCGCTATAAAACCGTATACAACTTGGGTTCGAACTTTTGGATGCACAAACGGTCTGGAAGTGGAGGGTAAAATAGCTCATGAGGTAGGATTAAAAGTAGCCGTCGGCGCTTGGATTAGCACCGATTTAGATGGAAACGAAAAAGAAATCTCAAGTCTTATTAACATAGGCAAAGGCTGGCCAAGCAGACATGCTAATTGTGGGCAGCGAAGTCTTGCTAAGAGGGCGACCTAACAGAAACTCAGCTAATAGGATATATCGATAGAGTAAAAAGTGAAGTGCCAGGGATCCCGGTAGCTACTGCAGATGTTTACGGCGAATTATTAGGCCACCCGAATGTATTGGCAGCTGGAGATGTTGTACTGCCCAATATCTATCCGTATTGGGAAGGAATAAACGTTAGTTACGCTGTTTCTTTGCTTCACAACCGATATCAGGAAATAGTAACTGCAGACAGCAGGCAAACCCATTATTATTTCAGAAACCGGCTGGCCTAGTGCGGGAGAACCAAATTGGAGATGCAATACCGTCACCAGAAAACGCTGCCTATTACTTCCTCAACTTTGAATCATGGGCAAAAGCTCAAGGAGCTGGCATCGTTCTATTTTGAAGCTTTCGATGAGCCTTGGAAGGCATTCAATGGCGAGGGACCTCAGGGTGCTCATTGGGGAATATGGGACAATAAAGTCATCCTCAAACCTGGCATGAGAGCCGTGTTTGATGGAGAAACAATCGCTGACAATTGGAGTGGCAACCAAATAATTGGAGGCCCAGGAAATCCAGCTATTTCATTCACTTACGTACCACCCATATGGCAGCTTTGATAACCTAAGAGGTCAAGTCACCCACGTAAAACCCTCAGATTGCAGAGTAGTCACATACATACAAGTAGCCGGAAATTGGTGGATAAAACCCTACAGTCTATCCCCGCTAACAATAATTGAGCCGGACGGCAGCTGGGTCTGCGACATCACCACAGGAGGCATCGACCAAACCGCCACACAAATTGTAGCATACCTGATTAGTGCAACTTATAGCCCCCCACCTCAACCTTCGCTTGATCTTGAACAGAATGCACTCGCAAAAACCCAAATCTCTCGCAGTCCATAAGAAAGAAAAATGAAAAAGAAAATTTATCTGTGGAAATCACCTGAAAAGTCGATTGTTGTAACCGTTAGACTGGAGCGAGTTGCAGGAATTTCTATTCTGTCGATTTGGGTTCCTTTTAAAAATTCTGAAAAGCACCTATTTTTGATTTAATTACTTTTTTAGATGATCCAAAATGGTTTATCCATAAGTTTGTGCCACGACACTTAAGAGTTCTTTTTGAGCAAACTTTAGGTTCTGATTTGCTGATCTTTATGGCATCTTCGTTGGTTAACGAGAGTTTTTAACTCTTCCGCTATTGAGAATAAATGGGGAGAGAATCCGCCTGCAAAAGTGGATCTGGGAAACAGGGGATTTTTACCTTTGGTTATCTAAGTTTTTTAGAAGGGCCAATTTTTCTTATTCATCAGGAAAGCCCCAGACTGTTAGCTGACTATTCAAGTGTGCGCCATCATAGAATGCCCCGCCCGCGACTATCTCATTCGAAAAGTTGTTGTTTAGGTTTCCTATAGCTACTGAATTGATTGCAGTGTTACTTGTCCAATACCACGACTTCAACTGTTCAGCTGTTAAAGTTGAACCAGACCAAATAACTAATTGAGCGTTGTTACGTGTTCCGTCGTTGAATTGTCCTGCTGTTACTATTTCGGTTTGTCCATTGCCATCTAAGTCTATTGCTACTGAATTGATTGCCGTATTGCCGGTCCAATACCAACCCGTCAGTCGATCGACCTCCAAGTTAGAACCTTTCAATTCGACAAGTTGAGCAATGTTACGTACACCATCGTTGTAATATCCTCCTGTTATGACTTCGATTTGGCGATCTCCATCAACGTCGCCTAAAGCAACTGAGTTAATTACCGTATTACCAGTCCAATACCAACCCGTAAGCCTATCCACTGCCAAGTTTGCTCCTTTCCATTCTATGAGTTGAGCATTGTTACGTGCACCATCAAAGTATGACCCTCCACTAATGATTTCAATTTGGCCATCACCGTCAACGTCGCCTAAAGCAACCGAGTTAATCACCGTATTACCAGTCCAATACCAACCCGTAAGCCTATCCACTGCCAAGTTTGCTCCATTCCATTCAACCAACTGAGCTATGTTGCGAGTGCCGTCAAAATAAGAACCGCCAGTCATTATCTCAACTTGACCGTCACCATCAACATCACCCAAAGCCACAGAATTGATTGCAGTGTTGCCAGTCCAATACCAAGATTTAACATTCTCCAACACTAAACTGGAACCTGACCACACACATAACTGAGCAATATTACGGGTACCATCAAAATAAAATCCGCCAGTCACAATCTCAATTTGATTATCGCCATCAACATCACCAATCGCAACGGAGTTTACAATTGTATTGCCAGTCCAATACCAGGTCTTAACATTTTCTAACACTAAATTAGAACCCGACCACACACATAACTGAGCTACATTACGGACACCATCATTGTAGTATCCGCCAGTAACAACCTCCAACTTGACCATCACCATCGACATCTCCAGTAACCGTCGAAGCTATAGAAGTGTTGGATGTCCAATACCAAGTCGAAACAGCGTTAAGTTGCAATTGTTCGGGACCATGGTTGTGAACTATTGGGTGATTGCAATCGACAGTGTAGTTGAACGCAGTAGGTACTGGTTATTCTCACCAAGTAACTATCAGTCTTGCTAAGCAATAAACTCATGAATATGAGTACCAAAACCATACTAGCTCGATTGCACTAGGCACCACTGTTAGAATTGGAAAAGTACACGACCGAAGTCCAAAGGTAATCCGGACTAATCTGAACGTTAAGCAAGACCAAATCTCCCTGACTAACACCTGAAATCCAGTGATAGTCAACATCATTAGCCTCATGATCACCCGTCTGCGTATACATTGGCTGTTCCATAATTGGGTGATTGCAATCGACAGTGTAGTTGAAAGCTGTAGCCACTGGTTATTCTCACCAAGTAACTATCAGTCTTGCTAGGCAATAAACTCATGAATATGAGTACCAAAACCAATACTAGCACGATTGAACTAGGCATCGCACTGTTAGAATTGGAAAAGTACACGACCGAAGTCCAAAGGCTAATCCGGATCTAATCTGAACGTTAAGCAAGACCAAATCTCCCTGACTAACACCTGAAATCCAGTGATAGTCAACATCATTAGCCTCATGATCACCAGTCTGCGTATACATTGGCTGTTCCATAATTGGGTGATTGCAATCGACAGTGTAGTTGAACGCAGTAGCACCACTTATTCTCACCAAGTAACTATCAGTCTTGCTAGCAATAAACTCATGAATATGAGTACCAAAACCGATAATAGCTCGATTGCACTAGGCACCACTGTTAGAATTGGAAAAGTACACGACCGAAGTCCAAAGGTAATCCGGATCTAATCTGAACGTTAAGCAAGACCAAATCTCCCTGACTAACACCTGAAATCCAGTGATAATCAACATCATTAGCCTCATGATCACCAGTCATGCGTATATGTGGCGTTGGGTTCAATAGATGAAGTTTTTTCGGAACCCGTTTGAATAGCCGCAGATGTAAAATTTACTGCGCTTAGAAATGTTGAGGATAATAAAATTATGAATAAGAGAAACACGGATTTTTTCATTTTTCTTCCCTAGTCGCTATATTTGTTTCGTAAGTATTTATTAATCTTTGTTAAATTTTGGAGTTTGTGTTCTGTTGGATTTTTCATTTGAACGGATTCTACCGTTCAAATGAAGAACAGCCCATCTTTTCGCTACAAAGATAACTTCAAATTTCAGAACCGAAAATTCTCTAAAAAAAACTTAAAAAAGAGACCCGCAGATCAAGCAGCCAAGAGTGTGGTGAATGGGCGTTTTTCCGCCAACTGCGAAAGGCTAGGGCGTGTTTGAAGAGCCCGCAAGCACTTTTCATACCAACTATTATTCAGAACGATGTCATCGTCCACAAAACACATCAAATCTGAACTGCATTGGAGCAAGCCTTTATTCCGTAAATCCCCAATGGCACCTTTACCAGTTATGAGGATAAGATTCAGGGTTGGGAATAACGGCTTTCACAGATTTTATCGTATTGCCCAAGGTTGCTCTCATAAGAGTAACTATTACAACATCCAAAGCCTAACCCTATTTCCCAAATATCCAATCACATCATATTCTTAAGCGCCAGAAATCTTCCTTCTGTTTAGCCATTAAATTATTGCTCACTAAGTAGGCTGGAATGAGAAAATGGCGATTTCGCCACTATGATAAACTTCCTCAAATGAGGAGGGCACGCTTGGTTGTCCGTACCAGCCGTGTCCATTTGTCCACCAAATCAAGTAAATTTCGCTTGTGACCTTGCTGAACGGCTGTGTTGGCTGCATTTGCTGGATTGTCATACTCGTATAGCACAATTTGGTTGGGATTTATTGTTAGCATTGCCCAACCATAGAAAGCCCGGTGAGTGAGCAGAACCGCATTACTATCTACGTTATTCTTGAACCACTGGAGGGCATTAACAGTGTCTGCACAATCGCTCTTGGGCACTGTGTTCTGCAGCATCGAAGATGGAATCTGATAAATGTAGCCGTTGACGGGCTCGGCAAAGTAGGGAAAAGGACTCTGCGGCGTCATTAAAACAAACCCAAAACTCAAAACTGAAACCATCAAAACCAGATAGATTACGCCAATTCTGCGTAAAGTGAAACCAAAACGCTTCCAAGAAACAGATTTAAGCCTACTCAGCCCCTCAACCACACAAAACGCCAACGGATAAGTGAGCATTAACACCCAACGCAGATTGCTTGGGCTAACCAATGGAACAAACAACAAAATCAAACTCACCACAAGCCAACTTCTTATCTGAAAATTCTTCAAACGCCAAATACCCAACAGCAAAAAAGGCAAAAGGGGCAAGAAACAAAAAAGAAAGAACCCCGCTTCACTCAGCAGCATCGAGGGGTAAGAAGAGAAACCAAACAGAGCAAGCCACCCGTCATTGCCGTTTGAAAAACCGAATAATACCCGAAATTCCGATACTGAAGAAACCAAAAAAAGCAAAGCCAAAAAGAGCAACGCAGCAGGCAAATAAACAAAACTCAAACGAATTGCTTTTGCATACTTCCCTCGAACGAACTTGTAACCTATAGTGAATGCAAATACTCCCAACATGATGACGGAGACAAGCTGATGGGATAAAACCACTGCCACCATCAAAGAGCCGAGCAACAAATAACGCTTCCAAGTGTAACCGTTACGTTCACAAAAGCTAAAGAGCGACAAAACTGAGAAAAAGAAAATCAAACCAAGCATGTTCCTTAACGAATCCATTGAAATTCGTAAAGCCACAAAATACAAAGTGCCCAAAAGCGCCGTTGCAACACTCTTCTTGGGCGACCAGCCTAAACCTTTCTGGGCGAATCCGTAAATAGACAAGCCTAAAAATCCTTCGAACACAACAGAAACTACCTTAAGAATCATAACAAGCGAACCGCCCAATGAAACCAAAGAAATTATCATTGAATAGAACAAAGGTGCGGTACCAACAAAACTCAGAAAAGGCAAATCTCCCCGTCAACCACAACAAAGTTGTAGGAACATAATGGGCCAAGCGTGTCAAACCCAACCAGGTAAGGTCCCATCAAAATTTCAGGTATAGCTCTGAACAAAAAGGGAAGAATGAAGGCGAGAAATGGAAATACAAATTTTCTTGAAAGCAAACGATGGAATCTTTCAGATTTTACTGAACTAACCATTCAGCCCCCCTGCAATATTTCCGAAGAAAATGCGAAGAAATAATAGGAACAGAAAATGTGCAGCCTCATCCTTAGTTGTTTTTTCTGCCAGTTACTATTTGAACGAAGCGGATGCAGCAAACAGCAAGGAGTACCGCGATAAAGATTATCAGACCCCAGTTTGTGAGCTGTGCCTTAAGAGTAGGCGCAATTGAAGTATTTGGTGTGGAACTTGGATGCGCCGAAGGATTAGCGTTGGAGTAGCTGAGCTGCCCGGTGCAGAAGTAGGTGTTGGTGATGAATTAGGGTTTTGCAGGTTATCAATCGCGTACAGAGCAGCACCAATAACCATGCCATTAGTTTTGTCTATGTCAGATGTGTCAACACGTCCGCTCTCATCAACGCCATCCGAGTATCCACTGCTTGGACTTGGGAGTTTAGACTCAAGGTATGAAGCCATGTTTTCAGTGAAAGAAGTATCATGCAGAGCCAGCAACCCAATTGCTGTTTTAAAATAGATAATTGGCGAAATAGCCACTGGAGCCTGAGCAATATCATCGATAACCCAAGTTGAACCATCCTCCTTCACAACCCACTCATAAACATACGAAGGATTATCCAAACCAGTATTCCCCTCACTAAACGCCACAAACTTTCCTGTAGCAGTATACCTAGCTTCATGAGCAAAATAGATTTGATCAGCCAAACCATCCAGCTTAGCGTTAGGAGCAAGGTTAAAAACCGAGAGAAGCAAGGGTTCACCCATTAATTTTGCAGAAGGCAACGTTACACCATAGGTTGAAACAGCAGGTGCAGACACAATATTATTCAAAATAGAGCTTGCCAAAGTTGAGAATCGGCTCGGCCAAAAACTTGCGAAGCCACTTGCAACATAATAATCATAAAGATTCTTTGAATTCGTTAAGGCGTCAACTGCCTTCTCCAAGGGCTCATAGTTGGTTCGATTTAACACAATGTTGTTGATTGTGTCTGCGAGGTCAGGTCTGAAAACTCTCAGATTATTTAGAGCTACTAGCAACTGTCCAGCATCAGCAGCGTTTTGCTCGTCAGTTACATATGGATTTCCGTTAGCTGCTTGGTACCATACATAGGGCAAACCATTAGTGGAAAGCTGACGAGATTGAAGAAACGTCAATATGTGGTTAAATCTCGCATCAGCTCCCCATGTGCCACTGCTGCTTAAAATGCCCAACTGGTTAGCATCGATGATAGCTTGAATGTAAACACCCAAATCCCAATCAGTAAAATAAGGATACCCCAAACCAGCACTATGAAGCCCCGACGTAGAATCTACACCAACACCCGGCTGAAAATACTTCCAAGCATTATTAGCCAAACGCAACCAATATGATCGATCAACCACCAAGCTGCCCTGTTGACCTTCAGTCACTGGCATGAATAGTTGAGCAATCCCAAACAGAAACAAGAAGATAAGAAAAACCCCAGCAACATGCTTAGTTTTAACTTTCACTTTAAACCCTTCAATACCAAACGATCTTCAAAGTACATGAAGACATACCAATGGCATTAAAGTTTATCGCCACAACAACGTTGCAAAACGACAGCTCAAGATAAGTTTCCATCAAATCTACCCAGAGATTAAGGTTCCTGGATTGTATGAGTACACGGCCATTTTCCCTGAGTGGTAAACTTCCTTAAAGTCTGATGGAAGGCTTCGAATTCCATACCATCCGTCTCCGCTGATCCACCAAACAGTATACACTCTGTGACCCCCAGATGAAAGCTCATTAGATGTTGAGAGGAGTTGATCCGCAAGTATCGTTCCATTCTGAATGTTCGCATACATGGATTGATTCTGATCAACAGACACTATGATGCGACTTGGCATGTAAGTGACACCTAAGTAATACAATGCATAATGCAACACGATAACAGAGCCAGGATCGGTATTGTTATTTAACCAGTCGAAGCATGCAACCAAGGCTGGATTGTCATTAATTGACACAGTATTCTGAAGCATAGATGAAGGGATCTCAGCTAAATACGGATTATACTGTGAGAAATATGGGAATGCATTCTCCGGGGTAGTGGTCAAATAATATCCAGAAAGCACTAAAAGTGAGAAACAGTAGATTATGGCGAAAATCTTAGGAAGTAAACGTTTAACTTTGCCTTTTGAGTCTCGTGCGAACCGCCAAAGCCGTTCTATCCCTTGAACTGTAAAAAACAGAAGTGGATATACGAGGAGAAGTACCCAACGATTCCAATAGTAAAATGGTGCGTTAGGATAAAACATCTCTATTAGTACAATGCTTATGCATAGCAAAACCCAATATTTCAAAAACCTGTCTTTTAGTCCCTTTATACCAAGAAACACTAACGGTAAAATGATGGCATAGCAGTAAATTAAAAATCCCACCATATACATTGCGAGATTTACAGAGGGTCCCGAAGCGGTAAGATTCTCAGGTATGATCAGAGTTCCTTGCTGCGGCGAGTATCTTTGAAATAAGAACAGAGCTGCGGGTAAAGCAGCCGAAGCCAACATATAAATAGAATCTTTCTTGAGTCTTTTTTTCAAAAAACGTACCGCCTCAAGTGCAACTACTACGAACAAAATCACTGACTCAAACTCATGACTAATAACAGTCAACACCATGAAAAAAGAAGCTGCATAATACCTATGAGGCGGATTAGTTGATTTAAATGAGATAAGTGCAGCCATCAAAAACACAAGTCCAAGCATTTGCCTATACAAATCCCACGAATCCCGCAGAGAAACAAAATACGTAGCCACCAAAATAGAAACAAGTAGGGCTTTCCTGTTGTTCCAACAAAGTCCCCTCCGAGCGTAAAGATACATAGTGAAAGACAAAACAGCAAGAAGCAAAGGTCCCAAAATCTTCAGCACTATAATCACATTATGAATCAATCCGTAAAGCAACGTTGATACCAAAAAGAACAAATTTGTATATTGCAAAAACCCTACAGGACCTAAAGAGAATACATAACCATGCTGAATCAACGGCATAAAACTCAGCGTATCAAGCCCCAGAGGGTAAGGCCACGAAAGAAACTCAGGTATACTTCTAATTATCAATGGGATAAAGAAAGCCGCAAGTACGTAACCATTCTTTCTGAACACAGATTGTAATTTTGCCAAATTGTTAATCATAATGTTGCCTCGTAAGGAGTAAATTGGGATTTCGCCACTGTGATAGACTTCTTCAAATGAAGAGGGCACCGACGATTGTACGTACCAAAGACTCCTGTTCTCCAAAGCAACTCTCTAATGCTAAGATATTGATGGTTGTATGCGCGCTCTTGTTCATAAGCATCAAAATCAGAATAGCTCGATATAAGCCTCTCCATACTACCGGTGCCGTGCCAAAAGCGCCTTAGTTGATAAATTAGCTACTTCGCGCCTAATGCTTTGAAGATATAGGAGAAAAATCCACTAATTTCCTTAGCAGACATTTTGGATTTTCCTCTTTTTCTATTGACAAAAAGAACGGGAACTTCTTTGATTCCAAAACCTTGCATACGAGCCTGTTTTGCAGTCTCAATCTGAATTTCATAGGTAGTAGAATGCAGATTACCTATTGCCTCCTTTAAGAACGCAGTGGAATAACAACGAAAACCGCTTGTACAGTCGTTAAGTTTTAAACGAACCATCGAAATGGCTACGGTATTTGCCACACGACTAATGATCCTTCGAGTAAGAGGCCAACCAACAATTCTGCCACCCTTACAATATCTGCTACCGATCACAAGACCATCGCCAAAGTTCAAATTAGACAAAAGTGCAGGTATATCTTGAGGGTCATGAGAGTAATCAGCATCCATAACTATGATTTTTTTAGGAGGATTTTTTGCAGATAAAAATATTTTAAAGCCGTCAGTAATAGCAGTACCTAAACCATATTTTCCTGGCCTAACGAAAAGCAAAATATCTGGATATTTTTTCTGTAAAGATCTAACGATTTCAGCCGTTCCATCAGGACTATTATCATCCATAACAAGAATCTGAGAATCCAACTCCAGATTTTCTATTTCTGTGACCAAACGTTCAATGTTTGAAGACTCACAATAAGTGGCTAGCAACACGCCGACTTGAGCTCTATAAGACATATTACCTTCTAATTGATTAATCATCTTCGACTCCTATGTTTTTATAAAAAGAGTTCTATTTCAACTCCCCTTTAACCCTTAAATTCTTGTTTGCACTAAAAACGAAAATTGTGTGCTCTGAGTACTTTTTCAGCACGTTTCGTAAAGGCAAGTCTAAAGGCAACGAAAGGAGACATGCGGCGCTCGCAAAGAAATAGAAAGACGAAGCCAACAAACGATACTTCGATGAAGGCTTGTTATCTTCAATATTTTCTTTATATTTTCCACGATTCTTAACGATGCGGTTAAAAGGCTTAAGAAAGAAGGACAAATCGACTCCTTGGATATCTGTTAAATTTAATTTTCCATTGCTTGTAAAGGCATCTTTATAATTATAAGCAACAGTTGGGAAATGCAAGCTGTATTTTCCACTAGAATCATAAGTATACTCCAATAAAACAATTTGCCCTTCAATCCTTGTTATCCGCAAAAGTTCTGATACAGCTGAATCAAATGAAGATTTCGCCACATTGTGTTGCAGAACGGTAACACTTAATATTGCATCGAATAGATTTGGAACAAACGGAAGCTTTTCGACGCTTGCAACAACAAAATCACCCGATAAGTTCCGCTTTGAAAGCCTTGACTTGGCTCTCTTGGCCATTTCTTGTGATAAGTCCACGCCCACTACTGAAGAACCTGCGGCTGCCAGTCTAGCGCTCCATCTACCGACACCGCAACCCACATCTAACACAAACTTTCCTGAAAGAACTTCTAAATGTTCTTTCAGAGCACGATTTTGAAGAAAGTCTGTGTACCAGTTCAGCAAACCTTTCGAACTAGGCATAAGAACAGGTGCGTAATTCTCTGTTTCACCAAATTTTCGAGCGGTTTTGTTCCAAAAATCCTTCATTGCACGCGAATCAGACATAAACGAGTGTTCACTCTTTTCTACAATAATCTTTCTTATTGCTCTTCTTCCTTAAAAGGAAATTGCATCTGCGATTTTTTGGATTTCTTTAGTTCAAGAATCAATTCTGCTTTTCTAAAATTTATGACTTTGATTACAACAATAATTGCTCCCGAAATAGTTTTAGAATAAAGCACAGAATTCAAAACTTCTTTTAGATTTAATGTTTTTGTTCAGGCGCCTTTTTTCCGAAAGGCTAAAATTGGGAACAGAAACTCATTCCAATTAAACAAAGCGAACATGATTGAAATTGACCTCACTAACGACAGTAACTGTAGAAAAACAAATAATATCAATTGGTTAACTCAAAGCTTAATTGGGACAACGAAACACAATATGATTAGGTTAAGGGTTTCGATGCGTGTCACAGTGGGAATATGTGCTTACAACGAGGGCATGAATATTGGACCACTCCTTAACAATATACTTTATAGGCAGAGTCTCCCTGCAGGGTCCGAGGTTTTAGTAGTTTGTTCGGGTTGCACTGACGACACCGTAGAGATAGTTCACCAGTGCGCATCCAGAAAACACAGCAGTGAAAGTACTTTTAGAGGCTAAAAGAACTGGAAAAGCCTCAGCAATTAATCAAATTTTAAAGAAAGCAATTGGAGATGTTATTATTTTCATTTCAGCTGACACTTTGCCGAATGATGGTTGCTTTGCTCACCTAATTTCTAAAATTGAAGTTCCAAACGCAGGGCTTGTTTGTGCTTATCCTATGCCGACGAATAATTCGAAGTCTTTGGCGGGTAAATTAGTGCATATGTTATGGAACTTTCATGACCAAGTCTTCAGAGAAGTAAACGAAGCTGGCCTTGCGAGACATGCAAGCGAAGTATATTGTGTTCGAAGAGACATCGTTGATTCAATCCCAGCAGGAACCGTAAATGATGACGCATACATCGCCCTCACAGTCGCGAATAAAGGTTGGTTGATATTATACGAACCCAAGTCGCGTGTCTCCATTCGTGGACCCGAAACATTAAGCGATTATTTTAAACAAAGAAGAAGAGTAATATTCGGCCATCATCAAGTTAAAAAACTAACAGGACAAACACCTCAGTATTTTGTCCCATTGATTCGTTTAGATCTAAAAAGAAAAAAACGCCTGTTCTATTCGCTATTTACTGAATATGACATTTTAGTCCTTCTAACCTTTATCTGGATTGAACTGATTTTGAATTCGGTTGTCATGTTAGATTCCGCCAGTGGCAAATCCCATTCAGTTTGGAGCATTTCAGCCTCAACAAAAAGAGGTATCGATTTTAAATCTTAAATCTTCATTAATCTTTAATAGTGGATCAATTCTGAAAGAACAATTTAAGAGATTTTTGAGGATAAACAAGTTCATATATATTAAGACACCAGCGCTGATTTTCCAATATTTGGAGAGTGTTTTCACCCGAAAACTTACCTATTGATTGTTTTTTTGACGTATAGATATACCACTCTTTAATAATGTATATTTATATAAAAATTTGACTCTGATCTCCAATTGGATAAAGTATTAATGCCCACGAGCAATACAAAAGCTTAAACCTGAATAGCAAAAAAAGAGAATCGTGGAAGGTAGCTAAAAACGATTAAAAAAGACTTAGTTGTTGAAATAGTTCTGATAATATTAGGCGTGGCTTGGTTGGTAGTTTTTAGTGCTTCTTTTATTTCCATTTATAAAATCAGAGACCGCAGAATTGGTACTTCTGTTCTTAGCAAGTATTGTATTCACGATAGGATTTTTATTAAGCTTTATATTAAGATGGGAAAAGCTAAAGCCTTTCAAGTTCTTAGCACTTTTAGGCATAGTCCTTTCTATGGTAATGTATATTTCAACAATTTGGATTGGAGATTTCGCAGTTAATCCAACAACTAAGGGGCTAGGTATTTGGATACAGCATAGCCTACCTTCATTTGTTTACCTAAATACACATCAATATCTTTTGGATTTCATTCTATTCGCTGGTTTTATTCTGGCGTTAATAGGAACTTTCTTTGTTTACAAGGAGAAAGGCAAAGTCTACGCTATCGAACAAACGTTACATATCTATTCTATCTTTATTGCAATAATGATTTTTATCACTGTTGATGTTACAAAATGGTTTGCTACATCTTTGTTCGGTGTTGCCGTATCGATAACTGGGTTTCCTTCTTGGAATTATGGTTTTCCGACATGGACTTATCGGTCACAACTGTGACGAGTTTTGCCATATTAGACTTCACAATGGATAACCCTAATGTGTATTTTCTTAATTACTGGCAATTATTTGTTATATGTATCTTCATTGCGTTAATAACAAAATTTCTAATTAAAAGACCTAAACTTCTTCTTCAGATTATCACTAAGCTAAAAGAATAGTCGCTTTCAGAAAAGACGAAAAACCAGAATCTAAGGATACCTTCAAGAAGGTTGAAGAAAACCGATTAATCACCTTCAAGCCTCCAAAAGCGTTAGGTATAGGAGTTTACCTTTTGTGGTTATTACAATGCGGGGCTGATATACGCCATAGGATAGGTTGTCAAAAGAATGCCTTTTTTCGCTCCCAATAAGTCGTTGGACCAACTATAATGATTTTATTTTTAAAAAACTTGTAAAAATCCAGAATCAAGTAGAGCCAACACAAATCTTAAGAGTATACTGAGCTAAACAAATCAATGTGATATCTAGAAAAAAAATTCATTTGCTGTTAGCTCAATTATGAGAAGCAAAAAGACATATTATTTTTTAGTAATAGTTATTTTGATTGTTTCTTTCAGTGTTAGATATGCGAGTGCCAATTCGCCTCAATATGTAGATGAAAATACTTATTTGACCCTCGCTAATTCTTTAAAGAATGGGCATCTTGCTGCTCAAAGTAGCTATTGGACAGTTTATAATTCTACAGGAGCGACTCTTACTTGGGGTAACTATGGTCCAACAGTTGAGCCTTGGTTTGACCATCCACCATTCTTCGCTATCTTGGACATCCCCTTTCTCATCTTGGGTTTTCCAAGGCTTCTGCCAATTATTATCAGGTGCCCTTTCTACAGTTCTAATAATGTATTTACTAAGAAATAAACCGGCAGAATCCATACTCGCTGGGCTTATTTTTGCAGTTTTCCCCTTTGCAATCCAGTTTAACTCTATGATGTTTATTGACAACGGCGCTATTTTTTTCCTTTTATTGACTGTTTCATTGACATCAATGTTTGAAGAGAAAAAACAAGAAAGAATATTAGTTATCGCTGGCATCTCAGCTGGTCTTTCATTTCTAAGCAAAGAAATGGGTATTTTTGCAATTCTATATTTTCTGTTATACTTGCTCTTTAGTCATGGTCTCAAGAGATACTATAAGTGGCTAATTTTAACCATTGGAATAACTCTCTCTTGGTTCATATTTGGTCTGATCATAGACAACAAACTATTTCTTGCCGTCATTAGCGCTCAAATTGGAAAAACGAATGGAGATATTAACATTCAATACATGTTTACTACAGCGGTAAGCAACTTTACCTATAATTTCGACGCATTTTATGTAGGTAGTGTCAACCCTATTCTCATCCTATCCTGGATTGCATTAGGTAGTTTTGCCTTTGGAAAAAGGCACAAATTAGTGAAGCTTGGTCTTTTGAGTCTGATAACTACCTTGGCGGTTCTGAGATATGCTTGGTTTTATACATGGATTGCAATTTACCCATTTTTCGCTATCGCTATAGCATATTGCGTTTACGAAATCACTAGTTATGCAAAAAATAGTTGGGATAACCTCAATCACTTAAGAAGGTCAGCTTGACAATGCGGGGCTGATATGCGCCCCCTCTTTGCAGTCGTTGTGCAAAAAACAACCTACTTCTTCAGAAAGATAGTTAGGACATATAGAACCAAAGATAATAAATTTATAGCCGTTTAAATAAAACTAAAAAAAACTTTCAAATGTGCCTCGATCATGGCAATAAGAAAATACAGAGGGAAATCAAAAAACCCTCTCCACCTCACCTGCTAGATCGACTTTCTAATGAACAGTAAAGGGAAGCAATTCGATCAGAATATTCTTCTTTGTCATACAAGCGAAGATTCGCCTTTTCCTTAAAGCCTAAAACCTTTCTCTTCGCCCTCAAGATGGCTTCAGCGACACTATCAGGTCGTTCTGAGAGTGTTACTTCGACCAACCCCTTATCAATTAGTTCCGAGAAAACCTCGCTCCTTGACACAACTGTTGGAACTCCAATAATTACAGCTTCATTCACAACTCTACTAAAACTCTCAAGAAGAGAAAGCAAAACAAAAACCCTTGCTTTAGAATATTCTGAAAGTATTTGCTGTCTGTCCAAGTTTGCCTTCCATTCGACGAATTCAAATATACCAAGTTCATTTGACAATTTCATCAAATTTGATTTCTCGGGACCATCGCCCACGATTATCAATTTAAGAAGTTTTTTTTCATGACCCAAAACAATTTTGAACGCCTTGAGAAGAATGTCCACTTTCTTGTATTTTTTTAAAGCACCAATATACAAAATTCTTTCCGGAAATTCTGGAGACCAATTGACAGCGCTTAGCTCATGCAGAGGAAGCCCTTCTTGAACCGTCAGAATGTTTCCACTATTTGAGAAATCTTTTTTCAGCATTTTTTCCTCGAAGTTCGAATTGGCAATAATGACTTGAGCTCTATTCATAATCAGTTTAGGAACAAATAGCTTATACAAAGTCAATAGTAAATGCCGGGTTATTGTTTGTCCATATCGATGGTAATGAGGCTGCAACACAAAAAATTGTTTTGGCTTCTTGCTCAAAGATACAAAGATAGGAAACAAGTTTTGAAGATTATGTACATGAAGAATTGCTAGGGTCTTCCTTTCTCAGATCCCTAAGGAATAATGGAGAAGGTAAGAAAAATGGGTCTCCCAAAACAGCATGATATCTTTTAACCAAAACGCCATTTATGGACTCTCTCGAATAGACGTCGTTGTCTAAATCTAATGAGTATACTACTGTTTCAAACCCTTTCTCAGAAAGCTTTTCACATAACTCTTTTGTGAAGCTTTCCACGCCACCCATTCTAGGAAAATATCGGGCTGTAACATGAACAATTTTCATAGTTATTTTTTGATTTCGCTCCCCGAGATAAGCTTTAATTCTCTCTGTTTCAAGGTAACATATATTCAAATAATAAATGTTTGACTCGAGACTAGTTTTATCGGGAAATATGGGGTATCGCAAAATTTTTCTATTATTATTCTTTTTCCTCTCCAGTCATTATTAATTGGTTCAAAATAACAGATCTGAAAATGCTTGTCCAAATGTGGCTGTGGAACAGTAACGCTAAAAGGCGCATCAAGAGCACAAAAAGAAATTTGAAGGACTTGCTGGCAAAATCTAAATTTCAGGGTTTTTAGTTCTCTATTATTTCTTCGTCATTTAGTCATATTCTTTAACAAAATCAATTTCTTGCTCTTATGACACAAAGACGGCTCCAATTCTAGCTCTACTCTTGATGGCGAATTTCGCATCCAACCTCAAAAACTGAAGTTAACAATTATTTAAATAAGCTATTAGCATTTTCTTCAGTACTAATGGTTCATATTCAGTAACTAATGCCAATAGCATCAATATAGAATATCTCTTCTTTTCCATCTGAGTTGTATAACTCCATTTGAAGAAGGAAACTGTTAGGTAATGAAGCATTAAATTTGGCTAGCCATAACGAAGATAAATTATATTCATAGAAACCCGGAGATTTCAACCGAAGGGTTTCTCCGGAAACATGGAACGGTTGAAGTTCAAAAGCATCACTTCTAAGCCATGTAGAAATGAAAAGTTGACGCGAAAAATTTTCTTCCGAAACTATGAAGGTTAATCCCTCAAAATCTTTGAATAGGAGTCGGGGAACTAATGTAAAAACTAAGACTTGAGTTTGCATTTTGAGTTTGGCAAATAGATTTTCCTTTGAAACCAATTTAGTGATATCGAGTTTGAGTTTGCTGTACCTTCCAGTTTTAGACTATTTTGCCGTCAAATTTGTAATACGGGTCGGAAGAGAGCGAAATGTTGAAAGTCCCTTTTGCTGTTGGAGAAGACACAATTTCCCAACCTTCATAGGTTAAATCGGGGTTTTCAAAGCCATCTAAAAATGCCAAGTTGCTTATTTTCATGGAACAAAAGCAAACAGATACGAACCGCCTACTTTATAGAGAAGCTTGAAATGTGGATTTCCCAGAAATAAAAATGGATTCCAAGCGCTTGGTCCTTTATAATCGGTTGCTCTGGACCCTATGAAGACATGAGTAATATTGAAATATGCTGCATCAAATCATATGCAGTTTTGTTCAAATTCCCATCAAGAATGAGATTGCAAAGGTTGGTATATGAAATAGAACTCCTGCTTCCCGTAAAAGGTAGAACTACTTTGTAGCCAGCAATTGTGGGTATGAAACCTCCAGCATCATCAGGGTTTATGAGGATTGTTGAATTAATAGGTAATTTGTTTTGTATACTTCTTCATGACGGCATAGTCGTCTGCAGGTAGCAACTGAAAGAAAATTGTACGTTCCCCTGCAGTACTGTTCGTCAGAGGAGATAGTGTAATAGATGAAAGGTGAAAAAATTGAGAAGAAAAGCAAAATAATTATTCCAAGGGAAGCTATTTTGGAGAACCTTTTTCTCAGACGCTCAAAAATTTGTTCGTGAAGCTTCGCTATAGCTATGCAAACTAAGAATAAGAGGGAAATAAATAGCACAATCGAAGTTTCAGAGATGTTTATGGCCGACACTAAAAAGGTAAAACCAAGTTCTCTTGATCCAATTAAGATAACAAGACTTGCTCCGAGAATTGAGCAAAGAGTTATCTTGATAATTTCTTTTGATTTGGTCACCCAGCCAAATTTCCAACCAACGATAATTAATACAATTGACGAAACAATCAAAATTTCAATGGCAATTATGAGAACAGGATATGGGCTTATCCAGTCCGAGCTAAAGTAACTCTCAATAATAAAATTGAAATTCTCACGGATTGAGAGGAGTTGGGGAGCAATTATATCATTTGGTAAGCCTATATTTTGACCAGGGACTGATGCTGAAAGGACAAAACGGAAAAGAAAAAGACTAATTGGAATTAAACTGAAAATAAACACAAGAAGGAGGTTAAAGAATTCACGGATTGCTATTTGCCTCCTGTGAAGGAACTTGCCCACGACAAAAAGAAACATGGCTGCTATTATTACTTCATAAAAGACCATGTGTATAGCACCGAGGTAGCCAATAAGTAGCCCCATGAAAAAAAGTGTCGATTAGGTGGCTTCTTCTTGTCTGGTTGTGTGGTCTGGACGTAAAGAAAACAAGACTTAAAACAATTAGGAAAAGTGGAACAGCGGCTACATAGGCATAACTACCCCAAACTAACAGTTTGGGCCAACGAGAAACAAACGCAAACATGAATGCAAAAATAAAACCATAACTCATTTTGCCTGACAACATTTTGCCCAAAAAATATGCACCAAGAATTGTGAGGGCTTGAAAAATTGGCACCAATACAAGAATCAGGTTCTCAGGTCCCGAGTTGAAGATATAGGATGCAAATGTCAGTATTACGGTGAATCCTTGGGATATATTATTCCAGAAGACTCAAATGGGCTCAGAGTTGCCGGAATCATTCGATTTTGAGAAATTACTGTTGAAAGCATCGAGAAAAGGGAAGCATCGTGAACATTTCCAAAGAGGATCCCAGAAGTTGCTTCAGCTTCAATCCATAAAATGACAATAAACATAGTAATTAGTCCAATTCCAAAAAGAACAGCTGTCTTGCCGTTGACGGCCTGCCCAATTATTTTTGAAAAATTACGCTCTTGATTCTTTAACTTTATAGAGAAAGTTCTAATAAGGAAAAAAAGTGAAACAACAAAAAAAAATCCGATAACAAGAAATGTTACAGCTGGCGTGAACAAACCCAAGGGTATTGAGGCAAGGATGAAAAAAATAAAACCGCCCATGTAGAAATCAAAGATGGCAATCTGAAATATGTCCAATGTCCTAAGTGCTTGAAGATACTTGGAAATCAGCCTTCTTAATGGGTCCCCGACAAAAGATAGAATAGTCAGGATAATAAGTTGATCAACCGGGAACAAATAATCTCACTCAAAACCTACATGTTCTATTTTCATTTTTTTCTCTATCTCTCATGAAATCCACATTTTACTATTTATCCTGCAGTAATGCCATTCAATTAATAAATGTTTAATGGAGAAGTTTGCATTGAAATTATGAAAAAAATTAAGACTCATTCTTTTAAGAAAAAAGTTATAAAGTCATTTGTATCTTTTCTTTTACAATTAATTATATGTAAGGCTATCAAAACTCTATAAAGTAATAAAATACCTTTTAAAAGATTACAGAAGGTTATCGATTGTACAATAAGCTGAAAGCAAATAAATTCAGTGAAAGAGTAAGCCAATATCTCTTTTAGCAGATAGTTGCTTAAACTATATAGTCCAACTTCTTGTCAACTCATCTTTATAATATGTAGATTTAATAAGTGCATATTCGTGTCTTACCATTTAATGGGCGGACTCTTTAGGAGGAACGAAACTGTGAAATTATCTCGATTAGGTCTTGCTCGTATCGGATTCTCAATTCTTTGGGAAGTTATCGTAATAAATGAACTTGTTCAACTAATCTTTTCAAATTCTATTAGACTCTCTTTCTATAGGAAGAACGGCATGAAAGTTGGAATAAACACAAATATTTTCAGAAAATGCTTTCTGCAAAGTTTAAGCGGGATTACCATTGGTAATAACTGTATTATTGGTTTTTGCTGCAGACTTAATGGACGTGGTATCATAACAATAGGTAATAACGTAAATATTGCCAGTGAAACTATCATGGAAACCGGATCACATGATTTTATAACAAATGAAGCCGTTTACAAACCAATTGCAATTAAAGACAATGTGCACATTTACACCCGTTCTATGATTTTGCAGGGTGTAACAATAGGGGAAGGTGCTATTGTGGCAGCCGGCAGCGTGGTTACGAAAGATGTACCCCCGTTTGCAATCGTCGCTGGAGTGCCAGCTAAAGTAGTTGGCTCACGTCCCAAAAAAATAGATTACAAGTTAAGATTTAATCGTTGGTTTTACTAAATTCGCTTTCGGTAAAGCTTGGCAACTTTCCTTATATGCCAATTTGCTGACTTAGTATATTCCAACTGTATGGATAGGATAAGAATTAAAGTGATTTTTTAATTTTAGGATATCCTTAGCGAGACCTACTAACCAATGTCAAAACAGAAAACTCGTGGATATTCTAATTGATTTGATTATCAAATTAGCTCAAACAAAGTCAAGAAAGGATAAATAAAAATCATTTAAACGAAATCAATAAAGGAATTATACAAGAAATTCATGAAAGATAAAAAATCGTTGAAGATAAAATAAGAAAAAGAGGAATAATTTATCCCCAAACAGTCAGTTGCGCATTTTCGCGTATTGAGTCAAAAAATGATCCTCCAGCGATAACACGATTACCCGATCCTGTATTTGCCACTGAAACCGAGTTTACTCGGGTGCCTGAAGTTTGGAACCAGCTTGCAGTTGTTATTGTTGTTAAGCTCGCGCCATTAAAATCTATTAGTTGAGCATTGTTCTTAACGCCATCGTTGAATACTCCACCAGTAATTATGTCTAAGCTGCTTCCTCCAGTAAAGTTGGCAATTGAAACCGAATTAATTGTCGTGTTTGATGTTTGGAACCAGGTTGCAACATTCTGTAAACCGAGAGTTGTTCCATTCCATTCCGCCAACTGAGCGTTGTTTCGTGTGCCATCAAAGAAATAGCCGCCAGTTACAATACTTAATGCAGTTCCACCAGTTATGTTTGCAACTGCAACTGAGTTAATCTCTGTGTCCCCTGTCCAAAACCATGTTGCAACGTTGTTCAAAGCTAGATTAGCTGCATTCCACACAACAAGTTGGGAGTTGAGTCGGGTTCCATCGTTAAATGATCCACCTGTAACTATGCTTAAAGATGAACTGCCTGTAATGTTACCGACTGCAACAGAATTGATGTATGTGTTTGAAGTCCAGAACCAAGTTCTAACGTTTTGGAGCGCCATTGTTACTCCATTCCAAACAGTTAGCTGAGCATTCCAGCGAGTTCCATCATTGTAAGCGCCACCGGCTACTATGCTCAGACCTGTGGTGCCAGTAATGTTTGCAACTGCGACAGAGCTAATCTGGGTGTCACCTGTCCAATGCCAAGTTACGACATTAAGTAATCCTAATGTGTTTCCATTCCAGACAGCTAATTGAGAATTGCAAAATGAGCCATCAAAATATGATCCTCCAGTAACTATTTCCATATTGCCATCGCCATTAACATCCCCAATTGCAACAGAGCTTATTTGAGTTTCAGCCGTCCAAAACCAAGTTACAACGTTAATTAGTGAAAGAGTGGAAGCATTCCAAACTGCAAGTTGAGCATTGTCTCGCGTGCCGTCAAGAAACCAGCCTACAGTGACAATTTCTTGTTGGCCGTCTCCGTTTACATCTCCAGTGGCAATTGCTGAAACGTTAGTGTCACTTGTCCAATACCAAGATGTTACATTTTGAGAAATAAGTGCTGATGCAGGTGCAGCCATTATTGCTGCTGAAAGAAATGCTACTGTTAACACTATAGTAATTAGTTTCATGGATTGTTTCTTTGACATAGTAAAAGGCATAATGAATGCTCCAGATTAACTTTATTCCTTGAACAGTAATTCACTAAATTAGAGGTATTTAACGGATTGTGACTGTGCCTATACAACAACAAAATTTCAGAAATTTTTGTTGTCATTGTTGATTTCGAAAACTCATATAGCTGTTTTATTGTATTATTTTGTATCAGCTGTTAGGATGTTATTTGATGTCAGATGAAGATTGTCCTGAGCCTATGATGCGTAAGTTTCTTGCGTTAGTTAAAGTGGAAGGTATACCAGAGCCTATTAGGTATGAAGAATTTGCAGCTAATTTGGAGGAGTTTAAAGCCATGATAGGTAAGGATCATAAATCATTCACGTTCTTGACTTTGCAAGAAGATGTTTAGGTCTTGGCATAATTAATAATTATGTCTAACATTAACTGCTTAAGCTAGCAAACAAAAAAATCTGATTGGTTAAAGATTCTTTTAAAACCTCTAACCATGCTTATTTCTAATGAACTGAATTAATTAAGTAGTATTTTTCTTTTGAGGTTAAAAGAAACTGCTAAGAGAAAGAGAACAAGAATCACTACACCTCATTCTCTTGCGAGTATAATTTTGAAGACCTTGGGTACAGCCTTTAGTTCTGATACTAAGTTCTGAGGGCCTTCGTGGTGGAGTTTTGTTAAAGGTTAAATCGATTTAATTGAGGAATCCATGGACATTTTATGCACTTTAGCACATATACTTATAAGCGTGTAAGCACTTATGTGCTAATGTGAATAAGCGAAATCACGGGGATAACACATAACAATAAGACAAAATTTCGATGCTCGCTTATCCCAAAAATAAAAACAAGTGACTAAAATTGAGCCGAATTAACGTCCATATTTCAAATGAGCTAGAAAAACAGTTAAGATTAAAAACAGTGGAAAGATTCGGCGGCAAAAAAGGCGACTTATCCAAAGCAGTCCAAGAAGCAGTAAAAACATGGATCAACGTCAAATAATAAAGTCGCCTCCTCAAAATACTGATAACTAACTTATAAGAAGCCTAGGCAAAAGGCATGGGCAAGCCAGTTAGCCTGGAACTCCTCCCATGAGGATTATGGGCAATCTAACTGGAAAGATCCCCTGAAAAAATAGTTCAAAGCTAAGACATTATTTGTTAGCCAGCTTAGAAAGAAAATTCGAGATTGTTCTCGCAGATTAAATAGTAAGTGAATGGAGTCGGAAAAATGAGTATAACCCAAATTATAACTGAAAATGTCCCAATAATTAATCAGCGTTTAGTTGAGAAGTGCCCTGAATGTACCAGCAAAAATCTAGTTCACGATTATGACTCGGGCGAAACCATCTGTGGTGACTGTGGTTTGGTCGTATATGAACAAATGATGGACAAAGGACCAGAATGGCGTTCGTTTACCCTACAAGAAAAAGCCTCAAAAAGCCGAGTCGGAAGCCCAACATCATATTCAATTCATGACAAAGGATTATCCACAACCATTAGCCAAGTTGACCGAGATGCCTTTGGAAGAAAACTGCCCATGTCCACTAGGTTACAGATGTGGCGCCTTCGCAAATGGCAAATACGCAGCCGCGTCCACTCATCCACCGACCGAAACCTCGCACAAGCCATGAGTGAACTTGAACGTTTATCCAGCAAAGTTTCAGTCTCTCCACCAATAAGAGAAAAAGCCGCACTCATTTACAGAAAAGCACTCGACAAAGGATTAGTCCGAGGAAGATCAATCAACGCCATCGCCGCAGCGGCACTATATGCAGCTTGCCGCAAAACTGGATCACCCAAAACACTTAGCGAAATCGCTCACGCAAGTATAGTGGATAAAAAAGATGTTGCAAGATGTTACAGATTGCTGCTGCAGGAGCTCGATTTTCACATGCCAATTTCTACTCCTTTGACGTATGTTTCAAGAATTGCAGAAAAAAATGGTGTATCAGGAAAAACACAGGGCGCCGCCATAGCAATTCTCAGAGATGCTAGGCAACAAAGATTTTCAGCAGGAAAAGATCCAATGGGCATGGCTGCAGCTGCACTCTACATAGCGTGTGTCCAGAATAACGAAAGGATAACACAAAAAGACATTGCTGAAGCCGCTGGAGTGACTGAAGTTACTGTTAGAAATAGGTACAAAGCTCTAAAAATTCAGCTAAACCTCAAAATACCTGAGCTAAGAGCTTTTTCTTAGTTATCAAACTATTGTTTTTTACCCTTTATACCGTAAGTCTCTTTAACTATCCACCTGCAACCATGCAGACCGTTCTCTATCAAATGGTAACTTGGTGCAAAGTCTATGGTTGGTTGGTTAGATTAAATTTAAGTGCTACTTTGCAGGATTAACTTGCTTTTATTAATTCTTGGCTTAGAAATAGCCCTGTTTACGTTAGCAAAGCCGCTTTTTGCCTCAATTATTACATTGTACGACCCGCATATTGTGCAAATTTGTTTAGCATCTTGACGTCCTCCATCTTTCCGATGCTCCGTCATCTTGCCACATTTATGGCAATCCCAACCATTATTAAAATAAATTTCATTAGAAACAAAAATCATAGTCTGCATTTCCTCTCTACATAATAAATCCTACATGGATAAGCATTCGCTATTGTGTATGCCCCAAAGAAACAATACACAAAAGTGCAACGGACATAAAAAAAAGAAAAGTCTTCTACAATTTTTGTATTAGTCTTTAAGAGAACGCAAAATTACATAACCATTTTGTTCTTTCAAATACAGCTCATATTTTCGCAATATACTGTCCAAAATTCCCCTTGAAATACTATCTAATTCGCATTTCAGCTTTATCTCATAACCACCAGATAATATATGAAATACTTGTGAACCATCGAGGGAAACACAGTTGACAACCATTGAATCCTTTAAGGCATCACGAATCTCACTTAACACATCCAAAGCTTCTGTTTTGTTCATATGGACACCATCTTTTACAAGTTACAGGTTGTACTAATAATTTGTGGAGAGCCAAAGAGAAGAATGAGGAAAACTACTAATAATTTCTTCAAGAAAAGCCCCAATTGCTATTGTTCTCAAGTTGTTAATAATACTTTGCAAAAGCAAACTATTTTTCACTAGATTATTGGAAAACAAGCAAAAAAACAAGCGATAACTGTGATAATGAAATGCAATACTGAGCTACAAGTTCCGTTGGTTTGCCAAGCCAGCCAAATCCCATAGATTTGACTGAGCGTGGATTTGCTGTCGCGCAGATAATAAAATAGTAAATAATAATCTAAAATAATGCAGAATTCTCTTTCTTCGTTAAAAGACCTCTACTAAAATTAACTGCATAAGGTTAAATTATCCTTCATTTTTTGCAAGTTGGTTCAGCCTTCTTCAGACTGAAAAAATTGGCGTTTATGAAAAAAAATTGCGCTTAAACTTGGGCTTTATCTCTATAAGCGGATTTTTATATGCACTGAAGAGACCTTGTAGTTGCGGACATTCTCGGTTCATGTCCTTGATTTAGAAGTTCTAGCGCCTCATCGTTTGTTATTCCGAATGGGAGAAAATCTTTATGAAAACTTTCAACATGTCTCCGAACCACAGATATGGCTTCACATATGCTACCTAAGATTTCAAAACTGTAACCGCAGGGGCATTGACCTTTTAACTTTCTTCTCATACCCAGCATCTCCTCAATCGACTCAATATATCATGCTGAGATATATACTTCTGTGACTGTACAGGCACAATTACAAAATCATCATTCATATGGTTAATCCACAAAGAATCCTATAAAAATCTGTGGATGTGGTAGAAGAGGTCTTTAGAATTTAAGCTTATAATCAGAACATAATAAAAAACGAAATAGAAATCAAACAATTACGTCTAATTCGCCAGTGGAAATCCTCGCTCCTGAAAATGTATTTTTGATTGTGCCTTCAGCGCTCCAGGTCCTAGAATAACTGCACCTTAGCAAGCATTTAGTTCTATTCGTGGAACAAGGAGCTAAGTCTGTTCCATTTTGGAACACTGATAAGCGGTTTGTTTTTCAGGTTAATGTTTTTTCCATTCTTAATGCCTCACTAAATTTTTTGCCATCAAGCGACATAGTTGTTGACTCTTGGAAAAGCTTATATCTACTTTTCATTTAAATGTTTATAGCAAACACAATTGGTGATTTTATGAATAAAATGAAGTACATAGTTCTTGTTTTGCTTTTCACATCAGCAATTCTACTCGCAGGCATAAATCTTAGCTCCGTAACAGCACAAACAACAAGTTCCACTTATGTCTATGATTCAATTGGCGGAACAGTTGCAGCAAACGGAAACGCAGTAACAGGCGGAACTTCCGTTACCACCAACACCAACGAAAACGCTCAATTCACAGCTACCGCTCAATCTGGCTTTCAATTTCTAGCTTGGGAATACGCTACTGCCGCAGGGGGTTGCACAGTTACTGATAACCCAGGATCGATAAACATTACCGTAAACGGCGCAGTACAGGCACTCTTCATACCAACAACAAATACAACTGCGACCTCTAGTCAAACTGGGGCAGCCACCGTCATCGTTTACAATTCAATAGGGGGAGAAACTTCTCCAGCGGGCACAGCACCTCCAGCAACATACACTAATTACAAGATCGGTGATGTTGCTACGTTTACAACGACCCCTGGTGCCAACTTTAAATTCCTCTACTGGATAGTTGCCACATCAACAACCAACTACTACACCACTAGCACTCTGGTCCTACCCATTACGGAAAGCACAGTTGTAATGCAAGCAGTTTTCATCCCAACTGACAGCAGCGTAACACTACCCGGTCAACCTACCCCTACACCTACAGTGCCAGAATTTTCTGGTATCATAACCGCAGCAATCGCAGTGGCATTAGTCGCAGTTGCAGTCGGAACATACACGTACAGCAAGAAAGCTAAAAAGTAAATTCTCTCTTTTTTTCTTTATTTTTTTAATATGTGTTTGGCTTTGAATTATTCTTCTTAATAGATTATCCGCAATGTATGGCTTTCCTTAAAATCGGAAGGGAATGTTCCGTATGCTTTTCTGCGTCCGGAAGATCTGACCAATCTAACTCCTGACAACTTTAGAAATTTAGGCTTTTCTTGCCAAAGGGACGCGCTATAATTGAATTAACTCAAGACCACTACATCTGGCAAGTTTGAATTAGAACAATTAGGTAAGCTTGACAACGCTGAAGCCATGGAAAAAGTTATGCCAGCTACGGGGTGTTGGTAAACTACGTTTTTTTCAGCTACTTTATCTATAATTATTTTTAATGCCGTAGACATGCTAAACACCAAACCAAAATTCAACGATTCTTCTTTCCTTTTTAACCAGAACTCTTCAAATTATACTATGGAAAACGTTCGATTTGAACCCGCATACCAGTAGAGACCTCACCAACATTCCTTTTTTCTCATTTCAGAACTATACTTTTAACTCGCTGCTTACCAAGCTCCTTCTGTTCCACGGATCTCAAAATGCTCATCTGCGGCGGCATGGTTGAACGTCATCTGTACAGAGTTGTGTGTTCCATCATTGGAAAATACATAACGGTCAGGACTTTGAACGTAGTATTTCCAGATTAATGAGATGTTTCCCCACAACAAGTCGGTTGGAATAGTTATTTTAAAGAACACATTTTTTTCATACGATCCAAAGAAGTCAACTGAAACATACTTCAAATCAGATAAAGATGAGTTAGATAACTCGACCCTTGGCGCAGAATTCCAGTTGGTTACTATAGCTATGATGTAGGTTTTCTCTCCAACTGAAATAGGATATGTATATAATTTGCTGCCTGCTATTTCAAACCATATAAGTCCAGCTACTATTGATAAAATTAAGATTACCGCAATTGCAGTTATCGTTAATGTCCTTCTCTTCATAAGCAGTGATTAGTTAATTATTTTACTAAAAGGTTTTTAGCTAAAGTTTCTTGGTTAACTGGCAACATTGGTTTACTTCCATCTGTGGCAATTTAAGGTCGGGAATTCTATAGTTTTGGGTAACAAGTCAATAATATTGTTCAAAGAGAAAATGACAGATTCCTTTGGTTTTGGTGGACCTTCAATTAGAACCCCTTTTTGCAGTTTTTCTATTTCCATAAAAAAATAGCGTTTACTAATTTATTACGTGGGAAGAAGCAATTCTCCCAAAATTCTTATAGTAAAAACAATAAACTCGCTGAACTGCTAAGAAGAAGTGGCTTCTCACCTACTTCTTAAAGCTTAAAATGTTAGGAAAGAAAAAAATGAAAACACAAAATAATATTGTTTTAAGCATCATTTTGCTTTTGACCCTCAGTATCTCTACATTTGCTATTTTACCCACACCTGTTGCAGGTGCCTCCTACAACTACCAAACCTTTGTTTACCTGTCAATTAGACCTAACCCATGTGGAGTCGGCCAGCCTCTTCTGATTAATTTTTGGATAACACCACCGATGCCACAACCAGGAATTATCGCACACGGCTACACAGTTGAAATCACACACCCCGATGGAACCAAAGAAAAACTAGGACCATTCGACAGCATACAAGCAGATACAAGCATGTGGACTGAATGGATACCAAAAGAAACTGGCGAATACAAAATAAAAGTCATTTATCCAGGAGAAACAGTGCCTGCAGGAACGCCTTACCAAAGCACCACAGTCGGTTCAGCATACAGCTCAAAATTAGCAGACAACTATACCTTCTCAGCCGCTGAAAGCCCCGTGACAACACTCACAGTGCAAGAACAACCGCTCCCAGGTTACGTACAAACTCCGCTTCCAACAGAATACTGGAACCGCCCAGTCACTATTGAAAACAGGGAATGGTCCCAGGTTGGCATGGGAAACTGGGAAATGAGCGGCGCTGATATGAGAAGCTCATACAGCCAACTATACGGCGGCGCTCCAGGCTCAGCACACATCTACTGGGCATTGACCTCAGGAGTAGGCGGACAAGTCGGAGACAAATACGGCGATGCCATTTTCGGCGGTAACCCACCAGGTGACAGCAACGTAGCCAGATACATGACACGTGCAGTAGCTGGAATGGGCTACTACAGCTCAACAGACGGCGTTCACTGCGTAGATCTAACGACAGGCAAAGAACGCTGGGTCCGCAACGACGTCTCTATATCAATTGCCACAGTTGAAAACTACGTAGTCCGCGCCCAAGGTCCACCAATCGACTCCTACAACGCAATTTTGATGTCAATTGGCACTCAACTCCTCAAATACAGCGCCTACACAGGAGACCTGATATGCAACGTAACCGGAATGTCAGGAACCTTTGATCCAACACCCAAACTTAATTCAGCTTCAGAGGGAAACAGCCTCGGATTGCAACAATTCGTTTACAGCGTAACCGGAACAGGCGCTAACACACGCTTAATTAAATGGACCACACAAGGCACCAGCACCAACTTCACAAGCAGAATCGCCTATAACGTCACCTACCCGTTCTCCAGTGTCACAGCAATAGACGACAACCTTGGCATAGGCTTCTACTTCAACATAAGCCCATCAAGCGGCGGCACATGCGGCGCATTTGACATCAACACCGGCAGCATGCTGTGGACAAAAACATACGGAATAGGTGATGCCCCATTTGCAACAAGCGCAGATGTGCTTGAAAACGGAGTATACATCTACCCACTCTATTACGGTGACCCCAACCAAAACGGACTCAGACCCCTAGCCGGTATCGACATAAGAACTGGAAACATGCTCTACAACACCACCGTCACCGATTATCCATGGGGAAGCTTCTGGTGCTACTCACACGCTGCAGCATACGGATTATCTTACTTCCCAACCTACAATGGCTACATCTACGCTGTCAACATGACAACAGGCAAAATCGCTTGGAAGGGAGGCTACAACGCAGTGGGCTATGAAACACCCTACGGTTACCAGCCATTCTTCTCATCAATCGCTGCAGGCGGCGGCTACGTCTTCGCAGGCAATGATGAACACAGCGAAAACCCACCATACTATCAAGGCAAACAAATGTGGTGTCTTAACGCAACAACAGGCGAAACAGTCTGGAGCATACCATTCTGGTCACCTGGCTTTAACATGCAAGGACTCATAGCTGACGGCAAACTCATCGCCACCAACTTCTACGACAACCGCCAATACTGCTTCTACAAAGGACAAACAGAAACATCAGTCTCCGCATCACCCAAAGTCTCAAACTTTGGATCGAGCGTGGTAATCGATGGCTCAATATACGACAACTCCCCAGGCACAACGGACGACCGAATAGTAGCAAAGTTCCCACACGGACTCCCAGCAGTATCAGAAGCCAGCATGAGCGCCTTCATGGCATACGCATACATGCAGATGGAAAAACCAACCAACACAACAGGAGTCCCAGTAACATTAAGCGTACGTGACTCAAACGGCAACTTCCAACAAATCGGAACCACAACAAGCGATGCTAACGGCTACTACACCTACAACTGGAAACCTGACATCCCCGGAGCGTACACGGTTTACGCCTCGTTCGGTGGCAGCACATCCTACTGGCCATCACAGGCAGAAACATCCTTCGCCGTAGACCCAGCAGCCCCAACAACAACACCAGTCCCAACCACATTAGGCTATGCAACTACCAACGACTTGATGATGTTCATATCTATCGCAGCAATCGCCATAATCATAGCCATCGCCATAGTCGGCGTATTGACCCTACGCAAAAAATAAACCACAAAAACTTTCCTTCCTTTTTTTAATCAAACAAAGAACAAACCTTTTTCTTTTTAATCTGTAGTTGCTTGTTATTTGTATTGGTCTTTCAAAGCTTGGCGAATTGCACCCATCATAGCTTCGTTGACGGCATTCACTACCATCTCATCAACGCTTTTAACTGGTGTGGGACATTCGTTGCTACATGCACCGCACAATTGTGTTGGGCAGTCGTTGCTGCATGAACTGCATGCGGGAGTTGGTGGGGCACAGTCACAGTCATCCATTGCCAGATTTTTGTCTACCCATTGCTGATATTCCGGCAACGCTTTTGCTACAGCATCATGTATAGATGATTGTAGCTTTGCATACATGGTAGGATCCAGTTTTTCAATAGGCGGCATTTTCGTTAAAACTGTTTGTAAACGTTTGCTTTGTGCTGGGGTCAATTTTTTTGTTGGAGGTGCGCTGGTTGGTTTTTTAGAGGAAGAATTAGGTGTAGATTTATTTTTTGACAAAAACAACCACTTTATTGATTTATGAAGTGTTAATTATTTATGTTTATTGTAAGGTTAGTCTGGGATTAGGTTAAGGTCGCATCTTCAACTCTGCAATGATATACTCAACACGAAGTGACAACACAAGAAAAGTCGCAGAAGCAATCGCATCAGAACTTAACTGCCCCTGCCTGCGGATAACCCTCCAATTCTTCCACTGTCAGTATCAATGATTATGATATAGCGTTCATTGGCACAGGCATATACAAGGGGCAACCACACCAGGACCTTCTCAGCTACCTACAGACAATGCGTCTAAATGGTATCCCAAACCTTCATAGTAGAAAAATAAAGACTTGTTCATTTCATTCTTCTCCATATCAGGTATCCGCTTTGTTGTTTACCGCCAATAATAGCGGGCGGTGTGCTCAGTATTAGTTTGTCTTCTTCAAACTTGTAGAACCGCACTTGCTTTTCTCCAGTCCAATTCGGATAGAAACTAACTTCTATTAGATGTACGACTTTATCTTCGGTGACTTCGTACTTACCACAATAGGAGAGGTAGGTACTAGCTGAGGCGACTAATTCTTCTGTGGTACCGCCTATTAAGTCCGTTGACGAAAATCTTGTTCTATTTGAAGCCATTAATGCTACTGACATGTATCCCTCATCGTTATACATGATATAGCCGACGGGGTTTTTTCCGAAGGGGTAGGTCACTTGGTCTTCTGATCGATATTCAAAAGATACGAGCTTCCAAGTTCCTATAAATCTTTCAGACATAAACCCACTTTGCCTAGAACAGCCTTTTCTTTCTGAAAAATCCTGTATTATTCAGGACATTCTGAAACTTCCTGGCTTTTGCTTATTTCATCAAGACATTTGTTTAACAATATATTGTCTCCTACTTTGGAAACTAATGAGGTAGGCAAGCATACAGTTGAGGTTCTAAATCTTTTTTTGAATCCAAGGTCCTCAGATGCTTGTTTTGACAACTTCACATGCAGATGGGTAACTTGCCAAGAGTTAGTGTCAATATCTACCCCATTAACCTCCCCGAGATCAAAACCGCCCGAACAAATAACAAACATTCCAGAAATTTTATTAAAACTTACCAAAACAAATCACCTCTATAAAAGAACTAAAATCAAAAATATAATTATTCCTATTTTGCAGATTGCAGCAAAATTGTAATGGGTAGATTCCTAAATTAATTAAACTTTTGCAGCTGCATATTTGCCTTTGTAACAAAAATAAGGTTTTGAATGTGGCAAACAACCTTGAGCAACTATAGTTCGTTTTATGATATACTCGCAAAACCGAAATCACGCTTATTATAAGTCAATACTTCAGATACCTTGAGGATGAAGCGATTTGAGCAAACAAGAATTCACCCAGATGTTAATTGAAGCCGGTTACTCAGAGCAAATTGCAAAGAAAATCGAGCAGTTGTACAATTCGCAATAACCAAGGTCTTCCAAAAATTTACCCCATAGAGGGAAGAAGCCTTTTCACATTTAAGCTATTTGTTTAGAACAAAAACATAAAAAACAAACTGCTAAATTGACTCATTCTCGACAGGCCTTCTTGGTCGGTTCAAGTTGGCAGAAGAGAGTAAGTTACATATGACTTACGGAATTTGAGGGATCTTTTTGGGCGTTAGTGCTTTTTATCATATCAATGAAGCTGTCTATGGATAGAGCGGGCATGCTAGTTATCTGCACTGTTCCTCTAGACCCCAACTCAATCGAAACCTTGACGATCGCCTCGTTGCTGGGCGCTTCGACAATGTTCACAAAATCGTACGGCCCAATCACAGAGTATTGCTCCAAGACTTTAGCTCCAAAAACTTCAATTTCGCGGTTAACTTCTTTTATGCGTTCGGGTCTCGCCTTAATGGTTCGGCGGCCTTCAGTTGTGAGTTTTGACAAAAGAATATAGGTTGGCACAAAATTACCTCAAATAACTTTGAACAAAGAGAGATTTTAGTTTTGCTATCTATCGGGCTTTGCGCTTGTCGTCTCATCAAAGGCCTTCCGAAATCTGGGGAGGTGTAGGAAAGGTTTTGGGATAACTGCTTATTTTAGATTGTAAGCAGAAAAGCAGTTATAGAAAGTTTTTGTGTTAGAAGTGTTTCATGATAAAATCCCTAATAGCCTCTATGACTGGACATAAGCTCAACGATTTTTTTTGTAGCTTTCGTTATTTGAGTATCGAATAGCCTTGTTGCAGCTAGGGAAAATACGAACACAAACGTGCCGAGTATTATGCTTCCAATGAGATTTATGGTACCAAGATACCATATTACAAGATAGGTAACCGCAGCACTTAAAAGCCCCATAAGAAAAGACCTTATTATAAAATAAAGCCGCTGCAACCATGTGGAAAACAGAAGAACTTTAATCACTGCTCTTTTCTCTAACTCTTTCTCAGCCCCACAAGTATCACTACCCAACTTTTGCAGAACCCCCTTTGCGTAATGGGCATCAGACAAACGCAACATCATTTTTGCATAACGAGCGTCAGATAAATCTGAGGAACTTGCAGACTGAAGTTCTAACAAAATTCTTTGCGATATTTCATCTATTTCAGCATCTACTTTCTCTATTTTTGCACCTTTAGCTACCGTAGTACTATCAACAATTTTATTCTCTGGTTTTGAGGTAGCTGGGAGCTGGGAAGAGCTCAATTGTTTCTTTATGAATAAGAAAAGGCCTAAAAGAATCACTGCGCCAATAACGCCTGAAGAGATGCCTGTTATGTACCAAGCCTTCCAAGCGGGCATGAGAGTCACGAGGTACTTCAGCGATCCTAAGAGGATGAAGAGGGAAGCAGACCCGACGAATGAAATTACAAGAGCGAGCAGAACGCTGACAATGATGCTTATGATTAAAAGTTTCTTGAGCCGTTTCTTAAGAGCAGTCCCGGCTTCATTTAGGGATTCTTTTAAAATGCCTTTTATCTCATTGAGTATTGCTTCGATAATTTCCTTTATTGTAGGCACTTAATCAGTACTCCTTCTTCCAAAAAACAATCGGATCATAAACTTAACCGTCAATGCATTCCCAACGGACATTAAAGGTCACTGTTGAAGATTAATTTCTAATAACCCCTTGACCAATTGAGCAGTAAACAAGACAGCCAAATGTGTATATTATGCATTTGTTGTTGCGTGTGAACAATCACAATTAAGCGGATAGCCTATTCTTCTCGCTTCACCAATGAGGTCCTACAAAAATGATTATGTAATAAAAAGCCTAAGCCGCCAATAATGAAAAAAATGTGTTCGGGCGGTAACATCTCTTTGCAAAAAAGAGAAATTTTCGTTCGCCACCACGTGCGTAGGGTACTACTTCTTTTGTCTTACGGCAACCTTAGCTTTCAGTTCAAAGATAGTGTCTTCGCCTGTTTTTCCAACTCCAAAGTTCCATTCTAATACTTCTACTTCCATGTCTTTGAAGTGTGAAACCCAGGTCTTCTGGAATTCGTCCCATTTTTCTCCCATCTTCTGTACTGTTTCTTTGATGTCTATTTGTTGTTCTGGCATAATTTGTTACACCTCCTAAAAAACACTAAAAATTGTGTAAACCTAAGTTTTAGCAACGGGGCTTAGGTACATGTGAAGCTGATCTTTTGCAACTTTCAAGTGCAATCCATGATCCACCCACATGCCTGTTCCTTTCTCTAAAGCTGCTACGTTAAGCATGTTCCGCACGCCACCCTTCTTTGCACCAAGTACCGATTCAGCTACGTTCTTGTCCAATTCAACTTCAAGAAGAGTTACTTTCCACTCAGTGGCGTCTATTTCCATTTCTTTGATTTTGCCGATTTTTTCATCTAAAGCAAAAACATCTCTATCCATAAACTCTTTACTTTTCATAAAACTAAACTATCCTTAATTTTCACACCCACAACCGTGAGTTACCTTATAACAGGACAATGGTTGGTTTAAGTAGTGTGTGACTGTGAGGCTGTGGCTACAGTTGGAGAGTTATTTTGAAGTAAAAAGTTGAGGTAGCTGTTACTGTTCGTTGACAGTCACACATCTTAAAATAGACTAGCGAGTTAAGGGTAAGTAGAGTTTTTGAACATGGGCGCACTTGATTTTCTTTTCGTTGTTGCTGCGATTCTCGTCTTGCTGTGGCTTTTAGGCTTTTTCATCTTCAACCTCGGCACCATCATATGGGTACTGCTCGTCATCGCTGTCATCATAATACTTTATCGACTACTTACAGGACGCAGAGTATAACATCAACCAAACACATATACGCAGCGCCAGACGCTGCTTCCCAACTTTTTTGTAAACAAAGAATCACGTTTGTTTTTGATAGGTAAGGTCATTCACCGCGTTTGATAATTATCTGTCAGCGCGCTGCCTTGTCCCGAAATTACTTTTTTCAGATTTCTCCTACGTTCAAAAAAAAGAGAGTTTTTCGAATTTTAGTTTTCTTGTTGTTTGTCAAAGTGCCTGTTGACTAAATCGGTTTTTTCGCTTTCTTTGCTGCTAAAGCAACTGTGCAAGTTGCGACTGCTATCATAGTCACGATTAAAGCGAGCGATGCATTGCTGAACTCTGGCACTGTCGGGCTCGGAGAAGCCGTTGCAGACGTAGTTTTAACGTACAAGTTTCCTGTTTCGGCTGCTGTGAAACCGTTATTTGTAATTCTGAATTCATGGAATTGACGTCCGCTTACTGTTGTATATGAGACTTCGAAGGATGTTGCGTTGACTATGTGCCATATGCCATCGTGTGTGTCAAATAGTGCTGAGCCATCCTCATGAAGAGTTATTGTGGATCCTGTTGATGCGTTTGAATAAGTGCCAGCCATACTTGACAGAGTCGGGTATTCACTTGCGCTACTTAAGCAAAAAGATGAAGTTGCGCCAACAATTATTACGATTAAAGCAACTGCAATTATTCCAACATTAAGCCCCTTATTTTTTGGAAGTAAATCTAGTTTGCTCATTTCTTGTCCCTTTAATTTATCCTCGTTGCAATGAACCGCTTAAAAGGTTTTGGATTAAGCAGCACGCCGCTTTGTCCCTAAATTATGTGTTAAGTAGGTTGGTAATACTGCCTTTTCAACGTTTTTAAAAAGGGTTTCAAGGGTTTCGTGTTCATCCTGTCTCGCAGGGATCACGGCCTTATCTGATTGGTTCTCAATGATACGAGACCCAAGTTCTAGTTATAAGCTTTTCAATTTAGGGACAAGCCAGCGCGCTATCTACTAGGCTTTTATCTACTGCCGTTTTTGGATTTTTGAGAGTACGGCTTGTTGCTTGTTGGTACCCGATAGCAGTCACAGATGTTTAATAAAAGCGCAAGACATTATTTCACAGTGAAATTTTATGAGCAAAGACGAAACTGAAGGAAAAATTAAACAGGGAAAAGGCAAAGTCCGCGAAGGCTTAGGCAAAATTACGGGCGACAAAAGCGAACAGATTAAAGGAAAAGTGGAACAAGTAGAAGGCAAAGTCCAAGAAGCAGTAGGTAAAGCAAAAAGAAAAGCCTAACAAAGCTTAAAACCCACTATTCAACGCTTCAATAATTAGCCGAAATAACATTTTCAAGAAATCGGAAAAATACCGTCAATTGTTAAGCCAGGTAGCTTACCCCATTTTGGGGTGTGCTTTAGAATTTTTGAGGTGATTACATACAAACAAACGAATCGCACAAAATAAACAATCAATCTGGTAGTGGTAGCCACAAAAAGATAGCTTATCTTAGCAGCTATCCTCCAAGAGAATGCGGAATAGCCACCTTCACAAAGGACTTGATAGATACTATTGAAGAAGTGTACGGGTTTAAGCCATCGGTTCTGGCGATAAACCAAAAGGGTGCAATTTACGAATACGAAAACAGAGTAAAAATTCAAATTAAGCGAGAAGACAAGGAAGACTACATCCAAGCCGCACAATACATTAACTCATCAAATATAGACCTCGTTAATATCCAGCATGAATTCGGACTTTTCGGAGGAGAATACGGCGAATACATAAAACTCTTTTTTGAGACCCTCAAAAAACCAGTTGTAACAACTCTTCACACTGTTTTGCCTGATTTCAACCCAAAAGCTTTGGAGGTCTTAAAATGCATAACTGAAGCTAGCGCTTCAACCATCGTTATCTCATACTCGGCAATTGAAATGCTGAAAAATCAGGGAATAAATTGCAGAAACATCAAGGTCATACCCCACGGTTGCCCAAACATAAAATTCGTAGATACTGAACAAGCTAAAATTGCCTTAGGTTTAAAAAATCGACTGGTCGCTTCCACCTTTGGGTTGATTAGCAGCGGCAAAGGCATAGAATACGCAATTCGCGCTCTCTCACACGTTGTAAAGAAGGAACCCAGAATATTATATTTGATAATAGGGCAAACTCACCCTGAAGTGATAAAGCAGGAGGGTGAAAAGTACAGAAATAGTCTACAACAGCTAGTTAGTGAACTAGGGTTAGAGGCGAATGTTAGATTTATCAACAGGTTCCTTTCTAAACCGGAACTAATCAAGTATCTGCAAGCTACAGACATCTACTTAACACCGTATATTTCTCCTCACCAGATAAGCAGTGGCACACTTACATATGCTGCCGGGGCTGGAAAAGCGGTAGTATCCACACCATACTTTCACGCCCAAGACATATTAGCTGATAATCGAGGCGTATTTTGCAAATTCAAAGACTCAATTTCATTAGCAGAGGGTATCATTGAACTATCAAATGCCAAAGTCCGAAAAACTGTGCAAAAAAGAATATACAAGTACAGTAGGCGTTTCGTTTGGGCAAATGTAGCTCAAGAGTACGTTAATCTCTTCAACAGGATCATAGAGATGGGTTCAGTTTTTGGAGCTACCCCTGATGTGTTCAACAAACGAATGCATATCAGACCAAATTGAGGGAAGGGCAAGTGTTTTAGCCCTCAACCGCTCCTTGAACCAATCTAAGGTTCTCAAGTCCTTAAGCATCCAATAGTACTCGCAGTAATCTTACTTTGGTGAAGTAATTTCTAGGAGCCTGATTTAACATATTTGGTGGAATGATCAAGTCCTTAGGCTATTATTCTGCAGTCCAGGAGTTCTCTTAAGGTCTTCATTCCCAAGTTAAATGTTCAGGTATGTCGTTCCGTAGAAGAAGCTTCTATTTGTGTACTGGTCCTGCCTTCCAGGTGAAAAAAGGACTTCGACACAAACAGATTACCCCGAATTCTTAGCAGAGTAGGTTTTGCTTCTCCACCTGACTAGTTAATACAAGAATTCCAAACTCTTGCTTTAATGTTCTGTTTATGTAGAAACCCCCGACAATTCAAAAAAACCTTATTATTAAGTTAACAGGCGTTTCATAGCCTACTTCAGAAGCATTATCAGAGATGGATAGGGATTCCAAATCAATGAATAAAGAAAAAAGGACTATCCTAAGCCATGAAACATTATGGTTGGGGTTACGCATCTATCGAGGGCTACTCTCAAACTTGCTCGGAGGTAAGGCACCAATATTTTGCGGGCACAAATTAACATACAACTGCAATCTCCGCTGCAAAATGTGCCCCTTCTGGAAAAGATCCGCCAAAGACTCTAGTACGGAGCAGGAAAAAAGAATTCTTAGGAAAATTTACGATTCAGGTACTTGCGCTATCGCGTTTGAAGGCGGAGAACCATTGCTAAGAACTGATTTGGGTGAGATTCTTGCCTTTTCTAAGTCTTTGCCTCTGCACACGAGCCTCGTGACTAATGGAACTCTACTCGAATCAAAAATAAACGAGATAGCACAATACATCAATGGTGCCATCTATGTTTCGTTAGATGGCATAGAAAAAACTCATGATGCGATTAGGGGAGTTAGTGGCTGTTTCAGAAAAGCGGTAAGAGGCATAATTGCCTCCAGAGATAAAGTCTCATTGACAATCAACACGACAATAATGGCAGAGAATATTTATGAGATTGAAGATTTGGTGAAGCTGGCAAAGGAATTGAATGTAAAAATATCCGTAGCTGTAGCATATGATTACTACAACGCCAAGGCTTCCACAGCTACCAGTCACGAAATCAATGAGATAGCTGTAAAACTTATTGAAATGAAGAAAAAGGGTTATCCTCTTGTAAATTCACTGAACTATTTAAAAGTCATTGCAAGAGATAAGAAATGGAACTGCAAGCCTTGGTCATTAGTTAACGTTGGTCCAGAGGGTCATTTGGTTCTGCCTTGTTATGTTCGAAATGAATATGCGACAACTATTTCGATCTTTGAAACCGACATAAAAACTGCTATCAATAGATTTGACTGGAGTGAAACGCAAAATTGCCAAAACTGTAATCTCCATTGTTACGTAGAGCCATCTCTTGTGCTTTCGGGAGATTTTCGCACATACTTAGATTGGGTGATGCTTTCCGCAGTTGACCGCTTAAGGAAAAGCCCTTTTTCAATTCACCCAACCGAGAGATAGCGGATGGCGAGTAATTGTCAAGAATATTGTTGGCGATTGTTGTACCATTTTGTAGGACAGTATTTTATATTATTTCTAATAGTAACACGCTAAAAGAGTAAGCCATCAACCAAAGACGTGTAAGAGCGCCAGAAGCTTTTTCCCACTTTTTTGCAAACAAGGAGATTGCATTTGTCTATGTAGGATTTAGGTCATTCATTTCGTTTGATGATTATGTGTCAGTGCACACTAAGCCTAAGAATAAGCATTAGCAACTCAACGTTTTAGACAGAATAGGCAAAACGTTTTCCACCCATATTTAAAAAAATAATCGTAGAAAACTTGAAATCAAATAACCACATTAATACTTTAGTTGGAGAATAAAATGACTAACTGTGTAAGTTGTGGAGCTGACCTGTCTGAAGGGGCCAAATTCTGTTCAAATTGTGGGGCTCCCGTAGGCATAAAAGAAGAGTTTACAGTCCGCTCAGAGGATCTTGTAGCGAAAATCAAGGAACTTATTCATGAGGGAGACGTATCAAGAATCATCGTGAAAGACGAGAACAGCAAGATCCTTTTAGAAATACCAGTTTGGGCGGGTATTGTAGGAACAATATTAGCTCCTTGGCTAGCAGCTTTGGGCGCAATAGCAGCTTTAGCAACAAGATGCACCATCACAGTTATTAGGCAAAAAGCTAGCTAAAACAAAGCCTTTGAAAGATTACAGAAACGATGAAGACCTATTTATCCTCAATTGGGCAAATCTGAACCTTAAGGCATTAAACTCAAATTGATAAATGAGAGCTCCAAAACTGTTAGTGAAGATGATTAAGTATGAAAGGATATTCAACATCAATCGAAGAAGAGACTAGAAAAAACTCTGATTTCAGAAGAGTGCTTTACACAGGCAAGTATAGCCAGCTTGTTTTGATGAACCTCAAACCCTTGGAAGGAATAGGCTTGGAAACCCACAAAGAAACAGACCAGTTCTTCAGATTTGAGCAAGGCGAAGGCAAAGTCGTCATTGACGGAATCGAGCACACAGTCAAAGACGGCGACGCAATCATAGTGCCTGCGGGAACGCAACATAACGTTGTCAACACCTCCAAAAACTTGGAGCTCAAACTCTATACAATCTATTCACCACCACATCATCAAGACAAGGTCGTCCGCCACACCAAAGCAGAAGCCGAAACTTCGCCGGAAGATTACGACGGCAAACCTACCGAGTAGCAAGCGCCAAATTTCTACTTTCTTCTTAAAGTTCCTCCTTGTCTATTTTATTTTGGAAAAAAAATTAAGTTACTAGGTCTTCTGCTTGTTGATTTCCTGAGTTTTGTTTCTAACCAACAAAGATTGGATTTTTGAAACAAGAGTGACTTTGTTGTCGTATCGTTACAGTCACATATACTTAAGAAAGCTTGAACCCGCTAATAGATTGTTTAGGTGTAAGTCATGCGCAAAAAAGAAACACAGCAACCTTCCCACACGCTTGGAGCGGCGTCATCTCAAGAGATACCAATTAGTGGAATAGAGCCAAGCCAGATTCCTTGTCCAGACTGCGGAAAAACCTTCAAGACCCACTCAGAAATGGAGAGACACAGAGATACAACTCACCATGAAACAAAAGGACACGAGGATTAACCACTATTTAAAAAACAACAAAATCAGCACATTCAAACGATCTCTTGTCATTGCAGGTTCCAGTCACTCTTTTTGTTAGAAATTGACTCGTTTTCTGTAGGTGCAAATTCTTGGAAGAAACCAACAATAAAGAAGAACTTCTAAAACGGATAAAAGCTGAAGCTACAGGTTTAGATGTACTAAAACGACTAGAGGTTGAAGCTAAAGGCTCAGATGGAAAAATCAACGTTAAAGACCTCTGTGTTCCAATAGATATAGTTAAAATTAGCTTGGTTGAGGCTTCCAAAGAAATAACTAATCACTTGAAAATGGCTGATCGCTTACGAAAAGAAGCAAATGAAGATGAGTGGCATAAAGAGTGCCATCGATTGTTTGATGAATGGTTCCGAAAGTGGTTTTAGAAAAAATGATTTTTAAAAAAGTTCTTTAGGTTTCCTCAGCTTTACTAGTTGTCTTAGTTACGTACTCTAAATATCTTGAAAAATTACAATCAGGGAAGATTTATGAAAATAAAATTCTTAGGCGCAACACATCAAGTGACAGGATCAAGCTACTTACTTGAAACTGCTGGAATCAAAATTCTCGTCGATTGCGGCATGTTTCAAGAACGAGATAACGCCCACAGAAACTGGGAAGCCTTTCCTATTCCTCCAGACCAAATCCAATATCTCCTTCTCACCCATGTTCACCAAGACCATTGCGGACTTATTCCTAAGCTTGTCAAGGACGGGTTTCACGGAGATATTCTGCTGACCGCTGCATCTAAGGAGTTGTTCCCAATAGTTATTTTGGATTCGGCTCGAATTCAAGAAGAAGATGCTGCCTTCAAGAAAAGCCGAAACGATAATGAAGAACAAAAGGAACCCTATCCAGAAACCCCTTTATATACGGTCCAAGATGCAGAAAAGTGCTTTCCCCTCCTGAAAGCTGTTCCCTATGAAGAGTTTTTGACACTAAACGACCAAGTTAAGGTTTGTTTCCACGATGCAGGTCACATCCTTGGCTCGGCCATGATTGAGATTGTTTTCCAAGACGACAACGGGTCGCGTAACATCATTTTCTCGGGCGATATCGGCCAGTTTGACACGCCTCTTCTCAACGACCCCACTGTATTTGATCGAGCAGATTACGTGGTCATGGAATCCACATATGGAGATCGAAATCACGACAATCTACAAGATATTGATGATAAACTCAGCAAGACTATCAATGACACCGTAAAAGCTGGCGGAAACGTCATCATCCCCACCTTTGCTATTGAGCGAGCCCAAGAGATCTTATTCCATATTAGTTTTTTGACGCGAGCAAAAAGAATTCCTTACATTATTACTTTTCTTGACAGCCCTATGGCTGTAGAAATCACGAAGGTCTTTGAACAAAGCAAGAAATATTTTGACAAAGAAACTCTGGAACTCTTCAAGGATGGCCAAACACCCTTTGACTTTCCAGGATTGAAACTCGTCGAATCTGTTGAAGGATCCAAAGCGATCAACCTGATCAAAGGGTCAACAATCATTATGGCTGGTTCGGGGATGATTACAGGAGGACGAATTAAACATCATCTGGTTAGAGAAATAACTCGTCCTGAATCCACACTTATTTTCGTGGGATACCAAGCAGTTGGAACTCTGGGACGACAAATCTTGGACGGCGTTTCCCCCGTCAGCATTCTGGGTCAATCATATCCAGTGCTGATGAAGATCGAGAACATCAATGGTTTATCAGCCCACGCTGGAATGAATGATTTGCAACGCTGGCTCAACAACTTCAAAGCTCCGCCGAAGCATATTTTCTTGACTCATGGCGAAGAAGAATCAATCTTGAGCTTAGAAAACTACCTGCATTCAAAAGGCGGATGGGAAGTGACCGCTCCAGCATATTTGGAAGAATATAACCTCTGACTCCTGCAGATATTGAGGCTTTTACCGATTAGAGGTTATTGTACCAATGCATTTTTTGAAGGAGTCACCTATCAATTAAAGTTCCTAACTATTTTTTCGATTAGCCGCTAAACCATAAACCGTTAAGGCCAACCCGATGATAGCCGCGACTCCCCCACCAACTGCCATAAACTGATCTTGAGCAACCTTATTTCGAACATCCGCAGAAAGAGACTGTGAAATTTGACCAAACAAACCGCCGTACTGCTGCAAATCCGAATAACCAAGCCAGAAAATCACAATACCGATAGCCAACAGGAAAACACCGACTCCTAATGCTCCAGCTCTCATTTTTTCTACCTCACACCCACATTAGCTCAAGATAGGCATAAGCCGTCCTTATTACATAGGCTTGGGGGAAATACTTCTTGTTTTGTATCTTTGAGTTCGCTTATTCTCGTTTGCACCATCTTTAAGAGTTCTTGCCTTAGCTTCTCTCCCGAAATATTTCGCTCTATAAAACACATTCTGCCGGCTAACACATTGTCTTTTACTGTGTCTCTTATCCAAGCCTGGAAATCGCCCCGAGGATAATGAAACAAAATAGAGCTATCATCTATGCCATCCAATTTTGCTGCAAAATCTTGGAGGCTGATTGCAGAAACTTTTGTGTAAACTCCCTCTGCAGTGCAAAAAAAGAAAGCCTTCTCCTGGGGCACATTGGACAAAATATTTGAAGCATCTTGATTTGTAAGCACTTTACTCATTTCTAATCGCCTTGGTACTCTAGACCTTGGTGAGGCTACTCTATATCCGTTTGTTGTTGGGTTTCGACAGTTACAATGGTGTAAACTGTTCTTGACAAAACAGATGTTTCAATCTATTTTATTTAATATCCTTAGAGCAATGGCTTGTTGCTTCCTAGTGCCACGACTAAGACAGTCTTTTGAGGTTACTCAAGTCATTTTATCGATACGCATCATCGAGCGCTGACAATTTATTTTTTCGAATTAAACCTTCTTTTGGCATTACATAAGAAAAGTTGGGGTAAGAAGACTACTAATCACAACCATTTATAAGGAATAACGTGCACAGAGGAAAGTTGTTTTTTTTATTCGTATGAGTATTTGAATGTGCTCATGCAGATGTTACAGCGGACAACGTTTTCTTCAGGATAATATAATCCTTCCCCTACAACGTCATGAACTGTATCTTTATGAATTTTGAAAACGAATTCGGCTTCACAGTTAGGGCATTTTTTCTTGATGATGTTGTATCCTCTGGTTCCGCGCTCAAGTTTAATTTCTTTCGCCAATTTAGCAACCTCTTGAAAAATATTATTTTTCTCCTTTATATTTTTATTTGTGCAAGATATTGACCATCTATTATGCATTTCCTGCACTAATATTATATACAGGAAAGCAATACGTTTTTTGTATGACAGAAATAGTTACGGTCAGAGTCAAAAAATCCTTGAAAGAGAAGGCACGGAAATACAAGATAGATCTCAGCAAAACCGTGAGAACTGCTCTTGAAGATGAAATAAAAAAGCGGGAAGAAGAAGAATTATCCCAAGCCCTCTGCGACATAAAGGCCATTCTGCAAAAGGTTCCCGACGAGGAAATAGTTAAAACAATAAGGGAGTCAAGAGATCAAAGATGAAACGCCACCTCATAGACGCAAGTTCTTTAATGCTTCTAATGAAAACAGCAAATACTCAAACGGCGTTAGATTTTCTTCGAAGTTCCTCACTTCTCGACCTAACCTTTTATGAGGTTGGTAATGCGCTTTGGAAAGAAACTTGTTTAACAAAGTTCCTAACGAAAGAAGAATCTGAAGTTTTGCGAAATAGAGTTCAGACTGTTCTAGCAAGAACAGACAGCATACCGGGCGAAACAAGTAATTTTGAGAAAATATTTGATATCTCGGAGAACGAAAAACTGACATTTTACGATTCAAGCTATCTTTTTGTAGCAAAGGAAAAAGGGCTTGTTTTTGTTACAGAAGACAAAGGACTAAAGGCAAAAGCTGGGAAACACGTCGAGGTTCAGAATGTAGCAACGCTGTTGTCTTAGTCCGCTAGCCAATCAGTCAAAGAAGCCTTTTTAACAGGATAGATTACACTCAAAAGTAAGTGTTTCGCGACTAAGGATTTTGGTTCTTGTTAACTTTTCTTGATTGGACATATCTAAGGGTTGACTCGACTACGTTCTGCCTAAATGAGTTAACCTTGTTTTGATATTGAACTTCAAAAAGTTAGTTTTCAAAAAAGGAAAAAATAGAGTGGGAATTTTTGGAAGGTGTTACGCGGTTCTTGTTGCAGGCAATGTGTTTGATGGGGTTGAGTTGGCGTTCATTGAAGGGTATCCAACTACGGGTACTCCCGTTGCCATTATGATCCCAACTGAATTTACTGCGATTACTCTGTAATAGTATGGCGTGCCAATTACGGCGGTTGTGTCAGTGTATGTTGTTGCTGTTGGTAGTGTTGGTGTGAATGTTACGAAAGTTGTGAAAGCTGAAGTTGTCGATCTTTGTATCGTGAGGCTTGTTGTGTTTAATGCGTTGTTTGTCCAGCCTAATCCGATGCCTCCTGTTGTTGATGTAACATGTAGTAGGGTAGGAGCTTCTGGTGGGACTGCACAGCACATTGGTCGCATCATGTCGTTTTCTTCGTGTCCTAATAGGTGGCAGTGGTCTACGTATTCCCAGCCAAAGTTCGTCATTTCATTCGTCACAGTTACTGGATTGCCTAATGGGTTGACGTTAGTAAATCTCAGCGTGCCACCTTGGGGTTGAGTTGGGTCAAGTAGTCTAACGCTGTTTGGAACCTTGAAATACTGCGAATGATTCGTAGCAATAATTGGTCTGAGGGCTACAATCGCATCTTCAAGTGGATTCATTTGTATTGTTTCTTTCCAGCCAAGTTCGTTATCGTTTGGAGGTTTGATTGCACCATCCCACCCGACTCTGTTTATAAGCTGTAGGTTGAACAGGTGGAAGTGTACGGCATGGGTGTCTACTCCGTTGTGAGTGAATTTCCAAAGTTGTGTGCCGTCAGCAGCTGATCCAATGGGTGTCGCTGCAAGGGAAGGCGCCATGATTTCGTTTGGTGGATCCACGTATGCTTGGATAATGGTTGTCTGGATTGTGCCGTTGGTGTTGGGTATTTCATATGAAAGTAATGCGTTCATTCGTCCGTAGTCGTTTGTGAAAAGCTCTTGGATTCCTTTGGGTAGTAGAGGCACTGTCAGAGGGGTTGTTTGACCAAGTGGAGTGAATGTGTGAGTTGTATCCTGGATTGCAATATAGTTATCTGCGAAAGTTCCTGCGTAAGCTGAGTTGTAGGCAGATTCCGGAACTATAATTGAGTCTTGAGAGAGTCGGAATGCGTTACCCAAGGCTGTCGTGAGCGCCGATAGGGTCGTTGGGTTGTAGTCATTTGGTGGTGCAGTAGAGGAACCGCCTGCAGCTACGCGAATTTGCATAATGGTTCGGGTGTTTGGACCGTAGCCTGGAATTGTGTTTGGAGCGCCGCCAGTTGAGGTCTGATCTCCATCTGCAGTGAAGTAATCTATACGTGGGTCAAATGCTGGGACAGGAGCTGGCGCATCATTGTACATAATGAGAGTCTTTCCTGCGAAATTGGTAAAGTCTACGAGTATGTCAGCTCTTTCAGCGGGCCCTAAATTGCAGGCTTTCTCTAATACGTTTAGTACTGTGATGCTTCTGCGGTTGTAGTCGTAGCCTACGGGTCTGTTTGTGATTAACGCTGGTTTTGGTAGGAAGCCGCCTTCGGTTCCGATTTGGATGATTGCTGGTCCTCTTTTTGCTGGATCGGGAAAACCGCCTGATCTTCCATCTGCTGTTGGATAGTCTGCTGGCCAGGTTCCTGGATTTGCAGGAAGCATACCAACCTCGGTTAGACCTGTGTAAATTGTGGCCGTAGCAGTTGCAGTAACACCACCTAATCCTGTGGGTGGAGAAATTGTAACTGTTGGAGCAGAAGTGTAGCCGCTGCCTACGGTCAAAAGGTTAATTGCCGATACAGCACCGCTTGTGATTGTTGCCGTAGCAAGTGCACCTGTTCCTCCGCCTCCAGAAAGTGTTACAGTTGGAGCAGATGAGTATCCACTGCCGCCTCCAGTTAAGTTGATTGTGTTGATAATGCTGGAGACCACGTAAAGTTGCAAGTTGAGGAAACGGTCGTTGCAAGCGTTTAGGATACGGAATCTAACGACAGCTGGTTGAACTGTAAGGAAGGGGTAGGCGTTTCCGTTGACGATGGGTGTGTCCATGAAGGATTCTGGAACGCCTGACGGGTTGGGGGTTCCTGGAATAACTGGTGGTTCCCAGGGTGCAGCTGTTGGATTGTAGTATGGGTTAGTTAGTGTGCCAAATTGGACTGTCCAAGGCGGGAAGAACCATGGACCATAATCCCATCTGCCACAAGCATTAGCACCAGATGTTACGTAAGGATTCTGATTCGGCATGTAAACATGAGGCCACCAGAGATCGCCTGTGTGTGGAGTTGGCGGTGTTGTTCCCCAATTCCAAGTTGGATCTTGAGCAGCAATGGTTGTTGCATCCACAAAAGTTCTATCTTGAATAACTAACGGAATGCCAATATCTGGAAGAATCTTTGCATGACTGGGGTTTGCTCCCGAATTGTTAGTTTGGTTAATGAAATCTTGTTCAACTGGGTCAGTTACTAAGTAGCCTGCCGCCTGTCCGGAGTAAACGTTTAGACGAGTTGTGCCTAAGGCATGATCGTGGTAGAACATTAGTCGGGCAGTTTGTTGGTTGCTGTAGAAGAATGTTAACGTTCCCAGTGGTTCTGTTCCGCTATCCATGTCAGGTACGTACCTAACTGAGGCACCCTTAGGATAAGGTGTACTTTCACCTACTGGAACAGTCCACTGGTGAGGTGTTCCGTCGCATATCCAGATAGTGTTGCCACCGTGAAGGTGCATAGCAGCGCGGTTTTGAGTGTAGCTTCCTCCACTGGGACCAGGGCCAGCACCCATGTAAGTTGTGTCGACTGGTATGAACAGATTTCCTCCCGTTCCAGTTGGGAGTCGGTTAGTAAATTTAATTCGAACTGGACGGTCCTTTGTGGCAACAATAATTGGTCCCATATAATGAATTGGAGCAATTGGAGTCCCCGAGCCATTAACTTGCACATAACCTCGCAAAGTTGTTGCAGCCAGATCGGTGTGCATTTTCTCAGTATATTGCCTTAATTCTATAATGTAGTAATCAGTTCCTGGGTAGGTTGTTATATCCGGGACAGCTTTGGGAAGGAACTTCCCAAGATTATTAGTTCCTGCGAGGTCAAGACCAGGTAAAGAATCGATAAACTTGCGAATCCCGCCAGTAATTACAAATGTTCCAGCATTGCTCGTGAAAGTTGCGGCTGCAACTGCGCCTTTGGCTCTTGGACTAGGATCTCGTAGGGTAACTGTTGGAGCAGAAGTATAACCTGTTCCAGCGTTTGTAAGTGTTAAAGCAATAACTACACCCTGAGATACTCTGGCCGCTGCTGTAGCGCCTGTTCCACCTCCGCCTGTGAGAACAACATGAGGAGTAGTATAACCAGAACCACCACTTGTAACAGAAAATCCAGTAAGAGTAACTCCACTAACAGGATTCGTCGTAACCGTTGGCATTGGACTGTTCGCGTAGTTAGGTGTTGTGCCAAAATAATCAGGCGTTCCACCTGGAGCTGGAACCACAGTTGGCGCAAACGAGGTTGCCTTTGGCCGAGAAGCAGCAGCAGCCAACCTATCAGCAGGTGTAACTTTGCCTTTATAATTCAATATTGGACCATTATCAGTTTGACCAATAGCAGGAAGAGACTTGGATACTGCCAGCCCCAACCCAACAACTGCCGCACCACCAATCGCCACCTTAACAAAAGTACGTCGAGAAACAGTGCTATTTGCAGTTTTAGCGTTGTGACGACCTAACACCCTCTTAGTAGGAGGTTTTTGTGCTTGCGTTACTTCACGGACTGGAGCACTTGCCATAGCAGCGCCCGATTTGAAGAATTTCCTTTTTGCCATATCTTTTACTGTATTGTCGGAGTCTTGGGGGTTCGACATGAAAAGTATCCTCTAACCATGAGTTTCTTGTAAGTATCTATTAAAGAATTTGTGACTGTATGATGCCACCCACAACCAACATAGGCATCCCCTGTAAGAGAGGCAGCGAAAGGATGGCAAGCCAGAAAAATCAGGTTTTGGTTATCTGCGAAATGATCTTCAGGGACATAAAGAGTTTTCGATTGTCTGCTTATGTTGCAGAAAGCACTGCCGTTGCAACAATCCCTTTTGCTCGTGGACTAGGATCCCGCAAGGTAACTGTTGGCGCAGAAGTATATCCCGTGCCAGGATTCGTAAGAACCAGGGCAATGACGACGCCTTGAGAAACTCTAGCCGTTGCAGTTGCACCTGTCCCACCGCCCCCAGTAAGAACAACATGAGGAGTAGTATATCCTGACCCACCGCTCGTTACATTAAAACCAGTGATAGCGAACGTCGGAGACAACACTGTAACTGTTAGTGACGCATTATGATTTAGTGAGCCGCTGGAGCCTGCCATTGTAACGTTGTACAGTCCTGGTTGAGCTGCAGACGATGTTGTCACTGAGAGTACAGATTGGTTTGAACCCCCTAAAGGAACAACAAGCGAAGATAAGCTAAGTGATGAATTCCAGCCAGAGGGAGTAAAAGTTAAGAGAGAAACTCTTCCTGAGAAGCCCTCGGCAGATGTGACTGTGATATTTGTGTTCCCCAAAGAGCCATTTTTGACTGCAATTGTTGTGGGCGAGGTTGAAATGGAAAAGTCAGACCCAATTCCAGTTGTAAAGTTCGTAGTTATGGGGCTGCCTAAACCGGTGACAAGGTCATACCCTGCGCCTGCAAAGTATTTTCCGTTGTATCCCGAAGTAATGTCTCTAAAATACGTCTGATTGTTCCATTTTGCATCCTGATACAAGTTGTTGCTCGAAACAGAAAGTCCCAGTGAATGAATGGCTGCCCATTGTGGACAACTTGCGCTTGTACCCCCGACTTGGAACCAGCCGGTTTGATTGTTAAAGGCGGTTGTGTCATAAATTGGGACGCCCGTTGCAGGATCAGCGTCGTAGGAAACATCGGGAACCGCACGTTTGCTATTTGCTACTGGAATGTTGTAGGTTAGTTGGTATTGAGGCTCTGCTTCATAGGCACTAAGTCCACCGCCGCTGCCAACCCAACCAGTTTCAGAACCTACCGTTCCATCTGGATTAAGAGTCAAAGTTGTTCCTCCAACAGCAACTACGTTTGTTGAAGTTGAAGGCCAGATTACCCCAGCTCCAGAATCGCCGGTAGAAGCAAAGAAAACGACCCCGTGATTACTGGTGAAGTACGAATTGAATGAACTTTGCCCCAGAAATTCAGATCCACCCCAACTCATGCTAACTGCAACAACGTCAGCTCGGTTTGCAGCGTAAGAAATTGCATCTAAAAGACTAAACAATGTGCTGTCTTGAGCTTCTACTAGAAGGATTTTTGCGTTTGGAGCTATAGCGTGAGCCCATTGAACATCAAGAGATATTTCAAAAGCCCAACCAGCATCCACTCCAATGGTTGGAGCCATCATATGCTTTTCAAAGTTGGTAGCATTGGGTGCAGGCAAACCAAATTGGCTAGAAAATGTCGTTAAGTCATTTAGGACAGTTGGGCAATCGAAGGCGTCAATGATGGCGATTGTTCTGTTGCCTCCTGATGTTGGAAGATTGTATGCTTTCTTAATCTGTGTTGGTGTCAGACCTGTTGGACCAGGAGCCATCGGAGCATTACCGGGAGGTTGGTAGATATGGAACCAAGTGGAAGCAGTCCAATCCTCACCCGGAGAAGTTGACGAGGTAGGAGTAAATTCCAGAAAATATACCGAAACTAACAAAATTAAAAGAAAGAAACCGACACATTTTTGAGTTCTCGTTGATGAAAACAAATTATTTCAGCGTCCCATAATTTTTGCGAATTTCCACTCACCAAATTGAAGTATTGTGTTCAATAGAAGACTTCCAGAGATAAATTGAACCTCAAATAGCAGGCGCTAAGTATTTTCATATTTTATTAAAATACAAATAAGCTTTTCGCAGATTCCTGATAACAATGCATTGTCAAATCTGCAATCAACATTCAGCACTATTTACTTTATTTCACAAAAAATAGAACATAAAATATGTTTTTCAAAAGAAACTCAAGAGAGTAAAGTCCGTGTAATTGAAAAAAGCCTAATCAGTTAGAAGTGGCTTACTCTTGTTTTATTGTTAACTATCTACTAGATGAGCAGTGCCGTCTGGACAAAAGACTTTTTCGCCCACGGTAACATGGGAGAAGCGTCGTTTACATTCGGATTGAAGCCTTTCGCATCCGTCACAATCGCGTGATAACATTCTATCGCCTCATAATGACACGTGTCATAAGTTGCTTATACGGCTTTCTAACAACTATCACAAATCCAACATCAAGACTCGCCTGAATTCAACATGCAGAACCACAAAAAGAGCAGTTTACCCAGAGAAATCAAACGAACTAATAACCACTAATCATCCTCTCGAAAACGAACTGCCATAACAGAAAAGAGTCAACATCTAAATCTAATAGGAATCAACAACCTTTCCTTCGCTTATTACATAAGTCTTATCCGCCAACTTTGCCAAGTTGGTGGCATGCGTTGAAATCAATATTGTTTTTCCTTCATCTTTGAGTTTTTGAAAGAAATCAGTTATCGTCTTAGCGGAAGCCTCATCAACAAACGTTAACGGTTCGTCAGCAACTATTATTGTTGGCTCAGTTATCAGTGCTCTTGCAACTGCCACGCGTTGCTGTTGTCCACCCGAGAGCTGTTCCACATTGAAGTATGCTCTTTCCGACAAGCCCAGTTGATTCAACAATTCAAGGGCAGCATCTTTGAATTCTGCTGGATCAACGTCGTGACAGAGAAGTGGAGTCATCACGTTTTCCAAAGCGTTAAAGCTGGGAAGAAGATTGATATGTTGAAAGACGAACCCCATGTTTTCCCTTCTAAAGATTGCTTTCCAACCATCAGAGTAGGCGGAAATATTTTCATTATCTATAACCACCTTACCCTTTGTGGGGGTTAGCAATTGGCCGATCATGCTCATCAGGGTAGTTTTTCCGCAGCCACTGGGTCCAACCAACACTGTTATCTCACCGCTTTCAATCGTCAAGTTGGCGTCGGTTACGGCTTGAACTTCGTGTTTTTTTCCTTGATTGTAGATTTTAGTCAGGTTTACAGCTTCTATCATGCTCGTGCACCTCTCATGGAAATATCTGGATCAACAGTGGCGTTGAGCCAGGAGGGTATTACCGTGGCAAAGAGAAGCGGAACAATCGTTACGGCAAACGTGAAGAGTACAGTTTGGGGGCTAATATAGACGGGTACTGGGAAGCCGGGATAGAGGTTCGCCCAGCCTAACATAAAATCTCTAAGGACAGGCGCACCCAAAACACTATCAAACAATATTCCAACGGTTATGCCTATAGCACCAGCCAACGTTCCAAGCACCAGGCTCTCCACCAATCGAACCTGAATAACATCAGACGTAGAAAAACCAAGCGCCTTAAGCAAACCCACCTCAAACTTGGATTCGTGCCCAACTACAACCGTCTGGTTAAACGCAATTATGGCAACTGCAATCAAAATTACGTACCAAACAATCGAAAAGAACCCTGAGCGGTCGCCGTAGGTTTTTTCTTGAGCACTTAGAAGAACATCCTTTGTTACTACCCGACAATTAGGCAACCCAGAAATCGATCGGGCAACCTCATTTACCAAAACAGTTTTTGTTTGAGAGTTAACGGGAGTTACATACACCATCAAATCAGTTACTTTGTCATCAGGTATGCTGAAGAATGCTCGGGCATCGTTGAGGTTCATCAGTATCATGTCGGCGTTGTAGATACTGGATTCGCTGTTGAATATTCCAACGATAGTGTATTGCTTGATTTCATTGGATTCTGTTAGTATAGACAATTCTGTTCCTACATGAGCACCAAGTAATTCTGCAATCCCCTTGCCAATTACAACAGTTCCATTCAACTGAGGATTAAGAAACTGCCCAGACTCCAAGGGATAAGGAGCTGCCTGATCGATTTTAAAACTACCAAGTTGATGCGATGTCTGATTGATTGTAGCAGCGTTGCCCACATCGATTCCCATAACGACAATTAGGGTATTGCCAACGTTTCCATAGCCCCAAATACGCTCAGAAATGCCACTAACACCTGAAGCAGAACCCAAAATACTACCCACATAACTAGTCGAAATGAGCGTTTGTCTTCCAGCTTGTATTCCCTGAACAGTTAAGTCAGGAGTATATTTCAAACTCAGAGCTCCCTCTCTCACAAGCCCATCCGACATGAACGCAACTGCAGAAAAAGTGGAAGCTGCAATGGTGAGGCAGATAAGAATAACAGCCGTTCTCAACCGGTATCTCTGAATGCAATTCAAGGCATAATTCAAAAGATTCTTAAAGCGTTTCATTTCACTTTCCACTCTCATTGAAATTGTTAACTACAGTAAAGCCTGTTGGGTTACTGAAATTAGTAAATGGAACACCTAACGTGAAATAGTTGCAGTAGCCGCCAGGAACATCATAAAGTCCAGTGCATAATAATTCCACTCCAGGATTTCTAGCTGAAGGGTTAAGGTTTCCAACTGCCACGCTTGGTAGCCCCACGATTTGGCGTAAGGAATCAGGTGTATTCTCTTTGTTCGACCAAGAGATTTCGCTAACAATGCATGATCCAACTACAAATGCGAGCAAGAGTGCAATTATATAAATCGTAACTCGTTGGTTCATTTCATCTACTTCCCCTAATACTTACTTGATAACTGAAAGTCCCTGCGTACCCGTTTTGTTGAGGTGACACAATTGAAATTTCATTTCCGTAAGCGAAAATGGATGATATTGCAAGTTTGGAGGGCGGTGGCTTCACTATGTCAGAGCCTGAAAAAGTTACCGCGGTCGATTCAATCGATGGAAGACTGGGCGTGGCCTCAAACGTATTTATCAATATGCCATTGCAGTACAAAGATAATGTTCCAGGAGCCTGCCAATCTTTGAACGCTAAATCGACCACCAGTATGGCAGGATCGTAAGTTGTGTAATTAAACATTGAACTTGCACTTTGGCCTTGGGCAAGAGTGACTGTGTTTTGGGCGTACAATCTTTGATTGTAGACGCCAATTTGGCCAGTTTGAGTTGAAGCTGAGAGAAACGGGGAAATTTCAACAAAAACCGCAACTATTACGATTACTAAAATTATAATCGCAATTTCGGCCACAAACAGTTTCTTAAGGTTCAAAGCGTTCCCCATTTAGAACTCGTAAATAATGATGCGACAGAATTCGCCATTAAGCTAAGAGTTGGAATACTATACATG